>NZ_JAZHBO010000001.1:943613-1106348 GCF_036541335.1 Aquilutibacter rugosus | reverse complement strand
CGCCACCGAAACGCTCGGCGCCGATCTTGGTCAGTGCGGCGGTCAGCGTGGTCTTGCCGTGGTCAACGTGACCGATGGTGCCGACGTTAACGTGCGGCTTGGTGCGTTCAAACTTACCCTTTGCCATTGTATTAAATCCTAAAAAGTGAAATCAAAAATCGGAAAACCGGAAATGTTCTGACTGTCTGAGATTTGGGGACGCCGGCGTATTTTTCAATCTGCGGCGCCCCCTTTACTCATTCAGTCTTCGACATTACTTCTTCAGAGCGGATTCGGCGATGTTGGCCGGTGCTTCTGCGTAATGGTCGAATTCCATGGTGAAGGTGGCGCGGCCTTGCGACATCGAGCGCAGCGTCGTGGCGTAGCCGAACATTTCACCCAGTGGGATCATCGCGTTGATGACCTTACCCGACGGGCTGTCGTCCTGACCCTGCAGAATGCCGCGACGACGTGACACGTCGCCCATCACGTCACCCAGGTAATCTTCGGGGGTAACGATCTCGACCTTCATGATCGGTTCCAGCAGGACCGGGCTGGCCTTGTTGAAGCCATCCTTGAAGCCCATCGAACCGGCGATCTTGAACGCCATTTCCGAGGAGTCGACTTCGTGGTACGAGCCGTCGAACAGCTTGACCTTGATGTCAACGATCGGGTAGCCGGCCAGAATACCGTTGGCCATGGCTTCCTGAATACCCTTGTCAACGGCCGGGATGTATTCCTTCGGAACCACACCGCCAACGATGGCGTTCTCGAACACGTAACCGGCACCCGGTTCCTGCGGTTCGATTTCGAGCCAAACGTGACCGAACTGACCCTTACCACCCGACTGACGGACGAACTTGCCTTCGGTCTTGACGGCCTTGCGGATCGTTTCGCGGTAAGCAACTTGCGGCTTGCCGACGTTGGCTTCAACGTTGAACTCGCGCTTCATGCGGTCGACGATGATGTCCAAGTGCAGCTCGCCCATGCCGGCGATGATGGTCTGACCCGATTCTTCGTCGGTGCGGACGCGGAACGAAGGATCTTCCTGAGCCAGACGGCCCAGAGCCAGACCCATCTTTTCCTGGTCGGACTTGGTCTTCGGTTCGACAGCCATCGAGATCACCGGTTCCGGGAACGTCATGCGTTCCAGAGTGATGATCGAGTCCTGAGCACACAAGGTGTCACCGGTGGTGACGTCCTTCAGGCCCACGGCGGCAGCGATGTCACCGGCGCGAACTTCCTTGATTTCTTCGCGGTTGTTCGCGTGCATCTGCAGGATGCGGCCAACACGTTCCTTACGCGACTTGACCGGGTTGTACACCTGGTCGCCGCTGTTCAGCACGCCCGAGTAAACGCGGAAGAAGGTCAGCGAACCCACGAACGGGTCGGTCATGATCTTGAATGCCAGAGCCGAGAACGGTTCGGTATCCGAAGCCTTGCGCGAATCTTCTTTTTCGTTGTCGTCGATGCCCTGCACCGGCGGACGGTCAGCCGGCGACGGCAGCAGGTTGATCACGCCGTCGAGCATGGCTTGCACGCCCTTGTTCTTGAATGCGGTACCGCAGAACACCGGCACGATTTCAACGTTCAGCGTGCGCAGACGCAGACCGGAAATGATTTCGGCTTCTTCGAGGTCGCCGGTTTCCAGATACTTGTCCATCAGCTCTTCGCTGGCTTCAGCGGCAGCTTCAACCATGAAGCTACGGGCTTCGGTGGCCTTCTCGACCAGTTCAGCCGGGATGTCCTTGTATTCGAATTTGGTACCTTGCGAAGCGACGTCCCATTCGATGGCCTTCATCTTCAGCAGATCGACCACGCCTTCGAAACCGTCTTCAGCGCCGATTGGCACTTGCATCGGCACGGCGTAAGCGCCCAGACGCGACTTCAGCTGTTCGACAACGTTGTAGAAGCTGGCACCGGTACGGTCCATCTTGTTGACGAAGGCCATACGCGGCACCTGGTACTTGTTGGCCTGGCGCCAGACGGTTTCCGACTGCGGTTGCACGCCGCCGACGGCACACAGCACGAACACGGCGCCGTCGAGCACGCGCAGCGAGCGTTCGACTTCGATGGTGAAGTCAACGTGGCCGGGGGTGTCAATGATGTTCAGACGGTGTTCCGGCAGGGACTTGTCCATGCCCTTCCAGAATGCAGTCGTCGCAGCAGACGTAATGGTGATGCCGCGTTCCTGTTCCTGTTCCATCCAGTCCATGGTGGCAGCACCTTCGTGCACTTCACCGATCTTGTGGCTAACGCCGGTGTAGAACAGGATGCGCTCGGACGTGGTGGTCTTGCCGGCATCGATGTGAGCCATGATGCCGAAGTTACGGTAGCGTTCAATTGGTGTGGTACGGGCCACGGGGAACCTTCCAGTTTGTATTGGGTTTGGGTTTCAAGGCCGCCCCGCGCACGGTGCGCAGGACGGCATTGAAGGTTTTGCAACGACCGCTGATTACCAGCGGAAGTGCGCGAAGGCCTTGTTGGCCTCAGCCATACGGTGCGTTTCTTCGCGCTTCTTGATGGCGCCGCCGCGGTTTTCCGAGGCGTCCAGCAGTTCAGCAGCGAGCTTACGCGGCATCGAATTTTCACCGCGCTTGCGGGCCGATTCGATCAGCCAGCGCATGGCCAGAGCCATACGACGCGACGCGCGCACTTCGACCGGTACCTGATAGGTGGCACCGCCGACGCGACGCGACTTGACTTCGACGGTCGGAGCGACGTTATCAAGCGCCTTTTCAACCAGTTCGAGAGCATTGCTGTTCTTGGCTTCGATGACGTCCATAGCGCCGTAGACGATCTTTTCAGCGATCGACTTCTTACCGGACTTCATGACCATGTTGATGAAACGGGCGATCGTCTCGCTACCGTGCTTGGGATCCGGCAGGATCGAACGCTGTGGGGCGGAACCTTTACGCGACATTTTGCGTACCTTTTATTTGAATTTGATGAAACGGGAAACCTGCAAGAGGCGCTGCCTGCACTGGCCGGTGGGCCACCGCGCCAGGCGGCGCGCGAAATGCAGGTATTAGGCCTTCGGACGCTTGGCGCCGTACTTGGAACGGCGTTGGCGACGCTTAGCGACACCGGCGGCGTCGAGCGAACCGCGGACGGTGTGGTAACGCACACCCGGCAGATCCTTGACACGGCCGCCGCGGATCAGGACCACGCTGTGTTCCTGCAGGTTGTGGCCTTCGCCACCGATGTACGAAATGACTTCGTAACCGTTGGTGAGACGCACCTTGGCCACCTTACGCATAGCCGAGTTCGGCTTCTTGGGGGTGGTGGTGTAAACGCGGGTGCAGACGCCGCGACGTTGCGGGCAGTTCGCCAGTGCCGGCGAAGTGCTCTTGTAGGTTTCAGGGGTACGCGGCTTGCGGACCAGCTGATTAATCGTTGCCATGGTTACCTATGTGCTCTGATAAAGAAAAAAGAAGGTTTGTTTGGATCCTGCTGTCAGCAAAGACATCAGGCTCCGAGGGTAAAGCGAAAAACTGAAAAGCAAAAAGAGGACAGCCTGCGACGGGCCTCTTGGGCCTGCAAGCTAGTCCTTATTCCCGTGCTCGGGACACCCGAAGGCAGCCAAACACAGGGGAAAACGGCGATCCCGCCAATCCATTGGTCCCAACACGCGGCAAGTCCGTTTAGCCGCTTTTGGTGATCTGGGGTGGCCCGAAATCCGTTCGGATCCACCGCGAGGCCACATTCTATCAGAAAATCTAGGGCTGCGCACGTTCCCGGCGCATCGCCTGCTTGGCGCGGTAGTGGTCCTGGGTGGCCACGTACAGGGTTTTGGTCACCCTGGAATAGACCGTGTGCCCGTCCCGATCCGTCAAATCGGTCACCTTTTCCCACAGAATCTCACCCTGCTCCGCCACTTGCGCTCGAATTTCGCTCAATTCGGCCTCGGAGTAAATGAAATTGGCGACCACGTCATTATAGGCAGGCCGACGGAACCGGATCGTGGCCTCCTTGTCCCAGACCACATAGTCATCGCCCAGGATGCGCAGCAGTTGGACCATGGGAATCGGATCCACCGCAGAAAACAGGCTGCCTCCGAAAATCGACCCGACATAGTTCCGGTTTTTCCAGCTGATAGGCAGCTCGACGTGGACGCGGTGCAGGTCCGGCGTCACGTCGGTAATGCGGGCCGTGGTCCGGCGGAACATGGGCGACAGATTGAAGCCCCACTTGAATAAGGTGGCGGGTTCAAAATGGCGCTCAAGCGCTCCCATGATGGCACGGTAGTTCATACTTCCATTCGGGTTCGTACGGTTTGAGTATTGTACCTTTCGCCCAAAGAAAAAGGCCACCGGATTCGGTGGCCTTCTCTTTGACGGACAGTTCGAGGATTACTCTTCGATGATGCTGTCGATGCCGTTATCGGCGACATCTTCCTCGATCATCATGATCTCGGCGGTGTCGGCGACGGGTGCATCGCTGTCATCCACTGCAGCCATGTCGTTGAGGTCGATCATCTCTTCGACAATTTCGCTGGCGGGGGTAGCGGACAGTACGTCGAGGTCGGCATCGCTGAAGCCCAGCGTGGTCGTCTTCTGACGGGCCTTGTGATACGCCAAGCCGGTACCGGCCGGAATCAGACGGCCGACGATGACGTTTTCCTTCAGGCCGCGCAGGGTGTCGCGGGTGCCGCGGACAGCCGCTTCGGTCAGCACGCGGGTCGTTTCCTGGAACGATGCCGCCGAGATGAACGATTCGGTTGCCAGCGAGGCCTTAGTGATACCCAGCAGGACCGGCAGGAACTTGGCCGGGGTTTCGTTCCGGGACACTAGCTTGGCGTTCTCTTCGACAACGCGCTGACGTTCAAGCTGTTCACCGGCAAAGTACTTGGACTCGCCCTGATTGGTGATTTCAACCTTGCGCAGCATCTGACGCACAATCACTTCGATGTGCTTGTCGTTGATCTTCACGCCCTGCAGACGGTACACGTCCTGGATTTCCTTGGTCAGGTACACGGCCAGCGGTTCGACGCCGAGCAGACGCAGGATGTCCTGCGGTGCGGGTTCGCCGTCCACCAGAGTGTCGCCCTTGGTCACGTGTTCGCCTTCGAACACGACGACTTGGCGGTACTTCGGAATCAGTTCTTCGTAATCTTCACCATCGGCAGGCTTGATGATCAGACGCTGCTTACCCTTGGTGTCCTTACCGAAGCTGACGACGCCGGAGATTTCAGCCAGGATGGCCGCATCCTTCGGACGACGGGCTTCGAACAGGTCGGCAACGCGCGGCAGACCACCGGTGATGTCGCGGGTCTTCGAAGCTTCCTGCGGGATCTTGGCGACCACGTCACCCACGTTCACCGGAGCGCCGTCGGCCAGGTTTACGACCGACTTCGGCGGCAGCAGATACTGAGCCGGCAGATCGGTGCCCGGGATGTTCAGATCGTTGCCCTTCTTGTCCACGATGCGGACGGTCGGACGCAGATCCTTGCCTTGCGAACCACGACGCTTCGGATCGGTGATTTCACGCGAGCTCATACCGGTCAGGTCATCGACCTTCTCGGACACGGTCACGCCGTCGACAAAGTCAACGAAGCGGATGAAGCCTTCGACTTCGGAAACGATCGGGTGGTTATGCGGATCCCAGGTCGCGATGGTCTGACCGGCAGTGACCTTAGCGCCTTCCTTGACGGACAGCGAGGCGCCGTAAGCGATCTTGTAACGCTCGCGTTCACGGCCGTGATCATCGAGCACCGAGACTTCGCCCGAGCGCGACACGGCAACCAGGTTGCCCTTGGTCTGTTCGACGAACTTGCAGTTTTCGCTGAACTTGACGCTACCGGTCGTCTTGATGGTGATGTTATCGATTGCAGCAGCACGCGATGCGGCACCACCGATGTGGAAGGTCCGCATGGTCAGCTGCGTACCCGGTTCACCGATGGACTGTGCGGCGACGACGCCGACGGCTTCACCATGGTTGACCAGATGGCCGCGGGCCAGATCACGACCGTAGCAATGTGCGCAGACGCCAAAGTCGGCTTCACACGAAATGGTCGAACGGACCTTGATCGACTGCACACCGGCGTCTTCGAGGACCTGCACCCACTGCTCGTCGAGCAGCGTGTTGCGGGTAACAATCGGATCCACCGTATCGCCCGGCAGGAACACGTCCTCGGCCACAACGCGGCCCAGCACGCGATCGCGCAGCGGCTCGACGACGTCACCGCCTTCGACGATCGGGGTCATGGTCAGACCGTGTTCGGTACCGCAGTCGTCCTGCGTGATCACGACGTCCTGTGCCACGTCCACCAGACGACGGGTCAGGTAACCCGAGTTCGCCGTCTTGAGCGCGGTATCGGCCAGACCCTTACGGGCACCGTGGGTCGAGATGAAGTACTGAAGAACGTTCAGACCCTCGCGGAAGTTCGCGGTAATCGGCGTTTCAATGATCGAACCGTCCGGCTTGGCCATCAGGCCGCGCATACCGGCGAGCTGACGGATCTGAGCCTGCGAACCACGGGCGCCCGAGTCGGCCATGATGTAAATGGAATTCATGGACTTCTGGTCGATGGTTTCGCCTGCTGCGTTCTCAACCTTTTCAGTACCGATGGTTTCCATCATCGCCTTGGCGATGCGTTCGTTGGTACGCGACCAGATATCGACGACCTTGTTGTAGCGTTCGCCGCTGGTCACCAGACCGCCCTGATACTGTTCCTGGATGTCCAGCACTTCGCTTTCGGCTTCGGCCAGAATCGAGGTCTTTTCGTCCGGGATGATCATGTCATCAATACCGATGGACACGCCGGCGCGGGTTGCATAGGCAAAGCCCGTGTACATCAGCTGGTCGGCAAACACCACGGTGTCCTTCAGACCCAGACGGCGGTAGCACGAGTTGATCAGACGCGAGATGTTCTTCTTGGTCAGTTCAACGTTAGCCAGTTCGAACGGCAGACCCTTCGGCAGGATTTCCTGCAGCAAGGCGCGACCGACAGTGGTATCCACCACCGAGGTCTTTTCGGAACGTTCACCGTTTTCGTCAATGACGGTTTCGGTGATACGGACCTTACACATCGCATGCAGTTCAACGGCGCGGTTGTCGTAGGCACGCTTGACTTCGGACAGATTGGCGAAGGCCATGCCCTCACCCTTCTTGTTCACCAGCGCACGGGTCATGTAGTACAGACCCAGCACCACGTCCTGCGACGGCACGATGATCGGCTCACCGTTAGCAGGCGACAGGATGTTGTTCGATGCCATCATCAGCGCACGGGCTTCGAGCTGTGCCTCGAGCGACAGCGGCACGTGAACGGCCATCTGGTCACCGTCGAAGTCGGCGTTGAATGCAGTACACACCAGCGGATGCAGCTGGATGGCCTTGCCTTCAATCAGGACCGGTTCGAACGCCTGGATACCCAGACGGTGAAGGGTCGGCGCACGGTTCAGCAGCACCGGGTGTTCACGGATGACCTCTTCGAGGATGTCCCATACCACCGGCTCTTCGCGTTCCACCATCTTCTTGGCGGCCTTGATCGTCGAAGCGAGATCACGCTGCTGCAGCTTGGCAAAGATAAAGGGCTTGAACAGTTCCAGCGCCATCTTCTTGGGTAGACCGCACTGATGCAGCTTGAGGTACGGACCGACTACGATGACCGAACGGCCCGAGTAGTCAACGCGTTTGCCGAGCAGGTTCTGACGGAAGCGGCCTTGCTTGCCCTTGATCATGTCGGCCAGCGACTTGAGCGGACGCTTGTTGGTGCCGGTGATGGCACGACCGCGTCGGCCGTTATCCATCAGGGCATCGACGGATTCCTGCAGCATGCGCTTTTCGTTGCGCACGATGATTTCCGGCGCATTGAGTTCAAGCAGGCGACGCAGACGGTTATTACGGTTGATGACGCGACGGTACAGATCGTTCAGATCCGACGTTGCGAAACGGCCACCGTCAAGCGGAACCAGCGGACGCAGATCCGGCGGCAGCACCGGCAGCACGGTCAGCACCATCCACTCCGGCTTGTTGCCGGATTCGATAAACGCTTCGATCAGCTTGATGCGCTTAGTAAGGCGCTTCAGTTTGGTTTCCGAACCGGTCGTGGCGATTTCTTCGCGCAGACGGATCATCTCCGACGGCAGATCAATCGAGCGCAGCAGGTCGTAAACAGCCTCGGCACCCATGGCGGCATCGAACTGACCCTGATGTTCCGCGCGAGCCTTGAGGTATTCCTCTTCGTTCAGCAGCTGACCGCGTTCCAGATCGGTCATCTTGGGATCGGTGACGACGAACGCTTCGAAGTACAGGATCTTTTCGATATCGCGCAGCGTCATATCCAGCATCAGACCCATGCGCGACGGCAGGGACTTGAGGAACCAGATATGAGCAACCGGCGAAGCCAGGTCAATGTGACCCATGCGTTCACGACGGACTTTGGCCAGTGCGACTTCGGTACCGCATTTCTCGCACTTGACGCCGCGATGCTTCAGTCGCTTGTACTTGCCGCACAGGCATTCGTAGTCCTTGATCGGACCGAAGATGGCGGCACAGAACAGACCGTCACGTTCCGGCTTGAAGGTACGGTAGTTGATGGTTTCCGGCTTTTTGACTTCGCCGTAGGACCACGACTGGATCTGTTCCGGCGAGGCCAGCGCAATCTTGATCGAGTCGAACTCGAGCGACTGGCGCGCCGGTTGGTACATCTTTAGCAAATCTTTCATTTCTTATCTCCGGATGGAGTGAAGTTGGACGTGGAGGGACCGGAAGGCGATTACGCGCCTTCCAGCTCCATGTCGATGCCGAGCGACTGGATTTCCTTACGCAGGACGTTAAAGGACTCCGGCACACCCGCCACGGTTTCGTACTCGCCGTCCACGATGTTCTTGTACATCTGGTTGCGGCCGGTCACGTCGTCGGACTTGACCGTGAGCATTTCCTGCAGCGTATAGGCTGCACCGTAAGCTTCGAGTGCCCAGACTTCCATTTCGCCGAAGCGCTGACCGCCGAACTGCGCCTTGCCACCCAGCGGCTGCTGCGTGACGAGCGAGTACGGACCGGTCGAACGGGCGTGCATCTTGTCGTCGACCAAGTGGTTCAGCTTGAGCATGTGCATGTAGCCAACAGTGACCGGGCGGTCGAAGGCTTCACCGGTGCGGCCGTCATACAGCGTGGTCTGACCACCGGTCGGCAATTCGGCCAGTTCGAGCATGCGCTTGATTTCGGCTTCGTTGGCACCGTCGAACACCGGCGTTGCCATCGGCACGCCGTCGGTCAGGTTGCCTGCCAGCACCAGCAGTTCCTCGTCCGTAAACGAGCTCAGATCCACACGCGTGCCGTGATCGGCCTTGTCGTGGTTGTAGATGTCGTTGAGGTACGAACGCAGTTCCTTGATGTTGGCGTTGTCACGCAGCATGCGATCGATCTTGCGACCCAGACCCTTTGCGGCCCAGCCCAGGTGAACTTCGAGCACCTGACCGATGTTCATCCGCGACGGCACGCCGAGCGGATTCAGCACCACGTCGACGGTCTGACCGTCGGCCATGTACGGCATGTCCTGCACCGGAACGATGGTGGACACGACACCCTTGTTACCGTGGCGGCCGGCCATCTTGTCACCCGGTTGGATGCGACGCTTGACGGCCAGGAACACCTTGACCATCTTGAGCACGCCCGGTGCCAGATCGTCACCTTGCATGATCTTGCCGCGCTTCACTTCCTTGCGGTTTTCGAACTCGGCCTTGTGGGCGTCGAGTTGAGCCTGTGCGGTTTCGAGAGCTTCGGCAGCCGACTCGTCCTTCATGCGGAACGAGAACCAGTCCTTTTGAGCAACTTGGTCCAGAGTCAGCGACGACAGGGTTTCACCCTTCTTGACGCCGTTACCGCCGTTGACCACCTTGCCCAGCAGCTGCGAGCGCAGACGGGCAAAAATGGCGGCCTCGAGGATGCGGTACTGATCGTCGAAGTCCTTGTTGACCCGAACGATTTCATCGTGCTGGATCTTCTTGGCGCGTTCGTCACGATCAACGCCATCGCGGGTAAAGACCTGCACGTCAATGACGACGCCGTCCATGCCGGGCGGAACGCGCAGCGAGCTGTCCTTAACGTCCGATGCCTTTTCACCGAAGATGGCACGCAGCAGCTTTTCTTCCGGGGTCAGTTGCGACTCGCCCTTCGGCGTGACCTTACCGACCAGAATGTCACCGGCACGCACTTCGGCACCGATGTACACCACGCCCGACTGATCCAGACGGTTCAGTGCAGACTCGGCGACATTCGGGATGTCGGCGGTGATTTCTTCGGAACCGAGCTTGGTGTCGCGAGCTTGAACGGTCAGTTCTTCGATGTGGATGGTGGTGTAACGGTCTTCCTGGACGACGCGTTCCGACAGCAGGATCGAGTCTTCGAAGTTGTAACCGTTCCAGGGCATGAACGCGACCAGCATGTTCTGACCCAGAGCCAATTCACCGATATCGGTCGAGGGACCGTCGGCCAGCACATCGCCGCGTTCGATCCTGTCGCCCACTTTAACCAGAGGAGTCTGGTTGATACAGGTGTTCTGGTTCGAACGGGTGTACTTGATCAGGTTGTAGATGTCGACGCCGGCGTCGTTACCGCCGGTCAGCTCAGGTTCGTTGACCTTGACCACGATACGGGCAGCGTCAATCTGCTCGACTACACCGCCACGCAGCGCATTCACGGTCACACCGGAGTCACGTGCCACGGCACGTTCAATACCGGTACCAACCAGCGGCTTCTGCGAACGCAGCGTCGGCACAGCCTGGCGTTGCATGTTGGCGCCCATCAATGCACGGTTGGCGTCGTCGTGCTCCAGGAACGGAACCAATGCAGCAGCGACCGAAACGGTCTGCATCGGCGAGACGTCCATGTAGTCGATTTCGCTTGGCGGCTTGAGCAGGAATTCACCCTGATAGCGGCAGTCAACGAACGGAGCGGTGATCTTACCCTTGCCGTCTTGCGGGGCGAAGGCCTGTGCAATCACGTACTCGTTTTCTTCGATGGCGGACAGATATTCGATCTGATCCGTGACCTTGCCGTCGATCACCTTGCGGTACGGGGTTTCAAGGAAGCCGTACTTGTTGGTACGAGCGTACACAGCCAGCGAGTTGATCAGGCCGATGTTCGGACCTTCGGGGGTTTCGATCGTACACACGCGGCCGTAATGGGTCGGGTGCACGTCGCGCACTTCGAAGCCTGCGCGTTCGCGGGTCAGACCGCCCGGGCCCAGAGCCGAGACGCGGCGCTTGTGAGTCACTTCGGACAGCGGGTTGTTCTGGTCCATGAACTGCGACAGCTGCGAGGAGCCGAAGAATTCCTTCATGGAAGCCGCAACCGGCTTGGCGTTGATCAGTTCCTGCGGAGTCAGACCTTCGGATTCGGCCATGGACAGACGTTCCTTGACGGCACGTTCGACACGGACCAGACCGACTCGGAAGGTGTTTTCGGCCATTTCACCGACCGAACGCACACGGCGGTTGCCGAGGTGGTCGATATCGTCGACGACGCCGCGACCGTTACGGATCTCGGACAGAGCCCTAATGACTTCGAGGATGTCGGAGCGATCGCCGAACTCTTCGCGCAGAGCAACGCTTTCTGCATCCTTGCGGTCAGCAAAGTACTTGGCGTCATACAGAACCGAAGCGCCTTCGGTCTCTTTACGACCCAGGCGACGGTTGAACTTCATGCGACCGACGCCCGACAGGTCGTAGCGATCGAAGGTGAAGAACAGATTGTGGAACAGGTTCTGTGCAGCATCCTTAGTCGGCGGCTCGCCCGGACGCATCATGCGGTAGATTTCGACCAGCGCATCGGTTTGCGTGCGAGTGGTGTCGGCGCGCAGCGTGGTGGAGATGTACGGGCCGCGGTCCAGATCGTTGGTCCAGATGGTACCGACGGTTTCGATGCCGGCCTTGCGGAACTTTTCGATCAGTTCAGGCGTGATTTCATCGTTCGCGCGGGCCAGCTCTTCGCCGGATGCGGTATCAACGACATCGTGCGACAGGATGCGACCGAACACGAACTCATCGGGCACGGCCAGGGCATCAATGCCCGATTCCTGCAGTTGCTTGACGTGACGGGCGGTGATGCGCTTGCCCGATTCGACGATGATGGTCTTGCCGTCGACGATATCGAAATCAAGGGTTTCGCCGCGCAGACGTTCCGGCACGACTTCCCACTGGACGCCACCTTCGGCGTTGATGTGGAAGGCGTTGATTTCGAAGAAGGCATTGAGCATTTCTTCGTTGGTGTAGCCCAGAGCGCGAAGCAGCACGGTCACTGGCAGCTTGCGGCGACGGTCGATACGGGTGTACAGGCCATCCTTGGGGTCGAATTCGAAGTCGAGCCACGAACCGCGGTAGGGAATAATACGGGCCGAGTACAGCACCTTGCCGGAGCTGTGGGTCTTGCCGCGATCGTGATCGAAGAACACGCCCGGCGAACGGTGCAGCTGCGACACGATGACGCGCTCAGTACCGTTGACGATGAAGGTGCCGTTGTCGGTCATGAGCGGAATTTCGCCCATGTAGACTTCCTGCTCCTTGACGTACTTGATCTGCTTGCTCGACGATTCGCGATCGTAGATGACCAGTTTGACCTTGACCTTCAGCGGGGCGCCGTAGGACAGACCACGGGTACGGCATTCGCGCTCGTCGAATGCAGGTTCACCCAGGGAGTAACCGGCGTATTCGAGCGCGGCATTGCCGCTGTACGAAACGATGGGAAATACGGACCTGAGCGCGGCGTGTAGACCTTTGTCTTCGCGCGCTTCGGGATTTTTGCCGCTCTGCAGGAATTCGCGATACGAATCGACCTGGATAGCGAGTAGGAAGGGGACTTCGAGAATAGAGCCGCGTTTGCCGAAATCCTTGCGGATGCGCTTCTTCTCGGTGAAAGAATACGTCGTCATGGGAGTTGATGCCTCGGTATTTGAATTCAAATTTTGGTGCCACTAACACAAGCGGATGGTCGCTGATATTGCCGGCATCAGCACGCCCTCTCCCACTACCACGACGCTTGTCCTGTTTTACAAAATCACGGTGTTGCCTTAAACGACCAAAGGCCAGGGGCGAAAGCCCCTAGCCTTGGCATGCCAGCACGCCCCCCGGATAACCGGGGAGCGCGAGGCCGGTACAGCATTACTTGAGTTCGACAACCGCACCAGCGGCTTCGAGTTCTTTCTTGAACTTCTCGGCATCTTCCTTCGAAGCGCCTTCCTTGACGACTTGCGGTGCAGCTTCGACCATGTCCTTGGCTTCTTTGAGGCCCAGACCGGTGATGCCGCGGACGGCCTTGATGACTTCAACCTTCTTCGCGCCGGCTTCCTTGAGGACGACGTTGAATTCGGTTTGTTCTTCGACGGCTGCAGCAGCGGCCGGGCCAGCTGCCATGACGACCGGAGCTGCGGCGGTGACGCCGAAGTGGTCTTCCATGGCCTTGACCAGTTCCATGACTTCCATCAGCGACTTGGCGCCGATGGCTTCGATGATTTGTTCGTTCGAAAGGGACATTGTATTTACCTTTGGAAATTGCTTATTGAGTGATGTGGATGAAGGCGGGACCGATTATTCGGCTGCCTTTTCCTCGGTCGTTTCTGCGGCAGCTTCAGCAGCAGGAGCGTCGGCAGCGGCTTCAGCAGCCGGTGCGTCTTCCTGTGCCGGAGCGGCGACGGCGCCACCTTCTTCGAGCTTGTCGCCGATAGCCTTGACCACGCGTGCAACGCGGGTAGCCGGTTCGACAAGTACCGAAAGGAGCATCGACAGTGCCTGATCGCGGGTCGGCAGCGAAGCCAGAACTTCGACATGCGAAGCCGGATACGCGGTACCGCCAACCACCACAAACTTGGCGATCAGCTTGTCGTTGCCCTTGGCGAATTCCTTAATCACGCGGCCTGCTGCGCCCGGTTCTTCAGTCGAGAACGCGTACAGCAGCGGTCCGACCATGGAGTCCTTTACGACTTCATAATCGGTGCCTTCGACAGCGCGAGCAGCGAGGGTGTTCTTGATGACTTTCAAGAACACGCCTTCTTCGCGAGCCTTTTTACGCATAGCGGTCAATTGCTCAACCGTGGTGCCTGCGTATTCGGCGGCGATGAGGGAATGTGCCTTGGCAGCGACGTCAGCCACTTGGGCGACGACGTCTTGTTTTTGAGAGAAATTAAGAGCCATTGCTTCCTCCTATATGAACTCCGCTCACGGCTCCTGCCGCTTGCGGTCCAGATCGACATCCGTCCTGGACATCGGGGGCTTTGAAACCCCACTGGTGGCACCTTTCAGAAAGTATTCCGGAAGGGCGACCATCTACGCCGGCTCACCTTGCGGTGGATTAAGCAGCAGCTGGGTCTACGACGGCGAATCCTTGCCAAATGGAGCATCCTGCCCGTCGTCGTTGACTTTGCTACCGCGCCTGCGGTCTTTGATGACTCACCCGGGCTGAAGCCCGAGTGGCGCCTTCAAAATTGGTTTACAGCGGTATTACTTGAACGACAGCGACGACTGGTCGACGATGACGCCCGGGCCCATCGTCGAGGAGATCGAGACCTTTTGCAGGTATTGACCCTTGGACGTGGCCGGCTTGGCCTTGACCAAGTCGGCGAGCAGCGCATTCAGGTTTTCCTTCAGGCGCTCGTCGGCGAAGTCAGCCTTGCCGATGGTGCAGTGAATGATGCCGGCCTTGTCGGTACGGTAACGGACCTGACCGCCCTTGGCGTTCTTGACAGCTTCGCCCACGTTCGGGGAAACGGTGCCCACCTTCGGGTTCGGCATCAGGCCGCGCGGACCGAGAACGGTGCCGAGCTTACCGACGACGCGCATGGCATCGGGGGTTGCAATAACGACGTCATAGTTCAGATCGCCGCCTTGCATTTTTTCTGCCAGATCGTCCATACCGACGACGTCGGCACCTGCAGCCAGAGCCTCTTCGGCCTTGGCGCCGGCCGGAGCAAACACGGCAACGCGAACGGTCTTGCCGGTGCCTTGCGGCAGCACGGTCGAACCGCGGACTTGCTGATCCGACTTCTTGGCATCGACGCCCAGACGGACGGCAACGTCAACGGATTCAACAAACTTAGCCTTGGTGGCGGTCTTGATGATTTGGATGGCATCGTCGAACGAGTACGACTTGCCGGGTTCCACAGCGGCCTTGATGGCCTTAATACGCTTGGTTTGTGCCATTGTTCAGTCCTCAGCCTTCAACCGTCAGGCCCATCGAGCGGGCAGTGCCGGCGATCGTGCGAACGCCTGCTTCGATTTCAGCCGCCGTCAGGTCGGCTTCCTTTTGCTTCACGATTTCTTCGAGCTGGGCGCGGGTCACCTTACCCACCTTTTCGGTGTTCGGGCGCTTGGAGCCCGAGGTGACACCTGCAGCCTTTTTCAGCAGCACCGCAGCCGGGGTCGACTTGGTGATGAAGGTGAAGGTACGGTCGGAATAAGCCGTGATGATGACCGGAACGGGCAGACCCGGTTCCAGCTTTTGCGTAGCCGCATTAAAGGCCTTGCAGAATTCCATGATGTTCAGGCCGCGTTGGCCCAGTGCCGGACCAACCGGCGGCGACGGGTTGGCTTGACCCGCCTTGACTTGCAGCTTGATATAGCCAATGACTTTCTTTGCCATTTGATTACTCTCTCCGGGTGAAACGCCTTAAAAACAAGGCTCCCCATCGGTTTCCGGGAAGGATCCGCGTCCCGGCATCACGGTTACAACTCCTGACATTTACGAAGGCAAAATGGCCCCGAGGCGACGCAAATCGCCCCAAACGGAGTCAGGGAGTTCGATATTATGCCCCAATTATCACCATTGTTCAAGCTCCTATTCACCACCCTTTTATGAACCGAATTCCGGTTCCAGGCGGAAATCTAATGACTCTTCAACAAATCAGGGCACGAGTAGAGGGCGGCATCACCTCGGTCGGCGCCACTCTGCCAAAAAAACCGGCGACCCTGAGGCCGCCGACTTTTTTGATTTTTGATTTTTGATTTTCGTTTTACCGAAAAGGCCGTCAGGCCTTTTCGACTTGTCCGAATTCCAGCTCGACCGGCGTGGAACGGCCGAAAATCAGTACGGCCACGGTCAGGCGGGACTTGTCGTAATCGATACGCTCGACCACACCGTTGAAGTCGTTGAACGGGCCTTCGACCACTCGGATCATCTCGCCGGGTTCGAACAGCACCTTGGGACGCGGCTTTTCAACACCTTCCTGCACGCGCTGCAGAATGACGTCGGCCTCTTCGTCCGAGATTGGCAGCGGGTTATCAGCGGTACCGCCGATAAAGCCCATGACCTTAGGGGTTTCCTTGATCAAGTGCCAGGATTCGTTGTCAATGCGCGGAATGCCCGAGTCATCGGTAACGGCAATCTGTACCAGCACATAACCGGGGAAGAATTTGCGCTCGCTGCGACGCTTTTGGCCCGAACGCATTTCCATGACTTCTTCAGTCGGGACCAGTACGTCGCCGAAGCGGTCCTGCATTTCAGCGCGTTCGATGCGCTCTTTAAGGGCGCGTTGCACCGACTTTTCAAAGCCGGAATAGGCATGCACCACGAACCAGCGCTTGTTGATCGAATCGTTCATTGACTCAGGAATCTCCGTATGTTTCGAGGGCTTAGCCGCCCAGCACCAGCTTGACGGTTTGCGAAATAATCAGGTCGAAGGCGGCCAGCAGCAAGCTGATTACGGCCACGGCGATGACCACAACCCAGGTGGTTTGCATGGCCTGCTGACGCGTCGGGCGGACCATCTTGCGCAGTTCAAAACGCGTCTCCTTAAGGAAGACGCGAGTGCGCGGGCCAAGGCTCGAGGTCAGGTAGACCAGAGCGGCCAGCACGATACCGCCGATGGACATGAGCAGACGCAGGAACTTGTTAGGCACCTGCGGCTCGTAATAGTTGTAGGCAAAAATGCCGGCAGCCACCAGAGCCACGGCCAGGACCAGCTTGACCCAATCGAGCGGGGACAGCTTAGTACCGGAGGATTTGACGAGTGTGTTCATTGAACGCGTCCAAAAATACTCAAACAAAACGAGCGCGCCACATACACTGCGTCGCGCTCCGCAAAATGGCACGCCAGGAGGGACTCGAACCCCCAACCTGCGGTTTTGGAGACCGCTGCTCTGCCAATTGAGCTACTGGCGTGTAGGCATAACCTCAATAAATAAGTGCGTCCTTGCGGCGCGCCTTGCCCATTAAGGGTTCGATAGTTTAACTGATCGTTCGGGCAAATGAAAGACCGAGCCGATCAACTATAGGGCATGCACCACGAAGGCCACCACAGCGCCCCGGTCCGCGCCAAGGCGGATTTCGGCATCGCCCGTCGCCTGCAACAGCCCCACTGCCCCCTGCGCCACCGGCAGGTCGCCAAGGACACCGTCACCCTGCAGCGCCAGCAAGCCCAGCACATCACCGGCTTTGATCCTCCGTGTGACCGGGCCAGGTAGCGTTTCGGCCTGCACTTGCACGCGCTCACGGCGACCCATCAGGTTCAGATCCCACGATGGTGGGGCGTCGACCTGGCCTTCGAACGGAATACCGCCGTCAAATGCCAGCGCCTGCAGGGGCTGCAAGGTCACATCGGCGCCGCCGCCGCGCAGACGCAAGGTGCCCGGCCCGAGAAACGTCAGCACGCGATCAATCCCGTCGAAGGCGGAAAAAGGGCCGTCCCCGTCCAGGCGCGCCATGGACAGGCGCCAATCCCAATCGTCACCGGCCACGCGCTCCAGCCCGCGGCCGCGAAAGATGTCGAGCGTAATGCCGCCTCCGTTTTTCCACGGAATGGGCACAAAGGAATCAGTGGGGAGCAGCACAGTGGAATACACGATACGGTCCTAACGCCACACGGCGTAAAATGAAGGCAAGTTCATCGTAAGGATACCAACCGTGGATTCCGCTCAAATTAGTGCCTTTGTCGATCGCAAATGGGACGAGGAAATCGTGCCGCAACTGATCGAGTACATCGCCATCCCTAACAAGTCGCCCATGTTCGACAAGGACTGGGTCGCCAACGGCCACATGGACCGCGCGGTGGACCTGATGACCGGTTGGGCCAAGGCGCAGAACATTGAGGGCATGCAACTCGAGGTGGTCCGTCTCGAAGGCCGCACGCCGCTGATTTTTATCGAGATTCCTGCGGCCAACGGCGGTAGCGACACCGATCCGGTCCTGCTGTACGGCCACTTGGACAAGCAGCCGGAAATGACCGGTTGGGATGAAGATCTCGGTCCATGGAAGCCGGTACTCAAGGGCGACAAACTGTACGGCCGCGGGGGCGCGGATGACGGCTATGCCATCTACGGCTCGCTGACCTCGATCATGGCCTTGCGCGATCAGGGTCTGGCCCACAACCGCTGCGTCATCCTGATCGAAGCCTGCGAAGAATCCGGCTCCTATGACTTGCCGGCGTATGTCGATTATCTGGCGCCGCGCATCGGCAAGCCGTCACTGGTGGTGTGTCTCGATTCGGGTTGCGGCAACTACGATCAACTGTGGTGCACGACTTCACTGCGCGGCCTGACCGGCGGCAATCTCGACGTGCAAGTGCTCGAAGAAGGCGTGCACTCCGGTGATGCATCGGGCGTGGTGCCCTCTTCGTTCCGTATTCTGCGCGACTTGCTGTCACGCATCGAAGACAGTGAAACCGGCAGGGTTCTTCTCAAGGAGCTGCATGCCGAAGTGCCGGCCGAACGCATGGTGCAGGCCCGTCGTGCCGCCGAAGTGCTCGACACCGCGGTCTACGGCAAGTTCCCGATGGTCGACGGTCTCAAGCCCATGAACGATGAGCTGCTGGAACTGGTGCTCAATCGCACCTGGCGTCCGGCCCTGTCGGTCACCGGTATCGATGGCATGCCGCCGCTCGAATCTGCCGGCAACGTGTTGCGTCCGCATACCGCCGTCAAACTGTCGATGCGCTTGCCGCCCACTGCCGACGGTGCAACTGCCGGTGAGGCCATGAAGACCGCCTTGCTGAAAGATCCGCCGTACGGCGCCAAGGTCACTCTCGAGCTCGAAAAGGCATCGAGCGGCTGGAATGCACCGGCCATGTCCGAGTGGCTCAGCACCGCCATCGACGATGCATCGCAAGCGACGTTCAAGCAACCCGCCATGTACATGGGCGAAGGCGGCTCGATTCCCTTTATGGGCATGCTCGGCGAGAAGTTCCCGGGTGCCCAGTTCATGATCACCGGTGTGCTGGGACCGCACAGCAATGCGCACGGTCCCAATGAGTTCCTGCACATCCCGATGGGCAAGCGCGTTACCGCCTGCGTGTCCCATGTGGTGGGCCGTCATGCCAAGGCCAGCGCCGACGGTCTGACCGTCGGCGTTGCGGTCGCTGCCGACAGCGGTACGCGACATGGCGATCACGGTTGCTGCTGACTTGCAAATCAGTAATCAAACCGTTGTACTCTAAGCCAGTTGTTCCCTAACCTTTCAAGCGGAGTCAAACAAGCATGAGCATTATTGCAACGATCGTCGGCGGCGCCATCATTGGTGCGGTGGCACGCATGGTCAAGCCGGGCGCAGACCCGATGGGCTGGATCATGACCATCCTGTTCGGCATCGCCGGTGCCTTTATCGGCAGCTACATCGCTCACGGCGGTCTGTGGGGCTGGCTGGTTGCCGTCGTCATTACGGTCGCCCTGCTGTTTGGTTGGGATGCACTCAAGCGCCGCGGCGTCTGATTGCAACACCCCGCCACAGCAAAAGCCCCGGTCCGGTACCGGGGCTTTTTCGTTCTAAAATGAGCTCCTATGACCGCCGACTCGCCCGCCTCCACCGACTTGCGCGCCGATGCACGCAATGCCTTCGCCCGCAACGCCACCGGCAATCCGGAACTGCAACTGGAGCGTGCCTCCATGGATGCCGGTTTTCGCAGTTACTGGCGCGCTGATGATCGCGGCACGTCCATCATCGTTATGGACTCGCCGCCCGACAAAGAAGACGTCAAGCCGTGGCTGATCATTCGCGACCAGCTGGACAATGCCGGCGTGCGCGTCCCGCAAGTACGGGCACGTGATATTGAGGGCGGCTTCCTGCTGCTCGAAGACCTCGGCACGCAGACGATGCTGCAGGCAATCGATTCGCTCGACGTCGACACCTGGTTTGAACGGGCGATTGACCAGCTGCTGAAAATCCAGGCAATGCCGGTGCCGGCGGGATTGCCCTCGTACGATGAAGAACTGCTCAGCCGTGAGCTGCGTCTGTTTGACGAATGGTATCTGGGTCGTCATCTGGGGCTGTCCCCGGACTGCGGCACCATGGAGTCGCTGGATCTGGTGTATCGCCGTCTGATGGATCAGATCCTGCAGCAGCCACGTTCGGTAGTGCATCGGGATTTCATGCCGCGCAACCTGATGCCTGCGGGTGATGAGTTGGCTGTTCTTGATTTTCAGGATGCGGTGCACGGTCCGATCGCGTACGATCCGCTGTCGCTGTTCAAGGACGCGTTTATCTCGTGGCCCGAACAGTTCAGCGAGTCGCACTGGCAGCGGTATCACCAGCGCGCCTTGGCAGCCGGCTTGCCGATCCGTGCGGACTACAACGAGTTCCGCAAAGACCTGGACTACATCGGCATTCAACGTCATCTCAAAGTGATGGGCATCTTTGCGCGTCTGTGTCACCGTGACGGCAAGCCAAAGTATCTGACGGACGCACCGCGTTTCGTCGCATATCTCGATCAGGCCGTGCCGAAGTATCCGGAGCTGGAACCGCTGCAGCAAGTGCTCGACCGACTGGTCAAGCCGTCGCTAGCGGCATCGGTCTAAACCCATGCAGGCACTGATTTTTGCGGCGGGTCTGGGTGAGCGCATGCGTCCGCTTACCAATCACACGGCCAAGCCGCTGTTGCCGGTCGGTGGTAAGCCGCTGATCGAATGGCATCTCGACAACTTGAGCGCCATGGGCGTGTCCGATGTCGTGATCAACATCTCCTGGTTGGCCGAGCAGTTCGAACCGGCCCTGGGTAACGGTGATCGTTGGGGTTTACGCCTGCATTACAGCCACGAACCGTATCCACCGCTGGAAACCGGCGGCGGCATGCTCAATGCCTGGCGTCTGCTCGATCCGACGCAGCCCTTGCTGGCCATCAATGGCGATGTGTGGACCGACTTCGCCTTCGGCGCGCTTGCAGCGCTTGAACCGGGTCAGCTAGCGCAGTTGGTGATGGTCGACAACCCGGTCCACAACGCCGGCGGTGATTTTCACTTCAACGGAAATGGTGTATTGAGCAGCGAAGGCGATCCGCGCCTGACCTTTGCGGGCATCGGCCGGTATCACCCCGAGCTGTTTGCAGACTGGTCAGCGTATGCAGAACCGACCGGTCGCGCAGCCGATGACCTGCCGCGCTTTAAGCTGGCGCCATTGCTGCGCAGCGCGATGCAAAAGGGCTTAGTGCGTGGCCAGCATCATGCAGGACGGTGGACTGATGTCGGTACGCCGGAGCGACTGGCCGAACTCGACACGCAGTTGCGCGGTTAGAACGCCTTAGCGCAGCTGATCGCCAATCGTTTCGCGCACAAACGGCAGGGTTAACTTCTTCTTGTGCACGGACGAAGCGTGATCGAGTTGTCGCCACAGCCCCATCAGCACTGTTAAACGGCGATCTGCGCGGGTCAGCAGCCAATCCAATGCGGCCTCATCGAACTCAAGGCCTTGCGACTGAGCACGTAGACGTAAGACTTCGCGGCGGCCCTCATCGCCCAGCATCTGCAAGGGCACGCGCACGGCCGCATTGAGGCGCGACACCAGATCCGGCAAGCCGATTCCCAACTCGGCCGGTGATCGTTGAGACGCCAGCAGCACACTGGCGCCGCGTGCACGCGCATGATTCAACAGATGAAACAGCGCGACCTGTCCGTTCGAGTCATCGGCCAGACTTCCTAACTCGTCGATCGCGATGAGTTGCGCGTCTTCTGCCGCAGCCAGAGCATGTTCCGCGTGACCGCCGACCGCATTGAGCGCGACGTATGCGACGCGCTTGGATAGCTGCCGCGCACCGTGACAGGCCGCCAACAGCAGATGCGTCTTGCCGGTATCGGCCGCGCCCTGCAGCAGACAGACCGTCGGTTGCACTAATGCGTCCTGCACCACCGCCAACGCCGTTGCGCCGGTCGGCGTCACGAACGTCGCAAAGCGCTGCTCCGGCTGGAAACGCAAATTCAGAGGGATCTGGGCCGCAACGCCCGGAGACTTATCCGACATCAGACTCGTTACGGATGACCTCGGACAACGCGTGCGGATTGGCCAGGACGATGGAGGTCTCGGCCTCGTCCTCGCCGCGGTACAGATCGCTCTGTACGTAGCGCTCGTGCGCATAGCGCAGCAGCACGTTGGCAACGGCAGCAACCGGCAGCGCCAGCAGCATGCCGACAAATCCGAACAGTTGACCACCTGCCAGCACGGCAAAAATGACCGCCACTTGGGACAGACCGATGCGGTCACCGACCAGGCGCGGCGTCAGGAAATAGCTTTCGATCACTTGCCCGATACCGAACACGATCAGCACATACATCACATGCTGGACATCACCGTACTGCACCAACGCCGCCAGGACGCCCAGAATGATGCCGCTAGTCGGACCGAGATACGGTACAAAGGTGGCCAGTCCGGCAATGATGCCGATCAGAAGACCCAGACTGATGCCGGCCATCCACAGCCCTGCACCGTACAGCACCCCCAGAATCGCCATCACCAGGAACTGTCCGCGCAAAAAGCCGCTCAGCACGGCCGACGATTCGCGCGCCAGACGGTCTACGGTTTCAATATGTTCGCGCGGCACCAGTGATGCGATCTTGGTGACGAGTAAATCCCAGTCGCGCAGGTAAAAGAAGGTCAGAATCGGAATCAGCACAAGGTTGCCGACCATCATCGCAACGGCAAAACCCGAGGTAGTCACATACTGCAGTACGGTACCCGCAAATGAACCGGCGGTCGACCAATGCTGACGCAGCATTTCGATCAGATGATCCATATCAAGGGTCGAACGGAGCCGCAAACCCGTCTTGGCATCTATCCATGGCAGCAAGGTCTTGTCGAACCAGGCTTTGTAGGTGGGCAGTGCATCGATCAGATAGACAACCTGCCGCTGCAGCATGGGCAACAGCAGCAGCACCAGGAACAGCGCCAGGAAGCACATCACCAGCGTCACGATCGTGACGCCCTGATTGCGTGTGCGGCCCTTGGCTTCGAGCCAGTCAACCACCGGATCGCCGAGCCAGCCGAGCATGGCGGCGACGATAAACGGCACCAGAATCGGCGAGAGCAGATACAGCAGCGTCAGAATGGCGACCGCAATTGCCACCCACTGCAGACGTTGCAGAAACTGCGCAATGATGGCCAGCGAATTGCGGGCGTGGGGTGATGGCATGGTCGTTAGAATTCTTGGCCGGTATTGGCCGGTGGTTTAGTTTCGGTCGGGGCAGGTGTACCGCCGCTGGCGCCCTTGGTCCCTGCTGCGGGTGTTGCCGATTTCGACTCGACAGGTTTCGTGTCAGCCGGTTTGCTATCACTCGAAGCCGGTGGCACCCGCGCCGCCGGTTGCTGCATGACGCGGGTCGCACCGCTTTGCAGGCCCTGCAACGCGATGGCTGCGCGCAGCGCCGACGGATCGCCCTGATAGGTGATCTCAACCGTCACGCCAGCGGGCGTAGTGGCTACCGTCATCACCGACTTCACTCCATCAATAGCGTTCAGTTTACCCATCAGCACCGAGTAATCGGCACTGTTTTGAATGCCTGTGAACGACTCGCGTACAACGCTGACGCCGGGCGCGGCTGCAGCCGTTTCGGTTTGCTGATCTTCTGCACCTAGGCGCGCCTTTTCGGCTTCCATCTCGGCAAGCTGCTCTTCGGTCAACGGTGGCGGTTCCGGCGGACGACCTGCAATCGCATAACGGCGAATTAGCGCATCGGCAGAACCGTTGCCACCATCAGCCATCACCTCGAACGGATCCGTACCCTCGCTCGACCACTCGCGCAACTTGGTCCCGCGATCCATGAAGGTCCAATCGGCCTTCCAGCCATCGCCGCTGCGACGCATGACGCCGATCAGTTGCGTGTCACCGACATAAGCCGCTGACGCCGCGGAGACCGCACGCCAATCCTTGCGCAAAATGGCGCCGGTCAGAACCTTTTCTGCGGCATTGCCCTTGGGCAGCACAATCCGAATGCCGCGATACAGTCCGCGATCAAGCAAGGCATGCGCTGCACTGCGCTCGCGATAGCTGACCAGTCGCGGGCTCTTTTTGCCGTCATCAACCACCAGCCAGGCTAGCGGTTGCTGCCGCGGCTCCGGCCAGATTTGCAGCCCTACCCGTTTAGCCAGCGCGCGCACCCGATCGGGATAGAACTCCACAATCATGTTGGTACCGAACGAAGGAATCCCCGCCGCGTTCAGTCCCTCTTTCTGGACAAAATCACTGCTCTTGACCAACGAACGTGCCTGCTTGAGCTCCGGACCCAGGTACGGTCGCGACTTGACGCCCGGGTCGCCGGAAACGCGTTCCAGCACCTGCAGCAGCGCACGCGCCGTGCCATTGAGCGTGTCGCCGGGGCTTTGACTCTTAACGCGCACTTCGGCGGTGTACAGCGGATCGGCGGCTGCGGCAAGGAGCGGCAGTACCGACAGCACTACGCCCAGCAGCAGGCCGCGCAAGGAACGGAAACGGAGATTTGGAATGTGCATCAAGGGCCGAATAGTTGGCAGTTCTCTGCAAATGATGCCCCAAAACGGCGCAAGCCGTCACCTGTAGCACCCCTGCGCAGCAGGTCATTGCTAAAATGAAGGCCCCTCCTACCGCCGTGACTGCCCGTGAGCCCGACCGATTCCACCTCTATGACGTACAAGGATGCCGGCGTGGACATTGATGCAGGCAATGCCCTGGTCGAGCGGATCAAACCCTTAGTTAAGCGGAGTTTCCGTCCCGAAGTCATGGGCGGACTCGGTGGTTTTGGCGCCATGTTCGATCTGAGCGGCAAATACCGCGAGCCGGTTCTGGTCTCCGGCACCGACGGCGTGGGCACCAAACTGAAACTGGCGCATCAGCTGAACCGCCATGACACCATCGGGATTGACCTGGTGGCCATGTGCGTCAACGATGTGCTGGTCCAAGGCGCCGAACCCCTGTTCTTTCTCGATTACTTTGCCACCGGCAAGCTCGATGTCGATACCGCCGCCGCAGTGGTTGGCGGCATTGCCGAAGGCTGCATCCGGTCCGGTTGCGCCCTGATCGGTGGTGAGACGGCCGAAATGCCCGACATGTATGCCCCGGGCGAATACGACCTGGCCGGCTTCTGCGTCAGTGCCGTCGAAAAATCCCGCATCCTTGATGGCTCGCGCGTCCAACAGGGCGATGTGCTGATTGGCCTGGCATCAAGTGGCCCGCATTCGAACGGATACTCGCTGATTCGTCGCATTGTAGATCGCGCCGGTGTCACTGCCGAATCGACCCTGTCCGATGGCCGCAAGGTGCTCGACGCGCTGATGGAACCGACGCGTCTGTACGTCAAGCCGATTCTGGCCGCTTTGCAGCAGTTCAATCGTGACGAAGATGGCCAAGGCGATATTCACGCCATGGCGCATGTCACCGGTGGTGGCCTGACCGAAAACATCATCCGCGTGGTCCCCGATGGCCTCGGCCTGGAGTTGTCCAAGGCTTCGCTAACTCTGCCGCCGGTCTTTGCCTGGCTGCAGGAACAGGGCCAAGTGCAGGACGCTGAAATGTGGCGCACCTTCAATTGCGGCGTTGGCTTCGTCCTGATCGTCAAACCGGAACAGGCAGCCGCCGTTGAACAGTGGTGCAGCGATCAGGTGTTGGAACCGCGTCGGGTTGGTGTCGTCACCGACAACGCTGCAACGGATCTGCACGACCGCGTCGTTTACCGCTGAGATCCGGCAGATGACGGCTCGCACTGCTCCGCTGCGCTTAGCCGTCCTGGCGTCCGGGCGCGGTAGCAACCTGCAGGCCATTCTCGATGCCATCGAACAGGATCGCCTGCACGCGCAAGTGGTCGGCGTGTTCAGCGACAAGCCCAACGCCAATGCACTACGCCTCGCGCATGAACGGGCCATCCCGGCGCAGTATGTTGACCCGCTGGCGTATGCCGACCGCAGTGCCTTCGACACGGCATTGTTTGCCCGGGTAGACGAGTGTGAGCCCGATCTGATTGTCTGCGCCGGATTCATGCGCATTCTCTCTCCGGCTGTGGTCGAAGCGCACGCGGGCCGCATGATCAACATTCATCCGTCCTTGCTGCCTAGACACAAAGGCCTGCGCACACATCGGCAGGCGCTGGCAAGTGGCGATTCGGAACATGGTGCCAGCGTGCATCTGGTCACGGCCGAACTCGATGGCGGACCGGTGCTGGCACAGGCGCGTATCTGCATTGACAGTGACGATACCGAGGAGTCGTTGGCCGCAAGAGTCCTGCGTGTAGAGCACCCTTTGCTGATTGCGTGCCTGAACGAATGGCAAAGAGGATACTTCCGATATGCCGCGCCACAGCTGCTATACAGGGAGCGCGTGCTGGAATGTCCACTTGACTATGAATACGACTCGGATTCCCCACTCGCCCCTTTTTAAAGGCAGCCGGAGTAACACCATGCGCAACACCTTGCGAATTGCTTTATCGCTGGCGGTACTGGCGCTGCCTGCGGCCGCCATCGCGCAATCCCAGGTCGCCCTGCCAACGCAGACCACCGCCGATGTCTCGGCCGTGGCCCCGCAAGGCCATGCGCTGACGCCGTTCGTGGCGCAGTACAAAGTGGTGCGCGGTGGCGTCAGTTTGGGTCAGGCCACCCTGCAAGTGCATCCTACCCAAGGTAACCGCTGGCAGGCCGATCTGCGCATGCGCGGAACCGGCGTCATGTCGCTGGTCGGCATCCATATCGACAGCAGCTCCGTATTTGACCTGGTGGGCGAACGGTTCCGGCCGATTTCGCAGGCTACTACGCGACGCGCCAGTCTGTTCGGCAGCAAGCAAGCCGTGGGCATCTATGACTGGACGGCACGCACCGCCAAGTGGAGCGGTGACGTCAAAGAGGCACGCCGTCGTCCGGTCGCGCTCCAGGACGGCGATCTCAACGGCCTGCTGATCAATCTTGCCGTCGTCCGCGATGCGCGACCGGGTGCCGCCTTGAGCTATCGCTTCGTGGACGAAGGCCGTGTCCGCAACCACCGGTACCGCGTCGCTTCGGCTCCCGAGGTGATCACAGTAAATGGCCTTGAATATCAGACCTACCGCGTTACCCGCACCGATGCCGGTCACACCAGTGACGAAACCGTGCTGTGGGTAGTGCCGGGCGGTGACACGCCGATCCGCATGCTGCAGCGTGAAGACGGCAAAGACATGTACGACCTACAATTGCTTGAGTATCAAAAAGGAGCGACGCCATGACGCGCAACCTCAAATCCCTGACCCTGATGGCCGGTTTGGCCGCCACGCTGATCGCCGCGCCTGCAGTGGCCGCCGTATCAACGGTGAATGCCAACTACAAAGCCAACTATATGGGCATGAGTGCCACCGGTAGGATTTCGGTGAGTGCTATGGGTGGCAACAAATACAAGTCCACGCTGAGTGTATCCAACGCGCTCGGGTTCACTTCGCAGGTCACCGTGTTCGACGAAGCGCACGGCACGCTGCGGCCGCTTAGCAGCACCGACTCGAACAAGTTCATGGGCAAAAAGTCCGACGTCAAAGCCAACTACGACTGGAACGGTGGCGTGGCCCGTTGGGACGGTGACGATCTGTCGCCTGAGAAAAAGGGACCGGCGCGGATGCAAGCCGGCGACATGGATGCCCTGCTGCTGAATCTCGCCATCGTGCGTGACTTCGCGGAAGGCCGCCCTTTGACCTATCGCATGCTAGAAAACGGCAAGGCCTCGACCTTGCGCTTTACTCCTGCCGGCAAGGAAACGGTCACCATTGGCGGCAAGACGGTGACTGCCACCAAACTGGTTGGCAGCGGCACCAAGTCGCTTACGGTTTGGGCCGCACCCGGTTATTCGGTGCCGGTCAAGATCGTCAAGGCGATCGACATGGGCAAGCTGACGCTCACCCTGTCTTCGGTCAACTGAGTTTCGCTCCCGCTGTCAGTCGACTCGGCGGATCGTAGCGCCCAGTCCTGACAGCTTGGCTTCGATGTTTTCGTAGCCGCGGTCCAGGTGATAAATACGGTCGACGAGCGTATCGCCGTCGGCCACCAGACCGGCCAGAATCAGCGACGCCGAGGCGCGCAGGTCCGTTGCCATGACCGGTGCAGCGCTGAGCTGCTCCACCCCGCGCACGATGGCCGTATGGCCATCTACACGAATGTCAGCGCCCAGGCGCTGCAGTTCGCTGACATGCATGAAGCGGTTTTCAAAGATGTTCTCGCGGATCACGCCGGCACCTTCTGCGATGCAGTTCAACGCCATGAACTGGGCCTGCATGTCAGTCGGGAATGCCGGATGCGGTGCGGTGGTGATGTCCACTGCCTTAGGACGCTTGCCGCGCATATCCAGATGGATGCGATCGCCGTCAACGGTGACCTCTGCGCCGGCTTCACGCAATTTATCCAGCACTGCATCCATCGTTTCCGGACGCGAGTTGACCGTGGTAATCGAGCCGCGGCTCATGGCCGCCGCAACCAGAAAGGTGCCGCATTCAATGCGATCGGCGACCACATCGTGCGTGGCGGCGTGCAATCGCTCGACACCGTGAATTTCAATGCGCGGCGTGCCGTGGCCAAAAATGTTGGCTCCCATAGCAATCAGGCAGTCGGCCAGATCGACAATTTCCGGTTCCATCGCGGAGTTATCGAGCACCGTGGTGCCTTCGGCCAGTACGGCGGCCATTAACGCGTTTTCCGTGGCGCCGACCGAAACGATTTCAAACGTGTGATGCGCACCCTTCAGGCGATCACCGCGGGTCTTGGCCTTGATAAAGCCGTGCTCCACGGTCACATCGGCACCCAATGACTGCATAGCCTTGATGTGCAGATCAACCGGCCGCGAGCCGATTGCGCAACCGCCCGGCAGAGACACTTCGGCCTGACCGTAACGGGCCAGCAACGGCCCCAGCACCAGCACGGAGGCGCGCATGGTCTTGACCAGCTCGTACGGTGCCACATGCGAATTGACTGTCGAAGCGTTGACCGTCACCTCGCTGTCAGGGCCGCTGCCAAACCGCTCGGGGTCATAGCTGACGGTAGCGCCGAGACCTTCGAGTACTTTCTTGGTGGTCTTGACGTCGTGCAGGTTCGGCACGTTGCGAAGTGTGACCGGTTCGTCGGTCAGCAAGGTGGCGCACAAAATCGGCAGGACGGCGTTTTTGGCGCCGGAGATCAGCACTTCGCCGTGGAGAGGACCGTTGCCGGTGACCAGAATCTTTTGCATGTAGGGATATCCTTGCCCGGAATGGGGGAAAATCAGGCGGCTTCGCCGGCCTCTGCGGGAGTCAGCGTCTTTAGGGCCAGCGCATGAATCTCGTTGCCCATTCGCGTTCCCAACGTAGCGTAGACCATGCGGTGACGTGTCAGTGGCAATTTGCCCTGAAAGGCATCACAGATGACTGTGGCCTCAAAGTGGACCCCGTCATCGCCGCTGACCGTGGCCCGGGCGGACGGCAGTCCGGTTTCGATCAGGGACTTGATTTCCGCTGGATTCACGTAATGGCCTAAAACTTCGTAGAATGAACGGATTAGATTAGCCCAAAAAGGACGCTTTCGCCGAATGGCCAAGCTTGCGGACGCCGCAATGGCATCGAATGCACCGGATTTGCTGGCCACCGCTCGGCGCGTCTTCGCGATTGAGATCGGCGGCTTGCAGGCCAATTCCGATCGCCTCAACGGCGATTTTGAACAGGCCTGCCGGCTGATCCTGGCCTGCCGTGGCCGCGTGGTCTGCCTGGGTATGGGCAAATCCGGCCATATTGCACGCAAAATCGCCGCCACTCTGGCCAGCACCGGCACGCCCGCCTTCTTTGTTCACCCCGCCGAGGCAGGTCATGGCGATCTGGGCATGATCACCGACCAGGACGTCGTACTGGCTCTGTCGTATTCGGGCGAGTCCGATGAGATCCTGATGCTGCTGCCGGTACTAAAGCGCCAGGGCAACCCGCTGATCGCCATGACCGGGCGTCCGTCGTCCTCGATGGCGCAAGCCGCTACGGTCCATTTGGACACCAGCGTGCCCGAGGAGGCCTGCCCGCTGCATCTGGCCCCTACCGCCAGCACCACGGCCGCCTTAGCCATGGGCGATGCGCTAGCCGTCACCCTGCTCGAAGCCCGCGGCTTTACCGCCGACGACTTTGCGCGCTCGCACCCCGCCGGTGCCCTGGGTCGCCGCCTGCTGCTGCACATTACCGATGTCATGCATTCGGGCGCCGCTGTACCGCGCGTGCTGCCCTCGGCCACCGTGTCGGAGGCACTGGTCGAAATCAGCTCCAAACGCCTGGGCCTGACAGCCGTGGTCGACACACAGGACCGTCTGCTAGGCCTGTTTACCGACGGCGACCTGCGCCGCACGCTCGATGACGATGCAGTCGATCTACGCAGCACGCCCATCGAACGGGTGATGACGCGCTCGCCCAAGACCATCCGCTCCGATGCGCTCGCCTCCGAGGCTGCTCAGTTGATGGAATCCCATAAAATCTCCGGTTTACTGGTTGTCGATAAGGACCAGCGCGTCGTCGGCGCCTTGAACATTCACGATCTGTTGCGCGCCCGTGTAGTCTGATGAACGACATGAACTCCGATTTCTCCCCCACCGTCAACGCCTACATGAGCCAAGCTGTCAAGGATCGCGCCGCGCGCATCCGGCTGGCCTGCTTCGATGTCGACGGCACCCTGACCGATGGCCGCCTGATCTTTGACAGCCAAGGCCACGAGCTCAAGGCTTTTCATGCACACGACGGCCAAGGCCTGGTTCTGCTGCAGCGTGCGGGTGTCACAGTGGCCTTCGTTACGGCACGCGTCTCGGCCGTAGTAGAACGCCGCGCCCGCGAGCTGGGTGTCACCCAAGTGCATTTAGGCGCCAAGGACAAACTGGCGACGGTCCGCAAACTGGCCGATGAAATGGGCATCGGGCTCGATCAGGTGGCCTTTATGGGCGACGACGTTCCGGACCTGCGCGCCATGCGCGAGATCGGCCTGTCGGTAGCCCCGGCCGATGCCCACCGTTGGACCTTAGAGGCCGCCACTTGGCGCACCACCCTACCGGCCGGTCGCGGCGCCGCGCGCGAGCTGTGCGATCTGATCCTCGAATCTCAGGGCCAAGTCGAGACATTGCTCAATGGCATCGTTCAAGCCGACAGCAATGTGGATCCGACGCATGTGGCGCCGTTCGTGGTGCCCGAATCGACCGGAGCATCGGCATGAAATTCAACTGGCGCGTCTTAGTCACATTGCTACTGGTTGTCTTTGGCATTGCGGCCACATACAACCTGCTGACGCGCGGCAAGGTCAACACGACCGTGACCTCCACCGGCGGACTGCCCGACTACGTGCTGTCGGATTTCGAACTGGTGGCCCTCGATGCCACCGGCCAAGAGGCATTCACCGTGCGCGCACCCTCGCTAGTACGCGATGAACTCGATCAGCACTTGGACCTGAAAACGCCGGTGTTCCGCATCCCGCCGAGCGCCAAGGGCGGTTATGCCGTTTGGGATGTCATTTCCGAGACCGCCTGGGTCGGCAGCGACAATCAGGAGATCCGCCTGCGCGGCAAGGTGGTGGCCAACACCAAAACGCGCGACGGCAAGCTGCTCAAGGTCAGCACCGAGCAGCTGAACGTATTCCCCGAGAAACAACTGGCTGTTGCCCCTGTTTTGGCGACGGTTAACCAACCCGGACTTACAATCACGGGTCAGAACGGGCTGGAAGCGGAAATGCAAACCCAGCGCGTGACATTTAGAACAATGAGGGCTCACTATAATGGCCGTTAAGGCAATCAACAAGACCGCCGCCGTTGCGGTTGCACTGTCGGGTCTGCTGCTGGCAGGTTCGGCGTGGGCACGCTCGTCGGACCGCAATCAGCCCATCGACATCTCCGCCGATGCCGGCGTGATGGAACAGGCCGCCGGTAAGCCCAGCATCGTCACGGGTAACGTGGTGATCACGCAGGGCTCACTGGTGATCAACTCGTCCAAGGGCACGGTCTACTCCAACGACGGCGATGTCAGCCGTGTGATCCTGACCGGCTCTCCCGTTCGTCTGCAGCAAACGCAGGACAACGGCGATCCGCTGACCGTCAACGCATCGCAAGCGGACTACAACTTGAACACCGATATCGTGGTGCTGACCGGTAACGTTCGCATTTCGCAACCGAGCGGGAACCTGTCTGCCCCGTCGGCCACCTACAACATGTCCACCGGCCGTTTTGTGTCGCAGGCATCGAGCACCGGCGGCCGCGTCAAGATGCGGTTCGTTCCCAAGAGCAATCGCGGAGGCTAAGGCATGCTCGTCGCACAAGGATTGCGCAAGTCCTATCGCAACCGCGAAATCGTCAAGGATTTCGGGCTGACACTGGATGCCGGCGAAGTGGTCGGTCTGCTGGGCCCCAACGGTGCCGGCAAGACCACCTGTTTCTACATGATTGTCGGACTGGTGCCTGCCGATGCCGGCAGCATCGTGCTCGACGGCAACGACATCAGCAACGAGCCCATGTATATGCGCTCCAAGTTCGGTGTCGGTTATCTGCCGCAGGAGCCGTCGGTATTCCGCAAGCTCAGTGTGCGCGACAACATCCGTCTGGTGCTGGAACTGCGAGATGATCTCGATGCCGCAGGACGTGATCGTGAGCTCAACGAACTGCTCGAGGAACTGCAGATTATTCATGTCGCAGATCAGGCGGGTGCGTCGCTGTCCGGCGGTGAACGTCGTCGTGTTGAAATTGCCCGCGCACTGGCCGGCAAGCCGCGTCTGATGCTGCTCGATGAACCCTTCGCCGGTGTGGATCCCATTTCCATCGGTGAAATTCAGCGCATTATTACGCATCTCAAGAATCGCGGCATTGGCGTACTGATTACCGACCACAACGTGCGCGAAACGCTGGGCATCTGTGATCGCGCATACATTTTGTCCGAAGGCCTGGTCCTGGCACAGGGTTCACCGGATTCGCTGCTGGCCAATCCCGATGTGCGCCGTGTGTATCTGGGCGAAACCTTCCGCCTGTAAGCCCGCTCACAATGCGGCTGAACTCCGCCCTGCCGATTCCTCTTCGGCGGGGCTTGTTTTTTTGTACTGAAGTGCCATTCTGTAAGTGTGTCCACAACCGAACAGGAGTAGCTCATGCGTCTGGATATTCATGGCAGCGGCATCGATGTAACAGATGCGATTCGCGACTACGTCAACTCCAAGTTCGAGCGACTCAAGAGGCATTCCGATAAATTGCTCAGCGCCCGCGTTGAACTGCGTGTGGACAAGCAACTGCAAAAGGCCGAATCCAACCTCCATATCGCCGGCAAGGATTTTCATGCCGATTCCGAGGGTCAGGATCTGTACGCTGCCATTGATTTGCTTGCAGACAAGCTCGATCGGCTGATCATTAAACATAAGGAAAAGCAGCTCGACATTTCCCGTCGCAGTGAGGGTCTCGGCCGCGCCATTGATTTGTAGTTCCCGAACTGCAGTTTCATCGGTAGAATGAGGGTCACACGCCGCGATCGGATTGTGACCCTTCTATGAGTGAGTTTCATGCCAGCGTCACTGCCGGCGAAATCTTCGAACGGCAAAAGGAGCGCCTGCAGTTAGTTTGGGCAGCAGGGCGCTCCGGTGCGTTCCGCATCATTGAGTCCACCGACTCCAAATCGCGTCGGCCGTCGCTGGCGGGGTACCTCAATATCATCTATCCCAATCGGGTCCAGATCCTGGGCACCGAGGAACTGGCGTGGCTCGACAGTCTGGATTCGCGCCAACGCTGGGAGACCATCCAGAAAATCATCCATTTCGAGCCGGCTGCACTGATCATCTCCAAGAATCAGGTCGCGCCTTCGGACCTGGTGGAGGCGGCCGAGGAATCCAACACTCCTTTGTGGGTCTCAAGCCAGCGCGGTCATGAGCTGCTCAATCAACTGCAGTATCGGTTGGCGCGCGAGCTGGCACCGCGCATCAGCCTGCATGGTGTCTTCATGGAGATTCATTCGATCGGTGTATTGATTACCGGCGAGTCCGGCTCCGGCAAGAGCGAGCTGGCGCTGGAGCTTATCACGCGCGGTCATCGCCTGGTTGCCGACGACATGCCGGAATTCACCCAGATTGCACCCGATGTGCTGGATGGCACCTGCCCTGAAATGCTGCAGGACCTGATCGAAGTGCGCGGCTTAGGGGTGCTCAATATCCGCCAGATGTTCGGTGATACCTCGGTCAAGAAGAACAAGTACCTGCGACTGATCGTGCACTTGGCCAAGCCAACGACCGAGGTACCGGCCGCCGGTATGGAGCGACTGATCGGTGACAATGCCACGCGCCGCATCCTCGAGCTCGACGTACCGATGATTACCCTGCCCGTGATGCCCGGCCGCAATCTGGCGGTTCTGACCGAATCGGCGGCCAGACTGCACGCCCTGCGCATGAAGGGTATCAATCCTGCAATTGCGTTCGTCGCGCGTCACTCGCAACTGCTCAAGGACAATCGGGCATGAGTACTTCGGCGACCGGCCTGCAGAAGCTAGTGGTGATCAGTGGCTTATCCGGTGCCGGCAAGTCCGTTGCACTGCGCACCTTCGAGGACCTTGGCTACTACTGCGTCGACAACCTGCCGGCCGAATTACTGCCTGCGTTTCTGTCCACATTCGATAACGAGGATCTCACCCGCACGACCTCGCTCGCCGTGGGCATTGATGCCCGCAGTCGCTATGGCCAGTCACGCAATCTGGCGCAATCCCTGCAGGAACTGCGCACCGGCGATCTGGACATGCGCGTTGTGTTTTTCGACTGCAGCGAGCAGGTGCTGCTCCAGCGCTTTGCCGACACCCGCCGTCGCCATCCGCTCAGCAACAGCGGCCTGCCGCTACTCGACGCCATTCGCGAAGAGGCCCGCATGCTGGCACCGGTTCGTGAGATCGCCGACATGGTGCTGGACACGAGCCACCACAACGTGCATCGCCTGCGGCGCGATCTGCTCTCGCATTTCAGCTCCAACGAGGTGGGCAACGTCACCTTGCTGTTCGAATCCTTCGCCTACCGTCACGGCATTCCGGGCGAGGCCGATTTCGTATTCGATGCCCGCGGCCTGAGCAATCCGCACTGGGATCCGGAGTTGCGCGCAATGACCGGTCGCGATCCGCGTGTTATTGAATATCTCAATGCGCAGGACGAGGTCCAACTGTTTACACAGCAGGTCCGCGACTTGCTGGATTCGTGGCTGCCGCGTTTGGCCCGCGACTCCACGCGCAGTTACATCACGGTGGCGTTCGGCTGCAGCGGCGGCAAACACCGCTCGGTTTATCTGGCCGAACATTTTGCGGCCTGGGCCCGCGACAGGCACTGGCCGGACGTGGCAGTGAATCACCGCGAAATTGAATGATCACTTCGCCATCGGATTTCCATAATTACCTGTTATCGTTTTTGTAATGAGTGTCGGTGTTCTGATGGTGACGCACCCCGGGGTGGGGCCCGCCCTCCTCCAGGTCGTCCAACGTATGTTCCCTAATCTGCCGCTGCCGGTTGGCGCGGTGGAGATCGGTTATGACGGCACTGCCGAGCAAATGCTGCCGCTGGCTTCTGCGGCCATGCGCAAGGTCGATCAGGGCGACGGCGTCCTGTTGCTGGTGGATCTGTATGGCTCCACTCCGAGCAACGTGGCCCGTCAGCTGCAGCAGATCAGTACGCGCTGCCGGCGTGTGTCCGCACTCAATCTGCCCATGCTGTTGCGGGTGCTCAACTACCCGGAACTGGATTTAGAGGGCCTGCAGGCCATGGCCGCGCAGGGCGGAAGAATTGGAATTGTCCTGGATGACGCATAGGAACGCTGAATGATCGAAACCAAACTCACCGTTTCCAACCAGCTGGGGCTGCATGCCCGCGCCACGGCTAAGCTGGTTCAGCTGCTGGCACCGGCACAGAGTGCCTGCACACTCATCGCCAAAGGGCGTGAGGTCAACGCCAAAAGCATCATGGGTGTCATGTTGCTGGCGGCCGGTCTGGGCACCGAGGTTCTGTTCCGCGCCGATGGCCCCGATGAACACGAGGTCTCGGCCGCCGTTGCGGATCTGTTCAACCGCAAGTTTGACGAAGAACAGTGACGGACTGACGGATGCGCTACGAATTTCAGGGTATCGGTGCTTCACGCGGAACGGCGCTTGGCCGCGCGCGCGTGCGACTGCCGCACGCCCTGGATGTCGAAGAGACCCATATTGATCCCTCACAGGTCGAGGCAGAGATCACTCGCCTGCACGAGGCCATCGCCTTTGTTAAAAAGGAAATGGATGATCTGCGCGCCCGCCTGACCGGCGCTCTGATCAAGGAAATGGGCGAGTTTCTGGATCTGCATGCGCTCATGCTTGATGATCCGGAGCTGCTCGCCAGCCTGGACCGGCTGATTCGAACCCGCCACATCATGGCCGACTATGCCCTGCGACTGCAGCGCGACAAGGTCACGCAAGTGTTTGCGGCCATGGACGATCCCTACTTGCGCGCGCGGGTGGATGATATTGACCAGGTCATCGGTCGTATTCATGCCGCCCTGCACCGCGATACGCACCTTATCGAAGGCAAGACCGGCGAAATTCTAGTTGCCGAGAACATTGCGCCTGCTGAGATTCCGCAATTGCTTGAGCAAGGCGTGATTGCAGTCGTCACGACGCAAGGCAGCGCGCTGTCACACTCGGCGATCCTAGCCCGTTCCTCGCACCTGCCGCTAATCGTCTCGACGCCCGGCATTTTACCTAAGATCAACGATGGCGATGCGCTAATTATCGACGGCGCCAGTGGCCTCGTGATCCTGGAGCCCAACGCCGCCGACCTCAAGCATCACCGCTCCCGCGAAGCCGCCTATGCGCGCGAGCAGAAACAACTGCATCGCCTTCGTCGCGTCCCTACACGCACGCTCGATGACGTCGAGATTCGCCTCTCTGCCAATGCCGAGTCGCCCGAAGACGTCACCGAATCGCACGCTCAGGGCGCCACCGGCATCGGCTTGTACCGCACGGAATTTCTGTTCCTGCAACGCAATGAATTACCTACCGAAGACGAGCAGTTCCGCGCCTACCGCGATGTCGTGCTGGGCATGGCGGGTCGTCCGGTCACGGTCCGCACCTTGGATCTTGGCGCCGACAAGGCCGATCGCACCGGCCTGGCCTTACGCAACGAACCCAATCCGGCCCTGGGTCTGCGCGGTATCCGCTTGAGCATGTCCCGCAGGGGCATCCTCGAGACGCAGCTGCGCGCCCTGCTTCGAGCCAGCGGTTATGGCCCATTGCGGATTCTCACTCCAATGATCTCCTCCCGCGAGGAAGTCATGTTCATGCGTCGCGAAGTGCGCCGTGTGCACCGCGCCCTCAAGGCCGAAGGCCATGCCGTTGCCGACACCGTGCCGCTCGGAGCCATGATCGAAGTCCCCTCGGCCGCAATCGCACTGTCTACGTTTGTGCGCGATGTAGACTTTATGGCCATTGGCACCAACGATCTCGTGCAGTATCTGCTGGCCGTTGATCGCAACAACGATGCCCTGGCCTCCATGCTGACGCCATTGCATCCGGCCGTTCTGCGCCTTTTGCACCATTGCATTACGCTGGCCGACCGCAACCGGCGTCCCTTGAGCGTTTGCGGCGAAATGGCCGGCGATACGCAGTTCACGCGTCTGTTGCTAGCCTTGGGACTGCGCGAGTTCTCGCTACACCCTTCGACTTTACTCAGTGTACGCAAGCGGATTCGTGAGACCGATCTGGGGGCACTGATGCAAACCGCTCCCGCCCTGTTGCGTGCCCGCTCCATGCGTTCCATTGAACGCTGGGTCGAACGCGCCGACTGATTCTGCAGCAGTAAAGCGTGGGCTCGCAGACGTCACCGTCTGTATGAGTCGATGACGCGTTGTCACGGCCTCGCATCAATTGATGAGTAAAGGGGTTCACGGCTCGCACCGATCAGGGGATAATGGTACGAATTGCTCCGAGGTCTCCGCATGGCCGAAATGATCCGCCAGGACAAAACCGCACGCCAGTTGCGTCTGCTTTCGGACGCAATCGACAGCGGCCGCCTTGGCCCGGTCAAGCGCATGGTGCAGACCCTGTCGCCGGCGGAAATCGGCAACCTGCTCGAATCCATGCCGCCGCACAAGCGCAACGTGCTGTGGGGCCTGGTCGACCCTGAGGACGACGGTGAGGTTCTGCTACACGTAGGTGATGAGGTTCGTGAGGGCCTGATCGCCGACATGGACCAGGACGAACTGGTCGCCGCCGTCGAAGATCTCGATATTGATGACCTTGCCGATCTGGTCGAGGATCTGCCCGACGCCGTCATCAACGAGGTGGTCCGCTCCATGGACCGTGATGACCGCGAACGTCTGGAGCAAGTACTCTCCTACGACGAAGACACGGCCGGCCGCCTGATGAATCCGGACGTGGTGACGGTTCGCGCCGACACCACCATTGATGTAGTGCTGCGCTATCTGCGTCTGCGCGGCGAACTGCCGGATCATACCGACTACCTGTTCGTGGTCTCCAAGCGTCACCAGTACATGGGCCGTATCTCGGTCGCTTCGCTGCTGACCTCGGATCCCAATACGCCCATCAACAAGCTGATTGACGATGCGCAGCCGGCTATCGACGTCAATGAGTCCTCGACCGAAGTTGCCCGCCAGTTCTCCGACCATGACTGGGTGTCGGCGCCGGTTGTTGACGACGGCAACGTCCTGCTCGGCCGGATCACCATCGATGACGTGGTGGACATCATCCGCGAAGAAGCCGAACACCAGGCTTTGAGCGCAGCGGGTCTCGATGAAGACGAAGATATGTTCTCGCCGGTTCATAAGGCGTTCCGCCGTCGTCTGATCTGGTTGACCGTCAATCTCGGCACTGCCTTTTTGGCGGCATCGGTGGTTGATCAGTTCTCGCCCACGATCGAAAAAATCGTTGCTCTCGCTGTGCTGATGCCGATTGTGGCCGGTATGGGCGGCAACTCCGGTACGCAGGTACTGACACTGATGGTTCGCGGTCTGGCGCTAGGTCAGATCGGCGCATCCAACGTTTGGTTCCTGCTACGCAAGGAGTTGTCTGTCGCGCTGATCAACGGACTGGCTCTAGGCGTGTTTCTCGGTGTGATCGTACTGATCTGGTTCCATCAGCCCATGCTGTCGCTGGTGATCGGTTGCGCATTACTGTTCAACGTGCTCACGTCTGCTGCCGGCGGCGTGCTGGTGCCCTTGGCCCTGAAACGCATGGGTTTTGATCCGGCGCTGGCCGGTGGCGTGCTGCTCACCACACTCACCGACACGATGGGCTTTTTGGGATTCCTGGGCCTGGCGACACTGATCCTTACCTAAGGACCTGAAGAACGCCTCACCGTGCCTTAGTGCACCGCGAGCGGCTTGGTCAGTAAGGCTTCCATTACGGCCGACCGCATTGCGACACCATTGGCCACCTGCCGCAGAATCAGCGCCTGCGGGCCATCGGCCACTTCATCGGTAATTTCGACACCACGGTTAATCGGACCGGGGTGCAGCACGACCGCATCGGGCCTTGCATAGGCCAGTCGCTTGGCAGTGAGGCCGTACTGCTCGTGATAATCCTTGAGGGATTCGACCAGCCCTTCTTCCATGCGTTCGCGTTGCAGACGCAGCATCATGACGGCATCAACGCCATCGAGCGCGGCATCCAAATCGTGGGTGACGGTGAAGCCGTCGAGAATAGCATCGTCCATGGGCAGCAGCGTGCGCGGACCGCAGATGCGCACATCGGTAGCGCCCAATGCACGCAGTGCATGCAGATCGGAACGGGCGACACGCGAATGCGCAATATCACCGACCAGTGCGATTCGCATCCCGGAAAAATCGTGGCCCTTAGCCTGGCGCAAGGTCAGCATATCCAGCAAGCCTTGCGTCGGATGGTTGGAGCAGCCATCGCCCGCATTGATGATGGCCGTCTGCGGACCGGCAATGTTTGCCAGCGCCTGTGCGCAGCCGTCTTCGCGATGGCGGATGACGAAACCGCGCACACCCATGGCTTCGATGTTGCGAAAGGTATCAGCTGCCGTTTCGCCCTTAGTGGTCGAGGAATTGGCGGCCTCGAAATTGAGAACCTCGGCACCGAGCTGCTGCGCCGCGAGCTGAAAGCTCAAGCGAGTGCGCGTAGAGGGTTCGAAAAACAGGGTGCAGACTCCAACGCCCTGCAAGGGCTGATAGAGGTATTTGCCGTCGACAAATTCCTGAGCGCGATCCATGAGGCCATTCAGGGTCTCCGCCGACAGCCCCTCAAGGCTCAACAAGTGGCGGAGAGGTGTGCGGATATCAACAGTCATGACGGGCTCGGTGCAGGCGAATCGACTGAAGCTGATTCTATCATGTGGCCTAGGAATCGCCTTGCGACTGCAGCTCGACTCCGTCTTGCGGTGACGCGAGCCAGCGATCCAGAATCACCGCAGCGGCCCAGGCATCGAGCAGTTCGGCATCTTGCCGCTTGGCATTACCCCCGGCGCGACTGGCAGCAAAACGCTGCGCGGCCTCGATCGAGCTGGTGCGCTCATCCATCATCACAACGGGCTTTTTGAAGCGCGTAACCAGATCCTGCGCAAATCGTCGCGCGCGTTGTCGCGACGGCTGATCGCCACCGTCGATGGTCAGCGGATCCCCCACCACGAATCCGGCAGGGCGCCATTCCCTGACCCATTTCTCGCATTGCTGCCAGTCGGGGCCGGCTGCATGCACCATGACCACGCCAATGGGTTTACTGCCCTCGCCGAAGGCGCTGCCGACAGCGACGCCGATACGGCGCGCACCGACATCGAACGACATCACGGGGCGAGTGGGATCCAGACTCATGCGTGACCTGCGTAATCGGTGAGACGCGACAGGTCGACGCCGATGCGACCCGCTGCGGCCTGCCAGCGCAACTCGGGCGGCGTTTCGAACAGCAAGTTGGCATCCGCAGGCGCGGTGAGCCACACGTTGTCCATCAGTTCCTGTTCGAGCTGTCCGGGTGCCCACGCGGCGCACCCTAAAGCAATCAGTGCGTTCTTTGGCCCATCGCCTTTACCCAAGGCCTCGAGCACTTCGCGCGAGGTGGTGAGAAAAAGATGCTCGCTGATCTGCAGTGAGGAGTCCCACGCGAGACCGCCATCGTGCAGTACAAAACCGCGCTCGGTATGCACCGGCCCGCCTTGCATGACCATGCGCGCGCGCAGTTCGGCATCGTGCGACCGAATGCCGAGCTGATCAAACACCTCGCCCACGTTGAGTTCCGCCGGGCGATTGATAATCAGACCCAGCGCGCCATCGGCATCCTGCTGACAGATCAGGGTGACGCTACGCTCAAATACGCCCATGTCCTCGATGTTGGGCAAGGCAATCAGGCACTGGTTCAGCAATTGATTGGTGTCGGTGCTCATGTCATGCCATCGCGCAGGAGTTCATTTCATTATACGAACGCTTGGATACAATGAGACCATGGAATCGAACTCGCAATTGCAACGGCAGTGGGCCGACGTTCAAGCGCAGATCGCTGAGCGTGCAGCTGTGCGTTCTCCGACTCGGCCGGCGCAACTGGTTGCCGTATCCAAGACCCGATCCGCGGCAGAGATTGAACAGCTGCTACAGGCCGGTCAACGCGATTTCGGTGAGAACTACGTGCAGGAGGCAACTGCCAAAATCTGCGCGTTACGCAGTTCGGCCCCGACGCCGGTCTGGCATCTGATCGGCCATCTGCAATCCAACAAAGCCGAACAGGCAGCGCAGCTCTTCGACTGGATACATACTGTCGATCGTCCTAAGTTGCTGGCGCCGTTATCGCGTGGCCGACTCGCGCATGGCGGTGAACCGCTCAATGTACTGATTCAGGTCAACATTGACGATGACGACGCCAAACACGGTTGTGCCCCTGCCGATGTGCCCGCCTTGGCCGAAGCCATCCTGGCAACGCCTGCACTGCGGTGGCGCGGCCTGATGACCATTGGCCGTCAGCACGAACAATCCGACGATGCACGCGCTACCTTCCGGCAAATGAAATCGCTGTTCGATTCGCTGCAAATTCAAGATCCGCAGATCGACACCTTGTCGATGGGCATGAGCGGCGACTACCTGCAAGCCATTGACGAAGGCGCGACGATGCTACGCGTCGGTTCCGCAATCTTTGGCATGCGCCCGATAAAGGATTCTCCATGACGGACACTGCATTCCCCGCTAGCCTTGCGTTTATCGGCGGCGGCAACATGGCCCGCTCGCTGATTGGCGGCCTGCTCAAGAACGGCATGCCCGGCGATCGCATCCACGTTGCCGATCCCAACGAATCCACGCGCGCAGCACTGGCTACTGACTTTGGCGTGCACACACATGCCACAGCCGCAGACGCTGCATTGCAAGCCGAATGCTGGTTACTGGCGGTCAAACCGCAGGTCATGGATAGCGTGTGCGACTCTCTGCGCGATGCCGTTGCACAGCGACAACCTCTGGTGATCTCGATTGCGGCAGGCATTCCGTTGCAGCGCCTGCGTCAACACCTGGGCGAAGGCGCTGCCATCGTCCGCACCATGCCCAACACGCCGGCATTAATCGGTCTCGGTGCCACCGGCATGTTTGCCGCCGACGATGTGAGTGCATCGCAACGCGCACAGGCCCAAGCCGTGATGCAAAGCGCCGGTCTCGTCGAGTGGATCGCAGACGAATCCCTGATGGATGCGGTCACCGCCGTTTCCGGTAGCGGGCCGGCCTATGTGTTTTTACTGGCCGAAGCGATGGCCGATGCCGCGCAGTCGCTTGGACTGCCGCGCGAGACCGCGATTGCACTAGCCAATCAGACGCTGCTGGGTGCAGCGCATCTGCTGTCCGAGTCCACTGATGCCGATGCGGCCACACTGCGCCAACGGGTCACCTCACCCAATGGCACTACTCAGGCAGCTATCGAGAGCTTTGAGCGCGATGCGTTTCGCGACATCGTGCAACGCGCACTGACCGCGGCGCGTGACCGCGGTATCGAACTCGCTGCCGGTTAAATCAGCTGCCGAGATCGGTAAAAATACCGACGGCCAGCTCTGCCCAGATATAAAGCAGCAGCAGACCCATACCCACGGCAAGCAGCGTGCGATATTGCCGCGGCACCTTGCGCGCAATCAGCACAAACAGACTGCCCATTCCGAACAGCAGCACCGCCATGACGGCAAAATCGAAGCCGGTCCAGTTGACCTCCGGTGTGAACTGCATGGCGATCAGCGGCACGGACAGCAACAGGCTCGTGGCCAGGGCTAACCAGCCAAATACAGTGTTGCGCTCTAGCAAGGGCGAAGCGGTGGTGGACATAAATTCGATTCCGGTCGTTCAATGGAGGGGATGGCCTCCTCAGCGTAGCACCGGCAATGGCCCGCGGCGCAGTGACGGTAGTCATGCTTAAAGCATTACTTGAACCACGCCGGGCAAGTGCAAATCTCAACTGGAGCGACAGCAAAGGCGTGTACTGACTCGGTTGACCTTGACCCTTACGAGTGTCCCAATGCCTTCCATGAACGTCAATTCCCTGCTCGATGGCGATACCCTCTGGCGCGGCCACTCGCCGCACCATGGCCCGGATCGCGGCATGGCAGACCGGGTCGCCCGGCAGCCCACCGGTTATGCGGCGCTGGATACCGTCTTGCCTCGCGGCGGCTGGCCCGATCAGGCCCTGAGCGAGATTCTGTTCGGGGCCGATGGGGTCGGTGAAATCCGCCTGCTCTGGCCCACGCTGGCGCGCCTGACGCAGACCGCCGCCGGGCGTCCCGTGGTGCTGATCGCACCGCCCTACATTCCCTATGCGCCCGCCTGGCAGGCCGCCGGCATTGATCTCCGCCACTTGCAGGTTGTCCAGGCCCCCAACTCCACCGAGGCGCTCTGGGCCGCCGAGCAATGCCTGCGCTCGGGCGCGTGCAGCGCCGTCCTGTGCTGGCCGCACAAGGCCGATGATCGCGCCCTGCGCCGACTGCAGGTGGCCGCTCAAACCGGACAGGCCTTAGGTTTTGTGTTCCGTGATCAGCGCGAGTCGCGCAACCCCTCGCCCGCCGCACTGCGCTTACAGATCAGTAGTGAACTGTCGGGCCCCAAGGTGCGCATCCTCAAGTGTCGCGGGGGCACTCCGCCCGCCAATGCCATCCCTCTAAATCCGCAATCTCAGCCGACATTGCGTGTTGCCGCCGTCTGATTACGGGATCGTCTCCATGCACTGGGCCTGTCTCTATTTGCCGCATCTGGCTCTCGATGCGGTACTCCGTAACCACCCCGATCCGGAGCGACCACTGGTGCTGGTCACCGGTCCGACGCAAAAGCGCGTCTTGGCTGCGGTCAACCCGGCAGCACAGGCAGCGGGCTTGCGCCCCGGCATGGGGCTGGCATCGGCGCAGGCCATCGTCGCCGACTTCGGCTGCGTCGAGTACGACCCGGCGCAGGCCGAGCACTGGCGACAGTTCCTGGCGGCATGGGCCTACCGGTTCAGTTCACAGGTCTGCACGGCCTTCGATCAGGCCATTGTGCTCGAGGTCGAGGGCAGCCTGCGTCTGTTTGGTCCCTGGCCTCGGCTCCGTTCGCGCCTGCGTGATGAGCTACAGCAGCTGGGGTTTCGCCATCATCTGGTCGCCGCACCCAATCCGTTTGCAGCGCGTGTACTGGCCAACGCGCATGCCGACTTTGCCGTGGGCGATGGCCACCTGCACTCCGCCTTGGGACAATTGCCGCTGGAACACGCAGGGCTCGATCCGGCGGTGGTCGAGTCCCTGTCGCGAATGGGCCTACGCCGCCTGCAGCAGGTGCTGGATTTGCCGCGCCCGTCCTTGGCCAAACGGTTTTCGTCGGCCTTGCTGCACCATCTCGATGAACTGCTCGGCACCCGCGAGACCCCTCTGACTTTTTACCGCCCGCCCGATCGTTTCGATCTGCGCATGGAGTTCGATCACGAGATCGAATCGTCTCAGGCGCTGCTGTTTCCGTTGCGGCGTCTCACCGGCGATCTGGCTGCTTATCTGGCAGGGCGCGATGGCGGCGTCCAGCACTTCGACATTCTGCTCGAGCATGAAAGCGTACCGGCCACACCCGTACGAGTCGGCCTGCTGAGCCCGCAACGAGAGTCCGCCGCGTTATTCGAGTTCTCCAAGGGGCGCCTAGAGGCGGCCCGTGTACCGGCGCCGGTGCGCGGCATGCGGCTGGTTGCCAATGAACTGCCGCCGTTCGTACCCGCCTCTCGCGACCTGTTCGATCTACGGCCGGCGCAGGCCATCGGTTGGGATGCTCTGCTGGAACGCCTGCGTGCTCGCCTAGGCGATGAGTCGGTGTGCCGCCTCACACCCTTCCCCGATCACCGCCCCGAACAGGCCTGGCGCTCACGGGTGCGCGAGAGCGACCCACACTACCCGACTACCGATGCCGCGGCCATACCCGCGCGTCCGGCGTGGCTGTTGCAGCAACCCGTACTGCTACGCGATACGCGAGTCGAATACCTCAACGGCCCCGAACGCATCGAGAGCGGCTGGTGGGATGGCGATGGGATTCGTCGTGATTACTACCGCGTACGGACTTCACAGGGTCAGCAGGCGTGGGTGTGGTGTCCCGCGGGCATGCAACCCGGCGCCGACGGTTTCGGCTTCATGCTCCACGGCTGGTTTGCTTAGGTGCCAAGCTACGCGACACCGACTGCAGATCTTCTACCGCGCGACGGCGTGCCTTAGGCGACTTGACGGAGCCCGGCAGCCTGCTCAACCAATGGCTGTTCGGGCCATGACCACCACGGCGGGCCGCGGATAGACGACGCGTGGTGGGCAGAGGTACAAGGGACAGCACACGAATCGCTTCCTCCAACTGTGGAGTGGAGGAGAACACGAAGACAAAGCCCTGCGACTCGATACACAGCAGCGGAAACCCTTTGGCCCCATCCGGAACAGGTGCCGGCGGTGAGTATTGCGTGGCCGCGCTCCACACTTCGCCCTCGGCTTCTACGTGAACCCAGTAGGCCATGGGGGCGGTGCGCCAGTGGGCAGTGTGTTCGACCCAGTGCCGCGGCAATCGCTTCAACCCAGGACCTCGGGATTAAGCTGCCAAACCGAGTAATTGAGTGCGCAAGCAAAACTGACCCACAGCAAATACGGAATGAGCAGCGCACCGGCCAATGGTCTGATACGCCAGAAGGCGACTAGCGTTGCCGCAATCAATGTCCAGAGCACCAGAATGTCAGCAAAGGCTAAGCCTCCACGATGCCATCCAAAGAACAGCCAGCTCCATAGCGCGTTGAGCGCAAGTTGCACTAGAAACAGCAGGAGCGCAGTTTTGGCTGCGCGAAAGCCGCCAACCCGCCAAACCAGCCATGCGGCGACACCCATCAGGGCGTACAGCACAGTCCAGACCGGGCCAAAGAGATAGCCCGGCGGTGCCCAATCGGGGCGAACGATCTGCGCATAGAACGGTGCCGCCCGGACCGACGCGGCGCCACCGATTGCTGCGGTGACAAAGCTGACCAGGAGCCATCCTGCAAGGCCAATGATCTGCTTTTGTTTTGTTAGCGGTGCCATACGAATCTCCGATTGTTGTGTTGCTTAACGCTGCATCCTTGAGATTTGCGGTCCCTGATCATTCATGGTTGTGAGACATCCCGCATTGAATGGAGCTCTCATCATAGACCGAAACGAATGCGATTCCGGCGTTGCCTTCGGCACTGAGAATGAGATCTGCCGACGGTGCCGACTATGCGCATCGGACTTAGTCGAACGCAATGAAAATACTGCAATTTGCGCGTAAAACCGCGCTGCGACCGCCCGGATCGGCGCCATTTTTTTTAACTGTTGACGCGCCAGCCCGTGCATTTGCCCAATAGGCACTGAGAACCAGGCTGGCTGCCACGATCGTGAACTACGCGGAACTGCACTGCCTGTCGGCGTTCAGTTTTCAGCGCGGCGCATCGACCGCCAAGGAACTGTTCGCGCGGGCTAAACAAATCGGATACCACGCACTGGCAGTGACAGACGAATGCACACTGGCAGGGATCGTGCGCGCGTGGGAGGCAGCGCGTGAGCATCAGGTGCCGCTGATTGTCGGCAGTGAGATTCGCATCGAAGGCGGCCCCAAGCTGGTCGTGCTGGTTCGCAATCTGCAAGGTTACGAGACGCTCTCGCAGCTAATCACTGTTGCGCGTCGTCGCGCCCCGAAAGGCGAATACCGCAGTCTGTCGTCGGACTATGTAGCCACCGCCTGCCGTCAAGGTCTGATCGCACTTTGGGTCCCGGACGACCATGCAAGCGCTGCGCAGCAGCGTGAACACGCGCAGTGGATCCTGGATACCTTCGGCGACTCGGCATGGCTCAGCGTGCAGCTGCATCGCGGGCCCGATGATGCGACGCGCTGCGCGAGACTGCTCGAGCTGGCCAGGCAGATGCAGATGCCGGCCGTCGCTTCGGGCGATGTGCACATGCATGTACGGGCACGACGCGCGCTGCAGGATACGCTGACGGCGATTCGTCATCACTGCACACTGACACAAGCGGGTGCGTATCTGTTTCCCAATGGCGAGCGGCATCTGCGTACTAAACAGGCCTTGAGCAATATCTATCCGCACGATTTGCTGGCTGAAACTGTGCGTGTTGCCGAGCTATGCACGGCCTTCGATCTGGGCCAGTTGCGCTATGAATATCCGCAGGAGCTGGTGCCGGCCAATAGCACACCTTCGCAATGGCTGCGGACCCTGGTGCTGCAGGGGGCGCGCGAGCGTTGGCCTGCAGGAATCGACGAGCAGACTCAGCAGCAGATTGAGCACGAGCTGGCTGTCATCGCGCAGATGCGCTACGAGCCGTATTTTCTGACGGTGCATGACATTGTGCGGTTTGCGCGCTCGCGCCAGATTCTCTGTCAGGGTCGCGGTTCGGCCGCCAACTCGGTGGTGTGTTATGCGTTGGGCGTTACCGCCATTGATCCGGTACGCATGGGCATGCTGTTTGAGCGTTTCATCTCCGCCGAGCGTAATGAGCCGCCCGACATTGACATCGACTTTGAACACGAGCGCCGCGAAGAAGTATTGCAGTACGTGTTCAATCGGTACGGGCGTGAGCGGGCCGCGCTCACTGCAGTCGTGGCGCATTATCGGGGCCGCAGTGCCATTCGCGATGTCGCCAAGACATTGGGCATGGCGCCCGATCAGGTCAATGCACTCGCTTCGACCATGGATCGGTGGGGCGGTCATGCACCGGTCGATGAATATCTGCGGGAAAAAGGCTTTGATCCCGAGACGCCGCTGATGCGGCGGATCATCAGCCTGACCGTCGAGCTGATCGATTTTCCGCGGCATTTGTCGCAGCATCCGGGCGGGTTCGTGATTTCCGAGCGGCCGTTGAGCACCTTGGTGCCCACCGAGAATGCGGCTATGGATGATCGCACCATCATCCAGTGGGACAAGGACGATCTCGACACCATGGGTCTGCTCAAAGTCGATTGCCTGGCCCTGGGCATGTTGACGGCAATTCGTAAAACGTTGGATTGCCTGCGTCGTTATGGCGAATGCGATCTCGACCTGGCGAGCGTGCCTTCGGAATGTGCGCAGACCTACGACATGATCTGCAAGGCCGATACCGTGGGCGTGTTCCAGATTGAGTCGCGTGCGCAGATGGCCATGTTGCCGCGCTTACGTCCGCGTTGCTATTACGACCTGGTCGTCGAGGTGGCTATCGTTCGACCGGGACCCATTGTCGGGCAGATGGTGCACCCGTATTTGCGGCGACGGCAGGGGCTGGAACCGATTACCTATCCGCCCGCTTTGCGCTCGGTGTTTGAGCGGACACTGGGCGTGCCCCTGTTTCAGGAGCAGGTGATGCAGTTGGCCATTCTCGGTGCGGGTTATACGCCGGGCGAGGCCGATGCGTTGCGGCGCTCGATGGCGGCATGGAAACGGCGCGGCGGTCTGGAACCGCATCGGGAGCGCTTATTGCAGGGATTTTTGCGTAATGGCTATACGGCCGAATACGCCGAGGGCATCTTTACGCAAATCCAGGGCTTTGGCGAATACGGGTTCCCGGAATCACATGCCGCCTCGTTTGCATTGCTCACCTACATAAGTTCCTGGCTAAAGTGCCATTACCCCGCGCACTTTGCCTGCGAGCTGATCAACTCGTGGCCGCTGGGTTTCTACACGCCCGATCAGGTGCTGCAGGATGTGCGTCGTCACGATGTCGCCGTGCTGCCTGTCGATGCCTTGCATAGCGATTGGGACTGCACCATTGAACGTCACGAAGGCCGAGCGGCGATCCGCCTCGGCTGGCGCATGGTCTCGGGGTTCCGGCAGGAGGTGGCGGAGACCCTGATGGCGCAGCGGTCCGTGCGTGCGTTCGATTCGGTTGAGGATCTTTCGTTGCGTTGCGGTCTGGATGCGCGGCATCGTGCCCTGCTGGCCGATGCGGGTGCGCTGCGCAGTCTGGCCGGGCATCGCCATCGGGCGCAATGGGCGGTGGCAGGCATCGAATCGTCGCGGCCCTTATTGGTCAGCGTCGATGCGCAGGCCGATGCCGATGTGCATTCCGTCGCCTTGCCGGCACCAACGATCAGCCAGGATCTGCTGCGCGATTACGCCAGTACCGGCACCACGCTGGGGCCGCATCCGCTGTCGCTGGTACGCCCTGCACTGCGCGCTCGTCGGTTCCGCAGTGCCGTGGAGCTCGAGACCGCGCGTCACGGCCAACTGGTGCATGTCGGCGGACTGGTGACCGTCAAGCAGCGGCCGTATACAGCGGCCGGGGTCACCTTCGTCACGCTCGAGGACGAGACCGGCACGATCAACATCGTGATCTGGAAGGATCTGGCGTTGCAGCAGCGGCGCGTACTCGCAGAGTCGCGGTTGCTGCTGGTGCATGGGCGTGCCGAGCAGGTCCATGGTGTACGTCACGTCATCGCCGGGCGGCTGGAAAATGGCGACGCGCTGCTCGGTGCGCTTCATGCCGTGGTCGCCGACGGCCGCGAGTACCGGTGAGGAGCAAAAAAATGGGGACGGAGGGAATTAATTTTTCTTAACAAATGAATTCGCTGGCGCCAAAGCGCCGTGCATTTGTTAAGAAAAATTAATTCCCTCCGTCCCCATTTTTGATAATCCGGCGCAGGGCAGCGAGGCCGTCCGTCAGCGCGGCGGGGCCAGGCTGCAGAATCTCCACGGATTTGATTTCATGCAGGCGCCCGTTGCGCACCGCCGCGATCTGATCAAAGCCAGGACGCGCCGCCACCTGCTCCGGCCGGAACTTCTTGCCGCACCACGACCCGATGATGATGTCGGGATTGGCCGCCACGACCCGCGAACCGTCGGCCATGATCCGCCCCTTCGCCAGCGACTCCTGCGCCAGATCCGGAAAGATGTCATCGCCACCCGCGATGCGGATAAGCTCGGCGACCCACTGAATCCCGCTGATCATCGGCTCATCCCATTCCTCGAAATAGACCGAAGGACGAGCCAGCCCACGCGACGCATCCAGGGCTACATCGGCCGCCACCGCGTCAAGCCCCGCACGCAACGCATCCACGTACGCCTGCGCCTTCAGCGGCACACCCACCAGCGCGCCGAGCCGCAGAATGTAATCGAGAATGCCTTCGACCGAACGATGATTGGCGATCCAGACCTCGACACCACGCCGCACCAGCTCCGCCGCGATATCGGCCTGAATATCCGAAAATCCGATCGCAAAATCGGGCTGCAGCGCCATGATCTTGTCAATCTTGGCCGAAGTGAATGCCGACACTTTGGGTTTCTCGCGCCGCGCAATCGAAGGCCGCACCGTAAAGCCGCTAATCCCCACGATCCGATCCTGCTCACCTAATGCGTAGAGCGTCTCGGTCGGCTCCTCGGTGAGACAGACGATGCGGCGCGGACCGCTCACGGGAACAGCAACGTCTTGGACCAGTCGCCCGAATTCGCATCGCGCACATAATGCCAACGCTCGTGCAGACGGAACTCGCCGGCGTACCAGACCTCGATCGCGTTCGGCTCGATACGGAAACCGGTCCAACGCGGCGGACGCGGAACGTCCATGCCATCAAAGCGCGACTCGACTTCGGAACAGGCTTCGTCGAATGCCTCGCGACTGGCCAGGGGCTCCGACTGATGCGAAGCCCACGCACCGATCTGTGAACCGCGCGGACGCGACGCGAAATACGCATCGGCCTCGGCATCACTAACGACGCTCACGCGGCCTTCGACACGATACTGCACACCCAAACCGATCCGCGGCCAATGAAACAGCAGCGCGGCATGCGGATTGGCGATCAGCTCGCGGCCCTTGCGCCCATCGAGATGCGTGTAAAACACGAAACCGCGCTCGTCGTGTGCCTTTAACAGCACGGTACGCAGCGAAGGAATCCCCTGCGCATCCGCGGTGGCCACATACATGGCGGTGGAGTCCGGCTCGCCGACGGCGGCCGCTTCGGCCTGCAGACGATCAAACGCGGCGAGGGCTTCTAGATACAGAGGATGGCTGCTCATGCGCTCATTGTAAGCGCGAAATACAAAACCCCCGCGACCGGTCGGCAGCGGGGGCGAAGTCGAACTGAAACCGGAAACTACAGACGCAAATCAGTCGACGACAAAGGTGATGCGCAGATTGACATGCCAGGTGGCGACGGAGCCATCGGCGTTGGTGACAACCTTTTGCTCGGCAATCCATGCGCCCTTGATGTTCTTGACCGTCTCGGCCACTTTCAGCAGGCCCTTACGTACGGCATCTTCAACACCGATTTCGGACGACGACGAGACCTCGATTACTTTTGCTACGGACATGGAATGCTCCTGACTAGTGGTGAACTTGAATTCGATGAGACTGCAGCCAATTGCCGCACCCTGAATTCCACACTACGCTGCAGGCTGTTAAAGTCCTTTGCATAGCCGATCAAATTTCCGTTATGACAGCCCCCTCCTCCATTGTTCTGGTCGGCCCGACCGGTGCCGGCAAATCCAGCATCGGCCGACTGCTTGCCCAGGCCCTGCAATGGCGCTTTACGGATCTAGACCGCGAGATCGAGAGTCGCGTCGGCGTCTGCATTTCCACCCTGTTTACGCAAGGCAACGAAGCGTATTTCCGCGAGCAGGAACATCTGGCGTTGCGCGACACCATCGCCACGCCGGCACAAGTTCTGGCCACCGGTGCCGGTTGCGTCGTACGCGAAGAAAATCGCAAGTTGCTGCACAACGCCTACGTCGTGCATTTACAGGTGCCGCTAGCGAGCCAACTGAAGCGTCTGCAGTGCGATCGTTCACGCCCGTTACTGCAATCAGAGAACCGCGAACAGATTCTGCAGGAGATGGCCCGTATCCGCGCACCGTACTACGCCGAAGTCGCCGACCTGACCTTCTGCAATGACGGCCACCAATCGCCACGGAGCGCATGCGCTAAGCTCCTGACTCAAATCAAGCAGAACTGGCATGACTGAACACACCACCATTCGAGTTGACGGCCCGCGGCCCTATACCGTCACCGTCGGAGCCGAGCTGCTGCGCAACGCCACCACTTGGCAACTGCAGAGCGCCAAACAGTTTGCGCTGATTACCGATCACCACGTCGGCCCCTTGTATCTCAAGGCCGTGCACGAAGGCCTGACCGCCGCTCACCCCGATGCACAGATCCTGAGCCTCACGCTCGACGCCGGCGAAGCCAGCAAGAACTGGCAGCAACTGGGCAACGTACTCGAACAACTGGCCGATGCCGGCATGCGCCGCGATGCGGTGGTGCTTGCACTTGGCGGCGGAGTGATCGGCGACTTGGCCGGACTTGCGGCCGCACTGTGGATGCGCGGTATTGATTGCATTCAAGTGCCCACCAGCTTGCTGGCGATGGTCGACTCCAGTGTCGGCGGCAAGACCGCGGTGGACTTGCCCCACGGCAAAAATCTGATCGGCGCATTTCATCCGCCGCGACATGTAATCGCCGACGTCGCGACACTGACCACCCTGCCCGCACGCGAGTTTGCTGCCGGCATGGCCGAGGTGATCAAGTACGGCGCTGCCTTCGACCGTGAATTTATGCAGTGGCTGCAGCAGCATGCGGCAGAAATCACAGCACGCGATGCCGCTACCCTGACCGAACTGGTCGCACGCTGCATCCGCTACAAAGCCGCCATCGTTGCACGCGATCCGACCGAACGCGGCGAGCGGGCCTTGCTCAATTTCGGCCACACTTTTGGCCATGCGCTCGAAGTGATGGCCGGCTACGGTGACGCCCTGCTTCACGGTGAAGCCGTGGCCATCGGCATGGTCCAAGCGGCCCGCCACAGCGAATCGGCATTGCAGTTGCCGGCGGCCGATACGCAGCAGCTGATTGACACCCTGCAACGCTTTGGCCTGCCAACTGAACCGCCGGCAGGCACCGACCCGCAGACCCAGAAGCACCACATGCGGCTCGACAAAAAGAACACGGGCAGCGCGTTGCGCCTGATTCTGCTGCAGCAGCTCGGCCGGGCTGTCATTCACCAAAGCCCGCTTTAGCGTCGCGAGACGGGCCGTATCCCGTAAAATTGACCGATGACTGAAAACACTATCGCCGCCACGGATGCGGCCCTCGCCAACGATCGCTTCCTACGCGCCCTGCGCCGCCAGCCTGTGGACCGCACGCCCATCTGGCTGATGCGCCAAGCCGGCCGCTACCTGCCGGAATACCGCGAAACGCGCCGCCAGGCCGGCAGCTTCCTGGGCCTGGCCAAGAACCCCGAACTCGCCTGCGAGGTCACGCTGCAACCGCTGCGTCGGTTCCCGCTCGATGCCGCGATTCTGTTTTCCGACATTCTGACTGTGCCCGATGCCATGGGCCTGGGTCTGTATTTTGAAGATGGCGAAGGCCCCAAGTTCGAGCGCCCGATTCGCACACCGCAGGACATTGAACGCTTAGCCGTGCCGGACATGGAAATGGAGCTGCGTTATGTCATGGATGCCGTTCGCACGATTCGCCACGAACTCAATGGCCAAGTGCCGCTGATCGGTTTCTCCGGCAGCCCGTGGACCTTGGCCTGCTACATGGTCGAAGGCGGTGGCAGCAAGGACTTCGCCAAGGTCAAGAGCCTGGCTCTGAATGCACCCGAGCAAATGCACAAGCTGCTGCAAGTGGTCACCGACAGCGTCATCGCCTACCTCAAGGCGCAACGCGCTGCCGGCGCACAGGCCCTGCAGATCTTTGATACCTGGGGTGGCGTGCTGTCGCCGCGCATGTATCGCGAGTTTTCGTTGCAGTACATGGCACAGATTTCCAAGGCCCTCAAGCAAGACGGCGATGCACCGGTCATTCTGTTCGGCAAGGGCAATGGTCTGCATCTCGAAGCGCTGGCCGACACCGGAGCCGATGCCGTCGGCATTGACTGGACCGTCGACCTGGGCGATGCCGCCCGTCGTATCGGCAACAAGGTCGCACTGCAAGGCAACTTGGATCCGGTGACTTTGTACGCCACACCCGAGGCCATCGCCAAAGAGGCCGCCTTCGCCTTGGATTCGTACATGCAGGGCAATGGCGGCAGCCGCGATGGCCACGTATTTAACCTCGGCCATGGCATGTCGCCCGACATGAGTCCGGATCATGTCGCCGCTCTGGTCGAGGCCGTGCACAACCACAGCCGTCGCTAAACCATCACGACAATCCATCAAGGAACCGCGATCATGAGCACTTCTACCGCGCTGCGTCCCACCCAATGGAGCGGCACCAGCAAGTTCCTGCACTGGCTGATGGTGCTGATGTTGTTCGTCATTGCCGTGATCGGCCTGACGCACGATTATTTCCCCGGCGATCTGCGCAAGCTGATCATGGGTTGGCACAAAGCGCTGGGCATTACCGTGCTGGTATTGGCCGCCGTACGTCTGGTCTGGAATTTGTTCACGCCATCGCCTGCTCGCATCATGAGTACACCAAACTGGCAGCACCTGACGGCGCAGATCACTCACGGCCTGCTCTACGTTCTGATGCTGGCCATGCCGCTGAGCGGTTGGATCATGAGCTCCGCAGGTGGAAGGCCGGTCAACTACTTCGGTTTGGGCGAGCTGCCGAATCTGGTCGCCAAAAATCCGGCGCTGCGCGAACTGAGCAGCGAGTGGCACGAGACGATGTTCTGGGTGCTGCTGGCAGTCGTCATTGTGCATGCCGGCGCCGCCATCTATCACCAAATGGTATTAAAGGACGGACTGCTCGATCGCATGCATCCGCGCCGTCGCTGAGCGCAAACTGCGCGCTTACTTTGAGTTCTGATCAACGCCCTGCCGAAAATCGCGCAGGGCGTTTTCGTTGAACGGCCAGCACAGGACGGCGCCGGTGGGCACGTGTCGGAGCACCGGAACGACGGTGCCCCATTGTGCCTCCAAGTCCGCATCGTCATCAATGAACACCGATTCGAACTCGGGGAAGCGAGCGGCGGCCAGCACTTCGAGCGCGAGATCGCACAGATGGCAATCATCACGCTGATACAGAATCCATACGGGATCGTCGGGCACGGCAGCACTCACGGTGGTCACGGTCGGTGCACATAAACGCTAAACTAGAGGTTTGCATTATCGCCGCTTTCCGGAGTTCCGCGCATGGCTGTCAGCTGTTTCGACCTGTTCAAGATCGGTGTAGGACCTAGCTCCTCGCATACCGTCGGTCCGATGCTTGCCGCCGCTCGCTTTGTCGAGCATTGGCTAGTTGACACGCAATGCCTGGACCGTGTGACGCGCGTGCGTGCCGAGGTGTTCGGCTCGCTGGCCCTAACGGGTCGCGGCCACGGTACCGATAAAGCGGTGCTGATGGGACTCGAGGGCCATCTGCCCAATCGCATCGATCCCGACATCATTGCGCCGAGCCTGGAACGCATTCGCGGCAATAAATCGATCTGTCTGCATGGCGAGCGCGAGATTTCCTTCGACGAAAAGCACGATCTGATCATGAATAAGCGGCAAAAACTGCCGTTTCATACCAATGGCATGCGCTTTTTCGCCTACGACGCCAATGGCGAAGTGCTGGCCACGCGCGATTACTACTCGGTCGGTGGCGGTTTTGTTCTCAATCAGGATGAGGCCGCCGAAGACCGTATCGTCGCGGACACCACCGAGCTGCCCTATCCGTTTCACAGTGGCGATGAGCTGATCGCTCAATGCAAGGAACATGGCCTGAGCATTGCGCAGGTCATGATGGCAAATGAGCAAGCCTGGCGAACCGTGCCGGAGATCGAACAAGGTCTCGACGATGTGTGGGCGGCGATGCTGGCTTGTCTCAATCGCGGCATTCGCGAATCGGGCACCTTACCGGGCGGACTGAACGTGTCGCGTCGTGCGCCCTCCCTGTATCGCGAATTGAGCGAACGCCCCGAGGCCGCACTGTGCGACCCGCTGACCACGCTCGACTGGGTCAATCTGTATGCGCTCGCCGTCAACGAAGAGAACGCCGCAGGCGGCCGCGTGGTGACAGCGCCGACCAACGGCGCCGCGGGCATCATCCCGGCCGTGATCCAGTACTACGACCGTTTTGTTCCGGGCGCTTCGGCGCAGGGTATTCGTAATTTTCTGCTGACAGCGGCCGCGATCGGCATTCTGTACAAGGAAAATGCCTCAATCTCCGGTGCCGAAGTCGGCTGCCAGGGCGAAGTCGGCGTGGCCTGCAGCATGGCCGCCGGCGGGCTGACGGCGGCAGTGGGCGGCACTCCGAGCCAGATTGAGAACGCCGCCGAAATCGGCATGGAACACAATCTGGGCCTGACCTGCGACCCGATCGGCGGTCTGGTTCAGATCCCCTGTATCGAGCGCAACGCGATGGGCGCGGTCAAGGCCATCAATGCCAGCCGCATGGCGCTGCGCGGTGACGGCAAGCACAAGGTCTCGCTCGACAAAGTCATCAAGACCATGCGCGATACCGGCCGTGACATGCAGGACAAGTACAAGGAAACCTCGCGCGGCGGGCTGGCGGTCAACGTCATCGAATGCTGAATCGGGCGGGCGCCGGGGCAGCTTGACGCCGCGAATGGCCTTCGACACGGTAAAATGAGCGGTTAACTGCTCCATTTGAGGCATCCGTGTCCACTGACGTATCCATGCAGGCCAAGATCCGCCGGACCTTTGCCATCATCTCCCACCCTGACGCCGGCAAAACCACCCTGACCGAAAAGCTCCTGCTGTTCGGCGGTGCGATTCAGATGGCCGGTTCGGTCAAGGGCCGCAAGGCGGCACGCCACGCCACCTCCGACTGGATGGCGCTCGAAAAGGAGCGCGGCATCTCCGTGACCTCGTCGGTCATGCAGTTCCCGTACGAAGACAAGATCGTCAACCTGCTCGATACTCCGGGCCACGCCGACTTCGGCGAGGACACGTATCGCGTGCTGACGGCCGTTGACAGCGCGCTGATGGTGATCGACGTGGCCAAAGGCGTCGAGGAACGCACCATCAAGCTGATGGAAGTGTGCCGCATGCGCAACACGCCCATCATGACTTTTATCAACAAGCTCGATCGCGAAGGTAAAGATCCGATTGAACTGATCGACGAAGTGGAATCGGTGCTCGGCATTCAGTGCGCTCCGATTACCTGGCCGATCGGCATGGGTCCGCGCCTGAAGGGCGTGGTGCATCTGCTCACGGGTGAGGTGCATCTGTTCGAATCGGGTCGCAATTTTACGCGTCAGGACAGCACCATTTTCCCCTCGCTCGATGATCCGGGCGTGTTAGACGCCATCGGTCAGAACATGCTCGATGAGGTGCGCGAACAGCTGGAACTGGTCGAAGGCGCAACCAATCCCTTCGACATGGAGGCGTACCTGCGCGGTGAACAGACGCCGGTCACGTTCGGCTCGGCCGTCAACAATTTCGGCGTGCAGTTGCTGCTGGATTTCTTTGTTGAACATGCACCCATGCCGCAGGCGCGCGAGACCACGACGCGCAAGGTCGATCCGACCGAGAACAAGCTCACGGGCTTTGTCTTCAAGATTCAGGCCAACATGGATCCGCAGCACCGCGACCGCGTCGCCTTTATGCGCATCTGCTCGGGCAAGTTCACCGCCGGCATGAAGGCCTTCCATCCGCGCGTGGGCAAGGAAATCAAACTCGCCAATGCGCTGACCTTTATGGCCAGCGACCGCGAGATTGCACAGGATGCCTTCCCCGGTGATGTGATCGGCATTCACAACCACGGCACCATTGCCATCGGCGACACCTTTACCGAGGGCGAGAACCTGGCGTTTACGGGCATTCCGAACTTTGCACCGGAACTGTTCCGCCGTGCCCGCCTACGCGATCCGCTCAAGCTCAAGCAGCTGCAAAAGGGCCTGGCACAATTGAGTGAGGAAGGCGCAACCCAGTTCTTTAAGCCAATGATGTCCAACGATCTGATCCTGGGCGCCGTCGGGATGCTGCAGTTCGATGTGGTGGCCTATCGCCTCAAGGACGAATACGGTGTTGATGCTCTGTTCGAGAACGTCAATGTGGCCACTGCGCGCTGGGTCCGTTGCGACGATCCGAAAAAGCTCGAAGAGTTCGTCAACAAGAACGCTTTGAATCTGGCCAATGACGCTGCCGGCGAACTGGTGTATCTGGCCCCGACTCGCGTTAATCTGAACCTGACCCAGGAACGGCATCCGGAAGTGCAATTCCTGGCGACGCGCGAACACGCGCACTCAGTCGATCTCGGCTAAGTTCAAACCTACCGGAGTTATTCCAAATGACTATCCCGCACCACCACAGCCAGTACTCCGCGAGCGAAGAGCTGGCCAATGCGCTGACTCACGGTATCGCTGCCGCTGCAGCGCTGGGTGCGGGTGCGGTGCTGATTACGCTTTCGGCCCTATGGGGCGATGTGTGGCAGCTGAGCGGCGCTATCGTCTATGTGGCGACGCTGTTTGTCATGTACCTGGCCTCGACGGTGTATCACTCGATCCCGCAACCCAAGCTCAAGGCACGATTTAAGGTACTGGATCACTGCGCGATCTACCTGCTGATCGCCGGTACCTATACGCCGTTTATGCTGGTCGGCCTGCGCGGACCCTGGGGTTGGAGCTTGCTCACCGTCATCTGGTCACTGGCCGCTGCCGGCATCGCCTTTAAGCTGTTTTTTACCGGTCGCTTTAAACTGATTTCGACCCTGATCTACATTGCGATGGGTTGGCTGATTGTCGTCGCCGTCAAACCGATGATGAATTCGCTGTCCGCGTTTACGCTGCAATGGCTGCTGGCCGGCGGTCTGTTCTATACGCTCGGCACCGTGTTCTACATGGCCAAAAAAATCCCCTACTCGCACAGCATCTGGCACGGTTTTGTGATTGCCGGCAGCGCCTGCCATTTTGTCGCGGTGATGTCGCACGTTGCGGTCCGCCAAGCGGCCTCCGGCGCTTAAAATACGGCTTTAGTGGCCGCTGCGATCGGGCAACTGCTGGTCAACGAGATACAGCGGCCGCTGCTTGGACTCGTTATACATGCGCCCAAGGTATTCGCCGATCACGCCTAGCGCCAGCAACTGCACGCCACCGATAAAAAGAATCACGGCCATCATCGAAGGCCAGCCGGCCACCGGATCGCCATACAGCGCCGCACGAATCATGACGAAGGCCATGCCCGCAAAGGCAAACAGCGCCGCGACCACGCCTGTATAGGTTGCTAACCGCAACGGTGCCAGTGAGAAGCTGGTGATGCCATCGAGCGCCAGATTCCACAGCCCGCGGAAGTTGAACTTGGTCTTGCCGGCATTGCGAGGCGCGCGTGAGTACGGCACGGAAATGCGGTTGTAACCGACCCAGCCGAACAATCCCTTCATGAAGCGGTTGCGTTCGCGCAATTGACCCAGCGCCTGCACGGCACGCTCGGACAGCAAACGGAAATCACCGGTATCGGCGGGAATCGGCGTGTCCGACAGATGTCCGATCACGCGGTAGAACCACTTGGCAGTGATGCGCTTGAACCACAATTCGCCATCGCGATTGGTGCGGGTGCCGTACACATCGTCATAGCCTTGCAGCCAATACGGCACCAGCGAGCTGATCAAAGCCGGCGGATCCTGGCCATCGGCATCGAGAATGACGACGCCGCCCTGCTCGATCTGATCAAGACCTGCGGTGAGTGCGATTTCCTTGCCGAAATTACGCGACAGACGCAGCACGGAGACCTGCGGATCCTGCTCGCGGAACGATTGCAGAATGGACCAGGTGGCATCGTGACTGCCGTCATCCACATACAGAACGCGCGTCTCGATGCCGTGCGCGGCATGGACATCATCGAGCGCCGCACGGATCAGCGGATGCAGCAAGGGCAGCGAGCTGGCCTCATTGTAGGCAGCAACCAGTACGGTCAGGCGCCGATGAGCTGCATCTGCGTGGGTCGTACTGAAGTTACTCAAATCCGAATTCCGTAGCGGGTTCCATGCAGTATAGCGGGCTTCAGTCCAACTGCTTCAAATAGCCGCGACCGCCGATGCGCCCCATCTGCCGCTCAATCCAGCGCGCACGACGGCTGACATAGGGGCCCGGGTTGGCGGCATTGTAGCGTTTGGGATTGGGCAGCACGGCGGCAAGCCGCGCGGCCTGAGAGCGTGACAACTTGCTCGCGTCAGTACGCCAGAACTTGCGCGCTGCAGCTTGCGCACCGTAGACGCCATCGCCCATCTCGGCAATATTGGCGTACATCTCGATAATGCGATGCTTGGGCCACAAGGTTTCAATCAGCAGCGTGTACCAGGCCTCAAGCGCCTTGCGGAAATAACCGCCGCCGCTCCACAGAAACAGATTCTTGGCGACCTGCTGCGAGATCGTGGAACCGCCGCGCACCCGTTTGCCCTTGGCGTTATTGGCATAGGCCTTTTCGATGGCTACCACATCGAATCCGTAATGCTCCGCGAACAGCTGGTCCTCGGCGGCAACCAAAGCGACCGGCACATTCGGCGACATTTTGCTTAGAGGTTCCCAGTCGTAACGCCAACGGTAGTCCTTGTCGCCGCCGATCCACGCATCCACTTGGCGCCACAGCATGAAGGCCGTCATCGGTGGCGGCACAAAGCGCAGTACCAGAACCTGCAGCACGCTGATCAGCACCAGTACGCCGATGGTCTTGAAGATCAGCGTGGACCAACGGCGCCGGGAGCGAGTGGCAGATGGAGAGACATTTCGAGGAGTCATGGGAACTCAGTTTACGGCAGGACTGACCGAATAATGTGCATCGCAAGGTACACTTCAACCATGAATTCGTCAGACTCCATGGATGCGCTGCGTCGCCAGCAGCAACTCGATCAACAGGTCCATCAGCTGTGCCAGATGGCCATGCAGAATGCCGACCGCGGCCAGTTGCAGACAGCCCGCGAACTGCTGGACCGTGCCGTGCAAATGGCGCCAGGACATGCCCTGGCTTTGGCCTATCTCGGACGCGTGCTGCATCGGCAAGGGCAGATCGAGTTGGCTCGAACGGCATTTGATCAGGCCGTCGCTGCGATGCCTTCGGCATGGGGACCACGCTTTGAAAAAGCACAATTTCTGGAGTCCGTTGGCGACGTGCGCAACGCGGCGCTGATGTGGCGCACCGGCCTGCAGTTCATGGCGCCGGAACAGCAGGCGGATCCGACACTGCGCGACCTGGTGCAACGGGCCGAGGCGGCGCAGGCGCAAGATGCGGAAGCGCTGCACGAACATCTGTGGTCACGGACCGACGAGTTGCGCAACGGCGAATCCGGCAAACACCTGCGCCGCTATCTGCATTGCCTGGACATTGCCACCGGCCGTCGGCCCTTCGTCACGGCTCAGCCGATTCACTTGCCGTTCCCCGAGTTGCCGGCGATCCAGTTCTTTGATCGGACGGACTTTGCATGGGCGCGCGATGTCGAAGCACAGACCGACCGCGTTGTGCAGGAGCTGCTAGCCGTATCGGCCGCCGATGCAGAAGGCTTCGTGCCGTATGTTCAAACCCGCGAGGGTGAATCCTCCGGTCAGTTCGATGCACTCGATCGGGATGACGGTTGGAGTGCGTACTTTTTGTGGAATCAGGGGGTGCGCGTTGACGCCCACTGCGAGCGTTGCCCAGCCACCGAGGCCGCGGTCGCCATGGCGCCGCAGATTCAGGTCAAAGAACGGGCACCGGCTGTGTTCTTCTCGGCCCTGCGACCGCATACCGAGATCCCGCCGCACAACGGCGCGACCAACGCGCGCCTGACCGTTCACCTGCCGTTGATTATCCCGCCCGACTGCGCTCTGCAGGTCGGCGACGAGGTTCGCACCTGGAAACAAGGCGAATTGCTGATTTTTGACGACACCATTCGGCACAGCGCCTGGAACCGCAGCGACCAGCGCCGCGTGGTTCTGATCTTCGATATCTGGAATCCGCTGCTGTCAGACCTTGAACAACAGCTAGTTGCCCGCACTATTGAGGGAATGATTGACTACTACGGATCTTCTAATGACCTTGGCGAACTCTGATCAAGCCACCCGCTTCCTGTTGCCGGAGCTGGGTATTCGCGGCGTGGCCGTGCACCTGGCCGACAGCGCCGAGCGCATCCGTGACCGTCCCGACTACACCGAGGCCGTCTCGCACCTGCTGGGCGAAGCGACTGCCGCCACCGTAATCCTTGGCCACCACATCAAGGTCGACGGCCGCCTGTCGCTGCAACTCAAGACCGATGGCGATCTACGCACTCTCTTTACTGAGAGCACGGCGCAAGGCACCGTGCGCGGTATCGCCCAAATTGCCGAAGGCGCGACCGGCCCCGAAGTGCGCGACCTTACCGCGCTGGGCGGCGACCGCCTGCTGGCCATCACTATTGAGAACAAGGGTGTCGGCAACCGCGAGATGCAGCAGTACCAGGGCCTGGTGGCCGTGGACCGCCCGACCTTGGCCGAAGCCATTGAACAGTACTTTGTGCAGTCCGAGCAGTTGCCGACGCGATTGCTGCTGGCCGCCGACAAGGGCCATGCCGCCGGCCTGATGCTGCAGAAGCTGCCCGGTTCCGACGACCGCGACCGGGACGGCTGGGACCGCGCGCTGGCACTGTTTGAGACGCTGGGCGAACAGGAACTTCTGGACTTGCCCTCGGCCGAAGTATTGCACCGTCTGTTCCACGACGAGACGCTGCAGATTCTGGAACAGTCGCCGGTCACCTTTGCTTGCTCGTGCTCGCGCGAACGGGCGCAGGACATGCTGATTTCGCTGGGCCCGGACCCCGAAGGCGACGGCCTGGACCACCCCACCGACGTCAAATGCGAGTTCTGCGGTGAGGACTATCATTTCACCGCCGGAGAGATGGCCGTCATCCACGCGTCGTCACAAGCTGAACAATCCGGACCTGTCACGCTGCAGTAGCCCTAAAGTCCGATGAACGGGCTGCCGAATTGCCTTGCAATTGACATATTGTTCCTGTTAAATGGTTATTAACAAGTCGTAAACATGGAGTTGGGATCCGGAACTTTTTTCGGAGACTGACTGTCCAACTGAGTACACATGTCAAAGCGCCGTATTGCCATCGCCAGTTTTGCAGTTGCCGCGTCCCTCGCGGCAACGTCGGCGTTTGCGCAATCGTCCAAAAACGCCACCGTTTTGCCCTTGTGGAACGGCAACAGCGGCAAGGTCGAGGCCCTGCTCCTGCTCGAGCCCACCACCAACGGTGGCCGCTGGCAAATGGGTTCTAACTCGCTGAGCGCTTCGCTCGGTTTGAGCGGTGGCGACACGCTCGGCGTCATTTGTAAAAACAGTGCTTCGACTTCGGCCATTTCTTCGTTGTCCGGCAACTGTGTACTCGCCGCAGTCGACGGCGATGGCCGTCGCAACGCCACTAGCGCCTTCAGCGGTGTGAGCCTGACGCGTAACGGCGGCAAGATCGGCGTACTCGCCGGTGGCGGCACGGCATCCCTGCCCAACTGGCTGTCAAACCCCGGCCTGGCGCGCAACAGCCAACTGAACCAAAACAGCCTGACCGTGTTCGGTGCCAAGAATATCGGACGTGAGGCCACCATCTCCATCGGCGGCACGCTCGCCCGCGCACGTCTGGTCCCCGCAAATGATGTGCCGGCCCTGGCCGACCGTTGGGACATGCAATCGCTTAGCGTCGGTGCCGGTTACGGCAACTTCAGCGCCTCCATTGTCGGACGTGTAGTAGAAACGCCAAACCAACCCAAATACCGTAATGTCGGCCTGGGTCTCAACTGGCGCGCCCCCTGGAAGGGCGAATTCTCCATCGGTGCCGAGAGCGTTGTGACGCGCGGCAAGAATCCTTTCGCAGACAACATCAGCGAAGACGAGGGCGCCGTGCCCTACGTCCGTTACCAACAGGGTCTGTAATTTCGATTCACCGCAGCCGACTTCCGGCAACTGAGTCAATGGCGCCTTATCGGCGCTTTTTTTATGCCCAGCGTTTCGGCAGCGTAACCTCAATGGCCCAAGCCAACAGGCCTTCGGCCTGGCGCAACTCATTCACGTTTACCACTGCGTCCGCAGGGAGCGTGGTGCGCAGTGCGTCCATGTCCGCGACACTTAAGGCATGCGAGACCAACTCACCACTGCGCAGCACCGACCGCTCCACGGCGCTGCGCCACTGCCTCAACGTAGACTCCGCGCCAAATGACGGATCCTGAGCAGCGCGCTGCAACAGCTGATGCACGCCCTGCCGCGCCTGGATCATGACATCGGGCGCTACAGATGACGTAATCGCCTGCCCCAGCTCCGTAATCGCTGCGTTGTATGCGATCCTTGCTGCCACCGCCGTGGCATCCGCATTCAAGCGTGTCGCATCCGTACTCGCCAAGCGCACGTACGGCAACAGCGTTATCGCGGCCTGCAACAGCCCCTGCGGGGCCAATAAGCGCGAGGCGCCATCAACCTCTGCCTGCGCCACTTGCGCCAGCCGCCCCTGCGCATGGTGACACACCAAGTACCAACGCGCACCGGGAGCAGAGAGCGCCACAGTCTGCTGTACGGACTCCGGCCGCGGAATGTACTCCCAGCCAAACTGACTAGTTAGCACATCAAACGACCTGCCCTGCGCGGCCAGTGCGGCCAGCGGGGTGTTACCGAGCATCTCGACCTGCGGGAATGCACTTGCGCTCCACCACCCCGGTGCGATCGCAGCGGCATCAATCCCGGTAATTTGCAGATCCGCGCGAAGCCCGGCCAGCAACTTTGGCAACGGCCCGTTGCCGGTGGCAATATCGAGCACCGCTGCACGTTTGGCAAAGGAGTCGGCCGTACGGCGCCAGTAATCACCAATCGCGCCGCCATAGCCCTCGTCCAGACTCCCCACGCACGAATGCAGGGCCCCGCTCTGCCAATATTCGGTCCAAGCCTCGTTTCGGGTGGTCATGCGTAATGGAATTCGCTGAAAAACATCAGTAAGTATAGGCAAAAAGAAAAGGGCCCCGAAGGACCCTTTTCTTTTTCTCTGTTACGTAGGAACTTTCCGTTCCCGCTGCTTCGATTAGAAGCGTTGGGTGTAGCGGAAGTACACGGTACGGCCGTAGGCGTCGTACAGGTAGAAGTTCCACGGACGGCCGCCATAGCCGACCAGTTCCGGGTACCGGTCACCGATGTTGTTCACACCGACTTGGACCGTAGCATTCCACGGAGCATTCCAGGTGGTGAACACGTTGTTCAGCGTGTAGCCGCCAACGGTACCGGTGGAGTCGGATTGACCCTTGATGTAGTTGTGCGAGGTACCGAAGGTCCAGTCGCCCACATTGTAGGTGTTGGTCAGCGTAGCGCGCATGTCCGGCAGACCCTTGGTACCGGCTTGATCGGTGCCACCGTCAATGGTGAAGTCGAGGATCTTGGCGATGGCCAATTGGTTACGCATGGTGCCTGCACCCACGGCAAAGCGGGTACGCAAAACGGCGTCCACGTACTTCGCTTCCAGGTTACCTTCGTTGCCGTAACCGGCGTTGATGCGGGTGATCGAACCGTCAGCAGCGCGGATCACGCCCAGACCGGCAGGAATCGGACCCAGGGTCGGATCGTTGGAGCGGTCGATCAGGGTTTGCGCATCGAACGAACGGATACGGTCGCTGATTTCGATGTTGCGGTAGTCAACGGTCGCGTTGAACCAATCGGTCGGATCGACAGCAAAACCGACGGACCATTGCTTGGATTGCTCCGAAGCCATGTCCGGGTTGGCGCGGAACCAGGTGTCAACTTGGACGCCGGCCTTTTGGCACTGGGCCGCAGTACCACCAAACACTTGGCAGGTGCGCGGATCGATAACCGATTCAGCCGAGAAGGTGTCCTTCTGGGTGATGATGCTCAGGTCCGGAGCGCGGAAGCCTTCGCCGTACGAAGCACGGACGGTCAGGCGGTTCAGCGGCTGCCAGCGCATCGAGACCTTCGGCGAGAAGTCCGAACCGTAGTCGCTGTACCTATCGAAGCGGCCGGCCAGGGTGAAGTCCAAGGTGCGGGCAACCGGGAACAGCCATTCGAAGAAGGCCGAACCGACGGTGCGATCGCCACCGGCCGAGTTACCGGCCGAACCGTCGATCAGACCGGCTTCGGACAGTTGGTCGTACTGATCGGAGAAGGTTTCTTCGCGGAATTCGACGCCAAGCACGGCGTTCGAGGTGCCGCCGGCCATTTCGAACACGTCGAAATTGGAGATGGCGAAGATTTCGTTCACGTCAAAGAACGATTGTTGACCAATGGTTGCGGTCACGTCCGGGTGCGCAGGACCAAACGGGTCCTTGACGTTGTAGCCACCGTTGTCAAACGGCAGTTCCATGGCAGCAACCACCAACGGGTTGACGGTGTAGCCGGTACCCTTCGAAGAGTACTTGTAGGAGCTGCGACGCAGACCGAAGTCCAGGTCAACCTTGTCCCACACGCGGCCCTTGAAGCCCAGCAGGCCGTCATAGACGTTGGCGTCGGTGCTGGTGTCGCGGTTACCGAAGGCGGCCAAACGGTGGTAAAGGGCGGTGGACAGGCCGTCACCCTTGATCACGTCGTTCGGGGTGTTGTCGGCGACCAGGAACAGGCCCGGAACCGGCGCGTAACGGCCGAACGATTCGACGTTATTGACCGAACCGTTCATGTAAACGGACCAGTTGTCGTTGATGTTGTATTCGCCACGGGCGAACATGCCCTTGGTCTTGATGGAGGCTTCGTTGGCGGCAACGGAGTTGAAGTCGAACGAGCAGGTACCGCCCGAAGTTTTCCAGAAACCGTTGGAGTCACAGGCGAAGCCCGGCACGGCAGCCGGTGCAGTCTTGAACGTACCCTTGTTCTGGTCGTAGACGCGGTAGTTGTTGCCGTAAACCGAAACGCCTCGGACATAACCGATTTGGTCACGGGTATACACCATGCCGCGTTCGGTGCTGTTGACGCCGGCCAAGATGTTGCCGCGTTCACCGGAAGCACCGAAGGTGGCTGCGAACTCGGCGGTGTCGCCGCCCTTGACCTTGGTTTGACCGATGCCGTAACGGATTTCGGCGCCGTTGAAGTCTTTACGGGTGATCACGTTGACCACGCCGCCGATGGCGTCCGAACCGTACACGGCGGATGCGCCGTCGGTCAGGATTTCAACGCGTTCGATGGCAGCAGCCGGGATCGAGTTGACGTCGTTGGAGTCCGCGGCGAACGGAGCCTTCGGCAGGCGACGGCCGTCGATCAGGACCAGCGTACGGCCGGAACCCAGACCGCCCAGGTCAACGGTAGCCAGCGCTTGAGCCGACGAACCGGATTGCGGACGGAAGTTACCGGCCGAAGCGGCAGGAACGTCACGCAGTACGTCAGCGACCGAGGTCTTACCGGTTTGATCCAAGTCTTGCTTGGTCATGACGGTGACCGGGGTGGCACCTTCGACATCGGCGCGCTTCAGGCGCGAACCGGTGACGGTGACCTTACCGACCGACTTGGTGGTTTCTTCTTTCTTTTCAGTGGTTTGATCGGTATTGCTGTCCTGGGCGGATGCAACGCCGGCAAAGGCGATCGAAGCGACGCCGGCTACGAGGCCGATCTGGATCGCTTGAGCCAACTTGTTGTTGGTCAGTTTCATTCAACTACTCTCCGAAGGGAATTTTTACGTTTCCGCCCATTTCAGTGACTCCCGTTCAATCCTGAACAAAGGTTCACCAACATGGGGTTGATTCGAGCATAACGCAATTTTCACAGCGTTGCACCACTACCCAGCATTTTTTTGTTTATTTTTTATTAATGCTAGTGAATTCAACAGCTTAAGTTAATTTTCGAACTTATCCGTTCAATTGCTCAGCAATGGCCTGTTGCAAGCTGCGCAGCTCTGCGGGCAGCCTGTCGCCATATTCGTCGAGATATTCGCCGATGGACTCGAACTCGCGGGCCCAGCCTTCGCGGTCAAAATCGAACAAAGTTTTTACGGCTTCCTCACTCAGAGCCAACCCGTTGAGATTGAGATCCTCGGCTTGCGGTAGTGAACCGATCGGTGTGGCAATTGCCGAGGCATCGCCGTTGACACGATTGATGATCCACTCGAGCACGCGCATGTTGTCGCCAAAGCCCGGCCACAGAAACGAACCGTCACTACCCTTGCGGAACCAGTTGACGTGATAGACGCGCGGTAGGTTGTCGGTCTCATCGGCAAACGACAGCCAGTGCCTGAAGTAGTCACCGAAGTTGTAACCGCAGAAGGGTTTCATCGCCATCGGGTCGCGGCGCATCACACCGACCGCACCGGTCGCGGCAGCGGTGGTCTCCGAACCCATCGAGGCACCGATCAGTACGCCATGCTCCCAGTCCCGCGCTTCGAACACCAGCGGCACCAGCGACGGACGACGGCCACCGAAGATGATGGCGCTGAGCGGGACGCCCTGCGGATTCTCGGACTCGGGCGAATACGAGGGGCACTGCTTGGCGCTTACGGTAAAACGCGAGTTGGGATGAGCGGCCGGACCGTTGGCGGGATCAAACACCCGACCATGCCAGTCGAGCAACGGATGCGAATCGCCGCCAATGCCCTCCCACCACGGCTGATTGTCGGCAGTCAGCGCGACATTGGTAAAGATCGTGTTCTTTTGAATCGTCGCCATGGCATTGGGGTTCGACTCGGTCGAAGTGCCCGGCGCCACGCCAAAGAAGCCCGCTTCGGGATTGATGGCATACAGCCGACCGTCCTGACCGGGACGCATCCAGCAGATGTCATCGCCGACGGTCCACACCTTCCAGCCCTTTTCGCGGTAGGCCTCGGGCGGAATCAGCATGGCCAAGTTGGTCTTGCCGCAGGCCGAAGGGAATGCCGCGGCCACATAGTGCGTCTCACCCTCGGGCGTCTCAATGCCGAGGATCAGCATGTGTTCGGCCAGCCAGCCTTCCTTGCGTGCCTGGTGCGAAGCGATCCGCAGCGCGTGACACTTCTTGCCGAGCAGCGCATTGCCGCCGTAGCCCGAACCGTAGGACTTGATGCTGAGCTCTTCGGGGAAATGCATGATGAAGCGGCGCTGCGGATCGAGTTCACCGATCGAGTGCAGCCCCTTGACGAAGGACCCTTCGCGCTCGATACGTTCCAGTGCGGCGGCACCCATGCGTGTCATCAGACGCATATTGGCCACCACGTACGCGGAGTCGGTAATCTCGACACCGCAGCGAGCGAGCGGCGAATCAATCGGTCCCATGCAGTACGGCACCACATACATCGTGCGACCGCGCATGCAACCCTTGAACAGCGCATCCATCTGCGCATGACCGTCGACCGGCGACATCCAGTGATTGTTCGGACCCGCGTCATCGCGCTTGGGCGTGCAGACAAAAGTCAGGTGTTCAACACGCGCCACATCGTCCGGATCCGAGCGATGCAGATAGCTGCCCGGATGGGTGGCCTCGTTCAATTTCTGCATCGTGCCGTCAGCGAGCATGCGACTGATCAGCACCTCGTATTCGGCCTCGCTACCGTCACACCATTGCACGGCATCCGGCTGCGTCAGCGCGGCAACTTGCTCAACCCATTGGCGAAGCGAATCCAGTGTAGTGGGCTGGGTGGGGCTGGCCAATGCGGTTTGATTCATTGCGGATCGTTCCTTTGCAGTCGGTTGGTGGGAGGAGCTTACGGCGCCATGGTCTCAACGATGTGCTCGACGAAGGCGTTGTACTGATCGCGATCCATACGCATGTGCTTGAGGTTGGCGTTGAGCTGGATGAAACCGACGTACGCCGAATAAATCAGGTTGGCACGATGGCGTGCCTCGGCCGGTGCCAGGCCGGACTGCTCATAGGAGCGGGTCAGATAATCCAGACGTCGCGCGCTCATGCGTTCAATCACCGGCATCACGATCGGGTGATCAAAGGCCTTGACCAGTTCAATGAACACTTTGTGCGATTTGTACTCGTGGGCGATGATGTGGATCATCTCGCGCAACCGTTTCGAAGGATCGGCGATATCCTCGAGATGTTTCCAGATGGCATCCATCTCGAGTTGTTCCCAGCGATACAGCGCGGCACCGATCAGCGCATCGCGCGACGGGAAATGCCAATAGAAGCTGCCCTTGGTGACGCCAAGCTTGCGGGCCATGGATTCGACTGCGACTGAGGCAATACCGGCCTCTGCAATCTGGTCCAACGCGGCCTGCGCCCAGTCATCGGCGGAGAGGCGAACGCGACGTCCGCGGAAAGAGGTTTCAGCCGGCGCACTGGCGGGCGGCGTGACTACGAATGCAGGAGGCGTGATCTTCATGTCTAATGGAGAGAATAGTCGGTTTTATGTGGGAAACGAATCGGTTGTCGGACCCTGAGAATTCGTCTAATCTAGTAGTATTCACCATACAGTATCGTATGGTCAGCATGCAAACCCTGCCTCGCCGGAGCGTCGTCTATATATGAGCGTTGTGTATCCCCTTCTTGTTGCCTTATTGGTTACCGGCCTTGCCGCGTATATGCGCTGGCGCTTGCCGGTGTATTTCATCGCCCTGTTGGGCGCACTGGCGCTAACCTGGGTGCTCGGTGGCCATGTCGCCACCACCCTGACCTTGTTGGTCATCGGCGCTCTGGCAGCTGTCGTGCTGCTGGTCGCTCCGCTGCGCAAATCCATCATCTCGGCCCCGGCGCTGCGCATCTTTGCCAAGATTCTGCCACCGCTCAGCGAGACCGAACGCGTGGCGCTCGAAGCCGGCACCGTCGGCTTTGAGGGCGAGCTGTTCTCCGGCAGGCCCAACTGGGACATGCTGTTCGCGCAACCCAAGCCGGAACTGACAGCCGACGAACAAGCCTTCCTGGATGGTCCGGTCGAGGATGTCTGCCGCATGACCAACGACTGGGAGATCACGCACATCCGGGCCGACCTGTCGCCGGAGATCTGGGATTACATCAAGCGCAACAAGTTCTTCGGCATGATCGTGCCTAAGGAATACGGCGGTCTGAGCTTTACGGCGCTAGCTAACCACAAGGTCATCCAGAAACTGGCCTCGGTCTCGAGCGTATTGAGCTCGACCGTCGGCGTGCCGAACTCGCTGGGTCCGGCCGAACTGCTGATGCATTACGGCACCAAGGAACAGAAAGACTATTACCTGCCGCGTCTGGCCGACGGTCGTGAAGTGCCCTGCTTTGGCCTGACCGGTCCGTGGGCAGGTTCCGATGCCACCTCGATTCCAGACTACGGCGTGGTCACGCGTGGTGAGTGGAACGGCGAACAGGTGCTGGGCGTCAAGCTGACCTTTGATAAGCGCTACATCACCCTCGCCCCGGTTTCGACACTGATCGGTCTGGCCTTCCGCATGTACGATCCGGACGGTCTGCTGGGTCAGACCAAGGACATCGGTATTACGTTGGCACTGGTGCCGCGTGACACGGCCGGTGTGGACATCGGTCGCCGCCACTTCCCGCTGAACTCGCCGTTCCAGAACGGTCCTATTCACGGTCGCGAAGTGTTTGTCCCGCTGTCGCAACTGATCGGCGGTCCGGAATTCGCCGGCAAGGGCTGGCAAATGCTGGTCGAATGTCTGTCCATCGGTCGCTCCATTACCCTGCCTTCGACGGCCTCGGGCGGTGCCAAGCTGGCCGCCGTGGTGACGGGTTCGTATGCCCGCATCCGTAAGCAGTTCGGTCTGTCCATTGGCCGCTTCGAAGGCGTCGAAGAAGCGCTGGGTCGCATTGCCGGTCACGCCTACACGATCTCCGCACTGGCCGAAGCCTCCGCTGCAGCCGTGACGCGAGGTGAGTTGCCCGCCGTGCCATCGACCATTTCCAAGTACCACTGCACCGAGATGGCCCGTCAGGTCGGTCAGGATGCCATGGACATTCATGGCGGCAAGGGCATTATTCTCGGACCACGCAACTATCTCGGCCGGGCCTGGCAAGCTGCACCGATCGCCATCACGGTCGAAGGCGCCAACATCATGACGCGCACGCTGATGATCTTCGGTCAGGGCGCCATCCTGTGCCACCCGTGGGTCCTCAAGGAAATGAAGGCCACGCAGATCACCGATCCGCGCGAGCGTCTGGATACCTTCGATGCGGCGCTGTTCGGCCACATCGGCATGGCCATTTCCAATGCCGTGCGTTCGTTCTGGATGGCACTGACGGGTTCACGTTTTGGCGCGGCTCCGGGCGATGCCTACACGCGTCGTTACTTCCGTCGCCTCAACCGCTACTCGGCGGCGCTGGCGCTGGTCGCTGACAGCTCCATGTCGCTGCTCGGCGGCAAGCTCAAGTTCAAGGAAAACCTGTCGGGTCGTCTGGGCGACGTGCTGAGCCATCTGTACATTGCTTCGGCCGTACTCAAGCGTTTCCATGACGAAGGCACGCCGGAAGCCGACAAGCCGCTGCTGGCCTGGAGCTTCCACAACAGCTGCTTTGAAATTGAAAAGGCCATGTCCAACGCCCTGCGCAACTTCCCCGTGCGCTGGGCCGGCTACCTGCTGTGGATTCTGGTGTTCCCGCTGGGCCGTCGTGCGCAATATCCGTCCGACCGTCTGTCGCACAAGGCTGCATCGCTGCTGATGACGCCCAACGAATCGCGCGAACGCATGAGCCGCGGAGTTCACACCGCACCACACGCCAACAATCCGGCCGGTCGCATCATTTCCTACCTCGAAGCCGTAGTGCTGGCCGAGCCGGTCGAACGCAAGTTCGTCAAGGCGCTCAAGAACAGCGATATCGAAGCACTCGACTTTGCCGCTCAGCTCGATGAAGGCGTGCGCGAAGGCTGGATCACCGATGAAGAGCGCGATCTGCTGCGTGCCCTGCGCGAAATGACGATCGACACGATTGCCGTGGACGATTTCGACACCGAAGAACTGCGTTCGGCGGGCTATGCCCGGTTTGCGGCGCTGAATTCGCAGGCCGCGGCTAACGACAGCAACCCCATGCTGTCGTCGCCGGCTACGGATACCGATATCGGCCGCAATATCGCCTAACGGGCTTGCGTTGCCCGCCGGAGTGTCAGTTGCGACACTTCCGGCGGCACGCCAAATCGCAACGACACAATCGAAGTCCCGACGCCGCGCGTTACGAACAACGCGCGACCGTCGGGTTCTCTGTATAGGCCATCGACAAAAGTCGATTCGGCTTTGGGCTTGAACCAGAAGGCGGGATAGCCCCCAATCGGAACATGAATCTGACCGCCGTGGGTATGACCGGCCAAGGTCAGTCCGACCTCTTCAGGAATCTGCTCGAACAGCTCCGGATTGTGAGTCAACGCAATCTTCGGCAAGTTCGGCGCACTGCGTGTCTGCTCCAGCGCGAAGGCAATGTCGGGGTGGCCTTCGTCCTTGTCACCGATACCGACCAGCCAGAACTCGCATTGCCGTACTTTCATGCGGACGGCACGGTTGTCGGTCATGTGAATTCCGGCCTTGCGGAAATCCTGTGCAATCTGCTGGCCGTTCTTCCACCAGTCGTGATTGCCGAGTACGGCGTAGGTCGGCTTCTGTCGCGCCAACGGCTGCAGATGGTGCGCCACCGTAGCGCCGCTGACATAGGTTCCGCCCAGCACACTTAGGATGACGTAATCACCCGCCAGCAAAACGACGTCCGCATCACTGCGCTTCAGGTCGCCAACCAGGCGATCGAGATTGTCTACGCCGTTGTTGAGCGAACCCGTGTGGATATCCGATACCAGATCGATCCGCACACCCTCACAGGCCGCCGGCAACTCGTTGACGCCCACCGAGTGCGGCACCATGTGCAGCTGGCGCGGTTCAACGACGGCGCCGTACACCATGGCGGCTGCGGCCAGTGTCATTGTGCCTAGGACGATCGCCCGAGCGAGCGGGCGTCCACGCAATAAGATCCGATCTTTCACCATGGACGCAGTGTACTTGGGTGTTACTGACTGTCGTCTTGATCAGTATCCGTGCGCGACCGCTCGGCGTTGCGGGCTAGGCGATAGCCAACCCAAGCCGCCGCAAGACCGGCAGCCGCTGCGACGCCGGCAAACTGGCCTACGGTGGTGCCGATGGACTTCATGGCGCTCATCGAGGTGGAAATGGCCAGATCGCCGAAGCGCCACACCGCCGTATCCACCGCGTTCTTGCCCTGATAGCGCAGATTACGCGGCACGGCAGCGAACATGGACTCACGGGCCGGCCCCAGAATGCCGTACATCAGTGCACGACTGACCACCAGGGCCATTACAACCCACGGCATGTTCATCACAAACGGCCACAGACCGCCGGTGAGCTGCGCCGATGCCGCGGCCGAAGAGGCGCCATTGATTGCAGCGCCCGCATCGGGCACCAGAGCTACGGCCAGCAGCGACAGTGTCGCACCGAAGGCCCAGATCAGCACCGCCGGCACAATGCCCCAGCGGGTCAGAATCCAACGCGTCAGCACGAGCTGCGTGATCACCACCAGCGAGTTGGTCGCCAGATCCACATTGGCTGCAAACGCCGTGCGTTCGGCCGCATCGGTAAAGGTCTGGCCGGTGTAATCGGCCACCAGTGCGTAGTTGACGGTGCCGATGCCATCGCCCAGCAACATCAGGATCGCCATGCCCCCGACAAACGGGTTAGTGAAAATCTGTTTGAGGCCGTCAAACATACTGCCGCCCACGCCCTTGTCATAACTGGCGCGTTCGGTTGCCGTGGCCGTTGCGCTGGACCAGCGTGACAGCAGCACGATGCACACAAACGAGCCGCACAGCAGCAGGGCCGAGACCGCCAGCAATGGCGCCACGCCGATAACGTTGACCAGTGAGCGCGTCAGCATCGGTCCGACGATGGTGCCGATGGTGCCGCCCAGAGCGATCATAGGGAATAGGCGCTTGGCCTGTTCGGGTCGCCATATGTCAGTCATGAAGGTCCAGAACACCGACACCACAAACAGATTGAACACACTGACCCAGACAAAGAACAGCGTGCCCAGTTCCCTGGGCGTCATCAGCCCCTGCTGATTAAACAGCGGAATAAAACCCAGCAGGCACGCAATGAAGAAGGCATACACACCCGGCACCACGATGCGCCGCGGATAGTTTGCCGACAGCCATGCGAATACCGGCGTCAGCAGCAAGGTCGCTATAAAGGTGGCCAGATAAAACCACGGCAAGTTGGTGGAGCCAACGGCGGCGGAAAACTGCTCGCGAACCGGTCGCACCACGTAATAGGCGCTAAGTACTGAAAAGAAGTACAGGGCCGACAAGCCGGCAGCGCCCCACTCGCCTTTATGGACACGTTTAGTGGACGAATCCGGAGTTCCTGCTGTTTGCATTGCGATGGCGTCGCCATTCAGTTACCTGAGCGAAGTGTACTCCGTTCAGCAGCAAGATGCTGTTTTCTGTGACCTTTGGGGGTGCCCGTCATAGGAGATCGGGCTATGATGGACTTCGATTTCCGCTACACCGTCGAGGCCTGCGCCCAGTGAGCTCCGTTTTGTTCCGTCGCCTTACCGTCCTGTCCACCGCGCTCACCGCCGCCCTCGTAATCCCCTCCGCTCCAATACGCGCCCAATCGGATTTAACGGTCCGCGCAGGCGCTCTGGCCGCCGCTCAGGCCGGTCCGGCCGCAGGTACAGCACTGCCCTCGAACTTTGAAGTGCGCGAATTCGAGTCACTGGCACAGCAGATTGTCTCGCAGGGAAAGATTCCCGGCATGGCCATGGCCATCGTGCACGACGGCCGCATCATCAGCGCCCGCGGCTACGGTCTCAGCAAACCGTTCGGCGGCACCGGCGTAACGGCCCATACGGTCTATCGCCTGGCATCGGTGTCCAAGAGCTTTGCGTCCACGACAACGGCCACGGTCGTCAACGAGGGCAAGCTCAGCTGGAACACTCCGGTTCGCTCCATCGTGCGCGAGTTCAATCTGATCGATCCGGCGGCAGCGGAGAGCGTTGATGTCGCTGATCTTTTGAGTCACCGTGTCGGGCTGCCTAAGAATGCGCTCGACCGCGATATCGAACATGGCATGGATTTTGCAGCCGCCCGCGCCAAGCTCGCCACCGTCAAGCTCACCTGCCGTCCCGGCACGTGCTTCAATTATCAGAACGTGGCCTACAGCGTCATCGGCGATGTTCTCACCCGCACCACCGGCCAGCCTTACGGCCAACTGGTTCAGCAGCGGGTGCTCAAGCCGCTTGGTATGTACGATTCCAGCGTTGGTCTGTACGGTCTGCGTGGCAGCGCCGCGTGGGCCGTGCCTACGGTGTACCGCAACGGTGGCTGGTCCGCCGTCGAACCCAAGCCCACCTATTACGAAGTGAGCCCCGCCGCCGGTGTAAACAGCAGCGTCTACGACATGGCGCAGTACATGATTGCGCATCTTGGCCATCGCCCGGATATGCTGTCGTCCTCCATGTTGGACACCTTACATCGCGAAGTCGTGAATACACCCAAAGAGGCCGCGTCCAACGAATGGCGTCGAGCTCGTCTGAACTCGGCAGGTTACGCACTGGGTTGGCGCGTACTGAACTACATGGGTCGCGATGTGGTGTTCCATGGCGGCGCCGTGCAGGGCTATCGCACCCTGATTGCCATGATGCCGTCCAAGGACATTGGCATCGTGGTGCTGTGGAACAGCGAAAGCGGTACGCCGTCGGGCCTGATGCCTATGGTGATGGATCGGGCGCTGGGTCTGTCGCCGCGCTCATGGGTCCGCGTCAACGGACTGAATCTCGGTGAGGTTGAATCCGATGATGCCGTACCGCAAAGCGGCAATCAGACCGGTGCGCAACGCGATCCGCTGGGCGAGTTCATCCGCAACAACGTCGACAGCAACCGTCAGTAAGGCGCGCATAAAAAACTCCCCTCCGCCTAGGCAGTCGGAAGGGAGTTTAGTCGCGCGAGCGCGGTATCGGGACTTTCTGTTTTTTACTGCTTGACCTTGCGGGCTTTCGCGCTCGCAAGGTGTCGGGGGCCGCGAACGAGTCGAGCCCCCGTATTACTTACGCCTTCGGTGCGGCCTTCTTGACGGCCTTCTTGGCAGCTTTCTTGGCCGGAGCCTTCTTCACTGCTTTCTTTGCGACCTTCTTGACGGCTTTCTTGGCGACCTTCTTAGCAGCTTTCTTGGCCGGAGCCTTCTTCACTGCTTTCTTGGCGACCTTCTTGACGGCCTTCTTTACGGCTTTCTTGGCGACCTTCTTGACAGCTTTCTTGGCCGGAGCCTTCTTCACTGCTTTCTTGGCGACCTTCTTCACTGCCTTCTTTGCAGCCTTTTTAGCCGGAGCTTTCTTGACTGCTTTCTTTACAGCTTTCTTAGCGACTTTCTTAGTTGCCATCTTTGTATCCTCGTCAGTAGGTAATTGAATCAATTGCCCAGGATTTAAAAATTGTCCATGGCGGGATTGCCATCACAGCAGTTGCCTGCTAAGTCGAAACGTAAACACGTCAATTTGCCCTGTCAACACTTGTTGACAATTTTTTTCATGCGCGAGTCGAACCTCAACTTGCCCGACTACACCCGTGCAACGTCATGTCGTCTGACGATTACTACGATCGATTCACGACGAGGCAACTGAAAAAATCATTTCGATCCTATTTTTACAGATAGTTTTCCTGCATTAGGTTTACGCAATGCAGCTTGCGTCCCGCATGCACTTAACAGGACACACACTCGCTACGGCGTACAGCGAACCCAAACGCCCGCTGAAAATTTTTTTTACGCGCCGCATCAAAGAAACCCGATTCGACTTGTTTGCGTTCGATTTGCGCAAACTTTTCGGACGTCGCAACGCGTCACGATGAGCAGGCTGAGTGACAAAAAAAACGACCGCATCGCTGCGGTCGTTGTGTCTCACGACGGATTTCTCTGCAACACGTATCAGTCGTTCGCAACCGATTCGGCATAAGCATCGGCATCAAGCAGATCGTTGATCTGTTCCTTGTCGCTCAATTCGACAGTAAACAGCCAGCCTTCACCGAATGCATCTTCGTTGATCGTTTCCGGCTTGTCCGACAGGGCTTCGTTCACTGCAACCACAGTGCCGGAAACCGGAGCGTAGACATCGGATGCGGCCTTGACCGACTCGACAACGGCACAGGCAGTGCCGGCTTGCACTTCGTCACCGATCGAAGGCAGTTCGACATAGACCAGATCGCCCAGCAGTTCCTGCGCATGGTCGGAGATGCCGACGGTGGCCTTGTTGCCTTCTTCAACACGTGCCCACTCGTGGGACTTAAGAAATTTCAGATCGTTAGGGATGTCATTCATGGCGGACTCCGAAAAGTAAGGGATGAGTTCAACAGTAAGAAGGGGGCGGGAATTAGTTTACAGCGGTAGCAGGCGGCAATCACTCGGCAAGAATGCCCGGCTGCGCCTTGCCGTCGCGAACAAACGGAATCCTGACGACGCGCACCGGGATCAGCTTGCCGCGAATGTCGACGCTGACATCGCCCGGCTCACCGGCCGGCACGCGTGCCAGTGCAATGCCCTTCTTCAGGGTCGGCGAGAAGGTGCCGGAAAGGATTTCACCTTCGCCGACGGCGGTCTGCACTTTCTGTCCGTGGCGCAGCACACCCTTTTCATCGAGCACCAGACCGATCATCTGACGCTTGACACCACCGGCGTTCAAGGTCTCGAGCACTTCGCGGCCGACAAAGTTGCGCCCCTCATCGAGACTCACAGTCCAGGCCATACCGGCTTCATACGGATTGACGGTTTCGTCCATATCACTGCCGTACAAGTTCATGCCGGCTTCGAGCCGCAGCGTATCGCGAGCACCCAGACCGCACGGACGCACACCCGCCTGCAGCAGCGATTGCCACAGTGCAACGGCCTGACCTTGCGGCACCAGCACTTCGAAGCCATCTTCGCCGGTGTAACCGGTACGGGCCACGAACAGCTCGGTGCCATCTTGCAGTGCGGCGCGCGTTGCCGCGAACTTGCCGAGCTTGGTTACAGCTGCTCGGTCCGACTCCTGCAGCAGGCCGATGACCTTGTCGCGGGCATTGGGTCCCTGTACGGCAATCATGCCGAACTCCGGACGCTCAGAAACGGTGACCGAAAAATCACGGGCTTGCTGTTCAATCCATGCCAGATCCTTTTCACGCGTCGAAGCGTTGACCACCAGACGGAAGAACGAATCATCCATGTAATAGACGATCAGATCGTCGATGACGCCGCCTTGCGGATTGAGCATGGCGGTATACAGCGCCTTACCCTTGACCTTGAGCTTGTCGACATTGTTCGCCACCAGATGACGCAGGAACTCGCGGGTGCGCTCGCCATTCAGATCAACGACGGTCATGTGCGACACGTCAAACATGCCGGCGTCGTTGCGCACGGACTCATGTTCTTCGACCAGCGAGGTGTACTGCACGGGCATATCCCAGCCACCAAAGTCGACCATGCGGGCACCGAGTTCGCGGTGGGCTTCGTTCAGTACAGTTTTTTGCAGCATAGTGGCTCTCAACTAGAAGGGTTAAAGGAAGACGGAAAATAGTTCAGCGGTTTAAGCAACAGGCTCGACAGCAAGATTCATACCGTCGGTGACCGCGACGACGCGAACCGTTGAACCCGCAGGCAGATCCTGATCGGCCCGAACGGTCCAGATCGCATCACCGACACGAACGGTGCCGCGCCCCTGCACCACCGCTGTCTCTAATACATAAGAGTTACCAATCAGCTGATCGGCCCGGCGATTGAGCAAGGGGTTGTCCGAGTTGCGCGTGCGACCGCGGTACTTGGTGCGATAGATCTGGATAAAGACCACGCTAAACACCGCAAACAGAACAATCTGCGCCAGGATCGGCAGGGCCGGCATCAGCAAGGTGACCAGAAACAGGACGCCGGCGGCCAGTCCAAGCCACAGCAGGAACGCGCCGGGCACCAGAATCTCGGCCACGATCAAAACCAGGGACAGGACGCCCCAACTCACAGCAACCCAGTTCAAATCCATGTCCGTCACTCTTAGCGCGAAGGATTGGCGCGACTGTCGGCCGCTTCACGTGCCAGATCGGCAATGCCGGCCAAGGAACCGATTACGCCGGCCGACTCCATCGGCATCATCACAAACTTCTGATTCGGGGCCTCGGCCAGGGCCTTAAAGGCCTCGATATACTTTTGAGCTACGAAATAATTGATGGCCTGCAAGTTGCCCTGACTAATGGCGTCGGACACCAGCTTGGTCGCGCGGGCCTCGGCTTCGGCCAGACGCTCGCGCGCTTCGGCCTGACGGAACGCCGCTTCGCGTTGACCTTCAGCCGTCAGTATGGCGCCTTGCTTCTCACCCTCGGCGCGCAGAATCTCGGCTTGACGATGACCTTCGGCATCCAGAATGTTGGCGCGCTTCTCGCGTTCCGCTTTCATCTGGCGGGCCATGGACTCGACCAGATCGCGCGGCGGCTGGATATCCTTGAGCTCAATCCGATTGACTTTGAGACCCCACGGATGGGTCGCCGAATCGACGGCCTGCAGCACTCGGGTATTGATCTCATCGCGCTTGGACAGTGATTCGTCGAGATCCATCGAGCCGATGGCCGTGCGGATATTGGTCATTACCAGATTGAGGACTGCCACTTCGAGCTGAGCCACCTCATAGGCCGCCTTGGCGGCATCGAGAACTTGGTAGAAAACCACGCCGTCGACCTTGACCACCGCGTTATCACGGGTAATCACGTCCTGACTGGGGACCTCGAGCACCTGTTCCATCATGTTGATCTTGCGACCGACATCCTGGTAGACCGGGACCAGAAAATGTAGGCCCGGCTCCAGGGTATGGGTGTATCTGCCGAAAGCCTCGACCGTCCACGCATACCCCTGGGGCACCATGCGTACGGCCTTGAATAAACCGACTACCAGCAATGCGAGCAGCGCCAAACTCAGTAGCAATCCACTTGAGTACATCCCACTCTCCATGCCGAAGTCAGAACCTCAATTATAGGCAATCGGGCGCCCAAAGCCGCAATGCGTCTTGTTGCGGGGCCCTGCATCGGCTACGCTTCAAGCACTCGGCCCATTTCGGCCCTGATTTGACGGGATTCGCGCGTGAACGTACTTGGCAGTATTGGTTTCGGCCTGTTTGGCCTGGCATGTCTGGTGACATTGGCCTGGCTTTTTTCCAACAACAAGCGCGCCGTCGATTGGCGCCTGGTCCTGACCGGTATCGTTCTGCAAATCGCCTTTGCAGCGGTGGTCCTGCTGGTTCCCGGCGGCCGCGACGTGTTTGATGCACTGGGCCGCGGCTTCGTCAAGATTCTCAGCTTTGTTAACGAAGGCTCGAACTTCATCTTCGGCAGCCTCATGGATGTGCCGCGCAACGGCTTCATTTTTGCATTCCAGGTGCTGCCCACCATTATCTTCTTCGCCGCACTGATGGGTGTGCTGTATCACCTCGGTGTGATGCAAGCCATTGTGCGTGCGATGGCCTGGGCCATCACCAAAGTGATGCGCGTCTCCGGTGCCGAGACCACTTCGGTCTGTGCCTCGGTGTTCATTGGCCAAACCGAAGCGCCACTGACCGTTCGCCCGTACATCTCCAAGATGACGGAATCGGAACTGCTGACCATGATGATCGGCGGTATGGCACACATCGCCGGCGGCGTGCTGGCTGCGTATGTCGGTATGCTCGGCGGCGCCGATCCGGCAGCTCAGGCCTTCTACGCCAAGCATTTGCTGGCCGCCTCGATCATGGCCGCCCCCGCCACCATGGTGGTGGCCAAGCTACTGGTGCCCGAAGTCGGCATGCCGCTGACGCGCGGCACGGTCAAAATGGAAGTCGAAAAGACCACTTCGAACGTGATTGACGCGGCCGCTGCCGGCGCCGGCGACGGTTTGCGCCTGGCCCTGAATATCGGCGCCATGCTGCTGGCCTTTATTGCACTGATTGCCTTGCTCAACTGGCCGCTCACCTGGATCGGCGAAGTCACGGGCATCGCCAATGCCATCGGCAAGCCGACCAACCTCGCCACCATCCTCGGCTACGTGCTGGCCCCGATTGCCTGGATCATCGGCGTGCCGTGGCAGGATGCCAACACCGTCGGCGGTCTTATCGGCCAGAAGATTGTGCTCAACGAATTCATCGCCTACTCGCAGTTGGCCGACATCATCAACGGCAAGACCGTCGGTGTAGCGCTGACCGAGCACGGCAAACTGATTGCCACCTATGCACTGTGCGGCTTTGCCAACTTCTCGTCGATTGCAATTCAGATCGGCGGTATCGGGGGCTTGGCTCCGGACCGTCGTCAGGACTTGGCCCGCTTTGGTCTACGCGCCGTGCTCGGTGGCTCCATCGCCACGCTGATGACGGCAACCATTGCCGGTGTACTGACGCAGTTCGCCTGATTCTGCAGTCGCTATGGTCTGCATCGTCGGCTCCTTCAATGTCGATCACGTCTGGCGCTGCGAAACACTGCCGATGGCGGGGCAAACCCTGCACGGCGAGTACTCCACCGGCCCCGGCGGTAAGGGCTTTAACCAGGCCATCGCCAGTGCGCGCTGCGGCGTCAGTTCGCATTTTATTTGCGCACTCGGCGACGATGCTGGCGCCGCCTGGGCACGCGAGCTCGCCGCGCAAAGCCATCTGCAACTAATTGCTAAGCAGTCTGTGCATCCAACCGGCACCGCCGGCATCTGGGTCGATGCCAGGGCACACAATGCCATTCTCATCAGTGCGGGCGCGAACGCGGATCTCGATCCGACCTTTGTGCTGCAACATGCCGCGGAACTGCAGGGCGCTCGCGTGGTCCTGGCACAGCTGGAGACGCCGCTGCCTTCTGTAACCCAAGCGCTGCGACTGGCCCACGGTGCCGGCGCACTGACTGTGCTGAACCCGGCGCCCGCACCGCTGAGTCACCTGCCGTCGGCCCTGCTCGAAGCGTGTACCGTCATCACGCCCAATGAGACGGAGCTTGCGCGCTTGGTCCCGGACCTCGATCCGACCGCCGACATCAAGGCCTTGCCCGATGCCGAACTGCACGCCCTGTGTCGCCGCGCCTTGCCCCAGGGCACGGTGGTGGTGACCTTGGGCGATCACGGCTGCTTCGTCTCGCACGCGCAAGCCCAACTGCATGGCGACCGTGCCACGCATTACCGGGCGGCGGCTTATCCTGCGCAAGCCATTGATACGACCGGTGCCGGCGATGCATTTAATGGCGCGTTGTGCGCGTCACTGGCCCAACGTTCCGAGCTGCCTTTCGCCGAACATGTGCAATGGGCCTGTGCCTATGCGGCATTCTCGACCGAGCAACCCGGGGCGGCGCTGTCCATGCCTGACCCCGCTGCGGTAGCGCAACGCTACGGGATCGCCTTCACGTAAAATAATGCCCATGCAGATTGGGCCCTACACCATTGACCCGCCGGTGCTGCTGGCGCCAATGGCCGGAGTCACCGACAAACCGTTTCGCATGCTGGTCAAACGGCTTGGCGCGGGTCTGTGCGTATCCGAAATGACGACGTCCGATCCGCGGTTCTGGACTACCTCCAAATCGCTGCACCGCATGGATCATCAGGGCGAGCCGGCACCGATTAGCGTGCAGCTGGCGGGTACTGATCCGCTAGTGCTTGCGGAGGCGGCACGCTACAACGTCGATCACGGCGCTCAGATCATTGACATCAATATGGGCTGTCCGGCAAAAAAGGTCTGCAACGTGTGGGCCGGTTCGGCACTGATGCAGAACGAACCGCTGGTGGCGCAGATTCTCGAAGCGGTCGTCAATGCCGTCGACGTGCCCGTCACCTTAAAGTTTCGCACCGGTTGGGATGCCGAACATCGCAATGCACCGGCCATTGCACGGATTGCGGAGGAATCCGGTATTGCGGCGATTGCCATCCACGGGCGCACGCGCGATCAGCAATACCGCGGTGAGGCCGAGTATCACACCATTGCACAGGTCAAGGCGGAGCGCTCGATTCCGGTCATTGCCAACGGAGATATCAACTCGCCGCAAAAAGCCGCCGAGGTCTTGCGTTACACCGGCGCCGATGCAGTGATGATCGGACGCGCCGCACAGGGACGGCCGTGGTTACCCGGACAGATCGCCGCGTATCTGCAGCATGGCACGCTGATACCTGATCCGTCACCGCTACAGGTACGCGACATTCTGCTCGAGCACCTGGATCGCCTTCACGAATTTTACGGCGAGCTCTCCGGTGTGCGTATCGCGCGTAAGCACTTGGGCTGGTACGCAAAGGATCATCCGCACGCGGCGGAGTTTCGCGCGCGCGTGAACCGAGTCGAGGAAGCGGCACTGCAGCGCCGACTGACCGCAGACTACTTTGAGACTTTAGCCGACGCGGCGTGAGTTGCAATGTAGCGGGCGCGTTTGTGCGGCCGCATGCAGTCGATATCAACTTCGATCAGGCCATCAATAGCGTCGCCGAAATCCGGGTCCACACCAAAGGCCAGAAAGCGCACACCGCCCGGCTCGCACAGTTCGGTGTATTGCTTGTACAGCATCGGCAAGGTCGCACCCACGGCATCCAGGTTCTGACGCAGAATGCGGAAGGCTGTGGCGGGATCCGCGGCTTCGTGCACGGGCGGTGCTGCAAAGTAGGAGAACGGTTGGCGCGAGCGACCCAGCTCATCGACATCTCCGTAGTAGCGGCTGTAGTACGCCACAATCTGATCGCGTGCAGCGGCCGGCAATGCGGCGCTAATGGAGACCGGGCCATACAGATAACGCACACCGGGATGTTGCGCCAGATACGCGCCAATGCCTTGCCACAGATAGTCAATGCTGCGACCGCCCCAGTACGTTGGCACCACAAAACTGCGTCCCAGCTCCATGCCTTGTGCGATCCGCGCAATTGCCTTCTCGGAGTATTCAAACAGGGACGCTGTATACCAGCCGCTGATCCCGCGTTCGGCCAGTACTTGCGCGCCCCGACTGATCCGATACGCACCGGCGACCTGTTTTTGCCGCTCGTCCCACAACACGATGTGTTCGTACCACGTGTCATACGCATCCGTGTCGAAGGCGCGACCGGTACCCTCTCCCACCGCACGAAACGTCAGTTCCCGCAGTCGACCGATCTCACGCAACAGCGGCGAATCCGCATTTAGGCGACCGCACAGGATTTTCTGCCCGTCCGATGTTTGCCCCAGGGTGCGTAGCTTACGGATTGCATGCTCGATCAGTATTTGCGGCACCGGCTCAATGATCGGCTCGGGCCCCATTGGCATAGGCTCCGGTGCGAACTTGCCAATGGCATGCAGTGCATTGCGCACTAGGCTCAATGCATCGTCGGCAGCCATGTCCTGCGGCAGACTCATCGGCTCGCCAACCTGCAGCTGCAGACGGCGCCCGCGGCGTGCAAACATTTCGCGAGCAAGCAAGGTCGTACCCAACGCCTTGTTGATTGTCGATGCCCCGTAAAACAGGGCGGAATTGCGCGCCTTAACCCGCACCGGCAATACACGTGCTCCGGTGCGGCGCGCGAAACGGATAAAGCCACGACGCCACGGTCCGTCCTGGATACCACGCAAGCCCAGCCGCGCTACTTCGCCGGCGGGAAACACGATCACGCATTCATCGCGCAGCAACGATTCCTCGATGGCGTGCACGCTCTCCGCAGTTGGCCTACCGCCCAGAATCCGGACCGGTAACAGCAGATCCCCGAGATTGCCGATCTGCTGCAGGAAATCATTGGCGACGATGCGTACGTCGCGCCGGACGCGCCCGACTTCGTGCAACAAGGCCAGGGCATCGATCGCACCCAGCGGGTGATTCGCAACAATCAGAAGGCGACCCGTCGCCGGGATCCGTCCACGATCGGCATCGGCACACTGATGATGCACGCCGAGAAAATCAAGCGAAGCCTGCACAAAGGCAAAATCCCGCAAGTCGCGGTTACGGGTGATGAACTCCCGGATCTCATCCAGACGGGACCATCGCGAAATGCCTCGCACCAGCGGGCGCGCGATGACTCCGCGTCGGCCTTCAAACCATTGCGGATAGCGGTGTGCCAGTTGCTGCTGCAAGTCCTGCATGGCGCGGATCAGAATTCGGGAGTGTGGATATGGCTTACTTTGCCGCCCAAATGCGAACGCCATGTGGCGATTAGGTTGCGGAAAGATGACGGCCGGGCAAATCGGTAATCGCCGGATTTCTTGCTAACCTAGCCGAACCGTGACAAAATGTGCGGTCTAAATATCTTTCCATCCGTATAAAGGGATATAAGCCCATGTCGAACTACCTGTTCACTTCGGAATCGGTCTCCGAAGGCCATCCGGACAAGATCGCTGACCAGATCTCCGATGCCGTGCTGGACGCCATCCTGGCTCAGGACAAGCGCGCACGTGTCGCCTGTGAAACGTTGGTCAAGACCGGCGCCGCCATCGTCGCCGGCGAAGTGACCACTTCCGCCTGGGTTGATATCGAAGGCCTGGCCCGCGATGTCATCAACAAGATCGGCTATAACAACTCCGATGTCGGTTTCGACGGCCACACCTGCGCCATCATCAACATGCTCGGCAAGCAGTCGCCCGATATCGCTGCCGGCGTCGATGGCACCTCGAAGAAAGCCAAAAAGCCCGAAGAAATGGGTGCCGGCGATCAGGGCCTGATGTTCGGTTACGCCTGCAACGAGGCACCGGAACACATGCCGGCGCCGCTGTACTATTCGCACCGCCTGGTCGAACAGCAAGCCAAGGTCCGTAAGGCCAAGAACAGCAAACTGCCGTGGCTGCGTCCCGATGCCAAGTCGCAAGTCACGCTGCGTTATGACGAAACGCACAACGTTGTAGGCCTCGATGCCGTCGTGCTGTCGACCCAGCACGATCCGGGCGTCAAGCAAAAGGACATCATCGAAGGCGTCCGCGAATACATCCTGAAGCCGGTCCTGCCGAAGAAGTGGTACGACTCGCTGCCTAAGAACAAGGTGCACATCAACCCGACCGGTATCTTTGTGATCGGCGGTCCGGTAGGCGACTGCGGTCTGACCGGCCGTAAGATCATCGTTGATACCTACGGCGGCATGGCCCGTCACGGTGGCGGTGCTTTCTCGGGCAAGGATCCGTCCAAGGTCGACCGTTCTGCGGCATACGCAGCGCGTTACGTCGCCAAGAACATCGTCGAAGCCGGCATCGCCGACAAGTGCGAAGTGCAGGTCTCCTACGCCATTGGTGTGGCCGAGCCGACCTCGATTTCGGTCAACACCTTCGGCACCGGCCGCATCAGCGATGATCAGATCGACAAGCTGATCCGTGCGCACTTCGACCTGCGTCCGTACGGCATCGTCAAGATGCTGGATCTTGTCCACCCGATCTATCAGCCGACTGCTGCATACGGCCACTTCGGCCGCAAGCCGTACGAGCTGAGCTACACCGGCCTCGACGGCAAGACCGAAACGGCAACTGCCTTCTCGTGGGAAAAGACCGACAAGGCCGAAATCCTGCGTAAGGCCGCCAAGCTGTAAGGCGAACCTTCTCGCACATAAAAACGGGATCCATTCGGATCCCGTTTTTTTTCATCCCTACTTGCTGCGATTAGGGTTTCGCGTTCTTGACGTACCGATCCAACCACGCGTCCTCTTCGGCCAGCATATGCAGAATGGATTCACGGGCACGATAGGCGTGCGATTCGTTGGGCAGCATCACCAGGCGCACATTGCCGCCTAATCCCTTCACCGCCGCAAACATCCGTTCGCTTTGAATCGGGAACGTGCCCGAGTTGTTGTCGTCAATGCCGTGAATCATCAGCAGGTTGTCCTTGATGTTTTCAGCAAAGTTGAACGGCGACATCTCGCGGTACACATCTTTCGCATCCCAGTAGTTGCGCTCCTCCGCCTGGAACCCGAACGGCGTCAGCGTGCGGTTATACGCACCGCTGCGTGCAATGCCGCCCTTGAACAGACGCGAATGGGCCAGCAGGTTCGCGGTCATAAAGGCGCCGTACGAGTGACCGCCGATGGCCATGCGATTGCGATCGCCGACGCCACGCCGTACCAGCTCCTCTACAGCTGCCTGCGCGTCATCAACGAGTTGCTTAATGTAGGTGTCATTGGGCTCGGCCTTGCCCTCGCCCACAATCGGGAACGTCGGGTTGTCCAGGACTGCATAACCGCGAGCAAGGAAGGGCAATGGACCCCAGTAGCTAATACTGTTGAAGCGATAAGGCGAGCCCTTGACCTGCGAAGCCGCAGCCGCCGATTTGAATTCCGCCGGATAGGCCCACATCAGCACCGGCAGCGGCTTGTCCTTGCCCGGAGTGAAACCGGGAGGCAAATACAGATTGCCCGACAGTTCCACGCCATCGGTGCGGCGGTACCGAATCAGTTCCTTGCTGATATTCGACAACTGCGGCAGCGGATTTTTGTTCGAGGTCAGCTGACGCACAGGCTTTGCAGTTGCTTCGCCGTTACCGGTGGCGACTACAAAGATATTTGCAGGCTCCTGTTGGGATTCGCGGCTGACCAGCAGTTGCCTGGCATCCGCATCCAACAGCGCGACCGGGGATTCATAGCGCGGTGCCTGCGAGCGGAACAGACGCGTCGTGCTCAGATCCTTGAGTAGCTGACGATCCAGGAACGGACGGTCGCCCTCGGGTGAGGCACCGGCACCGATGCGGTAAATCGACTGACCGTCCGTGCTCAACTGAATTACACGCTTACCTGCTGCATTCGCTTGAGTGACGACAGCGCCGGGGCTCTTGTAACTATCCTCACTGGAGCCCTGATATACGATGGCCGGCTTTACGTCTGCGCGATCGGGAGCAATGCGCCACTGCTTCTGCTCACGGGTCTTCCACCAGAATTCGCTGATCAGCGCAAGATCTGGACCGGACCACAGAACGCCCGCATAACGCGACTGCAGTCGTGCAATCTCACGGGCGGACGCGTTGAACGGTGCCGCCTGCATTTTGACGACATCGCGTACTTCGACTTGCCGTGCCGGATCACCACCATCGGTTGCCTCGGCCCAGACCAGCGTGGCGGGGGCATCCGAACGCCAGCTGACGGAGCGCACGCCCTCACGCACCGCATCATTACCGCTAGGCAAGCCTTCGACCAGGGGCAGGTCCGCAATCTGCTGCACCGTCTTGCCCTGCAGATCCATCACGACTATACGCCTTGGGAACGCCCCCGCCGGCACCGCATAGGAGAACGGCCGCCGCAATACCTGCGTCAGGATATAGCGACCATCCGGCGATACCGAGATCGCATCGTACATTTGCGCGCTACCGAGCTTGCGCTGCGCGCCCGTGTCGGCATCAACGACTGCCAACTGCGTCGTCAGATAGTATTCGAGCAGCGACGCATCTTCTTCGTTAGTCAGCAAGTCCTGATAAGTCCGCAATTGCCGCACACCGGCACCCTGCTCCGACTGCTGGATTACGGGACCCGTAGGCACACCGGCTTTGGGCATGCGGACTTCATTGCTGACCCGCAGCGTGACCAGCAGCTGACGGCTATTGGGCAGCCACTCAAAACCCTGATCCGCTACTGAGTTCAGCGCCACGCCGCTGATTTGGCGCGCACGCCGCGTAGCGACATCGACGATCCAGAGCTGGTTTGAACCCTCTGCAGGACTGACGTGGGTAAAGGCAACGCGCGACTGGTCCGGCGACCAGGCCAGCGCGGCAATGTTCAAATCCTGTGGCAGACCGTCAATCTTGACCTTCTGACCCGTCGCGACATTTAACAGCTCAAAGGACCGGTTAAAGCTAAAGCGACTCGCTGAGAAGTAACGCGGATGAATCCGCATGCCGCCCAGCTTGAGCTCGGGCTGGGCGACCACGCTGATCGGCGGCAATGCCGGTGTATCCGATACCACCGCCCAATCGCGGCGCGGGCTCAAACTCAACGATGGTGGACGCGGGGCATCAACGATGTCTTTTAGAATCGCAACCGGTTCACGATAACCGGCATCACTAACGGCGGCCGCGGGTGTCGTGGCGTCCTGCGCCTGCAGCGGTGCGGCAGCTAGGATGGCGCTCGCCAAGCACAGACTCAGGATGGTTTTGACAAACGGACGATGCATGAAAGCCCCTATAGAAGTGTGTTTAGTCATCCTAGGGCAAATACGCCGTGTCGGACCCATGCCATTAGTCCTGACTTCCCGGCTAACACCTTGATTCTGCGCTGAAATTTGCCCGTATAATGGACCTTCGCCAAGGGACGCTGCGACTCCGACCGGAGCCAGGCTTGGTGACTACAACCGGATTCTGTGCAACTGCGTCCTCCCTCATTTTTCCAATTTGATAGGAGACTGCACGCATGAATGCGCCCGTTAAAACTTTTTCGCAAGACGGTGACTACAAAGTTGCCGATATTTCGCTGGCCGACTGGGGCCGCAAGGAACTCGACATCGCTGAGCACGAGATGCCCGGCCTGATGTCCATTCGCCGCAAGTACGCCGCTGAGCAGACGCTCAAGGGTGTGCGCATCACCGGCTCGCTGCACATGACCATTCAAACCGGCGTGCTGATTGAAACGCTGGTCGATCTCGGTGCCGACGTGCGCTGGGCCAGCTGCAACATCTTCTCGACGCAGGACCATGCGGCCGCGGCCATTGCCAAGGCCGGCGTGCCGGTGTTTGCCTGGAAAGGTGAATCGCTCGAAGAATACTGGGACTGCACACTCAATGCCCTGTCCTTCCCCGATGGCAACGGCGGCTTCCTGGGCCCGCAAATGGTGGTGGACGATGGCGGCGACGTCACCTTGCTGATCCACAAGGGTTATGCGCTGGAAACCAAGGGCGACACGTGGGTGGACACGCCTTCGTCCAATCACGAAGAACAAGTGATCAAGAACCTGCTGAAGCGCGTTGCCGCTGAGCGTCCGGGCTTCTGGACCACTGTCGTCAAGGACTGGAAGGGCGTTTCCGAAGAAACCACCACCGGCGTGCACCGTCTGTATCAGCTGTCGCAGGAGGGCGAACTGCTGGTGCCGGCCATCAACGTCAACGACTCCGTCACCAAGTCCAAGTTCGACAATCTTTACGGTTGCCGCGAATCGCTGGCTGACGGCCTCAAGCGCGCCATGGACGTGATGCTGGCCGGCAAGGTTGCCGTGGTTTGCGGTTATGGCGATGTCGGCAAGGGCTCGGCCCACTCGCTGCGTGCCTACGGTGCCCGCGTCGTGGTCACCGAAATTGACCCGATCAACGCCCTGCAGGCTGCGATGGAAGGCTTTGAAGTCAACACCGTTGAAAGCACCTTGGGCACCGGCGACATCTACGTCACCACCACCGGCAACAAGGACGTGATCACGCTTGACCAGATGAGCAAGATGAAGGACCAGGCCATCGTCTGCAACATCGGCCACTTCGACAACGAAATTCAGGTTGATGCACTGAAAGAATCGGGCGCTACCCATCTGAACATCAAGCCGCAAGTCGACAAGTTCACGTTCGCCACCGGCAACAGCATCTTCCTGCTGGCCGAAGGCCGCCTGGTCAATCTCGGCTGCGCCACCGGTCACCCGAGCTTTGTTATGTCGAATTCGTTCTCCAACCAGACGCTGGCGCAGATTGATCTGTGGCAGAACAAGGACAAGTACGAGAACAAGGTCTACATTCTGCCCAAGAAGCTCGACGAAGAAGTGGCACGTCTGCATCTTGAAAAGATCGGCGTGGTGCTGACGCGTCTGACGCCGGAACAGGCTGCGTATCTGGGTGTCGATGTTGACGGGCCGTACAAGCCCGAACATTACCGTTACTGATCGGGAGTCCACCATGAAGGTGCCCGTCAGTTTTGAGTTCTACCCGCCCAAGACCGACGACCAGCGTGCACAGCTCGATCGAACTGTGCAACGGCTGGCCCGCTTCCGCCCCGAGTTCGGCTCCTGTACGTTCGGGGCGGGCGGTTCCACGCAATCGCACACGCCCGCCACGGTCCGTCATCTGCGTACGCAGTTCGGCTACAACATTGCACCGCATTTGAGTTGCGTCGGTGGCAACCGTGACGAGTTCAAGGCCCTGCTTGATGAATACATCGAAATGGGCGTTGATCGCGTCGTCACACTGCGCGGCGATATTCCGTCGGGCATGGGCAATGCCGGTGAGTTCCGTCAGGCGATCGACCTGCTGCGTTACATCCGAGAGCAGTACGGCGATCGTTTCAAGTTGCACGTGGCAGCGTATCCGGAGATTCATCCGCAGGCACGTACTGCCCGGCACGATCTGCAGCATTTCGCGGACAAGGCGAAGGCGGGCGCGGACTCGGCAATTACGCAGTATTTTTACAATGCCGATGCGTACTTCCGCTTTGTCGATGACGTGCGCAAATTGGGTGTCGACATTCCGGTCATCGCGGGCATCATGCCGATTTCGGACTTTCACAAGATCCGGCAGTTCTCGGCCAGTTGCGGTTCGGAAATTCCGCGCTGGATGGTGCAACGCATGGAGGCGTACGGCGAGGACATGCAGGCCCAACGCGATTTCGCCACGGAATGCGTGGCCGACCTGTGCCGTCGTCTGACTGACGGTGGCGCTCCGGGCTTCCATTTCTATACACTGAACCTCTCCAAGCCAACGGTCCGCGTATTGGACCTGATCCGGTGAATTGAGCGGTTTACGCACACTACTGGCAGTATTACTGGGCTGGGCGATCTCTTTAGGGGTCGCCCAGTCTGCTTTCGCGCAGAATTACGCCCGCTACTGCGCGCGTGACACCGATCAGCTGGCCAACGATCTGACGCTGGCCATCACTTCGCAAGATGCCAATTACCTGGCCACCCTGTATAACTGGGCCGGCTTTAGTGCCGACACGGCCTATCAGCGCATGGACCGCTATGCCGAACTCGTAGAGCAGCGGCTGGAGAGCGTGGATCCGCTGTGGCCCGGCATGACCATGCAACGGACGCCGCAATGGGCCCGCGGGCCTCTGCTGGCGGTTAGCGCGGTCCTTCTGGCCTGGTTCCAGTCCGTGCCCCCGGTCGATGAGACCCCGGAGATCGGCCCCTATCCGGACCCGACGTACCCCGACGAGCGAGGCCTTGGCGACCTGCCCCCCTTGCCTCAGGAGGCGCCTGAGGAGCCCCTGAGCGACACCGACACTATTTTGGCCGAATCCCGTCGCCGCGCCGCCGAGTTCGACCGCAATCTGCAGCAGGAGCTCGACCGCATGGCCGCCGCCGATCCGATCCCGAGCAGTCCGATCTACTTCGGCGAAGGCATCCCGGTCGCCTCAGCCATCCGCGTCATCACCGAAGAAGGCCGCATCCGCCCACGCCGCCACGTCCTGACGTTCAAGGTCATGCGCTTCGAAGACTGCTACTGGCTGACCGGCGGCTAGAGCCGGCACCTGCCCGGACCGCGTTTGGTAAACTACGGCAATTCAAAACAGCAGTAGGACCGGCGATGAACTACCCCGAGTGGATTTGGCAAAACGGCGAAGTTAAACAATGGGCCGATGCCACGACGCATGTGATGTCGCATGCCCTGCACTACGGTTCGTCCGTGTTCGAAGGCATCCGCGCCTACGACACCCCCAAGGGTCCTGCCATCTTCCGCCTGACCGACCACAACAAGCGCCTGCACGACTCGGCCAAGATCTACGACTTTGAAATCCCATACTCAATCGAAGAGCTCAACGCCGCCTGTAAGGAAATGGTCAAGCGCAACGGCCTCAAAGACGCCTACCTGCGTCCGGTCGCCTATCGCGGTCTGGGCGGGTTCGGCCTGAGCGCCGACACTCCCATTGATGTGGCCGTCGCCACCTGGGAAATGGGTGCCTATCTCGGCCCCGACGTGCTCGAAAACGGCATCGACGCCTGCGTCTCCTCGTGGCAGCGCTTTGCACCGAACACGATTCCGGCAGGCGCCAAGGCCGGCGGCAACTACCTGTCCGGCCAGCTCATCGCCCGTGAAGCCCGTCGCTTAGGCTTTGGCGAAGGCATTGCCCTGGCCTCCACCGGCCTACTCTCCGAAGGTGCCGGCGAAAACCTGTTCCTGGTCTTTAACGGCGCGCTGCACACCACACCGGTGTCGGCGGCGTTGCTCAACGGCCTGACCCGCAACACCATCATGACGCTCGCACGCGACATGGGCATCGAAGTGGTCGAGCGCGACATGCCGCGCGAATACCTGTACCTGTGCGACGAGCTGTTCATGTGCGGCACCGCTGCCGAGATCACGCCGATCCGTTCCGTCGATGGCCGCAAGATCGGCAAGGGCGTGGCCGGCGAACTGACCCGCAAGCTGCAGCAGGCCTACTTCGATCTGGTCAAAGGCAAGACCGAAGACAAATACGGCTGGCTGGAACTGGTCTAAGCCCTAGCGCTGAACTCAGGCCCCGGTCGGTGTCGGCCGGGTCTTGTGCGGATCGAAGTACAGCGACGCCTCGACCCCGCGCGGGTTATGCGGCAATACGCTGACCTCCCAGCCATACAAGGCACACAGGCGACGCACGATCGACAGACCGATACCGCCACCTTGCGAATGACCCACATGGGTCCCGCGATAGCCGCGCTGGAACAGTTTCGACATGTCATCCACGGACAGGCCGGGGCCGTTATCAATGACGCGCACGATATCGCCTTCGAGACGGACGAGCACTTCGCCTTCCTGCGTATATTTGACGGCATTGCCGATCAGGTTACCCAGCGCCACCGAAACCGACGACTCAGGGGCATTCACGACGAGGCCCGGTTCGCCTTCGAAGCGTAAGACCACGGGCTTGCGGCCCACCTGCTCGCGATGGGCATCAATCAGCTGTTCGCACAACTTGGCGACATCGACGTTGCCGGTACCGCGTTCATTGCGGGACAGCAGCAGCATCGAACTGATCAGGTCCGTACATTGCTGTTCGGAGCGTTGAATGCGCTTGATGCGCGTGCGAGTGCGATCGTCCAGATTCGGTGTGGTGAGCAACAGCTCGGTGGCGCCGCGAATGACTGCCAAAGGCGTGCGCAGTTCATGGCTAACGTCTGCGTTGAACTCCTGATCGCGCTGGACCACCTCGCGCAGGCGCTCTGAATAATCATCGAGGGCTTGAGCCAGCTGCCCGACTTCGTCGTTAGGGATGCGGTCGGTTTTGAATTTGGCGTCGGGCGAGCGACTGGATTTTTTCAGATCGGCCGCCAGCTCCGTCACCGGTCGCATCACGGTATTGGCCAACCACCAGCCCACCAGCAAAGTCACCAGCAGCGCCGTCAGCCCCATTGCAAACAGAATGACAGTGACGCGGCGCTGGGTCTTGATCGCCTGGGTCTGATCCATCGCAATGAAGAACCACTGCTGCGGATCCTTGCGCACCGCCAGGCGGTAATTGAACTCGTGGCCGTTCTCGTCAATGCTCGAGACGTGGTAGACGCCGTTGGAATACATGGCCCAATCCGGATTGAACAGCTGGTCCGGCTGATTCGGCGGATAGCGATATGCGCGCAGATTGCTCAACTCGGCGAACGGGGAGCGCGGGTTGCGGTAAAACGCATCGGCACTGCGATTGACGCTGCTCTGCAAAAAGCCACGCGTATCGGCGTCCAGCAAGGTGCTGAACCAGTACGTCGTAAAAATAAACGAGGTGATCAGTAACAGGCCCAGCAAGCCAAAGGCCAGGATCAGACGTGTCCGCAGTGTCCGCCGGAATCTGGCAGCCGCCGTCGTCCCCCGATGACCGGGAATGCTCGCCATGGATTACCGATCAGGCTTCGGGTTCGGGGACAGCGATGCGGTAGCCGATACCGTGACGCGTCTGGATCATCGCATCCTTGAACGGCTTATCCACCAGTGCCCGCAACCCGTGGATGTGCACGCGCAGGCTGTCGGAGTCCGGCAGCTCTTCGCCCCAGACGCGCGTCTCGATATCCTGACGCGTGACGACGGCCGGCGAGGCCTCCATCAGTGCCTGCAGAATCTTGAGCGCAGTCGGGTTGAGTTGCAGCAGCTTGCCCTCGCGACGCACTTCGAGCGTGTCGAGGTTGTATTCGAGATCGCCGACATTCAGTACGCGGGTCTGCACACCGCGGCCGCGACGTTGCAGGGCGTTGAGGCGCACTTCGACTTCCTGCAGAGCAAACGGCTTGATCAGATAGTCGTCGGCACCGCTATCAAAGCCGGCCAGCTTGTTTTCCAGCGAGTCGCGTGCAGTCAGCATCAGAATCGGCGTTTGCTTGCGCGCTTCGTTGCGGAGCTTGCGAGCGACATCAAGACCATCCATGCCCGGCAGATTCAAATCCAGCACGATGGCATCAAAATCGTTCACCACGGCCAGATGCAAGCCCGTGATCCCGTCGGCAGCAAAGTCTACGGTGTGGCCGCGCTCCTCGAGAAAGTCGCCGAGATTGGCGGCGATGTCCTGGTTGTCTTCGATGACAAGAATGCGCATGACAGTGGTGACTCCGGGGGATTGTCTCTAGGGTTCAATCACTCTATAGGAGCCATTTAACAATTGGAACTAGAAGCCTGAACATAAAAAAACCGGACTGTCGAAACAGTCCGGTATGAAAGGCGTATTGCCCCGATACCACGCTACGCGAGGCCTTGAATCGGTTGACTGACGGGCCGCCGATCCAAGCAGCATGTAGCGCGGAGAATCGAAGCTAAGCCCCCTTGGCTTAAAATTTCGTTAATCGAACCTTAACTAGGTCCGCTTGGCGTATAACTTGCTGATTTTATTTGGTTTTTTGGTTTCTCGGGCCGGTGATTTCTGCGCCATCTCGACCGGTGACCTAGGTTTTTGCGACGCGACCGGGGCCACCTGCTTTTCGATGAATCGGATGATCAGCCCGGCGACATCTTTGCCCGAAGCCGCTTCAATGCCCTCGAGTCCCGGAGATGAGTTGACCTCGAGTACCAAGGGTCCGCGTTTGGACCGAATCAGGTCCACACCGGCAACATTCAAGCCCAACGTGTTGGCCGCGCGCACTGCGGTCTCGCCTTCCTCGCGTGTCGGGCGAATGCCTTTGGCACTGCCGCCGCGATGCAGATTGGAGCGGAACTCGCCTTTCGGTGCCTGACGACGCATCGCCGCCACCACTTCACCGCCGACTACAAAGCAACGCAAGTCAGCGCCTTTCGCTTCGGCTACAAATTCCTGCACCAGGAACTGCGCATACAAACCGCGTAACGCCTCAATCACCGACTTGGATGCCGACAGTTTTTCGGTGAGCATCACGCCGGCGCCCTGTGTGCCTTCGTTGAGTTTGATGACATGCGGCGGCGGACCGAGCATGGACAGCAGATCGGCCGTGTCATCGGGGTTGTCGCCAAACACCGTGTCGGGCAAGCCGATGCCCTGCGCACACAGCACCTGGTGCGTGCGCAACTTATCGCGCGCCGTCAGAATTGCCTGCGACTCATTGGGCGTATAAACCCCCATCAGCTCGAACTGCTTGAGCACCGCCGTACCGTATTTGGTAACGGACGCACCAATGCGCGGGATCACTGCATCGACCTTGAGCACGCTCTTGCCGCGGTAATGGATCTCGACACCGTCGTTGGCGATACGCATGTAGCAACGCAGGGGATCGAGCACGCGAACGACATGTCCGGCTTCGCGACCCGCCTCGACCAGGCGGCGCGTGGAGTACAACCGCGGATTGCGTGAGAGTATGGCGATCTTCATGAGAATTCCGTGGGTTTAGTGCGAAGGTTACCGCCATGCATGAATGAGCGGTTGGCATCGACCAGGTAGCGCGTGCGAATGGCCGTGCGTCCTAACAGCATGGGGTACGTCATGGTGCGGCGGGAACACAAATTGATCTCTACCGGTCGAAGTTCGCCGGCCAGCAAAATGGTGGTCGAGATAAACGGTCGTAAGGCGCGATGACCGCCGGAATCCGTCACCGGTCGGCGATCCAGAATGCGCGCCTGACCCTGAATACTTGCCGACCCTTCGTGCAGGTTATGGATCACAAAGCCAATCCACGGCTCTCCCGCTTCGGCGAACTCCCACTGCTCATCTACATGCAGAGCACTGCTGCGGGCGCCGGTATCCACCTTGGCGACGATGCCGCGGATACCAAGCTCGGGCAAGGCAACCCATTCTCTCCAGCCTACCGGTGTTTTGATTCGTGTCATGTGTTCGGAAACGGAAAAGCAAACGGCGCGGCTCACCCCGTACGGGATGAGACCGCGCCGATCGCGGTTGAGGTCGGCATAGCGTAACGCTTTAGACCGATACGCGCATGACAGTCCGGTTAGAAACTGATCGTCGCGTAGAACGTTGCCTGCTGCTGTTTGCTCTCCGAGACATTGGCGCTGATGCCGAGATCGGCATCGTGGCCCAGCAGATGCGTGCGGGCTCCTAGGTTAATCGTGCCGTAGTCGCGGTCGAAATCGTAACCCGGGACGGCGTAGGTGCTCTTAGTGGAGAGCGAAGTGGCCGTCAGCTGGGCTGCCGGTTCCTTGAACTCACGGTTCCAGGCAACCGAAGCATAGGGACGCAACGGGCCGTGTTGACCGAACTGCGCTTGCCAGCCAACGCGCCCCTTGACCGAATCCGCATCCTGCTCGGCGATGCTCAGTGCAGTCGAAGCGGTCGAATCGCTTTCGGTAAATGCGTCAATGCTGACCTTTTGTGCCACGACGCCGATGAACGGACCGTGCTTCCAACCGCTACCGTTAAACAGCGCACCCATTTGCAGACCGCCGGTCACGTTGCTGCCATCGGCGGAAGCGGCGTGAATACGGGTTGTGGGGCCCAGTTTGACGCGGCGATCAAAGTCCGTATCCGTCTTGCTGTACGAAGCCTGTGCCGAGACCCAGATCGGTCCGCGGCTGTAACGCAGCAAGCCACCGACGGTGACATCATTCTGGTCGAAGCTGCCGGCAGCATCGCCCATGTTATTGCCGCGCTTATCAAAGCCAACGTACGGGCCATAGCTCAGGGTCTCATTGCCCCAGTTCAGACCGGCCATGACGCCAACGCCGTTGGACTTGTACAGATCACTGGAATCGCCATTCTGATAGTTGCCATGGACATCGAGCCACAGACGACGGCCGTTGTTCGGCAACAGATTCGCAGCGGCAAATACGCGGTCGGCACGTGACGCGCCCGCATTCACTGCGGCGACCGGTGCCAGAGCGAGCTGACGCGGACCCTCGATCATGGAGTAAGCCAGATCGGCCATGATGGTATGCAGCTTGCCCGTGGGGTGCACGCCATCGGCGAACAGGTAGGTTTCAGCCACGCCCGGCGCCACGTAGTTCGACGGCGAGCACTGCACCGAGCTCACAGTACCGCAGGCGGTGGCCGTGGTGTTAGTGATGCCGTAGAGCGACGGGTTCGCGACGATTTCGCGCAGCAGGTTAAAGGTATCCACCGGAATGTAGCTGAGACCGGCTGACGTCAGGCCACCGTAAAGTGCCGTGTTGTACGCGGTGGAGCCGCCGGTCGCAGCCGCCATGCCACCCGCGCCTAATGCACGTGCCGTCGGGGTCAGGCCCAGATCCGGCAGGGTCGGGACCAGAATGTACTGAGCACCTGCTGCAGCCAAGGCGCCAACAGCCTGAACTTGCGAGGCCACGGCAGCACCGATGGTAGCTTGCGCGGGAGCGCCGGACAGCACGGCCAGCATGTCATTGCCGCCGGCCCATACCGAGTAAAGGGCATTGGCATCGGCTCGTCCGCCGTTGGCACTCAGGTAGGTGGACACTTGCGAAGTCACCGAAGGAATCGCACCGAAGGGACCGGTGGCCGCCGCACCCGCGCGGGCGCCGCCGACAGCATAGTTGGTACCGCCCTGATTCGAAGGCGCCAATTGCACCCCATAACGACGCGCCAGCTGTTCGGACCACACCTGATAAGGATTGGTGGTGAACTTGCCGACCGTCGCCGCCCCGGGCCCTGCAATTTGGATCAGTGCCGGAATAAACGTCCCGCTATCGGTGAGGCTGTCACCAAAGTAGATCGTGTTGCTGAAAGTTTGGGCAGTAGCTGGCATGGCCATGGCAACGCCAAGGGCAGCCACCAACGCAGAGGGGCGGAATTTCATGAAAAGTCCTTAGGGGCGAATTTGGAATTTCCATCGAACCACCAATTGAATGGGTTTGCAACGGCCGAAGGTCCTGCCCGCCCCTGTCCCGAGCGTGGCGGTCATGCGAGAATAAGCGGATGAACGTGATCTTGAACGGCGAAACGCTCACTTTGCAGGAACCCTGCACCATCGCCGACCTGCTTGACCGCCAACAGCTGACGCAACGGCGAGTGGCCGTTGAACGCAACGGCGACATTGTTCCGCGCAGCTTGCATGCCAGCACCTTACTGCACGATGGCGACGCCATCGAAATCGTGCATGCCCTCGGCGGCGGCTGAGCGAACCCCCAGTGACGGAATCTTCAGTGCTTAATAATGACTCTCTGACTATCGGATCGCGCACCTTTCGCTCGCGACTGCTGACCGGTACCGGTAAATTCGCCGACCTACCGCAAACGCGCGCTGCCACCTTGGCTGCAGGTGCGCAAATCGTGACGGTTGCGATCCGCCGAACGAATATCGGTCAGAATCCGGGCGAGCCGAATCTGCTCGATGTGCTCCCGCCCGACGAGTTCACTTTGTTGCCCAATACCGCCGGTTGCTACACCGCGGAAGACGCAGTGCGCACTTGCCGCCTAGCACGTGAACTGCTCGACGGCCATAACCTGGTCAAGCTCGAAGTGTTGGGCGATCAGAAGACGTTATATCCCGACGTGTTAGCGACCGTACAGGCCGCCGAACTGCTGGTCAAAGACGGCTTCGAAGTCATGGTCTACACCAGCGACGATCCGATTCTGGCCAAACGTCTCGAATCGATCGGTTGCGTTGCCGTAATGCCGCTGGCAGCACCAATCGGCTCCGGCCTGGGCATCCAGAACAGATACAACCTGCTCGAAATCATTGAAAACGCCAACGTGCCGATCATTGTGGATGCCGGCGTCGGCACCGCATCCGATGCGTCCATTGCAATGGAACTCGGCTGCGATGGCGTCCTGATGAATACCGCGATTGCCGGCGCCAAAGACCCGGTCCTGATGGCGCACGCCATGCGCCTGGCAGTCGAAGCCGGACGTGCCGCCTTCAAGGCAGGACGCATTCCGCGCAAGCGGTTTGCTTCGGCCTCGTCGCCGATTGACGGTCTGATCGGTTGATTTGCGCATGAGCAGCAAGCCCTACACCAGCACCGAAGGCCACCGCCCTATTCGCAGCTTTGTCTTGCGGCAAGGACGCTTCACCGAAGCCCAGCAACGCGCCTTTGACGAGGAATGGTCACGCTACGGCGTCGACTACACCGGTCAGCCGCGCGATCTGTCCACTCTGTTTCCGCGCGCTGCCGAAACGGTCATGGAGATTGGTTTCGGCAACGGCGAGGCGCTGCGCTTTGCCGCCGGCAACGAACCGGACCGCAATCTGATCGGACTCGAGGTGCACGCCCCCGGAGTGGGCCGCCTGCTCAACTGGGTGGCAGAAGATGGCCGTACCAATGTACGCGTCTATCACCACGATGCCGTCGAAGTGTTGACCAACGAAGTGGCCGATGGCGCGCTCGATGAGGTCCGTATTTACTTCCCCGATCCGTGGCACAAGAAGCGTCATAACAAGCGCCGACTGGTGCAACCGGAATTTGCCACGCTGCTGGCGCGCAAGTTGCGCGTTGGCGGCCTACTGCATCTGGCAACCGACTGGGAGCCTTATGCCGAGCACATGTGGGATGTACTGGATGCCGAACCCATGCTGCGCAATCGAGCCGGTCAACGCGGTTTTGTACCCCGCCCGTCATGGCGACCGCAGACGCATTTTGAAACGCGCGGACAGAAACTCGGTCACGGCGTGTGGGATTTGCTCTACGATCGGGTAGAGCCCGGCGCATAAGGGCGGAGCGGAACAGGACAAGACGTCAACCCAATGGACAGTCAGCTGATTCTTACCGGAGACATGAAACTGGCGCTGGCGCTGGTGGTCTTTGCAATGATCATGCTGATGTTCGAGCGCATCCGTGCCGATGTGGTGGCCATCGTCGTGCTGGTTCTGCTTGGCTTGTCCGGCCTGGTCGCGCCCGAGGAGATCTTTAACGGCTTCTCATCCAACGCCGTGCTGAGCATCATGGCAACCATGATCATGAGCGCCGGTCTGGATCGCACCGGTGCATTGAACCGCCTGGCGGAATGGATCATGCGTCGCGGCGGCGGCAACGATGCGAAATTGCTGGTGCTGACTTCGGGTCTGGCCGGTCTGCAGTCCTCGGTGATGCAGAATCCCGCCGTCATGGCCCTGTACATGCCGGTTGCCGCACGCATCTCCGCACACTCGGGCCTGACGCTCAAACGACTGCTGCTGCCTTTGGCCACTGCCATTGTGTGCGGCGGCTCGATCACGATGGTCGGCAGCTCGCCGCTGATTCTGCTCAATGACTTGCTGATGGCGGCCAACAACAATCTGCCGTCGGGCGCGGCCAGCATCGAACCTCTGCAGATGTTCTCGACACTGCCGGTCGGCCTGGCTCTGCTCGGACTGTCGTTGCTGTATTTCCATCTGCGCCTGCGCCGCATGGAGCGGCAGAACCGCTTTGCCGGTCAGGACATCACTCCGGTGCGGCCGCAGAGCTATTTTTCCAAGGTCTACGGCATCGAAGGCGATCTCTTCGAACTGACGGTTACGGCGGATTCGCCCATGGTCGGCATGACCTTCGGCGAGGCCGAAACGCTGCCGGGTGCACCGCGTCTGCTGGCACTCAAGTCCGACGATGCCGCGCGATTAGCGCCCGGTGCCGACACACGCATCTGGACCGGCAACATTCTTGGCGCGATGGGAACCTCTTCGCAAGTGACGGACTTTGCAGCCAACAACATGCTGCGGTTGAGCTCACGACTGCGCGCCCTGGGCGATCTGTTCAATCCTTCGCGCGCCGGCATTGCGGAAACGGTCATCCCGCCCACCTCAAGTTACATCGGTAAAACTGCCGCGCAACTGGGACTGCGTCGCCAGCATGGCCTGAGTCTGCTGGCCATTAACCGCAACCGCAAGATCCTGACTGACAACCCGCGCGAGGAACCGATCCGCGCCGGCGACATGCTGGTCATGCATGGGGTCTGGACCGATTTGGCGGAGACCGCTAAAAACAAGGACTTTGTGGTGCTGACCGAGCACCCCAAGGCCATCCAGCGTCCGCACAAACTCAAAATTGCCCTGACCATCTTTGCCGTATCAATGTTGCTCGCACTGTCTTCACGCTTGCCGGTTTCGATTGCACTGATGACCGGTGTGGCCGGCATGCTAGTAGCCGGTGTCATCCACATTGACGAGGCGTATAACGCCATCTCATGGCGCACTATCTTTCTGATGGCCTGCCTGATTCCCTTGGGCTGGGCGATGGACTCCAGCGGTGCTGCAGCCTGGGTTGCGGGGCACAGTATCGAACAGTTGCCTGCGGCGACTCCGCAATGGCTGATCCAGTTTCTGCTGGGTGTGTTTACAAGCCTGTTCTCGGTTGCCGTGGGACATGTCAGCGCAACCATTATCGTGGTGCCGATTGCCATCAACATGGCCCTGGCCTCGGGCGCCGATCCGGTGGTGTATGCACTCATCACCGGTATGGCTGCCTCAAATAACTTCATGACCTCGTCGAACCCGGTCGTATCAATGGCGATCGTGCCCGCCAAATACACGGCGCAACAGTTGTGGACGATTGGCGGCCCTTTGAGCCTGCTGTATATCGCGGTCTCGCAGCTGGCAGTCAACCTGCTGTTCTAAGGCGCCAGATAGACCCCACCGTCGCGAACCTCGACGGCCACGCTTAGTAGCGCCTCGCCGCGGCAGGGGCCGGCGACGCATTCGCCGTCGTCCATGCGAAAGCTGGCGCCATGTGCGGCACAAACCAGCAAGCCGTCTTTGGTGGCGAGAAACTGACCCGGCGACCAATCCAAGCGCCGACCGGCGTGTGGACAGGTATTCAGGTAGCCGCGCACCGTATCGCCTTGGCGATACAGCAGAATCGAAGAGTGAATGCCTTCGACTAAACCTTCGGCCTCGGCAAAATCGCCGGCAGGCCAGTCATCGAGTCGAATCAGCGGGGATTGTGAGGTCATTGCAAATGAGTGTATTGCGATCGGATGGATCTCATTATGAGCCGTCCGACGCCTGAATCAACCGCGGGCTGCCAAAGTGCGCAATCGGTTGCGGAATGCCGTGCGGGCTCTGGGGCGTGTTTAAATAGGATGCCCGCCGCTTTAGCGGGCTCAAATAACTAAATCCACTGGAGAACAAGAGCATATGGGAATGATTGCAGAGTTTAAGGAGTTTATTGCCAAAGGCAATGTCGTCGACCTGGCCGTCGGTGTGGTGATCGGTGCGGCCTTTGGCAAGATTGTGACTTCATTGGTAGACGGCATCATCATGCCGGCCGTTGGTGCCCTGACCGGTGGTACCAGCGTGTCCGACTTGAAGTACGTCATCACGCCGGCCACCGTCGGTGCAGACGGCAAGGAGACCATGGCAGAACTGGCCATCAAATACGGTGCATTTCTGCAAACTGTAATTGACTTCCTGCTGATTGCGTTTGTGATCTTCCTGTTCCTGAAGGCCTACAACCGCATGCGGACCCCGGCAGCCGATGCCGCCCCGGCCGAAGAAGTTCTGTTGCTGCGCGAAATTCGCGACAACCTGAAGCGCTAAGCCGCGCATCGTTTCATTGCGATTGCAGCGAGACCGCAATCGGCAATGTGAAAGGAGTGGCGCTGCGGGGCCACTTTTTTTTGGCCGCCGTTTTAGTGGTGTGCTTGCGTGCGGTATGCTGGGAAATTACTGTCCCCTTCGGAGCCTATCCATGCCCACACGTCGTTCCCTCGCCTTGGCCTTGAGTCTCGCAATCGGTTCGGCGCTGTTGCCGGCCGGGACGGCGGTCGCAGCACAAGCACTGACGACGATTCCGGATGCGGCGATCAAGGTGGCGGAGTCGCTACGCGACGGTGCATTGAAGGACGACACGGGCTATCGGATTGTCGAATCACTGACGACCGAAGTCGGACCGCGGATGGCCGGCGGCCCGAATGATTTGCGCGCCGTGGCCTGGGCCGAAGCCAAGTTCAAATCCCTGGGTTTTGACAGGGTCTACAAGGAACCGGTGACGTTTCCGAAATGGGAGCGACGCTCGGAATCGGCCGAGGTATTGGGCTCCTACGCACAACCACTAGAGATCACTGCACTGGGCGGCAGCGCCGGTGGCGATGTACGCGGTGAGATCGTGCGCTTTGATTCGCTGCAGGCGCTGCAGGATGCACCGGAATCCGTAGTACGCGGCAAGATTGTATTTCTCGATGTCAGCATGGAGCCGTATCGCGATGGCCGTGACTACGGCAAGGGCTCGCGCGCACGTGGGGCCGGTCCCGGTGCTGCCGCAACTAAGGGTGCCATCGGTTATGTCATGCGCTCGGCCGGCACGGACTCGCATCGCTTTCCGCATACCGGCATCACGCGCTATCCCGAGGGCATCAAACCGATCCCGGCTGCCGCACTTTCCACGGTCGATGCCGAGCAGCTGACACGTCTGCTCAAGCGCGGTCCGCAGCAAATCCGCCTGCAGCTCGATTGCGGCTGGAACGGTACGTTTACTTCGTACAACGTCATCGGTGAAATCACCGGTTCGAGCAAACCCAACGAGGTCGTCGTGATTGGCGGCCACCTGGATTCCTGGGATCTGGGCACGGGTGCCATTGATGACGGTGCGGGCGTGGCCATCACCATGGGTGCCGGCGCGCTCATCGGCAAGTTGCCGAAAGCACCGGCGCGGACCATTCGCGTCATTGCCTTCGCCAACGAAGAACAGGGACTGTTTGGCGGCAAGGCCTATGCGCAAGCGCACATGGCCGATGTCAAACAGCATCAGATCGCTGCAGAAAGTGATTTCGGTGCCGGCCGCATCTATGCCTTTATGACCAGCGCACCCGATTACGCCAAGGATGCCGAACGTCGCATTGCTGCGGTGCTCAAGCCCTTAGGTATTGCCAATAAGATCGGCGAAGGCGGCCCGGGCCCCGACATCAGCCCGTTCGCGGAAAAGGGTCTGGCCTGGGCATCGCTGAGCCAGGACGGTACGGATTATTTTGATCTGCACCACACGGCCGATGACACGCTGGACAAGATCGACCCGTCTGCACTGGCGCAGAATATGGCCGCCTATGCAGTGTTCGCGTATCTCGCCGCCCAGGCCGACGGCGATTTCGGCAGCGCTGCGACTACTCCGTAGCCGCGAAGCTCGCGGCCAGCAGCACCGCCGCGGCGTTAGCCACATTCAAACTCTCGACGTGACCCGTGCCGGGGATCGAGATCCGTGTGTCGGCCAGTTCGGCCAGCGAACGGTCCATGCCCTCGCCTTCGGCGCCTAGCATCCAGACGGTCTTGTCAGGCAGCTCGGCGCGGAACAGATTGGTACCGCCCTCGACCACGGTGGCGAGCGCACGATAGCCATGCCGACGCAGAATGGTCAGATTGTCGATAGGACGCTCGCGCAGCGCGACGATGCGCACGTGTTCGGCCCCACCCTCAGCGACGCGCGCAGCGGCACCTGAGATCCCCTGCGCTGCACGGCTTGCAGGTAGCAGCAAGGCACTGGCACCGAAATGCGCTGTCGAGCGCAGGATCGCGCCGAGATTGTGCGGATTGCCGACGCCATCCAACCAGATCGCGCAATCGCGCGTAGCCGGCGCCTTATCGAGCCACTCCTGCAGATCGAGCACGGGGAGCGGCAACACATCGGCGACCAGGCCTTCGTGATGTTGCGCCTTGGTCAAGCGCTCGAGATCGGCATCATCCACCACACGGTAGCCGATGCGGTTATCGGCACACCACTTGAGCAGATCGGCCGCATCGCGCAAACGCGAGCCGCTGACATAGACCTTGCGAATCGCTTCGGGTCGCTGTGCAAACGTTGCCAGCACCGCATTGAAACCGTACCAGCGCACTTCATCGCGCGAAGGCCGTGCCGGCGATTCACCCCGCTCGGCACCCTCCGCCGCACCGATTGAACGCTCTGCGGGTTTGCGCGACCGTTCGGCATCGCCCTTGTTTTTTAGCCATGGATTGCTCATGCCGACTCCGTATGGGTTGCCGTGTGTGTATCCACCGGCTTGATAAGGGACTCGAGCTTGTCGAGATTGCGACCCACCGTCTCGGGCGAGCGAGTGAACTTGGCGAGCGCCGCGTAGAACGCGGGAACCACAAACAGCGAGAACAGCGTCGAGAACGAGACCCCGAACACGATCACGATGCCGATGGTGGAACGCGAGGCCGAACCCGGACCGCCTGCAACAATCAGCGGCACCGCACCAACCACGGTCGCGATGGATGTCATCAGGATCGGACGCAGACGGACGGTGGCCGACTCGAGAATGGCCTGGTGGATGTCACGGCCTTCGTCACGCAGCTGATTAGCAAACTCGACAATCAGGATGCCGTTCTTGGCGGCCAGACCGACGAGCATGACGATACCGATCTGGCTGAAGATGTTGAGCGTGCCGCCACTGACCCACAGGCCAAGCAAGGCACCCAGTACGGCCAACGGCACCGTCAGCATGATCACGAACGGGTGAACGAAACTTTCGAACTGCGCCGCCAGCACCAGATACACAATCAGCAGGGCCAGAGCAAACGTCAGCATGACCGAACTGCCGGCAGCGTTGTACTCGCGCGACTCGCCCTTCCAGTCTATTTGCGCCTGACCCGGTAAGACTTCGGCTACGGCGGCCTTTACATCGGCCACGGCCTGACCCATCGGATAGCCCGGTGCGAGACCGGCACTGATCGTAATGGCGCGCAGGCGGTTAAAGCGATTGAAGCTGCTGGGCTCGGCGGTATTGCTCAGGGTCACCAGATTGCTCAGCGGGATCATGGCACCGCTGCGACTGCGCACCTGAATGGATTCGAGATCTGCGGGCGATGCGCGTTCTTCGCGGCCGGCTTGCAGCATGACGTCGTACTCTTCGCCGCCTTGCACAAAGGTGGAGACCTTGCTGCCGCCAAGTAGAGATTCGAGCGCGCGACCGATATCGGTCTGGCTGACGCCCAGGTCGGAAGCGCGCTGAGAATTCACAGCAATGCGCAGTTGCGGCAAGGTTTCCTTGTAGTCCGAATCGGGGGACTGGATGTTGGGGTTCTGCTCGAGTCGCGTCAGAATCGCATCGCGCCAACGCGTCAGCTGGGCATAGTCCGGACCCTGCAATACCAGCTGCAAAGGTTGGCCACGCGTGCGTACCAGCCCGCCGCTAACTTGCGGACGCGCCTGCACGCCACGCAACTTGCTCAGCTCGCCGCGCAGACTATCGGCGACCTCCTGTGTCGACTGATCGCGCGAACGCCAATCGTTGAGGAAGACCATGATGCGACCGACATTCATGCCGCTACCGCCGCCACCGAAACCGCCAGGCACGCGCGGGTTGTATCGGGTGATGACTTTGTCCTCGCCGGTGAGCGGTGCCAGGATGTGCTCGGCTTCCTGCACTTGCTTGACGGTGTAGTCAAAACCGGCACCCTCGGGCGCGGTCAGCGTGATGCTGAAGCTGCCGCGATCTTCGGCCGGCGCCAGTTCGCTCGGCACCACTTTGAGCAGTAGTACGATCAGGCCGACGGAAACCACCACCACGCCGACAAACACCCACAGGCGTTCCACGGTGTGATTGAGGAAACGGCGATAGCGCTCGGTCGTCGCATCAATCAGGCTGTTGAATTTGCGCACAATCCACAGCGATTTCTCTTCGGTATGCGGACGCACCAGCAGCGACGACATCATCGGCGTCAGCGTCAGCGCGATGAAGGCGGAAATCGCAACGGCACCCGCCATGGCGACGGCGAGCTCGCGGAACAGGCGGCCGGTGTTGCCTTCCATAAAACCGACTGGCAGGAACACAGCAACCAGCACGGCCGTGGTGGCAATGACGGCAAACGCCACCTGCTTGGTACCTCGTGATGCGGCCAACAGCGGTGGCTCGCCCAAGTCGGCGCGACGCTGGATGTTCTCCAGCACCACGATGGCATCGTCGACCACCAGACCGATACATAGGATCAGTGCCAGCAAGGTCAGCAAGTTAATTGAGTAACCGAACGCATACAGCGGAATAAACGCGGCGACCAGACAGATCGGCACAGTAACCGCAGGCACCAGCGCGGCGCGCACACTGCCCAGGAACAGCCAGATTACGATCAGGACCAGCACCAGCGCTTCGATCAGTGTGTGATACACCCGCTCAACCGAGGACTCGATAAACAAAGTGGTATCGAAGGCGACAAAAATGCGCGTGCCCTGCGGCAGCGTGGTCTGGATCTCGGCAGCGGCGGCACGCACGGCCTTGGCGACGTCGAGACTGTTTGCGGTCGAGGTTTTGACCACGCCTAGGCCGATATTCTGCTGGCCATTGCTGCGATAGTACGAACGACGCTCGGCGGTGGTCAGTTCAACCTTGGCCACATCGGCAAGTCGCACGACGTAACCGTTGGCGGCCTTGGCAATCGGCAGCGACTCAAAGTCTGCAGCCGTACGATACTGGCGCTCAACGCGCACAGCGAAATCACGATCGGCGGATTCGATGCTACCTGCCGGCAGCTCGACGTTCTCGGAACGCAAGGCCGACTCGACATCGGAGATCGCCACTCCACGCGCCGCCATCTGATCGCGATCGAGCCAGATGCGCATGGCGTAACGCTGCTGACCACCGACCATTACCGAGGCCACGCCATCAATCGAGGACAGACGATCGGTCACATAGCGGTTGGCATAATCGGTCAGCTGCAACGAGTCCATCCGATCGGAACTCATGTTGAGCCACAGGATCGGATCGGAGTCGCTCTCGACCTTGGACACCTGCGCCGGTTCGGCCTCATCGGGCAACCGATTGATGACCCGGCTGATGGCACCACGCACATCGTTGGCCGCCGCCTCGATATCGCGCGCCAGCGTGAATTCAATGGACACCGAAGCGCGTCCTTGCTGACTGCGCGACTCGATGGTGTTGACGCCTTCGATGCCCGATAGCGCATCTTCGAGAACTTGGGTCACCCGCGTTTCAATCACCGCGGCCGAGGCGCCTGGGTAATCGACACTGACCGACACCACCGGCGGATCAATGGCCGGCAGTTCGCGCAGAGTCAGGCGCGAGAACGCCATCATGCCCAGGACGATGATCAGTAAGCTCATCACCGTGGCGAACACCGGCCGCCGGATGCTGAGCTCGGACAAACCCATTAGCGAGTCCCTTGCGCGGACACTGCGGCAGGAGCAACACCGCTCGCAGCGGCTGCAGGTGCCACACCCGGGGCGCCGCGATACGGCGAGGCCTTTACCTCACCGCCGTCGGTCACTTTGCCCGATCCATCCACAACGATGCGATCGCCGGCCAGCAAGCCCGACCGAATTTCGACCCAGCCATCGCGACGTTCACCCAACTGCACCACGACGGACGATACCTTGTCGCCATTGCCGATGCGGAACACGCTACTGTCGGCACCGTTCTGCACGATGGCAATCTCGGGAACCACCAGCGCCTGGCGCGGATGCTGAGCCAAACGCACCGTCATCAGCATGCCGGGACGCAGCGCATAACCCGGATTCGCAAATGCAGCACGCACGGTGGCGGCACGGGATGCGGGGTCGACGCGGATATCAACGTTGCGGACCGTGCCTTCGAACGGGCGATCAGGGTATGCCTGCGAGGTCGCCGTGACCGCTTGTCCTTGGCGTACCGCAGGCAGCTTGAGCTCCGGCACCGGGAAATCGACGTAGACGGAGCCGATACTGTCCAAGGTGGCGATCTCGGTTCCCGGCGTAATCAGCGCGCCAGGGGAAATGCGGCGGATTCCGAGCACACCGGCAAACGGGGCACGAATCACGCGGTCGCTCAAATTGGCGCGAATAGTGGCGACCTGGGCTTGCGCGGTTTCAAGCGCGGCCCGCTGGGTATCCAACTGGGCTGCAGAAATGTACCGGTCTTTGGCTAGTGCCGCATAGCGGTTGTACAGCGACTGGGCCTCGCGCAATTGAGCTTGCGCCTGGGCAAGCGAGGCATCCTGCTGCTGACCGGTCAGCGTCACCAGCGGCGTGCCGCGACCGACAAACTGGCCGCTGGCAAAGTGCACGCGGCTCACGGTCTCGGACACCTTGGCAGCAATCGTCACCGACTCCAGTGCTTGAACCGTACCCAGAGCCGACAGGCCATCGGCCCAGGATTGCGGCTGTACTGTGAGCGCAGTAACCGTTTGCGGTCGGCCACCGCCGGCACCCGGACCACCCGCCTTGCCGCCGTTGTTCGCGGCCGCATCCTTATCCGCATCGGAACACGAGGCCATCGCCACCGTGAGAGTCAGTGCAAGCGCGCAGTTAGTCAGTATTCGCAGCATAGCCTCACATTATAGATTGAGCGATCGACGTCATACTCCGTTTTGAACGATCAAACTGGCGATGCGTTGACATGAAATGCAAAACGCCGACCCTGAGGCCGGCGTTCTGTATTTGCAATGCGCGAAGTTCGCGTCGGCGCTTAGGCAGTCCACTCACCGAGAGCGGCCAGACCGTTGGCACGAGCACGGTCAAACACGGTTTGCTGTGCAGCGGCCAGGTTGCCGGTCAGGTCCTGCGCCCAGATCTTGAGTGCAGCCGACTGCATGGCGCGGCCGTACGAGAACGTCAGCGGCCACGGTTGTTCGCCCATTTGGTTCATGGCGTTCAGGTGGGCCGTGGCCTTTTCATCGGACTGGCCGCCCGACAGGAACACGATGCCCGGCAAGGTAGCCGGCACGGTGGAACGCAGGCAGTGCAGCGTTGCAGCGGCGACTTCTTCGACTTCGGCCTGTTCTTCGCAGGTGGTGCCGGAGATAACCATGGAGGCCTTGAGGATGGTGCCTTCGATCATGACGCCTTGTTCGCGCAGCGCATTGAACAGCGACAGCAGCACGGCCTCGGTCACGTCGTAGCACTCGTCCAGATCGTGCGAGCCGTCCATGATGACCTCGGGCTCAACCATCGGCACCAGGCCCTGTTCCTGACACAGCGAAGCGTAGCGGGCCAGCGCATGGCAGTTGGCATCGATGGCGGTTTGCGACGGCGCATCATCGCTGATGTTGATCACGGCACGCCACTTGGCGAAACGGGCGCCGAGCTCGTAATACTCTTTCAGGCGATCGCGCAGGCCATCGAGACCCTCGGTCACGACCTCACCCGGGAAACCGGCCAGCGGGAACGTACCCTTATCAACCTTGATGCCCGGAATGATGCCGTTGTCCATCATGATCTTGGTGAAGGGCACGCCGTCCTTGGTGGATTGGCGAATGGTTTCATCAAACAGGATCGCGCCGGAGACGTGCTGATTCAGGTTCGGCGTGGTCAGCAGCATTTCGCGGTAGGCGCGGCGATTTTCCTCGGTGCATTCGACACCGACGCCGTCGAAGCGCTTTTTAATGGTGGCGTTGGACTCGTCAATGGCGATGATGCCCTTACCGGGGGCGACCATGGCCAGTGCGATTTCGGCTAGCGTTTCGATGCTCATGAAAATCCTCAAATCTGGGCGAAATTGGCTGCGAAATTATACCCTGCATACCAATGCAAAGGGAGTTTCCCGGACGACTTTCGGATGATTGAGAGGAATTCAGCCCCTCAGCCACGCACTACGGCTGCAGCGGGAGGTGCCATCGTGCCGATTACAGGCTAGCCAGGCCTACTGCCTGCCCGTTGACGCCGACCTGCAGCAGACGCAGGGTATTGGTGCCGCCTCGGCGATCCATCTCATCGCCATTGGTGACGATGACGTGGTCGCCGACATTGAGCAAACCGGCCTCGAACAGTTGACGAGTAGCAAAGCGGGTCGCCTCACGCGCCGAGATGCCGCGATACTCAAAGGCAACCGGATTCACATCGCGCATCAGGGCCATGCGTCGCCGCGCCGAGGCAAAGCCCGACATTGCATAAATCTGCGCCGGGGAGCGGAATCGCGACAGGAATCGAGCCGTGCCTCCGGTATCCGTCATGGCGACAATGGCACGCACCTGCATGTGCTCGCTCAGGAACATGGCCGCCATGGCGATGGCCTGATCGGAGCGCTGCAAGTTGCGCGGCGCTTTTTCAAAATCGGTGTCGTGGTCAAACTGTCGTTCGGCACCCAGACAGATGCGAGCCATCGCCTCGACCGCCTTGACCGGGAACGAGCCGGCCGCCGTCTCCTGCGAGAGCATCACGGCATCGGTGCCGTCAATCACGGCATTGGCCACGTCCAGCACTTCGGCACGCGTCGGAATCGGGCTTTCGACCATGGACTGCAGCATTTGTGTGGCTGTAATCACCACTCGATCCTGCTCCAACGACGCGCGGATGATCTTTTTCTGCAGGCCGGGCAATTCGGCATCGCCAATTTCCACACCGAGATCCCCGCGGGCCACCATCACCACATCGGAGGCCGCCACGATCTCGTGCAGATTTTCGATCGCTTCGGCCCGCTCAATCTTGGCGACCAGGTGGGCATCGCTACCGTGTGATTGTGCGACGCGGCGCGCCTCGTTCATGTCCTCGGCATTGCGGCAGAACGAGACGGCAATAAAGTCCGCCTTCAGTTCCGCAGCTACCGCGATCAGCTCCTTGTCGCGCTCGGTCAGCGCGCCCAGCGACAAGCCACCGCCCAACTTATTGAGCCCTTTACGGTCACTCAGATAGCCATCGTTCTGCACAATCGTATGGATGACATCGCCTTCGATCTGCGTCACCCGCAGCTGCATCATGCCGTCATCCAGCAACAGCAAATCGCCGGTTTTCACGTCGCCCGGCAGATCGAGGTAGCTCACACCGACTTGCTGTTCATCTCCCGCCGGCGCATCATCACGCGCAATCAGGCGGAACGGCTCCCCCGCCCGCAGCGCCACTTTGCCCAGAGCAAAACGTTCGATGCGGATCTTGGGGCCGGGCAGATCGCATAGGATGCCGACTTCGCGCCCGACCTTGGCGGCCGCCGCACGGACGGCCTCGGCACGAGCCACCTGCGCCGACGGATCACCGTGGGAGAAATTCAGGCGCACGACATCGACACCAGCGGCCAAAATGGCATCGAGCACGGCGGGGTCATCGGTCGCAGGACCGAGTGTGGCGAGAATCTTGGTACGGCGGTTGGTCAGCGGAGTGCTCATGTGCAGCATTTAAGAACCGAATAGGGGTTCCGCCACGCTAGCACACTGCGTTTACCGCGCCACCTGCATACGATTTCCGTTTAGCCGCGCGCTTCGAGCGCCGCCACGGCCGGCAAGGTCTTGCCCTCAAGAAACTCAAGGAAGGCTCCACCACCGGTCGAGATATACGACACCTCATCGGCAATGCCGTACTTGTCGACTGCGGCCAAGGTATCACCGCCACCGGCAATCGAGAACGCCTTAGAGGCAGCAATGGCGCGGGCCATCGCCTCAGTCCCCTTGCCGAAGGCATCAAACTCGAACACACCGACAGGCCCGTTCCAGACCACCGTACCGGCCTTGGCGATCAGTTCGGCGTACTGCTTGGCCGTCTCCGGTCCGATGTCCAGAATCATGTCCTCGGCTCCGACCGCATCTACGGCTTTGACCGTGGCCTGCGCATCGGCAGCGAATCGATCGGCCACTACGACATCAACCGGCAGCGGGATGTTGGCGCCACGCGCTTGCGCATCGGCCATGATCCGGCGCGCGGTATCGAGCAGGTCCGGTTCCACCAGCGACTTGCCGACCGAGTGCCCCATGGCGGCGATAAACGTATTGGCGATGCCACCACCGACGATTAGCTGATCGACCTTGTTGACCAGCGAGCCCAGCAGTTCCAGCTTGGTGCTGACCTTGGAGCCGGCCACGATGGCCAGCAGCGGCCGTGCCGGTGCCTGCAGCGCCAGATGCAGCGCATCCAGTTCGGCCATCAGCAAGGGACCACCGGCGGCCACCTTGGCCTGCCGAATCACGCCATGGGTCGAAGCCTGCGCGCGATGGGCCGTGCCGAACGCATCCATCACGAACACATCGGCCAAGGCCGCGTACTTTTTGGAGAGGGTCTCATCATCCTTGCCCTCGCCGACGTTCATGCGGCAGTTTTCCAGCAACTTGATCTGACCGGGTTCAATGGCCACGCCATCGGTCCAGTCGCGCACGAGTTCGACATCCTGACCCAACAGCTCGCTCAAGCGCGCGGCAACGGGGGCGAGCGAATCCGCTTCGGACCATTGGCCCTCGGTCGGGCGACCCAAGTGCGAAGTCACCATCACGGCAGCGCGCTGCTCCAGCGCCAGACGCAAGGTCGGCAGGCTCGCCACAATACGCTGCTCCGAGGTCACGCGGCCGTTTTCAATTGGCACATTCAGATCCTGACGAATCAGTACCCGCTTGCCTTTGAGATCCAAGTCCGACATCCGCGCAATGGCCATGCACCGCTCCCGCTCGTTTATGAATGAGGGCTTATTTTAGCAGTCCGAACGGAGCCGGCCGACGACCCGCGATTTAGGCACGCTTCGGTTTGGATATGCTTTACTGCGGTTTATGAACACAAACCGCAACACGCTAATTCTTGTCTCCGCCGCCATGGCCTTGGCGACGGCATTGCCGGCCTCCGCGCAGAGTGTGCGCCTTAAGGGCAACACCATGGCTTCACCGGAGCTGCAGTCTGCTACGGTCACACAACTGATGGAACGCTTCACGCCGGCCACCCGGTGCCAGCGACCCGAACGCATCGAGCCCAAGACGCTGGCCCTTCAGCCGCGTTTGGATAAGGCCAAAAAGCCCATCGGACTGGCCAAGGTCAAGGAGCAGTGGACGATCAATGGCTGCGGCAAGCAACGCAGCTACCAGGTGATCTACACGCTCGATGAGAAAAAGGGCACCCACATCGAGATCGTCGACGCCAAGTAAGCGCTCGCTTACTGCCCCACTACGGGCAGGCCCAAATCGCGCCCGCCATGGGCTCCCGTCAGGCCGAGTCCGTACTTGAGGCTATGTCCAATGCGTTCTGCGTAATGCTGCAACTCGGTCGCGGCATCGGGCTCGAGCAGTTCATCGGTGGTTTGTCGCCACAAGTCCAGCCACTGCGCAAAGTGCTCAAAGCGCACGCCCTTATTGAAATGCTGACGCATCGGATTGCCGCGATAGGTTTGCGTCTTGAGCGCAACCGAACTCCAGAACGAGCTCAGCAGCGCTTTGTGCTCGGGCCAATCGTGCACAGCGGCATTGAACACCGGCCCCAGGTCAGGATGCACACGCACGCGGTCGTAAAACACATCAATCAAAGTGGCGATATTCGCTTCGGTCAGCGGTAAGCGCGACGCACCGGGCGTGGACTTAACGGTCATGCCGCACACTCCGAAAAAGCGACCGGACAGTTCATGGCGTCTCCTGACTTTTGTGAGCGAGCGCAGCGGCGTTTGCTTCCCAGTTTTCGCCATCGAAGGCCACCACGGTCACCCGCTCCGGCTCCGTGTCCAGACAGCGCAGGTTGATGTCCATGCCGTCGGGATTGGAGCGCGGGACGTAGAACGGCTTGATACCGCAGACGCGACAAAACAGATGCTTGGCCACGCCGGTATTGAAGGTGTACTCGGCCAGCGACTCCTGCCCCTGCAACAGAGTGAAGCGCGAGGCCGGCACGATCAGATGCAGAAAACCGGACTTGCGGCAGATCGAGCAGTTGCAGTCCTCGACCTCGACGAAGGCGGGAATCTGCACCTGAAAGCGAACCGCACCGCAGTGGCAGCCGCCGGTTCTGGTGGTCAGTGTTTCCATGTCTCCATGGTACCAAACGCACAACAGCCAACCGAAGAGCCTGTCGAAGGCGGTATTGGTTTCGGAGTTCGGTTCCGCGGTAAGATCGACCACGAATACGTTACAAACATTTGGAGTCACAACATGTCACAGGTCACGTTAAGCGGTAACCCCATTCAAGTCGACGGCACCTTTCCTGCCGTTGGCGATCAGGCCAAGCCATTCGAACTCGTCGGCGCGGAACTGAAGCCCGTCGCATTGAGCGACTTCGGCGGTCAGCGCAAGGTGCTGAATATCTTCCCCAGCGTCGACACCGGCGTCTGCGCGACCTCGGTACGCAAGTTCAACGAAGCGGCCAGCACGCTGGAAAACACGGTGGTGTTAGGCATCTCAGCCGACCTGCCGTTTGCGCAAGCACGTTTCTGTGGCGCCGAAGGTCTCACCAACGTGCACATGGGTTCACTGATGCGCCATCCTTCGTTTGCGAATGACTATGGCGTTGCGATTGCCAACGGCCCCTTACAAGGCGTTACCGCACGCGCCGTGGTGGTCCTTGATGAAAACGACAAGGTGATCCATTCCGAACTGGTGCCCGAAATCAGCTCGGAACCCAACTACGATGCCGCATTAGCCGTTCTGAAGTCCTAAGAACTTTTAACTGCGCGGCGTCAGACGCCGCTGGCTCGTCATCTTGTTGCGCGCCTAGTCTCCATGGTGCCAAACGTGCAACGTCCACCCGAAGGTGGCCGTTGCAGATAACGCGCGTTTGTGAAAAGGTGCCGGCGATTAGCCTGCGATCACTTTGCACATTTCCAGGCACTTGTTGGAGTAACCCCACTCGTTGTCGTACCACGACACCAGCTTGACGAAGGTCTTGTCGAGGGCGATACCGGCTTCGGCATCGAAGATCGAGGTGCGCGTGTCACCGCGGAAATCGGTGGCGACGACCTTGTCCTCGGTGTAGCCGAGCACGCCATTAAGCGCGCCCTGCGACTGGGCCTTCATTTCGGCGCAGATGTCTTCGTAGCTGGCTTCGGAGTTCAGTTCGACGGTCAGATCGACCACGGACACATCGGAAGTCGGAACGCGGAACGACATGCCGGTCAGCTTGCCCTTCAGGTCCGGCAGCACAACGCCAACGGCCTTGGCCGCACCGGTGCTGGACGGAATGATGTTTTCCAGAATGCCGCGGCCGCCGCGCCAGTCCTTGTTCGAAGGACCGTCAACGGTTTTTTGCGTCGCCGTGGCAGCGTGCACGGTGGTCATCAGGCCGCGCTTGATGCCCCACTTGTCGTGCAGCACCTTGGCGATCGGAGCCAGACAGTTCGTGGTGCACGAGGCATTGGAGATGATGGCCTCGCCCTTGTAGGTGTCGTGGTTGACGCCGTACACGAACATCGGGGTGTCGTCCTTGGACGGAGCGGACAGCAGCACCTTCTTGGCGCCTGCATCGAGATGCTTTTGCGCGCTGGCCTTGTCCAGGAACAGACCGGTCGATTCGATCACCACTTCGGCGCCGACTTCGTCCCACTTCAGGGCGGCCGGATCGCGCTCCTGGGTCAGACGGATCTTTTTGCCGTTGACGATGAGGTTGTTGCCTTCGACCTGGATATCGGCGTCAAAACGGCCATGCACGGAGTCGTACTTGAGCATGTAAGCCAGGTAGTCGGGCTCCAGCAGATCGTTAATGCCCACAATCTCGATGTCATCACCGAAGTTCAGGAACGCCGAACGGAACACGTTGCGACCGATGCGACCAAAACCGTTAATCCCTACCTTGACTGCCATTTACGACTCCAACAATGCGGATTGAATGTGCGCATCATTGTACTGGATTGTGACCAATGGCACCGTGGCGTGCACCGCGGTTTAAGGCTACGCTTGCACCATGAGACGAATTCTTACGGTGATGTTGATCTCGATGGCGCTGCTGCCATCGTCGGGTTGGGCTTGGGGCAAACAGGGTCACCGCCTGGTGGCGGTATTGGCCCAGGAACAGCTGACGCCGCAGGCGCTGGGCCAAGTTCGCGCCCTGCTCGCCGGCGAATCCGACCCGAATCTCGGTGCCATCGCCAACTGGGCCGATGAGCTGCGCGACTCCGATCCGCAACGGTTCCGGGCCACTTCGGCCTGGCATTACATCAACATGGGCGAAGACGGCTGCGTCTATCTGCCCAAGTCACGCTGCGCCGACGGCCAGTGCATCGTCAGTGCGCTCACAAGTCAGGCCGCTCTACTGGCCGACCCGTCGCAATCGTTGGCTACGCGTCGCGATGCGCTCAAGTTCGTGGTGCATCTGACCGGCGATGCGCATCAGCCGCTGCACGCGGGCTACGCCCACGACAAGGGCGGCAATACAGTGCAGCTGCAGTTCAACGGCAAAGGTACCAACCTGCACCGCGTGTGGGACAGTGACATGTTGTACGACCGTCACCTCAACGACGCGGCCTATCTCGATGTCCTGCGTCCCCTGCTCAAGACCACACCGACACTCCCCGTCGAGCATCGCAACAGCGCGTCCATGGTCGTTGCGGCCTGCAATATCGATCTGAAACCCGCGCTCTACCCGCGCGGCGCCCAGCTGGAGCGCAGCTATATTGAGCAGTGGCGCCCGGTTGCCGAACAGCAGATCGTTTCCGCATCGAAGGAACTGGCGGAAATCCTAAACGCGATACTGCGCTGATTGACTAGCGGCTAGCGGGCTTGGCCGGCGCCACAGTAGCGGGCGCCACAGGCACACCGGTTAGCACGCTCTGCACGGTCGGCGCCAGACCGGTAAGACCGGCCTGACGACCAAAGGTCATCGCCTCGGTCACGGACATGCCGCCGCCGTAATGCGCGGCCAGAGTCAGCAGGGCCGATGCCCGATTGCCCGAGGCACAGTGCACCAGCACCCCACCCTTGGCGTCCTTGAGCTGTTGCCACAGCAGTTGGGCCTTGGCGCGGGTCAAATCGTGCGGCCCGGCCACCGGGATCTCGACATAACGCAGGCCTGCGGTACGGACCTCGGCGCCTTCGTCACGAATACCGAGCTCGGATGCCGGGCGCAGATTAATCACGGTCCGCACACCGGCGTTGGCGGCATGCTCCCACGCGCTCGGCGTCGGCTGTCCGCCAACCAGCAAGGCCACAGTCGGCCGCCGCAAGTTCGGGATGTTCTGCTGCAAGCGCTGCGCCAGGGTGGAGATGTTGTACACCGGGTTGGCGGGCAGATAGGTGGTGACGCGCGTGGGCTCCTTGAAAGCGCCCACACGCAAATCGCTCTGATTCACCACCGGCGCATCATTTACCGGGGCGGTTTGGGCTTGTACAAGCGGCACGAAGGCCAACCCGACAGCCAAGCCCAGCCATCGCAGGATATGGATCCGTGTCATCCCGACATGATGCCATAGCCCTGCAGGCCGCACCTGAGCCGCACCCAAACCGGGAATTAACCCAGTTGGCGCGCCGCTTCGACGACCTTGTCGGTCGTGAAGCCGAAACGCTCGAACAACTGATCGGCCGGAGCCGAAGCGCCGTAGCCGTGCATGCCGATCACGGCGCCATCCAGGCCCACGTACTGACGCCAGAACTCGGCCGTAGCGGCCTCAATGGCGACGCGCTTGCGCACCGCACGTGGCAGCACCGATTCGCGATACTCGGCCGACTGACGGTCGAACACATCGGTCGAGGGCATGGACACGACGCGCACGCCATCGCCCAGCTGTTCGGCGGCTTGCATGGCCAGTCCGACCTCGGAACCGGTGGCGATCAGAATCAGCTCCGGCGTACCGACACTGTCCTTAAGGACGTAACCACCGCGGGCGATGTCGCGCACCTGCGCATCGGAACGGGCCTGATGCGGCAGGTTCTGGCGCGAGAACACGAGGCAGGACGGGCCTTCCTCACGGACGATGGCCTGCTGCCAGGCAACCGCCGACTCGACCGCATCGCACGGACGCCACACGTCGTTGTTCGGGATGTAGCGCAGCGCGGCCAGATGCTCGATCGGCTGGTGGGTCGGGCCGTCTTCGCCCAGACCGATGGAGTCGTGGGTGTAGACGTGGATGGCCTTGGTGCCCATCAGTGCCGACATGCGCACGGCATTGCGGGCGTAGTCGCTAAAGACCAGGAAGGTCGCATCGTACGGAATGAAACCACCGTGCAGACGCAGACCGTTGCTGATCGCGGTCATGGCGAATTCGCGCACACCGTAATACACGTAGTTGGCATCGCGGTCGGTGCCGTTGACGGAACGGCTGCCCTTCCACAAGGTCAGATTGGAGTGAGCCAAGTCGGCCGAGCCGCCGATCAGTTCCGGCAGCAGCGGGGCAAAGGCTTCGATCGCCATTTGCGAGGCCTTGCGCGAAGCGACGACCGGGCCTTCGGCTTGCAGCTTGGCAATGTAGGCAGCGGAGTCCGCCGCAAAGCTAGCCGGCAGCTCGCCGCGAATGCGGCGTTGCAGTTCCTCGGCTTGCTGCGGCTGGGCCGCGGCATAGGCCTGCAGCGCGGCATTCCAGTCGGCCTCGGCTTGTGCCTGCGCCTGCGGGTTGCGCCAGCCGGCGTAGATCGACTCGGGGATTTCGAACGGACCGTAGGTCCAGTTCAGTGCCTCGCGCGTCTTGACGATTTCATCGGGGCCGAGCGGCGCACCGTGGGCGGATTCCTTGCCGGCCTTGCCGGGCGAACCGAAACCGATCGTGGTGCGGCAGCAGATCAGCACCGGCTTGTCGCTGACTTGCAGCGCGGCCTCAATGGCGGCCTTAATGGCATCGGCATCGTGACCATCAACGCCACGGATCACTTGCCAGCCGTAGGCTTCAAAGCGAGCCGGCGTGTCATCGGTGAACCAGCCCTGCACGTCACCGTCAATGGAGATGTGGTTATCGTCCCAGAAGGCGACCAGCTTGTTCAGACCCCAGGTCCCTGCCAACGAGGCGGCTTCGTGGGAGATGCCTTCCATCAGGCAGCCGTCACCCAGGAACACCCAGGTACGGTGATCGACGATGGCGTGGCCCTCGACATTGAAGCGATTGGCGAGCACTTTTTCAGCCAGCGCCAGACCGACGGCATTAGCCAGACCTTGGCCGAGCGGACCGGTGGTCGTTTCAATGCCGTGGGTGACAAAGTTCTCGGGATGGCCCGGCGTGCGCGAGCCGAGTTGGCGGAAATTCTTGAGCTCTTCGATGGGCAGGTCGTAGCCCGTCAGGTGCAGCAGCGAGTACAGCAGCATGGAGCCGTGACCGTTGGACAGCACAAAGCGGTCGCGGTTGAACCAGTCGGGGTTGGCCGGGTTGTGCTTGAGGTAATCGGTCCACAGCACTTGCGCGATGTCCGCCATGCCCATGGGCGCACCCGGATGTCCGGAGTTGGCCTGTTGGACGGCATCAATGGAGAGGAAACGGACGGCGTTGGCCAGTTCGCGGCGGCTTGGGGTCGTCATACGGCTCACTTGGGCTGCGGAAAGAAGAAGGGGCGCTCAAACGAGCGCCCCATATTTTCGCACGATCACCGGACCTTGCGGGCCCTGCAGTGACGGATTAGTCGGGATACAACGGCGGCAGACCGGACCGACGTGACTCATTCGAGCGCCACTGCGGCCCATGAGCAAAGACCCGACGCAGTTCCTGCAGCGCCTGCGACTCGCCGCCCCGGCCCCAGCGGGCCCGCTGCCAATAGTCCAGCGTCTTGACCTGCTCGGCATCCGCCAGCCACGCCATCACCGTCTCCAGACCGGTCGGATTGGCAATGGCCTTGGCCTCGCCGGGTAACAGCGCAATCAGGGCCGCTTCAATGCGGCCGGCATCGCCTTCGGCAAGCGCTTGGACCCAGGACTCGGCCACGGTTCGGTCGGATCGTTTCCCCCACGGCATCACAGGTCTCCCTGCGCCTGCAGGCGCCGCAGATATTCAAGATAAAACTTGGCCCGCAACAGACCGCCCGGATCGTCTTTCACTTGCGCCAGCCGCTTGCGCAGATCCTCGCGCGACTGCTGTTCCTTGGCGGTATAGGGCTTGCCGGTAAGCGGATTGATATGGTCATCGCGTTTTTGCATCTGCTTGGCCTTTTCCTTGGCCCGCTCAGCCCTGGCCTTCGCCTCCGCCTCGCGCTGTTTGCGTAGCGCCTCCTGCTGTTTGCGCAAGCGGTCCGCGTCCTTCTGCGATTGGCCCTGTTTGGTTTGCGGTGCCTTGGGCTTGTCGAAGGCATTGAGCTGCGCCTTCAACGCCGCCTCGACGATGGCCTTATTGATCTTGGCGTCGCGGTTGGCCGGATCGGCAGCCAAGGCTTGCCGGTACTGTTCGATGGCCGGTTTCAGCTGACCCGACTTGGCCAGTGCGTTGGCCTGGTTGTAGCGTGCTTGCGCGCCGGACACACCGGCGTAGGCGCTCGCCGCTTCGGCATAGCGTCCGGCCGCGTACGCGTCATCACCGGCCTGTGCCAGACGAGCCTGGCTTTGCTCCATGGTGCTCCACCATGTGGCGCGCGGAGCGGGCGCCGGTGCCACCTGCGCCTGCGCAGCGGTCGGATTCAAATACATCGCGCCGGCCAGCAGCGCCCCAAGCAGCGGTACGTTCAAGGCCAACTGGCGACGGCGAAACGCCAACGGTGCGAGCAGCAGAATGAAAGGCAACAACCAGAACCCGTTGTCCTGGCGCACATACCCGTTGCGCACAGTCTGCAAGCCTTGCGCCAGCCGACTACCCGCTGACTTTTCCGGTCGCAGGTGGTCCCAGTCGGATTGACCGGCGGGATCGACACGCGCGTACCGCCCACCGCCCGCCGACGCCACGGCCTGCAAGGCCGACTCATTAAGCGTCGCGGCGGTTCCCAGGCCCATAACCGAAACTGTGAAGCCACGTGCGCTCGCCTTGGCTGCCGCGTCGGCAGCCGCCGTGTCCGCATCGCCGGTCAACACCAGCAGTGTGCCGCCGACCTGGCCATCGCGCTGAGCCAATTGACTGGCGTAGTCCAACGCCATGGCCAGATTGCGCCCGTTGCGCGGCATGATATCCGGCGACAGCTGATCCAGATACACCTCGACGTTCGCGGGATCCTCGGTCATTGGCGAAATGGTGAAGGGCTGATCGGCATACACAACCATCCCGACATCACCCGCCCAGTCCTTGAGCAAGCCGCGCAGTTTGGCACTGCCCAGTTCAAGCCGCGAAGGCGCCACGTCGTCGCGCAGCATGTCGGTGGACAGATCCATCACCACGACCAGCGGATCGTTGCGATCCCACAGCGGCTGTTCGGATTGGCGCACGCTAGGTCCGGCTAAGGCGAGCAACACCAACGTCATCATCACGCTGACCCACAGGGCGGCGCCCCACCCGCGTGAACTCGCAGCAGGCTCCAGCACCGCCGGCTGCAGCTCCGGATCCACATAGCGCTCCCAGATGCCGGCCTGACCGCGCTGGCGCAGCACCAGCCACGCGCACAAAGGCACTAGCGGCAACAGAAACAACCAGGCGGGCCGCAAGAACAGAAACGGTGCGGGATCGAAATTCATGCACGCCTCCGCTGCAGTGCATCCCAGCACAGCGCACCAAGACTCAAGGCCAAAGCCAGCGCCAACGGCCAGTAGTAAAGACTGATTACCGGACGAATCGATTTCGACTTACGGGTTATCGGCTCCAACTGCTGAATCTCGTTGTAAATCTGCGCCAGTTCCTCGGTCTTGCGGGCGCGGAATGCCTTGCCCGATGTGGCAGCAGCAAGCCGTTGCAATGCCTGTTCGTCAATGTCATCGCGCGGCATGTTGATGGGCAGGCGGAAACCGAAGATTGTCAGCGCCGGATCGTCACCGAAGCCAACCGCATACGTTCTGACACCTAGGCGAGCAGCCAGATCGGCGGCATCGTCGGTGGTGAGCGTGCCCGCGGTGTTGTACCCGTCGGTCAGCAAAATGACAACCCGTTGCGATTGCATCGGAGTATCCAGACGCTTCACTGCCAGAGCCACGGCATCGCCGATGGCCGTAGCCGGCCCGGCCATCGCTGCCTCTAGCGTCGCCAGCTGGGCCTGAACCGCTTTCAGGTCGCGCGTCAGCGGCGTCACCACATACGCATTACTGCCGAAGGCAATCAATCCGATCCGATCGCCCTCGCGCCGTTCCAGAAATTCATCGAGGATGACCTTGGCGGCCGTGAGTCGATCGACCTGCCGCGCGCCCACCGTCATGTCGTCCGCCGTCATGCTTGCCGACAGATCGAGTACCACCATCAGATCGCGCCCCATGGCCGGCGGCGTCACCGGCGGTCCCAGCAGGCGCGGCAAGGCAGCCGCCACCACCAGTGCGCACCAGGCCAACCACAGCAACGGATTGGCGGCGCGACCGCGACCACGTAGGGCCCGATGATCCCGCACGGCCGCCACGTCGGCGGTCGGCATGATCAGCGCAGCGCTTTGCTTCTTGCGCGCCGGCAACAGAAAATGCACCAGCAAGGGCACGGGCAGCAGCCACAGCATCATCGGCAATTCAAACTGGATCTGCCGCCACAGGGACAGGTCGAACAGTTCCATTCCGGCCATCGCGATCATATGTTTCGCACCCACCGCATGAAGCGCCGTTCCACGGCATCGCGCAACCGGTCGCGATCGGCCACCGCCACATCGCGGCGGAAACCGCCATCCAGAATCAGCGCACCGAGTTCGTCACGGAACGGTCGGTCCTTGAGTCCGCGATTCAACACGGCCAGCCACTCTTCGCCCTGCAGATGTGCTGCCTGCGGCTGATGCAGGCGGGCGGCACGACGCAACAGTTCGGACATCATGCCGACTTGCGCTGCCGGTGCCTCAAAGCGTTCGAGCTCCTGATCAAAGTAGCCACGTACGCGGGCACGCCGTTGCGCTTGCGCGCGCCGCCACCACCACACCGCGGTCGCAACGAGGATCGTGGCGGCGATCAGTAGCCACCAACCGGGAGCCAATGGCCACCATGGAATCGATTCGGTGGCATGAATGTTCCGCAGTGGCAGATTGGGCGTTGCCATCAAGCTACCTGCGACACGGATTGACGCACCAGATCGAGCCAGGCATCAGGGGCGTCTGCAGTTGAGACGGCAGCAGCCCGTACGCCAATGCGAGACAGATCTGCCATCGCCTGGCGCAAGGGCGCAGCGAACTGCGCATCCCATGAATCTCGCGTAGCCGCAGCGCTCAGGTCCAATTTGACCGCTTGGCCCTGGCTGCGGAATGCGGCGTAGGCGGATGGCGGTTGCAGCTCGAGCGGATCCGTCAGCAGCAGTACCAGCAATTCCTTGTGCTGCGACAGAGCCGCCCACTGCGAGGATTCGATATCCAGCACGCTGCGCGGGTCGGCCAGAACCACCACGCGGGTGCCAGGCTTGGCCAGACGAATCGCGTGACGAACCGCCATCGCCAGGCCACCGTCGTCCGTCGGCGGTTCGGTATACCAGCGGCGCAGTGCATTGAGCACGGGCAAGGCGCCACGCATACCCGAAGCGGGCCGCTGGGGTTCTTCGGCACGACTGCCGCGCAACGCCGCAACGCGATCGCCATCTTTGATCGCTTGCCACACGGCGACAGCACCGAGGCGGGCAGCCTGCACGGATTTAAAGCAGACGCGGGTGCCGAAATACAGACGCGGCGAGGTATCAGCGACCAGCAGCGTCAGTCGCTCGCGTTCAACCTGGAACACCTTGCTGTGGGCTTTGCCGGTCCGCGCCGTCAGGCGCCAGTCCATATGGCGCGCATCGTCACCATGCTGATACTCACGCGATTCAGCGTATTCCATGCCGCGGCCGCGCAAGGGCGACATTGAGGGTCCGCTGACGCCGACTCGTCCGCGTTTGGCCGGCTTTCGGCGCTGCACCAGCTCGCGCAAGCCAATCAGCTGAGCGAGTTGCGGTTGCGTACCCGAATTAGCGGCGGGCGATGCGGGAGTCTTGACGGCCAAGTTTGCGGATCCGGATTACGGCAATGGCACCACGCGCAGCACCTCATTAACGAGGCGCTCGCCATCCCAGCCTTCGGCCGTGGCTTCGTAGCTCGGCAAAATACGATGCCGCAGCACGTCGACGGCGACCGCGCGCACATCGTCCGGGGTCACATAGTCGCGACCCTCGAGCCAGGCACGCGCACGTGCACAGCGTTCCAGTGCAATGGTTCCGCGCGGACTGGCACCCCACGCAATCCGACGATGCAACTCACCGTCATAACGTTGCGCATTGCGCGATGCCAGCACCACTTCAATCAGATAGCGTTCCACGGGTTCGGACAGATGCACATCCAGAACCTGCTGACGCGCGGCCTGCACTTCATCGGCAGTGAGATGCAGACCGTCTGCGCCTTGTTGATTCGGCGTGCCCGAGGCTTGCTCACGTCGTGCCCGCTCACGGGCAATCGACAGAATCTTGGTTTCCGCACCCGCATCGGGATAGCCGATCACCACATGCATCAGGAACCGGTCCAGCTGTGCCTCTGGCAGCGGGAAGGTGCCCTCCTGCTCGATCGGATTTTGCGTCGCCATCACCAGGAACAGCGACGGCAGCGCATACGTCCGACCGCCGACGCTGACTTGTCGCTCGCCCATCGCTTCGAGCAGGGCCGACTGCACCTTGGCGGGCGCGCGGTTGATTTCGTCAGCCAGCAGAATCGGGTGAAACACCGGACCCGGCACGAACTCAAATCGCCCCTCGTTAGGGCGCCACACGTCGGTACCGGTCAAGTCGGCCGGCAACAGATCCGGCGTGAACTGGATCCGCGCAAACTCCGCATCCAGACGCGAAGCCAAGGCCCGGATGGCCGTGGTCTTGGCCAGGCCCGGCGCGCCTTCGACCAATAAGTGGCCATCGGCCAGCAGCGCGATGATCAGCCGCTCCACCAGATGGGACTGCCCGACAATCTCCTGGGCCAGCGCATCGCGCAGAGCACGGAAACGGTCAACCAATGGAGGCGTACGGGGTTGGACGGCAATGGGGTCGGACATAAGCGCGTTCGAATTGGCGATGAAAGCGCCATTATGGCCAATGCCTCGTTAAGTTGTCATGCGCACATCGTCACTCTCAGAAGTCTTCATTGCCGTTGATTCAGCTTTGAGTCGGCTGCGCAGGCAATACCGTCGGCGTCAGAAAGATCAGCAATTCGGCCCGATCGTGTTGCGCCCGGGTCTTGCGAAACCACGCACCGAGCCACGGTAAATCTCCAAGGAACGGCAACCCGCTGCGCGCGTCCTGGCGCAGATCCTCCTGCACGCCACCAACCACCAAGGTCTGACCGTTACGCAACAGCACCGACGTTGTCACTTCGCGCTTGTTGATCTGCGGGATATCCCCCACGGTCGTCTGCACATAGCCGTCGAGCTCATCCTTTTTCAGCTGCACCTGCAGAAAGACCTCGCCATCGGGCGTGATGGTCGGCGTGACTTGCAGCTCCAACAGCGCCTCCTTAAACGCCACATTGGGCGAAGGATCCCCGTTACCGTGATTTTGCAGGGTCACGTAGCCGATCTCACGACCTTGGGCGATTCGCGCCGATTGCTGGTTGGTGGTAATGATTCGCGGTTGCGAAATAATCTGTCCCTGCCCGGTGGCCTGCATGGCCTGCAGTTCCAGGTCGACTTGTGTGCCTGCCCGCAACACACTCAGGGCGGCGGCACCGGCGGGACTTGCCAACGCCAGACCCGTCATCAGCGCCGATTTGGCCAAGGAGCCCTCGCTTATATTCTCTGCGGTCGTCTCCAGATTCCCGCCCAGCGCATAGCGACCACGTTGCGCATTGACGCCGAAACGCGAACCGAGCTCGCGACCGAACCGCTCCGAAGCCACCACGACCCGCGCCTCAATCAGCACTTGCTGAGCCGGCACATCGAGCTGCCGGACCAGCGCTTTGAGCTTGGTGATCTTTTCGGGTACATCGCTAACGACCAGCATGTTGCTGCGCTCGTCCGCAAACAGCCGACCGCGTGACGACAAGAACGCCCCGGCGGTGTCTGTCGCATTCACTGCAGCGCCCGCAGTCGCCGCAGTCGCCGAGGCCAGACCTTTTGCATCAGTAATCGCTTTGGCAATTTGCGCGGCACTGTGGAATCGGATCGGGATCGTGACGGTTTCCAGAGGCACATCGCCATCGTCGCTGAGCGGACCCGGCCCTACCCACAGCACACCGTTTTGCTCACGCACGACCAGTCCTTTGCTACGGGCGATTACGGTCAGTGCGTCTCGCCAAGGAATGCGGTCAAGCTTTAGGGTCACGGTACCGACGACGCTGTCGGCCGTCGCGATGCTGACCCCCGCCTCCTGCGCGACCAGCTGCAGCGCGATGCGGACGGGCAGATCCTGCGCATCCACGGAAATTAGACGCTCCTGGGCTTGCCCCGTTCCGGCCAGCCACAACAGGACAAACAACCAGGCAGACTTCATGGTGATACTCCTAAAGATTGCGGTGGCAGGGCCAGCACGGTCTCACCGGCGATGAGACGGTCAGCAGCAATCGCAGTAATGCGCGCACGCTCCATGCCGATGCGATCCCCGACCGCGACGCGATACAGCGTGTTGCCGGCAAGCAGCAAGCCTTGCCGTTGGGCGGCGACTCCGATCGTGCCGACATATCGCAGATGGCTGAGCGACTGCTGCGATAAGGGCAAGGGCGGCCAGGCAGAAGTCGCGTCCGCGACCGTCGCTACTGCACCGGGTACCGATACGGTGCCAATTGATGGCACCGGCAAGGACGCCTCGGGCGGCGCAAACGGATCCCGATCGGCGCGCGCCGCATGCCCTAAAGGATCAAATGCGATGGCCTTCGTTTTGCCTGCACTCCATGGGTCGAGTTGTCCATCCCATTCCAGGCCTTGGCCGCGCCATTCCACCCGCAGCTGTCGCCACCCGGCCAGTAAGGGATCGGATGGCGTCGCCGCACCCTGTAACCAACCCATCAGGTCGCTAAATCGGCCACGCCCGTTGACTTGCAGTGCGCCCTGGTCCTCCAGCGCCGCTACGCCACCCGTTGCAGCCCTGCGCACCAGCACTGCCATTGCCGTCGGAAGCGCACCCTGCCCGCCAAACCTCTGCAACTCCAGTCGTTGTTGCGCCACGCCCCGGACACGCTCCTGTGCACGGCCCTGCTCCGCCGTCGCTGCCTGTAGGGCCAGTTCGGCCCGCTGCCGTGCCTGATAGGCCGGCCGCGCCAGTAGCGCTACCGCTACGGTCGCTACCAGTAACGCGCATAGAACCATCGCCGCTGCACGCAAGGGCACCGGCCAATCTTCGGGAGTGCGCCAGTTCACATCCGCCAGTTGCTGTTTCAACCATTGCCGGTTCATGCGGTCTTGTCCTTACTCGCGGCTTTGACCTTGGGCTTGATGAGCAACTGGAACCCACGCAATTCACCGTTAGCGGAGCCCACCATTGGCGCCGTCGTTGGCCATCCGCGCGCCTTTAAGGCCCGCACGAAATCGAGCGCCAGCGCCTTGCTGCTGACCGTCCCGGCAATCTGCACCGCATCGCCCTCGATCGCGACCGACTCCAGCCGCACACCCTCGGCAGCATGTGCGCTGAGATCCCGAAACAAGTACAGGATCCGCGAATGCTCCAGTGCCGCCGCCTGTCGCCAGGCCGGTACCGAACGCCAGCGTTGCAGCGCCTGCTCCACGGCGGCCGCCTCTGCCAGGCCGGGTGCCATCGCTCTTAGTTCTGCCTGGACGGCCTGCTGTCGAACGCGAGACTGCGCAGCGATCTGTAGCCAATGCCAACGCAGGGCCCACACCGCCACCAGCACCAACGCGCACAGCACCAAGGTGATCGCGATCAGATTGCGAAGCGATCGCCGCCGGCTGGTACCGCGCCAATCGGCCAGATTCACGCCGGAGCCGATGCGCAAATGCACAGGCACACTCATTCGAAACCCCGCAAGGCCAGCGATAGCGGGACAAAGGCCTGCGAACGCAACTGCAGCGGATCCATCTCCTGCACTCCGCGGCCCAGTTGCACCACCGCCTCCGCGCGCCACGGTTCGACCGGCATCCCGATCCAGTCGGCCAGTTCGGTGACCCAGTGCGCATCCAGACTCAGACCACCCGTCACCTGCAGCTGATCCAGATGCTCGATCCCGGTATGTCGATGAAAAGCCTGCACCAGCGACCGCACGGTATCAATAAAGGACTCACTCGAAGGACCTGCCAGCACATCGAACCGGTCAGGATCCCAACGCTGCGCGCGGTGAAACAGCGGATGATCACCGCGCAGCACACTCAAATGGATGCCGCCCGCGCCCAGATCAAACACCGCAACAACCGGCGCACCGCTGTCGTAGTGCACTAGCGGATGGCCGATGCCATGCCGAGCGACCATGCTGTCCACTTCGAGAATGGTCGGTTGCCAGCCCGCACGGCGGAACAGTTCGGCGTGGTGGCGCACATCCACCGTCTTGGCGGCGACTAGCAGCAAGTCGCGTAATTCGTCGTCGATTCGAGCGCTGCCAAGCGAGGCGACATCCACAGCCAACGGAATCTGTGGATCCCGGATCAATGTGCGGGCCTCACGCCGGGCCAGGGCCATGGTTTCACGCGCGGGCAGATTGCGCTCCACCCGCAGCACTTTGAACTGCACCGCCGCATCCGGCAAGGCGGTGACAATCTCGGTGCGCGGCAAGCCGCTTTTGACGCGCAGGCGGCGCAGGGCCTCCACCACGGCCTCAGGGTTGCGGATCCGGCCATCGACGACGGCACCATGCGGCAGCGGCTCGACCAGAAAGCGCTCTAGGGTCCGGTCCTGCGCATGGCGACGAACGGCCGCCAACTTGACGGCGGACTGGGCAATCTCAATACCGATGCGCAGGTCACGCGACTGGCGGGTGACGGCGGTTTGTAGCAGACGTTGCATGGACGGCGCTCCCAAGGACTTACAGCCAGTCTGGTGCGGCGCCAAACGCGGGTCGATCAGCACATCGCTGAGCGCATTGTCAGCAAGCCGATCACAACGGGCGACCGAGCGGACTTCCGTATAATCGAGGAATGACTGAACCGACCTCGACTCCGACCGGCCTCAGGGCCCGCATGCCTAAGAACAAGTACTGGCGCTGGGCGCTGCTGAGTGCAGCCGGTTTGTTCCTGCTGGGGCTGCTGACCGTAGTCGGCATCTACACGTTCCTGACACCGCGCATGCCCGGTGCCGCGGAGCTGCGCGAGATGCAGCTCGAGGAGCCGATGTACGTCTATTCCGCTGACGGCAAACTCATGAGCCTGTATGGCGAAGGCCGCCGTTATCCCGTCGCGATCAAGGACGTGCCCGACCGTCTCAAGCAGGCCTTTATCTCGATCGAGGATCAGAATTTCTACAAGCACCCCGGTATTGATGCCAAGGGTATTGGCCGGGCCGTGTGGCTGTTGCTGACCACCAGCGATGACCGCGTACCGGGCGGTTCCACCATCACGCAACAAGTGGTGCGGCAGGTCTTTCTGACCAACAAATACAGTTACTCGCGCAAGCTGTCTGAAATCTTCCTTGCGCTCAAGATTGAACGCGAGCTCAGCAAGGATGAGATCTTCGAGATCTATCTCAACAAGAGCTTCTTCGGTAACCGTGCATATGGCGTGGGTGCCGCGGCCGAATTCTACTTCGGCAAAAAACTCAAAGACCTGTCGTTGGATGAGATGGCCTCGTTGGCCGGCGTGCCCAAGTTCCCTTCGAGCGGTAACCCGCTGGATAATCCCGAACGCGCCAAGATCCGCCGCGACTATATTCTGCAGCGCATGAGTGAGCTGGGTTACATCAGTGCGGACGAGATGCGCTCTGCGCAGGCTGTGCCGATGCATGCCACACCGCACGAGCGCCAGATCGAGGTGTATGCCCCGTATGTGGCCGAAATGGTCCGCCAGGAGATGATCCAGCGCTACGGCAAGGACATCATGAAAAAGGGCCTGCATATCACCACCACGGTGGACCCGAAGCTGCAGGCCGCTGCCGACCGCGCCCTCACCTTTGGCCTGGATCTTTATCAGCGCCGTCACGGCTGGGCCGGTGCCACCAAGAACTTTGAGTTGCCCCGCAACGAGGACGTCGCCGACACCGCCGAACGTCTGCAGGATTACTTCCCGCAGAACACCATGGTGCCGGGCATCGTGCTGGCCACTCCGGGCGGTGGCGCCGATGTCGTGCTCAAGAACGGCAAGGTCCATAAGCTGCTCGCGGGACAGGGCTATCGTGGGGCCAACCCCGCCGGCCAAGTAAAGCGTGGCGACTTGGTCTATCTGCGTCCGGAGCGTGATGCGGCCGGCAAGGTCATCAACCCGGACAATCCGCGGTACACACTGGGCCAAGTGCCGCGCGCGCAAGCCGCCCTGATTTCGATCGATTCGGATACCGGTGAAATTCGAGCTCTGACCGGCGGTTACAGTTTCGAAGGCAACAAGTTCAATCGCGCGATCCAGGCGAAGCGTCAGCCGGGCTCTTCGTTCAAACCGTTTGTGTATGCAGCGGCACTCGAGCGCGGCATGAATCCGGGTTCGATCGTGCAGGATGCCCCGCTGGAACTGCGCATGGGCAAGGGCAAGATCTGGCGCCCGCAGAACGATGGCGGCGGGTTCTCCGGACCGATTCGCATCCGTGATGCGCTGGTCCGCTCCAAGAACCTGGTTTCGATTCGTCTGCTCAAGACTATCGGTATCGACTATGCCATCAAGTACATCAGCTATTTCGGTTTTGATGCCAAGACGCTGCCGCGCAACCTGACGATGGCTCTGGGCACCGCCGATCTGCCGCCCATGAAAATGGCCGAAGGTTTTCTCGCCTTCAATAACGGTGGCTATCACGTCATTCCGTGGTTTATCTCGGAGATCCGTGATCGTCAGGGCAACCTGATCTACAAGCACAAGCCGGCAGTCGCCTGCTCCAACTGCGACAGCGGTCTGGGCAACGGCCTCAACACGCCGGCGCCGACCAGCTACCAGCTCGATGGCTTCGACTTCTCCCCGGCGCGCAAGCCCAAGGTTGCCGGTGATTCGGAACAGGCCAAGGCACAGAATGCGCAGGCCGATCAGGACGCTGCCGATGCGCCGACCAAGCTGCCTGAGGGTTTTGATCCCAAGACGGCCACCATTGCTCAGCGGGCTATGGATCCGCGCGTGGCCTTCCAAGTGAATTCGATGATGCGCGATGTCGTGCAACGCGGTACGGCAACGGCGGCGTTGGTGCTGAACCGGCCGGACATCGGCGGCAAGACGGGTTCCACCAACGATCACCGCGACGCCTGGTTCGCCGGTTTTGGCGGTCGCTACACCACCGTGGTCTGGGTCGGACGCGATGACTTCAAGACACTGGGGCGCGGCGAATACGGCGGTGCGTCGGCCTTGCCGATCTGGATCAACTTCATGCGCACTGCGCTGAACAAAGAGCCGGTCAAGAAGCTTGAAGTACCTAAGGGCATGATCAAAGTGGCGCAATCGGGCAGCCGCATGAGTACGGTCAACAAAGATGCAGCGGGCGAATGGGTCAAGGAAGAAGATCTCGATATGAGCGACTTCTATGTCGATTTCGGCGAGAAGCAGCCTGAAGTGCCTACGACCGGCGCCAAACCCGCCGCCGCGCCGCGCGAGGAATCCTCGACGGCGGCTCCTGCAACGGCACCTGACGCCACAACGGAACCGGTGACACCGCCGCAGGTCGAGACGTTCTAAGCGTCACTACCTTGTGCTATGGTTGCGGGGACATCGTGTTGTACGGTGTCCCCGTTTTCATTACGGGTCGGCGCCGCCATCGCGAGGACATGCAGATGCCCAACGCACGCCAGCACGCCATCGAGCATTCGCAGACGCGAACGCGTGAGCGACGCCATCGCGTCGCTACTGAAGCCGCCAAGATTATTGCCCAGGGCGGTACCCGCGATTATCTTCAGGCCAAACATAAAGCGGCCGAACGTCTGGGTATTTTTGATGATGCCTCGTTGCCGCGGAACACCGAGATTGAAGCGGCTCTGCGTGAATATCAGCGCCTGTTTGTGACGGGCCAGGATCGCGCGCTGCAGCGCCGGCGAGAGGCCGCAGTCGAGGCCTTACAGTTCTTTGCATCATTTGACCCGCGCTTAGTGGGCCCGGTGCTCGAAGGCACGGCCGATCATCGTTCGCCGGTCACGCTGCATGTGCATAGCGACGAACCCGAAGCATTGGATCGCTGGCTGGATCAGCATCGCATTGACCACGAAGTGCGATCGCGACGCATTCGGTTGGATCGGGAGCGCGAACTCGAAGCGCCGGTCTATCGCTTTGAGGCCGACGAGCTGCCGATTGAAATCATTGCCTTGCCCGCTACGGCCTTGCGTCAGGCGCCGTTATCGGTAATCGACGAGCGGCCGATACGACGGGCGAATCTGGCGCAGGCACAGGCGTTACTGGCAGACGATGAGATCACGGCGTTTTTTGGTCGCTAAGCCGATGGGCAGTCAGGCCTTATCAGGCACCTAGGAACTGCCGACCGACCAGTGCGCAGAGTGCGACCACGATGATCGGTGGCATGCGCCGCCATTGCAGTAGCAGAAACGCCAATACGGCCACGACTGCATGCGCAGCGCCCGGCACACCGCTGCTGACAACGGGATTGATCCAAGCGGCGATCAGCAAACCGACTACGGCCGCATTGACGACATTGAGCGCATTGCGCATGCGCGCATTGCGACGAAGGCGTTGCCAGTACGGTAACGCGCCGCACACGAGCAGAAATGACGGCAGGAAAATCGCGATTAGGGCCAGCACGCCCACCCACAGTTTGCCGCCGGCAGCCACACCGAGATACGCAGCGAGGGCGAACAGCGGCCCGGGCAAAGCCTGCGCGAGACCATAGCCGGCCAGGAACCGATCAGCGTCAATCCAGCCTTCGGTCACGTGTTGGAGCAACGGCAGCACCACGTGCCCACCGCCAAAGACCAAAGCGCCAGTGCGGTAAAAGCCGTCGGCGATTTGTACCGGCAGCTCCTGCAGTTGCGAACCGAGCGTCGTCAGCAGAATCAGTAGCGCTACAAACAGCTGCAGAAAAGGAAAATCCGAGCGCGAATGATCGACGGGCTCCATCGTCCAGGTTTCGGGTTCCCCGCGACGATTCGCGAACAGCCATCCCAGTAGCGCAAAGCTCGCCAGTACAGCCAGCTGCGCCACCGGTGTCGGGAACATCAGCATCAGTGTAGCCACAGCAATGGCGATCACCTTGCGCGCCGACGTGGTGCACAGCGAGCGCCACATACTCAGCACGGCCTGCAGCACGATGGCCACCGCCGCGATCTTGAGCCCCTGTACGACGCCGGACTGCGCCCAATGCGGATGTCCGATTAGCAGATAGCCGGCCGCCAACATGACGATGGCCGACGGCAAGGTGAAACCCAGCCATGCAAGCAGCGCGCCCGGTACGCCGTGGAAGCGATAGCCGATCGCCATGCCGACCTGGCTGCTGGCCGGACCGGGCAGGAACTGGCACAACGCAACGAGATCGGCATACTCTTCGTCGGTTAACCAGTGACGGCGTTCAACGAAAGCGCGGCGGAAGTACCCCAGATGCGCAATCGGCCCGCCGAAACTCGACAGGCCGAGGCGCAAAAACAGCAGAAATAGCTGTATGCGGGTGGGCAAGAGACTTAGCGCTTATCGACGGGCACGTAGTCGCGGCTGACGGCGCCGGTGTAAACCTGACGCGGGCGGCCAATCTTGCTTTCCGGATCCAGCTGCTGTTCCAGCCAATGTGCAACCCAACCCGGGGTACGGCCAATGGCGAACATCACGGTGAACATTTCGACCGGAATACCCAGAGCCTTGTAAATCAGGCCCGAGTAGAAGTCGACGTTCGGATACAGCTTGCGCTGCACGAAGTACTCGTCCTTCAGTGCCGCTTCTTCGAGGCGCATGGCGACTTCGAGCAGCGGATCGTTGACGTTGAGCTGAGCCAGCACATCGTGAGTCATCTTGCGGACCAGAGCGGCGCGCGGATCGTAGTTCTTGTACACGCGATGGCCAAAGCCCATCAGGCGGAAACCCGAATCCTTGTTCTTGGCCTTTTCGACGGCAGATGCCACGTTTTCGGGCTTGCCGATTTCCTTGAGCATCTTGAGCACGGCCTCGTTGGCGCCGCCATGTGCAGGTCCCCACAATGCGGCAACACCCGAAGCCACCGAGGCATACGGGTTGGCACCGGTCGAACCGACCAGACGCACCGTCGAAGTCGAGGCGTTCTGTTCGTGATCGGCGTGCAGAATCAGCAGCAGATCCAGCGCCTTAGCAGCGACCGGATTCAGTTCGAACTCTTCCGAGGGCACTTCGCGCAGCATGGTCAGGAAACGCGAGGCGTAATCCAGATCATTGCGCGGGTAGCTCTTGGGGAAGCCGATCGAATGACGGTACGAAGCGGCAGCGATGGTCGGCACCTTGGCGATCAGGCGGATAGCAGCCAGACGGCGCTGTTCCGGATCGTCGAGATCGAGATCGTTGTGATAGATGCCCGACAGTGCGCCCAGCATGGAGATCAGCATGGCCATCGGGTGGCCATCGTGCATGAAGCCCTTGATCACCGAGTTGGCGGACTCGTGCACCATGGTGTGGTGCGTGATTTCATCTTCGAAGGCTTTGAATTCTGTCGGCGTCGGCAGTTCGCCGTGCATCAGCAGATAGGCGACTTCGAGGAAGTTCGAATGTTCCGCCAGCTGTTCAATCGGGTAGCCGCGATACAGCAGCACGCCCTGGTCGCCATCGATATAGGTGATGGCCGACTTGCACGATGCCGTGGCGGTGAAGCCCGGATCATAAGTGAACATGCCGGTTTCTTTAGGCAATTTAGCAATGTCAACGCAATCGGCGCCGATGCTCGGCTTAACGACGGGCAGTTCAACTTGCTTATCGCCTGCGTTCAAGGTCACGTTGTCGAGATGATTTACAGCCACTGACAGACTCCGGTTCAATGCATTTTTACGTACTGTATTATCGCACATTCGCCCCCGTGCGGATTTACACCAGACACAAAAAAGACCGCTGTTTCCAGCGGTCTTTGGTATCACGAACAGCGCAAGCGGGGCTTACTTGCCGTAGCGCTTACGGAACTTGTCCACGCGGCCGGTAGTGTCAACAATCGAGTGCTTGCCCGTATAGAACGGATGCGAAGCCGACGAAATGTCCACCTTGATCAGCGGGTACTCGTTGCCGTCTTCCCACTTGATCGATTCTTTAGCCGTGGTGGCGAGATTCGAGCGCGTCAGGAAGGAGAAGTCGGTCGTCACGTCTTGGAAGACCACTTCGCGGTATTCGGGATGGATGCCTTCTTTTGCCATGGCAAACACCATTCGGTTAAAGTGAAAGACCGCTATTGTACCGAGGATTCTACGGTTCTGCAAGCCCTAGGCTAAGAAAATCCGTTTTATCCGCCCAGAGCCCGTTTCACGCGGCCGAAATAGGCGCCCGTATCCACTTCTCGGGCAATTTGCACGTTGTCTGCGCGGCCCGTCTGGCGGTTCCAGTCGATGACCGTAGCACCTCGGGTCCACTCGCCTCGGGTCTCCACCATCAGCGGCCGGCGCTCCGTACGCAGCGCAGCCGTGGGCTCCAGAGCCACCGTCATGGCCAGCGAATCGGCCGAGTGCCAGTCGCCAAAGCCACGCAGGGATTTGGCCCAGTTGCGGGTACGCCGTGAGATCAGCTCGTAAAAACACGCCGCCTCACTGTCCTGCTCCAGCCAAGTCTCGATCTGATCGTGCGGCAGTCCATGCGCAATCGTAGCCTCCCAGTCGACCAGCTCGGTCATGGGGAAGGCATCAAACACAACCTTAGCGGCCTCAGGATCGAACGCAATGTTGAACTCAGCAGCCGGCGTCAGATTGCCATGCGCCGTGACCGCACCACCCATCACCACAAAGCGGGCAATGCGTTGCGGCAACGTCGGATCGATCTTTAGGGCCGCCGCGATATTGGTCAGCGGACCTAAGGCCACCAGCAGCAATTGACCGGTGTGTTCGTGCGACAAGCGCAGAATGGCCTGCACGGCATGCTCATCGTGCACAGTACCGTTGGCCTTGGGGTAATTCACATCGCCAAAACCATCGGCGCCATGAACATCGGCCGCATCGGGCGAGGGATGCACGAGCGGCGCATCGCAGCCCTTAAATACAGGCACTTGCGGCGCGTTGCCGACTTCGACCAGCTTGAGTGCGTTGGCTACGGTGTGCTGCAAACCGACATTGCCGGCGGCCACCGTCAGCCCTACGACTTGGACCGATGGCTCGTTGAGCGCCATCAGGATCGCGAGGGCATCATCGACACCTGGATCCGTATCAATCAGCAGAGGAATCTTGGACATCGGCCTAGTGTATCGCAGCTGCGTTTTACGCCTGTGCGTAACGCAGCGAAGACCCGATCCAGCGCTGCAGCAGCCGATCCACAACCGGCGCGTCGTCGGCCATCAGCTGTTGCGCCACCTGCTGCACGACCGGCAACAAATCCGCATCGCGCATCAGATCCGCGAAGCGGAAGCCGGCCAGCCCGGTTTGCCGCGTGCCCAGAATCTCGCCGGGGCCACGCAGTTCCAGATCCTGACGCGCAATCACGAAGCCATCATTGGTCTCGCGCATGACCTGCAGCCGCTGCTTTGCCATCGCCGACAAGGGCGCACGGAACATCAGCACGCAATCGCTGACCGCACTGCCCCGCCCCACACGTCCACGCAACTGATGCAACTGCGCCAGGCCCAGACGCTCGGCATTTTCAATCACCATTAGCGATGCATTGGGCACGTCAACGCCGACTTCGATCACGGTTGTTGCCACCAGCACATCGAGCTGATGATCTTTGAAACCCTGCATCACCGCCTGTTTCTCAGCGGGCTTCATGCGGCCATGAACCAGTCCGATGCGCAAACCCGGAGCCTGTTTCTGCAGCTCGGCATATGCGGCCTCGGCAGCCTGGGCTTCGATCTCGTCGCTTTCCTCGATTAGTGTGCAGACCCAGTACGCCTGCCGTCCCTGCGCGCAGGCATCAATCAGTCGTTGCGTGAGTTCATCGCGTCGCGTATCAGGCAACACCACCGTGCGTACCGGTGTTCGACCCGGCGGCAGTTCGTCGATCGAACTCACATCGAGATCGGCATAGGCCGTCATGGCCAAGGTGCGTGGGATTGGCGTCGCCGTCATCACCAGCTGATGCGCAGTGTACTGATCGGTGGATCCTTTATCGCGCAGCGCTAAGCGCTGATGGACACCAAAACGATGTTGTTCGTCCACGATGACCAAGGCCAGGTTCGCGAATTCGACACCCTCCTGCATCAGCGCGTGCGTGCCAACTACGACTTGAGCCTCGCCATTGGCAATGCGCTGCAGCGCCTGTTCGCGCTTGCGCCCGGTGATCTTACCGGCCAACCATTCGACCTTGATCCCCATCGGCTTCAGCCACTGCGAGAAATTGCGCAGATGCTGCTCAGCCAGCAGTTCCGTGGGCGCCATGACGGCGACTTGCCGCCCTTTGGCCACTGCAAACAAGGCACTTAGCGCCGCCACGATGGTTTTGCCGGATCCGACATCGCCCTGCAACAGACGCAGCATGGGCGTATCACCGCTGAGGTCGTTGCTGATCTCGCCCAGTACGCGTTGCTGCGCACCGGTCAACTGATACGGCAGTTGCTGCAGCAGTTGCTCTGCCAAGCGCGAATCATTCAGTACCGGCGCTTTTTTGGACTGTTGTGACAGGCGCTGCCGTCGCAGACTCAAGTGATGCGCCAATAGCTCCTCGAACGCAAGACGTTGTTGTGCCGGATGCAGACCGTCTTTAATGGAATGGACGTCGGTCCCGACCGGCGGATGATGCACGAACAGCAAGGCCTCGCGCAGCGTCGGCAATTGCAGCGCTCGCGAAATGTGGGCCGGCAACAGCTCCAGCTCCTCTCCGGTCGGCAGCTTTTTGAGCGCTTGCTCAACCCAGCCCCGCACCGTGCCCGGACCGGCACCCTCGAGTTCCGGATACACCGGCAACAGTCGATCGCCGAGCACCACCTGTTCGTGATCGCCCAACAGACGATACGCAGGATGCACGAAATCACGACCCAGCAGACGAACGCGAGGTGCGCCGTAGACTAGGACACGAGCCCCTTCGCGAAACGAACGACGTTGCGCTTCGTTGAAATGGAAGAACCGTAGCGTGACGCGATCGCCATGTTCATCGGCAGCCTCAACCAGCAACTGCTGCCTGCCGCGGAATACGCGTTCGGCGGATTGAATGGTGAGCAGCACTTGCGCCGGAATGCCGTCGCGCAAACCTGCAGCGGAGGTCAGCTGCGTTCGGTCCTCGTAACCGCGCGGCAGAAAGAACCACAGGTCCGATAACTCGCGGATATCCTGGGCCGCCAGGCGCTCCAGCACCTTGGGACCGATCCCGCGCAACGCGCCAAGCGAGGCGCCGGCCATGCCTTACTCGAGAACGAGAATGCCGTCCACTTCGAACTGCACGCCGCGCGGCAATGCAGACACCTCGACCGTGGAACGTGCAGGATACGGCGCTTCGAAATAGTCAGCCATCACCGAGTTGACCGCCGCAAAGTCACCCAGGTTTGTCAGAAACAGGCCCAGCTTGACCACATCATTGAGCGAGCCACCGGCCGCCTCACACACCGCCTGCAAATTGTCGAAGGCACGACGGGCTTGCGCGCTGATATCGCCCTCAACCACGAGACCGGTTTCCGGATCCAATGGGATGCACCCCGAAAGGTACACGGTATTGTCGACGCGCACGGCCTGCGAATACGGACCGATCGCTGCCGGTGCATTGGTGGTTTGAATGATTTGCCTGTTGCTCATGATTAGATCCGGTTGATGCCCAGCACCACCTTAAGGCGGCGCAGACGACGAATGATATCTGCAAGATGCTTGCGATCGCGCACTTCGATCACGAAACGGACGATGCCAACCAGCGAATCCCGATCGACATATTCGACACGATCAATGTTGGAATCCGCTTCGGCAATGGCCGCCGCCACCTGAGCCAAGGCCCCTTGGCGGTTATCGAGTTCCATTCGCAGGGCTGCAGTATAGTCGCCAGCCACCTTGCGATCCCAGCCGACGTTGACCCAGCGCTCGGGATGTTTGCGATAGTCGGGCACGTTGGCGCAATCGATACGGTGCACCACAATGCCCTTGCCGGCGGTATGAAAGCCCATGACTTCATCGCCGGGGATTGGTGTGCAGCACGAAGCAAAACTAATGACATTGCGCTCGGTGCCGTTGATCAGCAGGCGATCACGCGGGATATAAATCGGCTTGCCGTCGGCGCCCGACTGCTCTGCAGACGTTTGCTGCACCAGGGACGACGCAACGAGCGACGGCAACCAGTTGCCCAGTGCAATCTCCGCCAGCAAGGCCTCGAGCCGATTCATCTTGTTGTCCTGCAGATACGACTCGAGACGTCCGGCCGGGATGCGCTCAATGGAACTGCCCAACTGCTCCAGAGCGCGATCGAGCATGCGATGTCCGATCTCGATGGCGTCTTCGTGCTCGAGCTGTTTCAGTTGCTGGCGAATGGCGGTGCGCGCCTTGCCCGTGACGACAAACTCTAACCATTGCGGCTTGGGGATCGAAGCCGGCGTCGTCACAATCTCGACGCGGTCCCCATTACCCAACTGTGTTCGTAGCGGCGACAGCTTGCCGTTGATGCGTGCGGTGACGGCATGATTGCCGACATCGGTGTGAACCATGTACGCGAAATCCAGCGCCGTGGCATTGCGCGGCAAGCTGAGAATGTCGCCCTTGGGCGAGAACACGTAGACCTCTTCCTGGAACAGGTCGATCTTGACGCTCTCGTAAAACTCGACCGACGACTGGGTGTTGAGCTGGTCACTGAGCAGCGACTCGATCCAGTTACGCGCCCGCATCTCTGCGGAGCTCTGACGGCCGCCGTTCTTGTACGTCCAGTGCGCCGCAATGCCGCGCTCGGCCACCGCATCCATTTCCTCAGTGCGGATCTGCACCTCGACATGCGCACCATACGGCCCGAACAGCACGGTGTGCAGGGACTGATATCCGTTGCCCTTAGGAATCGCAATAAAGTCACGGAAGCGCGTATCCACCGGCTTGTACAGTGAATGCACGACCCCCAGTGCGTGATAGCAATCGGCGACGTTGCGCATTACCAGGCGGAAGCCAAACACATCCATGACTTGAGCAAAGGTTTTATGCTCGACGCGCATCTTGGTGTAGATGCTCCACGGCGATTTAACGCGACTGATCAGCCGATGCTGCAGTTTTTCGCGCGCCAGGCGCTGTGCCAGCGAGGATTCGATCTGGACCATGGCCTCGCGCCGCACCACCGGCTGCGAACGAATCCGTTTTTGCAGCACCGCATGGCGCCACGGATGCATCGCCTTAAAGCCCAGATCCTGCAGCTCGGCCTTGAACAGGTTCATACCGAGACGCTGCGCGATGGGTGCATAGACCTCGAGCGTTTCGCGGGCTATGCGATGTCGCGCCTCTGCACTTTGAGCACCGAGCGTGCGCATGTTGTGCAGTCGATCGGCCAGCTTGATCAGGATCACGCGCAAATCCTGCGCGATGGCCAGCATCATCTTGCGGAAGCTTTCCGCCGTGGCCTCATGCCGGTCTTTGAACTGGAGCTTGTCGAGTTTGGTCACGCCTTCGACAATGTGAGCGACATCCTCACCGAATTCGCGAGCCAGATCGTCACGCGTGATCGGCGTATCCTCGATCGTGTCGTGCAGGATGGCGGCAATAAGGCTGTCACCATCCAGACCCTGCTCGGCCAGGATCTTGGCGACCGCAACCGGATGCGTGATGTAGGGCTCGCCCGATTTGCGCATCTGGCCGACATGGGCCGACGCACCGATCTCATAGGCACGACGCAAACGCTTGAGCTGCTCAGCGCCCAGATAGGCGGCGGCGCGCTCCAGATCGAGCACATAGTCCGGCACCACCGTTGACGGTGGCGACGGTGCTACCGGTGTGGTCAGAATCGGCTCGATCGAAGTCATATCTAAGATTAACAAAAAAGGCCCTGATGACACATCAGGGCCTTTGTACCTTTGCAATGCAATGCAAGCCGGACCACTGTCCGACCCGGTGCATCGAACTCAGTCGTCGCCGCGGGCGAGATCTTCGTCGCTGACGACTTCGGCAGCCTTCCATTCGATGGCTTCGCGTTCGCGACGTTCGCGTTCGGCCTTTTCGACTTGGTTGACATAGTCTTCGGTGATCAGACCTTCGGCGATTTCGCGCAGGGCCAGCACAGTCGGCTTGTCCTTGGTTTCGCGATTATCGAGCGTGGCTTCCACGCCGTTGGCGAGCTGACGGGCGCGCTTGGCAGCCACCATGACCAGCTCAAAGCGGTTATCGACCTTTTGCAGGCAATCTTCTACGGTAATACGGGCCATGAAATGGAGATCCTGCCGGATTGCGGCACTGTGAATTTCGAACTGAACATTATGACGCTAGACCGGCATCCGGTCAAGAGGCGCGCCGCGCCGGGTCCGGAGCGCTCATCGTAACCCATTGTTTTTAAAGACTATTCCGAAAAACTTCGGCCGTTCTCAGTCGGACAGCAGCTCACTGATCAGGGGCTGATGGCGGGCCACCTGCTGATCCTTACGCAGACGCGAGGCCGTAAAGATCGAGCACATCTCATCGACCGCCACCGCAAAATGCTCGTTGACGATGAGGTAATCGAACTCGCCGTAGTGCGACATTTCATCGCGGGCGGCAGCGAGACGCTGGCGAATCACATCGTCACTGTCCTGACCGCGGTTGCGCATGCGCTGCTCCAGCGCAGACGTTGAGGGCGGCAGAATAAACACGCTGATGGCACCCGGCATTTGTGCGCGAACCTGGCGCGCGCCTTGCCAGTCAATCTCCAGTAGCACATCGCGACCGGCGGCCAGTTGCGGCTCGACGGACTGCTTGGCGGTGCCCTTCCAGTCGCCATGGACCAGCGCGTGCTCGAAGAACTCGCCCTCTTCGATCATCTGCTCAAAGGTGGCCCGATCGACAAAGTGATAGTGCTCGGAGTGACGCTCACCCGGCCGCGGAGCCCGCGAGGTAAAGGAAATGGACAGCGAGATGTTCGGATCGCGAGCGATGGCCGCGTTGACCACGCTGGATTTACCGGCACCCGAGGGCGCGGCAACGATGAATAGTGTGCCTCTCATAAACTCACTTTACTCGATGTTCTGGATCTGCTCACGGGCCTGATCAATCAGCACCTTGAGCTCAACCGCCGCGGCGCCCGTGCGCGAATCGACGGACTTGGAGCCCAACGTATTGGCTTCGCGGTTAAATTCCTGCAGCAGGAAGTCCAAACGGCGTCCGACCGCCTCATCGCGCGCCAGGACTCGGCGAGCCTCGACCACATGCGAGTCCAGACGATCCAACTCTTCATCGACATCGAGCTTGGTCAATGCCAGCACCAGCTCCTGTTCCAGGCGCGAAGGATCAACCGACGCGGCCATTTCCCCTAGCCGATCCAGCAAGCGGGTGCGTTGCGCCTCACGAATCATCGGCACCCACTCGCGAGCCTGCGCAGCGATGGCGGCAATGCCGTCAACCCGTTGCGTAATGGCCTGCAACAAGGCTGCGCCCTCTCGCTCGCGCGACTCGATAAACGCAGCCAGCGCGGTTTCGGTGACGGCCAGCACATCGGTCTCGACTTGCTGCGGTTCGAGATCGGGAACTTGCAGCACGCCGGGCAATGCCAGCAAACGACCGAACTCGGTGGTCAAGCCGGGAAACTGATCACTCAGCTCGGTTGCCAACTGTGCGTAACGGTTGAGCGCATCGCGATTGACCGAGGTATCGGCACTCGACTCGCGTTTGACGCGGAAATTGACCTCGACCTTGCCGCGCTGAACGCGTGCCTGCACCAGACGACGAACCTGCGGCTCGAGCGCACGAATCTCATCGGGCGCACGCACGAACAACTCCAGATGCCGTGAATTGACGGAACGGATCTCGCAGCTCAAGCGCCCCCAGTCACATTGAAGGTCGGCGACGGCATAGCCGGTCATGCTCTTGATCATGGAGTGCGCGGGCGTTCTAAATAGTCGAGGAATGTCCAATGGTAAACTTGAACCCCGTAATTTGACAGCGAAATGGCCATGTCCAGCGATTTTTCCCGACCCAGCGGCCGTGCGCCGGACCAACTGCGCCCTGTCACCCTGCAGCGCGGCTTTACCCGCCATGCCGCCGGCTCGGTACTCGTTTCGTTCGGTGATACCCGCGTTTTGTGCACGGCTTCGGTTGAGAATCGCACTCCCGGCTTTTTGCGCGGCACCGGCGACGGCTGGGTCACCGCCGAATACGGCATGCTGCCCGGCTCCACTCACACGCGCGTTGACCGCGAGGCGGCACGCGGCAAGCAAGGTGGCCGCACGCTCGAGATTCAGCGCCTGATTGGCCGTTCACTGCGCGCCTGCATTGACCGCAAGGCCCTGGGCGAACGCACCATCACGCTCGACTGCGATGTTCTGCAGGCCGATGGTGGCACCCGCACCGCCGCTATTACCGGCGCTTACGTGGCACTGTGCGATGCCATCAGCGTTCTACGTAAACGCGGCGACATCAAGACCAATCCGCTGTTCGGTGCGGTCGCTGCCGTTTCGGTTGGCGTGTACCGCGGCGTGCCGGTCCTTGATCTCGATTACGCCGAAGACAGTGACTGCGACACCGACATGAATGTCGTGATGAATGACGGCGGTGGCTTTATTGAAGTGCAAGGTACGGCCGAAGGCCATGCCTTCCGCATGGAAGAACTGCAGCAGATGACCGCACTCGCATCGGTGGGTATCACCCAACTGATTGAACTGCAACGGCAGGCATTGGAGTCAGTTACTGCATGAAAACTCGCATCGTCATCGCGTCATCCAATAATGGCAAGCTGGCCGAGTTTCGGGATCTGCTCACTGACACCGACTGGGAGTGCATCCCGCAGCAGGAATTGGGCGTGAGCGATGCCGATGAAACCGGCTTGAGTTTTATCGAGAACGCCATCCTCAAGGCACGACATGCTGCGCAGGTAACAGGCTTGCCCGCCATTGCCGATGACAGCGGATTGTGTGTCGAAGCCCTGGATTTCCGCCCCGGACTCTACAGCGCGCGTTTTGCCGGTGAACATGGCAATGCACAGGCCAACATGACCAAGTTGCGTGAGTTGCTGCGAGCCACGCCGACCGATGCTCCGTTTTCGGCGTTCTATATTTCTGCCATTGCCATGGTGCGCAGCGCCGACGATCCGGCGCCGATTGTGACCGAGGGTCGCTGGTACGGCGAAGTCATCGACGATCAACGTGGCCAAGGCGGCTTTGGCTACGACCCGATGTTTCTGGATCCGCGCTTTGGTCAGACGGCTGCAGAGCTCGACAGTGCCTTCAAGAACGGCATTAGCCATCGCGGCATTGCCATGCGCAAACTGCACGAGCGCTTGCGCGCGCCCGATCTGTTGGCCGACTAAGCGCGCCCACACATGTTGCGTACCCCGCCGCTCAGTCTGTATGTCCACGTACCGTGGTGCGTACGCAAATGCCCCTACTGCGACTTCAACTCGCATGAGCGCCGCGGCGAGGTGCAATGGCGCGAGTATGTTGACGCGCTGATCCGCGATCTCGAACAGGATTTGCCCTTAGTGTGGGGCCGCGTGGTGCATAGCGTGTTCTTCGGCGGCGGCACGCCCTCGCTGATGCCGCCGGAATTCATGGACGATTTCCTACAACGCGCGTCTGCCCTGCTATCGCTGGCGCCCGGTTGCGAGATTACTTTAGAGACCAACCCCGGCACCGCAGAACATGGCCGTTTCGAAGGCTACCGCGCCGCCGGCATCAATCGCCTGAGTTTTGGTATCCAGAGTTTTGATGACCGCGCTCTGCAGACGCTGGGCCGTATTCATAACAGCGGCGAGGCCGAACGCGCCGTAAGCATGGCGCAGGATGCAGGCTACGACAACATCAATCTCGATCTGATGTATGCACTGCCCGAGCAGGACCTGGCCGGCGCACTGCACGACATTGAGCGCGCCCTAGCCCTGAACCCCACGCACATCTCGCACTACCAGCTGACGCTGGAACCCAACACCGTGTTCTACGCACGCCCACCCGAACGCCTGCCCGACGACGACAGCGCCTGGGATATGCAGATGGAATGCCAAAGTGCGCTCGCCGCCGCGGGCTTCAAGCAATACGAAGTCTCCGCCTATGCGCGCGACAACCGCCGTTGCCAGCACAATCTCAATTACTGGCAATACGGCGACTATCTGGGAATCGGTGCCGGCGCCCACGGCAAGATCACCGAAGGCGCCGCGCAGCAGATTCGCCGACGCGACAAGCTCAAACATCCCCGCGTCTATCTGGACACTGTCGGCACGCCCGCCAACTTCGGGACCGATGAGATGGTCACCGCGGACCGTTTACCCTTCGAGTTCATGATGAACGCCTTGCGTTTGAACGACGGCTTTCCGTTGAGCATGTTTGAACTGCGCACGGGACTGGACCGCGCCGTCATCGCACAACCGCTGGCCATGGCGCTGGAACGCGAGCTGATCACCGTCGAAGGCGATCTGGTCTGCCCGACCGAACTGGGCCGCCGCTTTACCAACGATCTGATGGAACTGTTCCTGTAGAGCCCCGCCTATAGGCTCTGCGTTTGCCAGCAGCGAGCGCACGTTCAATAATGAAGGCTGATGTTTGCCCGTTGACCGTTGCCATGACCGACACCCTTGATAGCACCCTCGCCTCGCTCTATCCGGAGCATCTGAGCATTCTGCAGCAGCGCGCAGCCGAGGCCCTGCAGCGTGCCGAACTGGATCACCTGGTCGTTCCGGCGGGCGTGCTGCGCTATCAGTACTTTGATGATCGCGATTACCCGTTTGCCGTCAACCCGCAGTTCAAAGCCTGGCTGCCGGTCACGCAGGCACCGGGCAGCTGGCTGGTGATCACGCCCGGCAGCAAGCCGCGCCTGATTTTTATGCAGCCACACGATTACTGGCACACCGTCCCCAGCGATCCGACCGGCTACTGGCCATCGGAATTTGAAATCTCGATCATTCGCACGCCGGATGAAGCGCTCAAACTACTGCCCTCCAATCCTGCACGTTGCGCCATCCTCGGCGAGGACAATGCCGCACTCGGACCGTTTGTGCCGAACAATCCGCCGGCGGTGCTCGATTACCTGGAATTCCATCGCCACGCCAAAACGGCGTACGAAATCGCCATGATGCGCGAGGCGACACGCATTGGCGTCATCGGTCATCGGGCGGCCGAACAGGCCTTCCGCGACGGCTTGAGCGAATTTGATATCCACCTGGCGTATTGCGCCGCTACACGTCAGGATGCCAACGATCTGCCCTACTGCAACATCATTGGCCTCAACGAACATGCGGCCGTGTTGCATTACATGACCCGCGATCGCCAAGCGCCAACGCAGACACGCTCATTCCTGATCGATGCCGGCGCCTCGTACCAAGGCTATGCCAGCGACATCACACGGACGTACTCGACGCAGCAGGATGAATTCCAGGCACTGATTGATGCCGTGGACCGCGTGCAACTGGATCTGTGCGCGCAAGTGCTGCCCGGCACCGACTACCGCGACATCCACATGAATACGCATACAGCGCTGTCACAGGTGCTGCGCGATTTCGATCTGATTCGCTGCTCGCCCGAGGCCGCACTGTCCTCGCGCATTTCCAATGCGTTCTTCCCGCATGGCGTGGGTCATCCGATTGGTCTGCAAGTGCACGATGTGGCGGGCTTCCATGCCTCCGATCGCGGCGGTCGCATCGATCGTCCCGAAGGCCAACCGTATCTGCGCATGACCCGCACGCTGGTAGAAAACAGCGTCGTCACCATCGAACCCGGACTGTACTTCATTGACATGCTGCTCGACGAGCTCCGTCCGACGCCTGCCAATTCCGATGTGAACTGGGATCGCGTAGCGGCCTTCAAGCCCTTCGGCGGCATTCGCATCGAAGACAACGTGGTCGCAACGCGGAACGGAGCGGTCAACCTGACGCGCGAGGCCTTTGCGGCCGACTAGGCCCTTCACAGCGGTCATCAGAATGCAGTAAGTTCGACTGATGACCACTGAACTCTCGCCAGTTGACCGATTGCAGCCTGTTTTCACGGCTCAGCAACGCGCCCACTTACAGAACCTGTCGCCGGATGTCGCGGCCCGTCGCGCCGCACTCGAGCGCCTGGCAGCCATGCTCGATACGCATTGGCATGACATGACGGCCGCCGTGCAGCGTGATTTCGGCGTACGCAATCCATTTGAAACCGAGCTCACCGAACTGGTGCAGGCCAAGGGCGCGATCCGCGAGGCCAAACGCGCACTGCCCCGCTGGTGTCGCCCGAAAAAGCGCAAGCTCAGCCTGCTCGAGTTTCCAACCGCCAGTGCCTGGACCTTTCCGCAACCGGTCGGTGTCGTCGGCATCATCGTGCCGTGGAATTTCCCGATTGCGATGGCCGTGCAACCCATGATCGGCGCACTGGCCGCCGGCAACCGCGTCATGGTCAAGATGTCCGAGAACTCGCTCCACCTTGCCGAACTGCTGCAACGGGTTTCGCCGCAGTTCTTTGATCCGAACGAAGTCTCCTTCTTTGCCGATGACGGTACCGGCACACTGGGTCCTGCGTTTTCGGCACTGCCGTTTAACCATCTGTTCTTTACCGGCTCGGCGGACACCGGCCGCAAAGTCATGGCTAGCGCTGCAGCCAATCTGACGCCGGTGACTTTGGAACTCGGCGGCAAGTCGCCTGCCATCGTCGCCAAGGACTATTCCGCTGAACGCGCGGCAGAACGCATCCTGTGGTCCAAGATGCTCAACTCCGGCCAGATCTGCACCAGCGTCGATCACGTCTATGTGCCTACCGACAAGGTCGATGCATTTGTCCGCGCCGCTAAGGCCTGGGTCCGCAAGCACATCCCGAATGTCAACAACGGCGATTTCACTTCGATCATTGATACCCGCTCGTTCGCACGTCTGCAGGACACCATCGCCGATGCCAAACAGCACGGCGCTGAGATTGTTGAACTCTACGAAGGCCCTGCCCCCACCGGCGAGACCCGCGTGCTGCCACCCAAACTGGTGCTCAAACCCACCACCGCCATGCGCATCATGCAGCGTGAGATCTTTGGCCCGGTGCTCCCGGTCATCGCCTATGACGACATCAACGCCGTGGTCGCCGAAATCAACTCCCGTCCACGCCCGCTCGCGTTCTACGTATTCAGCGATGACCGCAAACTGCAGTATCAACTCGTGCAATCCACCATCAGCGGCGGCGTCGGTATCAACGAACCCGTCGTGCAGGCCGGCATTCACGACTTGCCGTTTGGCGGCAGCGGCGACAGCGGCATGGGCCATTACCACGGCCACGAGGGCTTTCTGACCTTTTCCAAGTTGCGCCCCGTGTTCCGCCAAGGTCCCATCCGCGCACTCGATTTCGTCCTGCCGCCGTATAGCGGCCGCGCAGCGCAAGTGCTGTCCATCATGAAAAAGCTCGGGGGCTAAGCGCATGTCGGCCTATTGGATTCCGCGTCTGCAAATTGCAGTCAACAAGATCGCGTTAAAGGTCCTGCGTTTCCCGGTGCCGGAGACCATACGTGGCGTGGATTCATCGCTAACCCTATGCGATGAGATGGCAGCCGCCGGTTTGCAGCGCGTTCTGCTGGTCACCGACGGCCCCTTAATGCGCACCGGTATCCCGGAACGACTGGCAGCCCATTTGCGGCAACGTGATGTCGCCGTTGAGGTCTTTAGCGATGTCGAACCCGATCCCGACTATGCGTTAGTACTACGCGGTGTCGAGCGACTGAATGCATTCAATGCCCAGGCAGTTTTGGCCGTTGGTGGCGGTTCGCCGATTGACTGCGCCAAGTCCATGCTGATGTGTCAGGCCACCGGCAAGCATCCTTCAAAGCTCACCGGCGTGTGGCTGTATCACCTGCCGCGTCCGCACGGGCTTCCTCTATACGCCATTCCAACTACATCCGGCACCGGCTCCGAGGCGACCGTAGCTGCCATCGTCTCGGACCGCGCCGAGCAAACCAAGTACAGCATTATTGACCCCAAACTGCTGCCGATTAAGGTGGCACTGGATCCTGCGCTCACCGTTGGCTTGCCACCTGCTGTCACTGCGGCCACCGGGATGGATGCGCTTACGCACGCCGTCGAGGCCTATATCGGCACCATGGGCACCAAGGAGACCAATGCCTGGGCCTTACGCGCCACGGAACTGATCGGCGCCAATCTCAGCAAGGCCTACGCGCTGGGAACGGACATGGAGGCGCGCGCCAATATGCAGGAAGCGGCACTACTGGCCGGGCTCGCATTCACGCGCGCCACCGTGGGTTATGTGCATGCGATTGCGCATCAGCTCGGCGGTCTGTATCACGTGCCGCATGGTCTGGCCAACGCCATCGTGATGCCGCATGTTCTCGATTTCTGCAAATCGGCGTGCACCGATCGCCTCGCCGACTTGGCGCGCGCGGCCGGCATTGCCGTCGCCGGAGCCAATGACACCGAGAACGCCGACCGCATGATTGCGTGGATTCGCGAGATGAATGCGGCGATGGGTATCCCTTCGACCGTGAATGCTCTGCGCGAAGCGGATTTTGATCGGATCATTGCGCACGCGTTGACCGAAGCACACGGCACCTACGCCATTCCGCGTTACATGCAGAAGGACGACGCGCGCGGCATCCTAAGGCAGTTGCTGGCTACGAATTAAGCCTTGCGAACGAACTCGGACTTGAGTTTCATGGCGCCGAAGCCGTCGATCTTGCAGTCGATATCGTGATCTTCGTCGACTAGACGAATGTTGCGCACCTTGGTGCCGGCCTTTACGGGCGAACTGGCACCCTTGACCTTCAGATCCTTGATCACAGTGATGGAGTCGCCATCCTGCAGGACATTGCCGACGGCATCCTTATGGATACGCGGACCGTCTTCCGGCACGGCGACGGCCTCGCCTTCGACCCATTCATGGCCACATTTCGGGCAAACGAAAATGGTGCCATCGGAATAGCTGAAGTTCGATCCGCATTGCGGACAATTCGGCATGTCAGTCATAGCCGCTATTTTAGCGCGTCGCGGCAGTCCTGTCGGAATTAGCAGCTGAGCTCCGGGGCGAGGCCAGCCGCTATTGGCTTACAGATTGGCAGTCAGGGCGCAACCGGGCCGCATACAGACTCGTTAGTCCGGATCTTCTGACACGCGTCAAGAGCCGCATCATAGCTGGCCTGCAGCTCGCTCAGGCGCTCGGCATAACCGACACTATTGGGACAGTAACGCCAGATTGTCTCGGACATTTTCTGCGTCGCCCACATAATGACCTGCAGAGTTGGCGTTGCTACGGTGGCATTTCTCCCGCGTGGCGAATCGAGAAAGGTGCCAAGTCGCGCATCGATCTCATCCATAGCAGCATTGGCGACCGCCGCATTCTTGGCAGAACAGGCTGAAGGAACAGAAGGGGTTGCAGGCTGATTGGAAGTGGCCTTCGAAGAGGATGCGGACGCGTTCGACTTGCCACCACCCAGCTCAATTCGACGCGCTTCAAAGTGGCAGGCCTTCATGCGAGCTGTGGCAATCCACATTTGGTAGGTTTCGGGTCTGAATCGAGTATCACCCCTAGCCATACCCTGATAGGGCCTGGAGCTAAAGCCAGCGAGCTCGTCCTCGTATTGTTGCGCCAACTTATAAGGCCGAGGATGGGGTCATTGCTGTCAAGGCAGCAGCCAGAGTAAAAGTTGCAAGCCCAATAACATTGATCATGCGATCCCCCGATTCGGCTTAATTGCGGCCGGCTACTGCATCGTCGCCGAGCTGGATAACTTCGGCCAGCCTCGAAGTAAGATCCTCGGACCATCTCCAGTTGGCCGTCGAAGGCAGCGCTCGAAACCGGCGTCCCGTATTCCAACACGATACTGGCCACCCATTAGCTTGCGCTGGATATCGCGCCAACGGCCGCAATGGGTCGGAAGCTGCCATGCCATCGGCCTCCCCGATAAACATCCTTAACCTCCTTTCCTGCATGCGCAGTACGGCCGTAGACGCCACCAGGGCATCGCTGTCCGACAAGTGCAGGAGGGAATCATTGGAAGCAGATCCTGCGATCCAGACGCTTAGCGTCATACGCAGTGCGTCAGCCGCATCGTGAATGTCCAACTCGCTATCACTAGTTGCCCCTCGCAGGAAGGATATGACGTCCACGCTCCACGCAACGGATGTGGCGCTGGCCCTCAGGATGTTTTTCTCTGGCTCGTTCATCCGTCGCAGGATAGCCCACGCCTGTCAATACTTTGAAAAACATGCCTCATGGAGCACCTCTCCCCAGCTTCGATCGAAAGCGGGTTACAAGCTGTGCCCCAACGGGTTGGAAACCCGTCGCTAATGTCGGCCTGAAGGTCGGCCTTAGCCGTAGTACTTTCGACACGCAGTTGCATACTCGTTTATCTACTTGGGGCTACAAGTGGACACCCACCTCTGGGAGCGAGTTCAGCTCTCTCGAGAGTCAAAATTAGCTTGCCTGTATCTGAATCAAGCGGTGACAGCGAACTGTCCGTCGGTTATCGCTCGAGTGGCGTCTCTCGAATCGACCAGTGTCGATTTCATCGGGTGACGTGTAGGCGCACTTCAACGCGGCGGTTCGGGATCAGGCACTCGCGCAGCGCGGCCTGAGGCTTCACGCCGTCGCACTGCTGCACCTGATCACCATCGCCCTTGAAGCTGTAAGTGACGTTGGCGGCATCAATGCCACGCTCCAACAGCAGCGCACGCACGGTCTGCGCGCGACGCTCGGACAGCGCTTGGTTGTAGTCGTGGCCGCGACCCTGCAGACGGTCGGCATGGCCGACCAGTTCGACCTTGGCCAGGGTGAGGCCTTCCTCGCGCAGGCGGGCCAGTTCGCGGTCCAGGCTCTGCAGCGAATAGGCGCGGATGTCGCTGCGACCGGAGCGGTCGAACTCGAACAGCACGTTCGCCGTCAGCACCGTGTCCACCGGCAGCACCGCCGGCACCGCGCCGCATTGGCGCGTGGAGGCTTCGGCATCGCTCACCCAGTCTTCGGCGATCTGGATGTACGGCTTGGCATGCCGCCACTGCTGCTGGTTGAACTCGTTGCCCGCATGGACCAGTTCAACCTCGCCGCAGGCCACGGCCTGCTGCGCACACGCAAAGCCCGGCGTGCCATGGATCGCGCCCAGGCGCTTCCACAGGTCTTCGCGCACGCGGGCGGCACCATTGACCAGCGGCGTATCGGTCGGCAGCGGCGTGACGCCCTGCTCCATGCCCACGATCAGCTTCTCCGACTCGGTCAGCGCTTCCTGCGGGAAGGCGCTGCGGTCGTTGCGCGAATACTCGTGGAAGGACACGTCCAGCCAGCATTGCGCCTTCGACAGATGGTAGTCGCGGATCGGGCGGCCGCCGTCGTTCAGCGCCTGGATACGGCCCTGGGTGTGCTCGTAGCCGGTCAGGTCGGCGTGGATCGCCTCGTCGGTGATCCGATCGCGCGCCGGCGTCAGCTGGGTCTGCTGCGCACCGGCGGTGAAGGCGGTGAAGGCGATGCAGGCCAGCACGGCCGCGCACAGGAGGGAGGTTTTGGTAGTGGTCATGTCGGTAATCCTCAGCGCACCGGATCGCGGTAGCGGGCGTCTTCCCTGCGGAAGAGGTCTTCGTCGAACTTGAAGCGCAGGCGGATGAACGCGCCCTGCTGCGTGTACTCGTAGCCGGTCAGGTCGTTGTCGCCGCGGAAGCCGGTGGCGTTGTAGCCCACCGACAGCCACAGGTTCTGCCGCAACAAGCGACCCACTTCCATGCCGAACGCGTATTGGTTGGCACCGTCCTGGCCGCGAAACGTCGAGGCCAGCACGCCGATGTCCCAGTTCTCGGTGATGTCGTAGACGATGCGGCCGGACAGCAGCACGGCGTTGAAATCGTCGTCGACGCGACCGGTGTCGGCGTAGAAGAAGCTGTCCTGCTGCCACTTCGCGGCGACGCGACCCGTCAACCACCACGGACGCGAGGGGTGCCAGTCCGCGTGCGCCGAGATGATGTGCGCGCTGCTGCGGATGTCCTGGCCGGTGTCCGAGCCGAAGCCGGTGCCGTCCATGCCGCTTTCGTCCTTCTCCAGCTTGTACTCGTAGCGGGCCAGCGCATTGACGCGGTTGGTGTCGGTGTCGCGGTAGGCGGCGCCGATCTGGAACCGGTCCTGCAACACGTCGCCGCGCGCGTCGTACTCGGTGCGCAGCAGGTAGTTGCGCGCCAGCAATGTCCAGTCGCGACTCAACTTGCGCGCCGCCAGGAACTGCAGCAGCGTGGTGTTGTAGGCCTCGTTGGTCGGAGTACCGGCGACGTCGTCGGAGATGCGGTGTTCCAGTCGCACGTTGCCGCGCCATAGCGGGTTGGCGCTGTAGTCCAGCGCGAAGCCGATGCCGGTGGAGTCACCGATGTTGCCGGAGATGACGTTGGTGTGTTCCAGCGTCGTGTCCAGGCGCAGGCCTTCGCGCAGGTCCCAGCGGTTTCGCATGCCCGAGGCGGCCTGGATGTCGCGGCCGGCGATGGCATCGCGCAGGCGGTACTCGGAGAACAGCTGCGTGTCCTTGATGAAACTGGTGTCCACGCCCAGCGCCACCGTATCCGCCTCGCGCCCGTCCTGGGTCAGGCCGTTCACGCCGCTGATGCCGGTCTGCTTCTCGTAGCGGCCGTAGAGGCGGCTGCGTTCGCGCAGCTGGTAATCCATGCCTAGCGCCACGCGGCTGCGGTCTTCGCCATGGATGTCCTGCTCGACTTCGCCGCCGATGCTGAAGCGGTCGCTCGCGCGGTAGCCCATGCCGATGCGCAGCATGTCCGACGACAGCTTGGTGCCGATCGGCAGGCCGCTGCCCACATCGTTGGGATTGCCGCTGCTGATGATCGGCAGGCCGGTCAGCGGATCCAGCGGTTGCTGGCCGTAGCCGAGCGCACCACCGCCGGATCCCGTGGCGTAGCCGCCCGAGAGTCCGCCGATGTTGCCGTAGCCCGTGCTCGTGGCCCAGGTGTAATAGGCGCCCACGGTCTCCCGGATGGTGCGATAACCGACGTCCAGCGTGAGCTTGTCGGTGAGCTTCACGCGCGTACCCGCACTGGCGGCTTCACGCTCGCCGCCATCGGGGTTGCGATCTTCGCTGCGCAGACCTTCCGCATACAGCTCGAAGCGGTCGTTCAAGCGCCAGCGCGTGGTCACGCTGTACTCGCCGCGGCCGCCGTACAGCGGCGACGACGGGTTGTTGAACGCCGGGTCGGACTGGCCGGCGAACAGCTTCAGGTCCACGGCCTTGCCGGCGTGGCCGAGTTCGACGCGCCACGCATCGCCTTCCACCAGCCCGCTCAGGCTCTGCAGGCCCGGCGTGCCATACTGGTTGACGCTGTTGGTGTTCACTTCGCTGCGCGTGCGTGCGGCTTCGGCCACCAGCCAGGTGTTGGCGCCCAGCTTGTAGCCGACGTTCGCGCTGCCCATCTCGAACGCGGCGAAGGGATTGCGGTCGTCGACGTAGGACCCCCCGATCTCGCCCCGCTCGCCCACCCGCAGCTGCGCGTCGGCACCGACGACCAGGAACTTCTCGGTACCCTGGTCCAGTTCGTAGGTGATGCGCAGCGACACCGGATTCAGGTCGCTGTCGAACGAAGGCAGGAAGCTGTTGAGCAGGATGCGACCGGAGAACGGTTCGAAGCTGTAGTCCACCAGGCGGCCGAGCGGACGCACCGAGACGATGCGTGACGGCTGGTTGCGGTCGCGCACGACCACTTCCACGCGCTCGCTGCCTTCCAGCACCGCGTTGTTGCGCAGGCCGTAGGGACCGCTGCCGGCAGCCGTCAGTTCCTCAATCACCTGGCGCAGCGAATCCTCGATGGCGAAGACGTTGCCGCGAACGCGGCCGTTCTCGAAGTGCCAGCCCAGGCCGGTCGCGGTACGGTTGTAGGTGCCGAGTACGCGCTGGCCCGCCTGCGTGCCGAAGTCCACGCCAGTCTGCGTGGCGATGTTGTCGCCGGTCTGGAAGTCGCCGTACAGCAGGTAGCTGCGGTCCTTGTCCACACGCACGTACAGGCGTTCGGCCGAACGCGCATCGAAGCCGCGCAGCGAGGCGTCGCCGTACACCGGATAGAACTCTTCCGGCTGGATGTCGCGCAGCAGGCGCGCCCGCACGTCCTTGTCGGAGTCGTAGGCGGCGGTCAGAAGGTACTCGCCCTTGATCGTGCCCTTGACGAAGAACGCGGCGCGCGCGGCACCATTGGCCTTGCCGCTATTGAACTGCTTCTCCCAGCGCCGGATCTCGCGCTCGAACCCATCGCCCTGCTGGGTCCCGTTGACGAGGTTGTCGCCCTTGCGGCGGAAGTTGATGACGCCTTCGATCAGGCCGGTGGCGATCAGCTCGCGCATTTCCGGCACGAAGCCGACGACGCCTTCGGCACTGTGGCTGCCCGAGGTCACGCGCAGCAGCACATCCTGCGGATCGTGCGGCGCCAGCAGTTCGAACTCGGCGCGGCCGTCGCGCACGGCCAGCTGGATGCCAGGCGTCACTTCGTCGGCATCCAGTCGACCCGGACCGAATTCATCGGTGCGGCCATCGGCCAGCTTGATGCGACCGCCGCTGTGTTCGATGGTGGCGAAGGACTCGCCCGCCATCGGCTTGCCGTCCGCGCCGTACAGCTGCACGACCACCTTCACCGGCGACTGGCCATCGGCCGGCACGCCGTCGCGATCGACCTCGACCACCACGCGGTCCACGCCGGCATTGACGCTGTAGTCGACGTTGCCGGGCTGCGCGTACAGCGGTTGCGGTGCGCGGTCCTGCGAGGTGGGTGATTGCGGGTACAGCGGCGTGGCCTGGCCCAGTACCGGCGTGAAGCGTCGGTCGCCGGACACGGCTTGCGCGTGCACCAGCGACGGCGTCACCGCCAGGGCCAGCGCCAGCGCGAGGGGATGGAACGAGGGACTCGAAGCACGCATGGCAGGGGATTCCAGTGAGGTCGACGGAGGCGGGGCGGAGCGGCTCATGGCTGCACCTCCCCGTTGCGTGCGCCGTCCGTGCCGGTCGGTGCGCTCGTCGTGGGCCTAGGTTCGACGATCGGCCGCTGGTTGGCCGAATCGGTGGCCTGCTGCGGCGCGCGTGCCGGCTTGCTCTCGAAGCGCAGCGGTTGCTGGTTGCGCTCGGTTTCCGGGGCGCGGATCTCGCCCTGCGTGCGGCGCGCCTTGACCTGCTCGATCACCGGGTTGGAGCAGCTGCCCTCGATGAAGTCGGCGCGGTGCAGCTCGCCGTTCTTGAGATCGATGAACAGGCTGTCCGCGTCGCCCAGGTTGCGGTTGCTGCTGGTGGTCAGGCGCGAACCCACGGGCAGGGTCGAGGGATCGACCTTCAGCGTGTGGCTCTTCGGCGGCAGACCGCAGTAGCTGTACTTGCCTTCCGAGTCGCTCACCATCCAGGTGCCGTCCTCGAAGAACATGCGCACGCCGGGGATGCCGAGCTCTTCCTTGTCCTGCACGTGGTTGACGTTGCAGTCCACGAAGATCTTGCCCAGCACGCAGCCTTCGTCGGCGAACACGCCGCCGCTGACGATCACGCGGTACTCGGCCGGGTTGGACGGCACCACGCCCCCGTTCGGATACGGCGTCAGCGTGGTCGGATCCACGCAGCCGCCGTCGATCGAGCAGCCCCAGGCGCGCGCGCGGTTGATGCCGTCGCCCTGCTGGCTGCCCACGCCCACGCGCACGCGGTACGTCAGCACCTTCTGCTGGCCGACGGCGAGCGCGCCGACGTCGAACACCAGCGTCGGGCCCGGCTTGCCGAGCGGATTGGCGATGCCGGCGTTGTCGACGCGCGCGGTGCCATCGATGTAGGTGAAGCCGTGCGGCAGGCGGTCGATCACGTTGACCGTGCGCATCGATGCACCCGCGGTCTGGCGGATGGTGATCGTGTAGACCAGGCTGTCGCCGACTTCCACCGTCTTGCGATCGCCGGTCTTGGTGATGACCAGGCCGGGCGCGATCTGCGGATCCAGCGGAATGTGGTTGTGCACCGGCACCGCCACGCCCGAGCCCAGGGTCAGCTCCAGGTAGTACGTGGTCGAGGTACCCACCGGACCGGTCGGCGCGGTCGCATTGGTCTGCACCGGGTAGCCCTTGCCCGGCGTGGACGGCGGCGTCAGTGGCGACGTCTCCGCCGGGATCATGCCGGACTCGAACGTGTAGCCTGCCGGCGGCGTCACCGCCAGCTGGAAGCGGCACGAGGCCGGTGCATCCGGGCCCAGCAGGAACTGGTAGAAGCCTTCCGCACCGACCGTCATCGATACCGACGTGCCCTGCACCGTGTAACCGCCGAGCGCGGCGTTCAGCACGTGCTGCTCGGGCGTGTAGCCCGCGCAGGTACCGATCGGCGTCAGCGTGACGCGCGAACCGGGCACCGGGGTGCGCGTCGTCGCGTCATAGACCACGCCGCCGGGATTCAGCGGCAGGCTCTGCTGCGGCAGATTGGCGCCCGGCGCCAGTACCACGGCCAGGTGTGTGCTGCCGCCGTCGTTGCTGCGGCAGGAACTCGCCGTGCCGTTCGCCAGGGCGCCGTCGGCGTCGCAAGGCACCGGCGGACCGGCGATCGTGTCGCCGCTGACCGGCAGGCCCCACACCACGCCCGTGGACGGATCGCGGAAGCGGATGCTCAGCGGGATGCCCGGCACCTGGTCGGCGATCGAGTAGCTGCCATCGGCTCCCGTGGTCGCCGTGCCGACGATCTGGCCGCTGTCGTTGACGACTTCCACGATCCAGCCCGACAAACGACGGTCGCCGCTGTCGATGCGGCCGAAGTCGCTGCCCTGGTCGAACCACACCGTACCCGAGACCAACGCCGACAACTGCACGGGCGTCGGGAGGCGGCACGCGTTCTGCGTGATCGCCGGGTCGCATACCGGCAGGTCGCCCGGATTGCCCTCGAAGTCGGCGCGTTCGTCCGGTGTCGGCGTGCGGAACTCGTTCTCGCCGCCGCCCTCGACGATCACCACGTTGTTCACCGGCGAGCCCGTCGCGGCCGAGGCCGCCACGCGCACCTGCGCGACGATGCTGTCGGCCGAGGTCGCACCGGCGGCGATCACCGTGCTGCTGGCGCAACGGAAACGGTCCTCGCCCAGCGCACCGGTACAGGTCCAGCCCAGGCCCACCGGCGTGGCCGCCAGCGTCAGGCCGGCCGGCAGCCGGTCTTCCACCACGTACTCGCCCGCGCTGGGCTGCTGCCCGATGTTGCGCACGCGCAGCGTGTAGGTGGCGGTGTTGTTGACGGTGAAGATCGTCGGCGTGGCGGTCTTGCTGACCACCAGGTCGGGCGAATCGCCGATCTCGCCGAAGTTGTTGTCGATCGATTCGCCACCCGGCGGCAGCACGATGCCGCTGATCGCCGATGGCGTGGTCGTCACCGGCGTCGCGGTGCCCACGACGGTGCCGTCGATCGTGCCGGCACTGGTGATGCCGTTGAGCGTTTCCACCGGCTGCGTCGGCTCGGTCACCGTGTAGGTGCCCGGACGCAGGCCTTCGAAGCGGTAACGGCCTTCGGCGTCGGTGGTGACGGTGACGTTCACCGCCTGGCCCAGGTCGTCGGTGCCGGTCAGCACCACCTGCACGTTCGCGTAGCCGCCCTCGCCCGCATCGATGGCGCCGTTGTTGTTGCCATCGTTGTAGACGCGGCCGCTGATCGCACCGGCCGGGACTTCGCCGAAGTCGTTGCCGGTGATGTCTTCGCCCACGCCCAGCGTGATGCCCGTGATGACGGACGGCGTGGACGTCGGGGGCGTCGCGGTACCGCCCCCGGTACCGGCATTGGTGATGCCGTTGAGCGTGCCCGCAGGCTGCTCGGGTTCGGTGATCGTGTACGTGCCCGGCGGCAGGTCGGTGAACGCGTACGTGCCTTCCGGCTGCGTGCTCACTTCGCGCGTGATGGTATTGCCGGCCGGGTCGGTGCCGGTCAGGCGCACGACGACATTGCCGATGCCTTCCTCGGACGGATCGACGACGCCGTCGTTGTCGCTGTCGCGCCACACGCGGCCGCCGATCGAGCTGTTGAGCGGGATCTCGCCGAAATTGTTGCCGATCGAGCTCGCGCCCGGCGTGGTCAGGTCGATCGCCGCGATCGCACTGGGCACAGTCGTGATCGGCGTGGCGGTGCCCGACGGCGTGCCACCGATGGTGCCGGCCACGGTCTGACCGTTGCTGGTGCCGGTCGGCTGGGTCGGTTCGGTCACCGTGTAGGTGCCGGGACGCAGGCCGTCGAACGCGTAGTCGCCGTTGGCGTCGGTCGTGGTGGTGAGCGACACGCTGGCGCCGGTGTCGTCGGTACCGTTCAGCGTGATGGTCACGCCGTCGATGCCGGTTTCGGCCGCGCCCGACTGCAGACCGTCGTTGTTCGCGTCGAAGAACACGCGACCCGACAACGCCACGCCCAGTGTCTCGCCGAAGTTGTTGTCGATCGATGCGCCGCCTGCAGGCAGCACGATGCCGGCCACCGCGCTGGGCACGGTCGTCACCGGCGTGGCGGTGCCACTGGGGCTGCCGCCGACGGTACCGGCCACGGTGATGCCGTTGATCGTGGTCGCGCCACCAACCACCGGCTGCGCCACCTGCTCGCTGACGGTGTACGTGCCGGCCAGCAGATCGTCGAAGCGGTAGTTGCCGTTGGCGTCGGTCACGACCGCCGCCACCGCATTGCCCAGCGCATCCACGGTGCCGGCCGGCAGCGAGATGCTGACCCCGGCGATGCCGTTCTCGCCCGCCTCGCGCACGCCGTTGTTGTTGGCGTCCAGCCACACGCTGCCGCCCAGCGACGCGGCGCGCTCGCCGAAGTCGTTCCCGCCGGAACCGCTCGCCGGCAGGTTGGTGATGGCGATGGTGTTGGTCGGATTCTCCTGGCCGTCGGCCAGCCCGCTGCGCTGCGTTTCGACGATCCGGTAGTTCTGACCGGTGATGCCGCCGGCGTAGCTGT
>NZ_JAZHBO010000001.1:472500-943517 GCF_036541335.1 Aquilutibacter rugosus | reverse complement strand
CTGTTGTTGTTGGCCGAGGTCGCGGAGAAGTCTTCGAACACCACGCCCGCCAGCGAACCCAGCACTTCGCCGAAGTCGTGACCGGAGGTCCCGGCCAGCGGCAGGTTGCCGATCTCGATGACGTTGGTCGCGTGCTCGGTGCCGTTGCCGTAACCGGTCGGCTGCGTTTCGGTGACGCGGTAGTTCTGTCCGACCACCAGGCCGGTGAACTGATACGCGCCATCGGCGTCGGTCTGCAGCACCACCGGTGCCGGATCGTCACCGGTGCCGAAGATGCCGTCGGCACCGGCGCCGGTCAGCGTGATGGTGACGCCCTGCAGGCCGCCATTCGGACGCGAATTGACCGTGCCCGCATCGCCGGCATCGAAATCGCCGTTGCCGTTGCGGTCCACGTAGACGCGACCGCTGATGCCCGACACCGCGTCTTCGCCGAAGTTGAACAGCGTGCCGTCGGTACCGGCGCCCAGGTCGATGGCGCTGATGCGGTCGGTGGTGGCGGCATCGCCGCCCACGCCGCTCCCCGGCGTGCAGCCGGTGGCACAGGCCATGCCACCGATCAGGCCGGCATTCACCGCCGTCGGACGGTTCTGGTAGCTGCCGGCCGGCAGTACCTCGCGCAACGTGTAGACGGTCAGCGGATCGAGGTTGGTGAAGCTGTAAGCGCCGCTGGCATTGGTCGTGGTGGTGGCCACGACGGTGCCGGTGGCGGCATTGAGCAGTTCGACGGTGGCGCCGGCGATGGCGCTGTCGCCCCCATCGCGCACGTTGCTGAAGTTGGCGTCGACGTAGACGAAGCCGGACAGCGATGGCTGGCGTACCTCGGGGAAGTTGTAGCGCACGCCGGCCTGGTTGGCGCCGACGGGAATCGCGCTGATCACCGAGTTGGGCGACCCCGCCGCATACGTGCCACCGAGCGACGGCGCACTGCCACCGGCCGCGGGCGGATCGATCGGACCGTTGACGTAACCGGCCGGCTGGGTCTGGGTGATGGTGTAGCCCGACGCATCGGAGGGCGACAGGTTCTCGAAGCGGTACGCACCGTCCGCCGTGGTAGGCAGGGTGAGGTTCACCGCGTTGCCGTAGAGGTCCTTACCGGTCAGCACGACGGTGACGCCGGCGATGCCGGGTTCGCCCGTGACGGTCTGCTGCGTGCCGCCGTTCCCTGCCGCGCGATCGCGGTCTTCGAACACCAGGCCTTCCAGCGACGAACGCGTGACTAGGATGTCTTCCGTGGCCGTGTTGTTGCCGGGGTTCGGATCCACCTGTTCGGTGGTGATGCTGGCGGTGTTGATCTGCGCACCGGCACCGGGATAGATGGTCCAGCGCACGGGAACGATGACGCGGACCTTGCCGGTCACGGTCACGTCGCCCAGGCGACAGGTCAGCGCCAGGCCGGCAGCGGTACACGTGCCGGTGCCATCGGGCACTTCGTCGCCGCCCGGGTCAGGCCCCTTCTTCTGCCACGTGGCCGCGCCCAGGATTTCCAGGCCGGCGGGCAAGGTGTCGGTGATCACCGTACCGGTGCCGTTCGACGGGCTGGTGCCGGTGCGGTCGCGCGACAGGCTGGCGCCCGGACCGTTGTTCACGCCCTCGATCACCCAGTAGAACGGCTGGCGCAACGCCACCGCCGTGGCGGGCGATGCCGGCAGCGCAACATCCGGGTCGCTGTCCGGCAGGTCGGTGAACACATGCTTGGTCACCCCGACATCAGCGCGCGTGCGGATCGAGGTCTGCTCGTCGACCGCGTTGTCGGATGTATTGGGGTCCGTTTCGGCATGCACCACGCTGAAGTAGTTGCGCGCCGTATCGCCGCTGGCGCCGGGCGGCGTCTCGTAACGGTACTGGACGTAGACGTAGCTGGTCGCGTTCACGCCCAGCACGCCGGGCGCATTGCTGCCGCCGAAGCCCGCACCCGGCACGTCGCACTCGATGCTCAAACCCGCGTCGGTGGGCGTGGTGCCCGTGCCGGTGAACGGATTGGCGCTGGTCACCGTACATCCGGCGGCGCTGAAGGCCGTGGACGGCCCGCCGATCGGGCCGGGCGCGATACCCATGAAACGCACCTGGCGGCCACTCGGCACGCGGTAGGTGTCGTTGATGCGCACGCTGGTCGCGACCGAGGGACCGACGTTGCGCACGGAGATGCGGTACGTGATCAGGTTGTTGGCGGAATTGAGGGCGTCGTAGCCCAGCGGATCCACGCCACCGGTGAAGCCGAGATCGGTCTTGTTGACGATCAGGTCGGCGACGCCCTGCTGGAACGTCAGCGACGCCGTCTTCTGGTCGTCGGCCGCACTGGTGTTGCTGTTGTAGTTGAACGCGCCGTTGGCGTCGCTGCCGGTGGCGCCACCGGTGATGCCGAACGTGGCGACGTTGTCGAACTGGCGGCCGGCCGGATTGTTGCCGGTGTTGACGTTCGGGCGGATGGTGACCAGCATGTCCTCGCTCTGGCGATGCGACATCGACAGCGCCGGACATTCGATGGCCAGCTGCAGCGGCGCGCCGGTCGGGTTCGCGTACGAGGTACCGCCCGCCGTGGCGGTGGCGGTCAGGCCGCCGTCAGGCGTGGCCGTGCAGGCCACCGTGCCCGGCGTGCGCGTGGCCGAAACCAGCACGAAACCGGCATCGTTCGCCGGCAGGGTGAAGGTGTCGCGGAACACCACGCCCGGCACCGTCGCGGTGCCTTCGTTGAGGTACGACATCACGTACTGGCTGTCCACGCCGGCGCGGCCGACGTTGCCGGTGACGATGTTCTTCGCCGTGGTGCGCACGTTGGCTTCGCGCTCGATGCGCACCCAGTCGCTGGCCTGGTTGTTGGCGCCGTTGATTTCACCGACCGAATCCGGTACCGCCGGATCCACGGCGACACCCGCGGTATTGCAGAACGCACCGGTCGCCGGCGCACCCGCGCCGCAGCTGCCGGGGCTCTGGCCCATGCTGTCGAACAGCGGTCGCGCGACAGTGATGACGATGTCCGCGGACGCACCCGGATTGAGGGCGGTGGCACCCGAGCGGCAGACGATCGACGCGCCGGTGACCGGGCAGGTCCAGCCGGCCGGGGCACTGACGGTGATGCCTGTGCTGGGCAGCCCACTGGACGCCGGCACGAAGCCGGGCAGCGTGTCGTTCACCACGATGCCGGTGGCCGGCACCGCGTCGGTGATCGCCAGGTTGGTCACGCGCAGGGTGTAGGTGAGGCTGTTGACGCCCACCGCGATGGTGTTGTCGCCGGCACCGGGCGCGTTGGTCCACTTTTCGATCTGCAGGTCGACGCGATCGTTGGTGGTGCGCGTGCCATTGCCTGCGCAGTCGTTGTTGGGGTTGCGGTCTTCGTCGATGCTGCCGGTGATGGGCTCGAGCGAACCGCCCGAGCCGCCGGTGCACGCGTTGTTGGTCAGCGCCAGGTCGGCGCTGCGCGCACGCGTGATGATGCGCAGGTCGGGCGCATCCGCGTTCCTCGCCAACGGATACCGCGAGGCATCGAGATCGCAGGTGACGACCTGCGCCGGTCCGCCCCCGTTCCACGTCGGCGGCGCGACGGAACACGACCACTCGCCCGCGTTGCCGCCGCTCACGTACTCCTCGCCCGCGGCCAGCACGTCCACCACGCGCACGTTGCCGGTGGCTGCGCGCGGGCCATAGTTGTGCACCTCGATGGTCGAGGTCATGCGGCTGTCGCTGTCGTCACCGCTGCCCGGCCAGATCGCGACCAGTGCCGGCGCCTTGCGCTTCGCCAGGCCGAGATCCGCACCATCCGGCACCACGCTGAACGTGGTGCTGCCGGTGTTGTTGGTCGATACCGCATCCGGCGTGTCGGACGTCACGGTGGCCGTATTGGTGACGTTGCCGCTGCTGTTGGTGCCGTTGGACGGCACCATCGCCTGCACGGTGAAATTGACGATCGCGCCGACGGCGAGATTGCCCGCGAAGGTGCAACCACGCACCGTGTTGCCACTCGTCGTCGCACAGGTCCAGCCGGCGGGCTGGTTGCCGCCGGTCACGGTGAACCCGGTCGGGAGCGTGTCGGTCCAGCGCGGATTGGTCGCGGCACTCGGGCCGAGATTGCGCACCTGGATGTTGAACGTCACCGGCTCGCCGGCGACCGCAGGCGCAGGATTGGCGCGCTTGCTGATCATCAGGTCGGCACCGGGCGTGACCGGCGTGGTCACCTCGTCGGTGTTGTTGCCCACGTTCGGATCCGGCATCGCACCAGCGTTGACCACGGCGGCGTTGGTGATGTTGCCGCTGCCGACATTGACCTTGGCGCGGAAGCTGAAGGACGCGCTGGCGCCATTGGCGACGGCACCGGCGTGGGTCGCCGTCATCGTGCCGGCGTTTAAGGTCCAGCCGGGCCCGATGAAGCTGCCGGCCACCAGCGTGACGCCGGCAGGCAACGTGTCCACCACTTTGAAACCGGACGACGCATTCGGACCGTCGTTGAACACCTGCAGGGTATACGTGACCTCGCCGCCACCGATTACCGGCGACGGCGTCGCGGTCTTCTGCAGGCGCAGGTCGCCCGACTGCTGCAGCGTGGTGCCCTGGCTGAGCTGGTTGTTGTCGGTGTCGCTGTCGCTGCCGAAGAACGGATGCGACGGCGGCAGCGTGTTGAGCGCCTCGCCCGCAGCAGGCAGCATGCCGGCGAAACCCACGGCGCTATGGATCTGCACGGTACCTGCGGCCATCCCCGCCGTGTTCATCTGGATATCGAACGCAACCGAGGACGATGCCTGCGTCAGCGTGGGGATGTCGCAGCGGATACGAACCGGCGAACCGCCCAGGCTCGCGCAGAACGCCGGCAACGTGCCCGGCGTGGCACCGGCCGGCAGGTCGAACAGGGCGACCGCGTCGGAGACCGTGTCGATATCGCCGTTCCCGACTACCACGTGGTAGACGACGGGACCGCCGACTGGCGTCGGGTCGTACCCGGTGTCGGACAGGTTGCTGATCTGCAGGTCGGCCGCGAAAGCCGTGGGTGCTACGCAGCACAACGCCAGCAACGCAAGTCGCCGCCAGAGCGAGGATGTCGACGTGGATCGCTGCGAATGCTCCCGCTGGAGCAATTCAAATTTCGCGCGCGCAAACGCAGCGACACGTTCCACCGGGCAAGATTGCTTCATCACTTCGAATTTCCCCTTTACCGTGCCCATCGCCGTGCGAGATGTCAGCTTTTCAACCCGGCCTCTAAGATGCCTAGATCAGAAAAAGTCAGTGCGTCGATCGAACTTTATGCGGCCAGCAGAGCAGCCCGCATACCCCGACTACAGGCACAGTGTGTAATTCGAATCACATTAATGTCAAGATGAATATCACAAATGTGAGTTGATTCATGCACTTAAACGCCCTCATGTGCGCGCGTTTCGTATTGCGACGGCCCAAGAGCACACGCTCTAAGGTGACGTGGACAGGGCGAGCATCGCAACCGCGCGGATACAGCAGGCCCTATCAACGAGCTGCACCATCCGTTGATCAACACCACGAGTGTAATGTGCTCGTCTAGATGGCCGCAACTGGACTTTGCTGGACGACGAGTTGGTGGGCCCACCAGGACTCGAACCTGGAACCAAAGGATTATGAGTCCTCTGCTCTAACCATTGAGCTATAGGCCCGCGCTAGGCGAGTCCTGTATTTTAGCGGACTGGCGCCTTTTGAGCATCCGCTCGTGGCGCAAACAACTGAATCGCGAGAACACTTCCCAACACCAGCGCCAAACCATGCAGGGGATCGCCGCTACTGAGGGCAAGCCTCAATCGTAGGCCGATTCGCCGTGCGAGACGATGTCCAGGCCTTCGCGTTCTTCTTCCTGCTGGACACGCAGACCGAACACGCGGCGCACCAGCAGATACGCCAGCACCGACACGATGCCCGACCACAGCACGGTCAGCACGATCGACCAGGCCTGCACACCCAACTGATGCAGCATGTTGTAATCGGCAGCGGCCTGTCCACCGAGCGCCGGCGCTGCAAACACTGCCGTCAGCAGCGCGCCCAACATGCCACCAATGCCGTGCAGGCCGAACACGTCGAGCGAGTCGTCGGCACGCAGCAGCTGTTTGAGACCGGATACGCCCCAGACGCACACCGCCGAAGTGATGGCACCAATGGCCAGCGCACCCACAGGCCCGATCATGCCGCAAGCCGGCGTCACGCCCACCAGCCCCGCCACGACGCCGGATGCCGCACCGAGCATGGACGGTTGGCGCATGCGCAGCCCTTCGATGGCGGCCCAGGACAAGGCGCCTGCAGCCGCTGCGAGCAAGGTATTGATGAAGGCCAGCGTGGCCGTGCCGTTGGCCTCGAGCGCGGAACCGGCGTTAAACCCGAACCAGCCTACCCACAGCAACGACGCCCCGAGCAGCGTAAAGGTCACGTTGTGCGGCTTGATCGCTTCGCGACCGTAACCGACGCGTTTGCCGACAAAATACGCTCCGACCAGACCGGCGATACCCGCATTGATATGAACCACAGTGCCACCGGCAAAGTCCATGGCGCCCAGCTTGAACAGAAGACCCGTCGGCGCCCACACCATATGCGCCACCGGCAAGTAGGCAAAGGCAAACCACAACAGGGCGAAGGCCAGCACGGCACGGAATTTAATGCGCTCCGCAAACGCACCCACAATCAGCGCGCCGGTAATGCCGGCAAACGTGGACTGGAATGCCACAAACGCATACTCAGGAATCTTGACGTCAGCGGTGAACGTATCGGCGAGCGAGTTCGGCGTCACACCGCGCAAGAACAGCTTGTCGAAATTGCCGATCCAGGCATTGCCTTCGCCAAAGGCGAGAGTGTAGCCAAATGCAAACCAGGCAATGACCAGCACTGAAAAGACGCACAGCACCTGCATCATGACGCTCAGGACGTTTTTAGCGCGGACCAGGCCGCCATAGAAAAATGCAAGGCCGGGCAGACACATCATCAACACCAATAAGGTGGATGTCATCAGCCACGCCGTATCCGCCTTTGCCACCATTTTGCTTACCTTCGCTATACCGGTCCGTATGCTAAGTTATCGCCTAACTGGTGCGCTGCGTCAATTACTTCTCGGCATCACCGACGAAATTGACCTGCCATTGGTAGTTGCCCGACTTCAGATCGCGGACTAGCAGTCCGGCAACGAGTCCGTCTTCGGAGTAAACCGTGCGCACTTGCTGCGGCCCCGACAACGATACCTTGGCCTCACGTCGCGGCAGGTTTAGCCAGATCACCGCCTCGTTCGACAGTCCGCCGCCGGGAATGGTCACCGACAAGGTCGGGGCCGTCGGATCACCGCTCAGAGTCGCTTTGAGTTCACCGCGCTCCACCCACCAGCGGCTAATCTCGCTGCCGGTGGCACCCCACATCGTCGACCGGTTGCGAGTATAGGAATCGAGCGTCTGCGATTGCGCATCCGGCGTTAGCAGACTCTGATTGGCGTAACGTGCCACCGCAACGCAGCCCATCCTGTTGAGGTCGTTGACAAGGTCGTGATTCTCGGCAACTGCCTCGGATTCGCTAATCTCATCCAGACGCTCCTCGACACCCGGCAACAGACGCGGAATCAGAACCAGCGGGTGTTGGCGCGGAGCCGATCCGGCTGTAGAGGTCTGGAACTGGGGGATGCAGCCATCAACCGCCTCGACCCAGGTCACCATATAGTCGATGGGTTGCTCGGAAACCACTTGCCGCGTGATCTGATCGGATCCGTCTGCCGGCGGATTGAAACCCGGATGCGCACTGATCGGAATCTTGGCTGCCGCCGTTGCAGCGCGCATGGTGTTCAAGCGCGTCGTCTGCTGAGCCGCCGGCTGACCGGCAAACGATTCGAACTCATCGCCTTCGTACGAGATCTCGTGCCCCATGGCGGCCAGTTGGGTCAGTGCGGCATGGGATTTATCAATTTCGAACCCGAGGACGTAATAGCTACCTTTGAGGCCCTTTGAGAGCTGCAACTTCCCGAACGGAATATCGTTGGCATTGAACACGTCGGCCATGTACGTCGTGGACACGAAGGCACTGCGGTACGGATACGGCCAGGCTGCAACGGACACCGAGGGTAGACGCAACGCCCAGCTCACCGAGTCATAGAGCAAGCCATCGTGGTAGCGGGCGTCGGCGCTCATCCAAGTGCGTTCGGGCCAACCGAAATACACCACACGCGAGCGACCATGGGCACTGATCGACATCACATCGGAACCGGTGTCACGCGTCGGGCGATGGCCCCATGTCCGCATGCCTGCAACAGGCCTAGCGGATCGAATCATCAGCGGACTCCACGCCGGCAGCAGATCTGTCCACATGCGCGAACCGGCCGGAATGGAATGAGTGACCGGCGTGTCGCCGTAGGGATGGATATAGCGTTCATCGTCAACCAGACCGGTAAAACCGGTCACACGGACACTGAGCAGCGACTCCATGAAATCAAAGCCGACCCACTTGCCCTGCGGATCGCGCGTGCCTAACTGCCAAGTGGCGATAATGCTGCCGCCTAAGGCTGCGAAACTGCGAATCTGCTGACGCTCTGCATCGGAGAGTGCGACATCGGACGGCAGCACCAGCACGTTGCCGGCAGCCAAAGCAGGATCTTTCAGATCACGGATGATGCGGAACGGAAACCTGTAGCGCGCCAGAAAGCGCTGCCACAGCGTCACATTGAGATCCGAACGGACCCCGCCGCGCTCGAAATAGGCACGCGTTGCCGGCGACTGATAAACCAGCACCTCGGACTTGCGTAGACCCTCGAGCGGTAATGACTGTGTGGGCATCGGCACGGCAGCGGGAACACCGGGCGCCACGCCGAGACGATTCCCTTTAGCATCAAACAAGTCGGCCGGCAGGAAATAGGAGGGATCCGCAGGATCCATCTCGGTAGCCGCTTTGATTTTGATTCTGGGTGCCGCGGCCGCAGAAAACGCAGTGAACAGTGCGACTGCAACGAACAGACACATTCCAAAGTGTCTTAGCAATCGCGGAACCTTTGTCATTTCAGTTGCTGCTTCATTTTGCTCAGCCATTGAGCGTTATCAATACGGAAGCGGGCTTCGCGCCAAGTAGCCGACGGCGGGGAACGCAGTTCGCGCTCAGGGATCTCCCAGATGACGAGTTTGGGCTTGCTGGCTTTGTATTCGTTGCTCACGTAATTCAACATGCCGTACCAGGGGCCCTGATCAACCGGGAGGGCCATTTCCAGCACATCGCGCTGCAGGGCATAACGCAGGGCATTGGGATAGCCGGTATTGGCATGGCTAAAGCTGCTGCCGATTGCAGTCACACCGATTTGTTCGCCGGCGCCGGTCAGACCCGCAGTGGATGGCGTCAGGCGATTGACATCGAACGACAGAATCTGCTCCGGCGGAAACGTTGCAGTACCCGGCGGCAGGTAATGCACCAGATCGCGCGAGCGCGAGGGCTTGGGTCGATCACCCCAGGTCAGCTTGTACTGCACCGGTGGCGTTGCTTGCCAGGCAGCCGCCAGTGACGGCACGCCCATGATGTAGTTCTTGATCGTGTCGGCTGCCAAGGCCGCGCCCTTAGGCGTCCAGTGCGTGTCGAGCTTATAGAACAGCTGATTGCTGCCGGCGCGATCGGGGATGGCCATAAAGGGCGTATTGAGATCGACAACATGGACACCACCGGCTCGCAAGGCATTCACGGCCTTGCCGTACAGCTGGTCAGCGAATGTCGTCAGCGGACGCGAGGCCGGCAATTCATTGCCGTAGATCCGAATCTTGGAAGGCACCAGCACCACGACCAGCTGCGTGCCATCGGCGCGAAACATCTGCGATGCCTGAGCCAATGCTTTCAGGTTGGTATCAATGTTGGCCACATCGGTCGGGGCCAGGTATTCGTAACCGGTGAACAGCCAATCCTTGTTCTTGCCGAAGACGACATCGTAGGTGTCAGCCGCAACGGCCGAGAACGACATCGTAGCGCCAAGGGCCAAACCCAGGGCAGCAAAGGAACGGGACCAATTCATGTATAACTCCAAACTTTGAACTTAGGGGCTTCGGCTTAGTTGCCGAGATATCGCTCATTAGTATTTTGAACGGTCAAGGTGGTGAGTCCGTTGACACCGTTCGGAAATGCAAACACGCTGTAGGATCCGCCGGGCACCATTCGTAACGAAGCTGCAGACTTGGCCGCAGTACCCGCAACCTGCAGGTTCACCTGGATCGGATTGACCTCGAGCACGGCAGGCTGTCCCATGCGAACGCCGGTAAAGACTTTGGTCTTGCCATCGGCCGTAGAGACCGTCAGCGCTCCGGCACCGGGGGCCAGATTATAGACGGCCAGTACCGATTTGAGCTTGTTGCTGCTGAGTTTGTCGGTAAACACGACAGGCGTAGCCGAGCCTTGCGGCAAGGCGACGGTGTAGGCGGCCTGGCCGGCGGTACGAACCGCGGTGGCGCCGACAATCTTGGTGCCGCTGCGGAGCTGCACGTTGTGGGCGCCACTTGAAAGAATCAGATAGGCACTCGGCGTGCGACCTTTAAGGCCGCGGGCGCGCAGCTTGCCATCAACCCACACATCGACAGATGCAGTGCCGGCAGATACTACACGCAGGTACGAAGAGTTAGCAGGCGGCATCGCATCGTACAGGCGACCGGTCGATTGCGCAGACGCAGCACCGGCAGCAAGGAGCGAGATGGCCATCGCCACAGCCAAACGGGAAACAGAACGCGTCATTTCAATAAATCCTAATAAGAGGTCTAACATGCACCCACTGCGGCCGGGAGAAACTTTCTCTTCCGCTAAGCAAGCTTAACATTCTGATAGCGTATTCTGGAGTGTCAACTTGCTACGCAATTGACCCCACTGTTCAGCAAAAGTTCCCCTCTCTATGGGGATACCAACCCCACGGATTCCAGCCACCGGTCTTCGGTCGTTAAGGCCAGCGTTAGAAAGCGCTCCGGGATTTCCCAGATCAGCAGCGACGGCTTGCTCTCGGCAAAGGCGGCATCACTAAGGTACTGTCCCATCCCATCAAGAAGTCCGCCGCCGTCTTTTGCGGTATTCAGCACTTCACAGCTCAATGCCTGCTGCAGCGCGCCGTGAAAATTACCCCGCCGCGAGAACGAGGTTCCGGTCAACACGTACGAAACCTGGCGCGAACCAAACAGTCCAAGCCCGGCATCGCCCTGATCAGCCGCCGCTTGCGCCTGTGTATTGTGCGCACGCTCAGTATCCGTCGGCGGACTTAACCAGCGAGGTGCGGTCTGCAAACCCATTAGACGCGACAGGTCGCCCGCATACGGCTTGGCCGCCGCAACCGTAGTCTGATACGACGTCGGTGTGCCGCAGGTCGTCAAGGCACTGGCTTTGGCCGCAACCAGCGCCGCCGCCGCGGCAGCGCCCTCGTCATTCCAGTGGGTGTCGGTACGGTAGAAGCGCTGAGCGCCCACTTGCCCATCGACCAAGGCCGGCCGCAGATCCACCACCTGCAGGCCCTGCCCCGTCAATGCAGCCATCGCGTCCGAGTAGCGCCTGGCGTGTGTGTTTCTATTCAACGGACTCGGCACGAAGCGATCCACGGCACGTGACTTATCCGGCACCAGCGCGATCAGCAGTTGAACGCCGTCGGCGGCCAACGCCTGTTGCGTTTGCGCCAGCAATTTCACACGACGTTGCAGGTTGGCGGCATCGTGACCGTCGCTGCGAAATTCTTCGGTCAGATACAACCAGCCATCGCGACCCACGCGCACATCCTCACCCCCGCCATTGAACAGGCGATAGCGAAGGCCGTTCGCCAACGTAATCATCTGGGCACGCCAAGGCATGTTGGCATCGAGCCGATCGGACCAGTCTTTGGTGAGAGCACCGTTGAGCACTGATTTGGGCGTGACCGGCACCGCATGCTCTGCCGGGACTCGCCATGCGGCGATGGCCTGCGCAGCACCAACCAGCATGACCAGTATCAGTGCAGCACCTGCGGCCCACTCTAGGGGCCTAGGGCGTGGCGTCGCGGACGGATCAGAATTGCGGATCATGCGCGCCTCAGAACTGGAAATACAGGAACGGAGTGAACTTTTGTGAAGCGAGTGTCGCCACTGCCACCACAAACAGCGGAATCAGCAGCGCCTTGGTCCAACGCGCCTTGTCGGTCTTGAGCCACGGCAAGACAAGGACCAGAACAACGCCGACACCCATCATGAGCAGGCGATCGGTGCTGACGTGCCATGCCATTGGGGCAGTGAGGCCAAAGCCGTTGCCACCGAACATTCCGCGGAACATGCGCACGGCTGCATGCATCGATTCGGCACGGAACACCACCCAACCTAGCATGACGAGGAACAGAGTCCAGGCCCACTTGATCGCTACAGGAAAGCGTGACGGGCCAAACCGATGGGACAGGAAGCGCTCGATCAGAAGCACACCACCATGCCATGCCCCCCAGACGATAAACGTCCAGTTGGCGCCATGCCACAACCCGCAGATCAGCATGGCCAGACCAAGATTGATATAGGTACGAATCGGACCCTTGCGATTGCCGCCCAGCGGAATGTACACGTAATCACGGATCCAACCCGACAGCGACATGTGCCACCGCTGCCAGAATTCCGTGATGGAACGGGACCAGTACGGGTCATTAAAGTTCTGCGGAAACCGAAATCCGATCATTAGCGCCAGACCGATGGCCATGGTGCTGTACCCGCTGAAATCAAAGAACAGCTGCAAGGTGTACGCGACGGTGCCCAGCCACGCATCGGCGACACTGGGTGCATTGAGCGCGAAGGCCGCGTCGGCCACCGGCGCAATCGGATCGGCCACCAGCACCTTGGCGCAAAAGCCACCCATAAACAGCAGACAGCCCTGCCCGAACAGCTGCAGGCTGTGTGTCCGTGATCGGAACTGATCGGCCAGTAGGCGGAAACGCAATACCGGCCCGGCTACCAGATGCGGAAACAGCGCAATGAACGAGGCAAAGTCAACGAAGTTGCGCGAAGGCTCCGCATCCTTGCGGTACAAGTCCACCAGATAACTGATGGCATGAAAGATGTAGAACGACAGGCCAATCGGAAGGATGATCTTGGCGAACGGGATCGCGGAAAGATGCAGCATGCCGAGCAGGTCGTTCAGCGCCTGCATACCGAAGTTGGCGTATTTGAAATACACCAGCGCCGCCAGATTCAGAACGATGCCGACGCTCAACAACAGCCGGCGACGTGCCGGATCCGCACTGGCACTTAAGTACTTACCGATGACATAGCTGACTGCGGTAACGCCGACCAGCAAGCCGAGGAATTCGAGTTTCCACCAGCCGTAGAACAGGTAGCTGAAAACAAGAATGACCGGCGAACGCCAGCGCAGCGGCGTCAGGTAATACACCGCGAGGAACAGCGGCAAAAAACAGAACAGGAAGATGGTGGAGCTAAAGACCATTCGGCGCGATCAACACTTGGATGCGGGAATCTTGGCGCCGGACCGACTCTGGTGATAGGCCGAGGTCAGGTGATACTTGTCGTAACCGGCCACAAAGAACGCAATCCCACCAAACTTATTCCGGTTGAGAAATTCGATCTTTTTGCCGAGGGCGTTCATGCCCTCAAACCAGCCGACGGCCCAGCCGTTGGGCGTCGGAAAGATATAGTTCGAGGAGCCGGAGAGCGCTTCATGCGTACAATTGTAGCGCGTAAGCCGTTCAGCCACATTGGGAGTTCCGGGTGTCTGATTGTCCATCGGCTCTAAGGTCGTCATGACACCCGGGCCGGTCGTAGGCGAGCGCGGGGCCTGCGACGAAACCGGCCATTCATAGCCGTACAACGGATAGGACAGCAGAATGCGATCGCGGGGAACGCCCAAGGCCATGGCCTCACGCAACACATTTTCCCAGGTCACGGCTTCGGGCCCGGAGATTGGGGCTACAGGGCCGGCATTGGGACTGGTCAGCCAGTGCGCATCGTACGCTTGAATCACAACCCAATCCGCAAGCGCTAGTCCCGCCCGGTCGTACAGCGCCGGCCCACCCATCGGTACAAAGATCGAAAGCTTGCGCGGCGTGTCTGCATCTTTCAGAACGGCAGACAGACGTTCGAGGAACCGTTGCAGCGATGCCGCCGCTGCCGGCGACGCCTCGCCATCATAGAATTCGAAATCAAGATGGATACCCTGCACCTCCGGGTCATCCAATAAGGACACGCATTCCTTGAACAGACGTTCGGACGCATCCGGATCCGAGAACACCGCTTCGAACTTGGGGTGATCCTTGATGGTCAAGGTCAGATCCAGCGGCAGCTCCAACGCACTCGAAATTCTACGGATCCGGCCCTGGCGCTCGGGCCAGCCGTTCGCATTTGCAATGCGTCCGTCACTGCCAATTTCGATTTCAAAGAAGACCAGTCGGTCAAAGCCGGAGTCGCGTACGCCCTGCTCGGTCAGCGGCAACCACCAGCTTGAGTAGGCCCACGATTGAGGCCCTTTGGTCAGCACCCTATCCGAGGTACATGCCCCGAGAACCAGCAGAATGAGTCCCAATCCGCAAAGTGCCCGGATCAGAGGGAATGGCGATTTCACGGGAGTAACGTCCGAAAATTCATGGTGTCATGCCTGGGTCTGATCGACGAGCCAGTCGACCAGATACTCAATGTCGAGAGAAACCATTGCTGAAGGTGCATATTGCACCACCGGCTGCTGATATGCCATAGCCATTCCGACACGGGAGTCCCGGTGTACGGAAACGGGTGCCAGCGGGATCTCGCGATCGTTGGCGAGCGCGCTTCGCACCTGGTGACCCAGCCGCCCGTTAACCGGCTGCTGATTGATCACGACAAAGCTCTCCCGATAACGCGGATTGGGCTTCGCGTGCCGTTCGATTAGCTCAAGTGCCTGCGGTACGGTGGCATACGATGCGGCATCCGCCAGCACGACCATCAGCGCTGTGGACGTTGTCGCCAAAGCCTGGTTGAGAAACACATTCGGCCCCGGCGATGTATCCAGGATCACGTAGTCAAAGCCCAATGGCTCCAGTGCGGTGATGCTCCTGGCCAGCCAGTCCGGGTTCTCGGCGAGAAACGCCTCGAACAGGGTCAGGTCATCGGCCTGCACATCGCCGAACGGAGCAAAGTAGACGCCATGCGGGCTAGTGAACAGAACATTGCGGCTCAGGCCTTCGCGAATGAACCCTGAAGTGTCGGCGGCGTCCATGCCCAGATGCAGTCGCAACGCGTTCTGCGGATCGAGGTCAACTGCAAGCGTCCGATAACCGCGCCGGTGCAGTCCATGGGCAAGGTTTGCGGCTAGAGTGGTCTTGCCGACGCCACCTTTGGCGGACATCAATGTGATGACTTGCATGCAGGCCCCCGTCAGCTGCGACGCTTACGTTGGCGACGGTAACCCAGCATTGCAAAGGCGGCGATGGCGAGCAGCCCGGAGATTGCAACTGCCAGCGGCTGATCGCGCAGGAACCAACGCACTTTGCTCACAACCGGCAACCCGCCCAGATAATACGTCGGAGTGACCTTGGCCGTTTCAATGTTCTGATTAGTGATCAGTGAGAAGTCTCCGCGAATCTGATTCCAGCGATCGGGATCACTCATCGCAGCCGAGATTTTTGCCAGATCCTGCGCCCGATCGGCATACAGGAACACGGCATTGCGGCCCTTCTTTAACGGCGACTCAAAACCCATCGCCACGGCAATGGAACCGGCGCGTGCAAGGTTAATTGAACCGAGCGGTGAAAGCTCCCGATCGGTATCGGACTCTTCCCAGCGGTACTGCGGACGCCAGCTACCGACGGCTTCACGTAAGCGACGTTGTCCGGCCACGTTGGAGATCGGCAGCTTCTCGGACCATTGTGCGATCAGGGGCTGACTGTTGCCGGAACCAATGACGAGCAAGTCCTTGTCAGCCACCTTGTCCACACCGGTGGTATCCGTTACCACGTGGCGGAGCACCGGATAACCGGTAGACTCACCCATCAGCTGCATCGTCTTAAGGTAGAGGCCGAGTTCCGCCTCGTTCGGGTTTGACGGCAACACGACGGCGGTCTCAGACAAGTCCGCCATCTTCGTAAACGGGAAACCCATGCTGCTGAACATCTGCAGATCGGGCATGGCGGCGTAATGGGGGAAGCCGGAGAAGTCCACCCACGATTCGCTGTCTACCGAACCGACCATTGCTGCCAACGGCACATTCTGGCAATCGCCACCGCCGCGAATATCGAAGTTGAAGCCAAAGGTCAGCTGGTCGCGGCCTTGCGTTGCATAGGCAGGCAGATGGAAGTCGAGTGTGCGCAAGGACACCCCGTCGATCGGCTTGAGCAGTCGCGCGTTCGGTAACGGTGCCGGCTTGCCCTCTTCGGTTTTTTGCTTGATGGTGCGGTCGGTGAAGGTGTGATCCGCCAGCGAAATGCTCTGCAGCGCCTGTCGGTTCAGCGCGATATTGAGATTGGAGTTGTCGAGCGTCGGCAACTGCGTTGCGCGATAGCGGATCTCTGCCGGTGCACCGAGCGTACGCCACGTAAAGATATCCGGTGGCACGCGGTAATTTACGCGCACGATACCGGCAATCTGGTTTTCCAGGTTCAGATCGTTCTTGGCAGCCAGCTCGCCGAACTTGACCTTGCGATTGGTTGGAATCCATGTCGGCGCATCGTAAGGCTTGCGCGCGGCTGGCAGGTGGTCACCCGTTACGATGACGCTGGTGCCGGACAGACTACGCGAATCGGTAGCCAGCGCACGAGCGGCACGAACCAGACCTTCGTCATCGGCACCACTGACGACCAATACCCGGGCCGCGGGATTGTTTGGGTTCGGAACCAGCGAGATACCGGAGCCGGAAGTCGAACTGATGCCGGCAAGCATTTCGCCACCGCGCAGGAACAGAATGGCATTGGTCGGCGGTAGCGAATTGCGCAGGGCCTGCAGATCTACCGTACGCGAGGCCGAAGCCGCACCGACCCAGGACGCCACGATGCCCGCAGCACGCACCGTTTCGGGGCCCGGGTTGGTCGCAAAGACCATCGGAATCCGAACCGGCTCAAAACTTCCGCGCGGCGCGAACAGATCGGCGATCTGACGCAAGTCGTTGATGCCCGGATTACGCGGCACCACATCGAGTTCCAGGCGGGTCTGCTCGTGGATAACCATCCACAGCGTACTGTTGTACGGGTTTTCGCACTCGAGCGTGTAGTGGCCGACGAACTGGAACCGCAATTCGTTGTTGCGCGCAAAGATCGAAGGCGGAATCGGAATCTCACGCTGATTATTGAGGTTCTGTCCCGGCGGCGTGCCGAACAGTCCCACGTTCTGACCGTTCACGGCAACGACCAAATGACTCAACTCCGGTAGCAGCGCCGGCGAGTAGTCGTAGCCCATTACCAGACGTGCACCGACCACGGCTTCATCGGGCCGCAGGCGGAAGGTAAAGTAGCGATCGGTTGCGGTACCGGTTAGCCGCGGAGCGCCCCAAGCACCCAGCTCCCTCAGGCTGATGGACACCGTGCGATTGCCGGGCACGCCCGGCCATGCTGGTACCGCTTCGGTAGTCCCGCTTGCTAGTGCCGAAGGCGCAGCCAACGCCGGCGAGACTGCAGGCGCATTCACGCTCGCATCTGTCGCCACCGGTGGCGCCGTCGCTGCGTCCGCTGTTGCGGTCGGCGTCGGAACGGCTTGCGCCGCGGCCGTTTGCAGAACAAGGCCAATGGCGCAGACCAAGGTGGCCATCCCTAAAACGGGGGCGGCAATCTGACGGCGACTGAATTTACGTTTGATGGGCATGGGCAGGAATCAGTTTACGAAGTGGCGCGGGAGGATTGGGAATCGTCGGGCCGCGATAGTGGATCCGTCAGAAATCTCAGACCCATGAGTTGCAGGAACCATTGACCCAAACGGGGTGGCGGCAACCACACCGGCCGGCGAATCGCCTCCCATCGCTGCGCGTATTGCAGATTGCGGAAGGCACTAATATCCTCCGGCTCCGGAGTGAACTCCACGATGCGCCCGGAATCGTCCGGCAATAGTGTGCCGTGAAATGCGGCCTCGTGCGCATTTGGAAACAGGACTTGTACACGTCCCTCCAGGGCAGCGCTGTCGGCCGGATCTCTTAGTGCCAGACGTAGCGGCAATTTGGGAAAGTTCATGGCTCGTGCCCGCAGCAGATGCCCGCCGGCTGTGCGAATCGCTGCCGGCTGGCGCTCAATGCCGTTCAAACCGTCGGCCAGTCGTCCACGCTCGTTGTATACAGCCCAGTCCGCAATTGTCAGCATCAGCAGACTGACACTGCCCAGCAGACTCAGCCACATCCATGGGCGGAACGGACCTTCGACCATGGGTAAACGGATCAGTGTCGCAAAGAAGCAAAAGCCAACCCCGATCGCCATTAGCAGATGGCTCGCCCTAAAGGCCTGCAATTGCGGATACGCATCGTTCAATACAGACCGCGTGGCACTTCTGGCCATGGTCAGCGTAACCAGTGGCGGCAGAATCAGGGCCAGGAATATCAGACGAATCTCGCCCCAAAGACCCCGGTGCAGCGGACCTTGAGAGCGGTTATTGGCAATCAGACCTAATGCCACCAGCGGCAGTAAAAAGGCCAAATAAGACGACAGATGCGAGTTAATCGGAAATATTCCGAGCAGTCCGACCAGCAGTAGATTAGTCAGAACAATGAACCATGCATAGGGCTTGCCCCCTTGCATGATTTCATTGAGTCGATGCAAGCGCTCCCGCGCCCTCAGCGCCTGTTCCGGAACCGACGTTTCCACTCGTGTCCACGAAGGCCCGACTTGTGCGTTCGGGTTATCGAGCACGGACTTACCCACGGTTGCCACCGTGCCACCGGTGTCCTCGAGGGACTTGGCCGCGAACGGCCGGCCGGGCTCCACCTTGGACCACCACAGGCGGCGTACCATCGCCAATTCCTCGCCGTCGCCCGGCTCCATGTTTTTGCGGACCGTGGGCCCGTCGGGTGGCATGTAACGGTGATCCATTGTGTGCAGAACTGCGAGCTTGGGGTCGCGATCCATCCATTCGACCCAATTGCGCAGTACTCGCGGGTCGCCATGCAGTGAACTCACATGATCAGTGAACATGATCGCCACGAATTCGCCGTTGCTCTTGGGCAGGCCGACATAGAAACCGTCGGTCAGCTTTTCAGAGACCGAGCCGCCGTGGACGATCAATGTGGCCCCCGCCTGCGTGATGACTTCGCGGTGACGTAAATCGGAACAGGCGACAAAGAATCGCAACCGATCGGCCGGCCAGTCCTGCTGCCGGAATTCGTGGATCCAACCGCGGACCTGACTCACGCTCAACAGGGTTTCCTGATGTGCGATCAGCACGACATCAATGTAGGGATCCTTGTCCGATGCCGGCAGACGGGGAGCTCGGTCTAGCAGGAACGGAAATGCGGTCTGCACCATCTGCAGGCCGAACGCCACGATCAGAAACAGTTCTGCATCCCACAGCAGCATTGAAGGGATGCCGTAGTAATCATCGGTCAGGGTGAACTGAAGTCGCCAGGTCAGATATCGCAAACCGGCCAACATCGCGAGCCCTGCCACCATCAGGAACGCAAGACGTCCTGCCAGGCGCCGCAGCAGCAATGAAATCACGATACAAATCCCGGCAAAGATCAGCTGACCTTTTACTGAGTAATCTGTGGTCACCGTCAACAGCAGCAGGACGGAGCCGATGACGCCCAGCAGCAGGTTCAGCGGTCCGCCGTAACTGGTCGTATTCCCCACGGCGTGCCTTTGCACCCAGGCATTGATGAAGATCGCTGTGTACTCGCGCGTCGGCGCGAAACGTTGGGCAATTCCCCAGCGCTCCTGCCATAAACGCACCAGTGCCATCGGCGCAATCATCGTTCGAACATTCGCTCCAGTCGAGTTGTCAGTAGATCGAGATCACGACCCGCTTGAGAGTTAGGAGCATAGCTGCGCACAACACGATGAACGGCTAAGGCCTCGGGCACGGACTCGTCACGATGGATCATCATGGGCAGAAGCCTCGAACCGAACCGCGTAACCAGCATGTTGACGAGGTCTGCCGCCAGCGGATCTCCCGCTTCGAACTGATTGATCAGATAGTGGCAACGCAGCTCCGGTCGCCTTGCCTGAGTCTGGGCCACGACCTCTTCCATGTCATTGACGGTCGCAAGCGATGCTAAATCCGGCAACAGAACGGCCAGCAAATGATGCGCGGCCTGCAGGACCTGCTGCAGATAAATGGAGTGACCCGGCGGCGAATCGATCAGGACGATATCAAACCGCTTACTCAGGCGCGCGACGCGCGCGGCCAGACCTTGAGGCCGGCTGCGTAGCAGGTCCTCGAATGCCAGACGCTCGTGTTCTTCGGACCGCCCATACGGGAAAATGCGGATTCCCGTATGTGGAACCGCCCAGCCCTCGCCAATGCCTTTGCCTTGCAGCGCACTTTGAATGATGCCGGGCAGATTGCGATTGTCATCGGCAAAGTGCCATGCCAGACCGTTTTGGGGATCCATGTCGACGACGGCGACACGATGTCCACGCCGATCGAATGCGGCGGCCAGATTTGCGGTCAGCGTCGTTTTTCCAACACCGCCCTTCATGGAAACGACGCCGATAACGTTCATTTTCGCCCGAGCCGTGTCAGAAAGCCGCGCGCTGTCGAGGCACTTGCGGGGGGCGTCGAGGTGGATGGCGCGTTCGGATCGGCAGCAGGTGCTGCCGGTGCGGCACCGCTAATCCGGCGGAACAACGCCGAGAGACTGGATGGCGTCGATGAGGGACTCGGCGTAGGCGGTGATGGCATCGCCGGGGTTATCCGCGGGTCCGCTACCGACGGCGCCGGCGTGCGCATCGGCTCTACGGCCTGGGCTTCCGGCACCGGCACCGGAACTGGGGCTGGGGCGGGCTTTGCAAACGGATTGTGCGGATGGGCAGCGACCGGCGCCGGAGCAGGCTGAGGAAGCGGGGCAGGCCTGGAAACCGGCGCGGGCTGTGCAGATGCCGCGCGCACCGAGTCAGGTGCCGGCACGAACGCAGGCTTTTGCATGAAGTCTGTCCGGGCGGATGTCGCCGAAGCCGTGGACTGCATCGCCGGCAATGGCGTTTCGACCACTTTTTGCATTTGCGTTTGGGTTTGCGGTTCCGGCGCGTCGTTACGCGCGGCCAGGCGGGTTTTCAGCAAGCCCTCAGCCAGCAGATCGCCGCGCGTTTGCTCGTCCTCGACTACTTCTGGCAGCTCAACATCTTCGGGTACAGACCAAGCCGCTTCGCGCTCGGCATCGGAAAGTCGAGGTGCAGCAGGCTGATCTTCGCGCGATAGCGACTGCAGCAGCGGCCAAGCGGGTGCACGCTCTTGCGGTTCGACGGATTGTCGTTCCTCAAGAGGTGGAACAAGACCGAAAAATTCCTTGGAACTGGGCATGAAGTGATTCCTACGCGCCTTTACGCCGACAGACGCAGGGTGAGAGCAAAATGATCATCGGAAGCGCCTTCAATCCGGACTTTCATGGAATCGTCGGCACCAAGCTGCTTAAAGATGGCCTCGTAGAACCCCTCGAGCAAGCCGCAGGACCAGTGCAGATGCGGCGCTGCCTTGTCGTCGGCAATCGGCGCACCATGATGCGTGACAAGCAGGCCGCCCTCGACCTCACTCAGCTGCGCCCAGCCCCAACGGTTTGCAGACCAGAATTTGTTGACCAGCTCGTTTAACGCCGCCAAGTCCTGCGCGGCTGGAAACTGATCTGCCGCATCAGCGGCCCAAACTTTTCCGAACAGATGACACCAGGCGCGTAGCGTACCGGGCTCGGCACGCTGTTCCAGCTCGCGGAAAATAGGCAGGAGTAGCGACTCAGGTAATGCGAAGGCCCGATCTCGAACAAACGCCACCATCAGCGGATAAGCGCCATCTCTGGCGGATGTATCGCTCATTTGGTCCTCCTGGAAAAATTGACCTGATATGCATAATTGCCCGGCTGCAACGTCGGGAAAACGAGCTGGCTGGTGTAGTCATCTACCCGCTTCACAACGGGTTGTACGGCGCCCACCTTAGTGACACGGATGGTTGGCACCGTGCCACGCGCCGGCACCATGACGAGCACGGTGACGCCGCTGACCGGAGCATTTCCCTTAACCGAAATATCCAGTTCCAGGCGCAAGCCCTGCCGACTGCCCACAACCGCGACATTGCGGCGGGCACGCCACCATTGCTCAACTTGAGCGCCACTGGCCAACCACAAATCCCCGGACCGCTGATACTGCAGCAGACGATCAAGATAAGGAGCCATGGCCTGATTTAGCGGCTGCCCGGGCGACATATTCTGGCTGTGCACACTCAAGGTACCCAGACCACCATCGCGCCGGTTGTTGTCCATGTCATCGGTCAGCGCCTTAAGCAAGGCCTGCGGATCTTGAGTGAGGGAAAGCTGGTTGAGGTCATCGCGCTGCGTGCGCGGCATGACCACCAACTCATCGTCCGGACTGACGTCTTTGGCTTTCAGGAAAAACGGGAGTGCCGCTTCGGCCCGCGAAGGATCCACCAGGTGATAACGAATCCCCATCTTTTGCAGGAGTCGCTCGGTGATTGGCTCATAGGCTTCTGTCGGGGCCCGAAACCCGCGCGCTGATCGGGCCAAGGCCGGATCCAGACTGGCCAATTGCTGCCTCATGAGAGTCAGTCGATTTTGCTGCTCGGCCTCAGACTGCTTGGCGAAACCGATATGAATATCACCGTGATAGGCAATATCGAAGCGATCATTTGCCAACCGACGAACCGTCTTAGGATCCTTGATCGCCTCGCTCGTCAGCAGGAAGAACGTGCCGGGAATACCGCGCGCCTTGAGCATGTCGGCCAGTGCATTGGCGGCACCGAAAAGGTGCTCGGTGTCCATTTCAACCAATTGCGCCGCGTGATAGCCATTGGGCCAGTTAGCCAATGCGATCATTGGCTGCCGCTGCAGCCACAGCAATGCATCATCAAGCGTGGGGTAAATCAGATTGAGTGACGCATCCCACGACGTCTCCGCGAACGCAAAGCCAACCGTCCGGCTGGTGCGGGACTCGGTATAGACGACAGCGCCCTCGCTCGGATAGCCGGGCGTCTCTACTCGGTACCAGTCCGTCAGACGGGCGGCAATGTGATCGCCACGGAAGCGCAGCATCGGCTCCGAAGCCGGACTCAGCCACACACGTTGAGCGGGGGCCTGACTGAGCGTCAGCGGCGTCTCTGCGGACATCGTGACTTGCCGCCCGGAACCTTGGAGTTTTTCACGCTCGCCGAGCACCACAATGCCCAGCGACTGCAGAAAATCCCACCCGGTCCACTCGCCATCGGAATTGCGCGTACCGGAGGCCCAGGTCGTCAGGACACTGACGCCCGACTCCTGCAGACCGGCCAGTGTGCGTCGCTCATCAGCGCCAATCGCAATCGCAGACGGCAGGATCACCACGGTATTGGCGCGCGGTCGTACCTGATCCAGATCCGAGATCTCGGTGTATTCGCGGCCGCGCGCCTTAAAATACTTGCGCCACGGCTGAACCAGCACCTCGTAATTGCCGCCGATCGTGTCGTAGTACTGTTTGTTCGTTTCAGAGACGAAAAGATAGACCGTGCCCTCGGCAACGGCGGCGGCATTAGACTGGGCACGATCTCCGAACACCGGAGCACGCCAGCCCAGGTGCGACATCATCAGCAAGTAGACAAGCACAGGCAGTACCAGACCCAAGACCGACAAATAGGGCATCAGCATCCATTGCGGAATGCGCCATTTCGGCGTTCCGATTACAGAGCCCTGACGGGATGGATTCATGACCGCAGCCATCATTCAAATCCCGTTCCCGGCAAATCCAGATCTTTATCCATACGGGCGGGAACGTAGCGGCTAAAGAAAATCGGCTCGTCCTCGGCGCCGGTATTGCCCAGATCGAGATTTAAGGCCCGACCGGGCTTGCGGTTTTCGCGGATCTTGAATGCGGCGTAAGCAACAAAGCCCATGATCACGGTGGCAATGGTGGTCGCCAGGATCACGGTTGCCAGAATGGAAATCAGGTCCACTTACAAATGTCCTTCTCGTTCAAGTTTGCCCCAGGTCATGGTCGTGCCGCGCCATTCCTCAATTGTAGCCAATACCTTGGCCACATCGATGATATTGATGTACAGAAGGCGAAACAAAATGGCATAGGGAATGATTTTCGGATCTTCCTTTTCGATGATTACGCAATAGCTGGCAGCGATCAGGTCCAGCAGGGTCAACTGCAGCCACCAGAAGAACAGCAGCGTGATCAGCCCGTACTCAAAACTGACGTACACGAAGAACAGGTTGGACAGCACGTTGGAGAAGGGCCAGACCACGCCTTCGAACAGCATGTACCAGAGAATCCAGAAGTTGACGCCGGCACGTCGCGGACTCCAGAGTGCCCAGCCATGCCTGGTAGTGGCCTGCAGAATGCCGCGCGTCCAGCGATACCGTTGCTTGAGCAGGTTAAGCAGGCTCGAAGGCGTCTCTACCCAAGCCACCGCTGCGGGCTCATAGACAATGTGCCATCCGTGCATCAGCAGCTTCAGGGTCAGGTCGCAGTCTTCTGCAAAGGTGTGGTGATCATAGCCGCCGACTTCGCGCAGCACCTCTTTGCGGAACATGCCCAAGGGCCCCGGAATAATGTTCACGACATGGGCAAAACTCTGCGCCTTGCGTGCCATTGCCAGGCCCTCGATATACTCGAGTGCCTGGATTCTGGACCATATGTTGTTGCGATTGATGACCTTGACGTTGCCGGCCACAGCGCCGACACGTGCATCGGCAAAGTGACGGACGCAGGCCCGCAGGGTATTGCTGGACAGTTTGGAATCGCCATCCATGCACAGCACGAATTCACCGTGTGCCATGGAAATGCCTTTGTTCAGGGCCTGCGCCTTGCCGGCATTGGGCTGGGTCAGCACGCGAACGGGTACGTCAGCCGAGGTCTCTGAAATCCGCAGAGCTTTGTAATAGGTGTCATCCGACGAGCCGTCATCAACGACGATGATCTCGTAATTCGGGTAATCGAGATTCAGTAGTGCCTTAAGTGCTGCCTCAATGAGAACGCCTTCGTTATAGGCAGGCACGACCAGCGAAATCATCGGCAGCGAAAGATCGTTGGCCTCGGTGGCACTCGAATCGCGGCGTGACACGATGTTAATGTGCTCAAGATACGAGAGCAAAATGGTGATGCTGTAGCGCAGGATCAGCACTACCAGAATAAACAGCAGGTAGATGGCCACCATGCGCAGCACGGTGTTTTCGAGGATGATGGTGAGCGAACCGCCGTCGCGCTGCAGGGTCAGAATACTGAATCCCAGTACCAGCAGGGACGACAGCACGATAAGACCAATGAAACCGAACGCGATCGTGCGTTGTCGCCTCACCAGCGCCGCTCCAGGAACAGCATGCCCGTGTGGGCGCGATACGGCTTCGCGTCACGGGTATTGGAGATGGCCCATGCACGCATGCCGGTGGACCAGTCTGCATTCAACTTGTAACTGGCATTGAACGAAGCGCCCCAGCTCTTATCGGCCTCACCCCAGAGACGGGTGCCGCGCTGCACGCTGGCCGACAGCGACCAGCGATCATTGCTCCATTCGTAATCGAGGCCGACAAACGCAGTACCGTATCCGTCGGCAGGTGACCAGTACTCGGCTACATTGGTCCTGGCCTCGCGGAATTCCATGCCGATGACCGGCTTGATGTGCTTGGAGATCACATGGAACGGCGGCGCCAGTCGCAAAGTGCCGGCGCTGACATTGTTGCCGTCGGAAACGCGATACTGATCGAACCCAAACGAGAACTGCCCTACTACGCTCGGGAACTGTCCGGTAGCACCGACATTCCAGGCGGTAAGACGCTTATCCAGTGCTCGCGGGTTCAACGACTGATCACCCCAGTTCACCACACCCGCATGCACGCGTAACGGCTTGTCGGGGATAGGCGAAACCGTCACCAGACCGTAGATCCGATCGGATGCCGTGACCTCGATCAGCGGATCCATGGGCAAATCGTGGGCGTGCAGGCGGCCGGTCAATTGCATCTGACTGGCCTGCGGGCCACCCGGCAACTCGGCGCGGACGCCCCGCCCTTCGAGTTCCCAAACTCGAGCCCCGTCTTTCGTATTCCAGCGGTAGTTGACCGTAAGGGCCCGGGTTTCTACGTTGTCAACGTCGCCTGAAGTGTCCAGCGTAACGCGCGTGCGCGGACGCAAGGACTCCTTCGCCAAGGCCATACCTTCGAGCGCGTCGTTATTTTCCGAATCGGTAGCCAACACCTCGCGGTACATTGGCAACGCGCGATAGTCTTTGCCACGCCAGCGCATCACGTTGGCCATGGCGGTTAGCGCAGCCAAACGCATCGGTGTATCCAGCAGGGTCTTGTAGATGGCATCCGCAGCCTCTGTGTTGCCGGTCCATGCCAATGCGTTACCGACAATCAGTCGGAATTCGGGATCTGCATCTGCCGATTTCACTAGCGGCAGGCCCAGCTTGGCGACTTTCCGGTAATCGCCGGCCAGATTGGCGTTCACGACGGCCTGTTGCGGGCGAGTCCGCTTAATAGTCGAGTAGGGATCTTCATGCTGCGGCACGTACTCGAACGCACCCATCTGCATTGGCTTGGGCGCTTCGGTGGCAATGCGAATCGGCGCGGCTTCGGCCGTGACCTTGTAAACCTCGGGCTCGGGGCTATTGCCCTCACTACGTTCCGACACCTGCACCCCTTCGGACCCTGTCAACGCCGAGTGAGTACTGCCGGCCGTTGGCGCGGGGAACGCCGAAGGCGTAGTGGGCACATCCATGATCGATGGCACTGCGCCAACCGTAGCGGGCACATCCATGATCGATGGCACTGGGCCAACCGTAGCGGGCACCTCCATGATCGACGGCACTGCGCCAACCGTAGCGGGCACATCCATGATCGATGGCACTGGGCCAACCGTAGCGGGCACCTCCATGATCGACGGCACTGCGCCAACCGTAGCGGGCACATCCATGATCGATGGCATTGCCGCGGGTGCAGCCGATGGCGTGGCGGGCACATCCATGATCGATGGCATTGCCGCGGGTGTAGCCGATGGCGTGGCGGGCACATCCATGATCGACGGCACTGCGCCAACCGTAGCGGGCACATCCATGATCGATGGCATTGCCGCGGGTGTAGCCGATGGCGTGGCGGGCACATCCATGATCGACGGCACTGCGCTAACCGTAGCGGGCACATCCATGATCGATGGCACTGCGGATGCGGGCGCGGGCGTTGGAATCGAAGCTGCTACCGCGGGCTCCACACGAGTCGCCTTGACAGGCGCATCCACGACGGCTACCGATGCAACAGTCGGCGCTGCAATCGCACGGCGTGCGGTAACAGCCGGAGCGGCTGCAGCGGTCTCTTTGCGAACAACGCGTCGCGCCGCCGATTTCGGCGACAGGGCTGTCACGGCCTTTGCAACGTTCGGCTTCGCCCGCTGTGTGGTGACCGCCTTGGTTTGTTTGGACGTAACAATAGCGCGCGGGCGTGCAACGGAAGCGACCGTGGGCTTACTGACTGCGACCTTTGCAGGCTGAGTTACCGGTGCTGCCGGAGCCACCTTTGTCGGAGTCGCAGAGGCTGCGGGCGTGGCAGCGGTAGTCGCCCTGCTCTTTTTGGAGCGAATCAGCGGCGAGGAAATCGACATGGTGGCATCGGCACCGCCGACTCCGCCATACATACTTTGCACCACCGGCACCACGCGCGAACGTGCACGCGAGTCGGCCTGCGCATACTGCAGACGATATTGCCTGACGTTATCGGCAACCCATTGCTGCTTGGCATCGGCAGAACGCAGACGCGTCGAGCGTTCGGCCACTTGCCCCCGCGGCTTGGCCGAGGGAATCTGACCGTACCACGACTGCACATCCACCGCTTTAGCACCGGCAATCACCGGCGCGGACAGCAGTACCACACCGAAAAACTGCGAAGTTCGGATCGCAGCGGTCGATTGATCGACAACTTTAAGGCGGGTAGTCAACGATTTGTTGTTGCTGTCGCCGATCATTGCGAATCCAGAGTCTCGACTGCGGTGTGAAAAAGCGATGAGGGTATGAAACGTCCTGATAAGTGGTCAGAGAAAGTCGTCAAATTCGGAGCGACGCGCCTTGAGATTGCGGAACACACCCGGCGTCGGTGACGGTCGGGGACTGTTGCGCGTTTCAAACTCACGGATATTGACGACTTGATTCTCGATCGTCGGGTTTGCCGGCAGCACCATGCCGTTGGTTTCCGGATACGGCCCCTCCGCATCGCGTGGAGTGCGCTTCCAACTGGTGACCTCGTAATCGCCTTCGGCATTCAGCTCGATGCGAAAGCTGACACCGGACGCCACACCACCGTTGAACTGCCAGTACGGAAAACCGATGGCCAGGCCGTCGGAGGATTCGCTCAGCGTTGCCATGCCGGACATGCTGTCCAACAGCGCCCGTGGCGTAACCCACTTGCTACCATGCAACTGCGAGAACACCATGATGACGGTCAGGCCATTACGCTCGCCCCACTCGCCAATCGCATCGAGTTGTTGCGTAGCCAGATTCAGGTCATACAGATTCAGCAGCGAGCTGGCGTGATCGAACAGCACCAGACTGCCGTATTCAACGCCGAAACGATCCAGTTCCTCAAGCATGGGACCCACACCGACCTGGAACATCTTTTTCTGAAACTCGGACTGCATGCAGTACACATTGAGCATGCGTCGATCCAACGCGTCGTTCAGATCGAATTTGGGCGGCGTGCAAAGCCGCTCGAGATAATGCTCGGGTCGCGCGGCCTCGATAATAGTGCAGGGAACACCGGCACGAATGGCCTCGGCAATCGTATTGTTCAGTAGCGGATACCGGATCGAAGGCAATTCGGTCACCAGCGAGTACAGATGCCCCGGCTGCATTTGACCCGCCACGGAATGTTCCAGACGACTGACACCGAGCGTCAACCACGAGGTGGCCGCCGGTATGGTTGAATCGTCCGCGGTTGAGTGACTGTTCAAGTTGATCGCCCCACTCTGTGAATTCAACTGTTCAATACAAAAAAGCTAGGTCGAACCCAGGATCCCCGCCGAATTCACCTACTGACACATGGTCATCTTGTTCAATCCTTATGATCATGTCAAGGTTTAATTTACTGGACATTTACAATTGGACCTAAGTCATTGGAATTTCTAACTTTATAGCCGATTTTTTCATCCTAGGCGTCACTGCCGCGTGAAGAGGTCTGAAGGTCCAAAAACGCAGCACGGCGGCTGAAAACTCTCAGCCGCCGTGTCGGGCGTTGATCACCGGCCGAGAGGACAACCGGCCGAATTGCGGAGCAGATTACTCGATATCGAGGAACGAGCGCAGTTGCTCGGAACGGCTAGGATGACGCAGTTTGCGCAGTGCCTTGGCCTCGATCTGACGGATGCGCTCACGGGTGACGTCGAACTGCTTACCGACTTCCTCGAGAGTGTGGTCGGTATTCATATCAATGCCGAAGCGCATGCGGAGCACCTTGGCCTCGCGCGGGGTCAGGCCGGCCAACACGTCACGAACCGTTTCGGTCAGATTGATATTGGTGGTGGCTTCGATCGGGGACTCGACGTTGGTGTCCTCGATGAAATCACCCAGATGTGAATCTTCATCGTCACCGATCGGCGTTTCCATGGAGATCGGCTCCTTGGCGATCTTCATGACCTTACGGATCTTGTCTTCCGGCATCTCCATTTCCTTGGCGAGCTCTTCGGGCGTGGCTTCACGACCGTACTGCTGCAGCATTTGGCGGGAGATGCGGTTGAGCTTGTTGATCGTTTCGATCATGTGCACCGGAATACGAATGGTGCGAGCCTGATCGGCGATCGAACGCGTAATGGCCTGACGGATCCACCAGGTGGCATACGTGGAGAACTTGTAACCGCGGCGGTATTCGAACTTGTCGACGGCCTTCATGAGACCGATATTGCCCTCCTGGATCAGATCCAGGAACTGCAGACCGCGATTGGTATATTTCTTGGCGATCGAGATCACCAGACGCAGGTTGGCCTCGACCATTTCCTTCTTGGCCAGGCGTGCTTTTTCCTCACCGACAAAGAGCTTGCTGAGAATGCGCTGCAGCTCCTCGACGTTGACGTGCATGCGCTGCTCGATTTCGATAATGGCGTTCTGCTCGGCAAGAATGTCCTCGCGGATATCACGCAGTGACGACGACCACTTCTGCTTGCGCTTGATTAGATCATCGGCCCAATGCAGGTTGGTGGCGTTGCCCTTCCAGGTGCGGACGAAATCGGTACGCGGCATCTTGGCGACGCGAATGGCGTAATCCATGACGCGCTTTTCGCAGACTTCGATGGCCTTGCGCTGATCACGAACGTTATTGACCAGCACGTCGGTGTAGGCGAGCGGCAACTTAAAGGTGGCAAACAGCTCGGCCATTGCAGCGCGCTCTTTCAGCGTGATCTTGGAATCAAAACCGTTCTTCTCGAAGGACTTAATGAACTTGGCGTAATGCTCACCCAAGTCAGACATGGCCTTGGCAACCTGTTCCGGATCCGGACCGCTCGGCGTGTCATCGGCAGTTGTGGCGGTGTCATCAACATCGTCGTCACCGGCAGCGGCGGCGGCAGCGGCGGTGGCTTCGGCGGCAGCCGCAGCGGCGGCAGCGGCAGCGGCCAAATCGGCCTCGCTAGTCGGATCCTGGAAGCCCACGATGACTTCGACCAGACGCTTTTCGCCGGCCTTGAACGCATCGTAATCGGCCAGCACTTGCGCGATGGTGCCGGGGAATTCGCCCAGCGCCTGCTGCAGTTCGGCCAGACCTTCTTCGATGCGCTTGGCAATGACGATTTCGCCTTCGCGCGTCAGCAGATCGACGTTGCCCATTTCGCGCATGTACATGCGCACCGGGTCGGTAGTACGACCGCCCTCGGCATCGAGACCGGTCAGCGCAGCCGCAGCTTCTTCGGCAGCGGTTTCATCGACTTCGGTCGCGGTGGCGCCATCGGACAGCAACAGCGTATCGGCATCCGGCGGTGCATCGAGCACCTGAATGTTCAGGCTGGACAGAACGCCAAGCACTTCCTCGAGCTGCTCGGGCTCGACGACGTCGTCGGGCAGCAGGTCGTTAATTTCGGAGTGGGTGAGGTAACCTTGCTCTGCGCCCTTGGCGACGAGCAGTTGGACTTCCTCGGTACGAGCTTGACGATTGGTGGCCATGCGGCGTGGAATCCCGATTAGACAATCAAGTGAACCGCCTATTATACCGCCCGGGGTGCCATCTAGGCCAGACTCAGGGGCGTAATAGGAAGGTGACCGGGCCGTCATTGACCAGGCTTACTTCCATATGGGCACCAAATTGCCCAATTTCCACCCCTGTGGGCAATTTTTCGCGACAGATCGCCACCAATTGGTCGAAGAGGTCGCGGGCCTGTTCAGGTTCGGCCGCCGGCGTGAAGCTGGCCCGCATTCCGCTACGGGTGTCGGCCGCCAGGGTGAACTGGCTGACCAGCAGCAACTGACCGCCCGTATCGAGCAGCGATTTGTTCATGCGACCGGCCTCGTCGCTGAACAGGCGATAGCCCAGCAGACGATCGCGAAAACGCGGCAGGCTCGACGCCTCGTCGCCACGCTCGAAACCGATCAATGCCAGCACGCCCGGACCGATGGCACCCACGGTCGCGCCTTCGACACGAACGGACGCCGATTGCACGCGCTGCACTAAGGCCAGCATCAGAGACTCCGGATCCACAAGTTGGTATTCATTCTGCCATTACACTTGGACGAGTGAACACTCTGATCGCCCGCTTGCTTTATGTCGCTGCCGCTTGCATTGCCCGTATACCGTGGCGGCTGCAGCATGCCTTCGCGATGGTGCTGGGGCGGCAGCTGTATGCGCGCAATTCGCGAATGGCCCGAGCTACCGTACGCAATCTCGAACTGATTGGCGCCGCCGGCGATGCAACCGGCAAGCGCCGGGACGCCATCGCCATTTTGCAGACTACGGTGATGCAGGCACTGGAAACCCTGCGGGTCTGGACGCGACCGGCAGCGCAGAATCTCAAGGGCATTCGGCAAGTGCATGGCGCCGAGCTGTTTCAGCAGGCCATTGCCGACGGACGCGGCGTCATCGTTGCCGCGCCCCACTACGGCAATTGGGAGCTGCTCAATCAGTGGCTGGCCGAGACCACGCCGCTGGCAATTCTGTATGCGCCGCCGTCTCATCCTGCGGTAGATGCGTTCTTGAATCGCGTGCGCGCGGATCAGGTCGATCGCGTGACGCAAGTGCCTGCCGATGGCCCTACCGGCGTCCGTACCTTACTCAAATGGCTGAAAAATGGCGGTGTCGTCGGCATCCTGCCGGACCAGCAACCGAAACTTGGCGAAGGCGAGTTCGCTCCGTTTTTCGGCTACCCCGCACTGACGATGTCGCTGCTTTCACGCTTGGCCGCCAAGACCGGCGTCCCGGTACTGATGGCGTACTGCGAACGTGTGGATGAGCACAACCCGACCTTTGAGATTCATGTCGAGCCGGCGGCCGACGGCATCCACAGTAACGAGCTCGATGTCTCCGTGGCGGCGCTCAACGCCTCGGTGGAACGAATCGCACGTCGTGACTTTCGACAGTATCAGTGGACGTACAAACGCTTTACAAAACAGATAGATGACCAGAACCCTTACTGGCCGGACTGCTACTGATGGATGCAATGGAATTACCCCGCCCCGAATGGACACCCTTGCCGGCACGCGCCAAGGCCATGTTTCTGTTCGACAACGTACTGCTGTATGGCGGCATTGCAGTGGCGGTAGCGATGGCTACCGGTATTCCGCTGGTCATGGCCGCCGATTGGAACTGGTATGCACCGATCGCCGTCGGTATTGCGCTGGCAGGAATCGGATTCGGTATGATTCGCGGTCTCAAATCGCATCGCAACTTTCGCTGGCGTCTGGATGACGAAGGCCTGGGCGTGCGCTCCGGCCATCTGTGGGAGCGCGAAGTCCGCATGCCGATTCAACGCGTCCAGCATCTCAACCTGATGCGCGGACCATGGCAGCGGGCGCGTCAGCTGGCGAATCTGACCGTGTACACCGCGGGCACTTCGCACTCGTCCGTCAAACTGCGCAACATGGACAGCGAAACCGCCGAAGCGATTCGTGCCTACCTTTCTGCACGCATTGACTGGGTGGATGAGTGAGCACTCCGCATCCGGTCCCGCAGACCGGCTCGATTCCGGAACTGACCCGCGCGCTGTATCCGCACTCGTGGGTGTTTTCAGTGATCCGCGGTTTGCCGCAGTGGATCCCTGCACTGTTCGCAGCGGGCGTATTGGGCAAAACCACCAGCTTCGGTGATCGCGCATGGCTGATTGCCGCCGTGTTCGCGGCCATCCTGATTCTGAACTGGTGGCAGCTGCGCTTTACGCGCTGGGACCTGACACAGAAGGCAGTGCTGCTGCGCCAGGGGATGTGGGACAAGGAAACCAAAGTCATTCCGTTTAACCGCATCCAGAACGTCAAGCTAATCCAGAATCCGCTACACCGCGCATTTGGAGTCGCACGTGTGGAACTGGAGTCCGCCGGCAGCCGTAAGCCCGAAGCGATCCTCAACGTGCTGCGCTATGCCGATGCCGTGAATCTCTCCGAGTTAGTGCAGTCGCAAGGTCGCATTGTCGCGAGTGTGCCTGCTACCGATGGCCAGCCCATGCCAAGTGCACCGCTTAGCGGAACGCTGCTGCTGCGAATGAACTTGGCCGAACTGATCCGTTACGGCCTGGTATCCAACCGCGGCCTGATTGTATTGGGCGCGGCGGTCGGTGGTGCCTCGCAGTTTATGGATGATGTCTGGGAATTTGTGCTGCGGCGACTACTGAAAGGCCTGGATCTGACCGGTCAGGTCGATCGCTTCACGCACCTTTCGATGCCCGCGATGCTGATGGCGGCATTGAGCGTGGTGATGCTGGTAGTCGTGTTCGTCAAGTTGCTGTCGATCGTATTGGCGTTATGGACGCACTACAACTTTCAGCTCGTTGAACAGCCGCGTCGCCTGCAGACCGAGCGCGGTTTGCTGAGCCGCTGGCACGATGCCATCGTCAAGAGCCGGATTCAGGCCTTTCGTATTCGCGAGACCATCTGGCATCGGTTGCTCAAGCGCCGAACTGTAGATGTAGACACATTGGCCGGCAGCGAATCCGGCACCTCGGAAGACGGCATGCCAAAAGCTGTCAGCAATCATCTGTTACCGGTTGCTACGCCAGCCCAGGTGGCACAGATCATCGAGCACCTCGCGCCCGCGATTCGTATCGACGGCAGGCAATGGGAGCATGTCTCTATGCGTAATGTGTGGCGTCAACTGGCCGAATGGGCACTGATCATCGTGCCGGTGCTGTGCACTACACAGATCGTTGCGCATTTCGTGGAGCCTGCTCGCCTCTTCATCAATACACCACTGTACTGGGCGAGCCTGGTCATGCTGCTGTTCGTCGCCGTCGCGCAATCCTGGTACAACGTGCGTTACGCCGCTTTCAGCCTCGATGCGCAGAGCTTTGGCATCCGCAAAGGCTGGATTTCAAAAACGTGGCACCTTGCCGAGATCCGTCGCGCCCAGGTGGTCTCCATCAAACGCAATCCGCTCGATCGCCGATTCGGCACGGCCTCACTAGTGATGGACACACCCGGCGCCAGCCGTGGCGTGCTGCAGATGGATTACCTGCCGTTCGAGCGCGCCCTGGATTTGCGTGACACCTTGCTTGGTGCAATAAACAGATCGGTGATCAGGTCGGAGTAACGCCGTGTCATGCGATCACGGCCATGTTCACGAAACGCCTGATGGTGAGCATTCACACCGAGCTGGCTCGCTAAGGGCACATCCGTCAGCACTTCCTGCAATGCATCGGCCAAAGCATGCGGATCGGATTCGGCAACCAGCAAACCCGTCACGCCATTGGTGATGACCTCGCGGACGCCCGGCACATAACTGGCGACCACGGCATTGCCGGCTGCCATGCCTTCGAGCAGCGCTAGAGGCATGCCCTCCCAGTGCGTGGACAGCACACAGATCCGATTGGACTTGAGCAGGCCAGGCACATCGCGATGGATGCCATGGAAAATCACCTGGGACTGTAGGCCGCACTTGCGCACCAGACGTTCAATCGGGCGCCGATGACGGTCACCACCGCCGCCTGCCAAATGCACCGTGGGCGTCAGTCCGCGCTGCTTGAGCAAGTGCAGAGCCCGGATCAGCGAATCGTGATCCTTTTGCCGCGAGAATCGGGACACCATCACGATGCCCGGCTCGCGCTCATGAAACGGAATTTCCAGAGCGCGTCGGAACGGCGTCAGATCAATCCCGTTCGGAATCGCCACCGTGCGATCGGCCGGCATGCCCATCTGTATTAGGGTATCGTGGACTCCCTGCGAGACGCCGACAAACGCGTTGGTGACGGGAACCAGTGCAAGAGTCTGCGCCAGACGCCGCGGCGTATATCGCTCGCGCGTGTTGTGCTCCACGTGCACGATGCGCGGAACGCCTGCCTGTACCGCAGCCATGCGTCCCCAGATATGTTCGCTAAAACCGTGCGCTACCAGTACGTCCGGCTCAAACTCGCGGCAAATCGCTACCAGCTGTTCAATCACACCGCGATGCGTCCATGCCTGCACGGTGCGCAACGGCACCCCTTGCGCCTGCAGTTCTTCGATTCGACCCGGCGGTGTTCGGCGCTTACGGTTCAGTACGAGTAAGGGCTCCATGCCCACCTCGTTGTCTTCCAGCGCCGCACGGACCAGTTGCACGGCCACTTGCGTCGCACCACCACTGAATCCTCCGGTCACAAAATGCAGAACCCGGATGCCGCGCTCGGTATCTACCGTATTGATCGAAGCCATGGAATCGCTCATTCGAATGCACCTTCAAAACCCTTGGTGCGGTCCAGCTCGACATCGCGCATCTCCTGCGCGCTCGCCGCACAAGCGTGCGTCGCCGGCACCAGATACCAGTAACGGCGGTTGTATACACCCATGAAATCGGCTTGCGCGCCCTGCATGCATTGCGGCAAGGCTTTGCGCTCACTCAGCAACCAACGCCGCGAAGGCTGCTCCTGCGCCCACGCTGCTGCATCCTGCCATTGCGCCAGCGGCGGCCGTAGGAAGCCGAATGTCCGCGTGCGGTTATGCCTCATCAGCAGGTTCTGTTCCTTCCATGCCACCAGACCCAATTCGGCATCAGCAGGAATGCGTGCGGCGACATCGCGCATCAGACCCCGCGCCGAACTGTCGTCATTGAGCAAGGGATATGCAAACAGACTTAGTCCAATCCACAGCGCCGACAAGGTCGCAGCCAATGGCGCGAACCTGTGCAGGCGACGCAGCAACAAACTACCGCCCAACGCCGCCGCACCGCAGGCCAGCAACACATATCCCATCGGGACCGCGTTACCGGCCAAAGTGTTCGGAGGCGACATCCAACCGAATGCAAGCGCGGCGCCACCCAACAGCAGGAATGCAATCAGCACGGCATTAAAGCCGCTCACCAGACGCGGCAAGCCCTTGCCGGCAGCCATGCGTTGCACGAACGGGGCCACCGCCAGACAGAACATCGGCAAGGCAGGCAGGACATAGACCTCGCGCTTGCCCTTGCTCAGGCTGAAAAAGATCACTACCAGCACGACCCACAGCAGCGGCAGCAGAATGCGCGCATCGCGCTGTTGCCAGGCCGTGCGCCAGTCGCGCCACACGAACGGCAAAGCCAGACTCACTGGCAACCATTGCAGAAGCACCACTTGAATGAAGTAGTACCACGGCTGCTGATGCAACCACGGATTGGTATAACGGCCGGCGGTCTGCTTAAACAGAATGTTGTCGGCGTAGGCGCGGAACATCGGATCATTGCCGCCGTAGGCCACCGTTGCCATCGGTATCAGCCACAAGGCAATCGGCACCACCAACGCCACGGGACCGAGCAGCCATCGCATCGGCGATCGGGTCGAAGGCGCCATGGACTGCCAACGTGCTCGCGTGGCCCACACTGCAATTGGCAAGACCAGCAACGGCAAAAAGCCAACACCCTTGGTGATGATGCCGATTCCGCATGCCGCCCAAGCCAGACACCACAAGGCGAGCGATGGCCGTTCGAGATAGTGACGCAGGAACGCCCAGATACCGATCGTCACCCACAGCGTGATCAGCGGATCGATCTGCGCCCGCTTGAACTGAAAGGTGAACATGACGGCAAACAGCAGCAGCCACGAGGCAATCGCGCCGACATGCCAAACGGAACTCGACGCGTCCGACCACAGTCGGCGGCCGAGATCCCGAACCAGACCCAAAACGATCAGACCAGAAACCAACGAGGGCAGCAGAAACGCGATGCGCACCGAGCCCGTCAGTCCATACAGCAGCGCCTGGATCCACATGAACACCGGCGGCTTGTCGGGATAGAGTTCGTCGCCGCGCATGGGAAACAGCCAGTTGCCGGACTCCACCATCTGCTTGGCCACGAGCATGAAACGCGGCTCATCGGCCGGCCACGGGTCGCGCAGGCCCAGCCCTACAAACAGAATCACTGTGGCACAGAGCCAGAACAGCGTGCGCTCCGAATACCGTTTATTTGTACTCATGCAGCCTCTCCGGGATGGCTCTTGCGCAGCCGGGCGTAAAAGAAGCCGTCAGCATCCAGATCACCGGGTAGCCGCTGGTGACCGCAATACCGGTCCTCGGTCAGGATGGGCATGCCGTAGACATCGGCATCGTACGGTGGCTCACAGCTCGCATCGGCATGGCGGCGCACGAACGCAGCGATTTGCTCGGCATTTTCTGCCGGCAGAATCGAACACGTGGCGTAGACCAGCACGCCGCCGGGTTGCAGCAAGTTCCAGGCATGGTTCAGCAGCTCCCGCTGCGTCGTAACCAATGCCTCTAAATCGTCGGGACGGCGATGCAGAAGAATATCGGGCTGACGCCGCACCACACCGGTACCCGAGCACGGCGCATCCATCAGAATCCGATCAAAGTGCCTACCGTCGGCAAACTTACGCGCATCTTCAAGCAGCACCTCGACGCCGGGCAAGTCGCCGACCGTGCGCTGCAAGGTCTCGCGGATCTGCTGGACGCGACGCGCATTGTTATCAGTCGCAACCAGTCGCTTGGGAGCAAAACGCTCCAGCAGCGATGCGGTTTTGCCCCCGGGCGCTGCGCACGCATCGAATACGGACATGTGCTCTTCGACATCGAGCAGCGGCGTCACCAGTTGCGCCGACAGATCCTGGACGGAGACATCGCCTTCGGCAAAGCCCGGCAGCTGCTGCATGGAGAGGGATGTCGTCAGTTGCACGGCGTAGGGATCAGCAGCCACTGCCCGGGCTTCGATATCGGCATCCGCAAGGCGTTGCAGGTAGGCCGCACGCGTGCCGCGCCGCGCGTTGACGCGCAGGAACAGCGGTGCTTGCTGCGCACTGCGGGCAAATACCTCGGCGGCCTGATCCGGATACGCTTCTATGACCGCATTGCGCAGGAAATCAGGCCATTCCCACATCGCGTCCTGTTCGGGTAAGCCTTCGCGCTGCAGGCGACGCAGGATTGCGTTGACCATGCCCGACTGTCGCGTGCGCCGCATGGCATGTGCTGCATCGACGGTGGTAGCCAATGCCGCATGAGTGGGCAACTGCAGTTCCAGCAGCTGCGCCATGCCGACATAGAGCAAGGACCGCAGATCGGTATCACGTCGACCCAGAGGTCGCGCCATCATCGAATCAAGCCCCAGAGCATAGCGGCGTGCATTGCGCACCACAGCCATCAGGATGGCTTCGGCCAACGCCCGATCGCGGCTATCGTCCAGTTGCGACAGTGACTCCTTGAGTACCGCCTTTAGAGAACGGCCATCGAACACAATGGCCTGCACCATGCGGGCCGCCAATATCCGTGTCTCGACACCATTGCTCATTGGGATTTACTGCACTGTGCGTCGAGCGTTGACGTAGTCGGGCGCCGAGATCGGCTTGCCGCCATCGCGTTGCATACGGATGATTCGCAGGGCATCGCGACCGCAGCGCACATCAATCCCGCCTCGCGTGATGGCCAGCGTTTCGCCCGGACGCTCCGGGCCATCGTAAGCAATGGCAATGGCCTCGTGGATGCGCAAGCGCTCACCGTTAATGGTGGTCTCTGCCACCGGCCACGGATTGAAGGCGCGCACCAGGTTGGCGATCTCCGTTGCAGGGCGACCCCAGTCAATGATGGCTTCCTGCTTTTCGAGCTTGTGCGCATAGGTCACACCCTCGGACGATTGCGGCGTCGCGGCCGGCCGAATGCCGGCACGCAGCAGTGCCAGACCGTCGTGCACGATCTGTCCGCCCCATTCGGCGAGCTTATCGTGCAGCATGCCACCGGTTTCATCGGGGTGAATCACCACCGGCACCGACATCAGCACCGGACCGGTATCCAGACCTTTTTCCATTTGCATCAGGCACACGCCCGTCTGCGTATCGCCGGCTTGAATGGCACGCTGAATCGGCGCGGCACCACGCCAGCGCGGCAACATCGAGGCATGCACATTCCAGCAACCGTCAGGAAACATCTGCAACACCGACGAAGGCAGGATCAGCCCATAAGCCACCACAATCATCAGATCGGCCTGATGCGCGCGCAGTTGCTCGCGCGTTTCCTTGTCGCGGAAATTCAGCGGCTGGTACACAGGAATGTCGCGCTTAAGCGCTTCGGCTTTCACCGGCGACGGCAGGATGCCGCGACCGCGACCAGCAGGCCGATCGGGCTGGGTGTACACCGCGACCACTTCGCCCTGACCGCAGGCGGCTTTCAGAGCGGGTACGGCAAATTCGGGCGTTCCGGCAAACACGATACGCATGAAGCAAACAATCCTTGACTGAAATCGGTAACGGCTACCGACGGCCGTTATTTGAACTTGGCGGCCTTGGCCAGCTTCTTGCGCACCATCTCGCGTTTCAGCGGCGACAGATAATCCACAAACAGCTTGCCGTCGAGATGATCCATTTCATGCTGGATACACACCGCCAACACACCATCGGCCTTCATTTCGAAGGCATCGCCATTGCGGTCCATCGCCCGCACGGTGATCGAGTTGGCGCGGGCCACATCGGCAAAAATGTTGGGCACCGACAGACAGCCTTCCTGATAGATCTGCTCGCCGTCGCGCTCCGTAATTTCGGGGTTGACGAATACCAGCGGCTCGTCGTGCTCTTCGCTGACGTCAATCACCATGAACCGCTGATGGACGTCGACCTGACTGGCGGCCAGACCGATGCCGGGCGCATCGTACATCGTCTCGAACATGTCATCGAGCAGCTGCTGGAAGGCCGGCTCGCGGACCTGCTCAGGAGTCAGCGGCGTGGCGACGGTTCGCAAGCGGGGATCGGGGAATTCAAGAATTGGGAGCAAGGCCATAACGCAGCAAGGTTCTTCACGGATTAACGGGATATTGTAACGCCCGTCACCTCGGTGCGCCCGTTCGTCGGCGTGAGGTCGGACTTGGCCGCGCGAGCCCACCAGCCCATGACAAGGTGGCCCCTTTCATTGGCAACCGACTGCGAGCCCATCGTGCCGAAACCCGACCATGCAGAGACCGTACTGCGCATTCTCAGACTGCGCGGGGCGTATTCCTATCGGCAAGCCCATTTAATGGACACGACGGAGCCACCCGATCTGGCGCGGCTGCTAGCGGCCACCCCCGGCAAGTTTACGGATCCGCATGGGGCCCTGACCAACACCCCCGAATTCATGGAATCGCTGGCGGGGGCCCTGCGCTGGCTCGAGCACCCTAACCACCACCTGATCACCTGCAGGGACCCTTGCTACCCGCCCCTGCTAAAGCGCGCCAACGGCCCGCTGGGCCTATTTGTCGATGGCGAACCGCTCCTGCTGCAGCAGCCGTCGCTGGCGGTGATCGGCTCGCGCAATCCGTCGGTCGATGGCATTGCCAACACCCGCGATTTCGTACGCGCACTGACCACCACCGGCCTAGGCATTGTCTCCGGGCTGGCCGCCGGCATCGACTCGGTGGCCCATCGTGAGGCGCTGGATTGCGAGGCCACCACCATCGCCGTGGTCGGCACCGGCCCGGACGTGGCCTATCCCTTGGCTCATAGGGCCCTGCAGGAGCAGATCGCGGCCGCGGGCGCCGTCGTCACCGAGCAGTGGCCGGGCTCTCCGCCGCGCCGTGAGCACTTCCCGGCCCGCAACCGCATCATTGCGGGCCTGAGCCTGGCCACGCTGGTGATGGAGTCGGCCATAGGCTCGGGCACGGTCATTACGGCCGAGGCGGCCGCCAATCTGGGGCGCGACGTGTTTACAGTGCCGGGCAACATCCACAACCCCCTGTACCGCGGCAACCACGCCCTGCTCCGCGGCGGTGCCATTCTGGTCCAGTCCGCCGAGGAACTGCTGCCCGACCTGAACTTTATCGTGCAAGGCGCCCTAAGCGATTTGTACGAAACCCATACGAAACTGGTAGAGCGTCTCGCACCGGCGCCTTTCCGGTTCCCACTTGAAAAGCCGCTGGTCGGCCCCGACTACTACAGCTTGTGGGGCGCATTGGGCGAAACCCCTAGGGATATGGGTACACTGTCGTCCATGACGGGATTGACCACGGCCAAACTGTCTGTCATGTTGATGGAACTGGTGACGCTGGGACAGGTCATTCGCAACAACGGTCGTTATCGGTTGTCACTCCACCCCACAGCCCCCCAGCGTGCCCGGAGAGGAACATGAAGGAAAGCATTTTAGACGTACTGTTGTATCTGTTCGAGCACTACCTGAGCTCGGATTCCGACCCGGTCCGCGATCGCAATCAGCTGATTGCCGGCCCTCTGGTCGAAGATCTCGGTCGCGCCGGCTTTTCCCCGCAGGAGATCAAGAAAGCCTTCGACTGGCTCGATGGCCTGGATCGCCAACGCCCCGCCGATGCCGTCGTCGAGCCCGTTGTGGCCGGCCCGACCCGTGTGTACCATGGCCCGGAACTGGAAAAGTTCGATATCGAATGCCTGAATTTCCTGATGCGGCTGGAACGCACAGGGGTACTGAACGCAGCCCAGCGCGAGGTCGTCGTGGACCGCGCCATGGCCCTGGACCAGGACCCGTTGGAACTTGACGATCTGAAATGGGTCGTACTGATGGTACTGTTCAACCAGCCCGGTAGCGAAGCCGCTTACGCCTGGATGGAAACTCAGATGTTCGCGGACGATCCGGAATGGCTACACTAGGCTGAACAAATCCCCCCACCCCCTTGACAGAGGCGGCGGGTCTGCTTCAACAATAAATATATAAGAGTGACGCCCACCCCCTACGGTGGGCGTTGGTGTCTGGACGGACCGAGCTAACCCGCGGTTCGCCGATCCGAGGAATCAATGGCAACTAACCTGCTGATTGTCGAATCGCCCGCCAAGGCGAAGACCATTAATAAGTACCTGGGCAAGGACTTCGAGGTATTGGCCTCGTACGGTCACGTCCGCGACGTGGTACCCAAAGACGGCTCCGTCGATCCTGACAAGCACTTTGAGATTCAGTGGCAACTGAATGACAAGAGTGCCAAACACCTCGACCAGATTTTCAGGGCAGCCAAGACCGCCGACAACATCTATCTCGCCACCGACCCAGATCGCGAGGGTGAGGCCATCTCATGGCATCTGTCCGAGATCATGGGCAAAAAGGGTCTGCTCAAGGGTCGCAACGTCAAACGTGTCGTCTTTACCGAGGTCACCAAGTCCGCCGTACTGGATGCCGTCGCCAACCCGCGCGACATCTCCGAATGGCTCGTTGATGCCTACAAAGCGCGCCGTGCCCTGGACTATCTGGTCGGCTTCAAAATCTCGCCGCTGCTGTGGCGATATGTGCGCGGCGCCAAGTCCGCCGGCCGGGTGCAATCGCCGGCCCTGCGTCTGATTGTTGAGCGCGAGGCGGAGATCGAGGCCTTCGTGTCGCAGGAATACTGGAGCATGGAGGCGCAGTGCCGTCATCCTAGCCAGGATTTCACCGCCCGCCTAATCCGTCTCGACGGCAACAAGGCAGAGCAGTTCAGTCTGACCGATAGCAAGGGCGCTCATGCGGCCCGCGATCGCATCCTGCAGGCTGCCGATGGCCGTCTGCGCGTCACCGATGTCAGCAGCAAGGAGCGCAAGCGTCGTGCGGCCCCGCCGTTCACCACTTCGACCCTGCAGCAGGAGGCCGGCCGCAAGCTCGGCTTCCCTACCCGCAAGACCATGCAGGTCGCGCAGAAACTGTACGAAGGCATCCGTATCGGCGAGGAAGGCACCGTCGGTCTGATCAGCTACATGCGTACCGACTCGGTGTCCCTGTCGGGCGAGGCGCTATCGCAACTGCGCGATGTGATCGCCCGCGACTACGGCATCGAGAACCTGCCGGACAAGCCGAATTTCTACCGCAACAAGAACAGCAATGCCCAGGAGGCCCACGAAGCGATCCGCCCGACGTCGGCTCTTCGTCGTCCTGAGCAGATTGCGCAGTATCTGTCGGATGACGAGCGCAAGCTGTACTCGCTGGTCTGGAAGCGCGCAGTGGCCTCGCAAATGATTCCGGCCACCATGAACACGGTGTCCATTGATCTCACCGCAGGCACCGAGCATGCGTTCCGCGCCTCGGGCACCACCGTGGTGGTCGCCGGCTTCCTGAATGTGTACGAAGAAGGTCGCGACGCCCGCAAGGCCGATGAAGACGATGACGGCCGCAAGTTGCCGGCGCTGAAGGTCGGTGATGCGGTCGATCTGCAGGATGTGGTGACCGCTCAGCATTTCACCGAGCCACCGCCGCGCTTTACCGAAGCATCGCTGGTCAAGGCGCTCGAGGAATACGGCATCGGTCGGCCTTCGACCTACGCATCGATCATTTCGACGCTGCTGTACAAGGACTACACGACGCTGGTCAACAAGAGCTTCCGTCCGACGGATCTTGGCCGCGTGCTGACCATGTTCCTGACCGAGTACTTCACCCGCTACGTGGACTATAACTTCACGGCAGGCATGGAGGATGAGCTCGACAAGATCGCCGAAGGCAAGGCGCAGTGGCTCGATGTCATGGCCGGCTTCTGGAAGGAATTCGGCGAGAAAATCCGTGAGATCACGCTGATGATCAACGGCCGCGAGGTCAAGTTCCCCGGCATCGTGGAGCTCGGCACCGATCCCAAGTCCGGCAAGCCCTTGAGCGCGCGCGTCGGTCAGTACGGCGCCTTCGCACAGATCGGCACGGTCGAGGACGAGGAGAAGCCCAAGTTCGCTTCGCTCCGTCCGCATCAGAGTATTTTCAATATCACGGCAAGCGAGGCGCTGGAACTGTTCGGTCTGCCGCGCGAGTTGGGCGTGGTCGATGGCCAATCGGTGATTGCGGCGGTGGGTCCGTTCGGTGCCTACGTCAAGAAAGGCGACACCAACGCTTCGCTCAAGAAAGAGGATGACCCCTACACCATTGAACTGGACCGCGCTCTGGTCCTGATCAATGAGAAGGAAGATTTCATCCGTAATCGCATCATCAAAGAGTTCGATGGCTCTGCAATTCAGGTACTCAACGGTCGTTTTGGCCCGTACCTGAGCGATGGTGCCCTCAACGGCAAGATCCCCAAAGATGTCGATCCGACAAGCGTGACGCTGGAACAGGCGCAGGCGTGGCTGACCGAGACGGGCAAGCCGGCGCGACGTGGTTTTGGCCGCGGCGCCAAAAAGACGGCCGCCAAGAAAGTGGCCAAGAAGGCAGCGACCAAGACCGTTGCCGCCAAGAAAACAGCGGTAAAAAAAGCGGCAAAGAAAACAGCGGCGAAAAAGGCAGCCAAAAAAGCGGTAAAGAAAACCGCCGCCAAAAAGGTTGCGAAAAAGGCCGCTAAGAAAGCCGCCGAATGATGCCGAATCTGCCGCGCGCTTCGGTGACGCAGTGTGCGGCGATCATCGCCTGCGGCGGCTTGGTGCTGTACCCGACCGAGGGCGTCTGGGGCCTGGGTTGCGACCCGAGTAACGAGGCGGCTGTACGACGTCTGCTGGCGCTCAAGCAGCGTGACGAGGCCAAGGGCCTGATCCTGATTGCCGGCGCCACCGCGCAGCTCGATGCCTGGGTGGACTGGTCGTCACTCGATGTCGAGCAGCACGCGCGGGCGCTGCGCACCTGGCCCGGCTTTCATACCTGGATCGTGCCGTGCCGTCAGGCAACCCCGACGTGGATCCGCGGACGGCACGACAGTGTCGCGGTGCGGGTGACCGCGCATCCTGCCGTTGCCACGATGTGCTCACAGTTCGGCAAGGCCATCGTATCCACATCGGCGAACCTGGCGACCAAGCCCTCGCCCCTGCACCTGCGCGAAGTGTCTGCTGAGATTCTGGCCGGCGTGGATGCGATCTGCGAGGGCGAGACTCTGGGTTATACCTCGCCGTCTCAAATTCACGATGCCGCGTCCGGCGCGATTGTGCGCTAGAACCCTGCGTTAGAACCCGTAGCGCAGGAACCCGCCGTCGACCGCGATGCATTCGCCGGTCACATACGACGAGGCCGGCATGCACAAGAAGGCGATCGCGGCAGCCACCTCTTCGGGCTCACCGACGCGACCCATGGGCGTGCGCAACAGTACATCATCGAGATAATCGGGATCGGCCAGCTTGCTCTGCGTGCGACGCGTGCGGATGTACCACGGTGCAACCGCGTTGACGCGAATACCGTCATCAGCCCATTCGACTGCAAGATTGCGGGTCATCTGGTGCAGTGCCGCCTTGGTCATGCCGTACACCACGCCGGTGCGCACATGGGTAAGTCCGGACACACTGCCGACATTGACGATGGCCGTCGCCGCGTGCCGCGTCAGCAAGGGATAACACAGGCGCGACATCTCGAACGCCGAAAACGTGTTGAGCTCGAACAGCGCGCGCCACTGATCCTCGGTGTACTCGGTCGCCGGCAGACTTTGATTGCCGCCCGCATTGTTGATCAGCAAATGCAGACCGTCACCGAAATCCTCGACCCAGTCGATCAGATCGTGCCGCTCGCTGTCCACCGACACGTCAGCGGCAAACACATCAATGTCGGCCGAAGGCATTTCCTCGAGTAATTCCTGCCGCACGCGATCCAGTGTTTCGTCGTCACGGCCGTTGATCAGCACCGTGGCACCGAGAGAAGCCAACTCACGCGCGGTGGCCAAGCCAATGCCGGCGCTACCGCCGGTGATCAGTGCAGTTTTGCCGTCCAGGCGCCAGCGATCATCGGTCATGGGGACTCCGGGCATTCACGGTTAAGGAGAACAGAAGCAGTGCGCCACGCCTGTCACAGGGCGGCCGCGGTTGTTGGTGCTCACGCGTTGCAGGAAGCGCAACTCGGCCTCGGCCTGCGGTGCCGCCAGGCGCAGCAGATCGCGCGCCCAGTCGTTGCCGGCCAGGGCCAGGCGCACGCCATGCGGCAAGCGGCTCAGCAGCCCGGAGAACGGCTCACGGCGTTCCTCGATCCAGAGGGTCGAATACTGGCCGCGCTTGCCGAGCTTGGCAAGTGCCGCGGCGTGGTCGACGGCATCGCGCAAATTGCCGAACGCATCGACGAGACCGCGTTCCTTGGCTTGCGCGCCGCTCCACACGCGGCCCTGGGCCACGGCATCAATGGCCGCCGGCGTCTGCCCGCGCGCCTTGGCGACGCGGCCGGTGAAGTCACGATAGCCCTTTTCGATCACCGACTGGATCACCGCGCCCGAGGCCGCATCCAAGGGACGCGACGGATCGAATGCGCCCGCGACCGGGGTGGTGCCGACGCCATCGGTGTGGACACCGATCTTGGCGAGCGCACGGGCGACATTAGGGATCACGCCGTAAATACCGATCGAACCGGTAATGGTCGACGGATCGGCGTAGATGCGATTGGCATTCATGGAGATCCAGTAACCGCCCGAAGCGGCCACATCGCCCATTGAGACGACGACCGGTTTGCCTGCCGCGCGCAGGGCGGCGACCTCGCGACGGATCTGTTCGGACGGGAACACCTCGCCACCCGGCGAACTGACCCGCAGCACGACAGCTTTGATGGCCTCGTCTTTACGGGCATCGCGCAGCAGCGCCGCCGTGGACTCGCCGCCGATGGCACCGGGCGGCTGTTCGCCCGCCACGATGTCCCCCTCGGCCACCACAATACCCACCCGCTTCTCACTCAGCAGTGACGCGTCGGGATCGGGTTCGATCTGGGCCAGTTGCAGATAATCATCGTAGCCAATGGCGCGATAGCCGACGGTATTGTCTTCGTCCCTGATGGCCTTGGCGGCAATCGAGGCATTGAACTCCTCGCGCGTTTGCAGTGCATCGACCCAACGGTTGGTCAGTGCGTAACGGGCCAGATCGCCTTGCGCGGCGACGATGCCTTCGCGGGCGTTGTTGATCGAATCGCGCAGTTGCGTTTCAGGAATTTTGCGATCGCGCGCAACCTCGGTCAGATAGCGCGACCAGATATCGTTCATCCAGAACAGATCGGCCTGCTCGGCCGCGGCTGACGACTCATCGAGCACATAGGGTTCTGCGGCCGATTTGAACGTGCCGACTTTGAACAGCTGCATATCAATGCCGAGCTTGTCCTGCAGCAGCTCGCGGTAGTACTGCCGATAGCGACCGATGCCTTCGAGCATCGGGCCGTTCATGGGATCCAGGGCGATGCGTTCGGCCGTGGCGTTGAGCAGATACTGCTGCTGATCACCACCCTCGGTAAAGGCCACGACAGGCTTGCCTGCAGCGCGCAACTCGCGGATCGCCGCCGCCACTTCGCGCGTGCTGGCCCAACCCGCCAGTTCGAGACGATCAACATCCAGCACCACTCGCTCAATACGCGAATCCGTTTTGGCCTTTTGCAGCACTTGCAGCACATCACGAAGGCGGATCTCACCCTCATCGCCACCCAGACTCATGATCGAAGCGAGCGCGGGATCCTGTGTGAACTGTTCGACCACCTTGCCCTGCGGGTTGAACACCAACGTGGTGCGATCCTGCAGTCGAACCTCACCGCCACTTAGACTGAAAACGATCATCAGGAACAGCAGCAACAGGAACAGCGCAATCAGGCCAAATACCAGACGACGAATCGCATTGAGACCGCGCCACATGCGATGCAGAAAACGGCCGAACGGGCGCTCACGGAATGGACGCGGCGATGTAGGTGGAACAGCAGATACCGACACAGGGACTACTCTAAGTGAACTGTCTCTATCGTAACGGACCCGGCCTTAAGACGCAGTTGAAAGATGCCGGCGGATCGTGGCGCGGGCGCGGGTATTCAGCAAAATCGCTGCCAGTGTCAGGCCGCAAATCAGACCGATCCACATGCCTTTCGGACCCATGCCGTAATAGAAACCCAGCAGGATCCCAACCGGCATCCCGATCATCCAGTACGAGAACACGGCCATCCACATCGGCACTGTTGTGTCCTGCAGGCCGCGCAAGGTCGCTGCAGAAATCACCTGCACGCCATCGGGGAACTGGAACGTGGCCGCAAACAGCAGCAGGCTCGATGCCAGCGTCAGTACCGCCGTGTCCTCGGAATACAGCGAGGCCAACTGATGATTGCCCAAGATCATGATTGACGCGGACACCAGTTGTGTCATCAGCACGATGGCCAGACCGGCATACATCGCGCGCCGGATCGCCGCGTAATCGTTGCGACCCAAGGCATGACCGACGCGCACGGTCGTGGCTTCGGCGACGCCCAGCGGAATCATGAAACATAAGGTCGCCACGCTGATTGCAATCTGATGCGCCGACGACTGCAATGCCCCCAGCCTGCCCATCAGCACGGCCGTCGTGGTGAATAGCCCGCCTTCCATCAGAACCATCACGCCGATCGGCAGTCCGACGACGAGCGTGCGACGAATTACCGGCCACTGCGGCCAATCCCACTGTTTGAACAGCCGCAGTTCGTGCAGACGTTGCGAACGCAGCAGCACCAGCAAAAAGCCCAGCGCCTGAATCCACATTGACAGCGCACTGGCGTAGCCCAGGCCTTTGGCCCCCATCGAAGGCAGCCCCAGCAGCCCGAACGTCAGTACGTAACCGACCGGTGCCAGCACCGCCAGACCCAGCAGGCTCAAGTACATGGTGGGACGCGTCCAGTGCAGGCCTTCGGCCAGATAGCGCATGCAAAAGAACAGGCACAGCCCGGGCATGCCCCAACGCACGGCATGCAAAAAGTCGCGGGCACCGGGCACGATCAAGGGATCCATACCGACCACACCTAGCAGCGCCGGCGCAAAGGTCAGATAGAAAAACAGAACGGTAGCGATACCGATCGCCAACCACAGCGCCTGCCGGAACAGCGGGCCGACCCGGGAGCGTTGACCACTGCCATCCATTTCACTGACCATTGGCGGGATGGACATCAGGACCCCCAGCGGCAACATGATGGCAAACCACATCATGGCGGTTGCGACCGACACGGACGCCAAAGTGGCCGTATGGTGGTGGCCGGCAATGACGGAGTCCACAAACGAGATCATGGCGGTCGACACATGGCCGACAATCAGCGGGGCGGCCAAGCGGGTCGTAGTGCCCATTTCGCCACGCAGGCGGCGGCGGTTGGTGCCGGAATCAGAGGTTGCCGTCATGGTTGCGCGGGATCCGGCCCGAGGTGCGTAACAAGGACTACCATTTTAGCCCTGTGCGGTTCAGAAATCGTCACGAAATCCGGCGGAATATACCTTGACATTTCAAAACCAGCTGTTTTTTCAGCACCGAAAGTTGTTTGTTAACTCGGCTTGGTTATTCACAGCATGCAACAATTCGTAATAATCCACTCGTCGATTCATATCCGGCGCAATTCCGCCAATGTTTCACGGCTAAGGCATTGTTTTTACTACTCTTTTCCTAGTTGGCTATTTTTTAGCCAATCACGCTGATCGGGCGAAATTAAGGGAATTCCGAAGCGAAACCCGAGAGAATGCACAGAGTTATCCACAATTACTGTGGATAAGCCGAAAATCTCTTCTAAACCAAATAGTTACGCACACTTCATGACCCCAGCGTGCAATTGTTGTTGGCAAATCGTTTAGGTTTCGTCAGGTTGGCCCTCTCCCGTACACTGTGGCGATGCCCGCAACGGAACTGCCCCCAGCTGAAACACCCGTCGAAACGGTCTGGAAGATCGTCGTCAACGTGCCTTTGTGGGGCCAATTTGACTATCGCCCAGCCGACGGCACGTCGGTCAGCCCGGCGGATATCGGCAAGCGGGTGCGGGTCCCGTTTGGGCGCGGTGGCCACGAGCGCATCGGACTGATCACGGCAATCGGACCGGCCGGTGTGGAGCAGGTTCTGCCCGCCACCTTACTCGACACCGAGGCGCCGCTGTTGCCCGGCGAGCTGCTGGAGAGCCTGGTCTGGCTACACCGCTACACCGTCTCCCCGCTGGGCGAGACCGTCTGGCAGGCCCTACCCAAGCCCATGCGCGATGGCGACCCCGCCACGCTCGAACCAGTGGCCATGCTGACCACCACCGGCGACCCTGCCACGCTGCGCGGCGGCAAGTACAAGAGCGCGCTGGAGTCCCTGCTGACGCAAGGCGTACTGCCCGAATCCGAAGCACGCGAGCGCCATACCGGCGCCGTGGTGAACGAGCTGCTACGCCGCGATCTAGTGCGTCTGGAGCCCGTGTCCATCAGCGAGCGCCTGGCACTTGCCGATGCCGCCGGCCGCCGCTGGCGGGACGAACCGGAGCACCCCCTACATCGCCTGCAGTTGACCCAACAGCAGCACGATGCCGTCCACGCGATCGCGGCCGACCCCGACGCCTATCATGGCTGGCTACTCGAAGGTGTGACCGGCAGCGGCAAAACCGAAGTCTACTTGCGCCTCATCGCGCAAACCTTGGCCGCCGGACGGCAGGCCTTAATCCTGGTACCCGAAATTGGCCTCACCCCGCAGACCTTGCAGCGCTTTGAACAGCGCCTTGGGGTTCCGGTCGATGCCTATCACTCGGGCCTGAGTGACAAGGACCGTGCGCAAGTGTGGTTACGTGCCCGCGCCGGTCTGGCCCGGGTGATTGTCGGCACACGCTCGGCCGCCTTTTTGCCCTTGCCCAATCCCGGCCTGTTTATTGTCGACGAAGAACACGACGGCAGCTTTAAACAGTTCGACGGCATTCGCTATAACGCCCGTGACTTTCTGGTGCAACGTGGGCACCGCGTGGGCAGACCCATCGTGCTGGGCAGTGCGACGCCCTCGCTGGAATCGCTGCACAACGCACAGTCCGGACGCTATGGCCTGTTGCGCCTGACCGAACGGGCTCACGGCGGCGCCACCCATCCGCAGATGCACATTGTGGATATGCGCGGCGTACCGCTCGAGGCCGGTCTCAGCCCCGTCGTACTGAAGGCAATCCAAGTCCATCTGGAACGCGGCGAGCAGGTGCTGGTGTTCCGCAACCGTCGCGGTTATGCGCCCGTGCTGTTGTGCCACGACTGCGGCTGGAGTGCCCAGTGCCAACAGTGCGACGCGCCGATGACCGTGCACCGGCAGGGCCGTCGCCTGCAATGCCATCACTGCGGTGCATCCTGTACCGCACCGCCAGCTTGCCCGGACTGCGGTGGCTTGGCGTTGCATCCCCAAGGCATCGGCACCGAACGGCTCGAAGAATTCCTGAGCGAACGATTCGCCGACCTGGCACCCGTAGTACGTATTGATCGTGGCAGCACCCGCACCCGCGACGGACTGCAGCAGCGCCTGGCCTCGGTCGGAGACGGCGCCGGCCTGTTGATCGGCACGCAAATGCTGGCCAAGGGCCACCACCTGCCTAACCTGACGCTGGTAGTTGTCGTCGGCGCTGACGAAGGCCTGTTCAGCACCGATTTTCGCGCCGGCGAACGACTGGCCCAGCAGCTGATCCAGGTGGCCGGCCGTGCCGGCCGCGCGGACAAGCCCGGCGTCGTACTGATCCAGACCCATCATCCCGATCACCTGCTTCTGCAGCGACTGCTCGCTGCCGATTACGACGCCGTCGCGCAAACCGAGCTCGACGAACGCAGCAAAGCGTCATGGCCGCCCTTTGTCGCATTGGCTCTAATCCGCGCCGAAGGCCGTCACGTTGCCGACGTTCGCGAGTTTCTGCAAAGTGTGGCCAATGCCTTCGGGCCGTATCCCAATGTCATGGTGATGGGCCCACTGCCCGCCCCCATGCCCAAGCGCGCCGGCTACCTGCGCGAGCAGTTGCTGCTGCAAGCCGACTCGCGCGCCGACTTGCACTTTGCCCTGCAACGCGTCATCCCCACGGTGTATGGCGCACCGCTCGCAAGAAAAGTTCGATGGTCTTTAGATGTGGATCCCTACGATCTCTACTAAAATGAACGTATGACTAGCGCACTCTCCCAACTCCGCCAACTGTCCACCATCGTTGCCGACACCGGCGACATCGAGGCCATTGCCAAATTCCAACCGCAAGACGCAACAACCAACCCCTCGTTGCTGCTAAAGGCGGTGACCCTGCCCAAACTTGCGGACACCGTGCAGGCCGCCATCGCCTCGGCGCAGGGTAGCAACGACCGGGAACGCGTACTCGATGCGTCCGACCGTCTTGCAGTGGCTGTGGGTAGCGAGATCGTCAAGTTGGTCAAGGGCCGCGTCTCCACCGAGGTCGACGCGCGTCTGAGCTTTGACACCCAGGCCAGCCTGCTCAAGGCCCGCCGCCTGATCGAACTGTACGAGGCCAATGGCGTCTCCCGCGACCGCATCCTGATCAAACTCGCAGCCACCTGGGAGGGCATTCGCGCCGCCGAACAGTTAGAGCACGAAGGCATCCAGACCAACCTGACGCTGCTGTTCTCGTTCGCACAGGCCCGCGCCTGTGCCGATGCCGGGGTGTTCCTGATCTCGCCGTTCGTCGGCCGCATTCTCGACTGGCACCTTGCCAACGGCATGGAAAAACCGAACCACGCCATGCAGGATCCGGGCGTGCAGTCGGTGCATCGCATCTGGGATTTCTACAAGCAGCACGGCTACCGCACCATCGTCATGGGCGCCAGCTTCCGCAACATTGGCGAGGTGCTCGCCTTGGCCGGTTGCGATCGTCTGACCATCTCGCCGGACCTGCTCAACGATCTGCAAGACAGCTCGGAGACAGTGCAATCGCATCTCACGGCACCGTCCGCAGTGCAACCGGCACCGGCCGCACTGACCGAGGCCGAGTTCCGCTGGGAACACAATCAGGATCAGATGGCAGTAGAAAAGCTGTCCGACGGCATCCGCAAGTTCGCCGCCGATCAGGTCAAGCTCGAGGCACTGATTGCCGCCCACCCGGCGTTTACCGCCGGCTGAGCACCCCTGTCCATCAGAACGAAGGCAGGAACGGGCCTTCTAACCACAACCAGCGTGCCATCCACGAGGCGACGGCGCCAATCATCACCGTGAGCGGCAGTCCGATCACCAGAAAGTCGCGGAATTTGTAATGGCCCGGCCGCAGGATCAGCAGGTTGCCGTGATGACCGATAGGCGTCAGGAACGAAGCGACCGCACCCAAGGCCGTTACCACCACAAAGGGCGTGACCGGCAAACCCAGACTGGCCGCTAGCGATAGCGCGATCGGCCCTAGCAGCACGGTGGTCGCGGCGTCAGACAGAATCTGCGTAAGCAGTCCGGCCATCAGAAACAGCATCATCAGAATGGTCAGCGTCGGCCAGCCCTGCACCAGATGCGTCAGGCCATCGGCAAACAGTTTGGCCGTGCCCGTGTCTTCCATGGCAATGCCCAAGGGGATCACGCCCGCGATCATCACAAAGATGCGCACGTCGATCTCGCGGTAGGCCTCGTTAATGCCGACACAGCGCGAGGCCACCATGGCCACGGCACCCAGCAGGAAGGCCAACGGCGGATCCAGCAATTCGGTTGCGGCGGCAAATATGGTGGCACCCATGATCGCCAACGCGACCGGTGACAGGATGCGACGCTTGGCCTCGCCCGCAAATGGAACCAGCATCAGAATGCCCTGGTGACTGGCCAACTCCGCCAGGCGGGACGGATAGCCCCACAGCACCAGCAAGTCGCCTTCCTGCAGACGTTCCTCAGCGTAGCGCTGTTCGCGCAGATGGGCCCCGCGCCGCCACAGTCCGGCGATCACCACCCCATTGCGCTGCGCGAACTGCAGTTCGCGCGTGCTGCGGCCGATGAACTCACTGCCGGGTGCCACCACGGCCTGGACCAGTTGCGGCTGGCCTTCGCCCTCACCGTCACCGGCCAACAGACCAAAACGCGCCACCGCGTTCAGATCAATGCCCCGATCGGCCTGCAGTGATGCGATGTGGTCAGGACTGGCATCCACAATCAGAATGTCGTGGCGGCTCAATGGGCTGGTATCGGTCAGATCATCGCGCAGGACATCATCGCGCAGCCAGCCGACCACTTCAAAGTCCTTGCCCATCGCGACTTTGAGCTCGGCCAGAGGCCGCGTCGCCCATCGCGACTGCGGCCCGATCACCAGCTCACTGCGATAGCGATCCAGCCGGAACATATCCGCATCATCGGCCTCGCCCATGTGTTTGGGCAATACAAAACGCATCAGCAGCATGTAGGCCGTGGCCATCAGTACCAACGCAATGCCGATCGGCGTTACGGAAAAAATGCCGAGCGATTTGGCGCCGCTGCGCTCAATCATGTTGTTGGCGAGCAGAAAGGCCGGTGCACTGACCAGGGTCAACGTCGTACCCAGCGAAGCCGCCAGCGACATCGGCATCAGCAGTCTGGATACGCTCAGACGTTTCTGCCGCGCGAACTTGCTGAGAATCGGCACCATCATGGCAGTGACCATAACGTGATGCGTAAACGCCGCCATGGCCGACACAATCGGCATGACCACAGCGATACTCTGCAACTCGCCGTTACCGCCGAGCTTGGACACCCACTCACCGATCTTCTCGGTGATCCCTGTGGCCGCCAGGCCCGCACTGATCACAAACACCGACGCCACGATGATGGCCGGCTCACTGGCAAAACCACTCAGTGCCCGCTTGCTGTCCAGGATGCCTGTCACGACCAGGGCCAGCAAGGTGATCATGGCCGTCACATCAACCCGCAACTTCTCCGTGACGAAGAGGTAAAGGGCACCGGCCAGAATGGCCAGAAAGGTCAGCTGTTCAATGGTCATACGACCATTATGCGGACTTGAAGGCCAACTGCCCCATCACGGCATCGATCTGCACGGTATCGCCGGAGGCAAATTCACCTGCCAGAATCTTCTGCGCCAGCGGATTCTCGATCTGCTGCTGGATCGCACGCTTGAGCGGTCGTGCGCCGTACACCGGATCAAAACCGGCAGAGCCGAGCAAGTCGAGAGCCACTTCGGAGATTTCCAGACCGATGCCGCGATCAGCCAGTCGCTTGCGCAGACCGCTGAGCTGGATCGCCGCAATCGAACGGATCTGTTCCGGTGTCAGCGGATGGAACACGACCAGATCATCCAGTCGGTTAATGAATTCCGGCCGGAAGTGACCTTGCACGACCTCCATCACCGCGTCCTTCATTTGCGTGTAATCACCACCGTCCTGCGCGATTTGCTGGATGCGTTGAGAGCCCAGGTTCGAGGTCATGATGATGACGGTGTTGCGGAAGTCCACCGTGCGACCCTGACCGTCGGTCAGACGCCCATCGTCCAAGACCTGCAGCAGAATGTTGAAGACATCCGGATGCGCCTTCTCCACCTCGTCGAGCAGGATCACACTGTACGGACGACGACGCACGGCCTCGGTGAGATAACCGCCCTCTTCGTAACCGACATAGCCCGGAGGTGCACCGACCAGTCGCGAGACCGCATGTTTTTCCATGAATTCCGACATATCAATGCGCACCATCGCATCGGGACTGTCGAACAGGAATTCGGCCAGTGCCTTGCTCAACTCGGTCTTACCGACACCGGTCGGACCCAGGAACAGGAACGAGCCGCTGGGCTTATTGGGATCGCTCAAGCCGGCACGCGAACGACGCACCGCATCGGCCACTACGCGGATGGCTTCCTCCTGCCCCACGACACGCTGATGGATGTGTTCTTCCATGCGCAGTAACTTGTCGCGTTCGCCTTCGAGCATCTTGCTGACCGGAATGCCGGTCCAGCGCGAAACCACTTCGGCGATCTCTTCGTCCGTGACCTTGTCCTGCAGCAGCTTGAATCCTTGGGTTTCCATGGCATTGGCTGCCTCGAGCTGTTTTTCCAGCTCCGGGATGGTGCCGTACTGCAACTCGGACATGCGCGTGTAGTCCTGCTTGCGCTGCGCCGCCTCGAGATCTACCTTGGCCTGCTCGATGCGCTCCTGAATTGCAGTCGCTCCCTGCAGTGCCGCTTTCTCGGCTTTCCATATTTCTTCGAGATCGTTGAACGCGCGCTGCAGCTCATCGATCTCGGCATCCAGATCGGCCAGACGCTTTTGCGAGGCCTCATCTTTTTCCTTCTTGAGCGCCTCACGCTGAATCTTGAGTTGAATCAGACGCCGTTCCTTGCGATCGAGTTCCTCGGGCTTGGAATCAATCTCCATGCGAATGCGCGATGCGGCTTCGTCCATCAGGTCGATGGCCTTGTCCGGCAACTGCCGATCACTGATGTACCGATGCGACAGCGTGGCCGCGGCGACAATCGCCGGATCGGTGATCTCTACGCCGTGGTGCAAGGCATATTTGGGCTTTAATCCACGCAGGATGGCAATGGTGTCCTCGACACTCGGTTCGCCAACCAGCACTTTCTGGAAGCGCCGTTCCAGCGCCGCATCTTTCTCGACGTACTGGCGGTATTCGTTCAACGTGGTCGCACCGATGCAGTGCAGCTCGCCGCGAGCCAGTGCGGGCTTGAGCATATTGCCTGCATCCATGGCGCCCTCGGCCTTACCGGCACCGACCATCGTATGCAGCTCATCAATAAACAGAATGACTTGACCTTCGTTCTTGGCCAGATCGTTCAGGACGGCCTTGAGGCGTTCTTCAAACTCGCCGCGATATTTGGCACCGGCTATCAGTGCGCCCATGTCGAGCGACAGCACGCGTTTGGAGCGCAGGGACTCGGGCACCTCGTGATTGACGATGCGTTGGGCCAGGCCTTCGACAATTGCGGTTTTACCCACGCCCGGCTCACCGATGAGCACGGGATTGTTCTTGGTGCGGCGCTGTAGAACCTGAATGGTGCGGCGAATCTCTTCGTCACGGCCAATGACCGGATCGAGCTTGCCGTTCTCGGCGCGTGCGGTCAGGTCAACGGTGTATTTTTCCAGCGCCTGGCGCTGGTCTTCGGCATTTTCGGACTGCACAGTGTCTCCTCCGCGTATGGTATCAATGGCTTTTTGCAGGCGCGCCAAATCGGCGCCTGCGGCTTTGAGCAGTTGGCTGACGCTACCGGCCTCTTTGAGAGCAGCCAGCAGGAACCACTCGCTCGGCACAAAGGCATCGCCGGCCTGCTGCCCGAGCTGATCGGTCGTGCCGAGCAGGCGTGCCAACTCATTGCCGATATTCGGTGCACCGCCGCCGCCTTTAACAGTCGGCAGTTTGTTTAGCGCTTCGCCGAGGCGCTGCTTTAGCACCGGGATCTGCACTCCGGCCTGGCTGAGCAAGGGCGCCGCACTACCGCCGTTCTGGTCGAGCATGGCTGACAGCAGATGCACCGGCTCGATGAACGCATGTTGGCGCCCGACGGCTATCGCTTGCGCATCCTGCAGCGCCTGCGTGAAGCGCGAGGTCAATTTATCCAATCGCATGTGCACGACTCCTTTGTGAGTTTGTCCAACTACTATGCGTTACGTGGGGTTAAGTCGGCGCCAGTGCAAGGCCGGCCATTGCCATCGTTGGCTAATTTTCAGGCGCAACGCCAAATCAGACTGGCCATACGGCCGGTGCGCTGATCTCGTCGGTGCGAATAGAAACGGTTCGCATCCGCGATTGTACACAAATCGCCTCCATGGATCTGATCCGCGCGGACGCCAAGCGTCGCCAAGCGCAGCCTTGCCAGCGCGTACAGGTCCACATACCAGTGATCATCGCGCGAGCATTTGAATGCCGACGCGGCCTTCCAGTCCTGACTGACAAAGGCATCAAACACGTCAACACCGATTTCGTAGTGTTGCGGACCCGCTGCCGGACCGAGCCACACCAGCAGATCCGAGGCCGGCACCTGCATCGCCTCAACCGTCCGTTCAATCACACCGGCCGCCAAGGAGCGCCAACCTGCGTGCGCGCCACCGACCACCGTGCCGTGACGATCGGTCAGCAACACCGGCAGGCAATCGGCGGTTTGAATTGAAATCACCAAGTTCGGTTCGCGCGTAAAGGCGGCATCTGCAGTGGGCAGATCGTTCAGCTGGTCCATTCGTTGCAGCTCAACCACCTCAATGCCGTGCACCTGTTTCAACCAGAACGGCGCACTCGGCAGCTTGGCTTGCACCTGCAGGCGTTCGCGATTGACCTGCACGGCCTGCGGGTCATCGCCGGTCGGGCTGGCGCAATTGCCCATGTTGAACCGATCAAACGGCGCAACGGACACGCCATCGCCATCGCGTGTGGTGGTCAGGGCATGCACGCCGGTCGGCGCGGGCCATTGGGCTGTGATCCATCCGCTCATGGGCATAGTGTAATGCCGCGGATTGCGCTTCCGTCACATCCAAAGCAACGCACGCCCTTACCATAGGGAGATGGAACGCACTCTGTTGTTTGATTTTGACAGCACCTGGACGCGGGTCGAGGCACTCGATCTGCTGGCAGAGCAATTGGCAGACGAAGGCCGTCTGAGCCGGGCCGCCGCGATCGAAATTGCACAGGTCACGGAGCTCGGCATGAGTGGCGCCATTGGTTTTGGCGAATCCCTGCGTCGGCGCATGGCCGTACTCGACATCGGGCTTGGCGACATCACCGCACTGGCCCAGACGCTCAAGGCGCAGGTCTCCGACTCCATCGTCGCCAACGCCGACTGGGTTCGTGCCAACGCCGCGCGCATCCGCATCGTCTCTAACGGTTTCGTCGAGTTTATTGCGCCAGTCGTAGCCGAACTCGGCATCGCCGAAGACCGGGTCGTTGCCAACCGCTTCCTGCTCGATACAGACGATCGCATCATCGGCGCGGATCCGGCCAGCCCCTTGGCTGCCGACAACGGCAAACCCATCGCTGTGCGTGCACTCAACCTAAAGGGCGACGTGTGGGCCATTGGCGATGGCTTTACCGATTACCAGATCAAACAAGGCGGCGCGGCCACCCAATTTGTCGCCTTTACCGAAAATGTTCGCCGTCAGCACGTCGTTGATCTGGCAGACTTTGAAGCTCCCTCTCTCGATGTCCTCATCGCACACGACACCAGGCCATGACCAAAGCACTTTCCTATCCCAAATCCCGCATGCGCATTCTGCTGCTGGAAAACGTGCACCCGGTGGCCGTCGAACTACTGCAGCAGCAGGGCTATCAGGTTGATGTCCGCAAGCAGGCCCTGAGCGAAGACGAACTCATCGCCGAGCTGGCCGATGTCTCGCTGCTGGGCATTCGGTCCAAGACGCAGGTGAGCCGACGCGTGCTGGAGCAGGCACCGCGCTTGCTCGCCATTGGCGCCTTCTGTATCGGTACCAATCAGATTGATTTACAGGCCGCAACCGAATTGGGCATTGCCGTGTTCAATGCGCCCTTTAGCAATACGCGCTCCGTCGTCGAGCTCGCGCTGGCAGAAATGATTCTGCTGATGCGCGGCATTCCGGACAAGAACCGGATGCTGCACGCCGGCCAATGGGACAAATCCGCCGCCGGCTCCCACGAGGTTCGCGGCAAGACACTGGGCCTGATCGGCTACGGCAGCATCGGTACACAGCTCTCGGTACTCGCCGAAGCCATGGGCATGCGCGTCCTGTTTTTCGACATTGCGGAGAAGCTCGCACTGGGCAATGCCGTTCAATGCCGATCCATGGCCGAAGTTCTGGCCAACGCCGATATCGTCTCGCTCCATGTGGATGGCCGTGCCTCCAACACCAATCTGATCGGTGCCGAACAGTTGCAGACCATGCGTAAGGGCGCCCTGCTGATCAACCTCAGCCGCGGCCACGTGGTGGATATCGAGGCCCTTCGCGACGCCGTCGAGACCGGCCAACTTGGCGGTTGCGCGGTTGATGTATTTCCCTATGAGCCGGCCAGCAACGATGAGCCGTTTGAATCGCCCTTACGTGGCCTGCGCAATACGCTGCTGACGCCGCATGTCGGCGGATCCACCGCCGAGGCGCAGGAAAACATCGGTCGTTTTGTCCCCGGGAAACTCAGCGATTTCGTGGACACGGGCGCGACACAGAACGCGGTCAATTTCCCCGAGATCATTCTGCCAACCTTGGCCGATGCGCATCGGGTCCTGCATATCCATCGCAATGTGCCGGGTATTCTGGCACGTATCAACAGTATCCTGGCCGAGCGCGGTGTGAATATCGTCGGGCAATATCTCAAAACCAACGACACCATCGGCTACGTGATTACCGATATCAACGCCGATTACGACGAAGGCGTGCTCGCCCAACTGCGCGCGCTCGAACACACGCTGCGCGTGCGGGTGCTGTATTAAGTCACACCGTTGAATGCGCTGCAGCGCTGCAATCCTGCAGCGTGCAGTCTCAACCTCAGTCTCAGTCTTCGTGCTGGCGGGTGTCGTCGCGCAGCACCGACAGGAGCTTGAGCATGTCGGCCGGCGGCGGCGCCTCGCAACGCACGGGTTCACCGCTGATCGGATGCGCAAACGACAGCACCTCGGCATGCAGTGCCTGACGACGGAAGCCACGCAACTGCTCGATCAGTTCGGGCGTGGCGCCGCGCGGCAATTTGAGCGGTCCGCTGTACAGCGGGTCGCCGATGATCGGATGCTTGATGTGCTGCATGTGCACGCGAATCTGATGCGTCCGCCCTGTCTCCAGGCGGCACTCCAGCAAGGTGTGATTGCGGAAACGCTCACGCAGTCGGTAATGGGTGATGGCATCGCGACCGTCATCGCGCACGGACTGACGGATACGGTCGCGCGGATGACGATCTATCGGCGCATCCACCGTGCCGCCACTGACCATGGCCCCGACTACCACGGCCAGGTACTGGCGATGCACATCGCGCGCCGACAGCATCTCGATCAGGCGCGTGTGCGCCGGCAGAGTCTTGGCGACCACCATGACACCCGAAGTGTCCTTATCTAACCGGTGCACGATGCCGGCGCGAGGCAGCTTATCCAGCGAGGCGTCGTGGTGCAGCAACGCATTCACCAGCGTGCCGCGCGGATTACCGGCGCCCGGATGCACCACCAGACCCGCCGGCTTGTTGAGCACCAGAATGTCTGCATCCTCGTACAGAATCTCCAGTTCCATGGCCTCGGGCTCGGAGTGCGTCTGCACCGTTTCGACCGCCGAAAGGGCGACCGACTCGCCACCACGGACCGGGTCACGCGGCCGGACCGTACGGCCATCGAGCGTGAGTTCACCCGATTTGATCCATGAGGCCAGCTTGGAGCGCGAATATTCGCCAAAGAGCATGGCGACAACGGCATCGAACCGCTGCCCGGCCAAGTTATCGGGGACAATGGCGGTGCGCTGAATGGTGGCTTGGGTCATGGTGTTCAGATCGGCAAAAGACGGGCTCAGGACTGGTATTATGGGCTTTCCGTGCTTTAAGCGCCGATTTCGACATCCAAATGACCAAATCCACCCAACCCCTGCGCCTGTTGGCAGTTGCCTTGCTGTCCGTCGCCGTCATGAGCGGCTGCTCTACCATCAAGAACCGCTTTAGCAAGGGCGAATCCGACATCAACGAGGGCGTCGCAATCGGCACCTTGTACGAGCGCGGCCACGGTCAAATGGTCAAGGGCCGTTGGGATCAGGCCGAAGAAACCTACAAGCGCCTCGTCGCGCAATACCCGTACGGCCCTGAGGCCGAACAGGCTCAAATCGAAACGGCGTACGCTCAATACAAGGCTGGCAAGAACGAGGATGCGATCACCTCGATCGACCGCTTCATCCGCACTTACCCCACGCATCGCAGCATTGCTTACATGTACTACCTGCGCGGCCTGGTGAACTCCAACCGTGACACCGTGTTCCTGCGCAAAGTCTGGAATCTCGATGCTTCGCGTCGCGACCTGGCTACGCCCAATCAGGCCTTCAACGACTTCTCCATTGTCGTCAATAACTATCCGAACTCGCCGTACGCTGACGATGCGCGCGCCCGTATGGGCATCCTGCGCGATCTGTTTGCGCGTCACGAGCTCGATGTCGGCCTGTACTATCTGCGTCGCGGGGCTTATGTCTCGGCCGTCTCGCGCGCTCGCGCCCTGCTCGACACCTATCCGCAAAGCCAGTTCGCTGACGATGCAGTGGCTCTGATGGCTGCCGCCTATAAGGGACTTGGCAACACCGCTTTGTACGATGGCGCCATGGGGCAGCTCAAGCAAACCAACCCGACCCACCCTTACCTGAGCGGCCGTTGGCCTGACTTCCCGGGTTCGCTGCGCAAGCTCAACCCGTTCGCCGGCGAAAAATCGCCGGTCGATTCCGTGGCACTGCCGCCACCACCGCTAAATAAGTAAGCCGCCATCACTGCTTGAGTGAGTGGCGGCCCGCTTGCCGTTCTAAAGACCCGCGCTCCGTGCGCGGGTTTTTTATGGCAGGTATTCAGGTTTGATGACACCGCTCAGTTGGGCATAAGGAATCACAAAGTTCTGCGCACCGGCGGCATAGTACGAAACGTCATACGGATCGTAATGGAAGTGCATGCCGTCTTCAGCAAACCGGTACTTTTTGCTGACAAACAACGGAAAGTCCTTGCGATATTGCGCCAGCTGCTGATCGTTCGTCGGGTTCAACCTTTTGATCATGGCCCCGTAGGGCGCGTCGAGCAACTTGAGCAACCGAGCCTCTGCGTTGGGCAGAGTGACATCGGCTAGCTCAACCCGGCGTTTCTGCACGGGATCCAGCACGATGGGTTCCACCGTGCTCATGCCATGCGCACCGCCGGTGAACGTATAGGTAGCAATCTCAAACTGCTGCAGCTGCTTGTGCGCACCAAGGTACTTGGGCTCCAATTTGACTGCATAGGCCATCCCGGGTCGATCCTTGGAATCCGCCGTAGAAGCGGCAACGATCGCATCAACACTGGCCTGCAATGGCGCACTGACCGTTGCTGCGTCCTGCTCAGGACTGGCTACCGAGCCAACGATTGCGGCGATGCGCTGATCAAGCACGCTGTTGATCCACGGATCCGACGTCTTGAGCAACCGGATTTCAATTTGCGGACAGCTGTCCTTGCCGGACAGTTCTGCCGCTGCCGCACACGCGGGCAATTTCAAGTCAGCCTTCGCCGCCTGCACAGCGAAGCGATCGGCCGCCGATGTGGCAGCAGGCGTCGCGGCGGCTGTGGACTCCTTAGCCGCAGTCGCGGAAGGTGCAGCACCCGGTCCGCCGCAGGCGCTCACGGCCGCTGTGACACAGATGGCTAGCAATAGTCTTTTCATTTTGAATTGTTCCTGCAACGTCAAGAATGGATGAGAGTGGGATCCGCCCTTTAGACAGATCCAACAGACAGTCAGTTCAATTCAAATTCGAGATCATTCACCTTGACCCGTTGCCATGGATTCGGCACCAGTTCCACCTTGCCGGCCTCGAGTAATGGCAACAGCGGCACCGAGGAGCCGCCGGCACGCACGGGCACACTTAAAGAACCCATGTACTTGGCCTCGTCATGTTCCCATGTGTACACCGCAGGCATGGTCTGCAAGGCCCCCTCAAACAGCAAGGCTTCGGCCACGCCATCGCGATTGAGATCGAGCCAATAGACACGGCAAGGCTGCGCCGACCAGCAGGCCTGGAGCTTTCGGTGCTCCATATTGTCCGTCCCGGTCTGGCCCTGCAGCCACGCCCACAGTTGCGCTTGCTGCATCGAAGGATTGACCGACACTAGTTGCGGCGCGCCCTTCGTCATTTTGGCCGGTGGTTTGCTGCGCTCGCGAATAGTCGCCAACTGTGCCGGCAACAGTGTCCTGATCGATCGGTCAACGCTCGGATCCGATGCGGTTGCCGATTGCAGTCGGGTCGCTGCGCGTTCGCCCCAACGCCCGGTGCCGGAAATAAAGCCCAAATCCAGTGGCAATGGCTTGCCTGCGGGCGCCGACGGCATGGCGAGCGTACGTGCCGTTTGGCTGGAGGCCTGCAGCCGGAAGGCATCGCCTAACGGACTCGCCAGTACCACAATGCCAATCACCATCAGTACCGCCATCACGCGATTGGTCCCCGCGATGCCGGGCATCCAGTGGCTGTCGGCATTGCGACGCAGCGGCCACAATGAGATCGAATAGCCAATGGCATAGCCCAGAGCAATTAAGGCCACCAGAAAGCCCCAGGCGCGCTCAGCCGTCCATTGGTATTGCCCGATACGTAAGGACAAAGCCCAGATGGCGATCGCCGCGACCGGGATCAGCGCCAACCACATCCAACTCAGAATCAAACCCGGCACACGCGGATACGGACGTTCCTGCGAGCCATCCTGAAATGCAGCATTAGCAAACAGTACCGACAGCGCCACGGTGGCCAACATGGTCCAGGCCGCCGATGCCGATTTGAACAAGGTGCTTACGCCGGTAAACGGCAGACACACGGCCCATACCGTGGCAATTAAAAGGACCAAGGGCAGGAACCACTTGAGCAGACCCAGCAGCAACTTGCGCAAGCTGATGATCATGTCCTCGCGCTGCAGTCCCAGTGTCACCACACACGCAAACACGGTGGTGCTGGCAGGAATGGCAAACCACGATTGCTCGATCAGATCCTGCAGGGCGTCAATGCCGATCAGCTTGAACAGCTGCGCACCCGCAAACAGCACGCCCCAGAACAGGCCGGTCAGACCGACACCGAGACCGCACAGAATGGCATTACGCCAAGTGGTATCAAACAAATCCCGATACGCATGATGCGAAGGATTGGCCCGACGCCAATGCACCCACCAGTGCACCGACACAAACAGCAGCATCAGCGTGGGGAGCAGACCCTGCGGGAACCAGCTCCCCCAGGTGGTCGAATCAAAGACCCAGTGCGTATATTCCTGCAGCGCGACGCCAATCGCAGTCAGCGTGGCGACAATCAGCGCCCGCGGACGCGTAGTTAAACCCGGCACCTGTTCGGTGGCATATACAAGCAATGGGATCCCCGCCAGCAGATCGACCACTAACCGAATCGGCAAGCTGACATCACCTTGCAGATCGGCAGTACGCCAGATCGCGGCAAACACAACCCCCTGCACTAGCCCCATTAAGAGCAAATGCAGGCCATGATCACGCAGTCGAACCATGATCGCCCTCTAGCGATACCCGTTGGTTATAGGGTAGCGCCGTTCGCGACCGAACGCGCGGTGACTGACCTTGGGACCCGGAGCCGCCTGCTGCCGCTTCCACTCGCTGATGCGCACCAGATGCAACACACGCTGCACGGTTTCCGCCTGGAATCCGGCGGCGATGATCTCATCGGCATCCTGCTGCTGCTCCAGATGGCGCTGCAAGATGGCATCAAGCACGTCGTAAGGTGGCAGCGAGTCCTGATCCTTCTGGTTCTCGCGCAATTCGGCACTGGGCGGACGCTCGATGACACCGACCGGAATCACCGGTGCACCGGCACGCGCATTAAGCCACCGTGCCAGCTCAAACACCTCGGTCTTATAGACATCTTTGATCACGGCATAGCCGCCGCACATGTCGCCGTAAATCGTGCAGTAGCCTACCGCATACTCGGACTTATTGCCGGTCGTCAGCACCAGCCCGCCCATTTTGTTGCTCAATGCCATCAGCAACGCACCGCGAATCCGTGACTGCAGATTTTCCTCGGTGGTATCGACTGCATGCCCCTCAAACACCGGCGCCAATGTGTCCAGAAAACCCTGAAATGGCAGCTCCACCGGCAGCGTCATCAGACTCACGCCCAGGCGGTCACATTGCTCCTGCGCCAGATCGTTGGATAAATCCGCCGTATAGCGCGAAGGCATACGCACCGCCGTCACGTTTTCAGGCCCCAGTGCCTCGGCCGCAGCCACCAGCACCAGCGACGAATCAATGCCGCCGCTCAAACCCAACCAGACCTTTTTGAATCCGTTCTTGAGGCAGTAGTCACGCGTTCCGCGTACGATGGCGCGCCACATCAGCGACACAGCGCTTTCATCGGTTTCTTCGGGCCATTGCACCTGCGTGAACTTGCGCGTGCCCGCGTCGAAATCGGCCACCAGCAGCGCATCGGCAAACGATTCAGCAGCGGTGTGCACGGTGCCATCGCCATCGGCCAGAACGCTGGAGCCATCGAACACCAGCCCGTCCTGCCCGCCAACAACATTGAGATAAGCAATGCCCGCACCGCTCTCGGCGACGCGCGTGGCCAGCAGACGATCACGCTGAGCATGTTTGTCGCGCTCAAACGGCGAGGCATTGGGCACCAGCACCAGCTCCGCACCGGCCTGCACCGTGCTCGCCAACGGCTCGGCGTACCAGATGTCTTCGCAGATAATCAGGCCCACTTTGACGCCGTTTACATCGAACACACAGTCGCCACCATCGGGGTCGACCGCAAAATACCGCGCCTCATCAAACACCGTGTAATTAGGCAGGAAGCGCTTACGGTAGGTCGCCTCAACTCGGCCGTCGCGCAGTAGACTGGCGGCGTTGTACACCACACTGCCCGCCGTTTCCGGCCAGCCAATCACTACCGAGATACCGCTAACCTCAGCGGCGAGTTCCTGCACCGCCTGTTCACAGCGCCGCAGATAGCCGGGGCGGCCGTACAGATCCTCCGACACGTAGCCGCACAGTGCCATCTCGGGCAGTAGCAGCAGGTCCGCCTTGTGCACATCGCGCGCGGTGGCGATGAGATCACGGATCGTGGCGAGGTTACGGTCCAGCGCGCCGACATGAAAATCGGTCTGCGCCATGGCAATGCGAAGGGTCTGGCTCATTCAACTATTGTAGCCACTCCGCCTAGATCCTGGCGCAGCAGCAGGTGCATGCGCAGACCCGGATTCAGCTCACTCCAGTGCCAGACGCCGCCAATTGCCAGTAGGCGCTGCCGCAGATTGCGCAAGCCGTTACCCTGCGTGAGCATATGGACGCGCCCGACGCCGTTGTCGCGCACATCGGCAAATAACCACAGCTGACCGGAGCGCTCTGACAGGCGCAACCGTACCGAACACTCAGTCGCACCGGAGTGCCGGACGATGTTAGTCACGGCCTCCTGCACGATGCGGTACATCATCAGCTCTTGCGTATCCGCCAAATGGCTCAGCAGGCGCGCGTCGCCCTGCATTTCCGTAGTGAATTCGAGACCGGCCGCGTTGGCAACACCACGGACCGCGCCGCGGTCAATCGCCGCAAACAACCCGACTTCATCCAATACGGATGGACGCAGACGCTCCAACACACCTTGAATATTGTTGCGCATCTGATCGGTCAACGACTGCAGCGTGTCAAACGGTGGCATGCTGCCGTTCTGCTTGGCCACGCGCAAATACGCCTGCAAGGCCGTCAGACTCTGTCCAAACTCATCGTGCAACTCAAGAGCCAGTTCACGGCGCTCCCCGACCTCGACTTTCTGCGCGTTAAAGGCTGCCGACACCAGCTGACTTCTTAATTCCCGGTTGTCCTGTAACTCGCCCTCGAGCTGGATACGTTGTCCAACCAACTCATCGCGCGCTGTACCGAATAGCAGACCCATTACGCCGGCGACCGAGACAAAGGACTGAATGACTACGGTACTTTGCAAACCGCGATCATAGAGGGCCTCGACCTGCAAACCTACACTGACGATTGCCAGCGAGATGGCGGCGCCGCGCCAGCCATGACGGATGGCCATGACGACTACACCGACGAGCAACAGACGTCTTAGAATCTCTCCGCCATCACCGCCAATTGCCGATGCCGAGCTCAGCAAGACGGCTGTGATTGGAAACATCCACAGTACGGCCTCTGCAAGGACGTCGCTCAGTCCGTTGCGGTAGATGCGCTCGATCAGCATTGCCGCCAGAGGCGCCACCAGCATCACGCCGATAAAATGCCCGAAGAACACGCTGAACACGTGGGGCAACAGCGGATCATGGACGTAAAGAACATAAAAGGTATCTTTCAGCCCGCCTAATACCGCGGTGATCAGCGCAGCGACATGCAATTGCACCATCCCGACCGTTTCTCCCAGCTGATCAGGGCGGACTTTTCGGTACTGCAGGTAGAGCACGCCTAGCAGAGCACAAAGGATGTCCAACTGACCCAAAACGACAGTGACCCAATCGGCATTCAAGGTAACCCGCCAGGACAGAATGCCCGGCGGATAGTCATAGCCGTATTTGTGCGGAAAGAACGTCCAGTTGATCCAGGCCCCGTTCATTCTGGCCAATATGAAGGCGATCACCACCCAGACACGCAAGCGCCCGGCAAGTATCCACAGCATGGCAAACGCCAGGCCAATGTGCGGGAGCCAATTGGAATAGGTAATCTGGATCAGCAGCGGGTACACCACCATCACAAAAGCGATGATGGCCAGCGGCTCCAACCAAACCCGAGTCCGGCTCGGGGCAGTGGAATTCGTCACAGCGGATTTGCTGGCCCACACCGGCACGGGAAGCAAGTTCTTGTCCTGTCGTTAGCAAGGTCTAGGGGCCATCGTACTGCAGACCGCTCCAAAGCGACCAATGTGCGGCCATAGCGCTGCAATCCGAGACAAATTCTCTGCAAACTTTGGCACCTGCAGTGTCAGAATTGGCCCATGCATCGAATTGTTCTGATTGATGACCACCACATCGTTCGCGAGGGGTTTAAGTACCTGCTCGAGAACCATGACAACTTGTCCGTGGTTGGTGAGGCCGCAACGCCCGAAGAGGGTGTGCGGATCTGTCAGGCAATACAACCGGATCTAGTGATGCTGGATCTGAGTCTGGGCAACAACAGCAGTGGATTGGACCTGATCCCCAAACTGCTTGCCGTGTGCCCGGAATGCCGAATCGCCATCGTCAGCATGCACAACGATCCGGCGTTGGTGTCGCGCGCAATGAGCCAGGGGGCTTGGGGGTTCATCAGCAAGGCCGGAGCACCGGCCTCGCTGGTGAACGATCTTCAGCGCATCGCGTCCGGTGAACGGGTCGCGCCGCACGGCATATCAAACACGCCCACGCGGCGGGTGGATTTGTCCGAGCGGGAGCTGATCATTGTCAAAGGCATCATTGAGGAAAAAGTGCCCAAGGTCATTGCCTATGAGTTGGGCATCAGTGACAAAACGGTCTATCGCCAGCGCGCCAATCTGTTCGAAAAGCTCGGCGTTCGCAGCACCGCCGACTTGAAACGGTTGGCCAATGAACATGGCTGGCTGCTTAAGTAACGCGATCCGATCAGGCCGAATGCCACGCCGGTCGGCTATCCTAATCGCATGACCGCACTCTCTATTCTCGAACTGGCCCGCATCACGCAAGACACCGATGCCGCCGGAGCGCTTCACAATGCACGCGATCTGGCGTTGCTGGCCGAGCAAAGCGGGTATCGTCGCGTGTGGGTGGCCGAGCACCACAACATGGCGGGTATCGCCAGCGCCGCGACATCCATCGTGATTGCGCATATTGCCGCCGGCACCCATACGATCCGAGTAGGCGCGGGCGGCATCATGCTGCCCAGCCATGCGCCCTACATCATTGCTGAACAATTCGGCACATTGGAACGCCTATTCCCCGGCCGCATTGATCTGGGCCTGGGACGCGCACCCGGTACCGATCAGGTCGCCATTCGCGCCATGCGCAGGCCACCCGAGGCATCGGACCGGTTCCCGCAGGATGTGATCGAGCTGCAATCCTATTTCGCACCCGCCCTGCCCGACCAAAGTATCGTCGCAGTGCCTGCCGCCGGAACGCAGGTGCCGCTGTGGATTCTCGGCTCGAGCACCTATGGCGCCATGCTGGCCGCAGAACTCGGGCTGCCGTACGCATTTGCGTCGCACTTTGCCCCACAGATGCTGATGCAGGCACTCGAAATCTACCGCAGCCGCTTTAAGCCCTCTGCACAGTTGGCCAAGCCGTATGCCGTCGCAGGTATCAATGTCATCGCAGCAGACACCGATGCCGAGGCCACACGTTTAGCCACAACGCAGCAAATGTCGTTCACCGATTTAGTCAGTGGCCGTCGCGGTTTGAGCAAGCCACCCATTGATGACATCAACACGTACTGGACCGACGCCGGCAAGGCTCAGGCGCAGTCGATGCTGTCGCGCTCAATCTACGGCTCCGTCGCTACGGTCCGCGCCGAACTGCAGGCATTTGTCGCCGAGACCGGCGTAGATGAAGTGATGGTGGTATCCGACGTGTACGACCATCAGGCGCGCCGACGTTCAATTGCAGGCATCGCCGAAGCGATGGGCTTGAACGCTTAAGACTTGCGCTTGCTCAGGCGGCGCTTGTTGGCCATCGCGGTGTCGTAGACCGGCTTGAGCCCGGCGGCGGCGACATCGTTGAGATCACCCATGATCTTGCTCGGCGAGATGCTGCGGCCGGTTGTCACGCTCTGCATCACTTCGAGACTCCAGCGCCACGGCAAGGTCGCCATTTCGCTGTACATGCCAATCCACGAGGCCGTGAACGCCTGCGCCTTCTCGGCGATCATGCGCTCTGTTTCACGCTCCGACGGATTCAGCAGACGATGCGTCACGATGGCCGGCACGGCTACCGACAGTTCGCTCAACTGATTTTGCAGCTTGCGGGCGTTGCGGGGTGTTTTCATCCGCCTATTATGCAGCCCAATGACGATGCCAAACAGATAACGCCGGCGACAAACTCTGAATAGCCCCGCAAAAAAACCGGCCCCGCATTGCTGCAGGGCCGGCAAAAATTTTTGATTTTTGATTTCTCCGTGTGCGCCTGTAGGCGCAAACGAATTAGCCGTTCAGGCGCTTCGCAATGGCAGCACCCAGATCGCCTGGCGACTTGACCGTGGTCACACCGGCCTTTTCGAGAGCGGCGAACTTGCCTTCGGCCGTGCCCGAACCGCCGGATGCAATTGCACCGGCATGGCCCATGCGCTTGCCCTTAGGAGCGGAAGCACCGGCGATAAAACCGACAACCGGCTTGGTCACGTGCTTAGCGATGTATTCCGCAGCGGCCTCTTCAGCGCCACCGCCGATTTCGCCGACCATGATGATGCCTTCGGTTTGCGGATCGTCCTGGAACCACTTCAGCGCGTCGATAAAGTTGGTGCCGTTGATCGGGTCGCCGCCGATACCGATACAGGTGGACTGACCCAGACCGACATCGGTGGTTTGCTTGACGGCTTCGTAGGTCAGTGTGCCGGAACGCGACACGATACCGACCTTACCCGGCATGTGGATGTGACCCGGCATGATGCCGATCTTGCATTCGCCCGGAGTGATCACGCCGGGGCAGTTCGGACCGATCAGCACGGTGTCCGAATGCGACTTCAGCACGTTCTTGACGCGCAGCATGTCGAGGACCGGAATGCCTTCGGTGATGCAGACGATGACCTTGATGCCGGCAGCAGCGGCTTCGAGGATGGCGTCAGCGGCATACGGCGGCGGCACGAAGATAACCGAAGCATTGGCACCGGTTTCATTGACGGCGTCGGCGACCGTGTTGAACACGGGACGATCGAGGTGTTGCGTACCGCCCTTACCCGGGGTCACGCCGCCTACGACTTGCGTGCCGTATTCGATCATTTGCGTGGCGTGGAAGCTACCCTGCGAACCGGTGAAGCCCTGCACGATCACTTTGGTGTCTTTGTTAATCAGAACGCTCATGGATGTGTGCTCCGGTAATTAAGCGGCAGAGGCCGCGGCAACGGCTTTCTTGGCGCCGTCGTTGATGTCATCGGCCGGCGTGATGGCCAGACCCGAGTCGCGCAGCATGGCCTTGCCTTCTTCGACGTTGGTGCCTTCGAGACGGACAATGACCGGCACCTTGACACCGACTTCCTTGACGGCAGCGATGATGCCTTCGGCAATCATGTCGCAACGGACGATGCCGCCGAAGATGTTGACGAAGATGGCCTTGACCTTGTCGGACGACAGGATCAGCTTGAATGCTTCGGTGACCTTTTCCTTGTTGGCACCGCCGCCAACGTCCAGGAAGTTAGCCGGCGAACCGCCGTTGAGCGAGATCACGTCCATGGTGGCCATGGCCAGACCGGCGCCGTTGACCATGCAGCCGATGTTGCCGTCCATGGTCACGTAGTTCAGATCGTATTGCGAAGCCTTCACTTCGGTCGGATCTTCCTGACGCACGTCGCGCATTTCGACCAGATCCTTGTGACGGAACGATGCGTTGTCGTCCGAGTTGATCTTGCCGTCGAGCACAGCGAGGTTGCCGTCGGTCAGGATGGCCAGCGGGTTCAGTTCGACCAGCGCCAGATCCTTTTCGTTGAACAGCTTGTACAGGCCGGTCATGATCACCGACAGCTGGTTGGTTTGCTTGGCGTTGAGGCCCATTGCAAAGCCCAGGTCACGGCATTGGTACGCTTGCAGACCTTCGACGAAATCCACGTTCAAGGTGTGGATGGCTTCGGGCTTTTCCTGCGCGACCTGTTCAATGTCCATGCCGCCTTCGGCCGAAGCAATGAAGGTGATGGCGCGGCTATCGCGGTCGACCAGCACCGACAGGTACAGTTCCTTGTCGATGTCCGTGCCTTCGCAGACCAGCACGCTATCGATCGGCAGTTCAACGCCGGCGGTCTGGTACGTAGCCATCTTGGTGCCCAGCAGGGTCTTGGCAATGGCGTGCACTTCGTCATGGGACTTGGCGAGTTTGACGCCGCCGGCCTTACCGCGGCCACCCGCGTGAATTTGAGCCTTTACGACCCACAGGTCTCCGGGGATTTGCTTGGCTGCGGCAACTGCCTCATCCGGCGTGCGCGCGACGATGCCCTTGGGCACAGCGATTCCGTAGTCGGCAAAGAGTTGCTTTGCCTGGTATTCATGAAAGTTCATGGGCCACCAAAAAGTGAAGGGGAACCCGGGCACATTGCGACCGGGGCCCATTATTATCGCCGATCAGGCGAGTCATCTCAAACCTCGGGGTGAACGCATTTGGTCGCCGGCGGGGGCTATCCGGTCAGAAATTCGGCTATTTACGTGTTTTTGCCCTTTGACGAAGGCCATTGTGGGGCGTCATTCACCCACAACCGGAGCCTGCCATGTCCTCTCGTAAGCTACTTCCCCCCCGTCTGAGCCGCCGTCCAAGCGATCCGGAAGCCGGTTTCACCATGATCGAACTGATGGTTGTGATCGCCATCATTGCCCTGCTGGCCATGTTCGGCGTACCACAGTACTTAAATCAGACCCAGCGCACCAAGCTGACCGGCGCCCTCGCCGGCGCCGAAACCTACAAACTGGGCGTGGAGCGGTGCATCCAGGAAACCGGAGTGCTGACCGGCTGCAATGCCGGCACCGGTGAGATCCCGGCGGCGATTGCGGCTGGCAGTAACGGCGCCACCGTCCGCTACGTCGATCAGCTGGCCGTTGCCAACGGCGTGATCACCATGACCTCAACCGCCAAAGCGGTGGACAACAGCAACATGACCCTGGTCCTGACGCCGTCCTCCGGCACCGTGACCACAAACTGGGTAATGAGTGGCACCGGTTGCGCCGGCTCATCCAATCCGCGCGGCATTTCCTGCACGATCAACTGATGTTGCCGCCCGATTGGCTCGAGCTGACATTGTGGTCGGCCGTGGAGAGAGGGGCTTCGGATATCCATGTGGAGCCCTTCGCCGACCATGTCCGCGTGCGACTGCGGGTCGATGGCTTTCTGCTCGAGACGCAGCGGCTCGATGTCGCCGATGCCGCCCTGATTGCCACGCGGATCAAGGTCGCCGCGCAACTCGACATTGCCGAGCGGCATGTACCTCAGGACGGGCGGCTGACTTGGCAGTTCGGCCAGGCCTTCGTTGATTTCCGCGTCTCGGTCTTGCCCACCTTGCACGGCGAAAAGGCAGTGCTACGTCTGCAGGATCGTCTGGCCTCGAGTCTCGATCTGCCCGCGATCGGTCTGGAGCCGGAACAGGAGCTGTTGCTGCGGCGACATCTCGACATGCCGCACGGCCTGATTCTGGTCACCGGTCCCACCGGCTCCGGCAAGACCGTGACACTTTACGCCGCGCTGCAGTACCTCAATCGGATTCACCGCAATGTCTCCACCGTCGAGGATCCCATCGAACTGGCGATTGAAGGCATCAACCAGGTGGCGATGAATCCGCGGCGCGGTCTCAACTTTGCTACGGTCATGAAAGGGTTTCTGCGGCAGGATCCCGATGTTCTGATGGTCGGCGAGATTCGCGATCCCGAGACGGCGGACATCGCAGTCAAGGCGGCACAGACCGGTCACTTGGTATTGAGCACCCTGCACACCAACGATGCGCCGCAGGCGGTGCAACGACTCGCCAGTCTGGGAGTGCCGTTGCACGATCTGGCCGATTCGCTGTCCTTGGTAGTGGCACAGCGTCTGGTACGCCGTCTGCACAACTGCGGCGGCGGTTGTCGGCAGTGCAATCAGGGCTTTCGCGGGCGGGCCGGAATTTTTGAGCTATTGCCGCTGGCGGCAGCGGACCGTCCGGCCCTGCAGGCGCAACAGTTCTCGCTGGCCGCACTGCGCGAGCACATGCGTCGCTGCGGTCAGCCGAGCCTAAAAGAAAGCGGCGACACCAAAGTCGCTCAAGGGATCACTGTCAGCGCCGAAGTGATTCGTGTCTGTTTGGAGAACTGAGCAATGCAGTGGAATCCCGATACGCCTTTGACGGTGACCATGCCGGAGACAACCCCTAACCGCTCGCGGATTCGGTTGCCGGTCGAGGAGCTGACCCGCTGGCTGGAACAACTGGCAACCTTGCTGTCCGCAGGCATCTCCCTACCCGATTGCCTGCAGGCGCAACTGCGGGCGGCAACCGGTAAGCACTGGCCGCGATTGCTGACACACCTGCAGGAGCAGTTGGCGATGGGCTTGAGTCTGTCGGAGGCCATGGCCGAGCATCCGCGCGTATTCGATCCGTTTGCCTTGGCCCTGATCCGAACCGGTGAGCGAACCGGTCGCCTGGAGTTGGCCGTGCAACGCTTGGCTGATTCCTTGGAGGCGCGCCTGCGCATGCGACGTCAGTTGCAGCAGATCATGACGTATCCGCTAGTCGTCCTGGTGGTGTCCTTATTAATTAGCGGGTTTCTGCTGGGATTTGTGGTGCCGCAGTTTGCCGGTCTGTTCCGCGACTCGGGCTCGCAGCTGCCGTGGCTCACCGAGCAGCTGTTGCACGCCAGCGATTTATTGCGTTCGCATTGGCAATGGTTGCCGTTGGCGGTGGTGCCGGTGTTCTTTGTTCTACGGGCTGCCTTGCGCGCCGATCACGCACCGCTGCGTCGGGCGCTGGCCCGATTGCCGGTACTCGGTACGCTTTGGCGACAAATGGCAGCGGCCCGGTGGGCAACCACCTTGTCATTGACGACGCGAGTTGGCCTTCCCATTCTCGAAGGCCTGTCCCTCGCCGCCGACAACGCCGGCCACCCGGTGTTCTCGCAGCACCGTGCTGCCTGGCTGGAGGGTGTGCGCTCAGGCCGACGACTGGCCGAGGTGCTAGCCGAGGCGCCGCTACCCCCTTGGGCCTTGCAGATGATTGCAGCCGGACAGGAGTCGGGCGCACTCGATCGCATGCTGGAACGCTGCGCAGAGATTCTCAATGACGAGGTCGAGCGACGCGTTAAACGCCTGCAGACCCTGCTCGAGCCCGCGGTGATGCTGATCATCGGTGCAGTCGTCGGCGTGCTGCTGCTGGCCATGTACATGCCAATCTTTAGACTCGCCTCGACGTTCGGGTGAGCCCGGCGAACTTTGCGGTTATCCTGATCACTTCATGTACTGATCTGTATTCATGTCGTTTCTTGGCGAAAATCCCGACATTGCCTATCCGCTCACGGCTGCTTTCGGCCTGGTGATGGGTTCGTTTCTGAGCACCGTAGTCACGCGCCTGCCGGCTCGCATCGACTGGCGTAACCGTCGGCGTGCGTATGCCTTCCTCAACCAGTCCGATGTGTATGACCCGCCACCGCCCGATGTCCTGACCGGCCGCGCGCATTGTCCGCAATGCAAAGCCACGCTGGCCTGGCACGAGCGCATTCCGCTGGTCAGCTATGCGTTGTCAGGTGGCAAGTGTCGCCACTGCGGTCAGCCGATTGGCCTGATGTATCCCCTGCTCGAACTGCTGACCATGGTCCTGACCGTGTTCAGCGTGTGGCGCTTCGGATTCGGATGGCAGGGTTTCGGCGCCATGCTGTTCACCTGGTATCTGACAGCTGCCTCGCTGATTGATATAAGGCATGGGCTACTGCCCGACAAACTGACATTGCCGCTGATGTGGCTAGGGCTCGTCGCCTCGACTGACAACCTGTTCCTGGCGGCCAAGCCGGCCTTGCTGGGTGCCGTCGGCGGGTACGTGATTTTCTGGTTTGTCGGCGGGCTGTTCAAGCAGCTGCGCGGCAAGTCCGGCCTGGGTCGTGGCGACTACAAACTGCTGGCGGCTATCGGCGCGTGGGTCGGGGTGGGCATGTTGTTGCCGGTGATCTTTGCCAGCTCCGTGCTCGGCTTGCTGATCGGTGGCGCCGTTTGGGCACTCAAAGGCCGCAGTGCTGCGGACCCATTGCCGTTTGGTCCGTTTCTGGCCTTGGCGGGTCTGCTGATCTTTATGATCGGCCCGGAACAGATCCAGATCTGGCTGTGGAACTTGCGCTCGAGTCTGGGCGGTTAGTTTAAGCGGCGCCGGCCAGGCGCAGATACAAGGTGTGCAACTCAGCGATCGCGCTGTCGAGCTGCTCGAGCGTGCCTTCGTTGCGGACAATGTCATCGGCAATTGCCATGCGCGCGGCCGGTGTGGCTTGGGCGGCAATCATGTTGCGCGCGGTCTCGTCGGACATGGCATCACGTGTCATTAGTCGGCGCCATTGCGTCTCGGGCTCGACATCGACCAACAGTACCCGTTGCAGCCATGGATACGCCCGGCGGCCGCCAATTTCAGTGAGCAGCGGAATCGCCACCACCACATAGGGCGAAGTGGCCTGCTGCGCCTGCCCCAGCAACAGCTCGCGGATCCGCGGATGGGTAATGGACTCTAGAGTGGTGCGCGCCTGGGGGTCGGCAAACACCAGCGCCCGCATCGCCGCGCGATCGAGCGAACCGTCGGGCGTCAGGACCTTGGGGCCGAATGTCCTGGTGATTTCGGCCAGACCTTGGCTGCCGGGCGCTACGACATCGCGCGCGGCGAGATCCGCATCGGCCACCACAATGCCGCGTTTTTCAAAGGCTGCAGTGACCGCCGATTTACCCGAGGCGATCCCACCGGTCACGGCTACGGCGTAAGTGCTCATCAGTCCCATTCTCCGGCAAATCCGCGAATCCCAGCGATGCCCTGCGCGCCATGATAGCGGGCAGTGACGAGATCATCGGGTTGCAGACCGCCGAGCGCGTACAGCGGCAACGAGACGTGTTCACGCAAGCCGGCAAAACCATCCCACCCTAAGGGTGTGGCCGTCGGATGCGTCTGCGTCGCCAGCACCGGTGACAGCACGGCGAAATCGCACTGCAAACTCTGCGCACGTTCCAGATCCGCCAAGTGATGGCAGGAAACCGCCAGCGGCTGTTGTGACGAAATCGAAGGCCGCTCCGTCGCCTGATGCAACTGCACCGCACACCAATGCAGACCGAGTCCGAATTGCGCGGCCAGTTCGGTATCGCGATTGACCAGCAGCTGCACCTGCTGCGAGCCGAGTCGCTCCAGCAGGCGTTCAATCGCCAGCGCAAAGCGATCGCGCGGCGCCTGCGGCGAACGCAGTTGCACGCGACGGCCGGGTACTGCGCACAACGCCAACGCGCGCACGACCCAGCGTTCAATGGCAATCTCATCGAACGGGGCGTCTATATCGGGCGTGATGGCGTATTCGGCAGGCTGAGTCAGCGCGGCAACCACCGGCAGATCCGCATGGGGCATCGAATACTGCCGCAGCTTTTCAGGGGCGACCCAAGTGAGGGCCTGGCCCTCGCAGCCGCGAGCATGACCGGATCGAACGGTCACGTGCCGCACGTCCAGGGTCAGACGCTTGCTGGGGTACAGCTGCGGCACGCGAATCACCGGCGTGCCGACCTCAACTTCGAGACCGACCTCCTCGAGCAGTTCCCGTCGTAGAGCCTGCTCGGGCGATTCACCCGGTTCGATCTTGCCGCCGGGGAATTCCCATAGTCCGGCGAGCTCACTGTCCTCTTTGCGCCGCGTCAGCAGAATACGGCCGCGCGGGTCAGTGATGACGCCAGCAACGACTTGTATGGAACGAGGCGCTGTCATGACGGCAGGACGACTGGCTTAGCTCAAGGCACCGTGGCAGTGCTTGAACTTCTTGCCGCTACCGCACGGGCAAGCATCATTGCGACTGATGTTGGCAAAGCGCGGATCGGTCAGCGGATTGCCGCCGAAACCGGCCGCGCCGCTGCCTGCGAAACCGCCAGCCTGCATGGCCGCCGCTTCTTCATCTGCCGAATAGCCGCCCATGTCGTCATGACGGAAGGCCAGATTGCCGGCCGCAGCTGCAGCCATCTCGCGCTCCTGCTGCTCGGCAACGGCGATCTCTTCCTGCGATTGCAGGCGGATGCGCGACAGCGTAGAGATCACATCATGCTTGACCTTGTCCAGCAGGGCCGTGAACAGTTCAAACGCTTCGCGCTTGTACTCCTGCTTGGGCTGCTTTTGCGCATAACCGCGCAAGTGGATGCCCTGACGCAGGTAATCCATGCTGGCCAGATGTTCCTTCCAGTTCTGATCAAGCACGTTGAGCATGACGTGACGTTCGAGCATGCGCATGGTGTCCACGCCGTACTGCTCTTCGCGGGCGACGGCCTGGGCATTCATCTGGTCGACCACGTAGTCGGAGATGCCTTCGGCATCAATCTCGGCGTGACCGGCAACGTAGCCCGGCAGATCGAGTTCCAGATCAAAATCATCGGCAAGCTGCTTGCCCAGCGATTCAAGCTGCCACTGCGCATGCACGGAGTTGGTCGGTACGTATTCCTCGACAATGCCGCGAACCACATCTTCGCGGATACCGTCGATGTTGTCCTTGATATTGTCCGCCTCGAGCAGCTCGTTGCGCTGGGCGTAGATTACCTTGCGCTGATCGTTGTTGACGTCGTCGAAATCGAGCAGGTTCTTACGGATATCGAAGTTGTGCGCCTCGACCTTGCGTTGTGCGTTGGCGATTTGCTTGGTCACCATGCCGGATTCGATCACATCGTCTTCCTGCAGGCCCATACGCGACATCACGCGTTGCACCCAGTCCGATGCAAAGATGCGCATCAGATTGTCTTCGAGCGACAGATAGAAGCGCGATGAACCCGGGTCGCCCTGACGACCGGCACGGCCGCGCAGCTGGTTATCAATACGACGCGACTCGTGACGCTCAGTACCGACAATGTGCAGACCGCCCGCCGCCTTGACGGCATCGTGACGGACTTGCCATTCGGCCTTGAGACGTTCGCGGGTGGCATCGTCGACTTCGCCCTGCGCTTCGAGAGCGGCCAGTTCGGATTCGAGCGAACCGCCGAGCACGATATCGGTACCGCGACCGGCCATGTTGGTAGCAATGGTGATGGCACCCGGACGACCGGCTTGCGCCACAATCTGCGCTTCGCGTTCGTGCTGCTTGGCGTTGAGCACTTCGTGTTCGATACCGGCTTCTTTCAGCGCCTCGGACAGCAGTTCGGAGATTTCAATTGACGTGGTACCGACCAGCACCGGTTGACCCTTGGCATTGGCTTCCTTGATTTCGCGTGTCACTGCACGGAACTTGCCGTTGCGATTCAGGAACACGGCATCGGAATAGTCTTTACGCTGCACCGGACGGTGCGTCGGAATCACCACGACTTCAAGGCCGTAGATGCTCTGGAACTCGTAGGCTTCGGTATCGGCCGTACCGGTCATGCCGGCCAGCTTGTTGTACATGCGGAACAGATTCTGGAACGTGATCGAAGCGAGCGTCTGGTTTTCACGCTGTACCGGCACGCCTTCTTTCGCTTCGACGGCTTGGTGCAGACCCTCGGACCAGCGGCGGCCGGCCAGGGTGCGACCGGTGAATTCATCGACGATGATCACCTCGCCATCTACAACGATGTAGTCCACGTCACGCTGATAGATGCCGTGCGCACGCAGCGCCGCCATCAGATGGTGCACCACGGCCAGGTTGGCCTGCGAGTACAGACCGTCACTGTCGTCGGAGATGATGCCGGCCTCGAGCAGCAGTTGCTCGGCGTGTTCCTGGCCCTCTTCGGACAGGTGGACTTGCTTGGCTTTTTCATCAACCCAGTAATCGCCCGCCGCGTCTTCCTTTTCCTGACGGATCAGGTTCGGCACGATGCGGTTGACCTTGATATAGAGTTCCGGCGTGTCGTCGGTCGGGCCGGAAATAATCAGCGGGGTCCGCGCTTCGTCGATCAGGATCGAGTCCACTTCGTCGACGATGGCAAAATTGAGGCCGCGCTGGAAGCGATCTTCGCGAGACAGCGCCATGTTGTCGCGCAGATAGTCAAAGCCGAGTTCGTTATTGGTCGCGTAGGTAATGTCGGCGTTATACGCCTCGTGCTTGTCCTGATGCGGCATGCCCGGATAGACCACGCCAACCGTCAGACCGAGCCACGAATACAGCTTGCCCATCCATGCGCTGTCGCGGCGGGCCAGGTAATCATTGACGGTCACCACATGCACGCCGTCGCCGGTCAGTGCATTGAGATAGACAGGCAAGGTGCCGACCAGCGTCTTGCCCTCACCGGTACGCATTTCGGCGATCTTGCCCAAATGCAGCACCATGCCGCCGATCAGCTGCGTATCAAAGTGACGCATGCCCAGCACGCGCTTGGAGGCTTCACGGCAGACTGCAAATGCTTCGGGCAGAATTTTATCGAGCGATTCGCCTTTGGCGATGCGTTCTTTGAATTCGGGGGTCTTGGCCTTGAGCTCGTCATCAGAGAGGGCAACGAGGCCCGATTCGAGCGAGTTAATCTTAGTGACCGTCTTTTGCAGTTGGCGCAGCAGACGTTCGTTGCGGCTGCCGAAGACGCTGGTCAGCAGATTGTTGAGCATGGTGAATCCGATCCGTAGAGAAAGAAAAAGGGAGCGCGACGCGCCCCCTTTTCGGGAATGCAACTAGCTATTGTAACCTGCGGCCGCAGGTCCCGATTTCAAGACTGCGTAGGCTTCTTGTTCAGGAACGTCAGCGGATTGACCAGACGGCTGTCCTTGAACACTTCGAGATGGACGTGCGGACCTGTCGAGCGGCCCGTCGAACCGGCCTTGGCAATCTCCGTTCCGGCCGTCACGACCTGGCCGACTTTGGCCACCAGACGCGAGTTATGGGCGTAACGGGTGCGGTAGCCATTGGCATGCTCGACCTCAACGGTATTGCCGTAACCGCTGCGCCAACCGGCATAGCTCACCACGCCATCGGCCACGGTCATCACGCTATCACCGATATCGGCTTCGAAATCGATGCCTTTATGGAATTGACGGCCACCGCGAATCGGATCGCCGCGCGTACCGAAGGCCGAGGTCACATAGGTATTGAGCAGCGGCACGGCCAGCGTGGCCTTGACGATGCTGGTGGTCTTGCTGACGATGTTACCCAGCAGACCCAGCGCCTGACCGCCTTGTTTGACGTTGGCCTGCAGTGTGGCCAAGTTGGCCTGCAGCTGTTCGGCCGGCATGTCGCCGTCGGTCGTCGCATCCGGATCACCACCACCCTGACCCACCGGCTTGGTGAAGTCAAAACGCGAATCGCGGATCTTATTGTTCTTGACCAGCTGCGCACCGAGTGCGTTGACGCGGTTCATTTCGGCCTGAACCTGGCTGACTTGCAGCGCCAACTGATTGACTTGCTGTTGCGATGCGCGGACCTGAGCCTGAGCTTGAGCCTGCATGGCGAGGGCATCTTGACGGGCTTTGGCCGTCAGACCCCAGCCACCGAGACCGCCGAGAACCAGTGCTACGACGACCAGTACGGCCATCACGGCGATCTGCCGGCGCGACTGCGAGCCCTTTGTTTGCAATGTGGCGGTACTGTCCGCACACTGTGTTTGAATTTCAGATTGAATCAAAACCGCTTTCCTGTGACAAACCGTCGCTCCACCACATCAGGCTTTACTCCCGTCAGCGACATCGTTGAGCGCTCCGGGGATTCCCTGTTGCATCGAGCCCGGTGGCTCGAAACGGTGAACCGGCGATTATTGGCATTACTCCCGCCGGCACTGCGCGATCACGTGCGGATCGCTAATGTGCAGGACGAGATCCTGGTCCTCCAGGTCGAGTCGCCCGCGTGGAGCGCAAAGATGCGCTTCCATACACCGGCAATTCTCGACGCGGCCCGACAAGTCGGGCTCCATGTCAGTCAGGTGCGACTAAAAATCGCCCCCCCCCCCGTGCCTCCCGGCCAGGTCAATCCGACATCGACTCCGTGGCCACCCCAAGTCCGCCGCGACATCATGCGCGCGTTAGGACTAAGTGAAGACCCCGAATCGGAGAGCAATCATCCTAGCCCGTCAAAATCGGACATTGTTAATAAGTAGTTAAGATATTCAGGTTTTCGGCGCTCAGCCCCACCGTTGACGTGAAATTAATTTCACACTTGAACAATATGGCGCCCCGCGTATGGAGAGTTTTTCGCCTTTGCGCCTGAATATTGAACAATATCAACGAGTTAACTATTTCTTACTAAATGGGGACGGAGGGAATTAAGCCGCCGTGATGACTTCGACCCGGGAAATGCGTGAGCCTGTGCGCCTGCGCCGGCGATTCAAGCCAAGGCAAACGTAGCGAAGGCCAAGCCCTGCCGGGCGGCTTCGACCTCATCCTCGAACGTAACCAGCTCCCACTTGTGCTGCTCAAGCAGCAACTGACGCACCAGCTTGTTATTGAGTGCGTGGCCGGACTTGTAGCCTGAGTAATGACCCAGGATCGGATGGCCGGCGAGATACAGATCGCCCACAGCGTCGAGGATCTTGTGGCGCACAAACTCATCGCCGTAGCGCAGGCCGTCCTCGTTAAGAACACGGAACTCATCGAGCACGATGGCATTGTCCATGGACCCGCCTAGGCCCAAGTTGCGCTCGCGCATGAACTCGAGATCGCGCATGAAACCGAAGGTGCGGGCGCGCGAGACCTCTTTAATGTAGGTCTCGGTCGAGAACTCAAGTGCCGAGTGCGACATGTTCGAAGGAATCGCCGGATGATCGAATTCGACCGTGAAATCCAGACGAAAACCAGCGTGCGGCTCAAAACTGGCGCGCTTGTCGCCATCCCGGACTTCAATCGTTTCCAGGATGCGGATGAATTTTTTGGGTGCGTTCTGCTCGACCAGACCGGCCGACTGCAGCAGAAAGATAAAAGGACCGGCAGAGCCGTCCATGATCGGCACCTCGGGTGCCGACAGATCAATGTAGCAATTGTCGACGCCAAGACCCGCCAGCGCGCTGAGCAGATGCTCAACGGTTTGGACTTTGGCGCCATCGCAGCTCAGACCCGTGCAGAGCGTGGTCTCGGTGACGAGTTCGGCCGTAGCCCTCATCTCGACTGCAGGTTCCAGATCGACACGACGGAATACGATGCCCGTATCGGGCTCGGCCGGACGCAGAGTCAGGAAGACTTTCTCGCCGCTGTGCAGACCGACACCGGTTGCGCGAATGACGTTTTTAATTGTGCGTTGCTTGAGCATTAGCACCATATAGTAGCGAGAAATGCATGAATTTGGGGGTACCGGCGGGGACTCAGAGGCCCGCAGTCGGTCGCAAACGACCCGACCACGGATACCAACCCGCCGGAACCACCAAAAAACCGATCAGTTTCGGGTGGTGCCCGAAACCTTAGTCAGCCTGGCGACGCAGGAACGCCGGGATGTCCAGGTAGCCATCGTCATCCTTGAACGAGGCGGCACCGGTGCTGGCGTCATTGGTGTTGCTCGTGAGCGACTCACCAAAGCCGGTTTGCTGCGGGTTGTTGAACGACGGGGCGATGTAACCGTCTGTACCGGTGCGCTTGACCGGCGCCTCGATCACTTCGAGATTCGGCTTGCGGGAGGTGTTGTTGCGACGGTTCAGGCCGGCTGCCACCAGTGTGACGCGGATTTCGTCTTGCATGTTCGCGTCAATCGAGGTGCCCACGATCACGGTTGCATCGTCAGATGCGTAGTTTTCGATGGCGCGACCGATCTCGTCGAACTCGGCCATGGTCAGATCCGGGCCGGCAGTGATGTTGACCAGGATGCCGTTGGCGCCTTCGAGGTTGATGTCGTCGAGCAGAGGGTTCTTGATTGCAGCTTCGGCAGCGGCTTGCGCACGGTCATCACCGCGAGCCGTACCGGTACCCATCATGGCCAGACCCATTTCGCTCATGACGGTGCGGACGTCGGCAAAGTCGACGTTCATCAGGCCCGGCGACACGATCAGGTCGGCGATACCGCGAACGGCACCGAGCAGCACATCGTTAGCGGCGCGGAAGGCCTGGATCATGGTGGCGTTGCGGCCCAGCACGGTGATCAGCTTTTCATTCGGGATGGTGATCAGCGAGTCGCAATGTTCAGCCAGTTCCTCGATGCCCTTGAGTGCCACTTGCATGCGGCGACGGCCTTCGAACGGGAACGGCTTGGTAACGACGCCGACGGTCAGGATGCCCATTTCCTTGGCGAGTTGTGCGATGACCGGAGCGGCACCCGTACCGGTACCACCCCCCATGCCGGCAGTGATGAAGACCATGTCCGCACCTTGCAGCGCGTCCATGATGCGTTCGCGGTCTTCGAGCGCCGATTGGCGACCGACTTCCGGGTTGGCACCGGCGCCCAGGCCCTTGGTGACATTGGAGCCCAGTTGCAGCTGCAGTTTGGTGGCGCAGTTGTTGATTGCCTGCGCGTCGGTGTTGGCGGTGATGAATTCCACACCGTCAACGTTGGAGTTGATCATGTGCGAAACAGCGTTGCCGCCGCCGCCGCCTACGCCAACCACCTTGATGATTGCATTTTGCGCAGGTTGTTCCATGTATTCGAAGTTTGCCATGTTGATGTCCTCTGAGTCGGTTTGAGTCTTTTTTTATAGGGTAAAACTGTTTTTTTAATCGGGGTTGAAGCGCCTTGCCTGCCTACGTCATGCCGAAGCCATCAACGACATGAATTTTGAACTAAAAGTTGCCTTGGAACCAGCTTTTTAAGCGATCTAAAACACCATCGCCGTTACCGCCACCACGTGCCACTCGACCGGTGCGTTGCCCCGTTCCTTCGTTGCGAGCACCAAGTAACAGCAACCCGACCGCGGTGGCGTACACCGGGTTGCCCATCACCACCGGATTACCGGTGGCATGTTGCGGAATACCGACGCGCACCGGCATCTGCAGCATCTCTTCGGCGAGATCTGCAACGCCTTCCATGCGGGCGGCACCACCCGTCAGCACCATGCCGGCGCGGACGTGCTGTTCAAAACCGCTGCGGCGCAGTTCGGCCTGCACCATTTCAAAGATTTCCTCATAGCGAGCCTGCACGGCCTGAGCCAGAGCAGCGCGTTGCACGCGACGCGGCTGGCGGTCACCGACACTCGGCACTTGAATCGTTTCTTCGGCCTTGGCCATGCTGGCTTGCGCGCAGGCATAACGGACCTTGATCTGTTCGGCTTCGGCCGTCGGCGTGCGCAGCATGTGCGCAATGTCTTCGGTGACCTTCTCGCCGGCAATCGGCAGCGACTTGCTGTACGCGATGGCACCGTTGACGAACACGGCGATATCGGTCGTACCCGCACCCATATCCACCAGCAACACGCCGAGATCGCGCTCATCGCGGGTCAGCACGGCTTCGGCCGAGGCAACCACGCTGAACACCAGCTCATCCACATTCAAACCGCATTTCTCGACGCAGCGGGTGATGTTGGCAGCAGCACTGGCGGCGGCCGTCACGATGTGGGCGTTCACTTCGAGACGCACGCCGGTCATGCCGAGCGGATTGCGAATGCCCTCCTGCGAGTCATCGAGCGTGTAATCGCGCGGGATGGCGTGAATGATCTTGAGATCGGTACCGATTGGCACGGCCTTGGCGGCGTCAATCACGCGCTGCAGCTCACGGTGCGTTACTTCCTGCTCGTGGATCGGCGTGATGCCCTGCGAGTTGCGGCACTGAATATGGCTACCGCTGATGGATGCGTACACCGAGGTGATTTCGCAGCCGGCCGATGCTTCGGCCTCCTTGATCGCTTCCTGGATGGACTGCACGGTGGATTCAATGTCCACAATGACACCGCGACGCATGCCGCGCGAATCGTGCGTACCCAGTCCGATCAGTTCGATGGGTTGGCCCGGCGCGTATTCGCCGACCAGTGCCACGACTTTGGAGGTGCCGATATCGAGACCGACGATGAGGGATTTGTCGCCCTTAAAGCTCATTGGGATTCCTTTGTTGCGATGGCCGCCGCAGTCGCTGCGGTAGCCGGTAATGCGGAAGCGCCGGTCGGCGCCATCCATGACATGGCAAAGCCGTTGGTGTAACGCAGATCGACCGTACGTGGCAGCGCCTTGCTGCCGGACACCAGTTGCGGATAAATCGTGACGAAGCGCGACAGACGTGCACGCGCCTCGTTGCGGCCGGCGATGACGTGCGTGCCATTGACCAAGTCCAGCGTGAAACTGCCGCGATCGCTCATCTGCACCTTTTCGATCGGCACCCGAATGCGACCGAACAGTTCGTTCGATGCGTTGTATAGATCGACCACCTTGCGCACGTCGAGCGGATTGCCATCCATCTGCGGCAGGTTTGCCGGAAAACGAATGCCCTTGCGCGGGAACAGCTTCAAACTGCGGCTCAGCAGGCGATCGTCGCCCCAACGTGCCAGCGGCGGATCTTCGGTGATGGCGACTTCGAGTACGTTCGGCCACTTCTTGCGGACTTCGGCGCGCTCAACCCAGGGCAGACGTTCGACTTGCGATTGCGCCCCATCCAGATCCACGCCAAAGAATCCCTGCGCTGCAAACGGTGCGAGCGTCTTGCGCAGCTGTGCGGCGTCGACGTACTGCATCTTGGAGGTCACACGCAGCTTCTGAATTGGCCAGCGATCGGCACCGATGACACCCATGCGCACAGCCACTACCGGTGCGGCCAACAGGGCCAGCGCCAGAATCACTGCAGCGATGCGCAACAGCCAGTTCACGGGCGAGCGCCTCCGTTATCCACGGTCGAAGCGAGAATCGTGAAGCACAGCTCGTCGTAATCCACACCCTCAACCGCAGCGGCCTTGGGCACCAGCGAGTGCGAAGTCATGCCGGGCGCGGTGTTCACTTCGATCAGATAGAACTGACCGGTCTTGGCATCCTGCATAAAGTCAACGCGGCTCCAGCCTTCGAGACCCACTGCCTTAAAGGCGCGCTCGGCGAGATCACGGATAGTGGCCTCGTCTGCACCTTCGTTGCCCGGGCAGATGTATTGCGTATCGTCTGCGATGTACTTGGCGTGATAGTCGTACCAGCGGCCCTTGGGAATAATCCGGATCGAAGGCAGCGCCGTCGGCTTGCCGTCAAACGCGACGACCGGCACCGAGAATTCGGCACCAATGATCATTTGCTCGACCAGCAGTTCACCGTGATAACGGGCGGCCAGAGCGATGGCTTCATCGAGTTCGGCATCCGTCTCGACCATCGAGACGCCGACACTGGAGCCTTCGGCCGATGGCTTCACCACGACCGGCAAACCCAGACGGGTTGCGGCCGCGTGCACATCTTCGCCGGGAGCCAGGCGGACAAATGCAGGAGTCGGCAGGCCTTCGGCTTGCCACACTTGCTTGGTACGGATCTTGTCCATGGTCAGCGCGCTGCCCATGACGCCGGGACCGGTATACGGAATACCGTGGGCTTCGAGCAGACCCTGCACGACGCCGTTTTCGCCTTCGCCACCGTGCAGAATGTTGAACACGCGATCAACCTCACCGCTGCGGATGGTTTCAATCAGCGCGTCAATGCCATCGACGGCAAATGCGTTAACGCCCTTGCGCTGCAATGCGGCCAGCACGTTGGCGCCGGAGTTGAGCGACACTTCGCGTTCGGCGCTGGTACCGCCCATCAGCACCGCCACACGGCCAAACACCGCGGGATCGAGTGTGGAACGCTGCAAACTCACTGTTGTTCTCCCTTGAATCCGTTGTTGCCGATGGCTTGCGCTGCGGCACCGATATCACCGGCGCCCATCATCAGCAACAGGTCGCCATCTTGCAGTAATTCATTCAGTACGCCAGCGAGTTCCTTGGCCGAGCCGACCACAACAGGTTCGATGCGACCACGAGCGCGGATAGCGCGCGCCAGATCTTTGGCCGCAGCACCCGCAATGGGTTGCTCGCCGGCCGGATAGACTTCGGTCAGAACCAGCGCATCGACGCCCGACAGGACGCCGGCAAACTCATCGAACAGATCGCGTGTCCGGCTATAACGGTGCGGCTGGAACGCCACCACCAGACGACGATCCGGCCAACCGCCACGGGCTGCTTTGAACACCGCCTCGAGTTCCTTGGGATGGTGACCGTAGTCATCGACCACTTCGACCGTTGCACCCTTGGTCGTGCGATGCATACCCAGCGAATTGAAGCGACGACCCACACCGCCAAACGCAGCCAGAGCCTTTTGGATTGCCGGCAGCGGGACACCCAGTTCCCACGCCACAGTCGCTGCAGCCAGTGCATTGAGCACGTTGTGGTGACCCGGCATGTTGAGTTCGATCGGGGTGCGGGTCTGGTCCGGCAGGCACAACATAAAGCGCATACGGCCACCTTCCTGCGTCACCTCTTCGGCTCGCACATCGGCATGCGATGACAAACCGTAAGTCACCACATGGCGCGAAGTGTTCGCGGCGAGCGCAGCCACCTCGGGATCATCAATGCACAGAATCGCGAGCCCGTAGAACGGCAGGCGATGCAGGAATTCGTGGAACGCAGCCTGCACCTTGGCAAAATCATTGCCGTAGTTTTCCAGGTGATCGGCATCAATATTGGTGACGACGGCAATCTGCGGATTCAGTCGCAGAAAGCTGCCGTCACTTTCATCGGCTTCGGCTACCAGCCAATCGCCCTTACCGAGCTTGGCGTTGGCACCGGCTGCCAGCAACTTGCCGCCGATCACGAACGTCGGATCAATGCCGCCTTCACCCAGCACGCTAGCGCAAAGCGACGTGGTAGTGGTCTTGCCGTGCGTACCGGCTACTGCAATACCGCGCTTAAAGCGCATCAGCTCGGCGAGCATTTCAGCACGCGGCACCACCGGGATGCGCTGCGCACGGGCTTCCATCAGTTCGGGGTTGTCCTGCTTGATGGCACTCGAGACCACCACGCAGTCCGTGCCCAGCACGTTGGCCGCCGCATGACCTTGAAACACCTCAACGCCGATCGATTGCAGGCGACGGGTGGTGGCGTTTTCAGCCATGTCCGAACCGCTGACCTCGTAACCGAGCGTGGCCATTACTTCGGCAATACCGTTCATACCCGTGCCGCCGACGCCCACAAAGTGCACGCGCGGAAACACCTTGGCCAGATCGCCCTTAATTTGCAGACGTTTACGCAAATCCGAATTCATGCGGCTTCCTCCATAACGACCTGAGCGACCTCGTCCGCCGCATGCGGCTTGGCCAATTCCCTTGCTGCAGTGGCCATGACCAACAGCGTGTCCCGATTGCCGATTTCACGGACATGGGCCACCAGCTTGTCAGCCAGGTCATTTGATTGCGATGCGATGCGGGCGGCGTGACGCGCCACCAGATACTGCGCGTTCTTGGTCTGGTGATCATCTACTGCAGCAGCAAACGGCACCAGGACGCTACCCACACCGACGGCACAGACCTCGGCCAGTGTCAGTGCACCGGCGCGACAGATCACCAGATCTGCCCACGCATAGGCCTCACTCATATCGGCAATGAACGGCTCGATCGTGGCTTCGATGCCTGCTGCCGCATAGGCATGACGGGCGCCATCCACACCGCGCTCGCCGCATTGATGGCGAACGCTAAAGGTGTGACCCTCATCGTTCAAGCGACGCAGTGCTACCGGCACGGCATCATTCAGAACCTTGGCACCTTGGCTGCCGCCCAGCACCAGAATATTCAGTGCCGTCTGCTCGGCGCGCTCCGCAAAACGCACGGATGGCTCGGCAATTGCGGCAATCTCGCCGCGCACCGGATTGCCAACCCAACGTTCCTCGACACCGTTAAAGGTGTCGGGGAAACCGGTCAGAACGGCATCCGCCATACGGCTCAGGACCCGATTGGTCATGCCGGCAGCGCGGTTCTGTTCGTGCACAAACAACGGCACACCGGACAGACGCGCGGCGATGCCGCCGGGACCTGCAGCGTAGCCACCAAAACTGATCACCGCACGAGGGCGACGTTGCTTGAGTACGGCACGCGCCGCACCGATGGCGCGCAGCACTTTGAGCGGGGCCGTCAGCAGCGTCCTGATGCCCTTGCCGCGCAGACCCTTAATTTGCAAGGTGTCCATGCTGATCTGATGTTGCGGGACCAGGCGCGCTTCCATACCGCCCTCGGCGCCTAACCAGCGCACTTCGACGCCACGCTCCTGCAGGGACTTGGCCACGGCCAAACCCGGAAAGATATGACCGCCGGTACCGCCGGCCAGAATGATTACGGGCCCGTTGGGATTACGCAGTCGCATACAGTGGCGCCTCCTCACGTGAACGGGCGACCTGACGCTTGGCACGATCGTATTCGTAAGTGACGCGCAACAGCACGCCAACGGCGACGCAACTCACCACGACACTGGAGCCGCCGTACGAAATCAGCGGCAGGGTCAAACCCTTGGTCGGCAGCACACCCATGTTCACGCCCATGGACACAAAGGCCTGAAACGCAAACCACAAGCCAATGCCAAAAGCGATATAGCCGGCAAAGTGGCGACGCATTTCTACGCACTTGACGCCGTACCAGAAGGCGCGGGCAACAAATGTGGCGTACAGGAGGATCACGAAACTCAGGCCAATGAAGCCCAGTTCCTCGCCGATGATGGCAGCAATGAAGTCGGTATTGGCTTCGGGCAGGTAGTTGAGCTTCTGCACCGAGCCTCCGAGACCAACACCCATCCACTCGCCACGGCCAATACCCATCAGCGCGTTAACCAGCTGATAGCCTTGGCCGAACGGATCATCCCACGGACGCATAAACGAGGTGACGCGACGCATGCGGTAGGGCTCAAACAGAACCAGTGCCACACCGGCGATGATCAGCAGTACCGCCGGCAAAATCAGACGCGGCACATTGCCACCGCCCAGCACCAGCATGCAGCCGCAGATGGTGACCAGCAGCACCGAGGAACCGAAGTCCGGCTGCGTCATCAGAATGGCGACCAGCGCCAGCGCCACGAACAGCGGGCGGAACATCACAAACCACTCGCCCTGCACGCCTTCGCTGAATCGCTTAAGGAAGCTCGCCATCCAGATGATGAAGAACAACTTGACGGCTTCGACTGCCTGGAACTTGGAGATGCCCAGATTAATCCAGCGCCGTGCACCGTTGACCGTCGAACCGATGCCGGGCACCCACACCAGAATCAGCAACACGAACGACGCGATCAGCAGCAGCGGTGCGTACTTTTCGATTTGGCGCAGCTCAAAGCGGGTCGCAAACACCGCACCGGCAAAGCCAATCGCCAGAAAGACGGATTGCTTAATCAGATAGCCGGCCGAGCCCACTTTTTCGATCTCGCCGATTGCCAGCGAGGAAGAACCCACCATCACGATGCCGATCGCGCCCAGTAGCAGGGACACAATCAGCAGCACCGGGTCAATCTGACCGCGGATCTCGTTGATGCGAGTGGCTTGGCGACCGGAATCCATCAGCGTACCTTTAGCGTCGCCAGGCCGATCAGGACCAGGATGACGGAAATGATCCAGAAGCGCACGATCACGCGCGGCTCCGGCCAGCCCTTCATTTCAAAATGGTGATGGATCGGCGCCATGCGGAACACGCGCTTACCCGTCAGCTTGAACGAAGCCACTTGAATCATCACCGACAGGGTTTCAATCACAAAGATGCCGCCCATGATTACCAGGATCAGCTCCTGGCGGACGATCACGGCAATCGTACCGAGCACGGCACCCAGCGACAGTGCACCGATGTCACCCATGAACACCATGGCCGGATAAGTGTTGAACCACAAAAAGCCCAGCCCGGCACCGGCGATCGCAGCGCACACGATCAGCAGCTCGCCCGCGCCCGGCACTTTGGGGATCTGCAGGTACGTGGCAAACACATCGTTACCCGATGCGTATGCAAACACACCTAGTGCGACGGCGACCAGAACTGTCGGCATGATGGCCAGGCCATCGAGACCGTCGGTCAGATTGACGGCGTTACTGAAGCCGACAATCCAGAGGTAGGCAATTGTGACAAAGCCGATACCGGCCAGCGGCATGGCAATGGATTTGAACAGCGGCACGTAGAACGTGGTGGCGGCAGGCACATCGGCAAAGGCATACAGATAGACGCCGGCAGCCAGACCGAACAGCGACTGCAACGCATACTTGGTGCGCGAGCGCATGCCGTTGGGATCACGGCGGACGATCTTGATCCAGTCATCCCACCAGCCGATGAAACCGAACAGCACCATGATGACCATTACGACCCACACGTACTTGTTGCGCAGATCGCCCCACAGCATGACCGAGGCAAAGATCGTCAGCAGAATCAGTGCGCCGCCCATGGTCGGCGTACCGGCCTTGGAGAAATGCGACTGCGGGCCATCGGTGCGAATCGGTTGACCGCCCTTGAGCGTGCCCAGACCACGAATCACCGCGGGACCCCACCACAGCGACAGCAGCAGTGCCGTCAGCGCGGTCAGAATGGCGCGAAAGGTCAGGTAACCGAACAGGCCGAACGTACTTTGCAGTTGTTCCAGCCAGCGGGTGAGCTCAAGCAGCATGGGTGTCTCCGTTCGATGCCACAGGCACGATCGCGCGTACGACCTTATCCATGGCGCTGCCGCGCGAGCCTTTAACCAGCACGCGCACGTTGGGATTGAGCACGGCGCGCAGGGCATCAGCCAGTTCGTCGTGAGTACTAAAAATCTCGGCGCCTTCACCAAAGGTGTCAGCAGCCGCTGCGGACAGCGGACCCAGAGCCAACAGACGCACAATGCCCGCGGCCTTGGCACGACGACCGACTTCGCGATGCATCGCCTCCGCGTTGTCGCCCAGTTCACGCATATCGCCCATCACAAACCAGGCTTCATGTCCGTGCGCACGGGCGGCCGAAGCCAGCGTATCGATCGCCGCACCCATGGAACCCGGGTTGGCGTTGTAGCTGTCGTCAATCAGCGTGGCGCCTTGCGGAGTTTGCAGTGCGATCAGACGGCCCTGCACCTGCTCGGCGGCTTGCAGACCGGCAACGATCGGCTCCAGTCCGACATCCAGGCCAATTGCAATGGCGGCGGCGGCACAGGCGTTGCGCACATTGTGCTCTCCCGGGAATGCGATGCGAACGCGAGCCGGACCCAGTGCCGTCTGCAGCGTGAACTCGCTATCATCGGCGCCGAGCACGACATCGGTAGCGCTCACATCGGCAGTGGCGTTCAGACCGAATCGCACAATACGATGGCCATGCGCGCGATCGGCAAAATACGGTGCGAAGGCATCGTCGGCGTTGATCACAGCCACGCCTTGCGGTCGCAGATCGTCATACACAGCAGCCTTGGTATCCGCGATGTTGAGCAGGCTGCCCATGCGCTCCAGATGCGCGGGCGCGACATTGTTCACCAAGCCGACCAGCGGCTGGGCGATACGCGTCAGGTACTGGATATCGCCCGGCTTGCCGGTGCCCATTTCGTAAATGGCGAACTCGGCATCTTCGGGCGCGTCAATGACTGCCAGAGGCATACCAATTTCATTATTGCGATTGCCCGGCGTAGCGTACGTCTTGCCGGCCTGGCGCAGCACGGATTCGGTCAGGGTCTTGACCGAGGTCTTGCCGTTGCTGCCGGTAATTGCCACCACCTTCGCGGTGCGATGTGCCTGCACCCACGTCGCCAGATGGGCCAGAGCCAGCTCGGTATCGGCCACAACAATGGTGCTCAGACCCTCGATCGCTACAGGTTGAGAGACCAGTGCTGCCGCAACGCCGGCTTGCTGCGCAGCCTGCAGATGATCGTGACCGTTAAAGTTCTCACCTTTGAGCGCCACGAACAGCGTCGTGCTCAAATCACCTTGCAGCGCCCGCGTATCGGTCTGCAGTTGCGTGATGGTGCAGTCGGCGCCTTCAAAGCGGCCATGGCAGGCCGTCGCGACTTTGCTCAGGAGCATGGGCTTCATCGCACACGCTCCAGCGCATCCCGCGCGGTGGCGGTATCGTCAAAATCATGGCGTACGCCATTGATCTCCTGATACGGCTCGTGACCCTTGCCCGCAATCAGAATGATGTCATCGGGACCAGCTTCTTCGATTGCGGTCCGAATCGCCAGACCCCGATCACGAATGACCCGCACCTTTCCGGGCTCGGCAAAGCCTTCGAGAATCTCAGCAACGATGGCATCGCCGTTCTCAGTGCGCGGATTGTCATCGGTCACGATCACGATGTCGGCATCCAACTCGGCAATGGCTGCCATTTGCGGGCGCTTGCCCTTGTCACGATCGCCGCCGCAACCGAACACGCAAACCAGCTCACCTTGCACGTGGTGGGAAAGCGAGGCCAGCGCCTGTTGCAGCGCATCGGGGGTGTGGGCGTAATCGATCACGACAGTCGGCTGCAGGCCCTCGCCGCCCAGGCGGTTCATGCGGCCATGAATAGGCTGCAACTGCGACAGCAACTCGGCGACTTTGGCCACCGGCATGCCGCACGCACTCATCACACCGGCCACCGCCAGCAGATTCTCGACGTTGAAACGACCCAGCAACGGCGAGTGCACGGCATGCGCTTCGCCGTGGATCGAGAGATCGAAGTGAATGCCCTGCGCATCGAGTTCCAGATTCTCGGCACGAATGTTGGCCAGCGGATTGCCGGTCACGCTGAAGCGCCAGGCCTCGAGACCGAGCGGCAGATCGCGAGCAAGCGCATCGCCAAAGGCATCATCGACGTTGATGACAGCGGCAGACAGCGTCGGCCAGTCGAACAGGCGCTTTTTGGCGGCGCCGTACGATTCCATGTCGCCGTGATAATCCAGATGGTCACGCGTCAGATTGGTAAAGACGGCAATGTCGAACTCGACGCCATCGACGCGACCCTGATCCAAGGCATGCGATGAGACTTCCATTGCCACGGCTTGCGCGCCCGCATCGCGCAGATCGGCGAGCAGAGCATGCACACGCAGCACCAGCGGCGTGGTGAAACCGGTGGGTTGCACATCACCCACCAGACCGGCACCCAAAGTGCCGATGGTGGCAGCGCGCTTACCGATCAGCTCCCAGGCCTGCGCAATCAGTTGCGTGCTCGAGGTCTTGCCGTTGGTTCCGGTCACGCCAACCATGGTCATGGCAGCCGAGGGCTCATCGTGGAACTGATTGGCCATGGCGCCCAGACGGCTGCGCAGCCCCGGCACTGCGATCGCATCGGCGGGAACCTGCAAATCGGCCGGTGCGGGCGGCTCAAACAGAATCGCGGCGGCGCCCTGTTCCAGCGCCTTGTCCACAAAATGCAGACCGTGTGCGCCAAAGCCTTCAATCGCCACGAAGGCATTGCCGGGCTCGACTTCACGACTGTCCATTACCAGACCGGTAACGCGCAGATCGTCAGCAATACCCTGCAAATCCGGTAGCAAGTCAGCCAACAGCTTTTCACGCGGCATCATTTGCCACCTCCAACGCCCAGGGCAACAGGCTTTGGCAACGCACGCTGAGCAGTGGCGGCAGTTGCGGCGGCGGCAGCGGCTGATTGCGGTGGCAACGCAACGCGCGGCATGGCAACCGGCGGGATTGCTGCATCGACCGGGGAACGGACCGAGGGATGGCCGGCCTTTGCATTGGCAGCAATCCAGGTCTGAATGTCATCGGGCGGTACGTCCATCAGACGCAATGTGCCTTCCATGACGGAGCGGAACACCGGACCCGAGATCAAGCCGCCGTAGTAACCCTTGCTCGTGTCGGGATCATTGACGACCACCACCATTGCAAAGCGGGGATTATCAACCGGTACGACACCGGCAAAAAAGGCGTTGTACTTACGTGAATAACCACCGGTCTCGGAGACCATGCGCGCCGTACCCGTCTTGCCTGCCACTTTGTAACCGAGCACTGCGGCCTGCGTTGCGGTACCGCCTGGCTTGGTCACCGTTTCCATCATGCGCATGACTTGCGCTGCAACTTCGGGCTCGATGACTTGTTTGCTCTCAACCTTGCCGCCTTTGACGAAGGTCGGCGTCAGCAGACGGCCACCGTTCGCCAATGCAGCGTAGGCCATCGCGATCTGGATCGGAGTCGCCGACAGGCCATAGCCATAGGCCATGGTGGACTTGGTCGTGCCATCCCAGTTCGAGGTCTTGGGCAACAGGCCCGACGATTCGCCGGGGAAGCCACTACGCGGCTTGCTGCCATAGCCCATCTTGTGGACGTATTCGTAGAAGTAGTCGTTGGGCAACAGGCGCGCAATCTTGGCCGAACCCACGTTTGAACTCTTGGTGATGATGCCGGTGACCGTCAGCGAACCGTAGTTGTGCGTATCGGTAATCGAGAACGGACCGTTGGCAATGCGACCGCCTTCGGTGGAGAACACAGTATTCGGTGTGATCTTGCCGGCCGTCAGGCCGGCTGCGACGGTAATCGGCTTCATTGTCGAGCCCGGCTCCACCAAGTCGGTCACGGCGCGATTACGATGCGCATCAATGTTCTTCTGAACCGTGGCATTCGGATTAAAGGTAGGCACATTGGCCATGGCCAACACTTCGCCACTGTTTACGTCGACAATCACAGCCGAGCCCGAGGCCGCACCGCTGCGCACCACCATGTCGTGCAGCTCTTTATAGGCCAGGTATTGCACGCGGCGATCGAGCGAGAGCACCAGTTCCTTACCTGGCTCCGGCGCCTTGACCAGCTCCGATTCCACGATGTCGCCCTGACGCGAACGGATCACACGCTTTTCGCCGGGCTTGCCCTTGAGCCAGGATTCGAAGGCCAGCTCCAGACCTTCCTGACCTTTGTCATCCACGTTGGTAAAACCCAGCACCTGAGCAATGGATTCGGCTTGCGGATAGTAACGGCGGTACTCACGTTGCGAGGCCACACCGGGAATCTTGTGCGCGAGGATGCGCTTGGCTTCGTCGGGATTGATGCGGCGCTTTAAGTAAAGAAACTCCTTACCCTCTTTTTGCGCCAGCTTGCGTTGCAGTTCGCCGAACGGAATATTCAGAGCCTTGGCAAGCTCCGGCCAACGGTTCTGGTGCTTGAACAGTTCCTGCGGATTGCCCCACACCGATTCAACCGGCGTGGACACGGCCAAGGGCTCACCGTTGCGGTCGGTGATCATGCCGCGCGAAACGGCGATCGGCAAGTTGCGCTCAAAACGCGCCTCGCCTTTTGACATGTAAAAGTCTTTATTGACGATCATCATCCAGAAGGCGCGAGCGACCAGCAGGGCCACAACGATACCGATCAGACCGATCATGAAGTGCGCACGCGTAGCGACGCTATAACCGCGCCGACCACCGTCATTGACTTCGAATACGCGACGCAACCATTCCGGCAGGCGATCCATCAACGGCAGCGCCGCGCCGTTATCGCGGTAATTGCGATGATTAGCGGGCTTACGACGGCTGTTCATTCGTGTACCAGCACCGTCTCGGTGCCCTCCGGAAATTTCATGCTCAAGCGCTCACGCGCCACTTGATCGATGCGCGTGCTGTCGGCCCAGGTGGCCTGCTCCAGCTGCAGACGACCGAACTCGATGTTGAGCTCGTCGCGCTCTTTCTCCAGGCGATTGAGCTGAGAGAACAGCTTGCGATGATCATGTCGCGAGAAGACCACGAACAGGCCCGACACGACGCAAGCCACCAGCAGGATGGCGATCAGAAAGCGGGCGCTCATGCGGCCACCTTCTGCGCCACGCGCAACACGGCACTGCGAGCGCGCGGATTCGAAGCGATCTCTTCGGCAGTTCCCTTGCGGGCACCACCGAGCAACTGCAGGGTCGGAGTAAACTCGACGGCCACCGGCACGCGACGATCGGTCGGCGGCGCCTTCGACAAGGAGGCCATGAACTGCTTGGTGATGCGGTCTTCGAGTGAGTGGAAACTGATCACAGCTAAACGGCCCTGCGGGCGAAGCAAGGCGACCGCTGCACGCAAACCTTGCTGCAAGTCTTCGAGCTCACGGTTGATGAAAATACGGATGGCCTGAAAGCTACGCGTGGCCGGATGGATCTTGCTGTCACCGCGCGGCATCACCGAGGCAATCAGCGAGGCCAGTTGCGCGGTCCGTTCAAGCGGTTGACGTGTACGCTCTGCCACGATGGCTCGGGCAATCTTGCGGGACTGCCGCTCTTCACCATAGGTGTAGAGCACATCGGCAATTTCCTTTTCGTCGGCGCGAGCCAACCATTGCGCAGCACTGTCGCCGCGCGTGGTGTCCATGCGCATATCGAGCGGACCGTCCTTGCCGAAGCTAAAGCCGCGTTCGGCCACATCGAGTTGCGGCGACGACACACCGAGATCGAGCAGCACGCCGTCCAGGCCTTCGCGCGCCTCATCCCACTGATCCATGTCGGCGAACGAGCCGTGAAACAGAGACACGCGCGAATCGGCAGCACACAGGGCCTGCGCAACCGCGATTGCATCGGGATCTTTGTCCATCACCAGCAGACGACCTTGAGGCCCAAGCTGCGCCAGCACGCCTTTGGCATGGCCGCCACGGCCGAACGTTCCATCGAGATACCGTCCGTCCGGCTTGACGGCAAGCGCATCCAGCACTTGCGTATACAGCACGGGCAGGTGACCGGCCGCGACATGCGCCGCGTGATCACCCACGGTCATAGCTGCAGGTCGAGCAGTTCCTCAGTCAGATCCGCGTCGGTTAGTACCTGACGGACCTGGGCCTGATGCGCGTGCTCGCTCCACAGCTCAAACTTGTCACCCATTCCCACCAGCACCGCGCGCTTTTCGAGCGCGGCATTGTTGCGATGAGAGGGCGGAATGCTGATGCGGCCGTTGCCATCAAGCTCGACGAAATGCGCAGCACCAACCAACTTGAGCTGGAGGTTGCGCGAGGATGCCTTGGTTCGCGGCAGTTTATTGACTTGATCGCGAACGGATTCCCACACGGAGCGGGGATAGATATACAGGCAGCCGGCGTCGAAAGGGCTATAGGTAATCACCAGCTGGTTCGCGCAATCGGACGCAATCGGGTCGCGGTAGACCGTGGGTACGGCCAACCTGCCCTTGTCGTCAATCGTGATCGCGTTTTCGCCTTGAAACACCGGGATTCCTAAAGGGGTGATGGCCGCCTCTGCGGGCGGCTCGGCCACAACCGGGAAAAACCACTAAAAACCAAGTTTTCCCACAGATGCCCACATTAGGCACATTCCAAACCCCTGTCAACAGGTTTTCAACAAATTTTTTTGTTTCTGAATCAAGGACTTAAACGCAACTTCAGAAAGTTATTCAAGGTTTATCCACAAGCTGTTGTTTTTGTTGAAAACGTCTCTGTCAACGCCCGGATTGGCCCGTCGAATAGTAGTCCATTCGCTCAAACAGACCGGGCTTAATGGCATCCACAAACACCCGCGCCGCAGGGGACAGAAACTTGCCCTTGCGCACGATCACGCCGTAGGTCCGCGGCGGGAACCAGGTGCCCATCGGCACACAATGCAGGCGCTGCCGATCGAGATTGGTCAGGCAGATGCCGGTGACCAGGCTCACACCCAGCCCGCGCAGCACATACTCCTTGATCACCTCCCAACCGCCAACTTCCATCGTCACGTTCAGCGGCAGATGATGCTGCTGAAAAATGCGATCAATCAGCCGATAAGAGGTCAAGCGCTGGGGTGGAAGGATGAAGCCATGTTCGGCGATGTTAGCTAACGTTGGCTGCTTGATCGCCGCCAATGGGTGATCTTTGGCAGCAATCAGATGCATGTCGAAATTCCAGACCCGCGCGTAGTCCAGATCCTGCGGCACATCCAGCATGGAGCCCACCGCCACTTCAGCTTTGCCTTTACGCAACATCTCCAAACCCTGCTCACCGGTCACCGTGTGCAGATTGAACCGCACATCCGGACTGCTCTGCCGAAACGCCTCCACCACGCTCGGCAACAGATACATAGCGGTCGAAGAGCCTGCCACCACGTGCAGCTCCCCTACCTCCAGACCCTTTAGTCGCTCGCGGAAATCCACATCAAGGCGGTCAATGCCTTCGACCAATGGACGAGCCATGTCGTAAAACATGTCGCCGGCCTTGGTCAGTACTAGAGCGCGCCCCTGACGCGTCACCAATTCGACCCCCAGCTCGCGCTCCAGGGCCTGTAATTGCTGGCTAACCGCGGGTTGAGTTAGGAAGAGGCTCTCCGCAGCCCGTGACACACTTCCCAGTTTCGCAACTTGGCAGAATGCCCGTAGCGGCTTGAGCTTGGAGCCTTTGTAGGAAAAACGCGGTGATTTATCAGACACTTAGCCCCCGGGCGATCGCATATATAAGAAAACCTTATGCGTATCTTTTACAACATTATGTTGTCATGCAGCAAGTGCTGGCGCAGTGTGGGATGCATTCGATTTCACTCACATCGGAGTTTGCATGTCCGCCGTACTCGCTTCCACCCCAACCACGTCCCAGCCGGAACGCGTGTCCGTTCTCACCGGAACGATCGTCCCGGGTGCCGATTCGATCCTGACGAAGGACTGTCTGGCCTTCGTTGCAGATCTGCACGAACGGTTCGATGGCCGCCGCCGCGATCTACTGCAGGCTCGCCGTACTCAGCAAGCCAAGTTCGATGGCGGTGCGCTGCCGGTCTTTCGCGCTGACACGGCAGACATCCGCGAGAGCACGTGGACGGTAGCCCCGATCCCCGCCGCCCTGCTCGATCGCCGCGTCGAGATCACCGGCCCTACCGACCCCAAGATGGTCATCAACGCCCTGAACTCCGGCGCCAGCGGTTTCATGGCGGACTTTGAGGACAGCACGTCGCCGACGTTTCCGACACTGATTACCGGCCAATTGGCCTTGCGGGATGCGGCGAACGGCACTCTGAGCTTTACCTCGGCCGACAAGTCGTACCAACTCAACGCCGCCGAGACCTTGGCCGTGCTGCATGTCCGCCCGCGCGGTCTGCATCTGCCCGAGTACAACATCCGCATCAACGACGAAGTGCTGTCAGGCTCACTGTTCGACGCCGGCGTGTTTCTGTTCCACAACGCCGCCACCATGCAGGCAGCCGATCGCGGTCCGTACCTGTATCTGCCCAAGCTGCAGGCCATGGAAGAGGCGCAATGGTGGCAGGACGTGCTCACCCACGCCGAAGCCGAACTCGGCCTGCCCGAAGGATCGATCAAGGTCACCGTGCTGATCGAGACCCTGCCGGCCGCGTTCCAGATGCACGAGATTCTGTACGTGCTGCGCAACCGCATCGCCGGTCTCAACTGCGGTCGCTGGGATTACATCTTTTCGTTTATCAAAACGCTGCGTGCCTATCCGAACAAGCGACTGCCGGAACGGCATCAGGTCACGATGAAACAACCGTTCCTGCGCGCCTATGCGGAGCTGCTGATTCAGACCTGCCATCGCCGCGGCGCCTTGGCGATGGGTGGCATGGCTGCACACATCCCTAATCGCCACGATGCACAGGCCAATGAAACCGCGCTGGATAACGTCCGCGCCGATAAAGTTCGCGAAGTCACTGCCGGCCACGATGGCACCTGGGTCGCTCACCCCGGCCTGGTCTCCGTTGCCCGTGAAGTCTTCGACACGTACATGCCGCAGGCCAACCAGTTGAGCAACACTCGCGATGACGTGCAGGTCACGTCCTGCGATCTGCTGCGCGTGCCCCACGGCACGATCTCCCGTCGCGGCTTTGCCAACGCAGTCGAAGTCTGTGTCCGCTATCTCGCCGCCTGGCTGTCGGGCAACGGTTGCGTGCCTATTGATGGCCTGATGGAAGACGCCGCCACCGCCGAAATCACACGTACCCAACTGTGGCAATGGCTGCACGCCGGTGATCTGCATCTGCACGATGGCACGGCGATCGACGACACGCTGTTCCAGAGCTGCCTGCTCAATCTGCCCTCGCAACTGTCCGGCCGCAACGACATCGTGGGCCGCGATTACATCCCCCAGGCGATTACCCTGCTCGAGCAACTGACCGAGAGCGACACGCTCGAAGAATTCCTGACCCTTCCCGCCTACGAACTGCTGCAACGCCACTAACTGATTATCGGAGAACTGAAATGACCTTGAATGCACTCACCACCGACCAACTTCATATGGACTGGCAGAACAATCCCCGCTGGAACGGCATTGAACGTCCGTACAGCGCCGAGGATGTGGTTAAGCTGCGCGGCCGCGTCCATGTCGAACATTCGCTGGCACGACTTGGTGCTAACAAGCTGTGGCGCTCCTTGAACGAGACGGATTTCGTCAACGCACTTGGTGCCTTGACCGGCAACCAGGCCATGCAACAGGTCAAAGCGGGCCTCAAGGCAATCTATCTGAGTGGCTGGCAAGTGGCGGCCGATGCCAACATCGCCGGTGAAATGTATCCCGACCAATCGCTGTATCCCGCGAACTCGGTGCCGCAAGTCGTCAAGCGCATCAACAACACGCTGCTGCGTGCCGATCAGATTCAGTGTGCCGAAGGCACCGGCGACATCGATTTTCTGCAGCCGATCGTGGCCGATGCGGAAGCAGGCTTTGGCGGTGTACTCAACGCCTTTGAACTGATGAAGTCCATGATTGAAGCCGGCGCCGCCGGTGTGCACTTCGAAGATCAGCTCGCCTCGGTCAAGAAGTGCGGCCACATGGGCGGCAAGGTGCTGGTCCCGACGCGCGAAGCCGTCGAAAAACTGGTCGCTGCTCGCCTGGCTGCCGACGTGATGGGCGTACCGACCCTGATCGTTGCACGTACCGATGCCGAAGCCGCCGACCTGCTGACCAGCGACGTGGATGACAACGACAAGCCGTTTATCACCGGCGAACGCACTGTCGAAGGTTTCTTTAAAACCCGCAACGGTCTGGATCAGGCCATCTCGCGCGGTTTGGCCTACGCTCCGTATGCCGATCTGGTCTGGTGCGAAACCGGCAAGCCGGATCTGGAATTTGCCCGCAAGTTTGCCGAGGCCATTCACGCCAAGTATCCGGGCAAGATGCTGGCATACAACTGCTCACCGTCGTTCAACTGGAAGAAGAATCTCGACGACGCCACCATCGCCTCGTTCCAGCGCGAGCTGGCCGCCATGGGCTACAAGTTCCAGTTCATCACGCTGGCCGGCTTCCATGCATTGAACTACTCGATGTTCAATCTGGCTCACGGTTATGCGCGCCAGCAAATGTCTGCCTTCGTTGAACTGCAGGAAGCCGAGTTCGCCGCCGCCGATCGTGGTTTTACCGCCGTCAAGCACCAGCGCGAAGTGGGCACCGGCTATTTCGACTCCGTGACGCAAGTGATCCAGAACGGCAACTCGTCCACCACGGCACTCAAGGGGTCGACCGAAGACGAACAGTTCTTTGCCACGGCCGTCGCCTAAGCTCTCATCGGGGTCTTAACCCCAACCCGCAAAGTAAAAGAGCCACGCATCCGCGTGGCTCTTTTAATGGGCTCTTTTAATGGGGTCGTACCCTATTAATAATTTTTTAATGGGGTCGTACCCCATTATTAATGGGGTCGCAGCAAATTAATGTTTGCGGGTGTATTCGGCAAACGAGATGTATCCGTCGCCGTTCACATCCATCATCTTGAAGTGGCCGATCATCGGATGCTTTACCATCTCGCGACGAGTCAGCTTGCCGTCGTTGTTGCGGTCGGTTGCAGCAAACTCAGCCTTGAACTTTGCATTGGGGGCAGCCTTTTCCGCGGCAACGGCGGCAGGGCGCGGCGCAGTGGCGGGCGAAGCGGCATGATCACCGTGATTGTGTGCCTGTGCGTTGGCACCGGAGGCAGCGAACAGACCGGCGACCAGAAGAGCGGACATAGCAAATTTCATAATGAAGTTTTCCTGTAAATGTTCAGCAAAGTGGGAAATCATTGGGGATGGCTCATTGTTGTCGAACAGCCCTTAACGGATGCCTTCCGGCCTCGCGATAGGGGCTGCGCGGGTTTGCCATCGTTCAGAACCAGAATCGGACGCCTGCAACGAACGAAACATCGCTTGTTTTCTCGCCGGCAGCAGCGCGCCGGTCTCGTGTATTGCCGAAGGATCGCTCGAACTGTAAGCCAACATAAGGCGCAAACTCCCTGCGCACCTCATATCGCAGTCGGGCACCCAGCGATGCGGCCGTCAATCCGGTACCAAGCAATTGCTCCGGCTCGGCCTTACTGCGCAGATTGGCTTCGCCACGCCATTGCAGGATGGCCCTGTTGGTCAGCAGCGTTTCGTACTCTCCTTCCAGATTGAGCATCAATCGTCCGCCGTTACCGGCGTAGCCCATGGCGGAAACTTCGAACTTATAAGGAGCAAAACCGCGTACACCGGCAGCGAGCCAGGAACGCGACCGATCAGAAGGAAATTCATGTCGTGCACCTGCGACCACATCCCACCACGCGCGAACGCCCTGCGAGTACAGGACATCAACGGCCCCTTCTTCGAGTCCGTGCTTGTCACCATGGAGCTCCGTTGTGATCAGCAGTTTGCGAATATCGCCACCAACCCAACCTTCGGCCTCCATGGCGTAACCGTCGTCGTCATCCATCTCCAGACGGTCCACTAGAACGCTGCCGAACGTGTCGGTCCCATGCCGGTGATGGGCGTGTACTTCCGGGAATGCAGCGCGTCGGTCCGCGTCGGTAACCGCAGGTATCGGCTCGCGCGACGGATCCGCCATCTCCATCTTGGAATGGTCCATGGTGGAGTGATCCATGGTGGAGTGATCCATGGTGGAGTGATCCATCTTGGACTGGTCCACCTTGGACTCTTCTGCTTTGGATGGCGCCATCGTCGAATGGTCCATCTTGGAATGGTCCATGCCGGAGTGATCCTGAGCCATAGCCCCGGAGGCCGCGGCATTTGCGAGTGCCAGGACCAGTAGCGAGTTGCGAATGTTCATGCCGACTCCTCCACTCGAACCTCACGGAACATACCGCTTTCCATGTGATAGAACAGATGGCAGTGATAGGCCCAGCGGCCGAGTGCATCCGCACGGACGCGATAGCTCCGTTTGGATCCCGGCGGCATATCCACCGTATGCTTGCGCACCATGAAGTTGCCATCGGCATCTTCGACATCGCTCCACAAGCCGTGCAAGTGGATCGGATGGCTCATCATCGTGTCGTTAACCAGCACAATGCGAACGCGCTCACCGTAGTTCAGCCGCAATGGCTCGGCCTGCGCAAACTTAACACCGTTAAACGACCAGGCAAACTTTTCCATATGCCCGGTCAGATGCAGTTCGATCTCGCGACTTGGCTCCCTGCCATCGGGATCCTCGAACAGTGATTTGAGCTGGCTATAGGTGAGCACCTCACGATCGTTGCCGCGAAGGCCAATGCCCGGGTCGTCGAGCTTGTGTGTCGGCGACATGGTCTGCATGTCTACCAGCGGGTTATTGGTCTCCGACGCCGGATGCGAGACCATTCCGGCCATGGCGCCCATCGCGCCCATTGCATGCCCCGCATGCTCCGACGTACCGGCCGCCGCCGGTGCTGCCGGCTCTACCGGCGCACCATGCATGGAATGATCCCCGCCGGACATGTCGTGATCGTGCCCCATGTCGGCCATCGACAACAGAGGTCGCGGATCGAGCTCCGGAATCGGCGCCCGCAACCCCGGCCTCACGGCCAAGGTCCCTGCAACATAACCGGTTCTGCCCGAGTCCTGTGCAAACACCGTGAATGCATCCTGTCCCGACGGCTCCACCAGCACATCGAACGTTTCTGCAGCCGCGATGCGGAACTCATCCACGGAGACCGGGTGAACATACTGACCATCAGCGGCCACCACAGTCATTTTCAGGCCGGGAATCCGAACATCAAAGTACGTCATTGCGGAGCCGTTGATGAAACGTAGAAGCACCTTCTCACCGGGAACAAAGATCCCGTTCCAGTTGGCCAGAGTCGTACAGCCGTTCATCAGATAGGTGTAGGTATTCGCGTTAACGTCCGACAGGTCGGTTGGCGTCATTCGCATTTTGCCCCATGCCTTACGGTCATCCACGGTGTAGCCCAGCCCATCACGCTCGACGTCGCGAAAGAAGTCCGCAACCGTGCGCTTGCTGTAGTTGTCGTAGTCGGACCGCTTCTTCAGGCGACGCATCAACTGCGCGGGATCCATGTCCGTCCAGTCCGACAGAAAGACGATGTGCTCCCGGTCAAATGAGAACGGATGGGGCTTGATCGGATCAATAATGATGGGGCCGTAAAGCCCGCCCTGCTCCTGATATCCCGAGTGACTGTGATACCAGTACGTGCCGGACTGATTCACTTCAAAGCGATAGTGATAGGATTCGCCGCGAGCGATTCCGTCAAAGCTCAGACCCGGAACGCCATCCATGTTTGCCGGCAAGATGATGCCGTGCCAGTGAATCGATGTGTGATCGCCGTGAATGGAGCCGACCGGCAAGTCATTGCTGACACGCAAGTTCACCGTGTCGCCTTCCTTCCACCGAAGGACCGGAGAGGGCAACGAGTTGTTGACTGTAATTGCGGGGCGCGCAACACCCGTGAAATTGACGATGGACTCGCCGATTGAAAGGCTGAACTCCGTTCCTTTCAGAACCGGCATCGCGCCGGAACCAAGGCTCGGCCGTGCGGCAGCGAGCAGGGACCGCGGCAGTATCGCGTCCGCAGCAGTGACTATCCCTGCGCAAGCCAGGCCCTGCACGAATCGCCGTCGAGACAGGTGGGTTGGTGTATCAGAATATGGTTTGAATTTCATCAGCTAATTTTACCTTCAACGAAGTCAGACGAGAAAGTCGTCCTGGGAAAGTTGTGCATCGGAGATACCTGCAGTCTGCAGGGTCATTCGCGCCTCCCGAATAAATCGGGGGCCACCGCACAGGTAATACTCACAACGATGGATATCCAGATTCTGCGATCGCAACAGGGCGAGCAGCTTACGAATCTGTTTTGCCACCACCGGATCGGGCTCCTCCGCAGTAGGAACTGTCGGTAGATACGTGAACTTGCCACTACGATCCGCCAGGCTTAGGAACTCCTCATGGAATGGCAACGGCTCTTTGCGATGACTGACTGACAGCATGAAGCAGTTGACATCTGCGTTCCGGCCACACTGTTCGAGTGCCATGGCACGCAACGGACCCATGCCCGCACCACTTCCGAGAAATACCTTCGGTGCGTCGGTAGGTTTCAATCTGAAGTTGCCGAAGGGACCGGTGAACTCGATAGCATCGCCGGGCCGGCGTGCGAACAGGTAAGACGATCCCTTGCCCGGTCGCGTTACTTTGCCATTGCCGGAACCGGGGCTCCAACGAACCAAAAGGCGAATCTCCCGATCACTCCGCAGCTTGACCTCTTCGCACAGTGAATACGAGCGGCGAACCTGCAGGCGATTGGAAATCGGCGACTTTAGATCGGAGTCCATCCCGCCGCCAACATCGTCAATGCCCCGCCACAGATCGCCCCGTTGGCAGTCGAATTCGGGAACAGAAACCTGCACAAAACTGCCCGCCGGGTAATCTTCAGCCAGTGGCTCGTCCGGACGAATCGAGAGCTCACGCAAGTACGGTCCATACGATCGAACCGAGGAAACAACGCCTGTACGCACTGCCCACGCCTCGGAGGAGGTACCCACTTCGATACACAGATCGCGCTTCACCGGCAGATTGCAGGCAAGACGGTAACCCGAGCGGATCTCTTCTGCTGACAGCATGGCACGGTCCGCCGCAGTCGCCGGAATCTGCTGGTTGCGCACACGGACTGCGCAGAGTCCGCATGACTGACCGCCGCCGCAGTTCGAAGGCAGTTCAACCCCCGCTTGCCGCAGCCCGCTGAACACATCCTCGCCTCTCGGGACAGGGACTTCCTTTAAAGCAAGGCCACTCGGATCAACCAGTTTGACGCTGTGCTTGCGCAGGAAACGAGACGGCACAAAGTCGGCGAACCTGAAGCTTGCAAACAGCAGCCAGAAACCGAACAGGGAAAGCATCAGACTGCTAAGCCCACTGGCCACTATCAGCGGATTATTGAAGTTCACACGGTTCGTGTAGTCCATGATGTGGAACATCCAGGCCAGGTCAAACAACCGCCATGATTTGTTCCGCATCTCGACGAGCTCGCCGGTATCGGCCGCCACGTAGACTGTCGTATCGTTCTCGTCGTTAAAGTCGACGCGCCAGAGTTTCCCGTCAAAATCACGAGCCTCGCCTGTGTGATCCAGCAATCGAGGTGATGCCGCCACTCCATTGCCCGCATAGTAGCTCTTGGCGAGTCTCGATATCTGCGGGGAATCAAGGACGATTCGCTCCATCGTGCGCGCATCGACAATGTCAGTGCCGTGCGGCGAGGTCAGGTGGAATACAGGACGGCCGAGCAGCCACCCGGAGCGGATTGCCGTTACGTCAGCAGGAGCGTCAGCAAAGAGCGCGTCGTAATCTGCCGCACTTTCGGTCCACTGCTGCCCCTCAACCACCTTCGCCCTAGTGTTCTTGGCGTCAACCAAGTCCGGATCCAGCAGGCTCATTGTCAGCCCGCTTGCCAGCCAGAGCACGAATTGGATCCCAATGATGAGACCGAGCCACTTGTGTAACTTTCGGAATAACGGCGTCATTTAGTCGCCCTCTTATGAAAGCTGTAGAGCAGCAGCCAAATGCCGGAGAGTGCCATTAGCAGCGACATGACAATTGCAATCCGCAGCAGCGGGTTGTGTACGTCCGTTCGGCTCTCGTAATCCATAATGTGGAGCATCCACACGAAATCGAAAATCCGCCACAGGGTGTGGCGCCTAGCCACGACCTTACCTGTCGACGGTGAAACATAGAATGTGGTCCGACCCATATCATCGAATCGGACTGCCCACAGCGGCACCGGACGAGTTGCCACCTCCTGCGGGGCTTTCGTAATCCAGTCGGTCGAGACCGCTTTGCCCGAGCCGGTATATGCGGCACTTGCAATTCGCGTCGCCATATCCCGGCCAATCGGCGTCAACACCTTACCGGACTCAAGATCGATGACCCCGCTTTGGCTTCCACCGACCGCTCTGACTACGGCGTGACCGTCTAGCGTAGAGAATTCCACTGACTTGGCATCGGGGAAGTGCTGTGCCATTGCCTTAATGGCATTGGCCCGCCCGGCGGATGAGAACTTGAGCGGATCGGAGTGTGCGTGTTCCAGATGGTCACCATGAATGATCTCCAGCGGAACGATCGTCATATAGGCGCCGCTAATGAACCACAGCAGTGCCTGGACCCCGACAATCAGGGCCAACCACTTATGGATCGTGCGCGCGACAACGGACTTGTTTGCCATTTGCTAATCTCGACAGGTAGCGAGAGGGCTGCCATAGGACAGCCCTCCCCCCAGGTACTTAGAAACGGTAGTTAACCGACACGTACCAGCGGCGTCCCATGAGGTCATACGTCATGGTGTCCGTATTGCCATCGGTGTAGCTCTGGATATACGGCGCCTTTTTGTCCCACAGATTGTCCACGCCAAACGCAATATCCGTTGAACCGGTCGGCGACAGCTTGAACTGTGCATTGTGGTACGCGAGTGCAGGCGCATGATCCCCGATATCGCCGGGTGCTGCGTTGATGTCATCTGCGCGGCCGATAAACTGCACACCGTAGGTGAAAGCAAACGGACGGCGCTTCAGAGTCAGCGAAGTATAACTGCGCAGATGTGCAAAGCTGCCGCGTCCGCCGGTAATCTTACCCGCGTACTCGATCTTGTCTGCACCATCAAACGGAGTCACGTCGTATCGAATCAGACGCGACACATCCACGTTAAGAATGGAATTCCAGGAGCCGAACTTACGCTCGTAAATGGCACCGATATCAAAACCGGAAACGCTTTCGGTAGCGGCATTCACGGGCTGCGAGGACAGGAAATCGACCTCGCCCGTCAGCTTGTTGCGTGTAAAGTTCGACGGTGAGCAGAACTCATGGGCCATGTTCGGCGTGTTGTAGCAGATAGATAGCTTAGTCGAGCCGTCGACACGCTGGATCGCATTGTCGATTTCCATGCGGAAGTAGTCACCCGTCAGCGTCAGGCCGCGGATGAACTGGGGAGTCCATACAAAGCCAACCGTGGTGGAGGTAGCGTCTTCGGGGTCCAGATTCTGGTTGCCGCCGGTGGTCGTCAGGATGGTATTACCCAATTGGCGGTAATTGGTGGGCAGACCCGAGGCACGGCAATTCTGGTAGACCACTGAATCCGACGGCTTGCTGCTCCAGCTGTTACAGGGATCGGTCGTCGTGAGATTGCCTTCGGAGACACCGCCAAACAGTTCCGGAATGTTCGGAACACGGAAACCAGTCGAGCGGTTGGCGCGAATCTTGAATGCATCTACCACTTGCCAGTCCAAGCCAACCTTGTAGTTGGTATCACTGCCGAACAGGTCATAGGTGGAATAGCGGAAGGCCGAGTTCAACGTCAGCGATTTGGCGAGCGGAGCATTACGCAACAGGGGAACCGACAATTCCGCGAATGCTTCCTTGGCATTGTACTCACCTGCAATGCGATCCTGCTGATTGGTATTGGCAATACCCGCAACGGTCAGCGGATCGGGATTGCGCCAACCGCGCTCCTGGCGAATCTCTACACCCGATGCCAGACCGATATCCCCTGCGCCCCAAGTGAAGAGCGGGCCCGCAATTGAAGCAGTGAAGCTCTTTTGCTCGTTACCGCCATCGTCACGGGTATCGAACAGGATGTAGTCCAGCACTTCCTGCGTGACGTCGCCGTATCCGAGATAGTCAGCGCACGGAATTGCAGCGCCGGGAGCAGTCGAACAGCGCGAGCGGTCGATCGTCGCATCCACACGGTCCAGATTTGCGACATTGGTGGAGCCGTCAATGCCCGTGTTGCGTCCCCAGTTCAGAGCCGTAGTCCAGTCCCAGCGATTATTGATTGTTCCCTGCAGCCCTGCGACGGCACGAAAGGTATTCGTCTTCTGGTAGAAGGTTCGCGTACCGGCTTCCTCCAGGCGACGGCGCTGCAACAGCACGTTCTGACCAGTTGGGTTGGTCGGGTGGCTCGCGGCGAAATTCATCGGCCGATAGACACCGAGCGCACCCGGCGTGGCCAACTGGTTGGAGTCACGGTGCGTGTACATCAGCTCCGTGAAAGCGCGCAGATTATCCGACAGATTGCGGTCGGCAAACACGGCAAGGCTGGCGCGCTGAATCGGATTGACGGCGTTTAAAGTCGGATTGCCGTTGTAGTTGTGCTTGGCCGCAGAGTACGGCTCGTAAAAATTGCCGTTGCCGCCAAGAACCTGATTGAAGTTGATGCGACTGCCGTCGGCCAGCACCGCGCGACCGCCGATCGTTGTGGAACTACCCGAACAAACGAGTGTGCCGTTGGACTCTACCAAACCGCAGGGGGCGCGGCTGGCCAGATTGATGGCGCCTGATTTGGTCAGCTCCATGGCGACCATAACGGAACCGGAGTCGCCGGCACGGCCATATGTCGCACTGACCGATGCATCGGAACCGTCCCCTTTAGCCGTTTGACCGTAGCGAATCGAAGCCTCTCCGCCGTCGAACCCTTGCCGTGTGATGATGTTGACCACACCGGCCACCGCATCGGCACCATAGATCGCAGAAGCGCCGTCCTTCAGGACTTCGATGCGCTCGATGATTCCGACCGGAATGGTGTTGAGGTCTACCGAACTGTTGGCACCCGTACCCCCGCTTACGATGCGTCGTCCGTTCAACAGCACGAGCGTGCGGTTGGCGCCTAGGCCACGTAGATTTACTTGGGTAGTACCGTAGCCGTTATCGGCCCAGTAAGCATTGCCCTGGTTTCCTGCATAACCCGCTGAGGCCGGCAAACGCTGAAGCAGTGACTCTGTCGAAGTTGCGCCACTGGCCTTGATCGCATCTGAGTTGATGACGGTTACCGGGCCGACGCCGGAAATCTGCTTGCCGCGCAGAAAGGAACCGGTAACCAGGACCTTGAATTTGGTCTTAGGTGCGTCGGCATCGGTCGTGGCCGTATCGGCCCCGGCCGACTGGGCGGCTGCAGTGGCAGCAAACGTCATTCCCAGCGCTACGGCACAAGCGCTGAACATCATGGATCTTTTAAACATCACGTTATCTCCGGTACGCCATTGCAAAAAACGGCGCTTATCGAATTTCAATACAAACTAATGCGAGTGAAACCCGCAGCGTTAGGCTCGATGGAGATACAGGATGGGCGGTCTAAATGGCGGATGCCATTCCTTGCTGGGAATGCTGCCGTACCGCAGCACGGGCGGGGCTGAATGTCGCGGTTCCGACGCCGTTGTGACAGCGAGCGTCACCGGCATTGCCAGACCCAGATTGATAATGCAGTTGCATGCGCCGGCAGAGCAGCTGCAGTCCTTGTCGCCGTGGGGAGACGAAGCATCGCCGTCGGCGTTTGCGGCACAGCCGAACATGTGATCGCTGGCATCGTCATGGCCGGCGATCGCCGTGGTTTGCTCGGCGACCATTCGATGATGATCGGCGGAAACCGGAGCGGAAACCGTCTCGGATACTACGACAGCTGATTTGCCGTTTGATTCCGCCAGATAGCCGGCGGCAACACTTTCACCGACGAAGAGTGTCAGTGTAGCGAGCCACAGCAGTAGAACGACGGAACGCATCAGTGCAAGGAGCAGTATTTGGCGGAGTTGTACTACTAGAGAGCCATAGGTCCACGGGCTTGTCAATTACCCCTCGGCAAAAAATTGTTTTTTTTTACCAATTAGTGATGCCCGCGGACAAAAAAGAACAGACTCGCATCCACATCTCGGCTCAGATCACTCGGCCGCAAGTTGTAGCCCTTGTTACCGTGGGGATCTATAGGACTGTGAAACGGTCTATAAGCCGAGAGTGAGTCTTCATTGATTTCGCGCTGCATGTTGCTCAACTTGCGCGCGGTCGCTTCCGCCGGATTGGCAAACTCCGTGGCGATCCATTGTTTCGTGTTCATGCGGGTAGCCTTTCTTGCAATGCCGTGGAGACGTCCTCCACGCGCTCAATTTGCGCCTGAATCAGGGCCTGCAAAAGTGCCGGATGGCACCATGACGAAAGAGAGGGAGTCGGCCGATAAGCCGGGTTCTGTCGTGGACAATCATTCCTCTAGGCGCCACGTCGCCGTGACGCTCAAGCAACCTACCCGGTGACGCCCGCGGGCCGCGGTTAATGTCACCCTATTTGGTCTTGCTCCCGATGGGGTTTGCCGTGCCGGTCCGTTACCGGACTCGCGGTGCGCTCTTACCGCACCATTTCACCCTTACCACGCACCCAAAGGGCCGTTCGGCGGTATCTTTCTGTTGCACTTTCCGTCGACTCGCGCCGCCCAGGCGTTACCTGGCATCGTGCCCTATGGAGCCCGGACTTTCCTCGCCGATGTTGCCATCGCCGCGATTGCCTGGCCGACTCCCGTGCTCATTTTCGCACATGCGCAACCGCACCGTGCAGACAGGGCCGATTTAGTGCGACCGGAACACAAAGTAGACCGCGCCCATCAGGCACAGACACGCATTGCATCCGTATCAGCCCGCGGTGGCTTCCTCGATGACTCCCGGTGAGATCTTCTCGATCGTGTGGCGCAGATCGCGACCCAGGATGAAGCGTGCGTCGGTCGCCCATGCCTCGAGGTCGCTGTCATAGACCAGCTTGCCGTTGGAGTCATTCGACACCAGGCCGATCTCGCGCATCTTGGAGATAAAGGTGCGGAACAACGATTTATCAAAGAACTCCGGTGCGGTGTCGGCATACAGCAGCGACAGACGCTGTGCGGCCAGATGACACATGGCCTCAAGCTGCGCCGCCGACAAAGTGCCGGGGCCATTCTTGGCCAGGATTGAAAGCGCAATGTAGTAGCGCTCAAACGCCTGCTGCAGCGAATGGCCGACTGCCCGCAAACGAAACACTTCGTCCGTGACGCCGGTGTTGCGCTCGATGATGCCGTCGCCATCGGAGTCCGGCATCAGCAGCCCCTCCTGCGTCATGATGTCAATCGTGTGGCGCAGTTGTTGCTCGAATTCGTCCTCGGTCCACGGCAGGAACAGCTCCGCCTGCAGGAACGGATAGACCGAACGACCTCGACGCACAATCGATTCCAGTGGCATCCGGCGGTTATGCAGGAAACAGCACGCAATCCACGACGCGGCTGTGAACAGATGCGCGGTGTTGTTGCGGAAGTACGACAGCAGAACCGCCTTGCTGTCATCTTCGACCGCGAGCACATCACCCATCGGATGCACTTGGCGACGGAGCACGTTGATCTCTTCGCCATGCTCGATAATTTGTGCGGCGCTATGCGGCGTCACGGTCACACGAGCCGAATAAGGCGAGCGCGACAGGAGTGTCTTGTACAGATCGATCTGATTGAGCAGATCACTCTCGGCCATCGCATGCTTAGGCGTGGACAGCAGCGCCAGCGACAGCAGATTGATCGGATTGACGTCGGCAGCACGGTTAACGTTTTCCTGGATGCGCTGCGCCAGTAGACTGACGGTGCGTGACAACCACTCGGGTTTTTCCTCGTCATCCAGCGCCTTGCCATCCCAGTCCGGGGCCTGCTGCGCCAGAATCGGATCCAGCTCGATGGCCTCGCCGAAGTTCACCACCACCTGGCCATAGTTGGAACGAAGCACCTTGGGGATACCGGACAGCAATTGCGGGATGGATTCCTTTTCCTTGGGCTTGCCCGACAACTCATCGAGATAGGAATTGCCTTCCATCAGCTTTTCGTAGCCGATGTAAATAGGCACAAACACCATCGGCCGCGTGGGGCGACGCAGGAACCCGCGCACCACCATCGAAATCATGCCGCCCTTGGGTTGCAGCAAACGGCCGGTACGCGAACGACCGCCTTCGATAAAGCATTCGATGGAATAGCCGCCCGAGACCAGTTGCGCCACGTATTCGGACAGAATCGCCGAGTACAGCGCCGAGCCGCGAATGGAGCGACGGATAAAGAACGCACCGCCCTTGCGCAGGATGGTTCCGACGACCGGCAAGTTGAGATTGACGCCTGCCACGATGTGCGGCGGATAGATGCCGTTGTCATAAAGCAGATAGCTCAGCAGCAGATAGTCCATGTGCGAGCGATGGCTCGGCACGTACACCACTTCCTTGCCCGGCGAAATCTGCTTGACGGTATCCAGATGGTGGACCAGTACCCCGCGATAAATGCGGTTCCACAACGGGCGCAGCATCACGCGCGCCGAGCGCACCAGCGAGTGCGAATAGTCCGCTGCAATCTCGTAGGCCATGGAGTTGGCTGCCTTCCACGCATCCTCGAGAGAGGACTTTTCGCGCCGAGCATGGTCTTCGATGGCATCGCGGACGGTCGGAGCCGCCAGCACCTGGTCAATCAGCATGCGCCGCGTTGACAGGTCAGGACCGATCACGGCCTCGCGGATTCGACGGAAGTGCGTGCGCAGAACGCGCGACAGCTTGCGCACCGTGCGTTCCTGGCTGAGATTCTCGTCCAGGAGATCACGCACCCGCACCGGCGGCGAGAACCGCACCAAGGTGTCGCGACCGTTCAGGGCCAGCGCCATGATGCGGCGGAAGCGGCCCACTAACGCCCAGTTTTCCGAGAAAAGCAGCGAGAACCAGCCGGCATTACGGTCGGGAGCGCGGCCCACAAAAATCGAGACCGGTACCAGCTTCACATCGAGCGTCGGATCGTTGCGATGCGCCTCGATCAGTCGCGCTAGAGAACCGCTATGGGTCTTCCCGGCGGCTGGTCCGCGCGGCTGGAACTTGCCCGCATGGCGCCGCGACAGGGCGACGTACGCACGCTTGCGACCCAGCGGATTGCCCGCCAGCGAACGCATCGGATCGGGCAAGCCGACCGATTCGCAGGCCTGCTCCAGAATCAGGGCATTGATCAGGCCGTAATCTTCGAGCACGTAACAGACCGCACCATCGCGCACATCAGGCAACTGCGTCTGCAGTTCGGCCGGTTCCACTTGGATCGAGATGAAGGGGCGCATCAGCACGCCGAGCAGCCGCGAGGACCAGCTCCGCGGGCGAGTACTGATACGCGGCGGGCCGGCCGTGGCGCCGGCGGCTACTACAGCAGCGGCAGCCTCTACGGGCACTTCAGAAGGTTCGGGTTCCGGCTCGACCGGCGCCGTGGCGACAGGTTCGGCGGGGACCTCGGGCTCCGGCTGCGGCTCGACTGGCGCAGGGAACAATTCCGTTTCGGATTCGGATTCGGGCTCCGGCTCCACCACGGGCGTTGCGGCCGCATCGAGCACATCAAGCTCTTCCGCAGGCGGTTGCATGGCATCGCCTAGCGTTTCGGGTAATTTAGGGGGCAACGGCGCGTCGGCATCGTCGCCAAACGGCAAGTGGGTCTGAGTCGGCATATCGTGGGTATTATGCAAAAAATAAGGAGACCAAGGGTCTCCTTAAAAACCGGCCGAGGCCGGAAGACTCAGTTGTGGCATCGTCCGGCAAACACCGGACAGTTAAAGGTTACTAGACCGTTAAACTTAATGCAACACCTAAACAAACATACTGCAAGTCATTGATTTGAAACATAAAGAATGAATTTTCCAGTGGTAGAAAGCGGGTCAACAAGACCCAAGCCCTGCAAACCGCGACCGAAAATCAGCGCCCTAGCTCGGCCATGATGGCCGCCATCGCCGCGGCGCGCGTTTGTTTGGAACGCTCCGCATCGGCCGCCGGATCGTCGCCTTCGCGCTCAAGTTCATCGGCGGGGAGCTCTTCGATAAAGCGTGAAGGCTCCAAACTCAGTTCCTGGCCGTAGCGTTTTACGCGCTTGGCATACGACAAATACAGATTCGATTGCGTGCGCGTCACGGCCACATAGAACAGACGGCGTTCCTCTTCGAGCGCGCCCTCATCGAGTGCGGTTTCGTGCGGCAAGGTGCCGTCGTTGCAACCAACGACGAACACACTGTGAAACTCCAGACCCTTGGACGCATGCAGCGTCATCAGGCGGACCTGATTGCCGGGCTCGCCCCGATCGGCATTGGTCAGCAGCGCCAGTTGCGCATTCAGATCGCCCACCGAGACGTTGCGGGCACCGTCAAACCATTCGGCCAACTCTTCGGCATTGGCTTTGCGGCGCTCAAAATCGCCCGGCGACTTGGCCAGCACACGGAAATTCTGCTCCATGCCCGAACTGACGATGAGCTCGCGGACCAGGTCGCCCGCGCTCAGCGACCGCGCCCGACCCTGCAGCCGATGCACGGTCGCGGCGAACTGATCCAGACCGGCAGCGGCACGCGGCGTCAGCTGCTTCAGCACACTGATATCACTGGCGGCACGCAGCAGCGACAGATTGGCGTAACGCGCCATCTTGGCGAGTTTGCCCAGACTGGTGGCACCGACATCGCGCTTGGGCGCAGCCACCGAACGCAAAAACGCCGCGTCGTCATCGGGGTTGCTGATCAGGCGCAGCCAGGACATCACATCCTTCACTTCGGCCCGATCCAGGAAGGCCGTGCCGCCGTTCAAGTGATACGGGATCTTGAGCAGCTGCAGCGCCTTTTCCAGCGGCCGCGACTGATGGTTACCGCGGAACAGGATGACCATGTCGCCCCACGGCACCCCCTGCAGCTGCGTGGCATGAATCTGGGCGGCGACGCGCTGCGCCTCGTGCTCGGCGTCCTTACATTCCCAAATGCGGATGCGATCGCCGTCGTTGCGCTCACTCCACAACGTCTTTAAATGCGTGTGCGGATTGTTGGCGATGACCGCGTTGGCAGCCCGCAGTACCCGGTTGGTGCAGCGATAGTTCTGCTCGAGCTTGATGATCTGCAGCGCCGGATAGTCATTCGCCAGCGACAGCAGATTGTCCGGATTGGCACCGCGCCAGGCGTAGATGGACTGATCGTCATCGCCCACGCAGGTAAACAGACCCCGCTCCCCGACCAGCGCCCGCAGCAGACGGTACTGGGCATCGTTGGTGTCCTGACACTCGTCGACCAGCAGATAGCCGATCCGCTCGCGCCAGGCCAGACGGGCCTCCTCAAAGTTCTCCAGGATCTGCACCGGAAGGCGGATCAGGTCGTCGAAATCGACCGCGTTGAAGGTCGTGAGTCGCTCCTGGTAGCGACGATACAGCGCTGCCACCTCGACTTCGCGCACGGAGGCGGCCAACTCTTCGGCCTGCTCAGGCGAGAGCCCGCGATTCTTGAGGCCGCTGATGAAACCCTGCATGCGCGAGATCTCATCGCCCTTGGTACCGCGCGGCAGCAGGTCCTTGATCTGGGCCTGCTGATCATCGGCATCGAAAATGGAGAAGCCGCGGCGAAAGCCCAGGCGGTGCCCGTCAATCTGCAGAATCTTGAGACCCAGGGAGTGGAAGGTGCTGACGGTCAGTTGCTCGGCATCGTCGGCCTTGATGCGCTTGGCGACCCGCTCGCGCATTTCGCGCGCGGACTTGTTGGTAAAGGTGATGGCGGCGATGCGTTTGGCCGGCATTCGTCCGCTGCGAATCAGATGCGCGATTTTCTCGACGATGACCGATGTCTTGCCCGAACCGGCGCCCGCCAGCACCAGGACCGGGCCCTCGGTGGCGTGTACGGCTTGGTGTTGTGCAGGATTCAGGCCGCGCATCGCAATCACTGGTGGAACGGGCCCTGATTTTAGCGCAGCCGCTACACTATGGCGATGGCGAAACTCTACTTTTACTACTCCGCAATGAACGCGGGCAAGACCACCACCATGCTCCAGTCGGCGCATAACTACGCCGAACGCGGCATGCGCGCCATGTTGCTGACACCGCGCGTTGATGTGCGCGACGGCACCGGTATTGTCTCCAGTCGGATCGGTCTGCAATCGGCCGGCGTGGCCTTCGATGAGAGTACGGACCTGTTCGAGAGCGTGCGGGCGGATATCGAGCAGAACGGCCCTTTGCATTGCGTACTGTGCGACGAGGCGCAGTTCCTGGACAAGCAACAGGTCTGGCAGTTGAGCGACGTGGTCGACCGTCTGCGGATTCCGGTGTTGTGCTACGGGCTGCGCACGGATTTTCGCGGCGAGCTGTTTCCGGGCTCGCAGGCGCTTCTGGCCATTGCAGATGAGCTGGTCGAGATCAAGACCATTTGCCATAGCGGCAAAAAGGCCACGATGAACCTGCGCGTCAACGACGCCGGCGAGGCCATCAAAGAGGGTCCGCAAGTAGAGATCGGCGGCAACGAGCGCTACGTGTCGGTCTCGCGGGCCGAGTTCAAGAAGCTCATGGGGCTGGAGCGGCAATAAGGCCTCGCCCTATTTCCGGCAGCCGCCTATTTCTGGCAGCCGGGGCACCAAACCGTCTGCCGATGCCCCAGCATCGAGCCCTTTAAGGTGCGGCCACATTGCACACAGGGCTCGCCTGCGCGTCCGTACACTTTGAGCTCTTGCACGAAGTAGCCCGCAAACCCGTCCGGCGAGCTGAAATCCTTAAGCGTGGTACCGCCGACCGCGATCGCCCGCGCCAACACCGAGCGAATCCGCTCGACCAGCAACGTGTAGCGCGCAAGGCTCACTCGTCCCGCCGCGCGGGCAGGATGGATACCGGCTTCGAACAGGGCCTCGTTGGCATAGATATTGCCCACGCCCACCACCGTAGCCTGATCCATCAGGAAGGGTTTGACCGCCATCGTGCGGCCCCGCGAGCGATCGAACAACCAGCGCGCCGTAAACGCATCGCCTAGGGGCTCGGGTCCCAATGCACTCAGCAAGGGGTGGGTCGCGCCTTCGGGCTGCCACAACAGGGCACCGAAACGCCGCGGGTCATGAAAACGCAGGACTTTACCGTTATCGAGTTCCATGTCCACGTGGTCGTGGGCACGCAGGGGCGTGGCGGCATCGATCACCCGCAGGTTGCCGGTCATGCCGAGGTGCCAGATGGCCGTACCGCCTTCGAGCTGCATCAGCAGATACTTGGCGCGCCGATCCATTTGCACGAACGCCACGTCGTTCAAGGCACCAATCTCAGCCGGAATCGGCCAGCGCAGGTCCGGGCGATACAAGCGCGTGCGCACCACTCGCCGACCGTTCAAGTGCGGCCGCAGGGCGCGGACAGTGGTTTCCACCTCGGGAAGTTCAGGCATGGCGCTTTTAATAATGGGGACGGAGGGAATTAATTCCGCGTGATGTTAAGCGGAATTAATTCCCTCCGTCCCCATTATAGGATTGCGGGCATACTGATATCGTAATCACGCTGATATCGTATTCACACCATACGGTAGCGATGCATGCCGTTAAATGATGTGGACCTTACAGCCCGGGGATTCATGAGCGCTCAACCTGCCACCTTGTTTGTCATCTTTGGCGCCACCGGCGATCTGGCCCAGCGCATGCTGTTGCCGTCACTGTACGGCCTGCAGTCCGAGAACCTGTTGCCCGATGCCATGCGCATCCTCGGTAGCGGTCGAACGGAACTCGATGACAGCGGATTCAGGGCGTTTGTCCGCGAGGCGCTGGAAACCTTTATTCCTGCCGCCGAACTCAATGAAACACACGTGACGGCCCTGCTGGCGCGTGTGCATTACCAACCGGCCGATGTCAGTAACGCCGATTCGATGGCCGCACTGTGCCAAGTCATTACCGACTTGCGCCACGGCGATGTGGTTTACCACCTGAGCACCGCACCGCGCTTCTTTGCGCCGATTACGGCCGCGCTGGGCACCCACAACCTGTCGGGGCCGGGCACCCGCGTCATGCTCGAGAAACCCATCGGCACGAGTCTGGACACCGCCCGCGAGATCAACGATGGCGTCGCGCAGCACTTTGCCGAAGACCGCATCTACCGCGTCGACCACTACCTGGGCAAGGAGGGCGTGCAGAACCTGCTGGCCCTGCGCTTTGGCAACGCCCTGTTCGAGCCCCTATGGAACGCCCGCTACATCGAACAGGTGCAGATCACCATTGCCGAGACTGTTGGTGTCGAAGGCCGTGGCGACTACTACGACAGCTCGGGCGCGATCCGCGACATGCTGCAGAACCACCTGCTGCAACTGCTGTGCCTGACCGCCATGGAGGCGCCTTCGGCATTTGAACCCACCGCCGTGCGCAACGAGAAAATCAAAGTGCTGTCCTCGCTGCGGCCGATCACCGCCCACGATGTCAACGTCGAGACGGCACGCGGACAGTACACCGCCGGCGAGCTAGAGGACCAGACCGTCCCCGGCTACGACGAAGAGCTCGGACGCGATAGCGACACCGAAACCTTTGTCGCCGTGCGGGCCATGGTCGATAACTGGCGCTGGCGCGGCGTGCCGTTCTACCTGCGCACCGGCAAACGCATGCCCGAGCGCGAGACCAAGATTTTCATCCAGTTCAAGGCCGTGCCGCACTCGATCTTCGGCAGCAAGGCCATCAGTGAGCCCAACGCCCTGATCATTCGCCTCCAGCCCGAGGAACGCATCGAGCTCGAACTGCTCAACAAGACACCGGGTCTTGATCGCCACGGCATACGCTTCGCCAAGGTGTCACTGGATTTTGACGCACAAGAAGAGTTCAAGGCTCTGCGCCGCCGCCCTGCCTACGAACGTCTCTATCTCGATGCGATCGAAGGCAATGGCACCCTGTTCGTACGTCGCGATGAAACCGAGACCTCGTGGGCCTGGGTCGATGGCATTCTGGCGGGCTGGGAACAGGCCGAGCTGCATCCGAGCCCCTATCCCGCCGGCAGCTGGGGCCCGACCTCGGCGACGCACCTGGTGGCACGCAACGGCCACGAGTGGAACTGAGCCATGCCGTTTGAACTGATCCCCTACAAGAGCGCTGCCGACTGGCAACGGGCGCTGATCAAGCGCCTGGTCGCTCGAGTGCGCGAGGATCTGGCCGCCGACCGCCCCGCCGTCCTGTGCCTGGCGGGTGGTTCCACGCCCCTGGCCGTGTACGCCGAACTGGCCGCCGCCGATCTGGACTGGTCCCGCGTCACGGTACTGCCCGGCGATGACCGCTGCGTCCCCCACACCGATTCGCACAGCAACGTCTATCAATTCCGCGAAGCGTTTGCCAAGGCCGCCGGCATCACGGTGCTACCGATCACCGAGGCCGACGGCAGCAACGGCCTGCAGGCCGCGCTCGATGCCACCAACGCCAATCCGATGCATTTCTCGGCCACGGTGCTGGGCATGGGCAATGACATGCACACGGCGTCGCTGTTCCCGGGCGCAGTCAATCTGGCCGCAGGGATCGACAAACTCAGCCACACCGATGTGCTGCAGACCGTCCCCGACCCGCTGCCGCCCGAGGCCCCGTATCCGCGCATCACGCTCACCGCCCAACGCCTGCTGCGCTCACGCGCCGTGATCCTGGCGATCCGCGGGCAGGCCAAGCGCGATGCCTTGCGCCGCGCCATGGACTTAGGCGATCCGCTGCAAGCTCCGATTCTGGCGTTGATCAACGACAGCGCCACCAACACCGAGATCCATTGGGCCCCATGAATTCCGTTATCGAAGCGGTCACCCGCCGAATCCGCGAGCGCTCGGCAGCGAGCCGCGCCGATTACCTGCAACGCATGGACGCCGCCCGCCTGCGCGCCCCCGCACGCACCCGGCTGAGCTGCGGCAACCTCGCGCACGGCTTCGCGGCCTCCGGCCCGGACAAACCCGAACTGCGCGACGGTGCCGGCGCCAACATCGGCATCGTCACCGCCTACAACGACATGCTCAGCGCCCACCAGCCGTTTGAGACCTACCCCAGCCTGATCCGTGCCATCGCCCGCGCGCATCACGCAACGGCGCAGGTCGCAGGTGGCGTGCCTGCCATGTGCGACGGCGTGACCCAAGGCCGCGCCGGCATGGAACTGTCGCTGTTCTCGCGCGACGTGATTGCACAAGCCACGGCCATCGCCCTCTCGCACGACATGTTCGACGGCGCCCTGTTGCTGGGCGTCTGCGACAAGATCGTCCCCGGCCTGGTGATGGGCGCCCTGAGCTTCGGCCACCTGCCCGTGATCTTTGTGCCCGCCGGCCCCATGCCCAGCGGCATCCCTAATAAAGAGAAGGCCGCCGTCCGCAATCGCTTTGCCGAAGGCAAGGCCACCCGCGCCGAACTCCTCGCAGCGGAATCGGCCTCGTACCACGCCGCCGGCACCTGCACCTTCTACGGCACCGCCAACTCCAACCAGATGCTGATGGAAGTCATGGGCCTGCACCTGCCCGGCACCGCTTTCATCCAGCCCGGTACGCCCCTGCGCGATGCGCTGACCGCCGCTTCGACGGAGCAGGTCATCCGCAACACCGCCCTGAGCGCCACCTATCGCCCGCTTGCCGAAACGCTCGACGAGAAAGCCTTCGTCAACGGCATGGTCGGCCTGGCGGCGACGGGCGGCTCGACCAATCTGGCCATCCACCTGGTGGCGATGGCGCGCTGCGCCGGCGTGCAGATCAACTGGGACGATCTCGATGAGATCTCGCGCGCCACGCCGCTGCTGGCTCGCGTCTACCCCAACGGCTCGGCCGACGTAAACCACTTCCAGGCGGCCGGCGGACTGGGCTTTGTGATCCGCGAACTGCTCGATCACGGCCTGCTGCATGCGGACATCGCCTGCGTGCACGGCGGCGATCTGTACGCACAGGCCCGCGAACCCTATCTCGACGACCTCAAACTGTCGTGGCGCCAACCGCCCGATACGACCTTGGATGGCGAGGTCGTGCGCCCGGCTGCCGATCCGTTCGATACCGAAGGCGGCCTGCGTCGCCTGCAGGGCAATCTCGGCCGGTGCGTGGTCAAGATCAGTGCCGTCGCCACCGAGCATCGCCACCTGCGCGCCCCCGCCCGCGTGTTCGACTCGCAGGATGCGGTCCAGGCCGCCTTCCAGAACGACGAACTGACCGGCGACATGGTCGTGGTGGTGCGCGGCCAGGGCCCGGCCGCCAACGGCATGCCCGAGCTGCATAAACTGACGCCGGCCCTGTCGGTGATGCAAGATCGCGGCCAACGCGTCGCGCTGCTGACCGACGGACGCATGTCCGGTGCCTCGGGCAAGGTCCTGGCGGCCATCCACATCACGCCCGAGGCCCTGCATGGCGGCCTGATCGGCAAGGTCCGCGACGGCGATCTCATCGACATTGATGCCGAACAAGGGCTGGTGCAGCTGCTGGTCTCGGACGAAGAACTCGCCGCACGCCAAGTGGAAACCGGCGACTTGCAGGGCAATCAGTTCGGATTCGGCCGTGAGCTGTTTACCGGCAACCGTTCCATGGCCGGCCCCGCCGAGTCGGGAGCCTGTTCGCTATTCGGCAAGGAGTCCGCATGAGCACCCCATCCGATGCGCCGACTGCCGCTTCGACCCTGACCGGCAACGTCGCCGACCTTGCCCTGGTCGCCGATATTGGCGGCACCAACTCCCGTTTTGCGATTACCGACACCGCCACACCGGAACTGGAACTGCTGCATGCGCGCCGCTACAAGAACGCGGATTACGCCAGCCTGCAGCACGTGATCGAAGCCTATCTGAGCGAGATCGGCATTCGTCCGCCGCGGGCTGCCATCGCCGTGGCGAGCCCGGTCAATACCGACAATATTCGGCTGACCAATCTGTCGTGGAGCTTCAACCGCGAAGACCTGCGCAAGGCCCTGGGCTTTGACGAGCTGCAGCTGCTCAACGATTTCGGCGCGGTGGCCTGGAGCGTGCCGGCCCTGACCGCCGACCACCTGATGCCGCTGTACGTGCGCAACAAGTCCATTCAGCGCGGCCCGGTCACCGTGCTCGGCCCCGGCACCGGACTGGGCGTCGCCATTCTGGTCGGCAATGCCAACACCGGCTGGGACGTCATCGAAACCGAAGGCGGCCACGTCTCCTTTGCACCGCTCAACGCCGAAGAGGAACTGGTCAACCGCTGGCTCACCGCGCGCCACGGCCGTTGCTCCAACGAGCGCATTCTGTGCGGCAGCGGCATTGCCCAGATTGATGCCGTCCTGCGCAATCAGATTGACCACGCCACCGGCCAGACCCTGTCGGTGCGCGATCCTGCCGATGTCGTCGCGGCCGCCTTGGCCGGACACGACAACGATGCCCGTCGCACGCTGGCTCGCTTCTGCGCCATTCTCGGCAGCGTCTGCGGGGACACCGCCCTGATCCACGGCTCGCGTGCCCTGGTCATTGCCGGCGGCATCGTCCCGCGCTTCATTCCGTTCCTGATGGCCAGTGCCTTCCGCGAACGCTTCCTGGCCAAGGGGCGCTTTGCCGCCTATCTCGAGAACGTGGATGTATTCATCACCACGCACCCGGAGCCGGGTCTGCTCGGCGCGGCCAATTCACTTCGTAACAAACACCCGCTGGGGCCCTGAATGACTTCGCCCATTACACCTGCTGCCCGCGAACAAGCCGTTGACGCGCTGTTTGCCGCGGCCCGCATCATTCCCGTCATCACCATCACCAATCTCGACGAGGCGCTGCCCTTGGCCCGCCGTTTAGTGGCCGAAGGCATGCCCGTGCTCGAGATCACCCTGCGCAGTGACGTGGCCATTGAGGCCATCGCGCGCATTGCCGCCGAAGTGCCCGAAGCGATCGTCGGTGCCGGCACGGTGCTGACGCCCGCACAGCTCGATGCCGTGACCCGCGCTGGCGCCCGCTTTGCCATCGCACCGGGGGCCACCCCTGCGGTCTATAACATGGGCGATGCGGCGAGCATTCCGCTGCTGCCCGGCGTGGCCACCGCCAGCGAACTGATGCTCGGGCTGGAGCGCGGCTACACGCGGTTCAAGCTGTTCCCGGCCGTCCCCGCCGGTGGCGTCGGTCTGCTGAAGGCCTTTGCCGGCCCCTTCGCGCAGGCACGTTTCTGCCCCACGGGCGGGATCACCGAAGCCACGGCGAAAGACTTTTTGCAGCTGCCAAACGTGATGGGTGTGGGCGGTTCGTGGATGCTGGGAGCTAGTAAATCGTAAATGGAAAATGGGAGTTGGAAACTGGTAGTTGCCGCGACTGTGCGTGTGCCGCTCTAACCAATTTCCATTTCCCATTCACCATTTCCCATTCACCATTTCCCATTTCCCATTTCCCATTTCCCATTTCCCATTTCCCGCTCTTACGCACTGGAGCGCACAACTAGCTCGCTCGCCATCTGCTGCGACTCCACCGCCTCGCCCTTAATCAGAGCCAGAATGGCCTCGACCATGACCTGCCCGGCACGCTTGGTGTCCTGATGCACGGTGGTCAACGGCGGGTTGTGATAACGGGCCACAGGCATGTCATCGAAACCGACGACCGCGACATCGTCAGGGACCGAACGGCCTGCCGAATGCAGCGCATAGATACTGCCGATGGCCAACAGGTCGCTGGCCGCGAACAGGCCATCGAAACGGGCACCGCTCTCGAGCAGTTGCTGCGTTGCGCGCTCGCCCATGACCTCCATGCTGTCCGCCACGCCGACTTGCAGCGCCGGATCGGGCTCGATGCCGAACTCGGCCAAGGCATCGCAATAGCCTAAATAGCGCTCCCGGAACTCGGGGCTGTGCTCGCTGCAATCGCCAATAAACGCAATACGCCTGGCACCACGCTGCAACAGATGCCGGGTCGCCGTATAGCCACCTTGACGGTTGTCCGAACCGATACTGACACCGCTGCCCTGCAGATTGCCCCAGCGCACGAACTTGGTGCCGCTCTCGGCCAAGCGCTCGAGCACACCCTGCGAGGCCACATAGTCCCCGTAACCGAGCAGCAGCAGACCGTCCGCCTTGTTGCTGTCCAAGTACGCCGCGTGCCAATCGGTATTGAACTGCTGGAACGAGACCAGCACATCGTAATTGGCCTGCCCGGCGCTCTTAAGGATGGCGCCCAGCAAGGTGGTAAAAAACGGGTTGATCAGCGAGTCATCAATGGTCGGATCCTCGAAAATGAGGACCGCGAGCGTGGCCGAATGCTGCCGACGCAAGTTAGACGCCGACTTATCAACCGTGTAGTTCATCTCCCGGGCGATGGCCAGAATGTGCTCACGCGTATCCTGCGAGACCAGCGGCGAACCGCTCATAGCGCGAGACACGGTCGATTGAGAGACACCGGCCCGATAGGCGATGTCGAATGAGGTAACTTTGCCCTTTGACATGCGCACATGATACGCCAACGCCTTGGCGCTGAATACGATTCCACAACGCCATGCTGCACGGCGGGACTCTCTTATAGTGTTTCAAACCAAAACCGGGTGAGTTACATGCAACATGAATGGTGGCGCGGGGCCGTCATCTATCAGGTCTATCCGCGCAGTTTCGCGGACAGCAACAGCGATGGCATCGGTGACTTGCGGGGCATTATCGGCAAAATGCCGTACCTCGCATCGCTGGGCGTGCAGGCGCTGTGGATCTCCCCGTTCTTCAAGTCCCCCATGCGTGATTTCGGCTACGACATTGCCGATTACCGGGCCATTGATCCCATGTTCGGCAGCATGGATGACTTTGATGCGCTGATCGAGTCGGCGCACGGGCATGGCCTTCGCATCATTATTGATCAGGTGTTCTCGCACACCTCGATTGATCACGAATGGTTTGCGCAGTCGCGCCAAAGCCAGGACAACCCCAAGTCCGACTGGTACGTCTGGGCCGACGCCAAGCCCGATGGCAGCGCACCCAACAACTGGCTCTCCATCTTCGGCGGCAATGCCTGGCAATGGGATAGCCGTCGCAAGCAGTACTATCTGCACAACTTCCTGGTCGATCAGCCCGATCTGAACTTCCATAATCCGGAAGTGCAGGAGGCGGTGCTGGACAACGTCAAGTTCTGGCTGGACAAGGGTGTCGATGGCTTCCGCCTCGATGCGTTCAACTTCTGCTTCCACGACCGTGAGCTGCGCGACAACCCTGCCAAACCGCCCGAAGCGCGCACCGGCCGCGGCTACTCGCCCGACAATCCGTACGCCTTCCAGTACCACTATCACAACAACACCCAGCCCGAGATGATCCCCTTCATCCGGCGCCTGCGTGCCCTGTTCGATCAGTACGAAGGCATCACCACCGTCGCCGAACTCAACTCCGAAGACTCGCTCGCCACCATGGCCGAGTACAGCGGCCCCGACAAGCTGCACATGGGCTACTCGTTTGAGTTGGCCGCCGATGAGTTCTCGGTGCAGCACATCCGCGACACCGTGCGTGCCTTTGAATCGCGCGTGGTCGATGGCTATCCGTGCTGGTCCATCAGCAATCACGATGTCCAACGCGTCATGACCCGCTGGCTGCACGATGAGGCCCCGCCCTACGCCGCCAATCTGCTCAACGCGATGCTGCTGTCGCTGCGCGGTTCGGTCTGCGTGTATCAGGGTCAGGAGCTGGGCCTGCCCGAGGCCGATGTCGCCTTTGAGGACTTGCAGGATCCGTTCGGCGTTGCCTTCTGGCCGGCGTTCAAGGGCCGCGACGGATGCCGCACTCCCATGCCGTGGGCCAACACCCTGCATGGCGATTTCATGGTCTCCGATAACGGCTCCAAACCGTGGCTGCCCGTCGATCCGCGCCACCTGCAGCTGAGCGTGGACACGCAGGAACATCATGCCGACAGCGTGCTGGTCGGGTTCCGCCGCTTTACGGCATGGCGCGCTTCAAGGCCGGAGCTGACCCTGGGCTCGATCACCATGCTCGATACCGCCGAGCCGGTGCTGGCGTTTACGCGTACCCATGAGGGCTCGACCCTGTTCTGCGCGTTCAACCTGTCGGGCACTACAGCGACTTTGTCTGACCTGCCGAAGGGTCTGTCGCCGCTGGACGGCCACGGTCTCACGGCCGGTGCACTGACCGACGACGGGCTCACATTAGAGCTACCGGCTTATGGCTTATTCTATAGTCTGCTACCGGAGCCTTAAACGTGACGCAAGACGTGTATCCCGTTCCCCAAGAGCTGTGTGACTGCACGCTGTGCACTGATGAGCAGTACATCGAGCAGTACGCGCGCTCCATCCATGATCCCGATGGCTACTGGGGTGAGATCGCCGGCACGTTTGAGTGGTTCAAGCAGCCCACCAAGATCAAGAACACCTCGTTCCACAAGGACGACTTCGGCATCAAGTGGTTCGAGGACGGCGAACTCAACATCACCGTCAACTGTCTCGACCGCCATTTGAAACAGGGCCGAGGCAACAAGATTGCCTATATCTTTGAGCCCGACAGCCCGCGCTATCCCAGCGGCAGCGTCACCTTCCGCGAACTGCACGATCGCACCTGCCAGCTCGCCAACGCACTGCGCCAGCTCGGCATCCAAAAGGGCGACCGCGTGGCCATCTACATGCCGATGATTGTGGATGCAGCCGTCAGCATGCTGGCCTGTGCCCGCATCGGTGCTATTCACACCGTGATTTTCGGCGGCTTTAGTGCGCAGTCCATTGCCGATCGCGTGCAGGATGCCCAGGTCAAACTGATCATCACCGCCGACGAGGGCCATCGCGGCGGCAAACACGTTCCGCTCAAGGCCAATGTGGACCAGGCCCTGAAACTGCCGGGCACCAACAGCGTCGAAACGGTGCTGGTCGTTCGCAACACCCACGCCGCCGTCAACATGCAAATGCCGCGCGACCGCTGGTTCGATGAGGTCACCCGCAATCAGCCCGTCGAGTGCGAACCCGAGCGCATGAACGCCGAGGATCCGCTGTTTATCCTCTATACCAGCGGCAGTACCGGCAAGCCCAAGGGCGTGCTGCACACCACCGGCGGCTACATGGTCTATGCCGCCCACACGCATCGCATGGTCTTTGACCTGCGCGACGACGACGTGTTCTGGTGCACCGCCGACATCGGCTGGATCACCGGCCACTCGTACATCGTGTACGGTCCGCTGTGCAACGCGGCCACCACCGTCCTGTTCGAAGGCATCCCGACCTATCCCGATGTGCGCCGCACTTGGCAGATTATCGACCGCCACCGCGTCACCATTCTGTACACCGCGCCCACAGCCATCCGCTCGCTGATGCGCGAGGGCGACGAGAACGTCAAACTGTCCGAACGCACTTCGATCCGCCTGCTCGGCTCGGTCGGCGAACCGATCAACCCCGAAGCCTGGCGCTGGTACTACGAAGTGGCCGGCGACTCGCGCTCGCCGATCGTGGATACGTGGTGGCAGACCGAGACCGGCGGCATCATGATCAGCCCGCTGCCCGGTGCTACGGCCCTCAAGCCCGGCTCCGCCACGCGTCCGTTCTTTGGCATCAAGCCCGAACTGGTCGATGCCGAAGGCAAGACCCTCAGCGGCGCCACCGAGGGCAACCTCGTCATCACCGACTCGTGGCCGGGCCAGATGCGCACCATCTACGGCGACCCGCAGCGCTTCTTTGATACCTACTTCTCCACCTATCCCGGCACCTACTTCACCGGCGACGGCGCCCGCCGCGACGAAGACGACTACTGGTGGATCACCGGCCGCGTCGATGACGTGATCAACGTCTCGGGCCATCGCATCGGCACCGCCGAGGTCGAGTCGGCACTGGTCGCCCATCCGCACGTCGCCGAGGCCGCCGTGGTCGGTTTCCCGCACGAGCTCAAAGGTCAGGGTCTGTACGCCTACGTCACGCTCAACGCCGAAGTCGCCGAATCCGACGACCTGCGCACCGAGCTGGTCAAACTGGTCCGCACCACCATCGGCCCCATCGCCACCTTGGATGTGATCCACTGGGCCCCGGGCCTGCCCAAGACCCGCTCCGGCAAAATCATGCGCCGCATCCTGCGCAAAATTGCCGAAGGCGAACTCGGCGCCCTGGGCGACACCTCGACCCTCGCCGACCCCTCGGTCGTTGATCATCTGGTGAGCACGCGCAGCGCGGACTGATCCGTGCCTACGCTGCGGTTCTGAGTCTCGTCATTCCCGGCGCCGGCCAAATGTATAAAGGCCAAGTAGGCGCCGGCATCGTCTGGCTAGTAGCCGTAGTGATCGGCTACTTCCTTCTAGTCGTTCCGGGCCTGATCCTGCACTTGCTGTGCATTCTCAGCGCCGCATCGGGCAAGCGCTAACCGGAACCCGATCGAAAAATCGTGTCTCGATGAAACTCGAGAAACTCGGACTGCTCCGCCGAGAACGTGCCGACATTTCGGCCCTCATTTATCGCCCAGCGATTCATGACCTCGTAGTCCAGCTCACTGGATACGATTATTTTCCCTGTCCGCTCGAATTCGATGAATCCCTTGTCAAAGAGATGATTAATGTGAAATTCCGCATTGACGATGCGACACACGCATTTAACCTCTATATCTCTGTGACCCCGATTTTTTGGAAGAGGCGATAGATCCCATCATAGTAATTTGGGTTTCTAGAAGGGTCTGCGGGGTCACCCTCTGGGATGACTAACACCATGCCTTGACGAGCCCGAGTCAAAAGAACGCGATACGCGTTCTTTTGATAGCGCTGCCGCTGGTCCAGCTTGACCCTTTGCCACTTTGTGCCTTTGAATTCGTGATAGGACCACTTGTCGTCGGATATCCGCATGTCCCCGTCCCACACCACGCAAGCCCAATCCAGTTCCAGACCTTGTACGACAAATTCTGTGGCTGCATCCTCAAGAAAATTACTGGATCGCACATCTTCTTGAGGGTGCAAGAACCAATGAATAGGCTCGATCTTTGGACGCACATCGATTGAGATTGGCCGAAGCCTTTGAGCCTTTGAGGAAACCACCATACCAAACCGCTCACTGCCCCGCGCTTGCTCCTTGACCCACGACTTGGCTTTGCTCAAGTCTCGCGTGACAACAATGGGGTATCGAATTTTCAGCGATGACAGATGAGCCCTGGCTTCCTCAACCTCCAGCTCAAGAACGCAACGCACAAAATTACTTAGATTCTCCGCTCTAAAGGACCGCATTGAGGTACTCAAATGCAAAGACTCCACAACATGTGTACGGTCCGCAAGCGCATGGATGTCAACCTTTAGTCGTTCGTCATCGACATCCTCTATGACCACAGGACTCAAATAGACCTGCCAGTTTGGAAAGTACTCACGGACAGCAGTGGTCCATTCAGACACACCACCCTCTCCATCGTTAATCTCTTGTCCTTCGCCAATTAAGCAAACTACTACAGCCCAATCTTTGTGTCGGTCCATGCAGGAAATCAGAAACTGTGGCTCCGACTGATCGAACTGCGGCTGATTCTTCTTACTCCGCATGAACTCAGATGTCTTCTTCCGATTCCAGGCCCGCTGAGCCTCATCAAACAACGCAACGTGATCCACAGGCGGAGCTTTGTCGACGAGACAGGCATCCCGGAAATGGTGCACGAGCTGGATAAACGCCTTGATCGCAGACCGAGCCTCCCCCTTCATCACTTTCTCGCCGCGCGACTTGGCACGATCGACGCGATCTCGCGCAAGCGCCTCGGTAAGTACACTTACCAATGGCCCATTCCCAGACAAAAACACGCTGTGCTCTCGAGAGGAACCATTGGAGTGCTTAGTAGCAACATCCAAGCCAACAAGAGTCTTGCCGGCCCCAGGCACTCCCGTCACAAAAACGATGGCCTTCTGCTTTTCGCGTTGGGATCGATGAATAATCTCGCTAACCGCCGATGCCGTTAGCCTAAGATTCACTGCACCAGAATCGCTTCTCGAAATCTCCTCCACGCCGTGCCCGGCATAAAGAGCCTTTGCTGCTTCAACAATTGTAGGCGTAGGACTATATCGTCCTGATTCCCAATTTTCTAAAGACGCACGACTACCCGAAAAATGTTGCTCAGCGGCGGCAATTACGTCGAGAATCTGCGACTTTGATCCCCGCACAGGACGAGCAACCGCATCTCCATGCTGCGTTCCATAAACTCGAATGTCTTGTGGTGACCCGCCGGTCGCGATCAAAACTGGGAGTATCGAGGCATGCTCACTTGTAGAGTGAAAATTCACTAGATCCAGTGCATAGTCCCAGACCTGATCCATTGCATGCTTGCTGAACTCGCTTTCACCTGTCTTAAACTCGATGACATACAGAATGTCATTGCGTATCAAGACATTGTCGATTCGGCGACCGAGACGAGGTATTTTAAACTCGAAATATATTTGATCTGCAGCATTTGCGTCCGCAACAATACTCGATTTCAACACCTCAATCTGCTCGGTCCAGGCGGCTATTTCCGGCTGGGACACAGTAGGCATCTGCGATGCGAGCTTACCGATAATGAGATTTGAATCGGTCGAGGCGAAGTTCAGTACCGAGTCTCCGTACAGATAACCGGAACTCGGTAGTGGTGAGTAGCTGGACATGCTGGATTCGGGTGCCACGTATGTTTATAGATTGTCCACGTCAATGCCCAGGATACAACGCAACGCACCTCGGTAATCCAATGCCATCCGGACAACGTCGCCCAGCCCCGGTATGTTCTAGGCATGAGAACCAGTGAATCTCCGAGCAGCCTCGAGCATTGTATTGAGTGGCTAGAGTCAAATGCCCGCCCCTTCGACCACATCTACGATGCCATCGTCGTAAAGGGCTCGATCTCAGAGCTTGTGACATGGCTGCAAACCCGATCCCGCGGCCAGTATGGCCACGATGAACTAATGGCAGCGATCCAGTGGATTTCCTATTGGGAAGTGATCGATTGGATTCGACAGGACGCGCAAGGGCGCGATACCCATGCCATCGCCTGCACCAACGACTTCATTGCACGTATTGACCAAGTCTGGCCGGATCTCGCCGAGGAGCTTAGAGAGCGCCAAACGGATGCCCTGCGCTGACCCCGTTAGCAACACCGGCCTGAGATCCTGATGATCTGGGGCAATCAGAACGCGATGACCCGCACGAGGGATTGGCGGGTTATTTTTTGGCTATGGAACAGACGCGCTTGCCAAGCTGCTCATCGTCGCCGGATACCTGCCTGAACGACGGCGAATCATCCATTTCGAAATCCATGCCCTTGTCGATTACTTCGTTGCCCTTGCTGTCAAAGGCCCAAAACCGCCACTGCGCAACTTTCATCGGACTTTCGCAGATCCATAGGAGTTTGACGCGAACGGAACGAATACTGACGCCGTCCTGTACACGATCCGTGGGCCAGGTGTAACGAACGATAGATGACCAATGCGTGGGCATCTGACTGGCCACGTAGTCACTTAGGCCCAGATGTCGTTGCGGCCTGACGTTCGACGTCTCGAGTTCGACGATGCCTCCGTCGTTCAGCGTTGCCAGCCGCGCCCAGGTCTCAGCCGCGGATACCGTCCCGACTACACAGGCCAGCGCACAAATCAGAGCCAACGCACCCCGTTTGCAACCGCTGCGAATGTCCGGACGGTGGTCGCTTCCGATGATGGCTAATTGCATTTGAATCCTCCGGGATCTTTACGCTGGCTGACGACAGCTTCAATCGTTATTTCAGGCGCCAGCCGTCACCGTTCTTTTGGTAGAACTCGGCAGGGTCATCGTATGTAGGCGGCATGCCCGGTGTCGTCTGAAAGTCCGCATTGCCATCGATGGTCTTGCAGCCGTCAACAGCCCAGGCGCCACCGTTGCTGCGAGTAAACAGCCCTGCCTCAAGCGTGCCGTCGTCGTAGGAATCGATAGTGAAACGATATCGGTTGCCGGCCTTCTCGAAGAAGTAAATGCTCACCAGTCCCTCGTCATCCTCGAAATCAACGGTGCCGAGCTTGCTCAGGATATCCACGTTGGTCTTAGCGGCCCCACCGGCAACCTTGAGTTGAAAGGCCTGCGCGGAATGAGCGTAATTAATCTCAAGCTGACGACCCGACTCCGTTGTACAGGTCAATATGGTGTTGGCCGGCAACGGACCGGCTGCGGCAACTCGAGGCAGGACGCCGGCACTGCAGACGGCGGCAAGGGATAGTGCAGTGATTAATGTGTATTTCGTTGAATTACGGTCTCCACTCTTCGCCATATTGCTGATAGAAATCGGATAGAAGCTCAATGCCCGGCACCTTGGATGGAGATGCCACAAACATCGTGTTGACGTTGGAACAGTATGTTTTTTCCCACTCGCCCGAGGCGCCTGTGCGCGTGTACAGCTCGGCCTTGTCCTCGTCTATATCGCGATCGAGCTTGAGGCGATAGTAGTCGCTTCCGCTCTTAAAGAAATAGGTCTCTTTGACCGTGTCACCGGACACGTAACTCTGGGCCGGGTATCGCGAAGGGATCGCTGCCGCATCGCCAACGCGCTTGCATCCGTGCATTCGATGATTCCCCTGTGCAACAACTTGATGTCGACCGTCTTGGGGACCGGCGCCTATTGCAGCTCCTTTGTAACCGATAACCGGGCGTGACGCAATTCACACATTATTGTGCCAAATAGTTCTCTATTTCCTAAGCGAAGGCATCCCACGCCGTCTTGGCAATCAGCGCCGAAACCACCACCACAAAGGCGACCCGCACAAACCCGCTGCCGTGCTTGAGCGCCAAGTGCGCGCCGACCACGGATCCGGCCACGTTAAAGGCGGCCATCGTGAGCCCGAGCTGCCACCACACATGGCCTTTCAGGCTCAGCAGCAGGATCGCTGCCAGGTTGGTGGCCACGTTGAGGACCTTGGCAGAGGCGGAGGCATGCAAAAAGTCGTAGCCGAGCACTCGCACCAGCAGAAAGATCAGAAAGCTCCCCGTCCCCGGCCCGAACAGGCCGTCATACACACCCAGCACGATGCCAATGGCACACGCGAACAGCAACTCGTGACGCCCCGTAAAGCGCGGCGCGTGATCGTAGCCCATGTTCTTGTTGGCCAGTACATAGATCAGCACCACTAACAAAATGAACGGCAGTGCCTTGCGCAAGACGTCCGGATTGATCAGCGTCAGCGCATACGCACCCAGCAACGACCCTACGAAGGCCACCCCCGCCGCGATCAGCAACACGCGCCAGTTGAGATTGACGCGACGGGCATAGCGCCACGTCGCCACCGAGGTCCCCCACACCGAAGCGGTCTTGTTGGTGCCGATCAAGGTGGCCGGTGCGGCGCCCGGGAACGTGGCGAACAGGGCCGGTAACAGAACCAGCCCGCCACCGCCAACCACCGCATCAATTAGTCCTGCAAGAAACGAGGCGGCGAGTACCAGGATCTCCTCAATACCCAAGCCCGTCTCTTACTTCTTGAACTTGGACAAGTCGCCGGCCATAAAGACGCTCAGTGCTTCCGGTTTGATCTTTGCGCGAATGGCCGCATTCACTTGCGCGGCGGTCAGCTTGCTGTATGCCTCGGTGCGACGGGCATAGTCTGCCATCGTCTCACCGCGGTAGGCCTGATCAGCCAGCACGGACACCAGCGATTGTTCCTTCGTCAACGCCGTCGTACGCGACGACAGAATATCCGCCACCGCGGTCTTGACCTCTTCTTCGGTCACGCCGGTGGCGACAAACTTGGCCAACTCATCGCGCACGCCTGCCGTAAATTTCTCGGCGTTCTCCGGCGCCGTGATGCCGTAGATCATCAGGTAGCCGTCGTCATCATGCCCTTCAAGGCTGAAATCGGCGCGGATCTGGGAGCTGACGCCGTAGGTCAGGCCTTCTTTTTGGCGCAGACGATCGCCCAGACGCGACTTGAGCGTGCTGCCACCCAGGATGTCGTTGGCCACGCGCAGTGCGGGGTAATCGGGATCGGTATCGTTCAAGGGCATGTTCACGCGTGCGAGCACAAACGCATTGGCCTTGTCGGGTGCATTCAGTCGCTCGGTCACCGGGGCGATGGCGTTGTAACGCGTAGAGATCGGGGCGTATTTCACATTGCTGGTCCAACCCGGGAAGGCCTTGCTCAGCTCTGCCTTGACCGCAGCCGGATCAAAGTCACCGACGATCGTCACTTCGCCCTGTGCGGTGCCGTAGAACTGCTGCTTGAATGCACGCAGATCCTCGACCTTCAGCGCCTTGATCTCGGCGATGCGCTCAGCCAGCGGACGGTAAGCACTGGGGTGCCCCTTCGGCCACACATTGAAATGCGCTGCCATTGCTTCACTGGCCAAGGTCTGCGGTTCCTGGCGTTGCATCTCGAGCGAGGTGATCGCTTGCGTGCGCGCTTGCTCGAACTCAGCATCCGGCACCGTAGCGGTGCGGGCCACTTGCGTCAGCAGTTGAATGACCGGCACGACCGAGTCGCGTTGTGCATCGGCACGCAAGCTCAGGGACTGGCTGCCACCGCTGACACTACCGCCGGCCTTGAGCGCCGTCAGTTGCTTGGAGATCTGGTCACGGGTCAGGTCCTTGGCGCCCATCATCAGCAATCCACCGACGAAGGCATTCGGATACACCCCGTACAGTTCTTTTTCGTTACCGAAGCGGAACTGTCCCGCCACCTGTACCGAGGCGCCGCGCGTCTTGTACGGCAGCAGCACGGCCTTGAGGGTCGGCGTCAGCTGCAGTCGCTCGACGCGCTTCTCAATGTGGGTCGGGGTGCCATCGAACTGCTCACCGGCCTGCTTGGCCTCACCCCCCTTGTAGTTCTTGAGCACATCGGCGGCCAGCGGCGCGGCGGCAATCACCGCCCGTTGCGGATTGGCGTCCGGAATAAAAGTCGACACCGTGCGATTGCTCGGCAGGTAGTAGGCCTTGGCGACGCGGTTCACATCGGCCAGCGTGACCTTGCTGATGGCATCACGCTGATAGAAGTACAGACGCCAGTCGCCTTGTGCAAAGGCGCCGGTCAATCCCAGCGCCGTGGCATTGGCATCGTCGTCGGCACGCGCAATGCTCGCGGCAACGCGTTGCTGCGCCTGATCCAACTCTTCCTGCGTGATGGGGTTCTGTGCAAGATTCTCTACAATCTGCTCGAAGGCTTGCTCGGCCTTGGCGACATCACCGTCCTTACTGACCACCACCATGCCGGTGGCGAGTCCCGGATCGCGCGAGGCCTGCGCACCCAGACCTGCCTGCACGGCCAGCTTGGTCTCAACCAGCGCTTTGTACAGTCGTCCCGTCGGCTGATACGAGAGGATGTTGTTCAGCACCTGCAAAGGTGCCGTATCGGGGCTAGTCGCCGCAGGTACGTGATAGCCGATAAATGCCAGCTTGATGTCACCCGGACGGCGCACCTCTACTCGACGCTCGCCGTCTTGAGTCGGCTCGACGGTGTAGTACTTGGGCAGCGGCTGCGCCGGATTTTTGATGTTGCCGAACGCCTTCTGCACTTGCTTTAATGCCAGATCGGGATTAAACCGACCGCCGATCACCAGCGTTGCATTGGCAGGGCGATACCAGTTGCGATAAAACGCCTGCAGATTAGGAATCTGAACCTGCTCGACGTCGCTGCGGGCACCGATCGTATTCTTGCCGTAGTTGTGCCACAGGTAGGCCGTGGACATCAGGCGCTCATGCGCTGCATTTACCGGGTTGTTTTCGCCGTTCTCCATCTCATTGCGGACCACGGTCATTTCGCTGTCCAGGTCCTTGCGCGCAATGAACGAGTTCACCATCCGGTCGGCTTCGAGATCGAGCAGCCACTCGAGCGTCTTGTCACTGGCCGGGAACTGACCGAAATAATTGGTGCGATCGAGCGAGGTGGTGGCGTTGTACTTGACGCCATGCGCTTTCATTTCCTCGGGGATATTAGTGTGCTTGGGCGTGCCCTTGAACTGCAAGTGTTCCAGCAAGTGGGCCATGCCGGTTTCGCCATTGCCTTCCTGCACACTACCGACGCCATACATGATGTTCACGGTGGTCTGGCCGTTGCTGGCATCGGGCACCAGCAAGACGTGCATGCCATTGGCCAGGGTGTATTCGCACACGCCCTGGACGCAGGGTCCCTTGGTCAAACCGGCAGTCGCAGCAGACGCTTTGGCCGTCGTCGTGGCCTTGGCCGGTGTCGCTGCTATCGCCGTCGCCGTGGTCGCGGTTGCCAGCCCAATCGCCAGCGCCAAGCTCAATGCCAATGAATTTCTGCGCATGCCCTACCCCTCGTGTCAAAAATAATCTCCCATTGGAGCATCAAACCGGTGGGGCGGTGCACTGGCAGAAGTCATGTTGACATTGAATAGTTCAATCGCTTACCCGTGTTTGGAGCGATCGGACGGCTCCCGGTCCCGATCCTTTCTATGGCCGGCCCGATGAGCCTCGCTGCATTCTGAGGCCTTATGACGGGCTCATGAATACTCTCGCCCAACTATTCGTCGGCCTCGTAGCCGCCATCCACATCTACATCCTGATCCTTGAAATGTTTCTGTGGACCGGCCCCAAGGGACAGAAGGCATTCGGCATGACCGCCGAGTTTGCCAAGCAGACCAAGGTATTGGCGGCCAATCAGGGCCTGTACAACGGTTTCCTGGCGGCCGGTCTGATCTGGGGCCTGCTAACGACCTCTGAGCCGATGGCGTTCTACATCAAGGTGTTCTTTCTGACCTGCGTTCTGGTGGCAGGCCTCTACGGCGCAGCCACCGCCAGCCGCAAGATCCTATGGATCCAGGCACTGCCGGCAGCCATCGCGTTGGTACTGCTCCACCTGCGATAAGTCAGGCGACGCGAAGTGCATCGCCTGACTCGGCGTCATTGCACCTTGCAGCTGACGGTCAGGTTCAGTTGCGTATTCGCCGGGAATGCCGAGATCGCCGCACCCGCAGGCTCCAGAATCCGGGTGAGATCCGCCGGACATTGCGCAGCGCCCGTTGCACTGCATTGAGTCACCGCACAGTCGGACAGGTTTGGTGACGGCGTATCGCGTAGAATGACACCATTGCCCCACGACGGGCCGTTATTGGTCACCACTAGATTGTACGTGGTGTTCTGTCCCGAAATCAGATTGCCGCCGCCGTTGGCGTTCGTCTTGACGATGGCAATGTCGGCCTGACTCGTATCGTCATTGAGGATGGAACAGGTGGCATCGGCACCGCTCTCGAGCTCGACATAGCCGCCGGCCGACAGACCCACAAAGCTGACCACACCCGTACCCGTACACACCCATTCGCCGTTGACGTAATTGGTGACCATACCTTCGGCCAGGGTGTACGTACCGGCCGGCACGTGCAGATCCTGCGAGGTGTAAGTGGTCTCGAAGTTGACCGGACCCGTCGCCGTAAACGTCAGGGCGCCTGCCGAGCTGTTGACGTTAAAGCCGGCAACGTCCGCGGTTCCACCGTTGTTATTGCGCACCACCTTGACGATCTTCAACGTGGCGTGGGCGCTGTTGATGAACGTACAGGTGAGGTCCTTGCCCTTCATCAGCACACTCGAAGGCACGGTCAGCTGCCCACCACTCAGGCTTGCAGTGACCGTAGCGCCATCGGAGTCGAGGCATTGCGCGCTTGTCAGTGACCAGTTGGCCGGAACCGTCTCGCTAATCACGGTGTCGGTACCGACGTTTGTCACCGGTGCCGTAAACACCGGGGCGGGCACGTTGGATGTTGCGGTTGTGGTCGTCTGTGCGGACGGCAAGCCATTGGTTCCGTTAAAGATGAACGGACCGACCCCACCGTTGGACTGCACCATCACGCTGATTGTGGGTATGCGCACGTTGGTAAAGTCGCAGCGAACGCCGGCGCCCGGCTCCACGTGACCGGAGACGTAACGGCCCGGCACATTGACCACGACGTTGCTCAGCAGACCCGTACCGCCGTCCTGCACGCAATTAGCATCGGTGAGCTCCCAGCCCGCCTTGACGCGCTCCTGCACCACAAAGTTGCCCGTCGACAACACCGGGAATGATTGCGCTGCAATAGTCCCTGTGCCGCCCGCGGTTATTACGGGATAGGTCCCTGCAGGCGGTCCCGCCGGCGACGTCACGTTGATGTACATGTCGTAATCAAAACTGGCGTCACCGCCAATTGCCGTCTTGACGATGCGACCGGTTGCGTTCTGGTAGTTGGTAAACGTACAGGTGACATCCGCACCGGCGACCAGTTGACCGCTAATCGAGCCGCCGCGGAACGTCGGAACGTGACTCGGAGTCGCTCCGACCAGCGTGCTGCCCACGGTGCCGCCGGGATTGTTGACGCATTGAATACCGCCCGGGGGCAAGCTCCAACCGGTCGGGAACCCGCTGCTATCTTCGCTGACCGTAATCGCCACGTTCGGAGTGATGTTGTCGATCACCTGTTGCGCGGTGGAGTTCGACGTCGACGTCGTCAACGGGAACGAGCTCGGCGTACCGGCAACGGTCACCGTAAACGGGAAGCTCGCTGCATCGCCCCGTGCATCTTTGACGACGGTCAGACGGGTCTGCTTGGTGTTGGTGAACGTACAGGTGAGATCGTTGCCTTCCTGCAATACACTCGAAGGAATGGTCAGCGTCGAGCCGCTACTGCTAACCGAAACCGCACTGCCTCCGTCATTGCGTACGCACTGCATGCCGTTTAGCGTCCAACCCGCCGGCACCACCTCAGTGATGGTCGCATCGGCCATCACATCGGCCACCTGATACGCCGTGGAGCTGGCGGTATAGGGCGAACCCGAACCGCCAGTCGTCAGAATCAGCGAGCTCGGCAAGCCATTGGTACCGGCTGCAAACTCGAATGAGCCATCGTCGCCGAACGATTCCTTGCTAATGGTGATGTGCGGAACACGCACGTTAGTCGCCTTACACAGAACGTCGGAACCTGCCGCGACCGTTGCATTGAGCGTACCGGTGGCCAGATCGGTGCTGTTGACCGTGAGCGCGCCCGTGGAGCCCTGCAGGCTGCAATTTAGCGCCGTCAGCTGCCAACCGGCTTGCAACTGTTCCTGCAGACGGAACGTGCCGGTACCCGACGACAGAAACTCCTGCACAAACGACTGCTGCCCATTGGCGGTTGCAGTGGCATTGTTGACCGTCAGCGGAATCGTCAAATTCGGCGGGCCCGCCGGCGATCCGGGATTGACCCATAGATCGTATGTAAAGGTACCGTTGCCACCGCGCGTGGTCTTTTCGACACGACCGGTGACGGTATGCGCATTGACGAAGGTACAGGTCACATCGGCACCCGGCACCAGCGAGCCCGAAATCGAACCGCCGTTGCGCAGAGTGTTCAGCATTGGCGTTGCACCCACCAGCGAACTACCGGTTTGGCCACCCGGGTTGTCCGCGCAGCTGAGCGACAGCACTTGCCAGTCCGGAATGGCCGGAGACGATCCCGCCGGCAGGGCATCAATTGCTTTGGCGAGTTCGGCAATGGTCAGATTGACATTGGGACTCAGTCCGGTCACCGAAGCCGTGGACGAGATGTTTTCAGCTGAGGGCGTCAGGGTATGCGTTTGGGCTGTAACCAGGCCGCCACCGGTGACCTGAAAGTCAAATGGTACATTGACTCCACCGCGGACTTGCTTGGCGATGGTCAGGGTCGGCGACTTGGTGTTGGTAAAGGTACAGGTAAAGTCCACGCCATTCGCCCTGACGACACTGCTCGGCACGGTCAGTGTTGTGCCCGTGCCGCTGGCCAGTACCTGCTGACCCGTGGCTGTATCGGCGCACTGCCAGGTGGTGCTCCAGCTGGCCGCGGCGTCTGTGACCTCGGTGATTGAGGTATCTTGCGTAACGTCCAGTAGCGTGACGCTCGTCGGATGGGTGACCGTCGTGCCGCTCGCTGTCGTTGTAATGGCAGCAGAATTGAAGATCTCCAAGCCATTGCTGCCGCCGGTAAATGTGAATTCTCCGGTGCCGCCAATGGAACGTTTCGCAATGCGGACGACCGGCTTGCGGACGTTGGTGAAGTTACAGCTGTTCAGTTCGCCCGACACCATCGTGATGGTCGCGGTTTTGTTCGGAATATCGTAGGTGAATGTCGAAGGCCCCGTACACTCGATATCCACCAGCTGAGATGGGATGGAGCTGCTGATTTCCTGAATCCGGTAGGTCAAGGCACCGATAGGTCCGGCGAAGAAGCTTTTGACACCGGCGCCCGTCTGCGTGACGATCGTTTCACCGATCGAGGAGAGCCCGCCGGTGGTCGGAGCACTAACTTGAGTGATTCCGAAAACAAACGAGCCATCACCGCCGATTGCCGTCTTCTGGATGGTCTGGGTGTCCGCAAGGGTATTGGTAAAGCGACAGGTCACGTCGGCACCGGCCACCAGAGTGATTGTGCGACTACCGCGATTCAGCGGATCGTTGTTATTAATGGTATGCGTTCCGAAACTGCTGCCCGTTGCGCCGCCGGCATTGTTAACACAGGTAATGTCACTCAGGAAATACGAGCCGTGGGGATCCTGTGCTTCCGACACCGTGATTGGAACGCCAATGGGCAACATCAGCAGCGCTGCGCCCGCCACCGGGACATCGGCAACGGAAGTCGTTAGGTTCTGCACAATATCCGGGTTGCCGGAGTAGCTCACCTTGAGCTCGACCGGCAACCCGGTGAGACTGGCCAAGTCAAACCCCGCTGTCACCTTCTCCAAGGTGAGGCGCGGCTGCTTGGTGTTGACAAACGTACAGACGATATTCGAGCCAGGCGCAGTCGCCGCCGCATCCAGTGTCACATTGGACGCACCGGTGTCGACAGTCGCGACGCCACCCGTGCTCAAGCCTGTGCAGCTCGCGCCGGTCATTTGAAAACCTGAAACAGGCTGTTCCGTAATCACCGTTTGCGTTGAAGCGGCAGCCAGCGCCTGGACCGGACCCTCAGCGATCACGCCGGCCGCAGTCGTGGTAATACTCGTGCCGGCAAATCCGTTGTCGCCGGTGAAGGAAAAGGTACCGACACCGCCGTCACTCCGCTTGCGAATCTGCAAGGTCGGCGCTTTGGAGTTTTTGTACGTGCAGATGACCGACTCACCTGCCGCCAGATTGATATTAGCCGTGCTAGTCGAGGGGTACGACGTCGTGCCCGAGACGGAACCGACACAATCGAGAGACTGCAGACTCCATCCTGCCGGCAGCACGGCCTGTGTTACGGAGTATGCACCGGGTTGCAGATCCGAAAATGCTTTCGCTGCCGGATAGGCGTTGAGGTTATTGCCATCGTCGTCGAGTGCAAAATTGCTCAGACCCGTACCGGTCGTGGTGTAGCCCATGGCCTGTCCGCCATCTGGCATATTGTCCAGACGCACGGTGATCGACCCATTCTTGACGTTGACAAGTGTGCACTCCAGCGAGGCGCCCGGCAGTACGTGGCCAGAGTCAATTGTCACTAAGCCGGTCGCCGGATCGACCGTCGCCGTAAAGGGCGCGGTCCCGTTGCCACTGGCAGCGCCATTGAGGTCGGTACAGGTGGCGGAACCCAAACGATAACTCGCCGCCGGAATCTCAATGACTTTGACGTCGGCGCCCAAGGTCAGAATGTCGACCGCTGCACCCGGAGTGCCCGCCACACCGTCCGTCGTGCTTGAAGTGATCGTGCCGGGCACACTCGACAGATTGCCGCCGGTCGCAGTATTAAAGCTCGCACTGACCGCCACGCTGTCGTTGGCAAGTTTGGCCTTCGCAAATCGGACCGTTGCCCGCCCGGCGTTGGTAAACGTACAGGCGATGTCGTTGCCTGCCGCGGTGTCCGCCGCGGAAATATCGGCGTAACCACCGGCATTGCCGTTGATGACCTTGGTCACAGTGATCGGACTGCCGCCGTTGACAGAACACCCAATGTCGCGCAGTTCGAAGCCCACCGGCAACGCCGATTCGTGGATACGGGTGAGTTGTCCCGGCGCCGTCAGGGTCTGCGTGGTACCTACTGTGGCCACACCGACAGCCGACACCACAATACTGTGATCGGCGATGCCGTTACTACCCGTAAAGTTGAATGTCCCGGTCGCACCTTGAGAAATCTTGGAGACGGTCAGCGTGGTGTTCTTGGTATTGGTAAAGGCGCAGTTCCAGGCCGCGCCCGCCCCCATGTTCGCCGCACTGAAACTGATAGTCCGACCGCTACCGGTCAACGGCGAGTTGCCGGTGACAGCCGCATTGGTGTCTGTACAGACATACGAGGTGGAATATCCCTGGGCGCTGGTTGCCGACTCCACAATCGAGGCGGCCACACCCGCGGTACCCCGCAATGGCATATTCGTCGAGTTCACGGCGACGCCGCTGCTCGAGGTGGTGATGCTGTCGGCAGTCCTGTCGAATCCGGTCAACGCGAAATCGAACGTGCCGACATCACCGACCGAGGTCTTGCTCAACGCCACCACCGAGGGCCGTCGGGTATTGGTGTACGTACACTGAGTCGGCGTCGAATTGCTCGCTATTGTGATCTGTGCCGGCGGCACTGTTGCTGCCAGCGTCGTGCCGCCAGTACATGCAACCGACTGCGTATAGAACTCCATATTGGTGCCCGTCTCAGCGGGCAAGGTCACCACATTGCCGGGCACCACGTTGACATAGGCACCGGTCGCACTGGCAGGCGCCGATGCATTGAACGTAGCGTTTTGTGCGCCACCGGTCGTCGTGGCGGTCGCCGTGTCGCCTGCCATGCCACCGACCCAAGTCTTGGCCAACCGCAGTTGGGTACCGAGGGAGTTGGTAATGACGCAGGAAATGTCATCGCCTGCGGCCGGGCGGATCGCATCCCAAAACGCGACGTTATCGGTAATCGTGCCGCTGCCGGACGGCAACACCGTCGACGACCCGGCACCGGCTGCATTGGTACAGACAATGTCGCGCGAATAGGCTGCGGGCGATGTATCCGCGCCGGTGCCACCGACCCTTACCGTTTCGCCGAACTGGATGGTCTTGCCGGGCTCCACGGTCTGCGTCGCGGTGACTGCAGTTGCAGGCACCGTAGAACCCGAAGTGGTCGCCGTCGTTGCAGTCGTGAACAGGCCGCCGACGTAAATACGCGCCGCAATCTGATCGGTACCGTTGCGTTGCTGCAGGGTCTTGCGCAAGGTGACCCAGACCGGCGTGGGCGTCGTGTCGCAGGCGGTCTCCGTCAGCGTGGTGCTCGGACTCTGCAGCGTCGCCGTCGCGATATTGTGCAGACCGTGACCCGCAGTACTTGGACTGGTGCAGGCGTCGTTAGCCGTGGTGCCGGGCCGAGTTACATCCAGAAGGATGCGAAGCGTATAGGTATCGGTTGCCCCTGCCGCCAAGGCACGCCACTGCGACCGCAAGGTCCACACCGCACCGGACGTGTTGACCGAAGTAGCTGCGGCCCCGTTCAAACTCACCGTGGCGGAACTGATCACCGCATCGGGATCAAATCCCGGCTGATCGGTCAGGCCGTAATTGGCGGTGACACCCGAGGGGTTGGTGACGTCGATGGTATAGACGGCTTGGTAACGGCCGGGTGTGCCGGCTACCGGCGTGATACTCGTGAGGTTCTTCCTCAGGCTGAGCTGCGCATCGTCATCGATGATCGTATAGGTACCATTGCGGACACCGGTGCCACCGCAACTGGTAGTGGAGCTGAGCAGGAACGAACCGTTCGACGGCGGTGGCACCATGCTGTATGCGATCGGCTCACTGCCTTCGACATTCGAATCCTGAAGAATCGTAATCGGCAGAGTAAACAGTCCGTTGCTGACACCGTCGTAGGTACCGGCCGGCACCGTGATGGTCATGGTGGTCGTGCCGCTGGACGTGGTGTAGTCCGTACCCAATGTCGCCGCACCCGGCTGGCCATTGTTGGTGATGTTGACGGTGACCGTGAAGGCACTCGCCGCCGTACCGACAACCCGCAGCCGCGGAATGGATCCCGAGCTGCTCTCGAGTCCCGATGCACTACCCGGCGAAATTTCTACGAACGGCAACAGGTTGATTTGAATCGCATCGAGCAAGTTACCTTCGGCCAGGTTGGTGCCGCCGGTACTGAGCGCCTCAAATCCCAAGCTGGTCTCACCGCTGGGGCCCGAATAGGTAAACGAGCCGCGATACACACCCCAACCGTTGCTGGTCTGCGGATAGCCACTCTGACCGCTGGCGCCGGCGCCGTAGGTTGCACTGGCCGCGCCCGCATTGGTAGTGCTGGCGCGGACCAAGGTCTGATTCGAGCCCAGCACAAAACGTGCAACGTCGGGGCTGGTCGCGCTGACGCGACCGCGATGACGGAATTCCCAGTTAAAGGATTCGCCGTTGACCATACAGACGTTCTGATACAGACGCGACGTCGTAGCAGCATTCAATTCGGCAACTTGCGAGCCGTCGGGTGCAATGATCGTCGGGCTGTTATTGGTCCGCGGGGTCCGCCACAGTTCGATGATCGGCGCGTTTTGTGCAAAGCCTGCAGGCACCACGCAACCGCCACTGTTTTCCGTATTGGCATTGGGGTGATTGGTCGACCAGCCCCGGACCTGACTTTCTGCAATGTAAACACGGCAACCCGCGGTGGCCAGATTCGGCGCTTCGAAACTGGGGTTGATGATGCTGCGTTGAACCTGCGCCTGTGCAACGGTCGGCTGCATCCAGACCATTGCGGCCATGATGAGGCCGGCGGCAGCTGGCCATGTCGCGCGCGTGCTGCGTGCGATCCGCTGTGCCAATGAAGTTGCAACGCCGCTGTACATCAGTATCGTCCCGTCATGTTCAGGAACCAACCTCGATGATCGTAATCGAAGTTGGTCAGGTCATCGCTAAAGTCGGTGAAGTTGTAGCCAAGGCCAATGCGGAAATTGCGACCGATATCGCGATCCACTGCGAGCAGCGCACCGCTGCGGCGTCCACCGTCCGGACGCACGGATAGCCAGCGGTATTCGCCCAGCACGTTCCAGTCGGTCTGACCGATGCCGTAACGAACTTGAGCTGCCGCAAAAGTGGTATCCGCATCGGCCCACTCACCCTGCAGGCGACCGTAACGGACCTCGCCTGCGCGGCGTGCAATCTTGCCGGCCCACTCCCAGTTCGGACTCGGGTGGTAGATGCCTTCGAGCGAGAGCACCTGCGAGCGTTGGTCATAGTACGCCACGCGTTCGCCGGTCTGCTGCAACGCAGAGACGTCGTACAAATAGGTATAGCGTCCGAACAGTGCATATCGCGTGTTGTCCCACGGGCGATAGGCAAAGCCGAAATTGCCTTCGACGAACTTGGCGCCTGCGGTCGGGTCCAGGGCATCGGTCGTTTCAGACCAGTTGAATCGCGCGGCCAGCCGCAGACTGTCGTTGACCTTGCGCTGCAAATGATTGGTCGTGACCCATTGCTCGCGCAGTTCCACGCCGCGATCCCGTCGCCATTCCACTTTGCTCTGCCATTGCGTCGATTCCGAGGTCCGACCACCCGTCACGCTAACTGCCTTGCGCTCAACCTCACCGTTGCTCTTGTCGATGCGGCCATTGGACAGTTTGAAGCCTGCGTTCCAACCGGCGGACGGATAGAAATCCATACCGAACACATGATTCAGCGCGGTATCGTTCGGGCTCTTCAGGTACTGGCTTTCGTTAAAGACGTTGATGCGATTGCCAAGCCGCCAGCGTTGGCCAAGGGTCCAGCCATCCTGCAGTTGCGGATTAAACAGCGGATCGCGCTGGGTGCTGTCAGTAACCGTTGTGTAATTCGCATAGAAGCTGTGATCGGCGCTGAGGCGGTATTCGGCGTTGACTTGGGCCGCATCGCCACGGTCGCCGGTTGTCACTTCGGCACCAATGCTGGAGAGATTGCCAAACAGATATTTGGCGCCGGCCGCCAGCGCATCGTTATCGGCATAGCGTCCGTCGTCATTGCTAAGGGTCTTTTGTCCCGTCAGCCAGTATTCCCATTGACTGCCTGCGCGGTGCTTGAACTGCAGTGCGGCCAGATCACCCGTGGCACTCAAACCTTGGCGTGTTTCTGTCACCCGACGCCACTCGGCAGCCCAACTCGTGTTCTCGTTGAGACGCCACTCGGCCGTGAGCTGGCCTTGTTCCAGTGCATCGTCGCCACGTTCTGCCTTGCTGTAACGACCATAGAGTGACATGGCCCGCGTGACTTGGCCCATCAGCTCGGCACCGGTCTCATGCACCTCAACGCCGGGTTGATAGCGCGCCACGGAATAACCGGAACTGACATTGCGATTCCAGGCTGCGGCGGACCAGTCGTTTTGCGTCCAACCCAGCTCGCGCAAATTCATGCGTGCTTCGATGGCGCGTGCGGTGCCCTTCTGATCCGGTCGACCCGAGGTGATCGGATCAAAGCTCAGACCGCCGTTATCGGAGCGGTACACATCCATGCTGCTGGCATGACTGCGTGACTGTTCAATTTGCAAATACGTGCCCTTGCCGGCCTGCAGCGTCAAATCCACGCCGGCCAGGTTGTAATCGTCGCCGGAGCGATTTTCGTCAACATAAGTGACACCGACACCGATGTGATCGCCAAACCACTGCTTTCCGCGCAGGCCGACGCCGATGTTCTTAGGTGCACCGGTGGCGGGCACGGCCTCGTAATCCACCATCAGCACCTGCAGATAGCCTGCGAGCGGCGCGTCGGTAGTCAGGCTCGGCACGCCATCGCGCGTGATGCGCTCCAGCGGGCGGCTCAGCAGAATGCGACCTTGCAGCTCATCGATGTCATAGTCGGCACCGCGCGCCAGTTCCACTGTGCTCATCACGCGGCCGGTGGTCGGATCGCGACGTTCAATCACGACGCGCTCGGACCCGCGCAGCACATCGGTATCGTGCAGATAGTACAGGCTGCCACCGGTGCCTTCGAACTCGTTATGGCCCGGAACGGTTTGCGAATCGGAACCGAACACACGCAGCTGCCGTTGCGGATCGCCCCAGGCATTGGTCTTGCGCTGACGCCAGTCGAGCGCTGCACCGTAGAGTGAGCGGTTGTACTGTGCATACTCCGTGCCCGTCAGTCCGGTGTTGTAGTTGCCCCACAGAGCCTGATTGCCATCCCAGTCAACGCGGGCATATAGACGACCCATGGTGTCCACATCGCGATACGTAGTGGAATCATCGCCATACACCGGGTAGTAGGAATCCGGATCCAGGCGGCGGAATACATCCTGCGGGTCGGCCTTCCAGAAACCGGTAAACAGATCGCGAACTTCGCGCTCGCGCGTGTCGGCCTGCGCGGTAATCAGGTAGCGGCCCCGGGTCTTGGCTTTCAGGTAGAAGGCCAGGCGGCCCTCGGTCAGCAAGTCCTCGTCGGCACGTGGATCATTGCGGAACGGTTCAATCGAACCGCTGACATCATTGCCGGAGAATGTGAGGTCGGCCAGTGCAACGGCAAACCAGTATTTGCCGGTGACATTGACATTGAGGGCGTGATCGATGACATCGCTGCCCTGCTTGAGTTGCACCGCGTAGGCGTGCGCACCGATCGGCTCCAGGTACTCGGCGACAAACTTGCGCTCCAAGTCCACCGGTACCGTATCGCCGTTGATGGTGAGCGAATATCCATCGGGCACGTTGCGCCCCTGGATACGAATCCTCGAGCCCGCAACGCGAATATTCTGCTGGCGCAAGGTGGAGCGGCCGTAGGTTGCATCAATGCGTTGCTGCTGCAGCGCCTGATCAATGTTCAGTGCAATGCCCGTTAGCCGCTCTGTTTGGCGGCGACCGATTTCATTGCCTCGCTGCACTTCTTCGGGTGACAGCAGTTGCAGCCGTTGCGGAAACGTTTCGTCGACGGCGTTGCCATCGCCATAGGCACGCAGGACATAGATCAGCTCATCGCCGACACGTGCATGCGCGGAGTCTGCCCATACGCCATCCCACTCGGCCTGCATGACGGGTGCCGGATCGACTTCAATCGTGGCGAGTGGCGACACCAGGTCAGTATCGTTGGCGCGATAAACCAGAATCTCCGCCTTGCGAATGAAGGAGGCATAGTTGCTGTACGCGGTAAACGCCACCGGCTTGGTGATGTGTCCGTTCTCGAAAGCTGCGTACGAGGAACCCGACACGCTCATTTGCGTCGAGCCCAGCGTCGGATCCTCGGTTGCCCAAATCATGCCGCCGTCGGGCAGACTGACACTCCAAGTCTGGCCGTTGACATTGTCCGGACTCGGCAATGCGGGCGGCGCCACGCGCGGCGCTGCACTGATGGTCACACGTCGGTCGGGTTGCAATGCGCGATCACCCGAACGCTCGCTGGTCCCGGTAGTCACCGGATCCAACTCGCTGCGGCTGCCGATCTTAAACAGCACGCTCGAATCCTGCGGGCAGTCCGCCCCACTACAGGTCGCCGTTGGAGTCGTATTGGTGGTTTGCGTTTGCGCGGCGGCGGGCAACATCACACCGGCCGTCAGTACGGCCGCAATGGCGGCGCCCAGACGATTCACGCGCTTGGAGGTGTTGGGTAAAGTCATCTGGGTCGGCCTCATGGTTTGTCTCCCGGTGCAGCGTCGGAGTCCACGGTGTCGACTTGTACTTGACTCTTTACGTTATCGGGCAGACGTGCCCGCAGCGCTTCGGTTACTGCTTGAGCGCGACGCATGCCAAGCCGCTGATTGTAATCAGCACTTGCACGCACGTCGGTATGCCCTGTCACTTCAACGGTGCCACCGGTGGCGGCGAGCTGCGCCGCGATGCGATCGAGCAGTGCGTTGAACTCCGGTCGAATCTGCGCCTTGTCGGTATCGAACAGAACCGTACCCAGAATTTCGGTGCCGCTGACAACGGCAACTTCGTTCGGTTTGGTTTCGATGCGCGTGCCCGCCTTGCGGACACTGCCTTCGGGCAACTGCACACCGAAGTCGAACCGTACCGGCAGACCGGGAGTGATACGGCGCAGCAGCGGATTGTCCGTGGTGAGCTTGGAACCCGGCGGCAAGGTTGCCGGATCGAGTTTGAGAATAAAGTTGGTACCGCGTTCGAACTTGCCGGCATCGACGCCTTCAAGGTGATAGCGACCGAACTGATCGGTTTCCATCAGCAGGCCTTCGACCGATGCAATGCGCACACCGGGAATCCCGCGCTCGCCTTCGTCCTGGAAGCCGTTGGCGTTGATGTCATTCCACACGGTGCCCACAATCAGACTGGTATCAAACAGCGGATCCGACACGAGCCGCACATCGGCAGTGGCCACGTTGGAGGCACTCTTGCCGTCGTCGAACATCTCAGCGCGATTGCGATGGATACCCGCCCGCACACCGGCACCTACGCGCAGCAGGTACGTTACGGTGGCGCGGCCGCCCAGTCGCACATCGATCTGATCAACACGAATTGGCGAGGTACCGGCAATTCGGCCCGCGCTGTTGTCGTCACTCACGCGAATGGAATCGGCCACCAGGTTGAAGCCTGCAGGCGGTGTGTCGACCAGCATCGCATCGTGAATATCAATGGCACCGATATTCTCAATCGCCACGGTGTAACGAATCAGATCGCCGATCTTGACATCGCGCGGCACTGCCGATTTGGTGATGCGCATTGCCGCCGTGCCACGAATCACGACACGCAGAGTCGCCGCGTTAGAAGTCGTGCCGTAGATATTGGCAACGGTGTATTGAATCGGTGTCGCTTCGCCGCTGAATCCGGGGATCGGTGTAAAGGTCACGGTACCGTCGTCATTGGCAACCCAAGTGCCCTCACCCGGGACAGTGATCGTCTTGCCATCGGCACTGAGGGTGGCGCCGGCCGGCGGGTTGACCAGCTGAATGCTGGTCGGATCCAACGGGTAGCCATTGCCGTTGTCGTCAGACATGACCGGCAGCGTGACCGGTGTATTCGGCTCGGCCTCAGCGGCGTTATCGGTGGCCAGCGGTGGCTGTGCGATGATCGTGACTGTAGCGGTCGCGCTGTCGCAATTGGACGGATTGATGCGGTCGCAGATCGTATACGGGTACACGTAGGTGCCCGGCGCGGTTCCGGGTGCGATGGTGATCGTGCCGTCTGTATTCATGGTGACACCGCTCGCGGGCGACGTGCCCGGCGTCACGGTCACTGTTTCCAACGTCGGCCTGGTGCCATTGAGCTCGTCATTGCCGAGCACGCTGGGCATCGTTCCACCGATCGCACCGTCCAGCGGTTGCGGCGATACATCATCAATGGCCTTGATCTGCGGCGCGGTCACCGGAACCGTAATGACAGCATCGGCGCAATTGGTCGGATTGGTCCGCTCGCAGATGCGGTATTCAATGCGGTACTCGCCCGCAGGTGTTCCTGCCGGCACCGAGACGATACCGGTCCTGACATCGAGCTGCGGCACCACGTCGCCCGTTGGCGAGGTGGCAGGGGTGAGCACCTGCATTTCGACGGTGTCGAGCGTCGCAGGTCCGGAGCCTTGTGTGTCGTTATTTAGTGCATTGCCAGGTTGAGGCACGCCGACCTGGCCATCGACCGCATCGTAATTATCATCGCGCGCGGCAATCGGATTATTTTTCTTGGTCACCGTGGCGGTGGCAGTTGCGGGCTGCAGTGTACCTTGCGAAGGCGTGCCCGACGCCGTAGCGACGTTGGTAATCGTGCCCTTTTCAAGGTCTTGCAGAATCACGGTGTGGGTAGCGCTGCACTGGGCGGCTTCAGTCGGTTTGAGCTGAGTCGGCGAGCAATTGGTAATGCTGCCGAGGATGTCATCCGCTAGCGTCAGGTTGCTAATGGTCACGTTGCCGGTGTTGGTGATCACGTAGCGGTAGGTGATCACTTCACTGAGCGCCGAATAGGTGGAGCGGTCGGCGGTCTTGGTCACCGTGATTCCCGGTGCCGAAGCAATCGGCGTCGAGGTGCTGGACGGTGCCGACACCGTCGGGCTGCTCGCGCCGGGCGCGGTACCCGATGCGGTTGCCGTGTTGTCGACCTTACCGGCATCGACTTCGGTTTGCGTGATGGTGTGCGTACCGGTGCAAGTGGTCGACACGCCCGGTGCCAAGGTCGAAGCAGCGCAGGTGGCCGCCGCATCGAGTTGCGTATCCGAGATTGCTACACCGGTCAACGTCACGTTGCCGCTATTGGTCACGGTGAACGTATACGGGATCGTCGAACCGGCGGTGGCACCGGTTGGCGTTCCAGCACTCTTGTCCACGGTGACTGCAGGCGCAGCGGTCAGCGGTGTCGAGGTGCTGGACGGTGCCGACACCGTCGGGCTGCTCGCGCCGGGCGCGGTACCCGATGCGGTTGCCGTGTTATCGACCTTGCCGGCATCGACTTCGGTCTGCGTGATGGTGTGCGTACCAGTACACGTCGTCGATGCACCCGGAGCCAACGTCGAAGCAGCACAGGTAGCCGCCGCATCCAGTTGCGTATCCGAGATCGCCACACCGCTCAACGTCACGTTGCCGCTATTGGTGACGGTGAATGTGTACAGGATCGTCGAGCCGGCGGTCGCACCGGTCGGCGTACCCGCTGCCTTGTCCACGGTGACGGCCGGCGCGGCGGCCAACGGTGTCGAGGTGCTGTCCGGTGCCGACACAGTTGCGCTGCTCGCACCCGGGGCCGTGCCGGATGCCGTGGCGGTGTTATCCACCTTGCCCGCATCGACTTCAATTTGCGTGATGGTGTGAGTACCTTTGCAAGTCGTCGAAGCGCCTGGCGCCAAAGTGGTTGCAGCGCAAACGGCGGCTGCATCGAGTTGCGTGTCGGTAATGGCAATGCCCGAGAGCGTCACATTGCCGCTATTGGTGACGGTGAACGTGTACAGGATCGTCGCGCCGGCAGTCGCACCGGTCGGCGTACCGGCACTCTTGTCCACGGTGACTGCAGGCGCAGCGGTCAGCGGTGTCGAGGTGCTGGCCGGTGCCGACACCGTCGGGCTGCTGGCACCCGGTGCAGTACCCGATACGGTGGCGGAGTTATCCACCTTGCCGTTGTCGACTTCGGTTTGCGTAATCGTGTGCGTGCCGGTGCAAGTCGTCGAAGTGCCTGGCGCCAAAGTGGTTGCGGCGCAAACCGCAGCCGCATTGAGTTGCGTGTCGGTAATGGCAATGCCCGAGAGCGTCACATTGCCGGTGTTGGTGACGGTGAACGTGTACAGGATCGTCGAGCCGGCGGTCGCACCGGTCGGCGTACCCGCTGCCTTGTCCACGGTGACGGCCGGCGCGGCGGCCAACGGTGTCGAGGTGCTGTCCGGTGCCGACACCGTCGGGCTGCTGGCACCCGGGGCCGTGCCGGATGCGGTTGCCGTGTTATCGACCTTGCCGGCATCGACTTCGGTCTGCGTGATGGTGTGCGTACCAGTACACGTCGTCGATGCACCCGGAGCCAACGTCGAAGCAGCACAGGTAGCCGCCGCATCCAGTTGCGTATCCGAGATCGCCACACCGCTCAACGTCACGTTGCCGCTATTGGTGACGGTGAATGTGTACAGGATCGTCGAGCCGGCGGTCGCACCGGTCGGCGTACCCGCTGCCTTGTCCACGGTGACGGCCGGCGCGGCGGCCAACGGTGTCGAGGTGCTGTCCGGTGCCGACACAGTTGCGCTGCTCGCACCCGGGGCCGTGCCGGATGCCGTGGCGGTGTTATCCACCTTGCCGGCATCGACTTCGGTTTGCGTGATGGTGTGCGTACCGGTGCAAGTGGTCGACACACCCGGGGCCAAGGTGGTTGCAGCGCAGGTGGCGGCGGCATCCAGTTGCGTGTCCGAGATCGCCACACCAGACAACGTCACGTTGCCGCTATTGGTGACGGTGAATGTGTACAGGATCGTCGAGCCGGCGGTGGCACCAGTTGGAGCGCCGGCGGACTTGGTCAGCGTGATTGCAGGCGCAGCCGCCAACGGCGTCGAGGTGCCGTCGGGGTCAGAAACCGTTGCCGTGGTGGCACCCGGTGCAGTACCCGATGCGGTTGCCGTGTTATCGACCTTGCCGTTGTCGACTTCGGTTTGCGTAATCGTGTGCGTGCCGGTGCAAGTCGTCGAAGTGCCTGGCGCCAAAGTGGTTGCGGCGCAAACCGCAGCCGCATTGAGTTGCGTGTCGGTAATGGCAATGCCCGAGAGCGTCACATTGCCGGTGTTGGTGACGGTGAACGTGTACAGGATCGTCGAGCCGGCGGTCGCACCGGTCGGCGTACCCGCTGCCTTGTCCACGGTGACGGCCGGCGCGGCGGCCAACGGTGTCGAGGTGCTGTCCGGTGCCGACACCGTCGGGCTGCTTTCACGCGGGGCAGTACCCGATGCGGTTGCCGTGTTGTCGACCTTGCCCGCATCGACTTCAGTTTGCGTGATGGTGTGAGTACCTTTGCAAGTCGTCGAAGCGCCTGGCGCCAAAGTGGTTGCAGCGCAAACGGCGGCTGCATCGAGTTGCGTATCCGAGATCGCCACACCGCTCAACGTCACGTTGCCGCTATTGGTCACGGTGAACGTATACGAGATCGTCGAACCGGCAGTAGCACCTGTCGGGGCATCGGCACTCTTGGCGACGGTGATCGCAGGCACGGCCGGCAACGGCGTCGAGGTGCTGGACGGTGCCGACACCGTCGGGCTGCTTTCACGCGGGGCAGTACCCGATGCGGTTGCCGTGTTGTCGACCTTGCCCGCATCGACTTCAGTTTGCGTGATGGTGTGAGTACCTTTGCAAGTCGTCGAAGCGCCTGGCGCCAAAGTGGTTGCAGCGCAAACGGCGGCTGCATCGAGTTGCGTATCCGAGATCGCCACACCGCTCAACGTCACGTTGCCGCTATTGGTCACGGTGAACGTATACGAGATCGTCGAACCGGCAGTAGCACCTGTCGGGGGATCGGCACTCTTATCTACGGTGACTGCCGGCGACGACTGAACAGTATCCACGTCGGTCGCTACATTGTTGCCCGAGCTGGAATCGGTCGTACCGGGCGCGACTGCAACTGTGACGGTGTTGGTGACCTGCGCAATGCCCTCGCCGAGCCGGGCCGAGACCGTAAAGGTCACCGAGCCGCCATTCGCGATGTTGACCGCGCTGCTGAGCTCGCCCACGCCACTGGCAGCCGGACAGGCAGTGCTGATCGAACCGCTTGGCGTGCCTGCCGTAGTAACGGCGCAGGTCCAGCCGGTAATCGTGAGCCCTGTCGAAGACAGGTCCGTCACCGAAACGGTCCCGGCATCTGACGGACCGCTGTTGCTGACGACAACTGTATAAGTAGTGGTGCCGTTGGCCGCAACGGTCGTGACGCCATCGGTCTTGGTAACGCCTACATCGGCGACGCGACTGACGAGATTCGTGACGGTGGAGGTACACGTGCCTGCGGCCGAATCAAATACGGCGGGGGCAACGCACGAAGCCCCGGTGATTTCTACGGACCCGTCGGCAGGCGGCGCCACGCTGGCGGAATTGGAAACCGATTGGGAGTACCCAAGCATTGGCACCAGCATCAACGTGCCTACCAACCACCTGCTCGCCATTTGGAAGGGCTTACGGGCCCACCCTGCCAACTCCATTTACCATCCTAATTAATATCGTAATTGGCTTCCAATGCTCGAGAAGTGCGCCAATCCCCACAAATCGCGCTCGGTTGCCTTATGGGGCGAAGTGTAACAGAACCTAAATCCTATAATACAAGGGTGAAAAATCTTAATGCCATTTGTTCAGAAAAGGACCCTCGGGGTGTTGAGGCTAAAATCCACGCCTCCGACAATCCTCTTTCGTAGCACCCAAAAGAAAACCCCGCCGTTTGACCGGCGGGGTTTTGCGAACAGCGGAGGCGATCAATTACTTGATCTTGCCTTCCTTGTAGATCACGTGCTTACGGACGACGGGATCGTACTTCTTGATCTCCATCTTGCCCGGGGTGTTCTTCTTGTTCTTGTCGGTCGTGTAGAAATGACCGGTGCCTTCGGAAGAGATCAGGCGGATCTTGTCACGCTTAGAAGCCATGGCGATATCTCCTTAAAAATCAGATCTTTTCGCCGCGAGCGCGGAGATCGGCCAGCACGGAATCGATACCGTTCTTGTCGATGGTGCGCATGGCAGCAGTGGAAACACGCAGCTTGATCCAGCGGTTTTCGCTGGCGACCCAGAACTTGCGTTCGTGCAGGTTCGGCATAAAGCGGCGACGGGTTTTGTTCATGGCGTGGGACACGTTGTTACCCGTGACCGTACGCTTGCCGGTGACTTGGCATACTTTTGACATAACGCACCTCGGTAATGTCTGATGATGCCCCCCATAGCCTGGAGAGCGGCGGCCCCAGCGCAGCCCGATCGACCCATGTCGAAGGCACTTTTTGCGCAGTAAGCCCGCTATGATGCCCTAGTTTTCCTTATCGGTCAACCACTTACAGGGTCTGACTTGTCACGGCGCCAGCCGCGGTGCCGGATATCGGCATATAGCGAGTAGGCGGCGGTGAAACCCGGGAACAGATTCTGCAACACCCCGACCGAATCCTGCTTGGGCGAAAACACGAAGTACGCCAGAGTCATGGCCGATCCGACCAGCGACATGTACCAGAACGCCCGCGGAATGGTGGGCTTGCCGGCCCGCTTGGTCGCGACGAACTGGACCAGCCAGCGCGAGCCGAACATCAGCGCGCCAACCCAGCCGATCAGCTTCCAGCCGGTCATGTGGATGCCGGTCCATTCGAGCCAGGGAATAATGTCGTTCATGCGGTAAATGGTAAATGGTAAATGGGAGTTGGAAAGTGGTGGAAAATCAACAGCAACAGCTACCGCGACGGAGTTAGTTCAGCTGACTGGGCCTGTACTGGGTCCGAGCCAAACCATTTACCAAATCCCATTTACCATTTACCACGCGACAGCTCTTCCGTCGCGGTGACCTTTCCGCGCTTGATCAGCCACGCGACGCCGCGCAAATCGGCGATACCGACCAGCGCACGGTTGAGATTGTTGTACTTGGACACACCGGCCGTACGATGCCGATGATTCACCGGCACCGACACGCTGCGATACCCTGCCCGCTGCATCAGCGCCGGCAGATAGCGGTGCATGTGACTGAAATGCGGCAGTTCCAGAAACGCCTCGCGCTCAAACAGCTTGATGCCGCAACCGGTGTCCGGGGTCTCATCGCGCAGCATGCGAGAACGGATGGCATTGGCCCACTTGGAGGCCCAGCGCTTGGAGCCGCTATCCTGCCGCGAGACCCGCCATCCTGCAAACATCTTGAGCGAAGGATCGGCCGACGCGTCCCGTTGCACCAGCAATTTGGGGATATCGGCGGGATCGTTCTGGCCATCGCCATCTAGCGTGGCGATCCAAGGCGAACGCGCGGCCTTGACGCCATTGCGCACCGCCGTACTCTGCCCTGCATTGGTCAGATGGCGGATAACGCGCAGCTCCGGCACCTCTTTTTGCAGCGCCTGCAGCACTGCAACGGTGTCATCGGTGCTGGTGTCATCGACATAGACAATCTCAAACGGCAACAGACCGCGCAGCGCCGCCACAATCTCCTGCACCAGCGGCTGCACGTTGTCGCGTTCGTTGTGGACCGGCACGACGACCGACAATTGCGGGTTACCGACTCGCGCAATTGGCGTCAAATCGGCGGCAACGTCAGCGGCGGTACTCATTCCGAAGCGCCATCCGGACGCAGACGGGCCAGCAAGCCGTCGAGTGTGTCGAGGTTGCCGTAATGAAGAATCAGTCGCCCCTTGCCACCACGGCCATGCAGAATATTGACCTTGGTCCCGAGCGTTTCGGCCAACGAGCGTTCCAGCGCCTCGATATCGGCCGAGGCTTTTTTGCCCGCGCCATTGGCACCGGCACGCGGACGCGAGCCACCGACCTGCCCGGCCAACAGCTGTTGCACGCGATGTTCGACCTCGCGCACCGACCAGCCATTGTCCGCAGCCTGCTTGGCCAAGGCGATAGCGGCCGGCGGCGCCAGCGACAGCAGCGCGCGGGCGTGACCCATCTCCAGGCCGCGGGTCTCGACATAGCTGCGAATTTCAGCGGGCAGATCCAGCAGACGCAGCAGGTTACTGACGGCAGCACGCGAGCGCCCCACCGTCTCGGCAGCTTGCGCATGCGTCAGCGAGAATTCTTCGATCAGACGATGCAGCGCCTGTGCTTCTTCGATCGGGTTGAGATCTTCGCGCTGGATGTTTTCAATCAGCGCCATGGCCACGACAGTGCGGTCATCGACCACACGAATCACGGCCGGAATGTCTGCCAGGCCGGCCAACTTGCTGGCGCGCCAACGGCGTTCACCGGCAATGATTTCAAAGACTTTGTTGCCGATATCACGCACGACGATGGGCTGAATCACGCCCTGCGTACGGATCGAGTCGGCTAATTCCTCTAACTTGCCCTGATCCCAGACTTTACGCGGCTGATAGCGGCCCGCGATCATGGCATCAATGGGCAAGGAACGCAGTTCGTCGCCCTTTTGGACCTCGGTCAGTTTGGCGGCGTTGGCCGCGGCTGCCGGACTCATTAGGGAACTCAGACCCCGACCGAGACCTGTGCGTTTTTTAGCCTTACCCTCTGCGCTCATGCGGCGCCCTCCAGTTTGTCGCGTTCGCGCTGCAGACGCAGCACCTCACCGGCCAGCGCAATATACGCGACGCCGCCCTTGGATGATTTGTCGTAACCCACAATACTTTGGCCGTAGCTCGGCGCCTCGGCCAGGCGCACGTTTCGCGGCACGATGGTGCGGAACACCTTATCGCCGAAGAACTGCGTGAGCTCATCGGACACGGCATTGGCCAGTTTGCTGCGCACATCGAACATGGTGCGCAACACGCCCTCGATTTCGAGCTGCGGATTGCCGTTGGCCTGCAGCATCTGCACGGTATCCATCAGCGAACTGATGCCCTCGAGTGCGTAGTATTCGCACTGCATCGGGATGATGACCGAGTCGGCCGCCGTCAGCGCATTGATCGTCAGCAGCGACAGCGATGGCGGGCAGTCAATCAGAATGAAATCGTAGCGGGCGCGCAACGGCTCCAGCAGTTTACGCAATTGCGAACCGCGATGCTCCGGCGGCAAGCCGATCAGCTCCATTTCGGCAGCGGTCAGATCCATGTTGCCGGGGATCAGATCGAACTGTTCCTCGGTCCGTACGATGGCATCGTCAGCGCTGCATTCTTTGAGCAGGACCTCGCAGATCGTGTACTCGGCCTCGCGCTTGTCAACGCCCGAGCCCATGGTCGCATTGCCTTGCGGATCCAGATCAATCAGCAGGACGCGTTTGGACATGCGTGCCAGGCCGGCAGTCAGGTTCACAGCGGTAGTCGTTTTGCCGACACCACCTTTTTGGTTGGCGACGGCGATAATGCGGGCCATAGTGCGTAATACGTCCGAAATTCAGTGAGCCGCACACCCCTCAGGACGCACGGCGGAATCTCTTATTATGCATTAGCCGTGTGACGCTGCCACACGCATTAGCCGACGCTGGGCCTGCAAAAACGGAACCACGAGTTCCTGATCGGCCACCACCTGCCACGGCGCCGGGAGGTTGGCGATCTCTTCGGCAGGGAATACGGCTTTCATGGCCAGCAGTTCGCCACCGGGCTTGAGCAGATGGGCGCCCAGGCGAATCAGCTCCGGCAACGTGGCCAGTGCCCGTGCCGTAATCGCATCAAACAGGACCTCGGGACGGTACGCCTCGATCCGCACGTGCTCGGCTCGCGCATGCGGCAGCCCCAACTGGCGGATGGCCTCGCGCATAAACCGCACCTTCTTGCCGGCGCTCTCCAGCATGGTCACGTGCAGCTCGGGATAAATCACGCTCAGAACGATGCCCGGCAATCCGGCCCCGGCTCCCAAATCGGCGATCGAGCCGCCCTGCGCTGCCAAATCGCGCACCGAAGCGTGCATCGCCGCCGAATCGAGCACGTGCTTGACCACCATTTCGTACGGCTCGGTGATTGCCGTCAGGTTGTACGTGGCGTTCCACTTGAGCATCAGCGCCAGATACTGCAGCAGCGGCTCAGACAGGCGGTCGCCGTCCAGACCCAAGGTATTCAGGCCGGAAATCAGGGGTTCGCGCTGCGCCGACAGCGCCGAAGGGATCTCAATCGTCATGCGCCACAGTGTACCGATCGCGCCATGCCAATGCACCGATATAGCCTTCGTCAATGTCCAGACCGCACACGTTCCAGTCCGAAGGCACGTCCAACGCCGGACTCACCGCCTGCAGCTGCCACTCGCCATGCGCTTTAGCAAATTCAACGAACCGCAGGCCGTGGGCGAGTCCTTGACCGATGGCTTTGAGCAGCGCCTCCTTACGCACCCACAGTTGCAGAAAATCATTGGCATCTGTCAGTTGCGCACATTCGGCCGGCAATAAAAACCGCTTGGCCACACGTTGCCATTGCGGACGCGGACGCACCTGCTCGATATCAATACCGACCCGATGTTGCGATGACCATGCCATCGCCAGCAGCTCACCGCTATGCGACCAATTGCAGTCGAACGATTCCAGCTGCACCTGCGGCCGCCCTTTATTGCTGCGCACAAAAACAGGGGCTTCACTCAGCGATAACTCCTGCTGCAAATACGCCGCAACTTGCTCACGAGTCATCACGCCATGCTGACGTTGGTGAATCGAAACTGTGGGCAATGCAACGCTCATGCAGGAATTTTGCATCAATTGCTGTTTTTTACCTAAAAGTGGCGTATAAAAATTAGGAAGGGTTGCCGGTCACGCTTTAGGTGCCTGCAATGACCGACACAATCCTGTTGCAAAGTAAAAGTAATTGTTTGCGCTGTTAAAACACATTGAATTTACAGAGGAGTTGTATCTATGGGTTGGTTGATTCTGCTAATTGTCGGTGGCGTCCTGGGTTGGCTGGCAAGTCTGGTCATGCGTACGGACGGCCAGCAAGGCCTGCTGTTGAATATTGTGGTTGGCATTGTTGGTGCACTCCTGGGCGGCTTTATTGCTCCCATGCTTGGCATCACCGGCGCCAACATCACCGACGGTAACCTGTCGTTTGCGAGCATCGCCGTGTCGTTTGTCGGCGCGCTGATCTTGCTGGCACTGGTGAACCTGGTGCGCCGCGGTCGCATCCGCTAAGTAAGCACAGCACCTCAAGTGAAACGGCCGCCCTGTTGGGCGGCCGTTTCGTTTGCGAGGCAGTAATGCCGGGGCGCAATCAGTTGGCGAAATACATCTGATATTCCAACGGGTGCGTTGCAGCGCGGAACTGCGTCACTTCCTTCATCTTGACGCCGATGTACGCATCAATGAAGTCGTCGGTGAACACGCCGCCGGCCTTCAGGAAGTCGCGATCCTTGTCCAGCGCTTCGAGCGCCTGATCCAGCGAATGGCAGACGGTCGGGATGCCCTTTTCCTCTTCGGGCGGCAGATCGTACAGATCCTTGTCGCTCGGTGCACCCGGGTCGATCTGGTTCTTGATGCCGTCGAGGCCGGCCATCATCAGAGCAGCAAAGGTCAGGTAACCCGAGTTCATCGGATCCGGGAAGCGGAATTCGATGCGGCGGCCCTTGGGGTTGGCCACGTACGGGATACGGCACGAAGCCGAACGGTTGGATGCCGAGTACGCCAGCATGACCGGGGCTTCGAAGCCCGGCACCAGGCGCTTGTACGAGTTGGTGGTGGCGTTGGCGAAGGCATTGATGGCGCGCGCATGCTTGAACACACCGCCGATGTACCACAGCGCCAGTTGCGACAGACCGCCGTAACCGTCACCGTTGAACAGGTTGGTGCCGTCCTTACCCAGCGACTGATGCACGTGCATACCCGAACCGTTGTCACCGACGATCGGCTTGGGCATAAAGGTGGCGACCTTGCCGTGATGATGCGCGACGTTCTTGACGATGTACTTAAGCATTTGCAGCTCGTCGGCCTTGCGCGTCAGCGTGTTGAACTTAGTGCCGATTTCGCACTGACCGGCGTTCGCCACTTCGTGGTGATGCACTTCGACCGTTTGACCGGCCAGTTCCAGCAGCTTGCACATTTCGGCGCGAATGTCGTGCAGCGTATCGACCGGCGGCACGGGGAAATAACCGCCTTTGACCGTAGGACGGTAGGCATTGCTGCCGTGCACGTCCCAGCTCGCTTCCTCGGAATCGATTTCAAAGAAAGTGTGGCCCATGTCGTTGCCGAAGCGCACGTTGTCGAACACGAAGAACTCCGGTTCCGGACCGAAGAAGGCGGTGTCCGCCACACCCGATGCCTGCAGATACGCCTCGGCGCGCTTGGCGATACCGCGCGGGTCGCGCTCATAGCCTTGCATCGTGGTCGGATCGAGCACGTCGCAGGTCATGATCAGCGTCGGATATTCCATGAAGGGGTCGAGCACTGCCGTGTCGGGATCGGGCAGCAGGACCATGTCGCTCTGCTGGATGCCGCGCCAGCCGACGATGGAGCTGCCATCGAACATCTTGCCGTCTTCGAACAACGAAGGTTCAACCACGCTGACCGGGAAGGTCACGTGATGCCACACGCCTCGCATATCGGTAAAACGCAGGTCCAGGAATTCGATCTCGTGTTCTTCGATCAGTTTTTCGATGTGCTTAATAGCGGACGACATGGCGGCGGGTCTCGGCAATAAAAATAGGAGGAGGCGGTGGCAGAAGCGGCCCGCCGCGATGCGCGACGGATGCGGTTTTTATTGTGCCTGATTTTTTGCGGCTGCAGCATTTGCAATCGAATGTTTTTCACATCCGATCCGCTATGCTATACGGTTTTAAGCAACCTCCGGAACCGATCATGCTCGAATCGCTCAAGGCCCTGTTACTGGGCATCATCGAAGGCATCACCGAGTTCCTGCCGATCTCGAGCACGGGTCACCTGATCATCGCGGAGCGCTGGCTGGGCCATCGTAGCGATCTGTTCAATATCGCCATTCAGGCCGGTGCCATCCTGGCCGTGGTGGTGATTTACCGCCGACGCCTGTGGGATTTGGCCACCCGGTTCTTCACGGATGCCGCCTCCCGCACGTACACGCTCAAGCTTGGCGTGGCCTTCGTCGTCACTGCGGTATTGGGGATTGCGGTCAAGAAAATGGGCTTTGAACTGCCCGAAGAGGTCCGGCCCATCGCCTGGGCCCTGCTGATCGGCGCAATCTGGATGGTAGTGGCCGAGGCCATCGCTTCGCGTCGTGCTGCCAAGCTGGGCGAGCAGACCGAGATTTCGTGGCTAACGGCCGTGCTGGTGGGTGTCGCGCAAGTGGTGGCGGGTGTGTTCCCGGGCACCTCGCGCAGTGCCTCGACCATTTTTGTGGCCCTGCTGGCCGGCACCACCTCGCGTCCGGCCGCTACCGAGTTTGCCTTTCTGGTGGGCATTCCGACCATGTTCGCCGCCACCGGTTATGAATTGCTCGATGTGGTCGCCTCGGGCCAGGCCGCACACGAGAACTGGAGCTCGCTGGCCATTGCCTTCGTCGCCTCGATGATCACCGCATTCGTCGCCGTGAAGTGGCTGCTGCGCTACATCGAGACCCATAACTTCAATGGGTTTGCGGCGTATCGTGTGGTGCTGGCGGTGGCGCTGCTGGCGCTGATCCCGGCGGTGTAAACACCGGCTGGCCGTCACGGTCGGTCACTTGCGCGCCCAGTACGGTGGCCAGGTGCACCGCGGCCACGGTCAGCGCTTGCTTGGATTTGGGGTTAAAGCGTTTGCGCTTGAGTTTGAAGCGCGCCTCGCCCGTGCCCTGATCGAAATCAAACGCATCGACCCAAATCCGCGGCTTGCCACGCAGGCGGCGCCACAGGCTATTGGGCTGCAGCAGATCGAGATCGCCGCGGATCTGGCGGACGATGATCGCTTCGCCCTGATAGCCGTTGGCGACCGACGACTCGGCATGCAGCCGTAGGTTACGCGCCTGACCGGCAGCCGCCACCCACTCGCCCAGCGTCAGGGGCGCGCCGGACCGCACGATTCGGAACAAGGTCACGGATTACAGCGCCTTGTGCAGTTTCGGATGCAGAGAATAGGTCGCGTAGATGGCATCTTCGGCCACGATATGGCCGCGCATGGCCCGTAGTGCCTGATCGGCGGTGTACCGCTCGGGCAGGTTCAAACTCGGCACATCGAGCGCAAAGAGCCGGAAAAAGTAACGGTGTTCGCGCTGATCATTCGGCGGCGGGAAGGCGCCGTCGTAGCCGTGCCAGTCGCCGGCCATGTCCGGATCGGTCGCAAACCAACCCGTGTAATCGTTCAGACCTTGCTTGCCATTGCCCGGACCGACGGCTGAGGGCGCTTTGCCCTTGGCCGTGACGCCGTTACAGTGCGCCGCCTCGACGATCTCACGGGTGGCGGCATCGATATCCACCACGATCCAATGGGTGAACTCGGTACGTGCCTGTCGCAGCGGGATTTCGATGTCGGGCACACCGGCCATTTCCGGGCGGGTCGGCACATCGGTATCAACCACCCACAGCACGAACGATTGAGTGCCTGCAGGCACATCGGTCCAGCTCAGATGCGGGTTGCGGTTGTCGGCAAAGCCATATCCGTCGGCATCGGGTTTGCCGGCCGCGTAACGGACCGGCAGCACGCCGCGATGTTCAAAGCTGTCACTGTGCAATTTCATGGCGCTTAGGCCTCCGCGTAGCCCAGTCGGACGGCAACGTCCTTGAGACGGTCAAAGCCGGCCTGCAGGGCCGGTGCGTAGTGACGCCAGTGCCCCTTGGGCAGCGACTTGTGCTGCAGGGCGCCGTCGTCCAGTGCCTGCACCGGTGCACCCAGGGCCGTGGTGACCGCGGTTTGCAGCGACAGTTCATCGGCGATGGCATCATCGAGACGGATCAGCGTCAGCGGGTACAGCTTTTGCTGTTCGATGTCGGCGACTTGATTGCAGACGGCAGCCAACCAGTCGGCGGCCTTTTCAACGCTCTCAAACCGGAACGGAGTCTGACCCGGGAAGGCCAACCAATGCAGCAGCATATCGCGCGGGTCGCGGATTGCGACCAGCAGTTCGGCATGATTCGGATGGGCGCGCAGCACCTGCAGGAAGTTGTAATCCCACAGCAGCAGGGCGTCGACCACCGGTACGTTGGCGGGCGCGCCGCGGGCGGCCAGGCCTTCGACCCAGCTGCCGGCCATTTGGGCCACAGTCTCTTCGGAGGCGGCTTGCTCGCCGGCGTTCTTGTCGAGCGCAGCCAAGGTGGCAAAACTTTGCAGGTAGTCGTTCGGCGGCTGGTTGGTAAAGCGATCGGTCAGCAGCGGCACCTGCGAGGCGGCCAGCGAGTAACCCACGAACTCCGACAGGCTGCCCGGCGGGCCCCACAGCAGGCGATGACGCGCTCCCAGCGGCGACGGTTGGGCATTCGGCAGATCGGTGAGTGCTGTCAGCGGGGCCCACTCGTCGGCCTGACGCGGTGTACCCGGCTCGGTCAGTTGCAGGCGTTGGTCATTGCCTTCGGCCTGGACTTGCAGCCAGATGTCGGCGGCCTCCTGGTAGCGACCGGCGCGATCCAGAGTGCTGCTGTAGACACCGCGCATCTGGTCGTCGAGCTGCGGGTTCTGACCCTTGAACAGTTCGCGCAGTTCGGCGGCACGGGTGACGGCGGCTTGCGGATCGGCTTCGAGCAGGCTGCCCAGCAGGCGCAGTTGCGCATCGGCATGCAGGGGCTGCAGTTCAATGATTTGCTGAGCCAGCGCATCGCCTTGTGCGCGTTCGCCATGGACATCGTGCACCACGGCGCGAGCTTGCAGCGGCTCCAGCGCGGTCGGCATGACTTGGCGCCAGCGCTCGATCACCTGAACCGCGGCGTCGCCGGCGAACTCTTCGGTAGCCAGGCGAGCTTGCCACAGCAGCGGGTTCTGCGCGTTGGGGCCGCTCAGCAGCTCGTCGAGCAGAGCGCGACCTTGGTCGATCTTGCCGGTGGCTTGCCAGGCTTGCACCACGCTGGCCAGCGCCTGCTGGTTGCCTGGTTCCAGGCGCACGGCGCGCTCGAGCAGTTCGATACCGCGGTCGGCTTGGCCGGCCTCGAGGGCGATCACGCCGACGTTGCCCAGAATGCGGGCGGGCGCATCGGCGGTGAGCAGCGGCTCGGCCAGCTTCAGGGCATCGGCAGCGCGGCCTTGCAGGCGCACGGCGTCAATCAGCAGGGCGCGCACATCGTAGGCTTGCGGTTCGCGCTCAAGCAGGTTGGTAAAGGTCTGTTCGGCGAACGCGTAATGCTGCTTGCCCATATAGGCCATGCCCAGCGAACGCAGGACGCGCGGATCGCCCGGCATCTGGCGCGCAGCGGCCGACAGGAATTGCAGGGCGCGGTCCATGTCGCCACGGGCCAGTGCCACTTGGCCTTCGATCACGTGCAGCTGCGGATGATCGGGCGAGACGCGATTGGCCACGCGGGCAATGCGTTCGGCTTCTTCGACTTGGCCATGCGCCATCGCCAGTTGCGCCTGCAGCACATACGCCGGGAAGAAGTTCGGATCGAGTTGCGTTACCTTGGCCAGCGCCGGTGCCGCTTGGGCAACGTCATTGGCTTCGAGATACAGGCCGGCTTGGGCAAAATGCAGTGCGGCATCGTCGGGCAGTTGTTCCAGGCCCTGTTCGATGGTGGCGCGGGCACCGTCACTATTGCCGGTCATGTTCTGGGCGGCGGCCAAGGTGCGATACACCTCGCCATCCTTGGGGCGCTGGGCCAGTAATTCGCGGGCCTTTTGTTCGGCCGCTGCCGCATTGCCATTCAGGAGGTCTTGGTGGATCGCGTCTAGCATGTCGTACTCGGAATTTATTGGCACGGCCCAATCGGCCGGGGAACCTTAAATTCTAGCTGACATCGCCGCGGCGATGCGCTCGCGGGCCAGATTGGCAATCTCACGACGGGGCTGCCCCGCCTGGATAGAAATGGGTTCCAGGAAATGGACCTCGGCCACGCCGCCCGGCTCGCCGAGCAAGCGCAGGAAATTGGCCACAAAACTTTCCTTGGGGGCAAAGGCCACCGTGGCCTGGGCCGAGCCGTTCAGGCCGTATCGCAGGGCGACAGGCTGAACCGGCCGCCCCGACTCGACTGCCGCCAGAAAGATGCGGGCGTGGAACGGTCCCAGTTGGCGTCCGTCGCGGGTCCCGCCTTCGGGGAATACACCCACATCGCGGCCACTGGCCAGCCGTTTATGCATTTCGACCGCGACGCCACCCAGCGATTCGGTACTGCCGCGCTGGTGAAAGATGGTCTGCGCCCTTTTGGCCATGTACCCGACCAGCGGCCAGCCGGCAATTTCGCGTTTGGCGACCATGCCCATCATGCGTTGCGAGTGCAGCGTCACAATGTCAATCCAGCTGACGTGGTTGGCCACAAACAAGGTGCCACCGCTGAGGGGTTCACCGTAACGCTGCGTCTCCAGCCCAAAGACTTTGAGAAGGCCCGCCGACCACCAGCGCGCTACTTTTAACTCCAGGCGCTCACCGCCGAACGTGAGTGCGCCGAGTCCGGGGCCCATGAGCACTAGCGTGATCGGCAGCATCACGACCAGATGCACCAGCAACATCGGCACGCGGATCAGGTAGCGTAAGGCGCGAAGAAGGCTTGTCATTGCGCCCATTATGAAGCACGCAGAGGTTCAGTGAACGCACGAACGGGTAGCAGTCAGGGAGGCGACAGCTACGCCCGATCACATGATCGGGGCGAGTCCGGAACCGAAGGCCGCAAAGAATCGCACCAGCAGCGTCTTAATGCCGACGCGTGCTTCCGGGAAGTCACCCACCGAGCGGTAACAGTCGCGGAACTTGGGATCGCGGATGCGCAGCGGGGTCGGACACTGCTCCGACGGCTCGAACTCAAAACTGGTGGCGTAGCTCACCGGCCAGAAATCGAACAGCGGCAACTCATTGGAAAGCTTACCCAGTGTGTAGTTCACGCCACCGAGCACCGCCACTTTACGCGGGGCGATGACCCACGAGTTGGCAGGGGCCATGTCGCGCTCAATGCTGGTGGCCAAGGCTTCGGCGAAGGCATTGTCGCGAATGATCAGCACCGCCTCGGTGTTATACGTCTGGCCGCGCGGATCAAAGTTGTGCGTGCCGATGACCGCAGTCTTGCGATCCACCACCATGGACTTGGCATGCATGCCGTAACGCGCGCCGGGATGCAACAGTCGCACCGGCCGGTTCGAACCCGGGATCCAGAATCGGCGGGCGGCCGAGTCCTTCATGATAGGGCTCAGGCCGCGATTGCGCGGCGTGGTAGCGACCAGCAGGCCAACGTCCTGCGCCTGTTCCTCGGTGGATTCGGGGGCGCGCGCCACACCCGGCACCTGTTCCGGGAACGGTTTGTACTCATAGATCTCAAAGCCAAGGCGGCGCATGTAGCGGCGCTTGTACTTGTACGACAGGCCATAGGCGATAAAGGCATCAGTCGCCGCGAGCGAATTCGTGCTGACACGGATCGCCGGCGGCTGTTCGCGTCCCTGCAGTGCCAGGAACTCGGCCTGGGCGGCCTTCGACATCACTAAATAAGGGGTTTGCAGCAGGACATCGGTCTGCGCTGAACGCAGCACGTCGCGCAGGGCATAGCTGGCACTGGTCACCGAAGGATCATCGGCGGGCTTGGTGCTTTCGACATCGGCCTTGTACGGCGAGTCGGCGACGTACTGCACACCAGCCACCGCCAGTGCGCGACCGGCCAGCGTATCCTGCACGTATTGCGTATTCTCGGCGGCTCGCACCACCTGCTGAACCCGTTCGCTGCTCTCATACGGGTGCGGCTCCAGTGGCGGAACGCCCTGTTTCAGGATGTGGCGGCCGACATCCTTGAGCATCTGGGGCTGCACACTTAGCGGGTTGAACCAGTAGCGTTCAAAATCCGCACGCATGGAGCGGGTGACGGGCCCGGTAATCAGCACATCGCGATCGCGGAAGTTGTAGCTGCTGTCCCAGTCGTAGTAGTCGTCCTGATAGTTGCGGCCGCCCGTGATACCGACGGCGCCATCCACCAGCAGCAACTTGTTGTGCATGCGATGGTTGAGCTTGCGCCAGCAGCACGCCGCCGCCGCCGCGTACAGGGGGTAACTCATGCGTGCGCGGTTGAGCACCGGGTTGAAGATGCGCACTTGCAGGTTGCTGTGCAGTCCGGCTACAGCCGCCAGCGTATCCACCTTTTTCAGTGCAGACAGCTGGTCCATCAGGATCCGCACTTTGACGCCGCGCTGGGCTGCCTTGATCAGCTCGTCCAGAATCAGGCGGCCGGCATCGTCTTCGTCATAGATATAGGTCTGCAGATCAATCGAAGTGGTGGCACTGCGGATCAGGTTGAGTCGCGAGACCAGTGCGTCGTTGCCGCTGTCGAGAATCAGTGCGTAGTGGCGGGCGCTGTCACTGGCGGGGTTGTTCTTGCTGTCCGCTCCCGACTGGGCGAAGGCCTCACCGGCGAGTTCGTGCAGCGGCGACGGGATGGCACATCGCCTCGGGTCGTTCGCATCGCAGGTCAGCGCGGTGTCGCGGGCCTGGGTGGTCAGGACCTCGACTTGCTGCTTTTCGCGGATGCTGAGCCCGGCACAGCCGGTTAACAGAACGGCTGCCGCCAGCAACGTCGCACTTCGTTTTATGAGGTTAGTTGCCGGCACGGTTCTTTTTGCTCGTGGCATTGGATGCGGTGGCGGACGCCGTGCCGCTAGGCACAAACCGTACTTTGAACTGCAATTCTACGTCAGGGCGCATGATCGCCCCGAGGCCCTTCATGCCGTAGCGTTCACGATTGATGCGACCTTGGGCCTCGATCGCGCAGCGTTCGCCGGGCTGTGAGCAAGTCGAGGGCGAGACCGTGAACTGTTCGCGTAGCGTGACCCCGCGCAACGTCACCGTGCCGCCGAAAACGCCACCGGCGCGCAGCATCTGCTGGGTGTGCCAGTCGGAGCGGAACTCGATCTGCGGGTAGCGTTGGGTCGCAAACAGCAGATCACTCCTGGCGACGCGGGTTTGCATGGCACTGCCTTCGACACTTACGGAATCGGCCTGCAGCACGATCACCACTTGGCGTTGGCCATCGGCACGGGTGTCCAGGTGACCGGTGGCGACGCGGAACTCGCCCTGGATCGGCGGGCCCAGGCGTTTGAGCGCTAGAAAATTGAAACTGGAACGGGTCAGGTCGAGTACGGCGGTCTCATCGGCCTTGGCGCTCGGGATCAGGACGCTGTTAGCGATGGTCGCCCCGCACAAGATCCAGATTGAAGCCGTAGGCCGCAAGTTCATATCGCTGTAAGACTCATCCTATTCAAGTTGCCTTGTTACGGCCACCAGAAGTTGTGCAAGGTCGCGATGCCGGGCTCGAGCTCGGCGTCGGCCGGCAGGTGGAGCACGGCAATGCCTGACGGCGGCATGCCGCGGTAGTCACCGGATTGGCCGCTGCTGATCAGCGCCACAGTCTGCTCCAGGCCGGGGTTGTGGCCGACCAGCATCACGCGGCCAATATCGCGGTGTTTATCGAGCAGGGACATCAGAGTGCCCGGGGACGCTTCGTAAATTTCGTTTTCGATGCGCTGTTCGCAGTAGCCGGTCTTGTCCAGCACTTGCGCCAGGGTCTCGCGGGTGCGGCGCGACGGCGAACACAGCACCAGGTCGGGCATCAGTTGGTGTTCGACCAGCCACTTGCCGGCGGCCTGGGCCTCGGCAATGCCATCTTGCGAGAGTGCGCGGTCAATATCGGCCTGACCGTTGTCGGCTGGTAGGGCGTGGGCGTGACGCAACAGGATCAACTCGCGCATGGGCATCTCAATTTTGAAGGGGTCGAAGGGGGTGCGGCGTTCTCAGTTAGCGGATTTTCGTTCGAGCTACCGCGCTCATCGCCAGCGTAACCCGTTCCGCCAGCCAGTGTCCATGACGGGCCGATGCGTGGGGCTGTGCGGTGCTGCGGGCCGGGTCTGCCTTTACAAAAAATTAAGGGTATCCGGATTTTAGTGTGGGAAGACCGCACTAGCCCTTCTTGTCTGACAGCTCTCGTTCGGTAGGTTTCTGGTATCGCAAGGCTTACGCGCTTTTAGCCTTCAGTGTGGGCTTTGTCTGGCGCATGTCGGTGCAAGGAAACAATCAGTGGCAGGTCACCTTGCCCCCGGCTCGAACTGGGGTTTGAGGCGCAGTGGAACGGAAAACCGGGTTAAGCCACGCGCCTAGCTCCCGTGCAGAGAATCGATCAGCGGGCACGACACAGTGCCTCGCTGCGCATGGCACTCGTTGACCAACCGTGACAGCACCGCTTCGATTCGCGTCAGGTCCGCCATCTTGGTGCGCACGTCGGTGAGCTTGAGCGCAGCCAGCTCGGCGGCTTCGCTGCAGTGAGTGCCGTCCCCTAGCTGTAGGAGTTGGCCGACTTCGTCCAGCTTGAACCCCAGCCGCTGGGCGGATTTCACGAAACGCACCCGCGCCACGTCCGCCGATCCGTAGCGGCGAATACTGCCGACGGGCCGACCTGGTTCTGGCAATAACCCCTTGCGCTGATAGAACCGGATGGTCTCCACGTTGACCCCAGCGGCCTTGGCGAAAGCCCCGATGGTCAGTGTTTGCGGATCGTTCACCATCGCGCTTGACTCCGTACTTGACTACGGAAGTAACCTTAGCGCATCACGCAACGTCTCGGAAGGAGATCCCTCACATGGCAGACCCCAGCAACGGCCGCGGTGCACTGGCCGCCGGTGGCCTCGCCGCCATCCTCGCCTCGACCTGCTGCCTCGGTCCGCTGGTGCTGATCACGCTGGGTTTCTCCGGCGCCTGGATCGGCAACTTGACCGCGCTGGAACCGTACCGGCCGATCTTCATTGGCGTGGCGCTCGTGGCGCTGTTCTTCGCGTGGCGTCGCATCTTCCGGCCGGCTCGCGCCTGCGCGCCGGACGACGCATGCGCCGTGCCCCAGGTGCGGACGGCCTACAAGGTGATCTTCTGGATCGTCACCGCCCTGGTGCTGATCGCGCTCGTGTTCCCCTACCTCATGCCCCTGTTCTACTGAAAGGAGATTGCCATGAAGAAACTCGTCGCATTGCTCGCTCTGACCCTTGCCCTCAGCGCTCCCGCCTGGGCCGCCACCAAAACCGTCACGCTGTCGGTGCCGAGCATGACCTGCGCCACCTGTCCGATCACGGTCAAGAAGGCGCTGACCAAGGTCGAAGGCGTCATCGAGGCCAAGGTGACCTGGGAGCCCAAGGAGGCGGTGGTAACCTACGACGATGCCAAGACCACTCCGGCCGCGTTGACCAAAGCCACCGAGAACGCCGGCTACCCGTCTACCGTCAAGAAGTGAGCACACGCTCATGACCGAGGCGATCACGCTGCACATCGATGGCATGACCTGCGGGTCGTGCGCCGAGCACGTCAAGCAGACCTTGGAAAAGGTGCCCGGCGTGCGTTCGGCCTCAGTGTCCTACCCACAGCGCCGGGCCGAGATTGAGGCCAGCGTAGGTACCGCCGCGGACGTGACCTCGCTGGTCGCGGCGGTATCCGCACTCGGTTACCGAGCGCAGCTTGCCGATGCGCCGGGGCAACCCAGCGACCTGCTGAACAATGCACAAGAGCGGCTGGGCGGCGAACCAAAGCGCGAGGACGATGAGGCTGCACTGCACGTGGCCGTGATCGGCAGCGGCGGCGCGGCGATGGCGGCGGCGTTGAAGGCCGTCGAGCAAGGGGCGCGTGTGACGCTGATCGAGCGCAGCACTCTCGGCGGCACCTGCGTCAACGTCGGATGTGTGCCGTCCAAGACCATGATCCGCGCTGCCCACATTGCGCATCTGCGTCGCGAGAGTCCGTTCGATGACGGCATTGCCGCCGCCTCGCCGAAGATTCTGCGTAAGCGCTTGCTGGCTCAGCAGCAGGGGCGCGTCGATGAACTGCGCCACGCCAAGTACGAAGGCATCCTGACGAGCACCCCGACCATCACCGTGCTGCGCGGCGATGCCGGATTCAAGGATGCGCACACGCTGACCGTGGCAACCGCTGACGACGGGATGCGCGAGGTGAGTTTCGACCGCTGCCTCATCGCCACCGGGGCCAGTCCGGCGATTCCACCGATCCCGGGCTTGAAAGACACGCCCTTCTGGACGTCGACCGAAGCGCTGGCCAGCGACACGATCCCCGATCGGCTGGCCGTGATCGGCTCGTCGGTGGTGGCCGTCGAACTCGCGCAGGCCTTTGCCCGGCTGGGCAGCAAGGTGACCATGCTGGCGCGCAGCACACTGTTCTTTCGCGAAGACCCCGCCATTGGCGAGGCCATCACGGCCGTGTTCCGCGCCGAAGGCATCGAAGTGCTGGACCACACCCAGGCCAGCCAGGTCGCCTATGAGGATGGGGAATTCGTGCTCACCACCGAACGCGGCGAACTGCATGCCGACCGGCTGTTGTTCGCCACCGGCCGCACCCCAAACACCCGCACGCTCAACCTCGACGCGGCCGGTGTGGTGGTCAATGCGCAAGGCGCCATCACCATCGACCACGCGATGCGCACTACCGTGCCGCACATCTATGCCGCCGGCGACTGCACTGACCAGCCGCAGTTCGTCTACGTCGCGGCGGCGGCCGGCACCCGCGCTGCAATCAACATGACGGGTGGCAACGCGACGCTGGATCTGACGGCGATGCCGGCGGTGGTGTTCACCGACCCGCAGGTCGCCACCGTGGGCTACAGCGAAGCCGAAGCGCACCACGACGGTATCGAGACCGACAGCCGCACGCTGACGCTCGACAACGTGCCCCGGGCGCTGGTCAACTTCGACACGCGCGGTTTCATCAAGCTGGTTTCGGAGGCCGGTTCGGGACGACTGATCGGCGTGCAAGCGGTAGCCCCGGAAGCAGGCGAGCTGATCCAAACCGCAGTACTGGCGATTCGCAACCGCATGACGGTGCGAGAGTTGGCCGACCAGTTATTCCCCTACCTGACGATGGTCGAGGGGCTGAAACTCGCGGCACAAACCTTCACCAAGGACGTAAAGCAACTGTCCTGTTGCGCGGGGTAGTGGCTGGGCCTCTTACCTATGCTTCATCGGCTGAATCACAAATTCAGGCTGAAGCGCCGCCTCTTGCACAATGGGCTGAGGACTATTCGAAATACCCCTCTTCGAGTAGCCGCGCCAGCTTCGGGAGATAGGGGCCGTACTCGACCACGCGCGTGATCTTCTTCTTGCGCGTTGCCGCCGTGGTCATCCGCTGGAACACGAAGTCCGTGGTCATTGGGTCGTCGTCATCGACCAACACGGTTTCGATAACCGAGCCATCCTTGCGCGCCTTCTTGTCGTAGAGCATGCGCGCCCGAAGCACCTCGAAGCTGTAACCCCTGCCCATGCGGTTCATGTCTTTGGCCACTCGGTTGACTGACTCAGTATAGGCATTGGTAATCGGCTGCTCGAAGTAGGCGAAGATTTCGTCGTGCCAGTTGTGCACGGCGGTGGTCAGGTCCTTGAACGTGGCCGCCAATTCGGTCGGAATATTGGCCTGCCACTTCGCGCAGGCGGCTTCTGCTGCTGGGCGGGTCTTCTGATCCCAGATCGACAGAAATCCTTCCTTGAGAGCGTGGGCTTCGCTTAGGAGCGGGAACTGTTGGAACCATTCCCGCATCCGGTCCATATCTCTCCCTGACGACGTAACTGTCCTCGCTGGTCAGGATTTCAAGCGTCTTCAGGCTTCGCAGCTGGAGAAAGTCCGTCACTCAGCACCTTGGGCGAACCCACACTGAAATCCGACTTTTACTCTAGCACATCCGGTCAGCCGTCCAACACCAAAATCCATTATTTGAAAGTGATAGCTACAAAGACCCAAGGAGCCAGAACCCACACCAGATTCCGGATACCCAAAATTAATTCCCTCCGTCCCCTTTATATAATGGGGGGGATATTTAAGAGATGGTTGAACACGTATGACGAGCACCGCTGAACTGTCCTCGCCCGAGTCCGCCAACACCGCATTGACCAATTCGGTGGTGGACAAGGACTACACGCTCGAGGACAAGTACGCCCGCAAACACGGTCGCATCTACCTGAGCGGGGTCCAGGCGCTGGTCCGCTTGCCGATCATCCAAAAGCTGCGCGACGAGGCCGCTGGCCTGAACACGCAGGGTTTCATCAGCGGGTACCGTGGGTCGCCGCTGGGTGGCTTCGATCTGGAGCTGTGGCGCGCCCGCAAGTACCTCGAGGCGGCCAAGGTCAAGTTCACTCCCGGCCTCAACGAAGATCTGGGCGCCACCATGGTGTGGGGCACGCAGCAGGTCGGCCTGTTCCCGGGCAGCAAGGTCGATGGCGTGTTCGGCATGTGGTACGGCAAGGGTCCGGGCGTCGATCGTACGGGTGACGTGTTCAAGCACGCCAACGCCGCCGGCACCTCGCCGCTGGGCGGTGTGCTGGCTCTGGCCGCCGACGACCATGCCTGCCGCTCCTCGACGCTGCCGCACGGCTCCGAGGACGAATTCGTCTCGGCCATGATGCCGATCCTCAACCCAGCCGGCGTCCGCGACATCCTGGAGATGGGCCTGATCGGTTGGGAGATGTCGCGCTTTACCGGTCGCTGGATCGGCTTTAAGACGATTGCCGAGACGGTCGAGTCGTCCATGTCGCTCGATGTGGACCCGCTGGCGCTCAAGATCGTCACGCCGGATGACTTTGCCTTGCCGGCCGGCGGGCTCAATATCCGCTGGCCGGATCCGCCGATGGATCAGGAAATGCGCCTGCACAAGTATGCGGTGGCGGCGGCGCAAGCCTTCGCGCGGGCTAATCGGATTGACAAGATCGTGATTGACTCGCCGCGTCCCCGTTTGGGCATTGCTACCACCGGTAAGTCGTATCTCGATGTGCTGCAGGCACTCGAGTACCTGGGTCTCGACGAGAAGGCCTGTGCGGATCTCGGAATCCGTGTGTACAAGATCGGCATGACCTGGCCGCTGGAACCCGAGGGTGTGCGTCGTTTCGCCGATGGTCTCGAAGACATTCTGGTGGTCGAGGAAAAGCGCGCCTTCATTGAGCGCCAAATGAAGGAATACCTGTACAACTGGCCGGGTCAGCGTCCGTCGATCGTCGGCAAGTACGACGAACAGGGCGAATGGATCCTGCCTTCGACCGGTGAACTTACGCCTGCGACCATTGCGGGGGTGATCGGACGTCGCATCCAGAAGTTCCACGACAGCGAGCAGATCCGCAACGTGCTGGGCTGGATGGCCGAAAAGGAATCCGAACTCGCACTGCCCCGGGCGCAGTTCCCGCGCGTGCCGCATTACTGCTCGGGCTGCCCGCACAACACCTCGACCGTGGTCCCGCAAGGTTCGCGCGCCATGGGCGGTATCGGTTGCCACTACATGGTGACCTGGATGAACCGCGACACCGACACCTACACGCACATGGGTGGCGAAGGCGTGACCTGGTCCGGCCAGGCTCCGTTCACGGAAACCGAGCACGTGTTCCAGAACCTCGGCGACGGTACGTACTTCCACAGCGGGTCGCTGGCGATCCGTCAGTCCTTGGCCACCGGCGTCAACATCACCTACAAGATTCTGTACAACGATGCGGTCGCCATGACGGGCGGCCAGCCGGTTGACGGCACCCTCAGCGTGCCGGCCATCGCGCACCAGATGCGTGCCGAAGGCGTGGACACCATCGTGCTGGTCTCGGACGATATCCGCAAATGGAGCAAGCACGAACTGTTCCCGAGCGGCGTCGAGTTCCATGACCGCGCCGATCTCGACGAGGTCCAAAAGCGCCTTCGTGAGGTGAAGGGCGTTTCGATCCTGATTTACGACCAGACCTGCGCCACCGAAAAGCGTCGTCGCCGCAAGCGCGGCAAGATGGAAGATCCCAACAAGCGCGTCATCATCAACTCGCTGGTGTGCGAAGGCTGCGGTGACTGCGGCAAGAAATCGTTCTGCGTCTCGGTCCTGCCCAAGGAAACCGAATTCGGCCGCAAGCGCACCATTGACCAGTCGAACTGCAACAAGGACTTCTCCTGCGTGAAGGGCTTCTGTCCATCGTTCGTGACGGTCAACGGCGGCAAGCTGCGCAAGGATTCGGGTGCGTCGTCGGGTGTCGGCAATCTGCTCGACAACCTGCCCGCACCGACGATCCGCTCCGACCTGTCCAAGCCGTGGAACATTCTGCTGACGGGCGTCGGCGGCACCGGCGTGGTGACCATCGGTGCCCTGCTCGGCATGGCCGGCCATCTCGAAGGCCTGGGCGCGACCGTGCTCGATCAGACCGGTCTGGCGCAGAAGGGTGGCGCGGTGACTTCACACATTCGTCTGGCACGCACGCCGGCCGATCTGCACGCCGTGCGCATTGCCGCCGGCGAGGCCGATCTGGTGCTCGGTTGCGACATGGTCGTCGCCAACGACTACTGGGTGCTGTCCAAGATCCGCGATGGCCGTTCGTCCGTCGTGCTCAACACCTACGAAGCGATGCCCGGCACCTTCACCACCCGTCCTGACATGGAATTCCCGGCCGAAGACATCGTGGTCGGCATCTCCAAGGCACTGGGCGGCAACAAGCCGTACATGATCGATGCCACCAAGCTCGCGACCAAGCTGATGGGCGATGCGATCGCTTCGAACAGTTTCATCATGGGCTACGCCTGGCAACAAGGACTGATCCCGCTATCATTCGAATCGCTGATGCACGCCATAGAGCTCAACGGCGCCGCCATCGAAATGAACAAAAAGGCCTTTGCCTGGGGTCGTCTGGCGGTGGTCAACCCGACCGCAGTGGCGGCTGCAGCCGGTGTCGATCGTGCAACGGCCGAGCTCGGCAACACCAATGTCGAACTGCCGATGCTGGCTCCGGGCGAGTGGGAAGAGCACGAGTTTGCGTCGCCGTCGGCACCCGTGCCGACCGAACGTGCCGTGCAGCATCTGCCGGCTTCGGGCGAAGGCACCGGTACCGTGGCCGATCTGCCGCTCGACGATTCGCGCCTGTCGCGTTCGCTCGATGAGCTGATCGAGCGCCGTGTCGAATTCCTGACCCGATATCAGAATGCCGATTACGCGCGCGACTACTCCTCGTTTGTGTCGCACGTGCGCGATGCCGAGCAGGCTCGTCTGCGCGGCATGCATGGTCTGACCGAGGCCGTGGCCCGCAATCTGTTCAAGCTGATGTCCTACAAGGACGAATACGAAGTCGCGCGTCTGTACAGCGATGGCACCTTCCGTCGTCAGCTCGAGCAGCAGTTCGAAGGCGACTACACGCTGACCTTCCACCTGGCCCCGCCGCTGTTCACCAAACGCGATGCCAACGGGCATCTGATCAAGAAGGAATACGGTCCCTCGATGCTCAAGTGGTTCGGCCTGCTGGCCAAGCTCAAGGGTCTGCGCGGCACTGCCTTCGACGTGTTCGGCTATACCGAGGAACGCCGCATGGAACGTGCGCTGATCAAGGACTACGTGCAGACGATCGAAGGCATCCTGGGCGAGATCAACGGCAACAACGTCGATCTGGCCGTCAAGATTGCCGAGATCCCGCAACGCATGCGCGGCTTCGGTCACATCAAGGAAGCGAATGTGCACACCGCCAAGATTGAGCTGGGCGAACTGCTGCGCGAGTTCCGCAACCCGCTGCGCCTAGTCCGCGTCGCTTAATTAAGCCGGGTTCAACGAGACCCCGCACATGCCGTGCGGGGTTTTTCGTTTTACGATGGGCCTGCATCGGAGCGTGAACCTATGAGCAGTTTGAAAATGAGCAGCGAGTACGAACGGATCGTGATCGGCGGCGGTGCTGCCGGGGCGCTAGTCGCACTGCATTATCTGTCGTCGTGTTCGGCCGCGGGTCACGAGCCGCGCATCGCCGTGGTCGAGCCGCGGGCTTCGCTGGCGCAGGGCGCGGCGTATTCCACCGATCGCGAAGAACACCGTCTCAATGTTCCGGCCGGGCGCATGAGCGCCTTCGCCGATCGTCCGCATGATTTTGTCGATTACCTGATCGCCAATCCCGATTCGGCGCTGGCCGACCTACATGGCCACGACCTGGATCATGCCTACGCGCCGCGTCGCGCTTACGGTGCGTACCTTCTGGCACGTCTGCGTGAGCAGCCGTTGTTTTCATCGCTGCAGCACGTGCGCGATGAGGCCGTTGCGTTGGCCCGTTCCGACGACGGGTTCGTTGTGACCTTGTTGGACGGTACGAGCTTGCGGGCTGCACAGGTCGTGCTCGCCATCGGCAATGCGCCGCGTGCCTTGCCGATCGATGCGGGTGAATTGCCGGTTGTCGAGAGTTGGGACTATCCGCAACTCGATCGCATGTCGCCCGATGCACGCATCACCGTGATCGGCTCGGGACTCAGCATGGTGGATAGCCTGATGACGCGCCTGCGCGCCGGCCATCGCGGCCCGATCACGGTGCTGTCGCGGCACGGCCTGTTGCCATTGCCGCATGCCGCCGAGCATCTGCCTGCGCCCTTGCCGTCTGCCGCCGAGAACTTGCCGAGCACCGTACTGGGCCTGTGGCGCACCCTGCGCCGTCGTGCACTGCAGGGCATCGCACAGGGCGAACCGTGGCAGTGGACGGTCGAGCGCCTGCGCCCCTACGGCCAGCAGCTGTGGCAATCGCTGTCGGCACCCGAGCAGGCCCGCTTTCTACGGCATGCGGTCCGCTACTGGGATATTCATCGCCATCGCATCGCGCCGGAGATTGCCGCCGAACTGCAGGCCATGATGCAAGCAGGCCAGCTGCACGTTCTGGCCGGGCGCCTCCTGCCGAGCACCGGCACTGATGCTGCGACACTGCGCTTTCGTGCACGCGATGGCGCTGAGCAAAACTTACCGACCGATGTCGTCATCAATGCCACCGGTGTCGAGACGCGCTTCGAACGGCCTTCGAGTCCGTTATTGGCCTCGTTGCTCGCCAACGGGCTGGCAGTGCCCGGTCCGCATGGCCTAGGGATTCTGACGGATGGGCTCGGTCGCGCACTCGATGCGCAGGGTGCACCGCTTGCCGGCTTGCAGGTGCTCGGGTCGTCACGGATCGGCACCTTGTGGGAGACCATCGCCATGCCCGAACTGCGAGTGCAGGCCCGCGACTGCGGTCAGATTGAAGCCGCTGCACGCACCGGGTGCGGGTAATCGGTACTACACTCGGAATCGCATCAGCACATTTGTGCACCACCACGGAGAGGTCCCATGTTCAAACGCATTCTGGTTCTCGTTGCTGTTTTAGTCGCTGTCGTGTTGGCGTATACTGCCTTCCAACCGAACACCTATTCGGTCACGCGCACCTCGCAGCCGATCAAGGCCACGCCGGCCGAGGTCTTTGCGCAGATTCAGGATTTCCACAACTGGGGTCAGTGGTCGCCATGGCATCAGCTGGATCCGAACATGAAGCAGACCTATGACGGCCCACTCAATGGCACGGGTGCGGTCTACTCGTGGGAGTCCCCGCAGGAAGGCGTTGGCTCCGGCCGGATGGAGATTCTCGCTGTCACTGCGCCGTCGGACGTCAAAATTAAACTCGACTTTCTGCAGCCGATGACCTCGTCCGCCATCACCGATTTCAAGATTGCGCAGACCGAATCCGGTGGTGCTCAAGTCACCTGGACCCTATCCGGCGATGCCGACTTCATGACCAAGATGATGAGCGGTCTGGGACTGCTCGACGACATGATCGGCAAGGACTTTGAAAAAGGCCTGGCCCAACTCAAGACCGTCGCCGAGGGCAAGTAAGCGCGGCTTAGCGCGGTGCCAGCAGGGCGCTCAGACGATCGGGTGTGCCCGGAATGCGCTCCAGTACCGGATAGCGCAAGCCACCACGGTAGTCGATGGTGACGTCGCGCACGACCTCGCCATTGCGTACGACCAGACGGATCGGTTGTTTGGCACGCACTGCGGTTTCCAGACGATCCTTGGTATAGGCCATTCCGTTCACCGCTAACAGCGTCTGGCCAATGCCTAAGCCGGCGTTGAATGCGGGGCCATCCCACAGGACGCTGTTGATACGACCGTCAGCCGATGCGATGTTCATCCCGAGCGAGAGCGCAAAATTGGCGGTCTTGCTCTCGCCCAGCGCGGCCTTCTGGTAATCATTCGGTTTATCGCGATACGCCAGGCGCCAGCCGTTGGCGATGATGCCGTCGGCCGGTGAGCGGGTGCCGTCAATGCGTTCGCGCAGGAACGTAGCCCAGTCGAACGGTGCCACGCTGTTCAAAGTCGCGACGACATCCTCAAACGTGTAAGGGCGCACATCCCACGAGCCGCTATCAACGCCAAAAAACGCGCGCGCAAACTCATCAATGCCCTTTCTCTCGCCGGTCAGCTCGGCGATCTTGGCATGCACCGCCAGCCACACCATCTGGCCGCCGCGGTAGTAATCCTCGGACAGCTGATAGCCCGTATTGGCCTGCGGGGAGCGCTTATTGATAATCGGGTCGAAGGTGGTGTCGGCAATCGAACGCCAACCAAAGCCCGGACGCTCATCGGCATAGGTGGACACGACAATGGCAGCCGCGTCTTTGGCCTGATCCTGCGAGACCAGACCGGAACGTGCCGCGAGCACGTTGCCCCAGAATTGCGTCTGGCCCTCGTAGACCCACAGCAACGTGTTGCCCATCGGCGTGTTGTAGTCGGGCGTGGTGAGATCGGCGCCGCGGCGGAACTTGCCATCCCAACTGTGCGCGAATTCGTGCGCCAGCAGATCGCGGCCGACAAAGCTTCCTTTCCAGTTGGTGAAGTGATCCGGATCGTGGCCGTTTTCGCTCGAGCGATGATGCTCCAGCCCGTTGCCACCCATCTGATCAGACAGCGACAGCAGGAATTCGTAGTGATCGTAGTGATGCGAGCCGAAGGCTTTGTAGGCCTGCGTCACCAATGCGCGATGTGCACGCAGGGCTTCGTCGGGCATTTCCAGCTGCTCGGGCGCATCGGCCACCACATTCAGACGCACCGGCGTCTTGCTGCCCGGATCCAGATCCCACGATTTGAAATAACGTCCTGCATAGACCGGTGAGTCGATCAGCGTATCCAATGGGACCGTCTCATAGCGCACGGTGTTGTCGGCGTCTTTACTGCTCGATGAGAGTGCCGTGGCCGCCGTAAAACCCTGCGGATATTTCACCGAGGCCTGCACCGGAATCTGCCGGACGTAATAGCCCGCGGGATACAGCGCAACGGCGTTCCACTGCAAATTGAGCATGTCCTGCGTCGCCGTGATACGACCTTGCTCGCGCGCACTCGGGCTCAAGTACTCGAATTCGGCGGTGATGTTGGTGACACCCTGCGGCACCTCCAGATGGAAGGCATACACATCGTACGGATCCCGCTTCCATTGGAGCGTCTGATTGCCGGCGCGGAAGCGAATGCCCGCCACCTTGTTGATGGGACCGTTGGGCGCATGATTGCCCGGCAACCACTTGGGATACAGCAAAGTCAGTGGACCGGCGCGTACCGGAATTTCCTGGCGCACTTTAAAAATCCTGCGCGTGGTGTCGGTGGTATCGACCTGCAGACGCATGGTGCCGTAGGGATACGGCTGATTGACCGGGGCCGGAACCTTGGACTGCCACTGCGTCAGATCGGCGTCCTTGATGGCCATGCCCTGCGCATTACCGAACACTGCCATTCCAACCGCCAGCGCCAGCGCTGTTACCGAAGTCCGCAAGATCATGAATTACCGCACCTTTGTTATGGACACAAACTTCCATACTGGCGGCTATGGACCTGACACCCCTGTGCCAGAAGTCACGACCCTTCCGATTACTGCTAGGCGAGGCGCAAGGCCGAACGGGCGATGGCTTCGGCCACTTTGATGCCATCAATGCCGGCACTCAAAATGCCACCGGCATAACCGGCGCCCTCACCGGCAGGAAACAGACCGCGGACATTTAAGGACTGGAAGTCGCGACCACGCGTGATACGCAATGGCGACGACGTGCGGGTCTCAACACCGGTCAGAACGCCATCGGCCCGATCAAAACCGCGGATCTTGCGGCCGAATTCGGGCAGAGATTCACGAATCGCCTCGATGGCATAGGCCGGCAAGGTCGAATCGAGCGAACCCAAGGTCACACCCGGACGATACGAGGGCTCCACGTCGCCCAGCACCGACGACGGCTGCCGACGCAGAAAATCACCGATCAGCTGCGCCGGCGCATTGTAGTTGCCGCCACCTACCGTAAAGGCCTGCGATTCGAGTGCGCGCTGCAGCGAGATGCCGGCCAAGGGATGCACGCGCTGCTCACCGGCCACGCTATCGAACACATGCGAAGGCAACTCCGGCCGATCGGCCTTGAACGCCTGCAAATAGTCCGCAGGATCAATGCCGCAGACGATGCCCGCATTGGCATTGCGCTCGTTGCGCGAGTACTGGCTCATGCCGTTGGTCACCACGCGGTTCGGTTCCGATGTGGCAGCCACCACCGTACCGCCCGGGCACATGCAGAAGCTGTAGACACTTCGACCGTTGCTGGCGTGATGCACCAGTTTGTAATCGGCGGCACCCAGCAGCGGATGGCCGGCCTGCGCGCCGAAGCGCGCCCGATCAATCATGGACTGCGGATGCTCGATGCGGAACCCGACCGAGAACGGCTTGGCCTCCATGTACACGCCGCGCTTATACAGCATGTCAAAGGTGTCGCGGGCACTGTGACCCAAGGCCACCACCACGTGATCCGTGCGAATCTCCGAGCCATCCTGCAGCACGACGCCGCGTACTTGCTGCTGACCGTCGTCAAGTGATTCGAGCAGCAGGTCATCAACTCGCGTGTCGAAGCGCACCTCGCCACCGAGAGCAATGATTTTGGCCCGCATGTTCTGCACCATCGTGACCAGTCGGAATGTGCCGATGTGCGGCTTGCTGACGTAAAGAATTTCATCGGGCGCGCCGGCCTCGACAAACTCCGTCAGTACCTTGCGGCCATGATGAAACTTGTCGCTGACCTGACTGTAGAGCTTGCCGTCACTAAAGGTGCCCGCACCGCCTTCGCCAAACTGAACATTGGACTCGGGGGTCAGCACGCGTTGTCGCCACAGACCCCAGGTCGAAGCCGTGCGCTCCTTGACCGCCTGGCCGCGCTCAATAATGATCGGCTTGAACCCCATCTGTGCCAGCACCAGGCCAGCAAACAGACCGCAGGGACCCATGCCGATCACGACCGGGCGATGCATTCCGACAGGGGCCTCGCGGGTCACGTACTGATAGTCGGTGTTCGGCACCTCGCCCAGACGCAACGAGGGCTGCCCTTTGTTCCTGAGTGTCGGTGGCACGCCGGTATCCACATCGAGCGCGTAAATCAGGCGAACGTCGCCATGTCGGCGCGCGTCATAACCGCGCCGCACGACTTGGAGCGAGAGCAGTTGATCGTCTCGGATGCCTAGGGCGGCCACGGTCGCGGCACGCAGCTCGGCGTCGGTGTGATTCAGGGGCAGAATGAGATCGGTCAGTCGCAGCATTAGTCCATTATCTCGCATCCCATTACGACACAGTTCATTTTGCGAAGAAGCCTTCACATGACCCTGAATTACAATAGAGTCATCTGACCTGCGGGAACAACTCCATGAACAAATCTGCCCTGATGGCACTGGCCGCCGCCGGCACACTGGCACTGGCCGCCTGTACCCCACAACCGATCATCCGGGCCGATGGCACTGTCGGCCCCGCCGAAAGCACAGGCCCCTCGGCTCCTGCCGGCAGCTGCAATGTGACCAATCTCGGCTGGGCTGTTGGCCAAATCGCCACCACCGAGACGCTGGTCCGCATTAAGCGCGATAGCGGCGCCTCGGTCGGCCGCGTCATTGCACCCGGCACCATGGTCACCAAGGATTTCCGCGCTGACCGCGTCAACGTGCACATCAACAGCAACACCGAACGCAAGATTCAGCGCACCACCTGCGGCTAAGCCGCCGGTCGCCCGTCGCTTCTCCGGAAGCAGCAAAAGGACGCCCCGGCGTCCTTTTTGTTCTTTACATAGTTCCATATTTCTGGAATTATGGAACCATGAGAACCGCCAAAGCCGTTGAACTGCTGAATGCACTGAGCCATGAGTCCCGCCTGCGGATCTTCCGCATGCTGGTCGTTGCCGGGCCGCAGGGCCTGAGTGTCGGCAGCATTCGTGCGCGCGCCAAGATTCCGGCCGCCACCCTGACCGCGCAACTCAACCTGCTGCGCGCGGCCGATCTGGTACTGGACGAGCGCGACGGTCGCACGATCCGCGTGCGCGCCAACTTCGAGCGCATGACGGCGCTGGTCGACTTTCTGACCGAGAACTGCTGCCGTGATCCCGCCATGTGCGCTCCGACTGTGTGCGCACCCGCTACCCCTTCGAAACCGCAATCCAAGCCCACATCCAAACGGAGCTCACGCTAGTGGAACGCTATAACGTCCTGTTTATCTGCACCGGCAACTCGGCGCGTAGCCAGATTGCCGAGGCCATCATGAATACGATCGCCGTCGACAAGTTCGTCGCCTACAGTGCCGGCAGCCGGCCGCGCGGCATGGTCGAGCCCCTGGCTGAGCAACTGATTCGGCAGTTCGGCTACAGCAAGGAACTGCGCAGCAAATCGTGGGATGAATTCCACACCGCCAATGCACCCACCATGGACTTCGTCATCACCGTCTGCGACGATGCCGCCGGCGAAGCCTGCCCGGTGTGGCCGGGTGAGCCTGCACTGGCACACTGGGGCGTTGCCGATCCCGCCAGGACGCCCGATGATGCTTCGGCATTCTTTAAGGCCTCGCAGCTGCTGCGCCGACGGATCGAACTGCTGGCCGCGCTGCCGCTGGCACAGCTCGATCGACTGGCGCGCCAACAGGCCGCCCGCAACATCGCTCAGGAGACTTCGGTATGAAACGTGTGCTGTTCGTGTGTGTAGAGAACTCCAATCGCAGCCAGATGGCCGAGGCCTTCGCCAAGATCCACGGTAGTGATCAGGTGGAGAGCTTCAGTGCCGGTTCGCGCCCTTCGGGCGTGATCAACCCGCGCGCCATTCGCGCCATGAACGAGCTGGGTTACGACTTGACCCAGCACGGATCCAAGTCACTGGACGAGGTCGAAGGCGCCTTCGACGCGGTTGTCACCATGGGTTGCGGCGATGCCTGTCCGTGGGTGCCGACGTCACGCCGTGAGGATTGGGCGTTGCCGGATCCGCGCCATATGGACGAGGACGCCTATCGCGAAGTGCGCGATGACATTGAACGTCGCGTCAAAGCCTTGCTGGCCAGCCTATGAGAACCCGTGCGTCTGCCGAACTGATCGGGACCGCCGGTCTTCTCATCACCGTGGTGGGCTCGGGCATCATGGCGCAGCGCCTGTCCGCCGGTAACGACGGTGTCGCCCTGCTCGCCAATGCCATCGCCACGGGGGTGATGCTATACGTGATGATCACCACGCTCGGTCCGTTGTCGGGCGCGCACTTCAATCCGCTAGTGACGCTGGTGGAGCGGATCCAGGGGCGCATGAGCAATGCGCAGACGGCGCAATATCTGGCAGCTCAGTTCATTGGCGCGGTGCTGGGCGTAATCATTGCGCATGCCATGTTTGAGTTGCCGACGCTGCAAATTGGCACGCATGTGCGCCAAGGTCCGGCGCAAATCCTGTCCGAAGCGATTGCCACGTCGGGCTTGCTGCTGACAATCGGACTGGGTGTGCGCCACCGCCCGGACAAGGTGCCGCTGCTGGTCGCGTGCTATATCACCGGGGCGTACTGGTTTACGTCCAGCACCTCGTTCGCCAATCCCGCCGTGACCGTGGCGCGGGCACTGACCGATACCTTTGCCGGCATCCGTCCGCAGGATATTGGCGGCTTTGTGTTCGGTCAGCTGATCGGAGTCGGCGTGGCGCTGGGCCTACTGGCCCTTCTGTTGCCGCCCGTTGTGGCCGAATGCAGCGATCAGGGTGCCGAGGAGACGTTCGACTCGAAGCCGACCGGCATCGTGCCGCGGTAACCGGGGCCTAGATCGGCAATCGCCGCGCCACCGCAATCGAGCATCTGGGAGCTGCGGACAAAGTTCGGGTCCGGATAGTAGGCGTAGACGAGATTGCCTTCCTTGAGGGTGTCGATCATCTGATTGGCGACATCGCGTGCCACGGCCGGGCACCCCCAGCTGCGACCAATACGGCCCTGGGTGTTGATTAGCATCGGATTGACGTAATCGGCACCGTGTATGACGATCGCGCGGTCGCGGGCGTTGTCGTTGATGCCGGGCTCGAGGCCATCCATCCGCAGCGAGTACCCGTTGGCGCCGAAATAGGTCTCGGCAGTACTGAACAGCCCCAGCGAACTCTGATGCGAATCGTTGGTGTTGGAGAAGTGCGTCGCCATGTTGTCGCCACTGCCGGCGCCGTGGGCCACATACTCATCGAACAGGAGACGTTGCTGCGCCAGATCAAACACCCACAGACGTTTTTGGCTGGAGGGGCGCGAGTAATCGATCACCGCCAGTCGCTGGCTGTCCGAGCGGACGTGGCCGTTGCGGATGGCACATTGGCGCGCCTGCAGGGCCATGGACAGGACCTCAGGATCGGCATCAGGGGCCACGCGAGTCAGGCCGGCAAATAGACGGCTCAGTTCGCCGGGCTTTTGATGCACGGGCGGGCGGTGGGCAGCGGTGACGGGGCCCGAGGGCCGCTCAATCGGCGCCGGAGTACAACCCGCCACCAAAATCACCAATGGAATCAGATACTTAAGACGCATAGCCCTGCAAAAATACCACCTTTTGCTGCGCCAAATGTTCAAATTGAGCTAAGGTGTCAGGATTCGGTCACGGTTGTGAATGTCGTCAGGGGTCCTTTGTATGCGGAAGTTCTTATTGGTTCTGCTGGTTGCGCTGGCTGCGGCCTTCATCTATCAGATGGGACATCGGGCAGGTCAATCCATCGCCGAGCAGCAGGGTTTGCCCGGCTCCAAGCCGGCAGTGTCCGCCTCGGCGTCCACAACTTCATCGCGGTCGACGGCTTCGGCGACGGCGTCCTCCAGATCGTCCACAAGGTCGTCCCCGGCCGACTCCGCGAGCTCGGGTCTGAGCACGGTCGATGTCGTCTCACTCCCGCGGGAGGCGCGCAAGGTGCTGGACGATATCCGCGCCGGCGGTCCCTTCGACTATCCGCGTGATGGCGTGACGTTTCAGAATCGGGAGCGGGTGTTGCCGATTCAGTCGCGTGGGTATTACCGCGAGTACACGGTTCGGACGCCCGGTGAAAATGACCGTGGTGCGCGTCGGATCGTGACCGGTGGCAAACCGGCGTCGGAGTTCTACTACACTGATGATCACTACCGCAGCTTTAAACGCATCCGCGACGTGCCATGAATTCCAGCGCCGAACTTCAATCCATCCTGTTAGATCCGGCGCAGTCCGGTGCGTATTTCTTTGCCGAGGACGACACGGCCGCGCTGCTCGCGGCGGCGCAGGCAATCGAGTTCCGGGTTGCAGACATCTCGCTGCAGGGGGCAACGGATAAAGTCGAGCTCATGGAGCGGCTCGCGGCCGGCTTGCAGATTCCGTCGTGGTTTGGCGGCAACTGGGATGGCCTGGCCGATGTCCTGCGCGATCTGTCGTGGCTGCCGGCGGCACCCGGTTACCTGATTTGCCTTCGCCATGCGTCGGGCTTGCGGGTGGCGGAGCCGAACGAGTTCGACACCCTGCTCGATGTGCTCAATGAGGCGGCGTTTCTGTGGGCCGATGACGGCAAGCCGTTCTGGGCGATCCTGCCCTTGCCGGCCGACGAGTTGCCGGACACCGACGACGATTGAAATGGGGACGGAGGCAATTAATTTTTCTTAACAATTGAAAGCGTAGGGTTAAGGCCGGCGCCACGCGCCGCGGCCACCCCGCCAATTGTTAAGAAAAATTAATTGCCTCCGTCCCCATTTCCATACAGCGCCTTGCGCGGGGCCCCGGTGATTTCGGCGGCGAGCTTGGCGGCCGCGCTAGGCGGCAGATGCGCCTTCAGCAGCGCCTGCACACGGAGCCCCTCGCGCAATTGGGCGGCTGAACCGTCGTCGTCCGCCGCGCCCTCGACCAGCACCACGAACTCACCGCGCTGCGCATTCGCATCCGCGCGCGTGAGCGCCACCAGCGCCTCCAGCGGCGCGGTACTCACGGTCTCAAACAGCTTGGTCAACTCGCGCGCCACACAAGCCCGACGCGAAGGACCGAACGCCGCGGCCATATCCTCGAGCGATTCGACAATGCGGTGCGTGGACTCGTAGAAAATCAGCGTCCGCGACTCCGAAGCCAGCGACGCCAAGCGCTCCCGCCGCGCCTTCGACTTGGCCGGCAAAAAACCCTCGAACGCGAACCGATCACTGGCCAACCCGGCGACCGACAAGGCCGCAATGGCAGCGCATGCACCCGGCACCGGAATCACCGACAGACCCGCCTCTTTGGCCGCCCGCACCAGCCGATAGCCCGGATCACTCATCAGGGGCGTGCCCGCGTCGGACACCAGAGCCACAATCTCGCCCGCAGCGACCCGCGCCAACAGGGGAGCGGACTGCTGTTCCTCGTTGTGCTGATGCAGAGGAGTCAGAGTCGCCTTGATGCCGTACTGCGCCAACAGCGCCCGCGTGTGCGTGGGATTCTCGGCGGCAACAACGTCGGCGGCCTGCAAGACCTGCCGCGCCCGCACAGTCAGATCGTCGAGATTGCCGATTGGCGTGGCGACGACATATAACCCGGCGGTGAAATTGCTCATCAAACGAACCGATCCATTCAGCGTCTATGCTAACCGTTCACGCGGAATTTGGCACCTTACGTCAGCCCCGCGACCGTTTATGCGTAGCGGCAACCCCATCGCCAGCAAGCTGACGCCATGCCGACCACCACCACGACGCAAATAGGTACCGCCCTCGAAGGCCGTGCCGCCGACTTCCTGCAAGCCAAGGGCCTGACCCTGCTCGGCCGTCAGATCCGCGTGCACCGCGGCGAGATTGACCTGCTGATGGCCGACCAAGACGCCATCGTCTTTGTCGAAGTGCGCTACCGCCGCCACACCAAACTGGGCGACGGCGCCGAAACCGTCGACTGGACCAAACGCGCCCGCCTCAAACGGGCAGCCGCCACCCTACTGGCGCAGCGCCCTGAACTGGCCGCCAAGCCCTGCCGTTTCGATGTGATTTCCGGCCACGGACCCGCCGAGTCCCCGCACTGGACCTGGTACCGCGACGCCTTCAGTCTGCAGTAGCGGCGAAGTGATCCCAGCCCGCCCGCGGCGGCACCGGCACCTCACGCCCCATCGGATCGAGCACGTGCACGCCAGGCTCCCCGCCCAGCGCCCGACCGATCCGTGTCACCGCCACGCCTGTCTCCTCGCCCGCCGCCAGCACTTGCTCACGCGCCGACGCGGCCGCCGTAAAGGCCAGCTCATAGTCATCGCCGCCGGTCAGCGCCAACATCAGGCCGTCGGATACCGACCGCACGTCCATGCCCATGGGGATCCGATCCGCATCCAGCTCGATGCGCACGCCACTGGCCATCGCGATATGCCCCAGATCGGCCAACAGGCCATCGGACACGTCACAGCAGCCGCCGATATCCGGCACTAGCCGTAACGCCGAGCCCAACGCCAACCGCGGAATCGGACGATCCAGACGGAGGCGCAGATCGGCGGGGGCCGCTTCGCCCAGACGTAAAGCCAGCGCCGCGCCACCGAGTTCACCCGACACCCACACGTCGTCGCCCGCCAGTGCATTGGCACGCCGCAACCCGCCATTACCGGCAGCCGCGTCCGAGGGCAGCAGACCCATTGCCGTTACGCCAAACGTGGCAAACGGCGCCCGCGTGGTGTCGCCGCCAATCAGCGTGATGCCACCAAGTTGCGCAGCGGCGAGAAAGCCATCGAGCCAGGACTCCATCCATGCCGGATCAAGCGAAGGCAGCCCCACTGTCAGCGTGCACGCCCACGGCTCCGCACCCATGGCGGCCAGATCGGACAGATTGACCGCCAAGGTCTTGTAACCAATGTCGTAAGGCGCCGTGCAATGCGGGAAGTGCACCCCGGCGTTCAAGGTATCGGCGGTAACGACCAGCCGATGATCCGGCGGCGGCGACAGGATCGCGGCATCGTCACCGATGCCTACATCAATTCCCGCGTTGAACGGCTGCTCGGCGAGTCGTTGCTGCAGACGGCCGATGAAATCGAACTCGCCCATTGCGACTCAGTCCCGATGCCGTGAGATGGCCGCCTGGACCTCGACAGCGCGCAGGCTAGCGGCGGCCTGGTCCAGCACACCGTTCACAAACGTGTGACCGTGCTCGGTACCGAACTTTTTAACGATTTCGATTGCCTCGTTGATGACCACCGCGTACGGCACGTCGAGACGATGCACCAGCTCGTAGGTGGCCTGACGCAGCGCGGCGCGCTCGATCGGATCGACCTCGTCGACTTCGCGATCGAGGAACGGGCGCAACGCCTTATCCAGCGAGGCCTGCTCACGGATCACACCGAACACGATGTCTTCGAAATAGGCCAGATCGGCTTGCTCGCGCGCCTGCTCGTGCGCAAACTGCGCGACGGCCTCACGGGCCGTGCAGCCACTCATTTGCCAAGCGTACAGTGCCTGCAGCGCGCGGCGGCGGGCTCGAGCACGAGCCACGCGATCAATGCCGCCGTTGGCGCGGGGATGTTGCGATTTCTCAGTCATGACGGACATTATCACCGATGCGGGCTGCCAGATTGGCCATTTCGATGGCAACAAGGGCCGCTTCTTCGCCCTTATTGCCGTGCGAACCGCCGGCGCGGGCCTGAGCGTCTTCGAAGGTTTCGACGGCCAGCACGCCATTGGCCACCGGCACGCCGCGATCCAGCGACAGGCGCATCAGCGCGTCCGAGGTGCCATCGGCCACTTGTTCGTAGTGGCGGGTATCGCCACGGACCACGCAGCCCAGCGCCACAATCGCAGCGTAAGTACCGGCCGTGCGCGTCAGCAGCTCGATCGCCTGCGGAATCTCCCACGCACCGGGTACGCGCAACACGTCGACCTGCGCCTCGGCCACGCCGTTGTACAGAAACGCCTTGCGGGCGCCGGCCACGATCGCGTCGGTGATCTTGGAATTCCAGCGGCTCGCGACAATCGCAAATCGCGCGTTCTGTGGGGTTCGGATGTCGCCTTCGATCAGCATGCTGTTGCTCTCAATTGTTTAATTCGGATGCCTGTTAGAAGGCACTTACACGTATTCAAGGATCTGCAGACCGAAGCCGCCGGTGCCGATCTGCTTGCGCGGCGTACCGATGACCCGGATCTGACCGGCACCCAGAGCCGACAGAATCTGCGAACCCACACCGGTGCTGCGCCACTCATGGAAGGGCGAATTGCTCGCGGCCGGTGCATCACCGCGGATGCGGGTCAGCAGCTCATCGGTCGAGTGCTCGTCGGCCAGCAACACCAGAATCCCGGCAGGTGCAGCGGCCAGACGCGGCAGTAATGCAGTTATCGGCGTGCCGAAATCACTGCGGTTCCAATGCAAAACATCGCTCAGCGTGTTCTGCATCTGCACGCGGACCAAGGTCGGCGCATCGTGATGGATCGTGCCGTGGCTCAGCGCGTAATGCAGCTGGTTGCACAGACGGTCTTTGAACACATGCAGTTCGAACTGGCCGTAGGGCGTCTCGATAATGCGGTTCTCGACGCGATCCACGGTGTGCTCGGTGCTCAAGCGGTACTGAATCAGCTGTTCGATCGAACCGATTTTGAGGCCGTGTTTCTCGGCAAATTTTTCGAGTTCGGGACGACGGGCCATCGAACCGTCTTCGTTGAGAATCTCAACCAGGACACCTGCAGGTTCCAGTCCGGCCATCAGAGCCAGGTCGCTAGCGGCCTCGGTATGACCGGCGCGCGTCAGCACGCCACCGGGCTGCGCAGTCAGCGGAAAGATATGGCCGGGCTGGCTCAAGTCTTCGGGCGCTGCATTGGGTCGCACGGCGGTACGGATCGTGTGAGCACGATCGTAGGCACTGATGCCCGTGGTCACGCCTTCGGCCGCTTCGATACTCACCGTAAAGTTCGTATGATGCTGCGAAGTATTGTCCTGCACCATCGGCGGCAGCCCGAGCTGGCGGCAACGCTCGCGCGTCAGCGACAGGCACACCAGTCCGCGCGCATGGGTCACCATAAAATTAATGTCCTGCGGCGTCACCAGTTCGGCGGCCATGATCAGATCGCCTTCGTTTTCGCGGTCTTCATCGTCCACGATCACGACCATGCGGCCGTTGCGGATTTCTTCGAGAATTTCTTCAATTGGCGCAAAGGCCATTATGGTGCTCCGTTAAATTGCAGCAGTCGCTCGACATAGCGGGCGACGGTATCGATTTCGAGATTGACCGGACTGCCCGCAGACAGCGAGCCAAAGGTGGTGTTTGCAACCGTGTGCGGAATCAGCGCCACCGCAAAGCCGTGCGCATCCACCGCATTGACCGTCAGGCTAACTCCGTTGATGGCGACCGAGCCCTTGACCGCGATGTAGCGCAGCAGACTGTCCGGGGCCTCGAACCACCAGACCAGGGCACGGCCTTCGGGCGTGATCGAACGCACGGCACCGAGACCGTCGACGTGACCGGACACGAGATGCCCACCCAGACGTTGGGTCGGCAGCAAGGCACGTTCGAGATTGACGGGCGCGCCTTCGGCCAGGGTGCCCAAGGTGGTCAGGCGCAGGGTTTCAGGCGATACGTCGCAGTCAAAGCTGTCGTGATCGAATGCAATGACGGTCAAGCAGCAACCGTTCACGGCAATGCTTTCGCCGAGTTCGACGCGCTCAAACGGCAGCGTTCCCACGGCAACGGTCAGGCGCAGATCGCCGCCGACGGGTTCCAGACGGCGGACCGAACCGACCCCCTCGATAATTCCGGTGAACATAGTTATGCGATGCTTTCCTGTGGTCGGTACGTGATGCGCAGGTCTTCACCGAGGACGCGGACATCGGTGCGGTGCAATGTGATGCGCTCGGCCATGGTGGTGATATTGACGTTGTCGAACAGTGGCCGTGCACCACTACCGAGCAATACCGGCGACTGGTACAGCACCAGCTCATCGACGAGCTTGGCGTTGAGAAACGCACCGGCCAGCGTGGCCCCGGTTTCGACGAGCACCTCGTTGACTTGCCGGGCGGCCAGCATGTGCAGTACCGACAGCAAGTTGAAGTGATTGCCGTTGACCGGTGCCGAAACGAGCTCGGCCTTGAGATCACGCGGCACTTTGGCATTCGGGGCGTGCACGTATAGTGTCGGCGCATCGCCCTCGCGGATCTTGCCGCGCCCCACCGTAGCCAGGCCCGGATCGAGCACGACACGCAGTGGCTGGACGACATCTACATTGCCCTGCAGACGCGCGGTGAGCTGCGGATCATCCTGCAGCACGGTGCCGGCGCCGGTGACTATGGCGCCTACACGAGCGCGGTAGTGATGCACATCGCGACGCGAGGCATCGGAACTGATCCATTTGGATTCGCCGCTGGCCAATGCGGTATGACCATCCATGGAGCTGGCGAGTTTGAGCGTCACCCACGGGCGGCCACGACTCAGGCGCGAGTAAAAACCGCGGTTGAGTTCGCGCGCTTCGGCTTCGAGCAGACCGACATCCACTTGAATGCCGGCATCGCGCAGCCGTTGCGCACCTTGGCCGTTCACTTGCGGAAACGGATCGAGCGACGCAATCACCACGCGGGCCAGACCGGCTGCAATCAGCGCATCCGCACAAGGCGGTGTGCGACCGAAATGCGCACAGGGCTCCAGCGTGACGTAACCAGTAGCGCCGCGAACATTCTCGCCGGCCGATGCAATCGCCAGCACCTCGGCGTGCGGCTCACCGGCCCGCACGTGATAACCCTCACCGATGATCACGTCGTCGCGAGTGATCACACAGCCCACCATGGGGTTGGGCTTGGTGGTGTACGCACCCCGTTCGGCCAGACGCAGTGCACGCGTCATGGCAACATGATCGAAAGTTGAAAAAACCACTTATTTACCGCCTTTGCGTCGGCTCGGTGTATCGGCATCGTCACTCAGCAGCGACAACTGTGCCTCGGCCGCGGTGCGATGATCGCGTTCCAGTCGATCCAACTCTTCACGAAAGTCGGCCACGTCTTCGAACGAACGATAGACCGATGCAAACCGCACATAGCCGACCTGATCGACCTTGCGCAGTTCGGCCATCACCAGCTCGCCAATTTGGCGCGAAGGCAATTCGCGCTCACCGGTCTGCCTCACGCGGGAAATCACGTGGCGCACGGCGGCCTCGACTTGTTCCTCGGACACCGGGCGCTTTTGCAGCGCCCGATCAAACGACAGGCGCAGCTTGTGCGCACTGAAGGGCTCGCGGCGACTGTCACTCTTGATCACCACCGGCAGTTTCAGCTCAAAGCTTTCGACCGTGGAGAAGCGCTCGCCGCAGGCCTCGCACACCCGTCGCCGACGGATCATGACGCCGTCTTCGGAGACCCGCGAATCGATCACGCGCGTGTCGGTGTGCTGGCAGTACGGGCAATGCATCGCCTAGGCAGTCCGCGTCTTAACCGTAAACCGGGAAGTCTGCGCACTGCTTGGCGACGTTCTCACGCACGCCCTTGATGACCTCTTCGTTCTTGAGATCATCGAGCACATCGCACATCCAATGCGTCAGCGCCACGACATCGGGCTCTTTGTAACCCCGCGTAGTGATTGCCGGCGTACCGACGCGCAGACCCGACGTCACGAACGGCTTTTGCGGATCGTTCGGCACGGCATTTTTATTGACGGTGATATGCGCCTTGCCCAGTGCGGCCTCGGCATCTTTACCGGTGATGCCCTTGTCGACCAGGTCAACCAGCATCAGGTGATTTTCGGTACCGCCCGAAACAATCTTGTAACCGCGCGCGGTCAGCGTTTCGGCCATGGCCTTGGCGTTCTTGACCACTTGCTGCTGATATTGCTTGAACGAAGGATCCAGCGCCTCCTTAAAGGCGACGGCCTTGGCCGCGATCACGTGCATCAGCGGACCGCCTTGCAGCGCCGGGAACACTATGGATTGCAGCTTTTTGGTCAGTTCCTCGGACGGGTCCTTGGCGACGATGATGCCACCGCGCGGCCCGCGCAGGGTCTTGTGCGTGGTCGAAGTCACCACGTGCGCATGCGGCAGCGGCGACGGATAAACACCGGCAGCCACCAGACCGGCGATATGCGCCATGTCCACAAACAGATAAGCACCGACCTTGTCGGCAATGGCACGCATGCGCGCCCAGTCCACGATTTGGCTGTAGGCACTGAAACCGGCCACCACCATCTTGGGCTGATGCTCAACCGCCAGACGTTCTACTTCGTCATAGTCGATGAGACCCTGATCGTTGACACCGTACTGCACGGCATTAAACAGCTTGCCCGACAGGTTCACCGAGGCACCGTGGGTCAAGTGACCGCCGTGCGCCAGCGACATGCCCAGAATGGTGTCGCCCGGTTGCAGCAGCGCAAAGTAGACGGCCTGATTGGCCTGCGAACCCGAATGCGGCTGGACGTTGGCGTAGTCGGCACCGTACAGCTGCTTGACGCGATCAATCGCCAACTGCTCGGCCACGTCCACGTACTCGCAGCCGCCGTAGTAGCGCTTGCCCGGATACCCTTCGGCGTACTTATTGGTCAGTTGCGAACCCTGGGCCTCCATCACGGCGGGGCTGGTGTAGTTCTCCGATGCGATCAGTTCGACGTGATCTTCCTGACGACGGGTCTCTGCCAGGATGGCCGCCGATAGTTCCGGATCGAAAGCAGCAATAGTCACGTCACGCTTGAACATCGGGTCTCCTTAGCAGAAAAGTAGCGATAATCCCCAATTTTAGCACCCCTGAACGACCTTCCCGCCGCTGGCCAACAACGCGGTGTTGCTATAATTGCGACATTCTCAGACCCCTGTTGCGGCCGTTCGCAGCCGTAGGGTCCCGTGCGCAACCGGAGTTCCCATGTCGCAATTCATTTACACCATGCAGGGCGTGTCCAAGACCGTCCCGCCCAAGCGCCAGATCATCAAAGACATCAGCCTCTCGTTCTTCCCGGGCGCCAAGATCGGCCTGCTGGGCCTGAACGGTGCCGGCAAGTCCACGGTGCTCAAGATCATGGCCGGCGTGGATACGGATTACTCGGGCGAAGCGCGCGCCCAGCCCGGCATCAAGGTCGGCTACCTGGCGCAGGAGCCGCAGCTCGATCCGGAACAGACCGTCCGCGAGGCGGTCGAAGAAGGCGTAGGCGAAATCCTGCAGGCCCAGGCCGCACTGGACAAGGTCTACGACGCCTACGCCGAGCCCGATGCCGACTTCGACAAGTTGGCTGCTGAGCAGCAGCGCCTCGAAGCGATTCTCGCCAGCGGTGACGCCCACATGCTGGAACAGCAGCTCGAAGTGGCCGCGGACGCCCTGCGCCTGCCGCCATGGGAGGCCAAGATCGGCAACCTGTCCGGCGGTGAAAAGCGCCGCGTGGCCCTGTGCCGCCTGCTGCTGAGCAAGCCCGACATGCTGCTGCTCGACGAACCGACCAACCACTTGGACGCCGAATCCGTCGAATGGCTCGAACAGTTCCTGGCCCGCTTCCCGGGCACCGTGGTGGCCGTCACCCACGATCGCTACTTCCTGGACAATGCGGCCGAATGGATTCTGGAACTCGACCGCGGTCGCGGTATTCCGTGGAAGGGCAACTACACCGACTGGCTGGTCCAGAAGGAAGATCGCCTGAAGCAGGAAGAAAACCAGGAAAAGGCGCGCCAGAAGGCCATCGCCAAGGAACTGGAATGGGCGCGTCAAAACGCAAAGGGTGGCCGCTCCAAGGGCAAGGCCCGTCTGGCCCGCATCGAAGAGCTGCAATCGGTCGACTATCAGAAGCGCAACGAAACCAATGAAATCTTTATTCCGCCGGGCGAGCGTCTGGGCAATAAGGTCATTGAGTTCAAGAACGTCAGCAAGACCTTTGCGGATCGCCTGCTGATTGATGATCTGTCATTCGTGGTGCCCGCCGGTGCCATCGTCGGCATCATCGGCCCGAACGGGGCCGGTAAGTCGACGCTGTTCAAGATGATCACCGGTCAGGAAAAGCCTGACAGCGGCACCATTGATGTCGGTCCGACCGTCAAGCTGGCCTACGTGGATCAGAGCCGTGACAAGCTCGAAGGCAACCACAACGTCTTCCAGGAGGTTGCGGGCGGACTCGACATCCTCAACATCAACGGCATCGAAATTCAGTCGCGCGCCTACATCGGCCGCTTCAACTTCAAGGGCACCGATCAGCAAAAGCTGGTGGGCTCGCTGTCCGGCGGTGAACGCGGCCGGCTTCACATGGCCAAGACGCTGCTGCAGGGCGGCAACGTGCTGCTGCTCGACGAACCCTCGAACGACCTGGACATCGAAACCCTGCGCGCGCTCGAAGATGCACTGCTCGAATTCCCCGGCAATGCCTTCGTGATTTCGCATGATCGCTGGTTCCTGGACCGTATCGCAACGCACATTCTGGCCTTCGAAGGCGACTCCCACGTTGAGTTCTTCCAAGGTAACTACCGTGAGTACGAGGAAGACAAGAAGCGCCGTCTGGGCGACCAGGCCGGTCCGCATCGTCTGCGCTTCAAGGCGCTCAAGTAAGCATTAGGGGCACGGCAGTGACGTTCAAGGATTTGCTCGAAGCACGCTGGCGCGACGCGGACACGATGGTGTGCGTCGGGCTCGATCCGGAACTCGTCAAATTTCCGGAGTCGCTGCGCGCCTTGCCGGCCCATGACGCACTGCTCGGCTTTTTTAAGCCGATCATTGATGCCACTGCCGAATTCGCCTGCGCGTTCAAGCCGCAGATTGCGCATTTTGCAGCGCTCGGCGCCGAAGCCGCGCTAGTCGAGCTGATTGCCTACATCCGTGAGCGGCATCCGGCAGTCCCGGTGATTCTGGACAGCAAGCGCGGCGACATAGGCTCTACCGCCGGCTACTACGCCGTCGAGGCCTTTGAACGCTTTAACGCCCACGCGGTGACGGTCAATCCGTATCTCGGGTCGGATGGCGTCGAGCCCTTTTTGGCCTATGCCGATCGAGGCGTCATTGTGTTGTGCCGCACCTCGAACCCGTCGGCCGGTGATTTTCAGGATCTGCAGGTCGAAGGCAAGCCACTCTACGCCCATGTCGCCGCCAAGGCTGCACGTGATTGGAACCATGGCGGCCAATGCGCGCTCGTGGTTGGCGCGACCTGGCCGCAGCAGCTGCGCGAAGTGCGCGAGCTGGTCGGTGATGCCGTGCCGCTGCTGGTGCCGGGCGTGGGCGCTCAAGGCGGCAATGCCGCCGATGTGGTCCACAATGCCGCCAGCACCAATGGCTATGGTCTGATCATCAACTCATCGCGCGCGATTTTGTACGCATCGAACGGTGAGGACTTTGCGTCGGCCGCCGGTCAGGCCGCCCGCACTCTGCGCGACGAGATCCGCGCCGCCCGCAACTCGCACGCATAAACGGTCGCGCCAAAACGAAAATGTGGGACGCAGCCGGCCGAAGCCTGAACTGCGCCCCACACCCCTAACAAGCGATTACGGCGTTGCCAGTTCAGTCGATGCATCGACCGTTGCAGTCAGCGTCTGGCCGGCGGGAACGGTGATATCCAGACCGCGCTTAAGCAGACCGATGGGGCCGAACAATACGGTTAGCGCGACGGCGGTGCCGATGCGGCCCTCACCCTCGGAGCCCTGCGACGACCGCAGGGGCACTCGCACACCATTGACCAGCACGTAGCTCAGGTTGATGTTGAGTTCACCGGACCTGCCCATGAAGCCCTTTTTCTTGGCCGATTGAACGACACCCATGGCACGTGCGCCGCCGGGAATGAGCGTGTTGCCGTTTTCGACGACATCGGAGACGACCTCGAACTCGATCTTTTCACCGGTTGTTGCCGTTGCAGAGGAAATACTCTGCAGGAAGCGCAGCTCGACCGGCGTCCATTATTTAATTGTGGTGCCGGCCATGGCCTGACCGGCCAGTAACAACCCACTCAACAACACCGCACGCAGCGGTCCCACCCATTGCTTAACCATATGCAGTTAACTCCTGTATCCGAAAAATGTTCCGGATCAGGGCGAAGCGGGTACGGGCCACGACAGAGAGAACATGACCCGCACCACCCCTACCACCCCAACCCCTAGTCGGGGATTGCTCGCCTTGGATACAGAGTGATTGGGGTCAGTCTCTATGGATGAGATGCGCCAGCTAGTACTTTCACTAACATGCTGCAGATGCTGCCGAAGGAATGCAGGCGCGCGGTGAGCGCTCGCGGCTCAGCCTCTGATCTCGCCGACAAACGCATCCCAACCGAGCGATGCAATCAGGATGGCAAACACCCCGACCAGAATCAACAGGATCACGAACATACCGTAATAGACGTAACCCAATGAAAAACGCAGGAACGTCTTCCAGCCCTTATAAGGGCGAAATAACTGCACGAACGTAAAAATCTGCGCGGCCATCATCGCCGTAAAATCCCACGAGGCGAACGCCGGCAGCAGTTGCCGCAACAGCAGAAAAATACCGTAAATGGCCAGCGCCTGCGCCGTTACAAAACAGGTGATCACCAGCCATTCGGGGAAATTGTATTCGCGTCGGAATTTACGGAACGCCATGCGCATGGACATGGCATAAAAAGGAATCAGCGCAATCAGCGTGATGGCCAGATGCTCATTCATCCATGACAGGGCTTCGCGAAAGTTCTTAACGATTTGCGCGTCGCGGCTGCCCGGTTCGAGCCCGCGGGCGCCCTCGTTGATCGTCAGCAGGCTGGTGGGGATCAGACCGCCGCTTTCCAGCAAGTACTTGGACAGCACGGTCACCACCGCGCCGAGAATCATGATCATCAGCACCGGCTTGAAATGCGGTACGCGACGGCCACGGATATATTCGCGGATGGTATGACCCGGACGCGTCAGCAGTTGGCGCAGTGAATAGATGATGCCGCCATCGACGTGGAAGATGCCGTGCTGCAGCTCATGCCCGAGGAAGTGCCAGTTGATCCGATGCACCGGAGTGCGCTGCCCGCAAACAGGGCAAAAGTTCTGCTCCGGCCCGTCAATGGGCCGCCCGCAGTTGGCGCAGTAGTCGGAATTCTGCATGGAACGGCTCCGCGTTCGTGAAGTCCACATTCTAGCCTCCCGGCATGACCTGCGGGCACACCGGCGCGCGTTTAAATGCAGCGAACGACTAGGACTTGAGCACGGCCCTTAGAACCATCAGCGGCAGGCGTAGCCAGATCATGGCGGAAACCGCGAACCGCTGCAGCACATGTAAGTTGCGGGCCTCCTCGGCTGCGAAATATCGCAACATGCCGCGGTGCTTGTTCCATTCTACAAAGAACGGTCGGCGCCGCGAGGAGACGCCACGCACATGCAGAACCTGCACGTCGTTACAGACCGCAACCAGTGCGCCGAGCTGACGCGCCCGACGACACAGATCAAGATCTTCAACGTGCAGACGATAGCTTTCGTCAAAGCCCTGCAAGGCCTTGAACAGACTCCGCGGCATCAGCATCACGGCGCCGGAGATTGCTTCGACTGCTTGCACCGCGCTGCGGTCACGCGCCACATACGGCGAATACGAACTCAGGCCAAACCGGCTGCGCAACAAAGGCCAGAAGCGCAAGTCGTTACGTCGCGACGCCGGATCCACGTGGCCCTCCGCGTCGACCAGTTCGGCACCCAGGACCATATCGCCATCGAGATGCGAACAAAGTGTTGCCAGCTCATCGGCTGACAGTTCGCAATCGGGATTGAGAATCAGCAGCTGCTCGGTCGAAGGCATAGCCGCCACCGCCTGATTCACGCCACGCCCGAAGCCGATATTGTCCTCGTTCGCAATAAAGCGAACTCGCGGATCCTTTGAGGCCAGACGACTCAGCAGATTGACGGTTTCGTCGTCGGAGGCATTGTCTACAACGCGAATCGCCGTAACCGCCGAAGCGTTGGATAAGGCCCGCAAACAGGCTTCAATGGTGGCGCCGTTGCGATGCGTGACAATGGCGACGCCGAGACTCATGCGGCGCGTTCATCACCGATGGCATCGAACAGATCGCGCTGCAAGTCAGGCGGCGTCAGTTCCTGCAGGCGCTGCGTCAACGCGTGGCGGTTGGAGCGCAAGGGGTCATTCAGTACAAAGTGCGCTTGCCGATCCTGCCATGCAGGCCAGCGCGCAAACAGAGCAGCGGCATCGCCTTCGTGCGCGTGCGACTCGAGAGTGCAGCCGACAAACGAAGACTCGCACAGCACATTACGCCAACCCAAACCGGCAAAGCGCATCGACCAGTCGACCAGGCCCGCGTACCAGGAGCTGAAACTGTCGGCATCCAGGCTACCAACAGCGGCACGCGCCTTGCCACGGACCAGCACGCAATGCGGCACGGCGGCAGGGATCTCCGGGAACAGTCGCGGCATATTCGCAGCTGCCTGCGCGATCGCCTGCGGATCGTCGGGCAAGGCATTCAACTCGCCCATCAGCGGCCACGACAGGATGTCGCCCAGGTTGGACCAGGGCGTGGCAGTCGCCACCGAGGGGTCCGCGGCCAGACACGCTTCGAGACGGGTGAGCCAGCCGCGCGTTGGCACCGCAAACGGCGATAGCACGCAGACATCGGCATCGCCTACGGCGCGAAAAATCTCGGCCATGTTGACGAGTTCGTCGGTGCGCGACTGACGCCGCGTGTAATCGGCCTTTAGCTTCGTCCGCGCAATCCAGGCTTTGATGATTTCAAAGCCGCGCGGGGTGACGGCAGCATTGTCCGGAATCCAGACGCGTGTGCCCGGCAGCGTGCCGGCATCGAGTGCAGCCAGACAGGCATCGAGCGCATTTTCATCGCTGCATGCCGGTATGACGACAACGCTGCCGCTCACTCAGTTCACCCACGCTCGGGCGTTACGGAACATGCGCAACCACGGCGACGCGTCGTGCGTGCGCCACTCAGTCGGAGCCCAGCTCATGTTGACCATGCGCGAAGTCCGTTCCGGGTGCGGCATCATGATTGTAACGCGACCATCGGTCGTGGTCAGCGCTGCAATTGCCTGTTCCGAACCGTTCGGATTGAACGGATACGAGGTCGCGGTTGTGCCATCGCCGTTGACATAGCGAGCGGCTACCACGGCATCAGACAGCGAGCCGGTGCGATCAAATGCGGCGCGGCCTTCGCCATGGGCGATCGCTACCGGAATGCGCGAACCTTGCATGCCGCTAAAGAACAGCGACGGCGATTCGGCCAGCTCAAGCTGCGAGTAGCGGGCCTCGAACTGTTCCGATGCGTTGCGCAGGAACTCGGGCCAGGCTTGCGCGCCGGGAATGATGTCCTTGAGCTGCGACATCATCTGGCAACCGTTGCAGACGCCCAGCGCAAAACGCGAGCTGTCATTGAAGAATGCAGTGAACGCATCGCGCATGGCTGCACGTTCAAGAATCGAGGTGGCCCAACCGCGGCCGGCACCCAGCACGTCACCGTACGAGAAGCCACCGCAAGCCACCACACCCTGGAAATCCGCCAACTGCACGCCACCGTTGATCAGGTCGCTCATGTGCACATCGAAGGCATCAAAGCCGGCCGCGGTAAACGCGCTGGCCATTTCGATCTGACCGTTGACGCCCTGCTCGCGCAGGACCGCAACCTTGGGTCGAACGCCGGTGTTGATCATCGGCGCGGCCACGTCTTCGTCGGGGTTAAAAGTCAGCTTGGGCTTGATGCCATGCGTGGCGAAACGCTTGGTCGCCTCGGCTTCCTGGTCGGCGCAGTCGGGGTTATCGCGCAGACGTTGCATGGCGTGCGTCGTGCTCCACCAGGCGTCCATCAGCTCATCCCACTTCCATTCGGCCAGGATTTCATCGTCAAAGCCGACCCGCAGATTCTGCGTGTGATTGGGACGGGCAATGCGTTGCGCGCAATCGATCAGACCATGTGCCGACACCAGGTCGGCAAACTCGGCGCGGTCCGCACTGCGGATCTGGACCAGCGCGCCCAACTCTTCATTGAACAAAGTGCGGAAGGGATCGCTGCCCCAATGACGCAAGTTGATGTCCAGACCCATGCGCGAGCAGAACGCCATTTCGGCCAATGCCGCGAAGGCACCGCCGTCGGAACGGTCATGGTATGCGCACAGCAACTCGGCATCGCGCGCGTCACGAATCAGTTCAAAGAACGCGCGCAGACGCTGCGGGTCATCAAGATCGGGTACACCGGTATCGCCACGATCAACACCATGGCCCGCAAATGCAGGCGCGTGCGCTTCGAGTCCGTCGGCGGGCATCGCTTCGGGATGGGTCTGCGCCAGAATCGAACCGCCCAGACGTTGCTTGCCGGCACCTAGGCCAATCAGCCACAGTTCGGTTTCGTCCTCGCGGACCATCAACGGAGTCAGTTGCTTGCGTACATCGGCAACCGGCGCAAAGGCGGTGATCACCAGCGACACCGGCGACACCGACTGATGCGTTTCGCCGTTGACTTGCCATTGCGCCTGCATCGACAGCGAGTCCTTGCCGACCGGCACGGACAGATCCAACGACGGGCAGATTTCCATGCCCACAGCCTTGACGGCATCGAACAGCAAGGCATCTTCGCCGGGGTAACCGGCTGCGGCCATCCAGTTAGCGGACAGCTTCACTTGCGATAGCGAATCGATCGGGGCAGCACACAGATTGGTAATGGCCTCACCAACGGTCATGCGCGCCGCCGCTGCGGCATCGAGGAGAGCCAATGGAGCCCGTTCGCCGATGGCCATCGCCTCGCCGGACACGCCTTCGAAATCGGTGAGCGTGATGGCGCAATCGGCCACCGGCAATTGCCACGGACCGACTAACTGATCGCGCGCCGTCAGGCCACCGACACTGCGATCGCCGATGGTGACGAGATATTGCTTGGCCGCAACCGTCGGATGCGACAGCACGCGCAGACCCGCAGCATGCAAGTCCAAGCCTTGCCACACCATCGGCGGGAACGGCGGTTCGTCCGGATACTCGGTCTTGCGATGCATCTTGGGCGGCTTGCCGAACAGCAAATCCATCGGCAAATCAATTGGCCACTCGCGCGAGCGATCGGCAACGGTTCCCGTGGTGGCGCCGTAACCGACGACCAGACGCTCTTCGGCCGTGGCAACACCCACGACTGCATACGGACAACGTTCGCGTTCGCAAATCGCCTCGAACACAGGCACCTGATCGGCCGGCATGCCGAGCACGTAACGCTCCTGCGATTCGTTACACCACAACTGCATCGGCGACAGCGAGGGATCATCGGTCGGCACCTTGGCCAGATCGATCACCCCGCCCAGGTTGGAATCGTGCAGCAGTTCCGGGATGGCATTGCTCAAACCGCCCGCGCCGACATCGTGCGCCGAGGCGATGGGATTGTCGGCACCCAGTGCGACGCAGCGATCCAGTACTTCCTGGCAGCGGCGTTCCATTTCCGGGTTGTCGCGCTGCACCGAGGCAAAATCGAGATCCTCGGACGATTCGCCGGACGCAACCGACGAGGCCGCACCACCACCCAGTCCGATCAGCATCGAAGGACCACCGAGCACGATCACCGCATAGCCGTCTTTCAGGCCCAGTTTTTCGACCTGATTGCGGTCAATCGCACCCAGACCGCCCGCCAGCATGATGGGCTTGTCGTAGGCACGCACCTTGTGATCGTGTTCGGTCTCGAGCTCAAAGCTGCGGAAATAACCCAGCAGATTCGGTCGGCCAAATTCATTGTTGAAGGCCGCGCCGCCGAGCGGTGCTTCCTGCATGATTTCAAATGCCGAGGCCATGCGCGGATTCAGAACACGCGGCATTTCCCACGGTTGCGGCGCACCCGGGATGCGCAAGTGCGACACGCTGAAACCGGTCAGGCCGGCCTTGGGCTTGCCACCGCGGCCCGTCGCGCCTTCGTCACGGATCTCGCCCCCGTTACCGGTGGACGCTCCGGGGAACGGCGCAATCGCGGTCGGGTGATTGTGCGTCTCGACTTTGATGGCGAAGGCGGATTCGACGGCTTCCTCGGAGCGGTACAGTCGCGTACCCGGTTGCGGACGGAAACGGTGGCCCGTATAGCCCTCGACCACGGCAGCATTGTCGCTATAGGCCGAAAGGGTGTTCTCGGGCGTCATCGCGTGCGTGTTCTTGATCATCTTGAACAAGGACAGCGGCTGGTCCATGCCCTCGATAGTCCACGACGCGTTAAAAATCTTGTGGCGGCAGTGCTCGGAGTTGGCCTGCGCGAACATCATCAGCTCGACATCGCTGGGCAGATGCGACAAGCCGGCATAACGCTCACGCAGATATGCGATTTCATCGTCAGCGAGCGCCAGACCCAGACGCTTGTTGGCGCCTTCGAGATCGTTCAGCGCAATGCGTTCGAGCTCGCCGCGCGGCGGCATATCAAACAGGGCGAAGCCGTCGTTGGCGCTGCGCAGCACCGATTGCGTCATCGGATCATGCAACACCTTGGCGAAGGCTTTGGCAGCCGCCGAATCCATGCCCGGCACATCGGCCAGATCGTAACGCCAGCCCCGCTCAACACGGTCGACCGGCAGGCCGGCGCCTTGCAGCAGTTCGGTGGCCTTGGAAGCCCACGGCGACAGCGTGCCGATGCGCGGCGAAACAAACAGCGAGTCGGCCCCATGCGGTTTATCGGCCGTCTGCGTCGAAGCCTGCAAAATGCGCTGCAAGGCCGCTAAATCGAGATGGGAATCGGCACCGGCCCGCAATTGCACCCAGTACACCGGATACGCAGCCAGCAGCCGCGCTGCGGGAGCAATGGCCTGAAGTTTTGATTGCAGTCGTTCGAAGCGGAACGGAGACAGGGCGGAACCGCCCTCAAGCACCAACATTTGACCAGCCATTCGGAGTCGTCAGGGACCCCGTATTATAAGCCAGCCGCGAGGCAAGCCCCGCCTTTAGCCCTTGGATTTAGTCGCTGCCCATGCATCCAGGCGCTGTTTCAGTACGGCCGGTGGCAGATATCCGCCAATCATCTGACCGTCTTGGGCCAGAATCATGGGCGTACCGGTCAGACCCGAACGCTGGCCCACCACGTACTGGGCAGCCACTGTGTTCTTGCAATCCTTAGCCGGCACCTTGCCGCCGGTCTTGGCGTTCGTCAGTGCGGCCTTGCGATCGGCAGCGCACCAGACCGAGATCATGTCCACATAGTCCTTGGAACCCAGGCCCTGACGCGGAAACGCCAAATACTCGACGGCGATGCCTTGCTTGTTGATTTCGGCCATCTCGCTGTGCAGCTTGCGGCAGAATCCGCACTCGATATCGGTAAAGACCGTAATGGTGTACTTGGGATTGGCCGGGCCGAAAACGATGCGATCCGACTGCGGGATGGTCTTGAGCAGGCGCACGCGCTCGGCAGCCAGAGCATCTTCGGACAGATTGGCTTGCGAGCCGGCATCGAACAGACCGCCGCCCTGACCCGCCAGAAACACGTACTTGCCGTCATCGCTGACGTACACGACCTGCCCGCCAATGATCATTTGGCGAAAGCCCGGCATCGGCGCGGCACTGATGTTTTCGACCACAATGCCCGGGTTGAAGCGCTTTACGGCGTCCAGCGCGCGCGCATCGGCGGTACCGGGGGCTACTTGGACATCACGGTTCGGCAAAGTGGTTTTGGCCACGGGCACTTGTGCCTTGGCATTGGAGCCGTCGGCCGGCGTCTGCTGCGCGCAGGCGGCCAGAGTGAAACCGCCAACCACCACGGTGAGCACCATTTTTTGGATTGCACGAATATTCAAGGACGTCACACCGCTTTTTTGCTCAGAGTTACCCATTATGGCACCGCACCAATGGCGCAGTCAGCCACGCGGGTGGTGCTTAGCGTGCAACTGTTTAAGTTGCTCGCGGGCGACCAGCGTATAAATCTGCGTGGTACTGAGCGAACTGTGTCCCAGCAACATCTGCAAGGCCCGCAGATCGGCTCCGTGATTGAGCAGGTGGGTGGCAAAACTGTGCCGCAATCCATGCGGCGACACCTTGTCGGGATCCACCCCGGCGAGCGCCGCATAGCGCTTGATGTCGCGCCAGAACTGCTGCCGATTCAACGCCTCGGCCTTGGCGGTCAGAAACAGCTCGGCCACCGGCTTCTTGCCGGCCAGCTGCGGACGCGCCTCGTTGAGATACCGCTGCAACCAGTGCTGCGCCTCATCGCCCAAGGGGACTAAGCGCTCCTTGCTGCCCTTGCCCATCACCCGCAACACACCTTGGCGCAAATTGACCGCCGTCGAAGGCAATCCCACCAGCTCACTCACCCGCAGTCCGGATGCATACATCAGCTCCAGCATGGCGCGATCGCGCAGCCCTTCGGGCCGACTCTCATCGGGCGCGGTGAGCAATGCGCTGACCTGGTTTTCACTGAGCGCCTTGGGCAAAGGTCGCGGCAATTTTGGGGGCTGCAACAATGCCGTCGGATCATCGGCACGATGGCCTTGCCGCAACAGCCAGCCGTAAAAGGCGCGCAGGGTCGTCAGCAACCGCGCATTGCTACGGGGCGAATACTGGTGCCCGGCCCGGAACGCCAGGTAATTAAACAAGGTGGCCTGATCGAACTGATGCAGGCCCTGCGACGTGACGCCGCCGGCATCCGACTGCCAGCGACTCAAGCCTTCTAAATCCGTGCGATAGGCCTGCAAGGAGGCGCGCGCCAGCCCCTGCTCAGCCCAGATCGCCTCGACGAACCGGGCAATCCACGTCGCATCATCGGCCGCAACCGCCGGCCGTTGCCGGGCCTGCTGGCGTCGATTGGCAATGCCTTGGGATTTGACGCTCATCAGCGCTTAATGAAGCGAGTGTGCGAGATCAGATCGTGAAGGGTTAGGCGATCCTTGCGGAAATACGCCACCCAAAAGCCAAGCGGCAAGGCAATCAGGCCTGCCAGAAACCGGACCCATAATTGCCGGTACGAAGCAAACTCACCGCGCTCATCGACCACGTAGCTGCGGAACGGCTTCATGCCAATGGTCTGCCCACCACGATGCCAGCTGACGGTGGCATACAACCCGGTGATGCCGAACAAGGCGCAGAACAGCACAAACGACTCCAAACCGCCGGGCAGAATCGCCGCATGCTGCTGCGCATAGGCTGCGCCCTGCGTTGCGCTCAAGCGCCAGTAATGCAAGGCCAGAAACAGCACCACGATCACAAACCACAGCGCCATCGCCGGGAATAGGTCATAAACCAGTCCGATGAGACGGCGGCCGATTCGAGCAGGCACAGCGGCAGGGAATTGCGTGCCTTGTTGCGGAAGCGCCTGCTCCCTCATCCGGACTTGCGCCGGAACAGGTAGTACGCAAACAGCAGCATCACCACCGTTGGCACGGCGTAACCCACGCGCAAATCCAGCTTGTAGACCTTGGCAAACTCGACAAAGGTCGATTGCAGCAGGAAGAACGCCAAGCCGAACACAATGCCGATAAACAGTCGCTTGCCCAAACCGCCCGAACGCAAGGTGCCGAAGGCGAATGGAATGGCCGCCAGGCACAAGGCCAGAATATTGATGGGATAGAACCAGCGGCCCCAGTAAAACTCTTCGAAATCGGAGGCTTTGAGCTTGTTGCGCTCACGGTATTCCATACCGGCCTTGAGTTGCTGCGCGCTCAAATAGCGCGGCCGATCAATGTCCGCACCGAGCGAGGTCGCATCGAGCTTGGATACCCAATGCATGCTGGCCAATTTGTCCTCTTTAATGGACCGCTCGGCGAACGTGGTCTTAGTGACTTGGCTTAGATCCCAGCCATCGCCGGTATGCACGCCGGTCTTGGCATGGGTAATGGTCTTGAGCTGCCCGTTGGGTGCGAACTCGAACAGACGCAAATCCTGCAGCTCCACCCAGCTGCGCTTGCCGTCATCTTTTTCCTGGCCGCCTTGCGCGTTGATGATGAACTCGCCCTCGCGCGCCCAAACGCCCGAGTAACGCGCCACGATCATGTCTTTAGAGGTCTTGGAGGCACGCAAGGCATCAGCCGCGCGCTCGCCCCAGGGGCCCAGCGTCTCACCGGAAATCACCATCAGCGCGGTCAGCAGAGCAATTGCTGCCGCCACCGACAGGCCCAGACGCCGACGCGACAGACCCAGGGCCCGCAGCGCCGTCAGCTCCGAAGAGGCGGCCAGATTACCGAGCGCCATCAGCGCACCGATCACCGCCGCGTAGGGGAACAGCTGATACAGGCGTCGTGGGACGGTGTACACCATGTACGTAATGGCCTGCAGCACGCCGTAGTTGCCCTTGCCGACGCGGTTGAATTCATCGGCAAAGCCCAGCGTCAGGTCCAGACCGAGCATGACGGCCCAAACGCCGACGACCATTAGCAGCACGGTACGACCAACGTACAAGTCGTGGATTTTCGGCACTAACCTCATGCAGCCCCCCCTTTACGGAGGATCGGCAGCGCAATCTTGGGGCTGGCCACACGGCCATCGCGCAGATACATATACACGCCTGCAATGAGTAAGGGCAGCGAGATCCACCACATGCCAAGACTGCCGGACAACTTGCCGTCTTCGATCCAGTTGCGCGAGAGCAGCATCAGGTCGAATGCGACCATGTACAGCAAAAACCCGAACATGACCCGCCCGTAGCGCGCCTGGCGCGGCATACTGCGAGCCAAGGGCACCGCCATCAGCGCAAAGGCCAAGGTCAGGAACAGCGGCGTCAGACGGTAGTGCAGCTGCGCCTGGGCCTGCGGATCGGAATCGCCAACCAGGCTCAGAAACGGCCTGAATTCCGGCGCGTTGGCGTCGTACTTGCGCTCGCCCTCGGGCATCAGCACATCGTTCTTTTTATAGCGCAGCAGGCGGTAATCCTTGCTGCCGTCGCGCGGGCCCTCGACCTCAAAGCCATCTTTTAACGAGATGAAGCGACGACCATTGTCATCAATCACCACGCTCGCGTTGGGCGCCGAGGTGATGTCCATGCGCCTTTCGTTTTGGCGATAGACAAAGATGTCGGAGAGGTCCGAGCCCTCGTCATTTGTAGATCCGACGAAGACCACACCGGCCCCGTTGGGCAACTCCGTGAACGAGCCCGGCGTCAGCCCGGCCACCACCAGATTGCGGTTGGCGGCCGAGATCATTTTGGCCGATTCGGCCTTGGCCGCCGGACCCAGCCAGATCGAGGCAATGCCCACGACCAGCAGAATCGGCACTACCACATACATCAGTGGCCGCAAAAAGCGCTTGGGGCCAACGCCGGCAGCGTGAATGACCGGCATTTCCGAATCGCGGTAGAGCCGACCTACGGCCAGCATGATTCCGAGCATGAGCGCCAAGGGCAGGATGATGGGCGTGGCGCCCACTAGCACCAGCCCCAGCTGCGACAACATCATGCCGGCCGGGACCTTGCCCTCGGCAATGTCGCGCAGCACATCGGTAAAAGCGGCGCCGACCGACACCACAAACAGCACAATGGCGGTGGCAAACGTGGCTCCGGCCAGTTCTTTGGTCAGATACGAATCGAGTTTGGCCATAGATCGGAGTGTACCGCCGTTGGGTGAGTAGCCCGCATGGGCTAAAATATACGGTTCATTTTAACGAGATTTACGGGACCCGCGATTAATGAGCTTGCAATACGATCTGACTCGTGAGGCCGTCGCCTCTATCGCCGCTGACTGCATCGTGGTCGGTGTGTTCGCCGATAATACGCTCAGCGCCTCCGCAGCTGCCATTGATTCCGCCTCGGGCGGTCGCCTGACCGCCCTGCTGACCCGCGGCGATGTCAGCGGCAAGACCGGCAAGACGACCCTGCTGCATGACCTGCCGGGCGTTACCGCGCCGCGCGTGCTGGTCATTGGCCTGGGCAAGCCAGAGCTGTTTGCCGTCCCGCAATACCTCAAGGCCGTGGGCGATGCCGCCCGCTTCCTCAAGGCCGGTCCCGCTGCGCACGCCGTGTTCGCCATCGCCGAAGTGCGGGTCAAGGGCCGCGACACTGCCTGGGCCGTCCGCCAAGCCATCATTGCTGCTGATCACGCCAATTACCGTTACGATGCCACGCTCGGCGCCGCTGCCCGTGAAAAGGCCAAGGCCGAGCCGCGTCTGGAGCGCTGGACTGTTCTGGGTGACGATGAGTTGGCCCTGTCGCAAGGCATTGCAGTGAGCAACGGTGTGCGCTTCGCGCGCGAACTGGGCAATTTGCCGCCCAATATCTGCAATCCGTCGTACTTGGCTGAGCAAGCCACTAAGTTTGCGGCCAAGTTCCCGACCACTTCGTGCGAGGTGCTCAACGAGCATCAGATGCAGGAGCTGGGCATGGGTTCGCTGCTGGCCGTGGGCCGCGGTTCGGCCAATCGTCCCAAGCTGATTGTGCTGTCGTATAACGGCGCCGGCGACGCCAAGCCTTATGTGCTGGTCGGCAAGGGCATCACCTTTGATACCGGTGGCATCAACCTCAAGACCCAGGGCGGTATCGAGGAAATGAAGTTCGACATGTGTGGCGCCGCCACCGTGATGGGCACCTTTGTCGCCACTGTCGGCCTGAACCTGCCGGTCAATCTGCACGTGATCGTACCGGCCGTCGAAAACATGCCCGATGCAGATGCCTATCGCCCGTCCGATGTGCTGACCAGCATGTCCGGCAAAACCATCGAAGTCGGCAACACCGATGCCGAAGGCCGTCTGATCCTGTGCGATGCGCTGACCTACGCGCAACGTTTTGAACCGGCTGCCCTGGTAGATGTCGCCACGTTGACCGGTGCCTGCATGGTCGCACTGGGCAAGTACGCGTCGGGCCTGATGTCCAAGCACGATGACCTGGCCGGCGAACTGCTGAACGCCGGTGAAGAAGTATTCGACCGCGCCTGGCGCCTGCCGCTGTGGGACGAATACCAGTCCATGATCGATTCGACCTTTGCCGATGTGTACAACATCGGTGGCCGTTGGGCCGGTGCGATTACGGCCGGTTGCTTCCTGGCTCGCTTCACCGAAGGCCAGCGCTGGGCTCACCTGGACATCGCCGGCTCGGCTTCGGACGAAGGCAAGCGCGGCATGGCCACCGGTCGCCCGGTCGGACTGCTGTCGCAATGGCTGATGGACCGCGCTGCGGCTCCGAGCGCCTGATCTGCCTTCGAAGTGCCTTAATTAACCGACAAAACTGCCCATGAGCCCCACGCCCCGCGCTGACTTCTATGTCATCAGCAAAGACCGCTTTAAGCAGGAGCCCTTGCTGCTGGTCTGCGAACTGGCCCGCAAGGCCAACAGTGCGGGTCTGTGGACTCTGATTCGTGCACGTGATGCGGAGCAAGCCGAGGCACTCGACGATTTGCTGTGGTCGTTTGATCCCGACGCTTATATTCCGCATCAGATCGTCAGTGACGAGCAGGATGACCTGACTCCCGTCCTGATTGCCGCGCCCGAACACGACACCCCGTTGCGTCCGGTCGTGATCAATTTGCGTGACGATGCGGTCGCCGGCTCGTTTGAGCGTGTGCTCGAAGTCGTCCCCGACGATGAATCGGCGCGCGAACCGCTGCGGGCCCGCTGGCGTGATTACAAAGCACGCGGCATGGCACTGCAGAAGTTCGACATGTGACTGTCTTGAATCCTTTAACTCCAATTACTCGGCCGTTATCCCTATGACCACCCTGCAACCCAGCTATGAACCCGGCAGCTTTGAAAGCGACCTGTACGTAAAGTGGGAGTCGCAGGGGCTGTTTCGGCCGCAGGGCAACGGCGAAGCGTACACCGTGCTTTTGCCGCCGCCAAACGTCACCGGCACCCTGCACATGGGTCACGCGTTCCAGCACACCCTAATGGATACCCTGGTGCGCTATCACCGCATGCGCGGTTACCGCACCTTGTGGCAGATGGGTACCGACCACGCCGGTATCGCCACCGAAATGGTCGTCTCGCGCAATCTGGCCATCGCCGGTCAGGGCGAAACGCGCGAGTCGCTGGGCCGCGATGCCTTCATTGCCAAAGTCTGGGAATGGAAGGGCCAGTCGGGCGACACCATTGAACGGCAGATGCGTCGTCTCGGCGCTTCAGGCGACTGGTCGCGCTCTGTGTTCACCATGGATCCGATGGCCTCGGACGCGGTGATCGAAGCCTTCGTCCGTTTGCACGAAAAGGGCCTGATTTATCGTGGCCAACGCCTGGTCAACTGGGATCCGGTGCTCAAGACCGCCATCTCCGATCTCGAGGTCGTCTCCGAAGAGGAAGACGGTTCGCTGTGGTCAATCCGCTACGACGTGGTCGATCCGCAAGCCGGTGAACCCGATCACGTCATCGTGGCCACCACGCGTCCGGAAACGCTGCTCGGCGATACCGCCGTCATGGTCCACCCCGAAGACGAGCGTTACACCGGTCTGATCGGCAAGCGCGTACGCGTGCCGCTGATCGGCCGCGAAGTGCCGGTGATTGCCGATGATTACGTCGACCGCGAGTTCGGTACCGGCGTGGTCAAGGTCACTCCTGCGCACGACTTTAACGACAACGCCGTCGGTCAACGCCACAACCTGCCGGTGATCAACATCCTCACCGACACCGCCCACATCATTGATACGCTCGATGAAATCCCGTCTGCCTACCGTGGCCTGGATCGCTTCGCAGCGCGCAAGCTGATGGTCGAAGACCTGGAGTCGGCGGGTGCTCTGATCGAAACCAAGCCGCACAAACTGCAAGTGCCGCGCGGTGATCGCAGCGGTCAGGTGATCGAACCGTATCTCACCGATCAGTGGTTCGTGAAGATGGATGAGCTGGGGCGCCGCGGTCTCGAAATCGTCGAGAAGGGCGATGTGCGGTTCGTGCCTTCGAACTGGGTTAGCACGTATCGTCATTGGCTCGAAAACATTCAGGACTGGACCATCTCGCGTCAGCTGTGGTGGGGTCATCGCATTCCGGCGTGGTACGACGAGCAAGGCCGTGTGTTTGTTGGCCGCAACGAGGCCGAAGTGCGTGAGACCAACGGTCTGAGCGATTCCGTGGCATTGCGCCAAGAAGCCGACGTGCTGGAAACCTGGTTCTCCTCGGCCATGTTCCCGTTCTCCACGCAAGGCTGGCCTAACGCCGAGCTGATGAGCGCGCGCGGCTTTGACTCCAATCTGCCAACCTCGGTGCTGGTCACCGGCTTTGACATCATTTTCTTCTGGGTCGCCCGCATGATCATGATGACGGACGAACTGGTCGGCCAAGTGCCGTTCAAGGACGTTTACATCACCGGTCTGGTCCGCGACAAAGACGGCAAGAAGATGTCCAAGTCCAAGGGCAACGTGCTGGATCCGCTGGACATCATTGACGGCATCAGCGCCGATGCACTGGTGGCCAAGCGCACCTCGGGGCTGCTCAAGCCGACCGATGCGCCCAAGATCGAAAAGGCCACGCGCAAAGAGTTTCCTCAAGGCATTGCGCCGCACGGTGCCGATGCTCTGCGTCTGACCATGGCGTCGCTGGCCGGCCCCGGTCGTGACGTCAAGTTCGACATGGGACGCGCCGAGGGCTACAAGAACTTCTGCAACAAGCTGTGGAACGCCACGCGCTTTGTGCTGATGAATACCGAAGGCATGACGGTCGATCTGTCCGTGCCCCACGTGCCGGAAACCGACGCCGAACGCTGGATCCTGTCCGAGCTGTCGCGCACCTCGACCGAAGTGGCCGAACACTTCGCGGCCTACCGTTTCGACTTGCTGGCACAAAGCGTCTATGACTTTGCCTGGACCACGTTCTGCGACTGGTTCCTGGAACTGACCAAGCCTGCCCTGGCCGATGCGCAATCGTCCGCCGCCGTTTCGACGCGTAAGACATTGCTGATCGTGCTCGATGCGCTGCTGCGTCTGCTGCATCCGCTAATTCCGTTCGTGACCGAACAGCTGTGGCAAGCCGTAGCGCCGCGTCTGGGGCTGCAAGGCTCGCTGATGACGCAGTCGTATCCGCAAGCAACCGATGTCAGCGCTTACGCCGGTGCGACTGCCGATGTCGAATGGCTGCGCGCCGTAGTCTCGTCCCTGCGCCGCGTGCGTTCGGAGTTGAACGTCTCGCCCGGCAAGCAGGTTAACCTGCTGATCGGTTCGCCGTCGGCATCGGATACCGCACGACTGGCCAAGTTCGATGCGGCCATTCGTTTCCTCAACAAGATCGAATCCATCCGGGTTCTGGCCGCCGGTACTGATGCGCCGCCGGCTGCGGCTGCGGTGGTCGGCGACATGTCCCTGCTGGTCCCGCTCGAAGGCCTGGTCGACCTCGACGCCGAGCGCGCGCGTCTGGACAAAGAGCTCAAGCGCATCTCGGTCGAGATCACCAAGTGTGAGAGCAAGCTGGCATCGGACACGTTTGTGGCCAATGCACCGGCAGCCGTCGTGGAACAGGAGCGTCAGCGTCTGGTCGACTGGCGCGCCCAGTTCGAGGGCCTGTCGGCAACCCGCGCCAAACTGTAAGTCAGTCAGCGCTCGCCGCTAATTTCTTAGGGCGAGCGCTGTAACCACGTCGGCTACGCTTAAGCAGCGAGCCGGCGTATTTTTTGGGTGCCGTACCAGGTGTCCATCGGGCCCAAGGTCACAGGCGGCCGAATCTGTGCCGCCTCGACGCATAAAAACGTGCGCCACTCACCATCGTTCAAATCCGCAAACGTCTTCGCGATCTCAGGGCCCGGATTCCACACCACGGTGTCATGGAATCCGCTTTGCTCCAGCAGTAGCGCGAAATCGGGCGTGCGTAATTGGAGTCGCCGTGGCGTTGCGACGTACACTCGGTCCACATTGACAGGCGCCGTCAGCGGCACCCACGCCGGCTCGACCGGAGTCAGATTCTGCAGCGCGTCTTCGTAGGCTACGGCTTCGAGACCTTCGAGGAGCGTGGTTTCAATGTTCGGTACGCGCAGATACGTGTGCAAGCCTGCAGTAAACGACTGCGACTGCGTGCCCACATTCACAGCCGAGAACGACAGATCCGGACCGTCATCGTGCAGATCTACGCGCAGAAACACGTCGAAATCGCCATCCTCGCCACGCAACCGAGTGCGTAACAGGCAGGAGGATTCGCCCTGTTCCTCGACGCGCCAGTCGCGATCCCGCACCACGCCATGCTTGCGCCCGGGACCGAATAGACCGAATTGCGGAAACAGCACCGGCACGCCACCGTGCGGCGCCACCATCTCATCGGCAGCGCCTGCTTGCGGCATAAACAAATGCGGTTGACCCTCGAACGTCCAGTCGATCAGACGCGCTCCGAACGATGACACCCGGGCCGTCGATCGGCCGCCCTTGGACCGGAGTTCCAGGATCGGCAGCATTAACCGATCAGCTCGACACCCGTCTTGGCGTCGAGCTCCTCGCGCGTGACACCATCGGCCAGCTCCACGAGCTTCAGTCCCTGCTCCGTGACGTCAAAGACGCCCAGATCGGTGATGATGCGGTTGACGACGCCCACACCCGTCAGCGGCAATGTGCACTCCGGCAGGATCTTGTGCGCATCGCCCTTGGCGACATGCTCCATCAGCACCACGACTTTCTTGACGCCGGCCACTAGGTCCATTGCGCCACCCATGCCCTTGACCATCTTGCCCGGGATCATCCAGTTGGCCAGATCGCCCTTGTCGGTGACCTGCATGGCACCAAGGATGGCCAAATCAATGTGGCCGCCGCGGATCATTGCAAACGAATCGTGCGAGCCGAAAAAGCTGGCGCCTTTGGCAGCGGTCACCGTCTGCTTGCCGGCGTTGATCAGATCGGCGTCGATCTCGTCCTCGGTCGGGAAGGGACCGATGCCGAGCAACCCGTTTTCGGATTGCAGCATCACATCAACGCCCTCCGGAATGAAATTGGCAACCAGAGTCGGCAAGCCGATACCCAGATTGACGTATGCACCGTCGGTGAGTTCCTGCGCCGCGCGGCGCGCCATTTGGTCATGAGTCCAGGCCATTTGCAGCTCTCCGATTAGGCTTGACGGGTGGTGCGCTGTTCAATGCGCTTTTCGGGCGACGCATTAAGCACAATGCGATCGACATAGATGCCGGGCAAATGTACCTGATCCGGATCGATGCTACCCGTCTCGACCACTTCCTCGACCTCGACGATGCAGACCTTGCCGGCCATGGCACAGGCGGGATTGAAGTTACGCGCCGTCTTGCGGAACACCAGGTTGCCCGATTTGTCGGCCTTCCAGGCTTTGACCAGTGCGACATCGGCCACGAGTGCCGTTTCCATGACGTACTGCTTGCCGTTGAATTCGCGGGTTTCCTTGCCCTCGGCCACGATCGTGCCGTAGCCCGTTGCCGTAAAGAAGGCCGGAATGCCGGCACCACCGGCGCGTAGACGCTCAGCCAAGGTGCCTTGCGGATTGAACTCGAGCTCCAGCTCGCCCGCCAGATATTGACGCTCGAATTCCTTGTTCTCGCCCACGTAGGAGCTGATCATCTTGGAAATCTGACGCGTCTCCAGCAGCTGGCCCAGACCAAAGCCATCGACACCGGCATTGTTGGAAATGGCGGTGAGACCTTTGACGCCGGTGTCACGCAGAGCGGCGATCAGAGCCTCGGGGATGCCGCAGAGGCCGAACCCCCCAACAGCAAGGGTTTGGTTGTCTGCAACTACGCCCTGAAGGGCGGCAGCTGCGCTCGGGTACAGCTTGGAATCAGACATCCGGGGCTCCGTTACGGCAAATCAGCAGGAAACCCTGATTTTAGCCGATCACCCTTTGCTTAGCGCGTTGGCGAGATCGTACTTTAGGTCAGCTACGTCTTCGATGCCGACACTGATACGCACCAGATTGTCGGTAATGCCCAGCTCCTTGCGACGTGCCGGCGGAATCGAGGCATGCGTCATGATGGCCGGGTGATTGACCAGCGACTCGACGCCACCGAGCGATTCGGCGATGGTGAACAGCTCCATGCGCTCCATGAAGCGCTTGGCACCGCGTTCGCCGCCTTTGACCCGCACGCTGATCATGCCGCCAAAGCCATCCATCTGCTTAGCCGCCAGTGCGTGTTGCGGATGCGAACGCAGACCCGGGTAAATGACGTCCTCGATGCCCGGCTGACGTTGCAGCCATTTGGCCAGTACCAGTCCATTTTCGTTATGGGCGCGCATGCGCAGGGCCAGCGTCTTTAAACCACGCAGTGCCAAAAAGCTGTCAAACGGACCCTGCACGGCACCGATCGAATTTTGCAGAAACGCCATTTGTTCGGCGAGTTCCGGGTTATCGCCCACGACGGCAATGCCACCGACCATGTCGGAGTGACCGTTGAGATATTTGGTAGCCGAATGCATGACGATGTCGGCGCCCAACTCCAGCGGACGCTGATTGATCGGCGAGCAGAAGGTGTTGTCTACCACCACCAGAATGCCTTTTTTACGGGCAATTCGTGCAATTTTGCGGATATCAATCAGCTTCAGCAGCGGATTGGTCGGCGTTTCGATCCAAACCATCTTGGTCTCGGGACGAATCGCGGCCTTAAAGGCCTCTTCATCGCTCAGATCGACCCAGCTCACCTGCAGCTGTGCAGTGCGCTGACGCACTCGTTCCATCAGACGATAAGTTCCGCCGTACAGATCGTCAGTTGCGATGATGTGACTGCCCGCATCCAGCAGTTCGAGAATGGTCGACGTGGTCGCCATGCCGCTACCGAAGGCATAACCGCGCGTGCCGCCTTCGAGTGCAGCGATACAGCGCTCGTACGCAAACCGCGTGGGATTGTGCGTGCGGCTGTACTCAAAGCCCTGATGCTCACCCGGCGAGGATTGCGCATAGGTCGAGGTGGCGTAGATCGGCGGCATGACCGCGCCGGTGGTGGGATCGACGGATTGACCGCCATGGATGGCCAGCGAGGCCAGCGCCAGTTCGCGTTTGGATGTGCTCATCGCACCAGTTTATCAGGGTCCCAAATACTCTCGGGCCATGACGATCGCTTCCTCACGGGTACCATTGGGTGCCGGGTAATAACCGGGGCGCCGGCCGATTTCGTTGAAGCCGGCCTCGTCGTACAGATTGATCGCCGCATGGTTCGAAGGCCGGACCTCAAGAAACATCCGTTCCAGGCCCATTTGCTCGCCCTTTTGCAGCACGTAGGCTAACAGCGCGCGTCCCACACCACGATTCTGAAACTCGGGTGCTACCGCGAGATTCAGCAGGTGCGCCTCGCCCGCGCCCACACTGAGGAAGGCATACCCCATGACCGTGCCCTCGGCATCGTGCATTAGCCAAGCGGGGTAGCGCGCATTCAGGCAATCGCGCAGGATCTGCTGACTCCATGCAAACTGATACGCCCGCGGCTCAATCGCCCACAGCGCATCAAAATCGGCAGCGACGATCTCGCGGAAAAAACGGTTCACCGCCGCTTAGGCCTCACGGCACGCAGCGCAATCCAGGCGGCGCGTTTGGCGGCCGCATCTCCACGCAGGGTCGCGGCGTGAATGCCCAATGTATCGAGCACCGCGCGGGCCTCACTGCGGCGCGTCCGACCGGTTGCTGCCAACAGATCGCGTTCCAGCGGACTGCCGGGCGGCAATGCATGCCGTGTCGAAGGCCGCGCGGGCGCCGCAACCGTTTCCCGAACTGTTGCAGCTGTCGGCTTCGGCGCTTGGGGTTTGGGTGCCGTGACGTTCGGTGCCTCCACCGGTACCGGCGCCGGTTTTTTGGATGGCACCGGCGGCGCAGCAGCGACCGCAGACTCATCGGCCTGCAACATGTACACCGGCAGGCCCATGGCATGCAGGTATTGCACTTGTTCGGGCGAGAACAGCGACTCAGTCATTCGTAGCGGCAATCGACACATCTAACGGTTTGCGCGTGATCTTGCGCCACAGCCACGCGACCGGGCCGAGCAGCGCGTACAACCCAAACACCACCAACAGCACGACAGGCGGATTCAGCGCCACGCCGATCATCGCCATGACCAGAATCAGCAGCGACCAGAACGGAACGCGATCGTCCTTGCGCGAGCCCTTGAACGAGGTGTAGAAGAAGCGCGAGAACATCAGCATGCCGATGATCGCAGTGACCGGCAGCGCCGCAAACCGCATTTGCTCGCCGCTCAATCCGTTATCCACACAAGTCCAGATGAAGGCCGCCATCAGCGCCGCAGCCGCCGGCGAGGCCAGACCCACGAACCAGCGCTTATCCACTTGCGTGGCCTGCGAGTTGAAGCGTGCCAGTCGCAACGCCCCACAGGCGGCGTACAAAAAAGCGGCCATCCAGCCCAATTTGCCCAGCGTGGCCGAATCGTGACGCAGGAACTCGAGCGACCAGTGATACATCACCAGCGCCGGCGCCAGGCCAAAGGACACCAGGTCGGCCAGCGAGTCGTACTGCATGCCGAACTCGGATTGCGTGTTGGTTAGGCGCGCAATTCGGCCGTCCATGCCATCGAACACCGCGGCCATGAAGATGGCAACGCAGGCGTGCTCAAACCGCCCCTGGGTGGCTGCAATGATGGCGAAAAAGCCGGAAAACATGCCGGCCGTGGTGAAGAGATTGGGCAACAAGTAGATGCCCCGCCGCCGCCGCGGCTGTTGTGACGCATTGGGATGCGGATTCATACCGCCTAGTATGGCAAAATTGACGTTTATTTGCGCCGAAAACAGCCAATGCGCCTCTCGCAGTACCACCTCCGCACCGTCAAGGAAATCCCCGCCGAAGCCGTTCTCGCCAGCCACAAGCTGATGCTCCGCACCGGTATGATCCGCAAGCTCGCATCGGGCCTGTACACCTGGTCCCCACTGGGCCTGCGTGTTTTGCGCAAGGTCGAGGCCATCGTGCGTGAGGAGATGAACAATGCCGGCGCCGTCGAGCTGCTGATGCCCAGCATCCAACCGCGCGAACTGTGGGATGAGACCGGCCGCTGGGAAAAATTCGGCGGCCAGCTGCTGAAAATCAAGGACCGCAAAGAGGCCGAGTACTGCTACGGCCCCACCGCCGAGGAAGTGATCACCGACTTTGCCCGCAACGAAATCGCTTCGTACAAGCAGTTGCCGGTCAACTTCTACCAGATCCAGACCAAGTTCCGCGATGAGATTCGCCCGCGTTTCGGCGTCATGCGCGCCCGCGAGTTCCTGATGAAGGATGCCTACTCGTTCCACCTGACCAAGGACGATCTGGCCCGCGAATACCGCAACATGTACGACACCTACGTCCGCATCTTCGAGCGCCTGGGCCTCAAGTTCCGCGCCGTCGAAGCCGATACGGGCGCCATCGGCGGTTTCGCATCGCACGAGTTCCAGGTGCTGGCTGACAGCGGCGAAGATGCCATCGCCTACAGCACGGGCAGTGAATACGCTGCCAATATCGAACTGGCCGAAGCGATCACCACCGCCACCCGCCCCGCCCCGAGCGAGACGGCCGCACGCGTCGATACGCCCAAGCAAACCACCTGCGCTGCCGTCGCCGAACTGATCGGCCTGCCGATTGAACGCACGGCCAAGACCATTTGCGTGATCACGGTCGACAGCGAATCGAACACCGATTCCGGCGACATGGTCATGGCGATTCTGCGCGGCGACCACGAGATCAACGAGATCAAGTTGACCAAGGCCATTGGCGAATACCGCCTGGCGACCGAGCAGGAAATCCGTGACGCCCTGGGCACCGTGCCCGGCTTTATCGGCCCGCTGTTCGATGGCGAAGGCAATATCGGCCCCACCCCGCGCCCGATCCGCATCATTGCCGACCGCGCCGCCGCCGTGCTGTCCGACTTTGTCGTCGGCGCCAACGTGCCCAAGTTCCACATCCGCGGCGTCAACTGGGGCCGCGACCTTCCGGAGCCCGCGCTGGTCGCTGACCTGCGCAACGTGGTCGAAGGCGACCCCTCGCCCGACGGCCAGGGCACGCTGGCCATTGCGCGCGGCATCGAGGTCGGCCACGTATTCCAGCTCGGCGACCGCTACGCCCGCGACATGAACTGCACCGTCCTCGATGAAACCGGCAAGGCCGCCACGCCCATGATGGGCTGCTACGGCATTGGCGTTTCGCGCATTGTCGCTGCTGCTATTGAGCAGAACCACGACGACGCGGGCATCATCTGGCCCGCCGCCATGGCCCCCTGGCAAGTCGCCGTCTGCGTCATCAATCCGAAAGACGAACCGACCGTCACCGCCGCCGCCGCGGCGCTCTACGACGAACTCACCGCCGCCGGCCACGACGTCGTCCTCGACGACCGCGGCCTTCGCCCCGGCAACATGTTTGCCGACATCGAGCTGCTCGGCATCCCCCACCGCGTGGTCGTCTCCGGTCGCGGCCTCGAATCCGGTACCTATGAGTACCGCGGCCGTCGCGACACCGAATCCACTGCGCTCGACCACCGCGCCCTGCTCGCTCGCTTGGCAGGCTGAGCACCCAATTGGTGACGTCCGGGTGGTGCGCTCGCATCACATTTCTTACCTATCCGAAATTGAACATTTTTGTCGGTGATAGCTCACTCATTATTGGACGTCATTTGTGATGAAATGCTCGAATTTAATGGACCAAAAATGTTCAACCGTTTTGCAAACTCCAATTTCTGCACTTTGCAGGTCGGTTGAACAAAATTGTCTGCGATAGACATCACGATATAGGCCGTTACGAGTGCCGTGCGGCTCATTTTTTGACGGTCAAAAATGTTCAATTTCGGATAGCGCCGCAACAGGGCAACAGCGCCGGGCTGTAAGGCTGCAAGGCCGCGTCACCCCGTGAGGGAAAGGGGCCTGGCCTGCCAGGTTGCATGACCCCGTGAGGGAAAGGCCCCTGGCCTGCCGGGTGGCGGACGCAAACGGTAATATTCTGACAACCAGTCGCGGCCTTTTCGGACGCGCAATCGAGGCCCGAACTGACTGTCAGCAGCCGAAAAACGGGCCATCCTGCAGGCATGAAAGGACAATTGACCGAGGCCGAGTACGATGCGCTGGAGCGGGTCGTGCGGCCGGAATCCGATGATGAACTGCACGCCAGGGCCGTACGGATGGATGCGGAAGAAACGTCGAGGGTGCGTTATCCGACGGGTTGGTGTCATGACTTCAACGTCAGGCCGTCGGGCGGGTGGGCGTATGCGCCGACCAATCCGCGAGATGCGGACGCGCGGAGCCGCATGACCGACTTGAAGCGCTTGCGAAGGCGCGCCAATCTCAACCTTGAGGAACTGGCCGAGCGGCTTCAGGTGGACGACGCCTATCTGCGCCGGATTGAGCGGGGCGAACGGCGGCCGTCGCTCGGCGTGATTGAGCGCTACGCCAACGCGTGCGGATTTCACGTGGAGATTCTGTTTCACCGCAAGGACGACTTTTACGTCAAGCGGCATTGGGTCAAGCCGCGCTGGAAGATTTACCGCGAACGAAAACTCGGGCGCGAGATCTGGGCGCGATAGAACCCGGAAGCTAGAAGCTGCTCCTAAAGCGTTGAGCGCGTCGGGACCGCGAGGTTGCCGAAGATCATGCCCGCGACGATGGCCATCAGGACGTAGCTGATCTGCAACAGCCCGCCGGGGGCGCCGGGGTCGACGTTTTGCTGCAGGACGTTGAGCAGCGCCTTGACCGAGGCGGAGCCGGGCACGAGCATCACGACGCCGGGGACGCGCAGGAGCGAGCCGGGGCGGCGGAACCAGCGGCCGTAGAGGTTGCCGATGCCGGTGAGCACGAAAGCCGACAGGAACAGGCCGGCGTGCGCGCCGAGCCATTCGCCGCCGAAGCGCACGATGAGATAGCCGAGGCAGCAGGCGAAGATCACCAGCAGGTAGTCGCGCGAGCGGACCTTGAAGATCACCGCGAACGAGACCGCGGTGATGAGCATGCCGAGCATTTCCATCGACAGCGGCTGCGGGCGCGAGGGCGCGACTTGCGGCGTGAGGCCCAGGGCCGTGAACAGGTACAGCGCGATCATCACGCCGACCGAGAGCTGCAGCATGATCGAGACCGCGCCGGCAAAGCGCTGCACGCCCGCCGCGAGGTGCGTGGCGCAGAGCTCGGAGATCGAGTTGGTCAGGTGCATGCCCGGCATCAGCGCAATCAGCGACGCTACGATGACCGTGTTCTGGTTGAGCGGCCCGACGAAGGTCGCGAACGACAGCACCGACAGCGAGCAGATCACCGCCGTCAATGCGTTGACCGCATCGTGCAGGCGCGGCCGCGAGCCGGCGTACCACCCGATCAAGCCGGCGATCAGCCCGTTCAAGGTGGCGACCGACACGTCGTACCACGGCAGACGCAACAGCAAGGCGATGCCGCCGGCCAGGGTCGTCAGCGACGCGATCTTGGCGATGGTGCGGCCCATCGAGGGCGGACGGTCCAACGCCGCCATGGCCTCTTCGCCCTGCGGCAGCGTCATCGAACCGTCCATGACCCCTTCCGCGATCCGGTCCACTTCCGTCATCAGGCCCAGGTTGGTTTCGACGAAGGGCAAGCGGATCACCCGCGTGATGTCACCGACACCGAAGGGCCGCGCCGGGTCGGCGAAGTGCAGGATCAGCCCGGTCGGCTGCACGAAAGGCTCGCACAGCACGCCGAACCGCTCGGCCACATTGCGGATCGCCATTTCCAGGCGCTGCGAGGTGGCGCCGGAAAAATGCAGCTGCTTGGCGAGCGCGGTGATGAACCGGACGCGCTCTTCGAACGAAAAACGCTGCGGCAGATCGCGGGCGGGCGCGGGCGAATCGGGAATGGCGAAAGCGGGAAAAGGCATCTGCCTAATTTACTGGATAGAGAATCATCACGGGCGATGCGGTATTCTAAGGCGATGATGACGCGGCCCCGACCAGATAGCCAATGAGCGCGCCACAGCTGGACGTGCTTAACGACAAACAGGACTCCATTCGCCTTGGCGGCCGATGGACGCTGGACCATGCCGACGAGATTATCGCACTGCTCGAGTTCGCATCGCCCACGCTCAAGTACCTGGACGCGCGCAAGGTCGAGGAAATCGACAGCTTTGGCGTGATGGCGCTGCGCCGCTTCGTCAACAAACGCAAGCTCGAACTCGACGACGTGCTCTGGCACCGCGAACATTCCGCGCTGGCCGAAGTGATCGACGAAGTCGCCGACGAACGGCCAAAGCTCAAGCGCGAGATCGGCCTGATTGCCGCACTGAGCCGGCTGGGCAAAGCCACGGTGCGCGTGCGCGACGAATTCCTGGCCGGCCTGGCCTTCTTTGGCGAAGTGCTGGTCAAGTTCTTCCGCACCCTGCTCCAGCCCGGCCGCCTGCGCCTGACCAGTACCGTCAGCCACATGGAGTCGGTTGGGCTCGACGCGATCCCGCTGGTCGCCCTGCTGTGCTTCATGGTCGGCGCGGTGGTCGCCTTCCTGGGCGCGAACGTGCTGAAAGACTTCGGCGCCGAAATTTACGTCGTCGAGCTGGTCAACATTGCCTTTCTGCGCGAGTTCGGCGTGCTGCTGGCGGCCATTTTGCTGGCCGGCCGCACCGCCAGTGCCTTCACCGCCAGCATTGGTTCCATGGTCAACCGCGAAGAAGTCGATGCCATCCGCACGCTCGGCCTGGATCCGATGGAAGTGCTGGTGCTGCCGCGCATCCTGGCCATCCTCATTACCCTGCCGCTGCTGACCTTCATTGCCGACATCGCCGGCCTGCTCGGCGGCCTGGTGGTGGGCGCCTACGGGCTGGACATTCCACCGCAGCAATACCTCTCGCGCATGCAGGACACCATGGAAGTGCGCCACTTCTGGGTCGGCATGAGCAAGGCGCCGCTGTTCGCGCTGGTGATCGGCACCATTGGCTGCCTCGAGGGCCTGACCGTCAAGGGCACCTCCACCTCGCTCGGCGAGCACACCACCTCGGCCGTGGTGCAATCCATTTCGACCGTCATCATCATTGATGCCCTGATGGCCATGTTCTACATGAATCTCGATGTCTGATCCGAACGACGATGTGGTGATCCGCGTGCGCGGGCTGGTCAACCAGTTCGGCGAACACCGCGTGCACGACGGCCTGGACCTCGACATCCGCCGCGGCGAGATCGTCGGCATCGTTGGCGGCTCCGGCACCGGCAAGTCCGTGCTGATGCGGTCCATTCTTGGCCTTCGCACGTTTGACGAAGGCCAGATTGAAGTGCTGGGCGTGGACGTGCGCGACGCGCCGTTTCGCGAACGCCAGCTGATGAAAAAGAGCACCGGCGTGCTGTTCCAAGACGGCGCCCTGTTCAGCTCGCTGACCGTGGGAGAGAACGTTGAGGTGCCGATCAAGGAGCACTATCCCAAGCTGGCGCACAACATCGTGTACGAGCTGGCCCTGCTCAAGGTCAAGCTGGCCGGCCTGCCGGCCGATGCCATCAGCAAGTTGCCGTCGGAACTGTCGGGCGGCATGCGCAAGCGCGCCGGCATTGCCCGCGCCCTGGCGCTGGATCCGCCGATCGTGTTTCTCGACGAGCCCACCGCCGGTCTCGACCCGATCGGTGCGGCGGACTTTGACAACCTCGTCAAGACCCTGCAAAGTGCGCTCGGCCTGACGGTGTTCCTGATCACCCACGATCTCGATACCCTGTACACCATCTGCGACCGCGTCGCGGTGCTGGCCGACAAGAAAGTGCTGGTCAACGCCCCGATTCACGAGGTCGAACAGTTTGATCACCCCTGGATCCAGGAATATTTTCACGGTCCGCGCGCGCGGGCCGCGCAACAGCAGCAGGCGCGCATCGGCGACGCCTCCGCAAAGGCAGTGTGAGTTATGGAAACCAAAGCCAATTACGTCCTGATCGGCGCCTTCACCTTGCTGGTGTCGCTGTTCGTGCTGATGTTCGCCCTGTGGGCCGCCAAGTACTCGTCCGACCGCGAATGGCAGGACTACTCGGTGCTCTTCAGTGAACCCGTGACGGGCCTGGCCGAAGGCAGCTCCGTTGCCTACAACGGCATCAGCGTTGGCACTGTCAAACTGCTGCGACTGGACCCGCAAGACCCGCGCCGCGTCACCGCCTTGCTGCGCCTGTACGCCGATGCGCCGGTCAAGGTCGATACCTTTGCCAAGATTGCCACGCCCTCACTGACCGGTGCGCCGATTATCCAGCTGACCGGCGGTTCGCCGCAGGCCAAACTGCTGCGCGAGGTGGACACCTCCGAGGCGCCACTGATCAAGACCGAGCCCTCGGCCCTGCAAAACATTCAGGACACCGCCAACAAGCTGGTGCAGCGCGTGGATACCCTGGTCAGCGAGGAGAACATCGCATCCATCGCCGCCAGCTTGCGCGCCATCGAAGACGTGACCGGCACGGTGGCCGCCGAACGCGCGCAGATTGCCCTGCTGATGCGCGGCCTCAAGCAGAACAGCGACCAACTCGCCGCGGCGCTCAACAGCACCAACAGCGCCATCAATGGCGTCAACCGCAATTTGGTGGATCAACTGCCCGCCCTGACGGCCCGCTTGGACGGCAGTCTGGTGCGCCTACAGGAAGCCACCGGCAACGCCAACTCGCTGCTGGCCGAAAATCGCGGCCCGATCCGCGAATTCACGCAAGACGGCCTGGCGCAGATCGGCCCGACCATGAAGGAACTGCGTGCCACCGCGCGCGAACTGCGGATCCTGGTCGATAACCTCAACGAAAGTCCGATCGGATTCATTCGCGGCCGCAATGGCGTGCGCGAATTCGATCCCGCCACCGGGGTGTCCACGCCGGTGCCACCGGAGAAAGTGCAATGAGTTCCAAGCTTTGGGTCAGCGGCGTGCTGAGCGCCGCCGTGTTGTTGGGTGGCTGCTCGTTTGGTGGCACCAAGAAACCGGCCGGCATCACGCAGTACTCGCCGCGCGTACCGATCGTCTCGAGCGTGTCCGGGCCGCGCAAGTCGGGCCAGCTGATCGTGGACACCTCGTACACCACCCCGGTGCTGGACAACCTGCGCATTGCGGTGCGCCCGCGCGGCAACGAGCTCGAGGTGTACAAGGGCTCGCGCTGGGCCAACACCCCGGCCGAGATGCTGACCACCGCGGTCATCCAGAGCCTGGAGCAATCGCAGGCCTTTAGCGCAGTCGGCCGCAGCGGCGCGGGGCTCAACCCCGACTACCGTCTGAGCCTGGAAATCCGCAATTTCGAAGCGATCTATGATGCGGCCGGCATGCCGGTCGCCACCGTGATCGTGGTCGGCAAGCTGGTGCGCGCGGGCGACGAAAAGCAAGTGCAGTCGCGCGAATTCACCGCGGCGGTTCCTGCGGCCTCGGCGGACGTTCCGGCGGTGGTGAATGGGTTTGCTCAGGCGTTGAGCCGGGTGGGCGCGGAGATTGCGGGGTGGGCGGGGCGTTAGGCGCCAGCTTCTAGACTCTAGCTTCTAGACTCTAGCTTCTGGACTCTGGCAAAAATGCACCTCGTCCGACCGATCTCCGGCTGCGGGGAGGGTGTAAGTGCGCCGGCCGTATTCTGGTGGGCCACTCGTCAAACGAGCGTTTAACTGGATAAACTAGGCAATTAGGAGCGCCTAATTTCGTCTTATAGGCGGCACCCACACTTTCCAGGGCCAGACAATGACCGAGACCATGACCGACACCGTTGAACGCGACCAAATGCCCTACGACGTGGTGGTGGTGGGCGCCGGGCCGGCCGGGCTGTCGTTTGCGATCCGCCTTAAGCAGCTGAATCCCGAGATCAGCGTCTGCGTGATCGAGAAGGCATCGACCGTTGGCGCGCAGATCCTGTCCGGCGCGGTCATTGAGACCGGACCGCTGGATGCACTGCTGCCGGACTGGCGCAGCAATCCGCCGCCGGTATGCGTGGACGCGCTCGAGGACGAATTCTGGCTGCTGAGCAAGACCGGCGGCCGCAAGCTACCGGTGCCGCCCGGCATGCACAACAAAGGTAACGTGATCGTCTCGCTGGGCGCCCTGTGCGCCTGGCTGGCCCCGCAGGCCGAGGCCCTGGGCGTGGAGATCTTCCCCGGCTTTGCCGCCGCCGAGACCCTGTATGACGACACGGGCCGCGTGATCGGCGTGCGCATCGGCGACATGGGCATCGCCAAAGATGGCAGCCACAAGGGCTCGTACACGCCCGGCATTGATATCGTCGCTAAGTGCACGGTACTGGCCGAAGGCGCTCGCGGCTCGCTGACCAAACAACTGGTCAAACGTTTCGGTCTCGATGCCGAGTCCGATCCGCAGGCCTATTCGATCGGTATCAAGGAACTGTGGCAAGTTCCCGAAGACCGTGTCACTCCCGGCAAGATCGTGCATACGCTCGGTTGGCCGGCCGACTCGCAGACGTACGGCGGCTCCTTCCTGTATCACCTGGACAAGGGCCGCATTGCCCTGGGCTACGTCTCGGGCCTGGATTACCAGGACCCGGAGTACAAGCCGTGGGAGGCATTCCAGCAATGGAAGGCGCATCCGATGATTGCCCCACTGCTCGAAGGCGGCTCGATTCTTTCGGCCGGTGCGCGTGCCATTGTCACCGGTGGTTTCCAGTCGCTGCCGCGCGTGGAAATGCCCGGCGCCCTGCTGATCGGCGACACCGCCGGCCTGCTCAACGTGCCCAAGATCAAGGGCACCCACCAGGCCATCCGCAGCGGCATGCTCGCGGCGGAGCACCTGGTCGCGTCCGATGAGTTGTCCTCTGCCGGTTTCGATGCCGCCCTGCGCGCATCGCCGGTCGTCTCCGAGTTGCGCTCAGTGCGCAACATCAAGCCCGGCTTCAAGAAGGGTCTGTGGTTCGGCATGGCCAACGCCGCGTGGGAAACTCTGATCGGCGGCCGCTCGCCGTGGACGCTCAAGGTCACTCCGGACTGGTCCTCGCTGAAACGCGTCGACGAGGCCGGCGCCATCGTCCCGCGCGATTACGTCACACGCACGCTCGCTCCGCGCGATCGCCTGCAGGGTGTGTTCTACGCCTCTACCGCCCACGACGAAGACCAACCCATCCACCTGCACGTGGCCGACACCAACGTCTGCGTCACGCGATGCGCCGAGGAATACAACAACCCCTGCACGCGCTTCTGCCCCGCCGGCGTCTACGAAATGGTCGAAGACACCTCCGCCGCGTCCGGCAAACGCCTGCAGATCAACGCCGCCAACTGCGTGCACTGCAAGACCTGCGACATCAAGGACCCCTACCAGATCATCAACTGGGTTACCCCCGAGGGCGGCTCCGGCCCGAATTACCAGAATCTCTGATCGCTATTGATTTGGAAGTTGGCGAGTTCCGATGCCCCGCGCATCAACCGGAGCGGACGACACTTGACCGACTTCCGAGTTCTTCCGATCAAGCCAAGCGCCAATGTATCCATCACCTTTAATCCCGATGACTTCTATGAGGTGCCAAAGATTCTATCTACCTGCCTAGACAGCATGGAGACGACCGGACCGATTTTTACTATGTTGCAGCCGGAAGCTTGGACCTGCCAAAGCTGACTGTTAAATCGATCACCATCAGCAACACGGGCGACGAGGTTGGACTGGAGCTGGGGAGCTCAAGCTACCGCGATATATTCTTCACACACAACTCCCCGGACCTTGTGCTCTCCACACAGCAAGCGACTATGCGATATCAAGAGCCCACGCTACGAGGTCGCTGAAAAGGGCATGATCGAATGGTCTTTTGCGGGTCTGATTGAGTCGACGGACTGGTTTCACCATTCCAAGATTCCGTTCCACGATTTCGCAGAAGCTGAGTTCTTAGATGAGCTGCCGGACAGTGTGATAAGCGAAATTGGCAACCACTATCGGTTTGAGCCCATTGGCGTCGTCTTGTCGGCCTTGGTGCTGTATCAGCCCGAGTTCTTCGTAACCGTTCGATGTACATTTGCGAACGCATCGTTCGCATCACACGACCCGGCGAGCTCAACCGCCTATTTCAAGTGGGTGCCCGTCAAAGACCTTGATCGTATCTTTCGAGATGAATCCTCATGCAAGTATCTCTGCAGACCGGGTCTAGACTTGTTGCGAGCGGCACGACCGGAATTATTTGGCATCTAGATTTGGTACACGTCGACAAACGACTTTAGTGGGCGATACGCAGACCGTTGAGTCGACCACGGAAGTTCCGTGTTGAAGCTACTGAGTAGCAGTGAGAAACGCAATCAGCGCGACTGTGGCGCTGTTCGCCCTGCTCATCTCACTCACGGGAAATGAGATGGATAGATCGCCACATCATGGTCGCCCGGCAAAGCACGATCAACGCGTGGGCCGCGAAGGTCCAGAATTTGCCCGCTCGAAAGACTACACTGATCCGAGTAATAACTGTCTGGGAGACAGAAGCTTTGGACGCATCAATCATCGCATCCGCCATTGAAGCTGGCGGCATGATTCTCGCTGCAGCCATCACGGCTGGCGCGCTGTACTTCGTTGGAGACAAGTTTGTTAATCAGGAGCGCTTGAAAGAAGATCTTAGGACCGCAGTAATGGACATTGACTTCCTTCTATGCGTGGAAAGCATCCATTGCGAGAATCACAACAGCAAGCTCGGTAAATCCAACAAGATCACAGTCAGAAAGTCCGCCTCGGATCAAGGGAAGACCTGGAGTGGAAAGTTCACACCAGGCAGAGTCGATCACGACAAGACGAAACCCCGGAGTTTTCTCTCATGACTGTTCATGCGCACGCTCGTGTACAAGAATTCCTGCCTTCGTTGATATAAAAGAAAAGGCGCCGCTAGGCGCCTTTTCTAATTCTTCCAGTTTAAACAACTACATTGCCTGTTCGAGATCGGGTAGGATCTGGAACAAGTCCCCAACCAGACCGATGTCCGCAATCTCAAAGATCGGCGCATCGCCGTCCTTGTTGATCGCAACGATCGTGCCTGCATCCTTGATACCGGTCAAATGCTGGATGGCACCGCTGATGCCTACCGCAATGTACAGATCGGGCGCAATGATCTTGCCGGTTTGACCGACCTGCATTTCATTGGGTACGTATCCCGCATCGACTGCTGCGCGCGATGCACCGACTGCCGCGCCGATCTTATCGGCAAAGTCATAGATGATCTTGAAGTTCTCGGCCGAGCCAACACCGCGGCCACCGGACACGACGCGCTTAGCGGACTGCAGGTCGGGACGATCCGACGATCCGGCGGCAAGACCCACGAAACGGGTATGGCTCGGCAATGCGGCGTCGACCGTTGCGGCTTCGACGGCTGCCGAGCCATCCTTTGCTGCTTCTGGCCATGAAGCGGCACGAACCGTACCCACGACCGGATGATCCGAAGGCGCCTCGACCGTAATGACGGCGTTGCCGGCGTAGATAGGACGCTTGAAGGTGTGCGAGCCTTCGACGGCCATGATGTCGGACACTTGCGATGTCGACAGCAGCGCCGCGATGCAGGGCATCAGATCCTTACCGAACGTGGTGGACGGACCAAAGACATGCGTATAACCGCCGGCGACCGCTGCAACCTGCGGTGCTTGCACCTGTGCAATGGCCTGCGCGTTGGCTGCATTGGCAATGGTAATGACCTTGCTCACACCGGCGATGCTTGCCGCTTCGGCGGCAACAGCGGCCGGATCTGCAGCCAGTACGACGATTTCAATCGCTGCGGGCGAAAGGGCCTGAGCCGCAGACACACACTTGGCGGTGGATGCATTGAGCTTGCCGTCGGCATGCTCGGCAACGATGAGTACTTTAGACATTAGAGCAAACCCTTTTGCTTGAGTGCGGCCACCAGTTCAGCGGCGCTGGATACCATGACACCTCGCGAACGTTTGGCCGGCGCTTCGTAGGACTTGATGGTCAGCGCGTCATGCGCATCCACGCCGAGGTCCGCAAAGGCAATCGTGTCGAGCGGCTTGGACTTGGCCTTCATGATGTCCGGCAACTTGATAAAGCGCGGCTCATTGAGACGCAAATCGGTGGTGACCACGGCGGGCAAATCGACTTCGATCGTTTCCAGGCCGGCGTCCACTTCGCGCGTCACAGTGGCTTTACCGTCAGCGACTTCGAGCTTGGAAGCAAAGGTCGCCTGCGGGCGACCCCAGATCGTGGCGAGCATCTGGCCGGTCTGGCTGGCATCGTCATCGATTGCTTGCTTGCCAAGGATCACCAGGTCGGGCTGTTCTTTCTCGATCAGCCTGAGAAAAGTTCTCGCCGCGGTCAGCGGCTGGATCGGCTGATCGGTCACCACGTGGATAGCGCGATTGGCGCCCATTGCCAGACCGTTACGCAGATGGGCTTGCGCATCGGCGGGAGCGATCGTCGCCACGATGACCTCGGTAGCGATACCTTGATCGCGCAGGCGCAGGGCCTCTTCGAGAGCAATTTCATCAAAGGGATTGGCGGACAGCTTGACGCCATCCGTCACCACGCCCGAGCTGTCAGGCTTGACCTGGACACGGACGTTTGCGTCAATGACGCGCTTGTAACCTACGAGTACCTTCATACGGCAAAATTCACGGTATTTGCACCCAATTTGGGCTGTCGCCGACTATTTTATCCGAACTTCGCCATATGGACCGATGCCGCCCGGCCAATTTAGTAGGGCGCAACGCAACATCGGCGTTTGTGTCTGACGCAATACCAATCCACGCTGACTATAATGATGGCGCAACGGCGCTGAGTGAAGCGAGTTTGATCGCCTAAAATGAGGAATGCGATCCGGCCTGAAGCCGGCATTCGGCGTTCAAGCAACTTTCAGATTCCTGGGGTAGCTAATCTCATACCACGGGCGTTGGAGGGCGAGCTGGAACTCCAGGGGAAATCTGGACTCCATCTCCCGCATTGCGCCATCAAAGGGGCTTCAGTAGGATTGTTCACCACAATCACTTAAAGTATATTGGACTTCCTAAATCAGGAGCATTACCAGTGACCCGCAAGTTCCCACGTATTCTTCAATTGACGGCGATGGCATTTGCCGTGGTTTCCGCAGGTGCTGGTTGCCAACAGCAGGCCGCCCAAACTGATGAAGCCCAACCTAAGGCGCAAGCGCAAGCCAAAGGCCAAGCTATTAATGGAATGACTGCAATAGCCCCCTCTGCAGACGCTATCGCGGCTGCCAAATTGAACTACTCTCCGTATGAGCCGCTCGGAACTGACGGCGTCTTGGTCGTTCCATCCATTGACCCCAAATTTCGCGTTGGCTTGCAAGTCGATGTTCCCGGCAACTATGAGATTTCCCTGGCTCAGGACAAATGTACATCGGGTGTAAAGGTCGATTTGTCGAAGGAGCCGGAGAAGCTGCTGGAGACCAGTGTTCTGACACTGGCTGCGCCGAAAATTACTTTCAAACATGATAGTGGTGCTACGACTCAGCTCCAGATTGAAATGCAGGCAGGAGCACAGAACAATTGGTTCTGTAATGTAATGGTGCGCAGAGTCGGATAATCGATGATTGTCGGCAACGGACTAGTCGCCTCCCATTTCAGGCGACTTGGCCTGATTCGCAAGGACACCGTCATATTTGCCTCGGGCGTCTCCAATTCTCGAGAGACAAGGACCGAGGCATTTCAAAGAGAACGTTCACTGCTTCAAACGCATCTGAACGGTACTCAATCGCGCCTTGTCTACTTCAGTAGCTTCGGAGTCGCTACTGAAGAGTACTCTCCATATCTGGAACATAAGCGGCAGATGGAGGACCTAGTTGCGTCTAAATCTGCCGCCAATTTGATTTTTCGACTTCCGCAAGTAGTTGGCAAGAGCGAGAATCCAAATACACTCGCAAATGCGATGATCCACAACATTGGAAACGATCTCGAATTTGAAGTTTGGGCATATGCTGAGAGAAACTTCATTGATATTGAGCACGTCGCGTCCATTGCTCACGAAGCGATAGCACAGTACGCTTCGGGAATTATCCCCATAATGAGTGAGCGATCCTTATCGATGCCGGAGATAGTTCGAATCTTCGAAGAGATCTTGGATAAGCCTGCTAAATTCCGGCTAATTGAGACTGGCGCCCCAATGCCCGCTGATACTTCGAAGATTCGCGACCTGGCAAAAAAACTGGGAATCGAGCTAGGCGGCGATTATGCTCGGCGCGTGCTTAAACGCTACTATGGCTGAGACCTAGCCGTCAGAACCTGCTCCAGTGAAATAGGTTCCTTTCTCTTCGAGCCGCTTAATAAACCGAGTCCAGGCCCTATCCGTCTGAATGGTCTCTACTTGCTCATCAATCAGGCTTGCAGCTTCGACCGCATCAGACTTAAGTCGTACTAGTTTCTCTGAGAATTCGCCGGCATCATCTGGATTCGAGACAAGGTGCCTTGCATTCACGATGTCTGGAATCCCACCAACAGCAGGAGCCACAATTGGCAGTCTGAGGGCGGCAACATCAAGGAGAATGGTTGGTGTCCCCTCCCATGAGGTGGTCATTAGGAAGGCAAAGTGCTGTTCAGTTACCACATCCTCCAGCCGCTCAAATGTACCGTGCAATTCTACATTCGGCATTTTGCCAAGTTCGGATATGAGAACAGCCATAGACTCCCCCATCACCGGCGCACCGTAGACATCGAAATGCAATTCCGGACGTAGCCGAGCAATCTCCAGAAGCACGTCTAGACGTTTCTGGCGATCCAGTCTACCAGCCCAAAGGACACGGTTCGCATCGGCCTTCTGAATTCGCGATTCGCTAACTTCACCGTCATACGGGAATGGAAGCACACTGAATACATCCTGCGGAACGCCTAAGTCGTTGGACCATATACGGGGATACGCTGTGTTGTCACAGAATATGCGATCGAAGTAGCGATAGGTGTCCCTCAGGAAGTCTCTCGCATAGCCCACGGGCTTCATATTGACATTGTAATCGTCGCAAAAGAGAGAGCCGAACAAGTGTGCAGACTGCCCTAGAGCCAAGCCATGCGAACGAACTGCCATCCATCCAACCTTGGAATTGACGATGTGAATAGTCCGCGGTTGAAGCTGAATAAGAAGCCTAGTTAGCACCACCACTTGGTGGGGAAGTTCCAGATTTGCCGACAGAAGCCCCAACTCCAAATAATCCACGGAAGTCGGAACCCGATACTTCCACTGCGATTCGCTTGGCTCCGTTGCAATCATAAGAACCTTGGCATCAGCATCATGCTCAAGAATGGCGTTCACATGAAACAGAATGCCGCGATCGGCGCCACCGGGTTTCAACCACGGAATGACGAGCACGTGAGTATAGGCATTGCTGCTCAGTTGCTCCAAAGCTTGCGAGTAGACGATGCCCGGAGCTGGATTTTGCGGAACCGAATAAAACTGAAACTTATCTACCGCATCGTCGTGCGGCAGCAAATCCGGTTCAATCATTGATGCGGCGACCAGCTCCTCCACAACCCAATCCGGCATTTTTGGAGGATTCCAACTCGCCGCAGCCGCATCAAGTCTAGAATCGGCTGGCGAAGGCATCTCTTCCGAAGCAACTCTACGTGCCGCCCATCTCAGTGATCTGGCCAGAAAACGACGCCCCTTTCCAACGACGGAAATGTAATTCTTCTGGCCCATCATTGCTCCGTCCTCTTCAGATCAAGTAGTGAGGATTTGAATAGCGAGTTTGGGGGCACAATGGCCTTAGCGATTCGGCTATTTTCATTCATTGAACCGGAAAATTTACGCCGATACATGTAAACCGTCCCCCATGCCAGACGATGCTCAATACCGGCAGCTATTGTCTCGCAGTTCCAACACCAGTCCTCGAATCCAAAACCAGTCTTAACAGTATTGATCTCCACCTGTGGGATCGACTCGAATAGTGTCTTTCTAGCAAAGACTGCACTAATCCAAGGATTCACCACTAATAATGAGGGCTTATCGAAATATTCGCCTCCCTGATCCACTTGCCAGCTGAACGCATTGTACATTCCAAAACTGACAACAATCTCCGGATGCAGCGCAACGTTCTCGCCGTGCTTCTGGGACTCCAAGAAATGTCGCAGCACGTAGTCTCTTGAAATCAGATCATCTCCATCAACGATGCAAATGAACTCGCCACGTGCGACGTCAATACCGGAGTGGCGCGAAAGTGCCAGATCCCCATTCGAAACATGAAGCAAAACCTCGCCCCCGCCCATTTTTGGATGATTGAGGACGCTCGATACAGTGAGCGAGTCAGCGCGGTCGAGCACTAGAATCACTTCAACCCGAACACCTGCGGCAATAGCCCGCAGGCTTGACTGACAAATCGACGTCAAAGCCGTATGGGCCAGAACCCCTTCGTTGTGAAATGTCACGACCACGGATACGTCTACGTGGCTCTCGCTTTCGTATTTGTCCACGACCTAACCCCCAAAGTAGCCCACAGTTTCCAATACCTCTTCAGCTACCGCTCGCGTGTGGCCAAGAGCCAGACGATTGTAGCAATTCTTAGCACGCTCCAGCGTCAAATGAGGCGCGCTGAGCGATTTATTGATCATAGAAATAATCTCATCTGCTGATGTAGGGTCGCGCACTAGAAATGCGGAGTCTTCATCCAGAAGCGTCGAAATACCCCCAACAGCCGTCGAAACTATTGGAAGTCCGGAAGCTCCCACTTGCTTAAGTACAAATGGCAGGCCGTCCCATAATGACGTGTTCAAGAATACGTCGTACCTTTGCATTTCAATCCGGGAAAACTCCACCTCGTAGCCCTTAAAGAAAAGGTTACTAGGGGTGGACGTTTCTAGATCCTCAAGGGAATCTATACCGTACATGTCGAACTCGATGCCTGGCATCCTTCTAGCTATCTCGACCAAGATCTCGGGCTGTTTCTGCCGCGAGTTTCGCCCAACCCATAGTACTCTATCCCTTCGGATCACATCTCTCGAAAAACCCTTCAAAATCGGGTCAACGTAAAGAGGCAGGTACTGGAACTTCGATAGCGGGATACCCAGCTGCTCGGACCAAGTCTCTGGAAACTGCATGTTGTCAACAAATATTGCAGCTAGCTTGTCATGCGTGTCCCTCAAGTACCACCGGGCATACCCGAACCTCTCTCCGTCGGGGCTAACTTCATCGCAGAATAGACTCGCATAGATCGCTGATTCCTTGGCGACGGCCGCACCGTGACTCGCAATCGAAGACCAGGCCGCGTCACTGTTTATGATGTGCATTACCTTTGGCTTAATTTCGCAGACCAGACGAGCTATGAGTTGCGAGACGTCACTTGCAGAAAGCTCTGCCAGTACGTCGGAAATATCCATGACCTCGACCCCGGCGGGCACTCGGGTAAGCCAAACATTTCTGTCCTTCTCTGTCAGGACTAGCAAAACCCTCATTCTCTTGCAGAGCATACTGATGAGTTGTAGAGATGCCTCGTCTGATCCACCTATCGATATCCACGGACAAAAAATCATGGCTTCCGGCTTCCTGACATTGGTTAGCCGATCCGAAAGATGCACAAATGCGTCACCAATCTTGGATTTTGCCGGGATTACATACTCCTTCAATGCGCCGACTTCGAAATTCTTACTTGAGAGCCTCGGCTCAAGACTGGCGACATCCGGCATCAGCTCTGGAAGCCAAGTTGGGACCTTTTGCACACCATTCCGCTTACCACGAGAGGTAAGAACCATTAGACGCTGCCGACGAGAGCTGTCAAGCTGGCGCTGCGTCCACGCCAAGGCCCTCGTGACAAGCTTTCCAACTAATGATTGCAGTGCACGTTTCATTCGGAGAATCTGATCTCGAACAGCGAGTTTGGCGGAAGAATTGACATCGAATCATTTGAGGACGAGTTTCTGGACGCTGCTGCACTCTTACGGCGGTAGAAGTATGCTGTCTGATTTGCGACTGCATTCCTGTAGCCCCGAGCCTTCAATTCGCAATTCCAGCTCCAATCCTCATACCCGAAGCCGTTTGCATGGGTGAGTGAATATGGAACCGCCTGAAACACTTCTTTGAACCCTAATGCAGGCGATGCCCAGGGATTCGTACCGAAGATCAGGGCCCGGCTAACCTCTCCATTTCGCTCATCATACTGAGTATGGAAGGAAAGCTCCTCGCCGAACGTCACAATCAACTCCGGTCTAATAAGGTAACCGGGCCCAAGACGATCAGCTTCATGCAGGTGCTTGGCGAAGTAATTGAGTGAAACCAGATCGTCTCCGTCAACAATTGCGAGATACTTGCCGCTGCACTGCCCTACAGCGGAGTTCCGGGATCCTGCCGGGTCACCGAAATTAACAACATTCAAGATCGTATGTTCATGTGTGGCACTGAAGTCCCGCGCAACGCGTATCGTTTCGCTATCTGCACAATCCAGAGAAATGATGATCTCGTGCCTGCAGTGTGATGCACGTGCCGAGTTAATCACCGAGTTAAGACTGGCGGCTGCAGTCAATGCCTCCCGATGAAGCGTCAGAACAATGGAAAGACCTGGATCCACTTCACTCATCTCGCATTGTTTCCGGATATTCAAGCGCCATTAGCCGAAGCTTCTCCAGGACACGTACTGTGCGATGACTCTTGAATCTGCGCACAATTTCGTCCCGGTGATCGAGATCGGCCCTTAACTCTTTAACCTCCTTTTCGCGGCCTCTGACGCTCATAGTCAGCTGCCCAACCGAAGTCGCCAACATAGCGTTTTGCAGTCGTGCACTCTCTATCTCGCTTATCGCAGCTTGTAGCTTACTGTTTGACGCCTGAACCAGATCGACTTGCTTCTTCAATCCGGAACTCAGCTCATCATTTCGCTTCCTAGCGATTCGCAACTCTTCCTCCAGCTGCGTTTTTTCCAACCCCATGGCGTTCAATGACATATCTCGTTCGCGTAATTGCTCCGCCATTGAACTGGTAGTGAGAGTGGCCCTTTCCAACTCAGCCTTGAATCCCTGCAGCCGGGAGTCCAGCAATTCAATAGCCTCCTGCCTTTCTTCGAGATTGGCCTTCAGCAAGCTAATGCTCTCATTAGCATTGCCGAGTTCTGACCTGTAGTTTTCGAGCTGAGACTCCAGCCACTCTACCGCTGCAGTTCTCTCCCCAAGGCCTTCGGTTAGCGATTCAGCTCGAGCTCGCACTGCTTCCAGATCCGCACACAGGGCACGCTTCTCAGCCAAGATTTCGTCTCTGGCGACGATGTCTTGTTCGCGCTGCTTGGTAAGTTGTGCGAGTTTGAAGTCGAGAGCGGCAAGCTCTTTCTCGCCGTTATCGGCTCGAATTTGGAGAGAGAGGATGACACCTTTCTTCGCCTCAATATCGGTCTGTAACGAGGAAATGACCGCCTTTGAACTATCCAGCTCCTTCTGGTGGTTCTTTAGCTGCTGCGCGTGCCACTCCAGGCTCGAATTCCGCTCGGAAATGATGGCCTTTGAGTTCTCCAGCTCCTTCTGGTGGTTCTTTAGCTGCTGCGCGTGCCACTCCAGGCTCGAATTCCGCTCGGAAATGATGGCCTTTGATTTCTCCAGTTCCTTCTGGTGGTTCTTTAGCTGCTGCGCGTGCCACTCCAGGCTCGAATTCCGCTCGGAAATGATGGCCTTTGAGTTCTCCAGTTCCTTCTGGTGGTTCTTTAGCTGCTGCGCGTGCCACTCCAGGCTCGAATTCCGCTCAGCAAGTGAAGATCGCAAACTCTCGATAGCGCGCTTGTCAGACGCGCTCTCCGTCCGAAATGCGTCCAACTGGGATTCAAGCCACTCCGCTGCCGACTTGCGATCAGAGAGGTACTTTTTAAGCTCGCTATTCTCAAGCCCTAGGTTGTCAATCAGTGATTGAAGGTTCCGAAACTTTTCCTCGACAAGGCTTGCCTGGAGAAATGATCGATCCTCCGGATCTCTCTTTACGCTCCGCCCGGTCGGCCGAGGAAGCGCGGAAACCTCATGCCCTTTTAATTTCGACGTACTCAAAGCCAGGCTCTCATAGGCATCAAGATGGCGCCTGTGCAATTCCGCTAACGTGCGCTTTTTCTCCAGTCGCCATGAGTAATAGCTAGGATCAAACAGCAGGCTTGATGGTACGAGGTAACTCAAAACATAGGCATTTAATGCCAGCTTCAGATCCTTGGCTGAGCTTGGAGCCAGACGACTACCCGTGGAAAAAACGCTGACAGATGAATCTCCCAGTCCGTAGAACGGCTTACCCCACAGCAGGCACTCGACTAAAACGCTTGAGTTAATCGAATAGATCGTCTTGCATTTCGCGATAAATTCCAGAGACGATCTCGAATGATCGATAGCGCCAAGTGTTCCACGGTATGCGAAAGGGGCCGATGGATGTTGCCGAACCAGTACCTGACGGGACTTTGCATCCTGATTTGCTCTATGTATCAGGCCAATTGTTGACCAGCCCCTCGAGAATGCGACCAGATTTGAATCGTCGTCTACCTGCAATGCAATTCCGACCTCGAATGAAGCCGACTTACTTAGAACAGGATCTTTTTCGAGAATCAACTGCCGTATTTTTGCGACTCCGACTAGGCTTGCCCCTTGCAATGCAGATTCGAGATCGGCCTTGCTGCCCCATTTGCTTGGCTCTGTATTGCCATTTACCCCATCAAAATCAAAGTAAATCGTGTTCGCGTACTGCGGGGAACGCAGAGGTCCCAGCTCGTTGTGAATTACGGGCACATCCAGAATCTTCCCTAGTTCAGTCAAACTAGGGCAATTGCACCACGTTAAGTATGCCTTCGGCTTTGACCGTTTCCCGAGAATTTGCCTAGTTGCATCCAGTAGCTGATCCCGAACGTCAGTGAGTGATTCGGTGATAAGCCGTCGGAAAAACTCTATCCCGTTGTCTAAAAGCTCAGGCTCGATTCGATCACTTGGGCTTAACGATATTTTCCGATACGCCCTGAAACGCTCCTTTGAGGGAACGGTAAAGACAATTCCGGAAACCTCCAACTGCTCGTTGAAAGGAATGCCCTTCTCATCGAAATATCTCTGGTCGCCAATAAAGGCCACCTCGTCTGGCGACCAGGCCGCCATCTGAGCGAGCATAACCCACTGGTGCAACGGTCCCGAGCCACGATCAACAAAGGGCAGCAGGAAAGAAATATACATTTCTAAACCGCATTCACCAGCAGCTTCAGGTCATTCGGCGTATGCACCAAACGGCCGCCATACATGCCCCACGTTAGTGGATTTGACTCAATATCCAAGACTCCGATATTGAAGCAACGATCGTAGAAATAGGGCGAATCGGCTGACGGTTTTGCTCCGCAATGAAAAGAGTAGCGCCCCATTGCAAAAGGAAGACTGGTTGAAACGTCAAGACTGTATACGCGGTCTCCGGCAGCCATTGCTGGCAGGTAGGCCTCGTAGAAATCGGTGTTATATGCAAGCAGATCAACGCCATGCATATCCCGAATAAGAATGCCAATCGTGGCGCCAGCAGGAACTTCGGAATTCACCTTAAACTGCAGTCGCAGCTTAATGTTGTTCGCACGCTCAATTGAGGTAACTCGATTTCCGGAAGAATCCAGGACTGCAAACCCTGTAAAACGGATTTCTCCTCCGCCAGACCTGTTAAGCACAGTGGACTCAAACACGTCTTCAGGGAGAACCGGAAAACTCTCTTCAAAATGAAGACGGAGTTCTCCGTGCTCGGATCTGTTCATCTCTGACTGGGCGATGGCTGCAGCGAGATCCTCCGGTGAAGTGCTTGACATGGAATTTTGATATTGCTCACACACTTCCTCCGAAGGGCCATCCGCGACTAACTTGCCTTTTTCTAGCAAGATGGCTCGCCGACACAGGCTTTTTACAGCGTTCAAAGAGTGCGACACAAAGAACACCGTTACCCCGCGGCCTATTATGTCCTTTATCTTGGCTAGACATTTCTGCTGAAAAAACATGTCGCCAACGCTTAAGGCCTCATCGATGATTAGTACATCGGGATCCATATGGACCTGTTGGGAGAACGCCACCCGGACCATCATGCCGCTTGAGTACGTCTTCACGGGGTGATCGATAAACTCGCCGATGTCAGCGAATTCGATAATCTCGTCTAATTTCCGGCGAACCTCATCTGAAGACAATCCAAGTACAGCGCCCGCGAGCTCAATATTCTCTCGCCCTGTTAGTTCAGGATTAAAGCCAGCCCCTAGCTCCAATAGCGCTCCAATCCGACCTGCGATGTTTACCGATCCCTTGGTGGGCTGCAAAACACCGGTAATCACCTGCAACAGCGTGCTCTTGCCAGCGCCGTTTTTTCCCAACACCCCAACTGTCTCGCCCTTTCCGACACTGAAATTGATGTCATCTAATGCAAGGTAACCCGCTGACTTCGAGTCCTGCGAACTCTTGTTTCGACTACGCCAGTGCCCTAAAGGCGACCATCGGCGGGCATGTGTAAACGTGTACTCCTTGCTAACGCCTTTAACCGAAATAGCTTCGGTAGCATCCTGATTAATAGACATCAGCAAACTCCAGTTGATTCCCCTTAAACGAAACCAGGCCAATCCAAGCCACTGCAAGGGAGGTCAGGACGCCGAAAAGCATCACATTGACACTCGGCCACTGTACATTCAGCAATATGCCCCGGCCCGCCTCAAACACATAAGTCAATGGGTTCCATTGCGTCAGGAACGATAATTGCTCCGGCATGCTGTTCGCAGGAAACAGCAATGGAGAGACAAACATAAGCAGGACCATAAGGGAGGGAATGATATGCTCAAGGTCGGAGTGAAAGACAGCCGCAGCAGCTACAAACCAGGAAATCCCCACCGTAAAAACAGCAAAAGGAATAAGTACGACCGGAACCCCAAAGATACCGAGCGGAAATTCATGCTTGATCAGGACGAAGAGGACTGTCCAGACAATCAAACTCATCAGAAAATCAATGCTGGCCACAATTACAGACACCCAGCTCAGCACCTCAAGGGGGAACCTCATTTTGGTGACTAGAGATTGGTTGGAATGGATCTGACCCGCTGACCTGGAAACAACTTCATTGAAAAAGTTGTAGAAGATCAGACCGGCCTGCAACACCAGCGCAAACTCAAGCGTAGATCCTGCGCCCCCCCACCTCGCACGCAAGAGTACGCCGAAAACCAAGGTGTAGGCCGACATCAATAACACCGGATTTAAGACAACCCAGAGAAAACCCAGGTTCGAGCGCCGGTACTTTGCACTAAGCTCCTTCTTGACCAGCTGCTTAATCAGGTACTTTCTTTCCCATAGTGGACGAAAAACGTCCATAGGACGCGGAAACATCATTTCAGACATAGTTGCCTCTCAACTCGCATTTAATTCACCTGGCGCCGCAGGTAGTTCAGCAGATCAATTCGGGTGACCAATCCAACAAACCTTACATCATTCATGACAATGGCAACATGGTCCCGACGAAAGATGGGTAACAGATCTTCAATGGACTGTTTGACCTGAACCACGTCGAGAGCAGTAACCATTGCGGTGGAAACAGGATCGCGGAAACGCGCCTCGTCGCCGTAAACTTGAAGTAGTACATCGGATTCATCAACGATACCTACTAGCCTGTCACCATCCATGACCGGGAGCTGAGAGACATCGTAAAGTTTCATCCGTTGATATGCCGTGACGAGCAGATCGGTCGGAGCAACGACAACCGTGTCGCGCTTATCGTACGGGCGCAACACCAGATCTCGCAGATCCCCATGCTGCGGCGACTCCAGGAAGCCGTTATCCAGCATCCAGTAATCGTTGTACATCTTAGACAGATACTTGTTGCCAGTGTCGCAGACCAGTACTAGAACGTTCTTCGGAGTCGTCTGCTCTCGGCAATACTTCAGAGCCGCTGCCAGAATCGTACCGGTGGAAGAGCCACCTAGGATGCCTTCAGACTCCAACAGCGAGCGTGCCGCCAGAAATGACTCCTTGTCTGAGATCGCATAAGCCTTTTTGACTCGTGTAAAGTCTGAGATTGGCGGCAGGAAATCCTCACCGATTCCTTCGACCATCCACGATGCCGACTTATCAACGATATCGCCGCGGTTGATATAGTCCTCAAGGATCGAGCCGACGGGATCGGCTAGAATCAGCTCTGTGCCGGGCGACTTGTCTGCAAAACACCGCGACAAGCCGGTCATGGTGCCGGAGGAGCCGCAACCGAACACGATTGCATCGAGTCCACCGACGTCGCGCATTTGCGACAGAATCTCAGGGCCCGTGCCAAATTCATGTGCAGCCGGGTTATCGGGATTGCCGAACTGGTTGATAAAGAATGCACCAGGTGTCTGATCGGCAATGGTCTTGGCCAGATCCTGATAATAGTCGGGGTGGCCCTTGGCCACATCCGAGCGCGTCAAAACCACCTGTGCGCCCATCGCCTTGAGATTAAATATCTTCTCGCGCGACATCTTGTCGGGGACGACTAGGATTAACTTATAGCCTTTAGATTGCGCCACTAGGGCTAGGCCGAGACCGGTATTACCCGCGGTACCCTCAACCAGCGTGTCACCGGGCTTGATGTCGCCACGCCGTTCTGCGGCCTCGATCATGCTCAGCCCGATGCGGTCCTTAATGGAGCCGCCAGGGTTCTGAGACTCCAACTTAAAGAATAGATTGCAATCCCCGGTATCAAGGTTGCGATTGCGGATGATCGGCGTACCGCCAATCATATCCAGCACGGAAGCATGGATAGTCATTGAATACTTTGCGCCTGTTGCAGCGCGTCGCTATTAAAGGTCATTTTCAGACATTCGTCCCAGCCGGGCAACTTGAGGCTGAACTCAGACTTCAGGGATTCAGTCGAAAGTACCGAATACGCCGGGCGCTTTGCGGGCGTGGGATAGTCCGCCGTTGTAATCCGCTTAACGGCCGGCCTGGCATCGATCAGGCCTCCGGCTACCGCTTGATCAAAGATGGCGTCGGCAAAGCCCGCCCAGGAGGTCTGTCCGCCGGCAACTACATGATGAGTCCGTTGACCGCGGAAGCCCTGACGCAGCATTGCAGCGGTTACCTCGGCGATTAGCCATGCCGGAGTAGGAGAGCCGATTTGATCATCCACAACGCCCAGCTCGGCGCGATCCGCCAGCCGCAACATGGTGCGGAGGAAGTTGCTACCATGGAGGCCGTATACCCAGGCATTCCGCAGGATTCGCACATCTCCACCGGCAGATTGAACCGCTTGCTCTCCGGCGAGTTTGCTGAGGCCATAGATTCCGGCGGGTGCAGTAGCATCCTCGGGGAGATAAGGCCTATCAGCATCGCCCCCAAAGACATAATCCGTCGAATAGTGCACAAACGGGATGCCGTGATCGGCACAGGCCTTCGCGATCGCACCGGGAGCCTCACCGTTGATGCGCATGGCCAGTTCGGCCTCGGACTCTGCCTTATCCACCGCCGTATATGCAGCCGCATTCACAACCGCATCCGGCTTCACACGCTCGATCAAACCACCTAATGCCTCAGGCTCGCTCAGATCCGCAGTCTCACAGGGCTGACCCTCCCAGTCGCCGGAGCGAGTCACAGGCACCACATCGGCGTGGAGCCTTTCCGGCAGTCTACGGACAAGTTCAGTTCCGACTTGCCCGTTCGCACCAAGCACCAGAACTTTCATCAGCGTTTCCAATATTCAGGCAGACGATCTGCAGCAATATCCACCAATCGAGGTGCTGCCGCATCTTTCGGCGAAAGCAACACATCTTTCAATGGCCAATCAATCGCAAGTTCCGGGTCATCCCACGCCACATTGGCATCGCACTGCGGCTGATACGTGTCGGTACATAGATACGTGAAAACCGCAGTATCACTGAGTGTCACAAAGCCATGGGCAAAGCCTTCAGGAATCCAGAGCTGCCGCTTGTTTTCAGCGCTAAGCACGACTGCAGTCCATTGACCAAACTGTGGCGACCCGCGACGAATATCCACTGCCACGTCCCAGACCTCGCCCCGCACAACGGAAATGAGCTTACCTTGTGGCCGCGGCCATTGATAATGCAAGCCACGTAATGCGCCACGGATCGAACTGGAGGTATTGCCTTGCCGAAATCGCACATCCGAACCCAGTGCTAGAGTTTTGTCGAGGTTGAATGATTCAAAGAACCAACCTCGCTCATCGGTAAACACGTGCGGCTCAAGGACGAGACAGCCGTCCAAACTGGTCTTAAGGATATTCACTTAGCCGCCGAGTCTCGAGCGCCCCAATTCGACCAGCTTCAGCAAGTACTGCCCGTAACCGTTTTTCTTCAGCGGATCGGCCAAACGGAGCAGGTCCTCGTCACTTATCCAGTCTTGTATCCAGGCGATTTCTTCCAGACAGGCCACCCGCAAGCCTTGCCGCGCTTCAATGGTTTCAATGTAGTTCGCAGCCTCGAGCAACGACTGATGCGTGCCGGTATCCAGCCACGCATAACCGCGACCCAAACGCTCCAGACTCAGTGAGCCTTCTTCCAGATAGACCCGATTGAGATCGGTAATTTCCAGCTCGCCTCGCGGCGAGGGCTCTAACGAGCGCGCAAACTCGGGAGCGCGACCGTCGTAAAAATAAAGTCCGGTCACTGCATAGTTGGATTTAGGTTTCGCCGGTTTTTCTTCCAGACCAATGACTTTGCCGGAGTCATCAAATTCGGCAATGCCGTAACGCTCGGGATCCGCCACCCAATAGCCGAACACTGTGGCACCATTCTCAACGGCCGAGGCGCGCTGAAGCCGCTCCGTTAGACCGGGGCCATGAAAAATGTTGTCGCCCAGCACCATGGCAGACGGAGCGCCGTCCAGGAACTCTTCGCCAAGGATATAGGCTTGCGCAAGACCGTCGGGGCTCGGCTGTGCGACGTAGGTGATATTGATGCCCCACTGCGAGCCGTCACCCAGCAGATTCTGAAACAGCGCCTGCTCATGCGGCGTATTGATCATCAGAATGTCGCGAATTCCCGCCAACATCAGCACGCTCAGCGGGTAGTACACCATCGGCTTGTCGTAAACCGGCAGCAACTGCTTGGAAATACCTTGCGTGATCGGGTACAGGCGAGTACCGGAACCCCCGGCCAGCACAATGCCCTTGCGAGCTTTCGAAGTTACGTTAGCCGTCATGACCGATTCGCTCCATCTGATAACTGCCGTCAAGAACGCGGCTCACCCACTCCTGATTATCCAGGTACCAGTCCAGCGTGTGCTCGATACCTTGTTCGAAAGTCACCGAAGGCGCCCAGCCGAGCTCGCTTTGCAGCTTGCTGGCATCAATCGCGTAACGGCGATCATGACCCGGACGGTCCTTGACGAACGTGATCAGAGACTCACGATTGGAAACGTCTGCCAACGGGCGCTTTTCATCCAGCAGCTTACAGATCGTCTTGACTACCGTCAGATTGTTGCGCTCGGCATCACCACCCACGTTGTAGGTCTCACCCACGCGACCGCGTTCCAGTACGGTCTCGATGGCCTTGCAATGGTCCGTGACGTACAACCAGTCGCGGATGTTCTGCCCGTCGCCATACACCGGCAATGCTTCGCCTCGCAGGGCCTTTGCGATCACCAGCGGAATGAGCTTTTCGGGGAATTGATAAGGGCCGTAATTGTTGCTGCAGTTGGTGGTCAGCACCGGCAACCCGTAGGTGTGGTGGAACGCCCGAACCAGGTGATCCGATGCTGCCTTCGAGGCCGAATACGGCGAGTTCGGCGCAAAGGGCGTGGATTCGGTGAATTTGCCCGTTTCACCCAAAGTGCCGTAGACCTCATCGGTGGACACGTGCAGGAAGCGGAAAGCGTCCGCCTTCTCTGCAGGCAGCGACTTCCAGTAGTCGCGCGACTGCTCGAGCAAGCTCAGCGTGCCGACCACGTTGGTCTGAATGAATGATCCGGGACCATCGATGGATCGGTCCACATGGGACTCGGCGGCGAAATTAATAACGGCGTCTGGCTGGTGGGTTTGCAACAGATCGCGGACCAGATTGGCGTCGCCAATGTCTCCGTGCACAAACACATGATCCGGATGACCATCCAGAGACTTCAGCGTGTCCAGATTGCCCGCATAGGTCAACGCGTCCAGATTAATGATTTTGTGGCCTCGCTCGACCGCACCCAATACGAAATTACCGCCAATGAAGCCTGCACCGCCGGTGACCAACCAAGTTGCCATGAGTCCCTCTATTTATAAGCCGCCTACGAATAACTGCTCATTGTAGAGGGTGCGGGTGAATTTCTCATCAAGCTGTCACGCTGCCATTCGAGAAGTTTTCATTCAGCTACAGAAAAGCCCGCACCGAAGTGCGGGCCTTGTCTTAGAGAAGTGGACGTACAGAGGGCTCAGCTATCCCCGACCCATTGCATCAGCCGCTCCTTGGCAGCGAGCTTTTCGCGTTTCAGTTCCTGTACGGTCATGTCATCGAAACCGTTGACCCCCAGATCAGAGTCCATCAGCTTTTTGTCCAGATACTGATGTCGCTGGTAGAGCTGCTTGAACTGCACATTGCTGGACATCAGAGCCTGTGCGGCGGACTTCTGCGAATCGGTTTCAAACATGGCGGCCTCCTGGGCTTTACCGTTCAAGGGTCCCGGGGCGCAGAGTACAGGCCATACTGACGATGTGGTCCGAATTCTGAGCCTCGGACAATTCACGCTACGCCGATTTTTTGGACTTGGCAATGCCCTGTTTCGCACCTTGCGAATTTTTAACGATCTGATACCTTAAATCCGTTCGGATTCTTGGATTGCCAGTTCCACGAGTCAATGCACATGTTCTCAATAGTGCGGTGCGCCCGCCAGTTCAGGCGATCGGCTGCCAATGTGGGATCAGCCCAAACAGCAGCCACATCACCGGCTCGGCGACCTTTGATCTCATACGGAATGGGCCGGCCGGCGGCCCTCGCGTACGCCTCGACCAGCTGCAGCACACTGTAGCCGGAGCCAGTGCCCAAGTTGTAGACGGTACAATTTTCATCTTGAGCTGCCACCAAAGCGGCCACATGAGCCTCGGCCAGATCCATGACGTGGATGTAGTCCCGCACTCCGGTGCCATCAACCGTAGGGTAATCGCTACCAAACACATTCAGGTGCGGGCGGCGGCCGATTGCAACTTGTGCCACGTACGGCATCAAATTGTTGGGGGTGCCACTCGGATCCTCACCGATTGCGCCGGATTGATGGGCGCCAACCGGATTGAAGTAGCGCAAAATCGTGGACTTTGCTCGGGAGTTCCGGGAAACGTCCCTGATTATCTCTTCGGAAAACAACTTGGTCCGGCCATACGGATTTGTGGCCGACAGCGGCGATTCCTCGGTAACCGGAACCACCTCGGGGTCACCATAGACCGTCGCCGATGAGCTGAAGACGAATCGATCGACGCCCATTGGATCCAGCAACTCCAATACAGACAGCGTTGAATCCAAGTTATTACGGTAATACTGCAGCGGCAGCTCCACACTCTCCCCAACTGCCTTGAGTGCCGCAAAGTGGATGATGCCCTGCACGCCGGTCATGGCGTCGCGCAGCACCTGCAGGTCCCGGACATCGCCCTCACGAACATCCACGGATTTGCCGGTCAATTGTTGGACCCGTCGCAGTGACTCAGGCGAGGAGTTTGAATAATTGTCGAGCACCCGCACCCGATGTCCGGACTCCAACAGCGCAAGCACTGTGTGGCTGCCGATGTAGCCGGCACCGCCAGTGACCAGAATGTCCATCACCAATTTCCCCTAAAGATGTGGGCCTTATTGTACGGCCGGCGGCGCGATCACGACCTCGACGCGCTTATTTTTCCAGCGATTGGCGGCCGTGTCGTTGTTGACCAGATCGACCGTTGCACCAAGCCCCTGGGCCGGTTGGAGTCGGGCCGCCGGGGTGCCGGCCTTTTTCAGCGCCGCCACAACCGACTCGGCACGTGCTTTGCTCAGGGTCAGCTGCGCGGCCTCGTTTCCAGTGTTGTCCGTGTGGCCCTGCACCGCAATGGCGCCACCGGTGGTGATCTTGATGTATTCGGCCAGCACTCTGATCTGCGCCAAGCCCTTAGAAGACAGCGTCGCCGAATTGGCCGCGGCGAACGCATCGCCACTGAGTGTAAAGACCTCGCCTCGCTGATCCATTAGGGCCGGCGGCAGCTTGCTACCCGCCACCAGTTCGGCCTCTTCCTTGGCCAACTTGAGATCGGCGGCCCGCGCCTGGTTGAGCTTGGATTGCTCGGCAGCCTCAATCTGATCCAGCGCGGTCTGTGCGGCCGCAGCCTGCTCCCGCAGCTTGCGGGCCTCTTCCTCGCGGTTGGCGGCCTCGATCTTTAACCGCTCATTTTCAGCCGCAATCCGCTGATTTTCACGGCGCGTCAGCTCCAGGTTCAGATCGGCAATCTCGCGATCCATGCCGATGATCTCGCCATCGAGCAATTGCGTCTTAGCGGCGGTTTCCGCAATGGTTACGCGGGTTTCGGCCAGGAACAGTTTTTCGGGCTTGTCCTTGTTGCGCGCATTCTCAAAGGCCGCTAAAGCCTGCGCCGCACGCGAGCGCTCAAACATCGCCAGATTGTTATAGCGACTGTCCGCATCCAATGTCTGCAGACGGGCGCGCAATTGCGCTGCCATATCAACCTTAACGACAGCAGTGTCCTGCGCGATGGCCACCCCGACAGGTGACGCCAACAGGGCCACACTCAACATCCAGGCTGCACGGTTCATTGCGCACCCCCTTGTTCAATCTTGGCCCGCAATTCATGGACCTGGGCCTGCCGAGCCTTCGCGTCATTCACCTTGACCGCAGCCTGCGCCTGCACCGTGGCCAAGTCGCCAACGGCAGCGGCACGCTCCAGCAACGGACGCGCATCGCTCTCATTGCCCTTGTCCAGGGCGGCATTGGCCTGCTGCAGATACGACTGCGCCGCCGAAAGGGACTGAGGCGCGAACTGGGATGCATTCAAATCCTGCGCGCGCTGAACTGCCACTTTAGCGGCCTCGAGCTCAGCCGTTGGAGGCGGCAAGGTCGCGCAACCGGCCAGTGTCGCAGTGGCTGCCATCAGTGCGCCAATCGTCAGAACATTCCGAAATTTCATGAGGTCCAAAGGTCGTTGAATCACTTCTACAAATAGTAATTCAAAGTTTTTGCCAACCTGAACCGCACACAACAATTCCCGACACACTCGGCCAGTCCGTTACGCCGCGTCCGGTTGCTGCTCCGGCGCCGCACGCATAAATGCCTCCAACTCCCGACACCGCGCATCGACAGCCACCAGCGCCGGATACTTGTCGAGATCCACGCCAAATCGCCGCGCGTTATACATCTGCGCCACCAGCACGCAATCGGCCATCGTCACCTCTTCACCCATCGCAAAGGCCGCCCCACCCGCAAACACCATCGGCTCCAGCGCGTCAAACGTGGTCGTCATCCAATGTCGCGACCAGGCCTCCGCATCCATGTCGTGACGCTTGAGATACTGCATTACCCGCAAATTTCCCAGCGGTGCAATCTCGCAGGCAATCGCCTGGGCGAAGGCTCTCACCGCCGCCCGCTCCGCATAGGACTCGGGCAGCAACGCCGGCGTGCTCGCAAACGCTTCGTCAAGGTACTCCATGATTGCCAGCGACTGCGTGAGCCGATGTCCCTGATGCTCCAGCGTCGGCACCAGTTCCTGCGGATTCATCTCGCGGTATGCGGCCGAGTGCTGTTGCCCGCCATCTTTAACCAAATGCACCGGCACGTACTCGTAATCCAGTCCTTTCAGATTCAGCGCAATACGCACGCGATAGGTGGCGCTGCTGCGCCAGTAGCCATGCAGGCGAAGTTCGGAATTAAAAGTGCTCATAAGTCTGCAAGTAGCGTCGGCGTTCACATGGAGTGGCTTCGACAGGTACCATAAGTCTAATACTTCGCACGCCGACGCCGCCTTGCCTTCAAGCTCTCCCCTCGCCGAACATCCATCTCACCTCGACAAGCTGGAGGCCGAAAGCCTGCACATTATTCGGGAGGTCGCGGCCGCATTTGAGAATCCGGTGCTGCTGTATTCGATCGGCAAGGACAGTTCGGTATTGCTGCATTTATTGCAGAAGGCGTTCTATCCGGCCAAAGCCCCGATCCGCCTGTTGCACGTCGACACGGGCTGGAAGTTCCGGGAAATGATCGAGTTTCGTGACCGCCGCGTCGCAGAGACCGGTCTCGATCTTCTGGTCTGGACCAATCCCGAAGGCATTGCGCAGGGTGTAGGCCCGATCACGCACGGCTCAGCAGTACACACCGACATCATGAAGACGCAGGGCCTGCGCCAGGCCTTGGACCATTACCGGTTTGACGCGGCCATCGGCGGCGCCCGACGCGACGAAGAAAAGTCGCGCGCCAAAGAACGCATCTTCAGCTTCCGCAACGCGCAGCATCGCTGGGATCCCAAGGCCCAACGGCCCGAACTCTGGAACCTCTACAACACCCGCATCCATCGCGGCGAATCGGTTCGAGTCTTTCCGTTGAGCAACTGGACCGAGATGGACATCTGGCTGTACATCTACCGCGAAGAGATTCCGGTGCCCTCACTCTACCTTGCGCAGGAACGTCCGATTGTGGAGCGCGATGGCGCACTAATCATGGTCGATGATGATCGCCTGCCACTGGAGCCGAACGAACAACCGCAAATGCGCCGCGTTCGATTCCGCACCTTGGGCTGTTATCCGTTAACGGGCGCCGTGGAGTCGACTGCAGACACGCTCCAAAGCGTGATCGAAGAGCTCGCCGCATCCCGCACCTCGGAGCGCCAAGGTCGAGTGATCGATCGCGATGGCGGAGCCTCGATGGAGCGCAAAAAGCATGAGGGCTACTTCTGATGGCCTCCGTGGATACTCGGCCGAGTGCGGCCCAAGTCCTGCTGCAATCGGCAGAAACCAAGTCATTGCTGCGGTTTATCACCTGCGGCAGCGTAGATGACGGCAAGAGCACCTTAATTGGCCGACTGATTTATGAGAGCCAAGGCCTGCTGACCGATCAGCTGACCGCCCTGGAATCCGATAGCCGCAAACACGGTACCCAGGGCGAAGGCCTGGATTTTGCGTTGCTGATGGATGGCCTGGAGGCCGAGCGCGAACAGGGCATCACGATCGATGTCGCCTACCGCTACTTTGAGACACCGACCCGCAAGTTCATCGTGGCCGATTGCCCTGGCCACGAGCAGTACACCCGCAACATGGTGACCGGCGCTTCTACAGCGGATGCCGCCATTGTGCTCGTCGATGTCACCAAGGGCCTTCTGCTGCAGACACGACGCCATGCATACTTGCTGTCGTTGCTAGGCGTGCGCCATGTGATTCTCGCCGTCAACAAGATGGACCTGGCTTCGTACTCGCACGAGCGGTTCGTAGAAATCGAAGGCGAATTCAGCAAACTGGCCTCCTCGTTGGGCCTCAAGCAAATCTGGTCGGTGCCGATCTCGGCACTGCAAGGCGATAATCTGACCGCCTTGTCCGACCGCATGCCCTGGTACAAGGGCCCCGCTCTACTGGAGCTGCTGCATCAGTTGCCGGATCTCGAGGCTCCCGACAGTCAACGCGCATGGCGCCTGCCGGTGCAATACGTCAACCGTCCGAGCTCCGATTTCCGCGGCTACGCAGGCACCTTGCTAGGCGGCGGCAAACTGCACGAAGGCGATTCGGTCCGCGTCCTGCCCGCCGGCACAGTCAGTTCCATTGCACGCGTGATTGGTCCCTCAGGTGATCTGGACCGGGCCTCACACGGCCAAGCCATCACTGTGACTTTGGCCAACGAAGTCGATGTCAGCCGCGGCGATGTATTGGTCGCAGCCGATTCGCCATGCGAAATCGCGGATCAGTTCGCTGCACATATCGTTTGGATGGATGAGCAGCCCCTGCTGCCGGGTCGCAGCTACTGGCTGCAAATCGGCGCACGCACCGTTGCGGCACAGGTGACGGAGATCAAGCACCGCGTCGACATCAACACGCAAGAATACATCGCAGCCAAGCGGCTCGAGCTCAACGAAATCGGTTTCTGCAATCTCTACCTCGACCGCGCCATTCCGTTCGAGACCTATGAGCAACTGCGGGAGCTGGGTTCGTTCGTACTGATCGATCGTCAGACGTACTCAACCGCCGCTGCCGGCATGATTCGTTTTGCCTTGCGCCGTTCGGCCAATCTGCATTGGCAGGCGCTCGATATCGACAAGCAGGCGCGCGCCAACATTAAGCAGCAGACGCCAAAGTGCATCTGGTTTACGGGCCTCTCCGGCTCGGGCAAATCCACGATCGCCAACCTGGTGGAACGCAAGCTGCTAGCTCTGGGCCATCACACCTACATTCTCGACGGCGACAACATCCGCCATGGTCTGAGCAAGGATCTGGGCTTCTCCGACGAAGATCGCGTCGAGAACATTCGTCGCGTCGCCGAGGTCGCCAAGCTCATGACCGATGCCGGCCTGATCGTGCTGGTCAGCTTCATCTCGCCCTTCCGTTCCGATCGCGAAATGGCACGTCGCCTTTTTCCCGACGGCGAATTCATCGAAGCGTTCGTTGACACCTCGCTGGAACTGGCGGAATCACGCGACGTCAAAGGCCTCTACGCCAAGGCCCGAGCCGGCCAACTCAAGAACTTCACCGGTATCGATTCGCCGTACGAGCCACCCGAATCGCCCGAGCTGACCTTGGCCACCGCCACGGCCTCGGCTGAGGAGCTGGCCGACCAAGTCGTCTCTCGCTGCTTGGCTCCGGACTCAGACGCCTAAAGTCGCCGCGCCCTTTTTATCGCGCATCCGCGGCAAATTCTGCCAGGTCACGCTCCAGTCGCACACGATCGATGGCCGACGCCGGCACGGTAAACAGCGCCAGCGAATCGAACATGGTCGGCGCGCCGAGATGCGCCTCTACTACGGTGTAATACGGGCGGGCCGCATAGTCATCGAACAGAATGCGGGTGCCGGGCTTGGCATGCAACGTGGTGGCCAGACAGCAGGCAGCGCGGAAACGGCCGTCGACGAGCACCACATCGGGCGAACTCAGCAGTTCGGTCTGCCACGGAATCAGCGCGTAGGTCAGACCCATCGCGGCCGTGGCGTCGCCAACGGGATAGCCCCATTTGCGGGTCGGGCCAATGTCGGCGTGCAGGCCGGACCACGCCACCGCCGGCGAACGCAGGTCGGCGATCTCGCCTTCGATCATGGCAAGGAACGCGGCATCGGATTCAACGGAAACCGTCGAAGGCACGCCCATCTCCATAGAGAAGAGAGTGCTGCCACCCGCGCCGTATTCGAGAAAACAGGTCGCGGAACGGAGCTGATCGCGCAGCGCGCGTAAACCCGCCGGCTCCATAAACGGTACGCGCCGCCCGGAGACGCCTTCGTTCGCCGCCATTTTGCGCTTGATGTATTTGGCAGTTTCAACCTTTGCGGTCCGCATCCACTGGGACATCACTTCAACCACGGGCACCGCTCCATCTGAGAATAAGTTCAAAGGACAAAGTATAGCCACAGCTTGTTACGGGCAAAAAAAATCCCGCCGGTATGGCGGGATTTTCCAGTTCGAGCTGCTGGCTCGGGCGGCGGGGAAGCCGCCCTGGGCAATTAGCGCTTCGAGAACTGCGTAGCGCGGCGGGCCTTGTGCAGACCGACCTTTTTACGTTCGACTTCACGAGCATCGCGAGTCATGAAGCCGGCCTTGCGGAGTTCGGACTTCAGGGTTTCGTCGTACTCGACCAGTGCGCGAGCGATACCCAGACGGATAGCGCCGGCTTGACCGGTGGTGCCGCCACCCGCAGCCGTAGCCAGGATGTCGAAGCTTTCGCTGTTCTTGGTCAGCTCGAGCGGTTGACGCACGATCATGCGAGCGGTTTCGCGGCCGAAGAACTCATCCAACGGACGACCGTTGACGGTGATCTTGCCCGAACCCTTGCGCAGGAACACGCGGGCGGTAGAGGACTTGCGACGGCCGGTGCCGTAGTTTTGCGTGATTGCCATAACTGTAGAACCTTAGATGTCGAGCACTTGCGGCTGTTGCGCAGTGTGCGGATGTTCGGAACCGGCATACACCTTGAGCTTGCGGTACATTGCACGGCCCAGCGGATTCTTGGGCAGCATGCCCTTGACGGCGGTTTCGATCACGCGCTCCGGGTGACGTTCCAGCGCTTGTTCCAGCGATTCGGTCTTGAGGTTACCGATATAGCCGGTGAAGCGGTGGTACTTCTTGTCCTTGAGCTTGTTGCCCGTGACGGCGATTTTTTCTGCGTTGATGACGACCAGATAGTCGCCGGTGTCAACGTGCGGTGTGTACACCGGCTTGTGCTTGCCGCGCAGACGACGCGCCAGTTCCGTGCTCAGACGGCCCAGGGTCTTGTCCGTCGCGTCAACCACGTACCAGTCGCGCTGGACGGTCTCGTTCTTGGCGCTGAAAGTTTTCATGCGGATACCAATAAAAATAAGTTCAAAATCAAAAAAACGGGCCGGTTTCCGCATTGCGGTTGCCTGCGCGTTCAACAAAGTTATCCCGCTGGCGGCGGTAGCCACCGTGCAAAATCATCGGGAAAGGTTGACGATCATAGCGCACTTTTCGGGGCCGTGCAAGCATCGCAAGGGCCAACAACGCCAGCGTCCGCACCCGTCGCGGCGCAGGCCCTACAATATCGGCATGACGCAGCCCATCTCGCCCCGCCATTACAGCCCCCTGGACCGCCTCCTGATTGAGGCCGAGCGCGCCCTCTCCACCGTCGCCGGCACCCCCCTTGCGCAGCGCAACAACCCTGCCGAAGACACCCCCGCCGCCGAACTCGACCCGGCCCAGCAACGCCACGCCGCCGGTCTGATGCGCATCAACCACGTCGGCGAAGTCTGCGCCCAAGCCCTCTATTGCGGCCAAGCCGCCGTCGCCCGCGACGACCGCACCCGCGAGCACCTGCTCCACGCCGCCGCCGAAGAAACCGACCACCTGGCCTGGTGCGCCGACCGCCTGCGCGAGCTCGACGCCCGCCCCTCGATCTTCAACCCGCTCTGGTACGCCGGATCGTTCGCCATCGGCACCCTCGCCGGCCTGCGCGGCGACGGCTACAACCTCGGCTTCGTCGTCGAAACCGAGCGCCAAGTCGAAGCCCACCTCGCCGAGCACCTGACCACCCTCCCCCCCGGTGACGACCGCTCCCGCGCCATCCTCTCGCAAATGAAAACCGACGAAGCACGCCACGGCGCTGAAGCGCAGCTGGCCGGGGCCAGGCAGCTGCCGGAACCGGTGACCAGGGTCATGGCATTGGCCAGCAAAATAATGAAGCTGGTCGCGTACCGCGTTTAACCCACAAATCAAAAATCAAAAATCAAAAAAGGTTTCTCAGTCGCGTTGGGGATTCTCGGATTCGAGACGCTTTAGGAGCTTGAGCCGAACGGCCGCCAGAATGCGGCGCAATTCGTCAATTTCCTGATGCATCGCCATTAGGTCTGCCCCTGTAAACCAGTGGCGTCTCTCACAGAACAGCAGGTGCGCCTTCAGTTCCGACAACGATCCGCGGGACATCGAAATGAAATGGATGCTCTCGCGAACTGATTCACGCGACCAGCCTTCTGCAAAGTTGGCATACACCGAATTCGCAGCGCGCCGGATCTGGGAGTTGAGCACATAGAGCTCGCTTGGCGGTAAGCGCGACACAAGCCTATAGCACTCATCCGCCAGATCAACGGAACGCGTCCAGATTGTCGTTTTCTCAAAATCCACGGCCCATCGTCATGGAGCCGCCTAAAGCTGTCACTAGGACAGCGCCGTACGGCCAATTAAGCAAATCCCCCAAGAACCAGACTCGACCGACCGCTTTTTTGGGACTCAAAAAAAACGGCACCCTCTCAGGCACCGCTTTTTTGATTTTTGTTTTTTGATTTAAAAACGGCGCCATAGGCGCCGAACTTTTTTGATTTTTGATTTTTGATTTTTGATTTCGTCGACGTCAGTCGACGAGATTCCGTCCGTGATACAACTCCTCGATCTCGCGCTTGAGGCGGGCTTCGATCTTCATCCGCTCCTTGAACGACAGATTGCGGGCCTTCTCTTCGAACAGATAGTTGTCGAGGTCAAAGTCCTTGAGGTGCATCTTAGTGTGGAAGATGTTTTCCTGGTAGACGTTCACGTCGAGCATTTCGTAGCGCGACTTGATGTTCTTGGCCAGGTAGTCCTGGATCGAGTTGATCTTGTGATCGATGTAGTGCTTCTTGCCCTTGATGTCACGGGTGAAGCCGCGGACGCGGTAGTCCATGACCACGATGTCGGATTCGAGCGATTCGATCAGGTAGTTCAGAGCCTTCAGCGGCGAGATGACGCCGCAGGTGGCGACGTCGATGTCGGCACGGAAGGTGGCGATGCCGTTGTCCGGGTGCGTCTCAGGATAGGTGTGCACGGTGATGTGCGACTTGTCCATGTGCGCCACGACGGCGTCGGAAATGATTTCCTTGCCCGCGTCTTTTTTGTCGATGACGGGTTCTTCGGAGATCAGGATCGTGACCGAGGCGCCCTGCGGATCGTAGTCCTGGCGCGCGATGTTGAGGATGTTGGCGCCGATGATCTCGGCCACATCGGTCAGGATCTGGGTCAGGCGGTCGGCGTTGTACACCTCATCGATGTACTCGATATAGCGGCCGCGCTCGGCCTCGGACGTGGCGTAGCACACGTCATAAATGTTGAACGACAACGCCTTGGTGAGGTTGTTAAAACCCTGCAGGCGCAGGCCGGGCAATGGCTTGACCACTATATAGATCCCTGAAATACGGAAAGTAAACCCGCATAGTATGACGCAAAATTCGCCCCGCCAAGCGAGCTGTTCAGGGTCTCTGGCGGATGGGGCGGCCGAATTGCCTTCGCAGATGCATTTAGTACTGGGAATTTACAGAAATGTTGCTATTCTGTGTTGGCTCCTCGCACTCAATGGGGGTCGGCTTCGCGATCGCGACTCGGATCGTTCGGACCGGCGGTGCTCAGCGGAGATTTTATACCGTCTGGACCTTTCATAAGTGACCGTTCAACACCGCAATAATTCACCACTCGTACCTGACCAGCCGACAATTGATCGGTTTCTGGCGCACTGCCATCGGCGGCGGTATCCGTCGCGCACGGACATTTTTCGTCCCGGCGACCCGGCAACTACCATGTATTACGTCATTTCCGGCTCGGTCAGTCTGATCGCCGAGGAAAGCGATGGCCGTGAGCTGGTGCTGGGATATGTCGGCCCGGGTGAGATCGTGGGTGAGTTGGGGCTGTTCATTCAGACGGAACAGCGCGAAGTGGCTCTGCGCTCCCGCACTCCCTGCGAGCTGGCGGAAATCAGCCACGAACGGTTTTACGAGCTGCTGCAGACCAAACTGGCGCCCGATGCCCCGCGTCTGCTGTACGGACTGGCCGCTCAAATCAGCAATCGCCTGCTGGAAACCACCCGCAAAGCCGCTCGCCTGGCGTTTTTGGACGTCACCGACCGGATTCTGCGTGCGCTGCACGATTTGGCCCGCGAACCCGAGGCCCTGTCCCACCCCGATGGCACGCAGCTGCGCGTCTCGCGTCAGGAACTCAGCCGTCTGGTCGGCTGCTCCCGTGAGATGGCCGGTCGGGTGCTGAAAAAATTGCAGCTCGAAGGCAAACTCCACGCCCGCGGCAAGACCATCGTCCTGTACGGAACGCGCTGAAGCGGGAAAGTGGTAAATGGGAGTTGGGAGATGGTGGCGGGGGCTGCAGCGCTTAAGGGCTGGCGGAGCCGCCGCCGTGCCTATTGAGGGCTGCCGGAGCCGCCGCGACCCTTTGCGCCCCACCACACGATCGGCGTGCCGGCCGGCAAGGCCTTCACGAAATCGTCAACGGATGACGGATTTGGGTTCACCACCACCGGGTTAGTGGCCGCCTGCAGCAGCGGCAAATCGGCGCGGCTGTCGCTGTAGGCGATATCAATGATGCCGGCGAATCCGGCGGCACGGATCATGCGGACCTTGTTATGCGAGTGGCAATGCTGCCGGGCGACCAGGCCGCCCAGACGCGGCGCTTCTTCGGTGCCGATCACGGGCAGCACATCGCCGGTGATTTCGAGCAGGATCTTGCGCGCCAGCTCCGTCGGGGCGCCGGTAGCAATCACGACCTGATCACCGGCGGCCACGTGCCGATGCAAGGTCTGCATCGCGATGGGCAATAGGCGATCGCGCAAATCCTTGCGGTTTTCCAACACATAGCGATCGATCAGGCGGTTGAGCGCGCCTTCGGACCGGAGCCCTAGCGTGGCGATCCACAGAAAGACGCTGATGCCGATGCGGCGGGTGGGCATCCATGCAATCAGGGGGCCGGCAATGGGCGCGACGAGATAGGCCAGCGCGGTACGCCACCAGTCCCGCTTGAGCAGCCAGTGCACCAGACGCGTGCCGGAGTCGCCATCGTAGAGCGTGTGATCGAGATCGAAAACGACGAAGGCCATGTCAGTACGCCATCAGCTGTCGCAGGGCCACGCCGGGATCGCGCTCGCGCATAAAGTGTTCGCCGATCAAAAAGGACTGAATGCCACTTGCGGTCAGGCGCTCGACATCGGCGCGCGAATGGATGCCGGACTCGCTAATCGCGATGCGGTCGGAGGGGATGCCCTCTTTTAGCGTTAGGCTGGTTTGCAGATCGACATTAAACGTACGAAGATTGCGGTTGTTGACACCGATCAGGCGCGCATCGGTTTGCAGGGCCTGTTCGAGTTCGTCGACGTCGTGCACTTCGATCAGGACATCCATGCCCAAATCCTGCGCGAGGTTCGAGTAATCGACCAATTGCAGTTCATCGAGCGCGGCCACGATCAGAAGGACGCAATCGGCACCAATGGTACGGGCCTCAAAGATCTGATACTCATCGACGATGAAATCCTTGCGCAGCACGGGCAAAGCGCAGGCATCGCGCGCTTCGCTCAGGTACGCGTTGGAGCCCTGAAAGAAATCGACATCGGTCAGCACGCTCAGGCACGCGGCACCGCCGGCCTCGTACTGGCGGGCCAAGGTCGCAGGATCAAAGTCCTTGCGGATCAGCCCTTTCGATGGCGATGCTTTTTTGATCTCGGCAATCACGGCCGTTTGTCCGCCATCAACCCGTGACGCGATGGCATCGGCGAAACCGCGAGTGCGCGGTGCGCGTTCGGCCCTGGCGCGCAGGCTATCGAGTGTACGGACACGGGAACGTTGTTCGACTTCCTGATGCTTGCGGGCCAGAATGCGGGCGAGAATGTCGTCGCTCATGCGCGCGTGGCCTCCACGAACTGCTGCAGCTTGTGCATGGCACTGCCATCGGCAATGCGGGCGCGGGCGAGATCAATACCGTCCTTGATGCTATCGGCAACTCCGGCCACGTAGATGGCGGCGCCGGCATTCAGGGCGACGATCTCCAGCGGCAGGCCGGGTTCGTTGTTCAATGCGGACAGCAGCATTGCCTTGGACTGTTCGACATTGTCGACCTTGAGATTGCGCGTGGCCGCCATGGCGATGCCGAAATCCTCGGGATGGATTTCGTACTCGCGAACTTTGCCGTCGCGCAGCTCACCGACCATGGTGCCGGCACCGAGACTGATCTCGTCGAGATTGTCGCGGCCCCAGACGACCATGGCGCGCTCGGCGCCGAGCTCGTGCAGCACACGCACTTGAATGCCGACGAGATCTTCGTGGAAGACACCCATCAGCACGTGCGGGCAGCGCGCGGGATTGGTCAGTGGTCCAAGGATGTTGAACAGCGTGCGCACCGCCATCTCACGACGCACCGGTGCCACCTGTTTCATCGAGGGGTGATAGGTCGGCGCGAACATAAAGCCGATGCCGATTTCATTTAGAGTGCGTGCCACGGTTTCGGGCGGCATATCAATGCCGACACCAAGTGATTCAAACAAGTCGGCACTGCCGCTGCTCGACGAAACGCTGCGACCGCCGTGCTTGGCCACCTTGGCACCTGCAGCGGCGGAAACGAACACGGTGGCACTGGAAATATTGAAGGTATTGGCTCCATCGCCACCGGTACCGACGATATCGAGCAGATGCGTTTTGTCCTGCACGTGCACCGGCGTGGCCAGATCGCGCATCACCGTTGCGGCTCCGGCAATTTCGCCGACGGTTTCTTTTTTTACGCGTAGACCGGTCAGTATTGCCGAGGTCATGACGGGCGAGACCTCGCCGCGCATGATGGCGGTCATCAGGTCGATCATCTCGTCGAAAAAGATTTCGCGATGTTCAATGGTGCGGCGAAGCGCTTCCTGCGGGGTTATAGCCATGGATCAGTGCAGCTCCAGGAAATTGCGGAGCAAGGCATGTCCGTGCTCAGTCAGAATGGATTCGGGGTGGAACTGCACACCGTGCGTCGGATACTCACGATGGCGCAGCCCCATGATCATGCCGTTCTCAAGCCAGGCGCTGACTTGCAGGCACTCGGGCAAGGTGTCGCGCTCGACAATCAGCGAGTGATAACGCGTAGCCGTATAGGGCGAAGGCAGGCCGGCAAAGACTCCATCTCCGGCATGATGAATCAGCGAGGTCTTGCCGTGCATGATTTCATCGGCGCGAATGACCTTGCCGCCATACACCTGGCCGATGCTCTGATGGCCAAGACACACACCCAGGATCGGCGTGGTCGGGCCGAGTTCGCGAACCACGTCCATCGAGACGCCGGCCTCGTTAGGCGTGCACGGACCGGGACTGATCATAATGCGCTCAGGGGCCGCCTTGCGAATCTGGTCCAGCGACCATTCGTCATTGCGGATGACCTGCACGTCGGCACCCTGCATTTGCAGGTATTGGACCAGGTTCCAGGTGAACGAATCGTAGTTGTCGATAACCAGCAACATCAGCGGCGAATTGGAACCATTGGCGGTAAACCCCTCATTTTAGCGGGTTTCCGTGACGGAAAGGCCGGCGGCACGAATTTGCAACAGGGATTTCACAGGCGAGTAACCGCAAAAGGCTGACGATAAGCGAAGACTTCAAACGGAGATTCATCATGAAAGTCCGTCATGTATATTCCACGCCTTCCCTGGAGGTAGCACGCACAGTGATGCGCATCGCGCGCGACGGCGGTATCGCCGATCGCGATTTACAGCTGGTCGCCCGTGGTGATATCGAGGAGGCCCGTATCCCGGACCGTCGCAAAGAGGCCGATACCGACCTGAAGCCTGCCGCCATACGTGGTGCGCTGATCGGCGCCGTGGTCGGTGTGCTGGCGGCTGTTGTCGCCTCGACGCTAATGACCTTTCCGCTAACCGTCAACCTGCTGCTCGGCGGTGCCGTGGGCGGGATCCTGCTGGGGACTCTCGGTGCGATGTTGTCGGGGTCCTCTGTGCCCGACCCGCTGCGTCGGCATTTTCATAGTGAAATCGAGGCCGGCAAAGTGCTGGTCGTAATTGACGCCACCACTGAGCAGCTTGCAGCCGTCGATGGCGGGATGCGTTCCGCCGGTGCCACATTACTGCCCTACGACGGACTCACCGCCGCCACCTAACCCCTCGGCGCTCTCGGTACTCTTCGGCAGCGCCGGGTGGCCCACCATTGCCCAACCACCGCACACCTACCAGTTACCACCTACCAGTTACCAACTCCCAATTTGCATTTACCACGATTCTCAGCCACATTTGCTATTGCCGCAGTTCAGACAGGTGGCACAGCCATCCATGATCACAACGGCCTTGGCGTGACACTTGCCGCACATCGTGGCCGAAGGCGGGAACGACGCCCCACCGTCACCGGTGACTTCGACATCTTCGGCGCGTGGAGCCTTGGCAACCTGCAGTTCCGGGAACAGATCCGGCACGACCGATTCGACCTTTTCTTTGTCTTCGAAATAGCGGCGCTTTTCGGCCAGCAATTGCTTTTGCTGTGCGGTCAGTTCCGGGGCGTGCAGCAGACCGATCGACTTGAGATGGTCTTCGACAATGGAACCCAGCTCGGCCACCAGCGACGGCATGTAGACACCGCCCGGCTTGAAGTAACCGCCACGCGGATCGAACACGGCCTTCATTTCGTCAACCACGAAGGTGACATCGCCGCCCTTGCGGAACACGGCTGACATGATGCGCGTCAGTGCCACGATCCACTGGAAATGATCCATGGACTTGGAGTTGATAAAGATCTCGAACGGACGGCGTAGCTCGTGTTCAGTGCCCGGGTTCAGCACGATGTCGTTGATCGTGATGTACATGGCGTGATCGGAGGCCGGCGACTTGAGCTTGTAAGTGGAGCCGATCAGCACTTCGGGGCGCTCGATGCGCTCGTGCATCTGGATCACTTCGGCCGTGGGCACCGCCGCAATGGCCGCTACGGGCTCGGCTGCAACCGGTGCCGCCTTGGAGGAATCGACTACCGAGTAGCCGGCAATCTTTTTGGAAATTTTAATGGTCATGCGTACAGATCCGAATCAGTGCGGCAATCAGAACTTGCCGTAGTAGCCTTCTTTCAAGGCATCAAACAGGTTGGCGGCGGTATGCATTTCACCGTCGTACTCGATCATCTCGTTGCCCTTGGCCTCGACTGTGGTGCCGTCTTCGAGTTCGAACTTGTAGACGGTGCTTTCCAGATCCGATTCCTTGACCAGCACGCCCTGGAAGGCGGCGGGATTGAAGCGGAACGTGGTGCAGCCCTTTAGGCCTTTTTGATAGGCGTAACGGTAGATGTCCTTGAAGTCCTCGTACGGATAATCCGTCGGGACATTGGCCGTCTTGGAGATCGAGGAGTCGATCCAGATTTGCGAAGCGGCCTGCACATCGACGTGTTCCTTGGGCGAGATGTCATCGGCCGCAATGAAGTAGTCGGGCAGTTTGGCGGCTGGTTCTTCGGAGTATGGCATGGCCTCGGCGTTGATCAGTTCGCGGTAAGCGAGCAGTTCGAACGAGTACACATCGACCTTTTCCTTGGACTTTTTACCCTCACGGATCACATTGCGCGAGTAGTGATGCGCAAACGAAGGCTCAATGCCGTTGGAGGCATTGTTGGCCAGCGACAGCGAAATGGTGCCGGTCGGAGCAATCGAGGAATGGTGTGTGAAGCGCGAGCCGACGGCGGCCAACTCTTCGACCAGTTCCGGCGCAACCGATGCGACCTTTTGCATGTAACGTGAGTACTTGGCATGCAACAGGCGTCCCTTGACCACATCGCCGACTTTGAGGCCATCGCGCGCCATTTCGGGACGCTTGCGCAGCATCTCGGCGGTGACGGTAAAGTCTTCGTCCATGATCGGGGCCGGGCCCTTTTCACGAGCCAGTTCCAGACCGGTTTCCCAGCCGGCGACCGCCATTTCACGCGATACGGCCTCGGTGAAACGCAGCGAATCGGGCGAACCGTATTTCATGCGCAGCATGGTCATGGTCGAACCCAGACCCAAAAAGCCCATGCCGTGACGGCGCTTGCGCATGATCTCGGCGCGTTGCTCCGGGAGCGGCAGACCGTTGACTTCGACCACGTTATCGAGCATGCGGGTGAAGACTTTGACCACCTCGCGGTATTCGGCCCAGTCGAATTCGGCATGTTCGGTAAAGGGATTCTTGACGAACTTGGTGAGATTGATCGAACCCAGCAGGCAAGCACCGTAAGGCGGCAGGGGTTGCTCACCGCACGGGTTGGTTGCGCGGATATTTTCGCAGAACCAGTTGTTGTTCATCTCATTGACCTTGTCGATGAGAATGAAGCCCGGCTCCGCGAAGTCATACGTGGAGACCATGATCATGTCCCACAGCTTGCGTGCCTTGATGTGCGAGTAGATCTTGCAGGCGACCAGACCGTCTTCGCGCACGATGTACTTGTTGGCGGCCGGCCAGTCACGCCAGACCACTTGAGTCGGGTCGTCCAGGTCGACATCGTCACGTTCCTTGATGTTGACCGGGAATACCAGTGCCCAGTCGGCATCCTTCTCAACAGCTTCCATAAAGCCATCGGTGATCAGCAGCGACAGATTGAACTGACGCAGACGACCGTCTTCGCGCTTGGCCTTGATGAAGTCTTTGACATCGGGGTGCGAGACATCGAACGTGCCCATTTGCGCGCCGCGACGACCACCGGCCGACGACACGGTGAAACACATCTTGTCGTAGATATCCATGAAGGACATCGGGCCGCTGGTGTAGGCGCCGGCGCCGGCAACAAACGCGCCCTTGGGACGCAACGTGCTGAACTCGTAACCGATACCGCAACCGGCCTTGAGTGTCAGACCGGCCTCCTGCACTTTCTCGAGAATGCCGACCATCGAGTCCTCGATGGTGCCCGACACGGTGCAGTTGATGGTGGAAGTGGCCGGTTTGTGTTCTAGCGCGCCGGCGTTGGACGTAATGCGTCCGGCCGGAATCGCACCGCGGCGCAGGGCCCAGGTGAATTTGTCCTGCCACAGGGCGCGCAGCTCGGGAGTCACTTCGGACTCGGCCAAGGCCTTAGCTACGCGGCAGTAGGTGGCATCAATATCGCTATCGACGGGCTCGCCGTGCTTGGTTTTGAGACGGTACTTTTTGTCCCAGATATCCAAAGAGGCGGGTTGCAGGGGGATTTCAATGGCGCGGTCCGAAATCACGGGTTCAATGCGCAGGGAATTCATGAGGCGATGGCTCCGACGATCGCGGTAAAACGGAAACTCACGGTTCCGCGCGGCGAAACCTGCGGCGGAACCTGTCTGAATACTGAATATAACCTAAAAAGCACAACCTGTAGCGGTCTGCTGCGGCGCAACCACAAGATCTAGTGGCTAACCCGCGCTTAAACAGTAGCACTAAGACCCGCCTCTCTATGTGACGGATCCTGCAAAATGGAACGATTCTCCCACCGATTTTTCTACGGAGCCCGCATGCGTTTTCGCCCCCTAGCCCTTGGACTGGCCATCGGATTGGTCGCCATGTCGCCATTTGTCGGGCCCAGCCCGGCGCAGGCCGCCTTGCCCGTGCAGGTGGGTGGCCAGGTCTTGCCTTCGCTCGCACCTATGTTGGCAAAGGTCACCCCGGCCGTGGTCAGCGTCCAGGCCCAGTCGCGGGTGCGGGTCAGTCCGTTCGGTAGCGATCCGGTGTTTTCGCAGATGTTCCCCGGTCTGACTCAAAGTCGTATCGCCGAGTCGCTGGGCTCGGGCGTGATTGTGGACGCCGAGCGCGGCCTGGTCATAACCAACCATCACGTGATCGAGGGCGCCGAGAACGTCTCCGTGCAACTGGCCGATGGGCGTGCCCTCAAGGCCACCTTTGTCGGCTCCGATCCGCAGACCGATATCGCGGTGATGCGCATTCCGACCGGCGGGTTGCAGGCGCTGCCGCTGGGCGATTCGCAGGCGCTGCGAGTGGGCGACTTCGTGGTGGCGGTCGGCAATCCCTTCGGCATTGGCCAGACGGTGACCTCGGGCATTGTGTCGGCGGTGGGTCGCACCGGTATCCCCGGCGCGGGCTATCAGAACTTTATCCAGACCGATGCGCCCATCAACCCGGGCAATTCGGGCGGTGCGCTGGTTGATCTCAACGGCCGTCTGATCGGCATCAACACGGCTACGTTTAATCCGCGCGGGTCGGCGGCGGGCAATATCGGCCTGAGTTTTGCCATCCCCAGTGATCTGGTCAAGTCGGTCACCCGCCAACTGCTGACGCAGGGCACGGTGCAGCGCGGCTCGCTGGGTGTGGATGCGCGCGATGTGACCGCCGCTCTGGCGCGGCAGCTGGGTGTCCAAGCCGGCGAAGGCGTGGTCGTCACCCGGGTCTTCCCGGGCAGCGGTGCGCAGCGGGCCGGAGTCCAGGTGGGCGATGTGATCCTGAGCGCCAACGGCACGCGCCTCAACGGTCGCGATGCCCTGCATAACTTTGAGGGCCTGCAGGCCGTCGGCGATGACGTGCGCCTCGAGGTTCTGCGCGACGGCAAACGCCTGACGCTGAGCAGCACCCTCAAAGCCGATGCAGGCACGCTGGCCGGCGCCGATGTCGACCCGCGCCTGGCCGGTGCCACTTTGGCAGCATTGCCGGCCAAGTTGGTGCAGCAGGGCGTGGTCGGCATCTCGGTCAGCGCGGTGGCTGCGGGATCACGAGCCGCCGCCAACGGCCTGCGTGCCGGCGATCTCATCGTCGCGACCAATCAGGGGCCGTTCGACAGCCTCAGCAGCTTCCGGGCCACCGTCAATCTGCGCAACCAGCCCCTGGCACTCGAAGTAATCCGCGGCGGCCAACGCGGCCAGTTGCTAATGCGCTGACGGGCCTAACGGCAACTGAACCGTAATCCGAATTTCACGCCGTTTTCGCAGGGAGGTTGGCATGATGAAGATGTACGGGGCGGACAGTCCGTCCTTCGACTTCTAATTCAACGTGTGAGGTTTGACCATGAGCACCAATGATCCGTTCAAGGACGCCATCAACGAAACCAAGGCTGTTGCTGCCGACGCCGTCGAGGCCGTCAAGGATGCCGTTACCCAACCTAGCACCGGCTCCATGAAAGCCAACCTGACCGATGCCGGCGGTTACATCAAGCAAGCCGCGAACGAGGCCGGTACGGCCATCAAGTCGGCCGCGTCCGCTGCTGCCGGTGAACTCAAGACCGGCGGCGCCAACGTCAAGTCGAACCTGTCCGAGGGCGCGACCGCCAGCAAAGCCGCGGCCGGCGATGCCAAGGCTGCTGCCAAGGAGCAGGCCGATATCCTGATCGAAAAGGGCAAGGAATTTGCTGATGTGGCCGCGGAGTTCATCAAGGAACGTCCGATTGCTGCCTTCGGTGCCGCCTTTGCAGCCGGCTGGTTGCTGTCCAAGCTCGGCGGTTCGTCGTCCGAAGAATAAGCGACGGGGAACTGCGACATCGTGACGGAGCCATCAGCCCAATCACCGCAATCGGCGCCTTCGGGCGCCGATTCGCGTTCGACCCGCCGCCGCGCTCGCGTGGCCGGTGGCCGTTATGCCCAGGATCTAAAGGAACTGCGCGGCCATGCGCGCTCCACGTTTAGCGGCGGCCTCGACAGTCTGACGGCCATGCGTCGTTTGGCCCTGGCCGAGTTGAACCTTTCCCGTCATGCCGCGGGTCGCTCGGTGGTGTGGGTGGCGGTGGGCGCGGTGTTTGGCGCTTCCACCTGGTTATTGCTGATGGCGGCCGCCGTAGTCGCCATGAAGTCGCAACTCGAATGGTCGTGGCTCAGAGCATTGCTGATCTCGGCCGTGGTGTCCTTGGTGATCGCGCTGGTCGCGGCCTTTATGGTGCGTCGCTATTTTGCATTTACCGGTTTCAAGGCCACTAAAGATGAGCTGGCTCGCTTTGGCGTGGGTGAGGCCGATGACGATGAGGACTCGGACCGCAAACCGAGTTTCCGCGCGCTGCAGCGCCGTGTGGATCGTGCCGAGGCCGTCGCCGAGGGTCGCCGTCGCCAGACGCTCGAATCGTTTGCCGCCGCCAAGGCGCACGCCAAAGCCGCGGTTACGCCGGGCCGCGTGTTGGCCGCGGGTGCTATCAGCGGTTACGTCGTGGGTCGCAACAAGGGCATCTCCGGTAGTCTGCGTCACACAGGCGCGGCCAGCCGTGCCGCTTTGTACACCACGGATACTGCGTTGCGCGGCTTGAGCGAGATCGCCTCGCTGGCTGCCTCAACTTTTGCCGCGTTCAAATCGGCCGAGGCTGCTGACGAATCGGCCACTGCCGCGGATCAGTCGGGCGCCGCAGCGGCTGCGGCCGATCAGGCGGCGACTGCGGCCACCGTGGCCGCCACCGTTAGCGACGCACCACGGGTTTAAGTGCGATGTGCCGCCTACACGCGCGGCACGTCGGATTTACTTCTTCTTATTACGCAACGACTCCATGGCGTCGCGAAACGACTTGTCATTGTTCTCGGCGACACGCCGAATTAGCGCCTGATTGTCGCCGGTAACCCAGCCTTCCATCACGATCGTTTGCAGGCAGCGCTCTTCGGCCTCTGCATCGCCGTATTTGTCATTGGTATTCGGGCGGTTACAGACGGCAGCCTTCGCTTCGCCTATGGCACTTGCCAGGCCGGCCATGTCATCGGCGTCTTTAGCGATCTGTGCCAGTGCGAGCGTGGCATCCGCAAACTGGACTTGCGGCGTGGCTTGAGCAAACCCGTTCCAGTTGTGTTGCGCGCGTGCAATGGCCCATTGGCGTGCGCGCTGATAAGCCATTACGGCCTTCTCGCGAACCTCGGATGAGGCCTTGTTGCCGGCCGCCTTGAGCTGGTCCGCGTAAATCTTGCCCACTTCCATTTCAAAACCGGCGGCGGCGATCGCGTTGTTCTGCTGCGTCAGCATCAGTTTTTTATTGTCCTTCATGCTGTCGACCGCGCCGAAAAAACCCTGTGACAGATTGCGGAACTGGTCGATGGCCTGATCTGCCGCCCGTGTATCCCCCGCGGCGAACGCCAGCAGTGCGGCTTGCCGATACAGATCGATGGCCACCACCCGAGCGATCGGCGCCTTGTCCGCAGGCGATGCCCTATCGAGCTCCGCCATGGATTTTTGCAGCTGCTGACGGGCTTCGGGCTTTTTGCCGCTCAGACGCAGGACGCCGATATATTCGGACTCCAGCGCCAGTCGCTCGCGTTGCATCTGCTCCTTTTCCGGGGCCGTTGCGTCCGAGGCCGCCTCAGCCGCCTTATAAGCTGCAATCTTTTCCCGGCAGCTGTCCTCCGACTGACTCGTCATCCAGGTCTCACCGCACCCGTGGATGTCAATTGCTTTGCGATACAGCGTAAGCGTCTGACGTTCTGCAGCACTCATCTGCGATGGCAGAACTAGCGCCAGACTCAACGCGCCAACGAAATATGCAGTTTTCATTGCAACCCCCAAAGATCCGCGAGCTCTATGGCCGATTTGGGCAGTTTGCGCCGACTGCGGACGATGTCAAGTCGCGGAGCACTAGGCCGGGCGCGGAGTAAAATGGGGAATGATTATTCGCGCCGTCACCTTTGACCTGGACGACACCCTGTGGCCATTTCCGCCGATTGGTGCGCGTATTGAACAGCGTCTGCACGAGTGGCTGGAGCAGTATGCGCCACGCACGGCCGACACGTTCCCTATCCACCGCATGCGGCAGTTGCGCCATCAGGTCGATCTTGAGCATCCGCAGCACGCGCACGATCTGTCCATGTTGCGCCGTCTTACCATCGAGCGGGCCTTGGCTGAGAGCGGCGAGGATACCGCGCTGACCGACGCGGCCTTCGAGGTGTTTTACAGCGAGCGCAACAAGGTCGATTTCTATCCGGATGCGCAGGATGCGGTGCGTCGTATTGCCCGTCTGGTTCCGATTGCGTCCTTGAGCAACGGCAACGCGGACTTGGAGCGGATTGGTCTGATGCCGCCGTTCCGTCACGCAGTGAGCGCCACACAGATGGGGGTGGCCAAGCCCGATCCGCGCCTGTTCCATGCCGCGTGCGCGCTGCTGGAGTGCGAGCCAGCGCAGGTCCTGCACGTCGGCGATCACATCGAGATGGATGTCATGGGCGCCCTGGATGCGGGAATGCAGGCCGCCTGGGTCAATCGCCTCGGTGAGACTTGGCCGTCCGCTTATCCTTCGCCTACTTTTACCTGTACTGAGTTGAGCGCGCTGGCCGACTGGCTGGAATCGCACTCAACGTCCACGATTTAACGGAGCTTCAAACCATGCGTGCCAACTGGATTTCACCGCAACACGCCAGCGTCAGCTTGCCCCTGTATGTCGCCACTGTCGAACGCTTGCCTTCGGTCTTGGCCACATTGCCTGAGGCACAACAACGGCAGGCAGCCGCGCGTCAATTCAAAGGCGAAGGCTCAACCGCCACATGGCTGATGTCGCCCGATGGCAGTTTGGGCGGGGTGCTGGTCGGTGTCAGCGATCTGCACGATCCGTTTGCCTATTCGCATGTGGTGCCGATGCTACCGGCCGGTTCCGTCTGGCACGTCGCCAATGCCGATGCGCTGGAACCTGCCATGCGCGATGCGCTGGCTTTGGGCTGGGCTTTGGGCGGTTACAAATATCTCAAGTACAAGCCCAAGCTCGAACACAATCCCGCCAAGCTCGCGATGGATGTGTCCGATGAGGTCTCGCGCGCCTACGATGCCATCGTCACGGTTCGTCATCTGATTCATACGCCGTCGCAGGACATGGGGCCTGAGCAATTGCATGATGTCGTTGCAAATCTCGCCGAGATGCACGGAGCAAATTTCCGCGCGATTGTTGGCGATGAGTTGCTGGAGCAGAACTTCCCCGCAATTCATGCGGTCGGTCGTGCGTCGCATCGCGCGCCACGTCTGCTCGAACTGAATTGGTCCGCACCCGATGCAAAGCAGCACATAGTGATTGTGGGTAAGGGCGTGTGCTTTGATACGGGCGGTTTGGACATCAAACCCGCCGATGGCATGCGCAACATGAAAAAAGACATGGGCGGTGCCGCACATGCTATCGGTCTTGCGCAGTGGATTTTGCAGGCGCAGTTGCCGGTGCGTCTGACTTTGCTGATTGGTGCCGTTGAAAATGCAATCGGTCCCGATGCATATCGCCCCGGTGAAGTAATCAACACGCGCAAGGGCTTTACCGTTGAAATTGACAACACCGATGCCGAAGGCCGTGTGGTTCTGTGCGATGCCTTGGCCTATGCGTGCGAAAAGCAGCCCGATCTGGTCATGGACTTTGCGACCCTGACCGGCGCGGCTCGCATTGCCCTGGGTCCGGACTTGCCGGCGCTATTTGCCAATAACGATGCGCTGGCGCAATCGTGGCTGGATGCCGGTCTGGAGTTGCGTGATCCGGTGTGGCGCATGCCGCTGCATACGCCATACTGGCGTTACCTGAGCAGTGGCATTGCCGACTTCGCCAATGCCGGTCCGTCCAAAATGGCCGGCGCTGTCACCGCTGCGATCTATCTGCAACGGTTCATGGATCCTTCAATCCCTTGGACCCACCTCGATGTTTATTCATGGAACGATGCGGATCGTCCCGGCCGCCCCGCCGGCGGTGAGGCCCAGGCCCTGCGCAGCGCATACGCGCTCGTACGGTCAATAGTGGATTCCGGTCACTAGCGCCGGGACACAGTTCGACTTCTCAATGGGCAAATCAACCTGTTCGAAGGCCATGCTGACTCCGCCGATTGCATGACGCGCTTCAATGCCTTTGCGGTGCCGAAGCCGGCCTTCCCTCACCATTTCCCATTTCCCATTCACCAGTTGCCCCACAGTCGCTGTCAGTTACCATTGACCCATGAATACCAACGCCGACTTGCTCAACTCGCTTAAGATCGACCGCAATGCGCCCAAGCGCGGCGGACGGAAACCCGACGACCGTCGCAAATGGTGGATTATCGCCGGCGTTGCCGCCGTTTTAGTGTTGACGGCCATTGCTTATGCCGTGTTCGGTAACCGTGTCACCGCAGTACAGACCCTAGAGGTAGAGGCAGCGCAAGGCAGCGGCGGCGCGGCGGCCACACCCGGCGCGGTGCTCGACGCCAGCGGTTATATCGTGGCGCGGCGAATCGCCACCGTGTCCTCGCAAGTGACGGGACGGGTAAGCAAAGTCTTGATTGAAGAGGGCCAGCAAGTCACTGCCGGCCAAGTGATGGCCACGCTGGATCCGATCGATGCCAACGCCCAACAGGAGCTGGCAAGCGCGCAAGTTAACGCGGCGGCGGCCCAAGCCGGTGCCATCGAGGCGCAGCTGCGCGATGCTACCGCGAATGCCGCGCGTCTGAGTACCCTGGCAGGGCAGCAACTGGTCTCGAGAGCACAAGCGGATCAGGCTATCGCCCAGCGTGATGCGTTACGTGCACAACTGAACGCAATCCGCCGCAATACCAATGTCGCCAGTGCGCAATTGCGCATTGCGAACCGCGGCGTCGATCACACAGTCGTGCGCGCACCGTTCAGTGGGGTCGTGATTGCCAAAGCCGCGCAGCCCGGTGAAATTGTGTCGCCCTTGAGCGCCGGGGGCGGATATACGCGGACAGGTATCGGCACCATCGTGGACATGGACTCGCTCGAGGTTGAAGTCGAAGTCGGCGAGAACTTCATTGGTCGTGTGCGGGAGGGAATGCCCACCGAGACCATACTGAATGCGTATCCGGACTGGAAGATTCCCGGGCATGTCATTGCCGTCATTCCGACTGCAGACCGAGGCAAGGCAACCATTAAAGTCCGCGTTTCGCTCGACTCCAGAGATACGCGGGTGGTGCCCGACATGGGCGCGCGCGTGAGCTTCTTTGAACGAGCCGCACCCGCGGGTCAGCCACAGGCTAAGCCATCGGTGCTGGTGCCGCAATCAGCCATCGTCAAACGCGGTTCGCAAAGCGTTGCATTTGTCCTGACGGACGGCAAGGCCAATCAGACTTCCGTGTCCACCGGCCGCACGATTGGCGACGATATTGAAGTAACTGCCGGACTAAAAGCCGGCGATGAACTCATCCTGCAACCGCCCGAAACGCTAAAGGATGGACAACGTGTACAAAAATCACCCGACCCTAAAGAACCGGAGGAACAGTAGTCCATGAGCGACCTCGTCACCATTCGTAATGTCCGAAAGGATTACCGTCGCGGTTCGGAGGTGGTCGAGGTGCTGCACAGCATCCAACTCGACATCCGACAAGGCGAGTTTGTAGCGCTGATGGGACCATCGGGCTCGGGCAAATCCACGCTGTTGAACCTGATCGGCGGGCTGGACAACCCCACCGATGGCGAAATTCGTATTGACGGCGAGCGCATTGATGAGCTGAGCAGCAATCAGCTAGCGCATTGGCGCAGTGAGAACGTGGGCTTTGTGTTCCAGTTCTACAATCTGATGCCGACACTGACGGCGCAACGCAATGTCGAGTTGCCCCTGCTGCTCACCAACCTCAGCGCCGCCGAGCGGCGGCAACGGGCCGCCGTGGCATTGCAGTTGGTCGGTCTGGCTGACCGCGCCAAGCACAAGCCCAATGAACTTTCCGGCGGCCAGCAACAGCGCGTCTCCATTGCCCGCGCCATCGTTTCTGATCCCAAACTGCTGATTTGCGATGAGCCGACCGGCGACCTGGACCGTCAGTCCGCCGAAGATGTTCTCAATCTGCTCAACGAACTGAACCGTCAGCACGGCAAGACCATACTGATGGTCACCCACGATCCAAAAGCCGCTGAACACGCCAGCCGTGTCGTGCATCTGGACAAGGGTGAACTGGTCGATGACGGTCAGCCGTCATGAAATACCTGCATCTCATCGGTGCTGCGCTATTTCGCAGCAAGTTGCGCACCTTTCTGACTATGTTCTCTGTGGTGGTCGCCTTTGCACTATTCGGGATGCTCGACTCGGTACGCGACACCTTTGCCAACAGCGGCAAGACGGTCGAAGGCGCCAACCGCATGATCGTGTCCTCCAAGCTGTCATTGACGCAAATGTTGCCGGCTTCGCTCGAGCAACGGTTAAAGACCGTGCCCGGCATCACCCGCGTCTCCACGGGTTCGTGGTTTGGCGGCTACTACCAGGACCCTAAGCAGTTTTTCCCTAATTTTGCAGTGGATCCCGATTACTTTCTGATGTATCCGGAGTACGAGGTCGCGCCGCAACAGCTCAAGGACTGGCAGGCCACTCGCAACGGCGTCATTGTCGGCGAATCACTGCTGAAAAAGTTCAACTGGAAGGTTGGGCAGGACATCCCACTGCAGGCCACAATCTTTCCGACCAAAGGTGGCAATACCTGGACTTTCAAGATCAGCGGCATCTTCCGAGCCAAGGACCGCAAGCGCGTCGGCGAGGAGAATTCGCTGGTGTTTCACTGGCAATACTTTGACGAAGCCAACGATTACGTCAAAGGTCGTGTGGGCTGGTACGCCATTGCCGTCGACAGCCCGGACAATGCGACACGTATTGCCAAGGCGGTGGACGCACTCAGCATGAACTCCGATGCGGAAACGAAGACAGAGACCGAGGCTGCATTCCAGCAGAGCTTTGTCAAACAGATCGGTGACATCGGCAAGATCGTGACTTACATCATGGGAGCGGTGTTCTTTACGTTGCTGATGCTGACGGGCAACACCATGGCACAAGCCGTGCGCGAACGCATTCCGGAGCTGGCCGTTCTCAAGACCATCGGTTTTTCCAACCGCGCGGTGTTGTGGATGGTCTTAGCCGAATCGCTGATCCTGGTGATCGTTGCCGGTCTGATCGGCATGGTCGCTGCTACTGTGCTCATGAAGATCGTGGCAACGATCAGTGGCGGCATGATGCCGATTAACGGTCTTGGCAAGAATACCTGGCTGCTCGGTCTGGGTCTGATGGTCGCGTTTGGCCTGCTGGTCGGACTGTTACCAGCAATGCGCGCGATGCGTCTGAACATTGTCGATGCACTGGCCGGCCGCTAAGGAGAACGGGCATGAAAAAATTTCTGATCTCGCTCGGTTTGCTGCTTGTGGTAGTGGCCGTGCTGGCCGCTTGGATTGCGATGCCACCGCTTGGCGCTTTGGTGCTGGTGGTGGTGCTGCTTGCATGGCTGCTTCTGACCCGAAGCGGCAAGCGTGCCGCACAGATTCTCAGCATGGGCCTGCAAAGCTTGCCGCAGCGTTGGGGTGAGTCGCTAGTCATCGTAATTGGCATTGCGGGCGTGGTGGGGGTCCTCGTTGCCATGTTGAGCATGGGCGAGGGTCTCAAGAAGACCCTGACCGGCTCGGGCGACGAGCGGACTGTCATCCTGTTGCGCGCGGGCTCACAGGCCGAAACCAACTCTGTAATCACGCGTGACCAGGTGCCACGGATCGGCAATCTGCCCGGCTTTGCAAAAGGCAAGGATGGCCGTCCGCTGATTTCGGCAGAGCGCTCGCAAGTGGTAAACCTGCAAAGCCGGAAAGACGGCACGGACACTAACGTGCAGTTTCGCGGCGTCGGTCCGGCCGCCTTTGATGTCAACCCGCATGTCAAACTCGTCGATGGCCGTCGCTTTACTCCCGGCCTACGCGAACTGATTGCGGGCCGCGGTGCCAGCACGCAATTCCGCAACCTGCAGGTTGGCAAGCAACTCAAACTCGGTAACCAAATCTGGACGGTAGTAGGCATTTTTGCCAGCGGCGACAGCCACGAATCCGAACTCTGGACTGATGCGGACAGCTTGGCTGCCGCCTACAACCGCAGTGATTTTCAATCCGTCATCGGCACGCTAGAGTCGGACGCCGCCATCAAGAGCCTGCAGACGGCCATCGCCGCCGATCCCACGCTCAAGTTTGATGTCGCCACCACCAAGTCCTATTTCGCCAAACAGTCCGAAGGCCTGACCAAGACGTTGGGATTCCTGGGCAAGATCGTTGCTGCCATCATGGCCATTGGCGCAATCTTTGGCGCGCTCAACTCGATGTACGCGGCCGTGGCCGGTCGTGCGCGCGAGATCGGCACGTTGCGCGCCTTGGGCTTTAATGGTGCGCCGGTCGTTGCAGCCATCATGCTGGAAACCATGCTACTGGCTGTGGTGGGTGGTGCGCTCGGCGCAGGACTGGCCTGGCTGCTCTTTAGCGGCTCCGAAGTCAGCACCATGGGCAGCAACTTCTCTCAAGTCGTGTTTAAGTTTCACGTCACTCCGGACTTGCTCTGGAACGGTCTGAAGTGGGCTCTGGCAATTGGTTTCGTCGGCGGTTTTTATCCGGCGCTACGGGCGGCGCGGATGCGGATTACGGATGCGCTGAGGGCACTGTGATAAAGCAAAAAATAAACAACAAAAAATAAACAGCAAAAAATAAAGAACAAAAAAATAAAGAACAACAAAGAAGGGGGTGGGGGTTGAAGGGGGGGGGCGGCCGCCGCACTTTTATTTCAGTTAGCCGAATTTGCGCGGCTTGCGCGTTACGTGCAGATCGCGAGCTTGCGCGCCGCGGACAGATTGCCGGCCGCAGTCATTTTGGCGCGATCGATGCTCATCGGTTCCGGTGTCGGAGTGTTCTGCACTTCGGGGACGGTGAGATGCGTGACATAGCAGCCGCCAAACCAGCGCGTCCGACCCGCGGTCGTCGTCACCGATAGCACGACCGGAACGCTGGACCAACGTTGGCTCATGCCGGCGTCCGAGGTCACTTCGCCAAACTCTACATCGACAAATGCAGTGTCGCTAAAGCCGCGCTTGAAATCGGCGAGTGGTTGCACGGCGCTGCCTTCGTTCCAGTAGTCGTGCGCGCGTGAGTACTCGTGACGGTTGATCGCGTTGTAATACGAGCGGATCAGATTCACAGCCGTGCTGCGATCGTCGAGCTTGGTGGGAGTCGGCGCGGCGTCGGCAACCGGCGCGGGGTTAGTGGCGTACTTGTTACTCGGCTGCGCAGCATCCGTTGAAGGCGCTACAGGCGCTTCGGGCGTTACCACCGATGGCGCATCCGAGGCGATCGGTTGGACCGGCTCGCTAGGGTCAGGACGATTGCACGCAGTCAATGCCGCGCATGGCAGCAACGCTGCACACATCAAAGTGGGGAACCAACGCACGATCCAACTCCGGGCTTAGCGGTGATGAATCCATTTCACCACGGGGTGCCTGAACCCTGTGGCAAGCACGGCTATTTGCGCCAGAGCTTGGCCGTCGTAATGATCACTACGCCAACGAGGATGATTGCCATCGCACCCAGTTCCGAAGGCGTTACCGTCTCACCACCGAGCAGCACGCCCAGAATCACCGCCACCGGCGGATTGACGTAGGCATAGCTCTGCGCCAACGCCGGACGCACGTTGTGGTTGAGCCAGATGTAGGCCGTAAAGGCGATGATCGAGCCAAACACGACCAGATACAGCATGGCCATCGTTGCGTGCAGAGACGGCATTGCAGTGAAGCGCTCGCCGGTCACCAGTGCTGCGAGAGCCATCCACACGGAACCCGTGAGCATTTGCCCCGCCGCATTCATGAAGGGTGCGGGCAGATCCTGATCGCGACTCCAGATCGAACCGAAGGCCCACGACACCGAGGCCACGATCAGACAGATCAGTCCCAAGGGCGTGGCGGACAGCGTGCCACCGATATTGAGCCAGATCACCCCGGTAAAACCGATGATCAGACCGATCCATTCAACCCTGCTCGGATGATCGCCTCGCATGGCCGAGAACAAGGCGGCAAACAGGGAAACCGAAGCGACCCCCACCGCCGCAATGCCCGAGCTCACTTGCGTCTCCGCCAAGTTGACCAGGCCGTTGGACAGCAGCACCATCAGCAAGCCCAGGATGATGAGCGTCTTCCATTGTTTGCGCGTGGGTGCAGCCACACCTTTGAATCGCATCAGTGCATACAGCACGATGCCGGCCAAGGCCATGCGAATCGCGCCGAGAATAAACGGCGGATAGTCTTCGAGCGCGAACTTGATGCCCAGATAGGTGGAGCCCCACACCAGGTAAACAATCGCTAAGGCGGCAACAACCGCTGCGACCGCGGGCTTGTGGGAAACCGAACCGGACATTGTGAGCTCCTGCAAAAAAGGACGGACCCTGTGACCGCCCGATAGACGACGACAGGGTCCGTTTTTATTTTAGACCGTTGTGATGACGATCGTGCGTGTCCTACTTCGAGGCGACTCGCTTCGCACGCAGATTGATCGCATCGCCAAGAATCTGAGCGGTTTCACGCAGCAGCGGATCGGGACGCTGATCGAGCAGCTTGTCCTTGGCGGCCTCGGTCGCAATGTTGCGTTCGTTGACCGACAGGCCATCGTCCTTGCTGTCATCGGACAGCGGATCCAGCGGCAGGCCCAACTTTTTGCGTTCGGCCTGACGTGCCTTGCGTTGCGCTTCGAGACGATCGCGTTCGGCACGACGTTCGGCAATGTTCAGGACCACGGAATTCTTGCTGCGTTCGGACTTGAAGTACGCAACATCCTGCAGCAACCACTGGAACTCACGGTCCGCGCGAATCCGCGCTTCGTGCTTGGATTGCAGTGCCGGCAGGATATCGCTGAAGCCACCGAGGGTTGCGTGCGGCGCTTCCGGAATCTTGGACCAGGGCAAGGCGTTGTCGTACGAGCTTTCACCGAACTTGGTGTGATCGACCAGCGTCGGCAGGAACAGATCGGGTGTCACACCCTTGTTCTGCGTCGACGAACCGCTGATGCGGAAGAATTCCGCAATGGTCATCTTGATCGAGCCGTAGGGGTCTTCGTCCGATTGCGTATTGAGGAACGAGGGGAACAGCGGCTGCATGTTCTGCACCGTGCCCTTACCGAACGAGATATCACCGACGATGAGCCCGCGGCCGTAATCCTGGATCGCGGCGGCAAAGATCTCCGATGCGGATGCCGACGAGCGGTTGATCAGCACGGCGAGCGGACCGGTCCACAACGCGCCGGGTTGGCGATCGACGCCGACATCGACATTGTTCGCCGAGTCGCGCACTTGCACGACCGGACCTTGATCGATGAACAGGCCGGTGAGTTTGATTGCTTCGTCGAGCGAGCCGCCACCGTTATCGCGCAGGTCCATGACTACACCGGTCACGCCCTTGCTCTTGAACTCGGTGATCAGTCGAGCGACGTCGCGCGATGCCGACACATAATCCTGCGAGCGGCCGCGTGCACTGAAGTCCTGATAGAAGCCCGGCAGTTTGATCACACCGACTTTTTGCGGAGCTTGGCCCTTAGCGGCAGGGATCTCGATGATGTCGGACTTGGCGACACCGTCTTCGAGCTTGACCTTATCGCGGACCAGGGTCACGAGCTTGGGTTGCGAGTCGAGCGATGCTTCTGCAGGAATCACACTCAGACGCACGGTGGTGCCCTTCTTGCCGCGGATCAGTTGCACAACATCGTCAATGCGCCAGCCGACCACGTCTTCCATCGGCAACGCGGCAGTACCGGCTGCGCCTTGTCCCACCGCCACAATGCGATCGCCGGGCTTGAGCATGCCGCTCTTGGATACGGGGCCGCCGGCCACGATTTCGCGGATGGCGACCACATCATCCTGTTTCTGCAGAACGGCGCCAATGCCTTCGAGCGTTTGTGAGATCTGCGTGTTGAAGGCCTGCGCGCTGCGCGGGTTCAGGTAATCGGTGTGCGGATCGACGCTGTTGGCATAACTGTTGAGGAAGGACTGGACCACATCGTCACCATTGGTGTCGTTGAGGGTCTTACCCAAATTGGTGTAGCGCTTGTCGAGCGTCTTGCGGATCTCGTCGGGCTTGCGGCCGGCCAGTTCCAGGCGCATCCAGTCGTAGCGCACCAGTTGGCGCCAGAGTTGGTCGAGGGCTTGCTGGTTGGGTGCCCAGGCGGCCTTCTCGCGATCAAACACAAACGTATCCTGGCCGGTAAAGGTAAAGATGTCCTGCTTGAGCAAGTCGCGGGCATATTGCGTGCGTTGAATGGCGCGTTGCTTGAACACGCCGTACAGATCGAACGCGGGTTGCAGATTGCCGGAGCGGATGGCGTCATCGAGCTGGGTGTCCAAGTTCGGGAACTTGGCCAGATCGTCGGCGCTCAGGTAGATCTTGTTGAAATCCAGCGCCTCGAGGTAGCGCTTATAGATGTCGCGCGAGCGGGCGTCGTCGAGGGGCACGCTCTTATAGGGGTCACCGGATTCGGACAGGACGTTGTAGAGCAGGCGCGAAGCATTGGCCTGGTCCTTGGTGGTCTTCATCGGTGCATTGCGACGGGTCGGCTTACCGGCGGTGGCCGCTGCACTCTGATCGGTCTGTGTTTGAGCCAGCCAGAAATCCATAGCCTTGGGCGCGGCCCAAAGCGCTACCGGCACGGCAACTAGCGCGCCGAATACGGCAGTCTTGATTTTCATGGCGTGTGGGTGTCGATTGAATGAACTCATGGGTCCACAGTGACTAATTTTGCGGCACTGCGCAAGCGGCGAAAGTAATGGGGACGGAGGCAATTAATTTTCCTTAACAAATGCTGTCCATGCGGGCTGCGCAAGGGGCTACGCCCCCGCTGCCGCGGGTCATTTGTTAAGGAAAATTAATTGCCTCCGTCCCCATTACTCACAGCGCGTCGGCGTCGAGCTCCCCGGTACGGATACGAACAGCCCGCTCCAGATCCCAGACAAAGATCTTGCCGTCACCGATCTTGCCGGTGCCTGCAGCCTTGAGGATTGCATCAACGGCGGGCTCGAGCAGCGGCTCGTCGACCGCCACCTCGATCTTGATCTTGGGCAGGAAATCGACCACGTACTCCGCGCCGCGATACAGCTCGGTGTGACCCTTTTGCCGGCCGAACCCCTTGACCTCGGTCGCAGTGATGCCGTTGACGCCCACCTCGGCCAGAGCCTCGCGCACATCGTCTAATTTGAACGGCTTGATGACGGCCATGATCATTTTCATTGCAAAACCACCCAACTCACAGTACGAAGGCGAACGTTACAACCAGTTTATCCCAAAGTTGATACCCGCTTAATGCAAACGCGACCATAATGAAGGCCTACGAATAACCGTACGGAGACCGCCATGATTGACATCAGCAAACTCGATGAGCTCGCCCAGAAACTCGCGTCCATGGTGCCCCAACCCCTGCGCGACACCGGCGAAGAGCTCCAGCAGAACTTTAAGTCCGCCCTGCAAACCGGACTCGGCAAGCTCGATCTGGTGACTCGTGAAGAGTTCGAAGTGCAGCGCGGCGTCCTGCTGAAAACCCGCGAGAAACTCGAGGCCCTGGAGCGTCAGGTCGCTGCCATGGAGACGGCCGCACATACCCGCGACCCCGAGGCCTGAGCGCAAGCTGTCCTGACAGCCGCTCAACGCGAGACGAGTAGCCCGGTGCCCACAACGCACCGCGGCGAATTCTGAGACTCTCCGCAGAGCCTTCGCAACAGACTAATCGGTGATACGCCGATCGGTCTCGGCGCGGAGTGGCGAACTATGGATCTAGCGGTAGTGCAATCGCGCGCCAGTGAGGGCATTGACGCGCCTCCTGTCCGTGTCGAAGTGGCTCTCGGCCCCGGCCTGCCCGGCGTCGAACTGATCGGAACCCACTCCACCGTTGGCCGCCAGGCGCGGGAGCGGGTCAAGGCCGCGCTTCGCGCCTCGGGCTTTGACATGCCGGTGCGCAAGATCACCGTCAATCTCGCCCCCGCTGAGTTGCCCAAAGAGGGTGGCCGCTTTGATCTGCCAATTGCCGTCGGGATTCTGGCCGCCAATGGCGACCTGCCTAGACCGGCACTAAGAGCGCGCATGCTGATCGGCGAGTTGGCCCTGACCGGCGAGCTGCTGCCGACCCGCGGTATTTTGCCGGCGGCATTGGCCGCGCGAGCGGCCGGCTTAGAGGCCATCGTCCCTGCCGCTGACGCCGGCACCCTGCGCCACTGGGCCGAAGGCGTGGTCTGCGCCCGCACTTTGGCCGAGGCAGTGGCGTACCTGCGCGGTCGCAAACAACTACCCAGGCCGGCACAGATCGCACCAATAGACGACCTGATCGCCGATGATACATATGATTTCGCCGATGTTCGCGGACAGGACGAGGCCAAGTGGGCCCTCACCGTCACCGCCGCAGGTGGCCACCATGCCCTGCTGCTTGGTCCGCCGGGCTGCGGCAAGACCATGCTGGCCCGCCGCTTCACCGGACTGCTTCCACCGCTGGAACACGCCGCGGCCGAGCAGGCCCGCGTGATCGCATCCATTGCCAACCTGCCGGCCCCGGTCAGCGCCCGACCGCCTATCCGCATGCCGCACCACTCCACCAAGCCGGGCGCACTGATCGGCGGCGGCACCCAGGCCTGGCCCGGCGAGATCACGCTGGCCCATCGCGGCGTCCTATTTATGGACGAACTCGCCGAATGGCCCCGCGAGGTGCTGGACCTGCTGCGCCAACCCCTGCAGGACCGCCAGATCACCCTGCTGCGCGGCCGTCGCGCCATTACCTACCCAGCGGCGTTTCAGCTCATTGCAGCCAGCAACCCCTGCCCCTGCGGCAAACCGCCCCCGACCGAAGGCGATACCAAAGGCAAGTGTCGCTGCTCAATCGAAAAGATCCGCCGTTACCAGCAACGGCTCAGCGGGCCCTTCGTCGATCGGCTGGATATTCAGGTCCACCTGCATCCGGTCACCGCCGACGACCTAAGTGCCACGCGATCCGAGCGCCTGTCACCGGGCCTGCGCGACACCATTCTTGTGGCGCGACAGATACAGATGGAGCGCCAGGGCATGCTCAACGCCGAGCTCCCCGATGAGTCCTTAGAAGGCATTTGCGGCCTAAGACCGGTGGAGTGGCGACGGCTGATGACTTGCGCCGAAACCAACGGCCTGAGCGCGCGTGGCGTTCACCGAACGCTAAAGGTGGCGCGCACCGTGGCGGATCTGGAAGCCGCAGGCGGTGGCGGAGGCAACGTCAGCTGGTCGCACCTGATGCAGGCCATGGCCTGGGCCCCGACCGGTGCCGAACCCCATTAGATGTCGTGGTACTTGCCGTGTGCGACGGTGCGGTACCACGCCTGAATGCGGGCCAGATCGGCCTCGATATCGGAGGTGAGATCAAACGCCTCACCGACGCCGATTACCTTGCGCGTGTAGTCGAAATAGACCGGCACCACCGGCACATCGGCGGCGCGAGCGATGCGCCAGAAGCCCTGCTTCCAGCGATCGACTTTGCGGCGCGTACCCTCGGGCGCCAGACCGTACCAGAACTGCTCATTGCTGCGAATCAGCTCGGCCGCCTGCTCGACGATGCCCGCCGGGTTACTGCGATCCACCGCCATGATGCCCAGCCACCGCAACAAACCGGCCAGCAACGGCACCTTGAACAGCGAATCCTTGCCCAGAATGCGAATGTCCAGACCCATTGCCGTCTTGGCGCACATGGCCCAGAACCCATCCCAGTTGCTCGAGTGCGGCGCACCGATTAGCACCGCGCGCGGAAGATCGGGGAAGGCACCCTCCATGCGCCAACCACCCACACGCAAAATAGAACGCGCCAGCCACTTTACGAAGGCGCTGTGATGCACTTGCGGCAACGACGGCGGCAAGAGCAACGCGGGGGCATTGGGGTTCGCGGCAGTAGCCGTGCGCAAATTGCGCTTGGAGAGGTCAGAGGAATCAGGCATTGGCAAATTCTAGTCCCAATCGCGTACAGAACGACGAGACTTGGTCTCGCCGCGCTGACGTTTTTCAGTGAGTCGTCGTGTTTTCGAAGCGCGTGTCGGCTTGGTCGCCACCCGTGGCGTGACCGGCAACAGGGCCTGCTCAATTACCGCCGCCAGGCGATCCCGCGCATCCTGACGATTGCGGTCCTGAGTACGGAACCGTCGCGCCTGAATGACCAGCACGCCATCTTGCGTCATGCGCCGATCGCGCCGCGCCAGCAACAGCTCACGCACCGACTCGCTCAAGGACCGCGAACGCGAGATATCAAATCGCAGCTCCACCGCCGTCGCCACTTTGTTGACGTTCTGACCGCCCGGCCCCGAGGAGCGGATGAACTGCTCGTCCAGCTCGGATTCGTCAATCACGATGCCGTTACTCAACCGCATGCGACGCCACTCCATGCTCAGATGCACGCGCATCGGACATAACGGCCGGGGCATCAGCAGGCCGGGACACGAACCACGCCAGGGCCTTGCGCATCTCGTCATCGACGGGAGCGGTGACGTGCAGGCGATGGCCTTCGAACGGATCATCAAAGGACAACGACCGTGCGTGCAGCAGCATGCGATGGATGCCCATCATCCGCCACTGGCGATTGTGCCGACCGTCGCCATGACTGGTGTCGCCGATCAGATGATGAAAACAATGCTTGAGATGGCGACGGATCTGCCGGAAGCGCCCAGTCTCGAGCCGACATTCGAGCCAGGCGTAACGCGAGACTGAAAAGTCCCGATCCGGAAACGGCAACTCGGCGCGAGCTAAGACGCTGAAATGCGTCACGGCCGACTTCTTCTCGCGCTTGCCCGGACCGCCATCGAGCGGGTAATCAATGGTGAAGGCGTCTTCGCGCGGCCAGCCACGCACCGCCGCCCAGTAAGTCTTGTCGAGCGTGTTGGCCATGACCTGCTTGCCCAACAGCGACGCCGTCTCACTGTCGAAGGCCACCAGGCAGCAGCCGGACGTCGCGCGATCCAGACGATGCACCGCAAAGATCGGCACTCGCAGCTGACTCTGCAGCGCATCGACCAGATACTGCTCATCACCGTTGGCCATCTTGCTGCGATGGATCATCATGCCGTGCGGCTTGTTGACGACGGCAAAGCGCGGCGTCTGCAGCAGGATCTCAACGGGTGGCAGGGGATGGCTCATGTTGGCTCATTAAATATCACGCGCCGGCCACCGGGGACAAAAGGTCGAACCCGATCGCCGCGATGCTTCATGCCCTAGCGACGGCGGCGCGGCCACGCGGCCAGCAAGGCCCACACACCACCGGCACCGGCAATCCAGGCACTCAAGGGCACGCTCAGCACTTTGGGGCCACCGGCTTCGAGCACGTACAGTACCGACGCCACGATCAGCAGCCCGGCACCTAAGACGGCTGCCACCGTTTGCCGATGGGCGTCGTGAATCGCCCGACGCATCTGCTCGAGATCCGTCGAAGCGATGATCATGCGCTGCTGACCGTGCGCCTGCTGCGACAACCACTGATGCGCCAGTCGCGGCATCTCCGGTGCGGTAGTCATGATCTCGGGCATGCGCTTGCGCAACTCGCGCAGCAACTGCGAGGGCGAATACTTGCGCACCAGAATCCGCTGCAGCACCGGGCGTGCGATCTCCCAGATATCCAGCCGTGGATCGAGTGTGCGACCCACGCCTTCGATACTCAACAGCGTTTTCTGCAGCAGAATCAGCTGCGGCTGCAGTGTCAGCTGATACTTTTGCGCGGTACGGAACAACTTGGCCAGTAGCTCAGCCAGGGAAATCTCACTCAGGGGTCGTGTCAGATAGGGCTCACACACGGCGCGCACCGCAGCTTCTAACTCGTCGATGCGCAGATCGGCCGGCATCCACCCTGCGCGCACATGCAACTCGGCGATACGTCGGTAGTCGCGGTTGAAAATGGCCATGAAATTCTCGGCCAGATAGTACTGGTCGTCATCGGACAGCTGGCCCATGATGCCGAAATCCAACGCGATGAACCGCGGATTGTCCTTGCGCGCCGGATCCTGATCGACCCAAATATTGCCCGCATGCGCATCGGCATGAAAGAAGTTGTCGCGGAATACCTGTTCGTAGAACACACGCACGCCCTTTTCGGCGAGACGCACGCGATTGATGCCGGCTGCATCGAGCGCGGCCACGTCATCGGACGGAATGCCGTACACGCGCTCCAGCGTCAGCACCTGTTCGGCGGTATGCGACCAGATCACCTCGGGCACATACAGATCGTCACTGCCTTCCCAATTGCGACGCAACAGACTGGCGTTACCGCCTTCGCGCTGCATGTCGAGTTCGGCGGTCAAGGTGGCGGCAATCTCATCGACCACTTCGCGCGGACGAATCTTGTCTGACGCAGGATGCGTGCGTTCCACCACCGAGGCCAGCGCGTACAGCAGCGACAGATCCTCGGCAATTTGCTTGCCGATGTTCGGACGGATGACTTTGACCACCACCTCGCGGCCACTGAACAGCTGCGCGCCGTGCACTTGCGAGATCGAAGCACTGCCCAACGGTTGCAGATCAAAGCGCGCGTAGAGTTGATCGATCGGCTTGCCCAGCGCGGCTTCGACTTGCGTGCGTGCCAGCTCGCCGTCAAACGGTTTGACGCGATCCTGCAGAAACGCCAGCTCGTCGGCGATATCCACCGGAATCAGATCGCGACGCGTTGAAAGGATCTGCCCGAACTTGACAAAGATCGGACCGAGCTCCTGCAGCGCCAGGCGCAAGCGGGCACCGCGCGAGAGTTGCGCGATTTCCTCGGACGCGCGAGGCACGAACGGACGCGCCATCGCCAGCCATTTTTCGTAAGGCGTGTCTTCGGCCAGCGAGTCGAGCCGATAACGCAACAGAATGCGACCGATCCGGGCCGCGCGCAGCACCGAACTCACAGACCGCGCTCCGCGCGCAGACGCGCGATGCGCACCGCCAGCCGTTCGACATCATTGCGCACGGTGTCCACCGCGTCGTGGAAATCCTGCAACTCGATCCGGCCGACGACATCGCGCGACTCTTCGGTCACGAACAGTGCCGACGACTCGGCCAAGCTGCGTCCGGCCTCGCGCAAGTGACGACCTGCACCGCTCACGGCCTGCGCCACCTGCACGCCCATCACGTCGCCGAACAGTTGCACAAACGGCAACTGCAAGTCGGGCGCAAAGTTCGCCATCAGGCCCTGCACCTCGCGCGCCAGATCGGCGTCGCCGCTAATCCGCAGCCGCCCTTTGAGTTTGTTCGGAGCCTCGCGCATCATCGGCGACTGATTGATCAGCCCCGTCAGATTGCTGTCGATTTCCAGATCGTGCTCGATGTCGGACTCCAACTTGCCGACCTGCAATTTGCCATCGGCAGTGACCGTGACTTGCAGCGCCAATGGCGGATTGACCAGCTTGAAGGCGATACGACGACCCTGCCAGCCCCGCACGCGTTCGGCCGCGGCGGCATCCATCGACAGGGCCCGATTCAGTGCGCGCTCAAGCGCTGCACCGGCCAAGGGTCTGAGAAAAGCTGGAATTGCGTTCATGCGGTCATTCTAAACGAGCGCCGTAACTGCTCGATGCCCTGATCGAAGGAAACCGCCGGAACGTACCCGAAATCCTCGCGCGCGGGCGTCATGTCGTACCAGTGAGTGGTCAGCATCTGTTCGACCACAAACGGGGTCAGCAAAGGCTCGCCACGCAGCGGCAACCCGCGATACGCGGCCTGCATCACATGCGCCGCCGCCATCGCCACAGCGGCGGGGATATGCTGCGAAACCGGCGGTTCACCGGCGGCATCAAGCAGCGCATTGACCGTATCCTTCATCGAACGCGGCTCGCCATTGCTGATGAAATACGCCTTGCCCGCATTGCGGCTACCGGGCTCCAGCGCCTGCAGCGCCCGCACATGTGCATTGGCCGCATTGGTCACGTACGTCGAGTCAATGAGATTGTCGCCGCTGCCGATCAGGCGCAAACGACCGGCGCGCGAGCGCTCAACCAGTCGCGGCAGCAGATGATTGTCGCCGGCACCCCAGATCAGGCGCGGCCGCAGTGCGGTCACGGCCAACGACGCGTCATTGGCGGCCAAGGCCTCGATCTCGGCCAGCTTCTTGGTGGCGGCATAGGGCGCACGCAGGCCTTCGCCGTACGGCACCTGCGCCGCCGACAGTCCGGCAACCGGATGGGTCGCGCGGTGCGTCACCGACGGCGTCGAGGTGTACACCACTTTGCGAACCCCGGCGGCCCGCGCCGCCTGCAGGACGTTGCGGGTACCGAGCACGTTGGCGCGATAGTAGTCCTGGTACGGACCCCAGGCCCCGGCCATCGCCGCGTTATGCACAATGGCATCCACGCCACTCACCGCTGCGCGCATGGCCTCGGCATTGGCCAGATCGCCCAGCACTTGCTCCACGCCCAATTCACGCAAGGCCGCAGAATCACGGCGTTGGATGCTGCGCACGGTGTAGCCCTGCGCCTGCAAGGCTCGGCACAGCGCCAAACCCAGAAACCCGCCGCCACCGGTGACCAGGACCTTCATGCGCGCAACCTGCGAGCGGCTTCGACCGCCAGGTCTTCGCGTCGGATCTTGGCGTTATGGCGGATATCCACCGGGAATTTCCGATGCGGCAGGAAGCGTTTGATCCCTTGCGTCAACGGAAGTTGCATGGCCAGCGCGCGCAATTCAGCGCGAATGCCGTCCCACGAGTGCGGGGTGCGCGGATCCAGCTCCACCAGCACGACGGGTTCGCCTTCGACACCAACCAGCGCACTGCGCAACACACTCGGATGCGTGTTAAAGATCGGCTCGACCTGTTCGGTGTGCAAGTCGCCATCGGCCGTGCGAACACGCTGCGACAGACGACCGCAAAACCAGAGTCGACCTTGGGCATCCAGATAGCCGGCATCACCCATCCGATGCACAACGCGATCGCGTTCCGAGATCTTGGCCTTAAAGGTCAGATCCGGCCGGTTGAAATACGCCTCGGTGGTGCTGGGACCGACCACGGTAATCTCACCGATCTCGCCCGGGGCGCAGGCCACGGTCTCATCCCAATTGGCAATCGGACCATCCACGATACGAATGATGCGCACGTCATTGCCCGGCAGCGGCCGACCTACGCAGGTCCCTGCGCCCTGTTCGGTGGCAATGCGCGTGCCTAACAGCTGTCGGCCTTCGATCACTGCCACCGGCAAACATTCGGTGGCGCCGTAGGGCGTCCAGAACTTGGCATCGTCGGGCAAAAGGGCCTGAATTTTCGCAACCGTTACAGGGGGCACCGGCGCGCCCGCGCTGGTCACGCGCCTCAGACCCGCCAGCGGCTTGCCGTATTCGGCCAGCACCTTCATCAGCGCCGGCGAACCGAACAGCTGCTCCACACCGAACCGCTGCATGGCATCGTGCAATTTGCGTGCATCGGCCTGCGCCGGCTTGCGGGCATCCATATCCGGAATAACCGAAGTCAGCCCCAGCGCCGGATCGAACAGTGCAAACGGCGGAAACGTCGGAAAATCCGTGCCGCCCGGCTCAATGCCGAAGGCATCGCGCAGCAGCTCGAGCTGGCCGATAAAGTGCCGATGCTTGTATTCGACACCTTTGGGCACCCCGGTGCTGCCGCTGGTAAACAAAATGGCGGCCAGGTCGTCGGCACCGGGTGTCGGCAACTCCAGCTCGTCCGAGCAGCGCAAATCGCGCAGACGACGATTGCCGAACCAGCCATGGCCGGTGGTCAGATGCACATTCGCAGATGGCGCCCAGCCCAATACGCGCCGCGCCAGATGCGCCATCGGCAAGCCGATAAAGCCCTGCGGATCGGCCTCGCGCAGGCACTGCTTGAGCGAGGCCCGCGGAATACCCGGATCGATCAGCACCGGCACCATGCCCGCACGAAACAGCGCAAACATGCTGACAAAGAAGTCCAATGTCGGTTTCAGCATGACCACCACCCGGTCGCCACGCTCTAACGGCGTCCTGTGCAGCAAACCGCGAGCTAGCGCCGTGCTGCGCTTTTGCAGCTCGCCGAACGTCAGCAACTCGTCGTAACGGGCAAACCCGAAGCGATTGTGGCGCGGACCCGGAACGCGAATCGCGATCTGTTCCGGCTGCAGACGGGCGGCGCGATCGAGCGCGTCGGTGAGATGAGGGGGCGGCAGCTCGGACATGGCAAGATTTTCGCAGAATTCGCAGCGACCGTAGAATAGAGCCCGATGTCCGACACGCCTTTCGTTCACCCTTGCCTATCCTGCGGCGCCTGTTGTGCCACGTTTCGCGTGTCCATGCACTGGAGCGAAACCGATCCGAACTTGGGTGGCGTCGTCCCCGCCGAGCTCACCGAACCCTTAGATGCGCATCAGGTCTGCATGCGCGGAACCTGGGCGAAGGCACCCCGCTGCATCGCCTTAGACGCAGTGATCGGCCAATACAGTCGCTGCACGATTCACGCGCAACGACCGCAGGCCTGTCGTCTGGTGCAAGCGAGTTGGGAATTCGGCCGTGCCGATGCGCAGTGCGACAAAGCACGCGCGGTTCACGGACTTAAGCCGCTGACTCCACAGGATTGGCCGCCAGGAACTGGCGCACCAGCGGCAGACTGACTTCGGCCTTGTCCTCGAGCACGTAGTGCGCGGCATCTTGGTAGGCGTGCACCTGCGCATTCGGCAAGGCATCGCGGAAACCCTGCAGGAAATGCCGGTCGAACACAAAGTCCTTAAGACCCCAGAAGATCAGCGCCGGACGGTCCGCCAGACTCGGCAAGAACGCGCCCATGCGTTCAATGGTGTCCCAGGCGCGATCGCCCTTGCCCAGCGGAATATCCTGCACGAAGCGCAGCACCGAACGCCGATTCGCCCACGAATTGTAGGGTGCAATAAAGCCGCGGAAAACATCAGCGGGCAAGCGACGCACGCTACCGATGTGCGCAGTGCCGCGAGCAAAGGCGTTCAACCCGCGAATCAGAAAGGCACCTAACCACGTATCGCGACCCAGCCACAAACTGCGGGGCAGGCGCTTGGCCTTAGGCAAGGGGAACGCACCGGTATTGGTGATCAGCAAACGCGCCACCTGCGCCGGATGACGCATCGCCCAGCCGAACCCGATGCCACCGCCCCAGTCATGCACGGCCAACGTCAGCGGGCCGGTGATGCCCAAGTGAGCGAGCAGGGCTTCGACATCGTCAATGCGGCTGTCGAGCGTGTAGGTGTAGTGCGCATCGTCGGGCTTGTCGCTATTGCCCATACCGACGTGATCGGGCGCAATGCAGCGGTACTGATCGCGCAGGCCGAGAATCCAGCGGCGCCACAGGAACGACCACGACGGATTGCCGTGCAGCATGAGAATCACCGGCGCGTCCTGGGGGCCTTCGTCCAGATATGCCATGCGGATACCGGGGCGAACTTCGAAGCTTAGCGGGGTGAACGGATACTCAGACGTACTCATCATGCTTAATTTCGGCGGCGACCACATCCTGCCAGACCGAATATAGCAAGGCAAACAGAAACGCGATAAATGGCAATGCACTCAGCCACGAGATCAGACCGATGGCGAGTTGGGTAGAGCTCGTAGGCAGTTTGGTGATCGGCCACACCACCACGTACATCAGGCCGCTCCACATCACCATGGCCACGGTGGCAATGATCGGAATCAGCAGCGCGCCCATGAAAAACGTCTTGAAATTACGCAAAAAACCGCGCCATGCCGTGCCGAAGGCAATGCGGACGATCTGATTGGAGACCGCGACCTCGCCCAGGCCGATGCCCATCAGTGCGGTGACCAGCGACATCATCAGTGCGGTAAACAGCAGCGGCAGGATCTGCAGATTCTGCAGCGACGGACGCTGCAGGAAGTCCTGCGGCAGGCCCACAAAGCGAAACACCGCCAGAATAAGCCCGTAACCGATCAGCACGAGCACAAAGTAACCCACCAGACGCACGGCCATGCGACGGATGCGATACGGCTCAAACACCTGCAAAGGCGATGGCGACTCGACATCGTGGGCGACACGGTGCATCAGACGGAAGTAGCCGCCAAACAACGGCAAGAACACCAGTAGCGCAAACGCGGCACCGAGCAGCAACAGCAGGATCTGCTGCATGTTGCCGGGATCGATAAAGAACTGCAGCAGGTACTCAAACCACGAGGGGATGGTCGACACGATTGACAGCAATGCCGCGCCACCGAAAACGGCAAACGGTCGGCGTAGCATCAGGTGCACCGCGTTCTTGACCCAGCTAATGCTGGCCAACAGCGGCACTTCGCGCGTGTTCATTTAGGCTCACCCTATCAGAGCACGCCGCGGCGCGGCGTGGGTATAGCCGAGTATTATCGCCGATTTAACGGTGTCGCGCTGCGCGGGCGTGACGAACGAAGCGTCGCAGAACTTGCCTGGCATGCGGAGTCGCCGAGACCTTGTCATGCAGCTCGCGGTGATCAATACCCTCGGCCTGTAACTCCTCTCGGCGGGCCCGGACATAGCCCTGCATCGTGGTCCGCGAGAATTCGGGATGGAACTGCAGCCCCCAGACGTGCTGCTGCCAGCGGAACGCATGGCAGTCATCCAGCTCCGAGCGGGCCAGCACCACCGCGCCCTCAGGTGGCGCCACCACGGTCTGCAGATGGGTGGCCTGGGCGTTGAATGTCGCCGGCAGACCCTGAAATAAAGCGTCATCGGCCGTATGGTCGGCATCGGTTTGAAGGCCAACCGTGCCCATCTCACGTTGCGGCAACCAGCCAACCTCGCCGCCTAGCGCATGTGCGATCAGCTGATGGCCATAGCAGATGCCCAGCATCGGGACCCCGGCATGGGCCGCCTGCCGCAGCCAGTCGGCGGTGCGTTCGCTCCAGTCGTGACGATCGGTGACCATGGCCGCCGATCCCGTCACCAGGACGCCGGCAAAGCCTTCGGCATGATCCGGCAAGATCTCGCCCTGCTCCACATTGAAGCTGACCGCCTCGTCGGGCTCCAGACCGGCCGCCACGCGAATCCAGTGCGGAAACCCTTTATGGCGCTTCATGCGCCCGGCCGGCTGTCCGGTTTCAATGATCAGGAAGGGGGTATCAAAGGCCATGAGCTGCAGCCGATCACTTTGAGAGTTTAGGAATGTGCTCAATATATCGCTGAATTATAATGACGGGCTATGACTGACAAGACGCCGCCGACATTCCAGGACCTGATCCTGCGCCTCAACACGTATTGGGCCCGTCAGGGTTGCGTGCTGATCCAGCCGTTAGATCTCGAAGTGGGTGCGGGCACCTTCCACCCTGCCACCTTTCTGCGGGCCATTGGCCCCGAGACGTGGAATGCCGCGTACGTACAGCCTTCGCGCCGCCCGACCGATGGTCGCTACGGTGAGAACCCCAACCGCCTGCAGCGCTACTACCAGTTCCAGGTGGCGATGAAGCCGTCGCCCGACAACATTGTCGAGCTGTATTTCGGCTCGCTGCGCGAACTGGGCATTGATCCGCTGGTGCACGATCTGCGCCTGGTCGAGGACAACTGGGAGTCGCCTACTCTAGGCGCCTGGGGCCTGGGCTGGGAGGTCTGGCTCAACGGCATGGAAGTCACGCAGTTCACCTACTTTCAGCAGGCAGGCGGTCTCGAATGTCGCCCCGTGCTCGGCGAGATCACTTACGGGCTCGAACGCCTGTGCATGTATCTGCAGAACTGCGACAACGTTTACGACCTGATTTGGACTTACGGTCCCGATGGCACCCCCGTCACCTACGGCGATGTCTATCACCAGAACGAAGTCGAACAATCTACGTACAACTTTGAATACGCCGACGTGGCCGAAATGTTCCATCGCTTTGATGCCTGCGAAGCCGAAGCCAACAAACTCATCGAAGCGGGCTTGCCCCTGCCTGCATACGAGCAGGTGACCAAGGCCTCGCACGCGTTCAACCTGCTCGATGCTCGTCGCGCCATCTCCGTGACCGAACGTCAGCGCTACATTCTGCGCGTGCGCAAGCTGTCGCAGGGCGTGGCCCAGGCCTACTACGAACAGCGCGAGAAACTTAGCTTTCCCAATGCCCCCAAATCGGAGGTGGCCGCATGAGCCGCGTGCCATTACTGATTGAACTCGGCACCGAAGAACTGCCGATGCACGCTCTGCCGGAACTGGCTTCCGCCTTTTACGAAGGCATTCTCGGCGGCCTGCGCGCTGCCGGCATCGAAGTGGACGACACCGGCGCCAAACCGCTGCATTCCCCGCGCCGTCTGGCGGTGTTGCTGCCTTCGGTCGCGCTGTCGCAGGCCGATCAACGCGTCGAACTGCTCGGCCCGTATCTGAATATTGCTCTGGATGCCGACGGTCAGCCGACCAAGGCGCTGCAGGGTTTTGCCGCCAAGAACGGCATCGAGTGGGCCGCGCTGGAGCGCACCACCGACAACAAGGGCGAGCGCTTTGTGTACCGTGCCGACAAGGCCGGTCAGGCCACTGCGGCCCTGCTACCCGAGATCTTCGCCAAGGCCGTTGCCGGCATGCCGATCCCCAAGCCCATGCGCTGGGGTGCCCACGCTTACAGTTTTTCGCGCCCGGTGCATTGGCTGGTCGCGCTGCTCGGCAGCGAGGTCGTGCCGATGTCTCTGCTTGGTGTTAGCAGCGATCGCATCTCGCGCGGCCATCGCTTCATGCACGAAGGCGATGTCGTCATTGCCGAGCCCACTCAATATGTCGCTGCCCTGCGCGGCGCGCATGTGCTGGTCGATCCGGCCGAGCGCGAACAGCGCATCGTCGAACAGGCGACCCGGCTGGCGCAAGAGGTGGACGGTCAGGTGCGACTCGAGCCTTCGATCGTGGCCCAAGTGGTGGCACTGACGGAATGGCCATCGGCGGTCCGTTGCGCCTTCGAACCGGAATTCCTTGAAGTTCCGCAGGAAGCGCTGATCGAAACCATGGAAGCGAATCAGAAGTTTTTCCCCGTGCTCGACGCGCAGGGCCGGCTGAGCTCGCATTTCATTGGCACCGCCAATATCGAATCGCGCGATGTGACCCAGATTCGCAAGGGCTACGAGCGCGTGATCCGTCCGCGTTTTGCCGATGCCAAGTTCTTCTTTGACGAGGACCGCAAGCAAGGCTTGTGGTCCATCAACGAAGGCCTGAGCACGGTGACCTATCAGGCCAAGCTCGGCACGGTGGCCGACAAGGCTGCTCGCGTTGGCATTCTGGCGGCCGAACTGGCGCCGTTGCTCGGTGTCGATGCCGATCTTGCCAAGCGCGCCGCGGCTTTGAGCAAGGCCGATCTGCAGTCGCGCATGGTCAACGAGTTCCCGGAACTGCAAGGCATCGCCGGTCGTCATTACGCCTTGCACCAGGGCGAAGACCCCACCGTGGCCGCCGCGCTCGATGAAATCTACATGCCGCGCAATGCCGGTGATGACATCGCACCGTCGCGTCTGGGCCAAGTACTGGCCATCGCCGATCGTCTCGACACGCTCGCCGGCGGTTTTGCGGCGGGCCTGCGCCCGACCGGCAACAAGGATCCCTTCGCACTGCGTCGCCAGTCGCTCGGCCTGGCTCGTACCTTGCTGCAAGGCGAGCACGAGCTGTTGCTGCACGAGTGGATCGAGCGCGCCGTGGCGCTGCAACCCATCGCCCTTCCCGATGATCTCTCGAGCTACGACATTACGCAGTTCGTGTACGACCGACTGCGCGCGTATTTTGCCGATCGCGGCGTGACCGCTTCGCAATTCGAGGCCGTCAACGCCGTCCCGCACGATTCATTGCCTGATTTCGCCAAGCGTCTGCAGGCCGTCGGCGAATTTGCCGGCATGGACGCGGCGCCGGCTCTGGCCGCCGCCAACAAGCGTGCGCGTAACATTCTGCGCAAGGTCGAAGAGCCGATCGCCACCTCGGTGCGTGAGGACCTGCTCACCGAAGCCGCCGAGCGCGACCTGTTCAGTGCACTGCGCACAGCCCAGGCCGAGGTCGAACCGCTGCTCGACTCGCGCGATTACGTGGGCGTGCTGACGCGTCTGGCCTCGCTGCGTCCCACCGTCGATGCGTTCTTTGACGGCGTCATGGTCAATGCCGACGACATGGACGTGCGCCGCAACCGCTGGGCTCTGCTGCTGCAACTGAGCGACACGCTGGGCGGCGTCGCGGCGCTGGAGCACCTCTCGGCTTAAAGCTTGTGCGAAATGGCGCGCAAGCACGCCCCGGCAGCGTCATTTCGTCGCTGCCAACAGCGCCATCGCGGAATTCGGGCTAAAATAGCTCGCTATTCAGCGCCTGTAGCTCAGCCGGATAGAGTAGTGGCTTCCGAAGCCATTGGTCGGGGGTTCGAATCCCTCCAGGCGCGCCAATACAAAAAAGTCCCCCTTCGGGGACTTTTTTATTGGCTGCGCGGAGGATGACGAACCCCCGACGAGGGGGTTCGAGCCAAGGGCAGGATGCCCCTTGGCGGACAACCGCAGGTTGCGCGAGCATCGCGAGCGTGCGCTAGAATTCATCAAAATAGAAAATATAGTTGCTTTTTGCTCGATAAAAGGTAATTATATTTTTTATGCCGAGAGTAACGCCACCAACACATCCCCGCCACCGAGGCCAGCTTGCCGCACTCGGCGACCGACTGCGCGCGGCAAGACTTCGGCGGAAGTTGACCCAAGCGGTGTTGGCAGAACGCGTAGGGGTCACCTTGCCCACGCTACGGAAGCTTGAATCAGGCGATCCCAGCACCAGCCTGGCCACCGTGGTGCGAGTGTTGCAGGTGCTTGGCTTGGCGCAAGACATCGACAAGCTCGCCGCGCAGGACGAACTGGGGCGCGAGTTGCAGGACAATGAACTGAGGCAGCCTCGTCGCCGTACTTCAAGGAAGGCGTCGACGACGCCGGTGAGGGAATAGGGGTGAACCGGATCGAGGTCTATCTCGACGATACATCGATCGTGGCAATTCCCTCGCGCGTCGGCTGGCTGTTCCAGGATGTGGGCAGACGTGGAGACGTGATCCGTTTCGAATACGACACGGCATGGCTGGCCGACGCACGTGCTTTTGCAATCGAGCCGTTGCTTCCACTCCACGAGGGTCCTTTTCACGCGCACAACCCCTCGCAACCACCGGGTATCTTCCAGGACTGTTCGCCCGATCGCTGGGGCAGGTTGCTAATGGACCGACGCGAAACCATTGATGCGCGCGAGCAGGGACGGCCGCCTCGTGCGCTGCGTGCCTGGGACTATTTAGTTGGCGTGGATGACGGTACCCGCTTGGGGGCACTACGTCTGCGCGATCCGAACGAAGACGCCTATGCAGCGTCTCTCCGACCCAGCGCCCCACCGGCTCCGTCATTGCGGGAATTGGAGGAAGCGGCCCGAATGGTTGAACAAGGCACCGGAGAACTTCTCGATAAACAGATTCGGCAATTGCTGGTGCCTGGCGGCTCACTTGGTGGCGCGCGGCCCAAGGCCAGTTTCGTCGATGAGCAAGGCCAGTTCTGGCTGGCCAAGTTCCCCTCCGCCGAAGACCGGATCGATGTCGGCCTGTGGGAGTTCGTGACCCATCAGTTGTCCCTCGCAGCGGGCATCGACGTGCCTGAGGCCCGGATGCTGTCGCTGTCCGACCGAGGTCATACCTACGCGGCCAAGCGTTTCGACCGCGAGGGCATACATCGGCGGATGTACGCATCAGCCAAGACCCTACTCGATCTGGAGAGTGAAGGTGCCAGTTACTTGGATCTGGCCATGGCAGTGCAAGACAACGGGGCGGCAGAAAGCGTGCAGTCTGGACTGAAAGAGCTGTTCCGCCGAGCGGTCTTCAACGTGCTGGTCGGCAACCGAGACGACCACTTGCGTAACCACGGTTTCCTCCGTGCACCAACCGGATGGACGCTGGCTCCTGCATTCGATGTCAATCCGAACCCGGACAAGGATGTGCATGTGTTGGCATTGAACGAAGCCGATCCGACACCCGACACTTCAATCTTGATCGCGCAACACGCTTATTTCCGACTAAGCGCCGACGCGGCCCAAGCCATCGTCGAAGATATTCGCGCGGCAATACGCAACTGGCCGGACTTGGCAAAGCGGCTGGGCGCCCAACGCCACGAAGTCTCCCTCATGCATGCCGTCATCGATCCTGACCGCTGACGGAATTTGCATCCCCGCTGCCCCGCACCTAACGCATATGTGATCAGAGCAAATACTCACTCCCGGCGCACCCTGGCAACCTATCCGCGGTATAATGATTACGTCGGCCACAAAGCCCGCACCGCCGGAATCCGCAACGGTTTCCGCGCAAGGTCTGGAACGATTTAGACCGCTTTCCTCCAGCACACCCATCGCAGAGCATCACCGCGATCAGGCAGCTGCCGGAGTTGAACAAAATCCCCACCCCTAGCTTTAAAAGATGACCACCGGTCATGCGCTGCATGGCCCAACGTTTTACCGAATACCCTGGCTCGCCTGCGAGCCCGGAGACCGCCGAGTGTGGCGGTCACACGAATCGCGAACGCGATGCAGTACCACCAGCTGTCCCTCAAACTTTGAAGGAGATACAACATGACTCAAGTAACCAAGCGCTTCTCGGAAGCCGTCGAATACGCCCGCGCCGCGCATGATGGCCAAATACGCACGGGCACGAACATTCCCTACCTGTATCACCTGCTCGGTGTTGCCGGTTATGTGCTGGAATACGGCGGCACCGAGGATCAGGCCATCGCCGGACTTCTGCACGACGTGCTCGAGGACTGCGGTGAAGAACACGAGGCGATCATTCGCGAACGTTTTGGTGACACGGTAGCCGCCATCGTCAGTGACTGTACCGACGGCACCGCAGCAGCAAAGGCCAGCCACGCCAGCCCCGAAGCCAAGCGGGCCGACTGGCTGCACCGAAAACTCACCTACCTCGACCACCTCAAGATCGCACCGGAGATCTCCTTGCTGGTCAGCGGCTGCGACAAACTCCACAATGCGCGATCCATCGTGCAGGATCTGGAATCGCCATCGGTTGGCACTAAGGTGTTTCAACGCTTCACCGCCAAGCGCGATGGCACTTTGCAGTACTACGAATCCCTTGCACGCATCTTTACGGATCGGCAAATACCCATGGCGGCCGCGCTCGGTGCGACCGTGCAACGCATGCACGACCTGGCCGATGTCAGCGAACGGCGCACACTTGAACTTACTGACTGACGAGCTAAGTTGAAAGATTCGCAATTCACCGAGAAAGACGCCATGAACGCTGCGTACCGGGACCGTCCGATGCTGCATCCACTACAGGCCTACGCGTTGTCCGCGGTGGCACCGTTTTTCGCCGCTGCCACTCTGAGTGACTGGCAATACTTCACGTCGGCCCAAATCCAGTGGCTGAACTTTGCGGCCTGGTTGCTGGTGGCAGCACTCCTGTTCACCGCGGTGGCGGGCTTTTGGGCCCTGGGACAGGGCATCGTCCAAGCGAAATCCCGCAGCACGCGATTTTGGCTGTTCTTTGTGACCTTGCTGGCCACGGCGATTACCGGCACGGTCAATTCCTTTGTCCATGCACGCGACGCCTAGGGCACCATGCCCACCGGCCTCACACTGTCGCTCGTGACGCTGATTCTGGCGATCGCCGCGACGTGGCTGGGCCTGACCTCGAGCAACAAAGGAGACCACGCATGAGCACCTCATTCAGAACGCTCCGTCCTACCTTGATGGCATTGGCTGTCGCTGCGACGCTGGCGGCCACGCACCCAAACTCCGGCCCAAGGACTTCATCGCCGGCACGCTCAAGGCCAAAGGCAACACCTCGGTCAAGAGCGGCAACCGCATCACCCTGCCGCGCGATACCAAGGGCGACGGCAGCTATGCCTTCCGCATTGTCTTTGCCGACAATCTCGATGCCCCTTACGGCCTGGCGCTAATCGGCAACACGCTGTTCGTGGCCAACCAAGGTGCGCTGGTGAAATTCACGTATTCCGATGGCCAGACCAAGGCGGCCGATAAACCGGTGACGGTGACGGAGCTACCTTCGCGCATCAATCACCACTGGACCAAGGCGCTGACAGCCAGCGCCGATGGCAAACACCTCTATGTCGGGATCGGCTCCAACAGCAACATCACCGAACGCGGTCTCGACGCCGAGGAGAACCGCGCCATGGTCTGGGAAGTGGATGCGGCGACCGGCGCCCACCGTGCCTTCGCCACGGGTTTACGCAATCCGACGGCACTGGCCATTCAACCGGGCACGGGCATGCTGTGGGCGGTGGCCAACGAACGCGACGAACTCGGTCCGAACCTGGTGCCGGACTATCTGACCTCAGTACGCGAAGGGGCGTTCTACGGCTGGCCGTATAGCTACTTCGGCCAAAATGTAGATACCCGCGTGCAACCGCAGGATCCGGACAAGGTGGTGTTTGTGCAGTTTCGCGATGGCAAGCCGGTCGGTGAACCGATCGATTTTGCGTCCGGATTCCCGTATGGCAAGGGCGGTACTATGGGACGCCCGGTGGGCGTAGCCGTGGATCCGCGTGGTGCCTTGCTGATTGCCGATGACCTGGCCAACACCATTTGGCGCGTCGCGCCGAAAGCACCGACTTCGGCCGCGCCGGCAGTTACCGGGAGCGTCGCTACCCCTTGTTGATCGTTTCACTAATGCAACAATATGTAGCAATTGCGACAGTTTATTATGAACTGTTGCATGTATATAGTAGTGCTCATGGCTAGGAACAACGGCTACCCAACTGTCATAAGGACTCGAAAACATGAACAACGCATTGAACCTGGCAGGCCGTATTCTGCTCTCCCTAATCTTCATTCTCTCCGGGTGGAGCAAGATCGGCGGCTACGAAGCGACCCAAGGCTAATTGGCCTCGATGGGTGTCCCGGGGCAGCTGCTGCCGCTGGTCGTCGCGCTGGAACTGCTGGGCGGCCTCGCCATTGCCTTTGGCCTGTTCACCCGCTGGATCGCTCTTGCACTGGCCGGCTTCTCGGTGGTCGCTGCACTGATTTTCCACAACCAGTTGGGCGATCAAGCCCAGTTCATCAACTTCTTCAAGAACTTCGCGATGGCCGGTGGCTTCCTGATTCTGGCCGCTAACGGCCCGGGCGCCCTGAGCCTGGATACCTGGTTGGCCAACCGCCGCACCAAGGCCTGACCGACGGGCGGTCACTGACCGCATTCGGACCAAGGGGAGTGCGGCCACGCACTCCCCTTTTTTTAGGATTTTTTGATCATGAAGCGTCTTCCGACTCTGTTTGTTTCCCACGGCTCGCCGATGTTCGCCATCGAACCGGGCGTGTCCGGCCCTAATCTGCGAGCCCTCGGCGAGAGATTGACTCCCGACGTGCGCGCCATTGTCGTGGTCTCGCCGCACTGGCAGACCATCGGCATCAAGGTCGGCGCCACGCCGCAGCCCGAAACCATCCACGACTTTGGCGGCTTCCCGCCGGTGCTCTACACGCTGCAATACAACCCGCCGGGCGAACCCGCTCTGGCGCAACGCGTGGTGCAGATGCTGCAAGCTGCCGGCCTGGACGCCAAGGCGGATCCTTCGCGCGGGCTCGATCACGGCGCCTGGGTGCCACTGCGCTACCTGCGCCCGCAGGCCGAGTTGCCGGTGATCCAAGTCTCGATGCCGCACAATCTCAACGCCCAAACCGCCTATGAGCTGGGCCGCGCCCTGCAACCGCTCCGTGACGAAGGCATTCTGGTCGTCGGATCGGGCAGCCTGACCCACAATCTGTACGAGCTGGGCCAGGACGTTCGCGACCCCGAATACGCCCAGGCCTTCGCGGACTGGGCACGCAACGCCGTGGAAACCGGCAATGCTCAGGCCCTGATCGATTACCGCGGACTTGCACCCTACGCCGAACGCGCCCACCCGACCGATGAACACTACCTGCCGCTGGTCGTGGCGATGGGTGCCGCCGGCTCCCAAACCAACGGCACCCTGATCGAGGGCGGTATGACCTACCGCACCTTATCCATGGACTCGTTCCTGTTCGACGCCTAAGGGGTATGTTCAGGTACTGATTCAGGTCGAATTTGTACTGCGTGACGTCAGTCACAGGGAGGGGTTGTGGGGCATCCCCAGTTATCGCATCAGCTGGCTGAAACGTTTCTGTCCGCGCCGTTTGAAGAGAACGGGTGGGAGACGGCGCTTGGCGCCCTGGCTAAACCGACGCATTCGACGCAGGGTAAACTCATTACGGTTGGCGATGAATCGCTGATCAGGCTCAACCTGACCACCGACATGGATCCGCGCTTTGAGCAGGACTTTGTCGCGATCACCGGGGGTTCTGCGTCAGGCACTGCTGGCGCCCCCTGCTGCTCCCGTTTCCGCACTGCTTTGGATCCGCAGCGGCGCGCAACCGCATGAAGGCGCGGCCGTCGAAGTGTTTACGCTGCCCACACGGGAGTGGAAGCTCGGCTTTGGCCCGCGGGTGCTGGTCGCCGTGCACGCTGCGGAGCCCCTGGATGTGGAGCGTGCGCATCTGCTCGAGGCCGCGTTGCGCCTGTCACCGGCCGAGGCCACCGTCGCCATGCTCCTGGCGCAGGGCAAATCGCGTGAGCTGATTGCAGGTGAGCGCCATGCTTCGACCCAGACTGTCAATGCACAGATCAAGAGCATTTTCCGTAAGGCCGATGTAAACCGCGAGGCGGAATTGGTGTCGTTGATTAATGATCTGCTGCGATAAATCCCGGCCCTGACTTAACCGTCACACTTTTTCACGGCGCTCCCGATATCATGTCGGGATGTCTGTCCGCGCCCCTCTGACCTTGGCCATTGCGTTGGCCCTCTGCTCACCTGCTGTCGCCCACGCGGCCAAAATCACCGATGTCCGCATCGAGGGTCTCGACGTTTCCATGACGGAAAATGTGCAGCTGGCCCTCAGTGCGATGGACTCGCTCAATAAGGACGTATCCGATCGGCGCTATGCCTATCTGATCAAGCAGGCCGAGCCCGAGGCGCGCGAGGCACTGGAGCCGTTCGGTTATTACTCACCGGTTGTAACGGTCGAGCAGCAGAATTCGGCGGCCGGCACGGTGCTGGTGATTCGCGTGGACAAGGGCGAACCGACTCGAGTGCGTGAATCGCGCGTCGTCATTCAGGGCGAAGGCTCCGATGACTTTTATCTGGATCAGGAGCTCGAGGCGTTCTTTCCGCAGGTCGGCGATATCTTCGACCAGGAGATCTACGAACAGTCCAAGTCGCGGATCACACGACGCCTGGCAGAGCGTGGCTATTTTGACGCGGATTTTCTGACACGTCGGGTCGAAGTGACACGTGCCCTGCGCGCCGCCGATATTGATCTTTCATGGGAAAGCGGCAACCGTTACGACATGGGCGCCACTACGATCACGCAGGAGCCGCGCACGATTATTCGGCCGGAGATCCTGAAACAGTACATTTACTGGAACGAAGGCGACTATTACCACCAAGGTCGTCTCGATCGCCTACGCGACTCCTTGTCCAAACTCGATTATTTCAGCGGCATTGAGATCGAACCGCATCCTGAGGAAGCGGTCGATTTCCGCGTCCCGGTGACGGTGAAACTGACGCCCGCCAAACGTAGTGTCTATACCGCCGGCTTGAGCTACGGCACCTTTAGCGGACCCGGTGTCCGCGGCTCCATTGAAAAGCGATATCTCAACGATCGCGGTCACAAAGCGCTAGCCGATCTGGACTGGGCCCGCCGCCGCAAGACCTTGACCTTGCAGTACCGCATTCCCGCGTTGCGCTGGCGCGATGGCTGGTACACGTTCTCGTTGCAGGGCTTCGATGAGCAGACCGACTACATCAACAATCGCCGTCTGACCTTTGTGGCCAGCCGCAGCGGCAACATCACGCAGAACCTAAGTGCCATCGTGGCGATGAACGGTATTCGCGAACGCTGGTATTTCACGGCCGAAGACGATGGCAATCCGGACACCCCGATTCCGTTTCATTACGCCAATGCGTTTTATCCCTCGTTCTCCGTGCATTACACACGCTCCGACGATCCGATCTTTCCGCGCGATGCGTTCGGTGCCAATGCCGAATTGCGCGGTGGTGTGGCCGATGATGGCGACAACCGCACCACCTTTGCGCAACTCTCGGGCTCGGCACGCTATTACCGCGGAGTCGGCGTTAATGACCGCCTGATCACACGCGGTGAGTTCGGCTATTCGCGCACGGATATTCAGTTTCTGCCGCCGGCATTGCGTTTCTATGCCGGCGGTGACCGCAGCATTCGCGGCTACGGTTGGCGCGAAGTCGGACCGCGCATCGGCACCGGCGATGACAAGTTCCCGATCGGGGCCACCAAGATGCTGACCGGCAGTGTCGAGTACGAGCATTACTTCAACAAGTCCTGGGGCATGGCCGCATTTGTCGATTCGGGCTCGGCCTGGGACGACAAGCCCGAGTGGCAGACCGGTGTCGGTGTCGGCTTGCGCTGGCGCTCGCCGGTGGGCCCGCTGCGAGTGGATATTGCGCGTGGGCTCAATCACCCCGATAGCCCCTTCCAGCTGTACTTGAATATCGGATCGGATCTGTAAGGCATGGCAACCTGGCGACGCGGACCCAAGCACGATCCGAACCTGACTCCCGAAGAGCGCGAGGAACGCATCCGCGAGTTGCGCGATCGCCGCCGTCGCCGCATGCGCTGGTTGGCGATTCGCTCGGCCATTGGTCTGGGCGCGCTGCTGATTGCGGTCGCGGCCTTGCTGTACTGGTTGCTGACGACTTTCGGTGGTCGCGATGTGCTGCTGGCGCAGATCGTGGCGCGGCTGCCGGCCGATGCCACGCTCACATGGGAACGTGCCGAAGGCCCGGCCAAGGGTCCGCTGATTCTCTACGGCGTCAAGTTTGACTACAGGAACACGCACTTCACCGCCAAGCGCGTCATGCTCGACCCGGACTTGCAGCCGTTCCTTGGCCGCCAGATGCGCATGGATCGCATTGAGATCAGTGATGCGACCTTGACTGTGCCCAAGGACGACAAGCCCTTCGAACTGCCGTCGTGGCCGGAGTCGCTGCCGCAGATCAATCCGCCTTTGAACGTGCAGTTCGACAGCGTGGATATCCGCCGCCTTGACGTCAGTCAGACCAACACGCACTGGGCCACCATCCGTCAGGCCAATTTGTCACTGGCAGCCAAGAAGGGTTTCCTGCGGATTGATAACCTGCGCGCCGATACCGATCGCGGTTTGTTCAAACTCGACGGCGAATACGAGCCCGCCGATGACTATCGGATGGATATTGTCGGAAGCGCCTACATGCCCAACGCCGCCGGTGCAGCACCCGGCCATTTGGGAATCGCCGCCAAGGGCGATCTGAGCCGCATGGACATCGTGGCACGCGGTGCCGCTCCGCATCCGCTGTTTGCTGCCGTTAAAGTCGTCGGCAAGGAAACCCCGCGCTGGCAACTGGTTGCAAACACCAAGGGCTTTGATCTGGGCGCCATTACCGGTGCGGCCGAAGGCATCCCCATGGTGCTCGATGTGGCCGCAGGCGGTTACAAAGGCAATGCCGATATCCGTCGCGGGTATTTTGAGCGCGGGGAGATCAAGGTCAACGTGTTGCCTTCGAAGATTTCACTCAATGAAAAGGTGCTGACGGCTAAGCCTCTGGTGGTGGAAACCTTAGGCGGTCGCGCCACGCTCAACGGCACCGGCGATTTCAGCGACCCGCAGAACGGCAAGATCGATTTCCTTGTCAATGCGCGCAATTTTAAGTGGGGCGGCGGCGCCGGTCAGCCGGCCGTGCATGCCGATGGCGATTTCCGCATTGCCGGCACCACCGGCAAGTGGGTTGCCAAGGGCAACGCCAAACTGTTGCGCGGAGCGCAGCGTGCCAACGTCGATTTCGACGGCACCGGTAACACCAAATCCGCACACATCCGTTCGCTGACGGCGCGCATGCCCGAAGGCACCTTGCTCGCCCGCGGCGATGTGGCCTGGGATCCCAAGCTGTCCTGGAAACTCGACACGCAACTGCGCGGGTTTGATCCCTCGTACTTTGCTCCGGGTTGGAAGGGCTCTCTGCAAGGCATCGTCGCCACGGCCGGCGGCGTACGTGCCGATGGCGGCTTGAACGCTTCGTTCGTCGCGCCTTCGTTGGGTGGCACTTTGCGCGGCCGTCGTTTGGCCGGTCGTGCCACGGTGGTCTATCGCGGTGCCGCCAACGCCAATCAGATCGCGCAATGGAGTGGTGACGTCAACGTGACCTCGGGCGCTTCGCACCTGATTGCTAAGGGTGTGATCGGATCGCAGCTCAATGTGGATGCGCAGTTCAATCCGGTCGATCTGAATGATTTTCTGCCATCGGCTAACGGACGACTGCAGGGCACGCTGAATCTGCGCGGTCCGCTGAAAACGCCCAATATCAAGGCCAATTTGAGCGGCAGCAATCTTCGCTACGGCCAGTGGACGGCAGCCACTTTGCGCGCAAATGGCGAGTTGCCGTGGCGCGGCAGCAACGGTGTGCTCCATCTCGAAGGCACCGGCCTGAATGTCGGTATGCCGTTGCGATCGGCCCGCATTGATGCCCGCGGCGCCCTCGAAAATCTGAGCTTTGATGGCGACGGCACCGGCGATTTCGGTGCAGTGGCCCTGCGCGGTACGGCAGTACGGAACGGCAACGCCTGGTCGGGTGGCTTGAATGCGTTCCGACTCAATCCGCCCAAGGGTGCAGCCTGGACCTTGAACGCACCTACGCGTTGGGTGTGGGATGGCGCAGCGGGTGGCCTGACCAACGCCTGCCTGTCGTCGTCGGCCGGCGGCTCGCTGTGTGCCACCGGCAACTGGCCGCGTAGCGGTTTCAATATCGCCGGCCGCAATCTGCCGCTGACTTTGTTACTGCCTTATCTGCCTAAGCGTGCCGACGGCACTTCGTACGATTTCCATGGCCTGATTGATATCAACGGCAACGTGCGACCCGTCGCGGGTTCGTGGCGCGGCACGGCTCACATCACCTCCGCCAACGGTGGCATTCGCTTAAATGCCGGCGACTCGCGCGACACCGTGTTCTACAACAACCTGGTGCTGGACGGCACGTTCGATCCGGACGGCTTCAACGCCACCTTGGCCACGCGCTTGAACAATCAGGGCGATGTCCGCGGCCAGCTCAAGTCGGGCTGGAGCACGATCTCGCCGATGAGCGGCAACATCGCGGTCAACACCAACGATCTGACGTTACTGGAACTGTTCTCGCCCGACATCGTTGATCCGCGCGGCAGTCTCAACGGCAATATCCTGCTCGGCGGTTCGATGAACTCCCCGCGCATCGGTGGCAATGCGGTACTCAGCAACTTCTCGTTTGAATTGCCGTCGCTGGCCACCGCCGTGACCAATGGCGATCTGCGCCTGATCGGTAACGCCGACGGAACCGCTCGCCTAACGGGTTCTGCACGCATGGGCGACGGCACGCTCAACGTCAACGGCACGTTTGGCTGGAGCAATCTCAACTCACCGATCGTGGTCAACGTCACCGGCAAGAATCTGCTGATCTCGGACACGCGCGACCTGTATGCAGTCGCCGATCCGAATGTCGAAGTGAAGATCCAGCCCGGGCAGCCGATGAGCGTGACCGGCCGCATCTTCGTGCCCGATGCACGCATTGACCTGGAGCGCCTAGACCGCGGCTACAGCGCGTCCGATGACGTCGTGATCCTCGATCCCGCCGATCCTGAGTATAAGCGCGGCAATCCCCTCGATATGAATCTCGAAGTGGCGCTCGGCGACAACGTCAATCTACAGGGCTTTGGCCTCAAGGGCGTGGTTGATGGCTCCCTGCGCGTTCGAGCACGCCCGGGACGGGAAATGACCGGCACCGGCAGGTTGAATATTGATGGCACCTACACGGTCTACGGGCAAAAACTCGACATCACGCGCGGTCGTCTGATGTGGTCGGGCAACTCCATTGCCTCGCCGTCCCTGGATATCCGCGCGCAGCGTGAAGTGGGCAACGTCACCGCCGGCGTGGACATTACCGGCCGTGCCACCGCGCCCAAGGCCACTATCTGGAGCAATCCGGCTACGTCGCAATCCGAGGCGCTGGCCTATTTGGCGCTGGGCCATTCGCTGTCGTCGGCATCGCGTTCCGACATCCGTCAGTTGAATTCGGCGTCGGCGGCACTGTCTGCGGGCGGTTCGCTGCTGGCATCGCAACTGGGTGCGCGCATCGGTCTGGATAGTGCCGGCGTCACCGACAACCGCACGCTCGGCTCGGCCGTGTTCGGCATCGGCAAGTATCTGTCGCCGCGACTGTATGTGTCGTACGGTGTGTCGCTGCTCGGCACCGGTCAGGTGCTGACGCTTAAGTACCTGATCCGTCAGGGCATTTCGGTCGAGATCGAGCAGTCGAATATCGAGACCAAGGCCTCGGCCAACTGGCGCTGGGAACGCGACTAAACTCGCGACTGGACGGCCGTCGTCACCGGCTCGCGCGCCTGGCGGGCCAAATGCACCAGCAATAGCGAGATACCGGCGGGCGTCATGCCCGGAATGCGCTGTGCCTGGCCGATGCTGGCCGGACGCACGGATTCGAGCTTCTGCAGCAACTCAGCGGACAGACCGGTGACCGCGCGGTAATCAAATGCCGCCGGGATGCTGCGCGACTCGTTGCGCTTTTGCTTTTCGATGGATTCGGCTTGGCGATCGAGATAACCCGAGTACTTGATGCCGATCTCCACCTGCTCGGCGGCCGCCGGATCCGTCAGTGCAGGACCAAAGCCCGGCACCGTCATCAGCGTGGCGTAGTCCATCTCCGGACGCTTGAGCAAATCGGCAGCGCTGTTCTCACGCGTCAAGGTCAGACCGGCGTGTTCGGTCAGCGCCTTGCCCAACGTATTGCGTGGACCGGCCCACAGACCTTGCAGACGCGCGGCTTCTGTTTCGACGAGTTCACGCTTGGCGCTAAACGCCGACCAGCGGGCGTCGTCGACGAGACCGAGTTCGCGACCGGTCGGGGTGAGACGGAGGTCGGCATTGTCTTCGCGCAGTTGCAGACGGTATTCCGCGCGCGAGGTGAACATGCGGTACGGCTCGTTGGTGCCGTGGGTGATCAGGTCATCGACGAGCACACCGATATAGGCCTCGTCACGACGCGGAGTCCAGCCCGGCAAATCCTGCACGGCACGCGCTGCATTGACGCCAGCCAGCAGACCTTGGGCCGCCGCTTCTTCGTAGCCGGTGGTGCCGTTGATCTGACCCGCAAAATACAGGCCTTGGATGCCCTTGGTCTCTAACGTGGGCTGCAAGCCGCGCGGATCAAAGAAGTCGTATTCGATAGCGTAACCGGCACGGGTAATGTGCGCATTCTCAAAGCCGATGATGGAGCGGACCAGGTCCAGCTGCACATCAAACGGCAACGAGGTGCTGATCCCGTTCGGATAGATTTCGTTGACGTCCAGGCCTTCGGGCTCGACAAAGATCTGATGCGATGCCTTTTCGGCAAAACGCACCACCTTGTCCTCGATGCTGGGGCAATAACGCGGGCCGATGCCCTCGATCTGGCCGGTATACAGCGGCGAGCGATCGAGCGCGTTGCGAATGATCTCGTGGGTCCGCTCGGTAGTGGCCGTGATCCAGCACGAGACCTGCTGCGGATGATCGGCGGTGCTGCCCATGAACGACATCACCGGGCGCGGGTCGTCGCCGCGCTGCTCTTCCATCAGGGCGTAATTGAGCGTACGGCCGTCAATGCGCGGAGGCGTGCCGGTCTTGAGCCGGTCAATGACGAAGGGACCGTCGCGCAGCTTTTCTGCCAGAGCGATCGAGGCCGGATCGCCGGCGCGACCCGCCGTATAAGTGGTCTGACCGATGTGCACCTTGCCCGCCAGGAACGTACCGGCCGTCAGCACCACTGCCGGCGCGTTGAACCGCAGCCCGGTATTGGTGACCACACCTGCGGCCCGTCCGTTTTCAAAAACGATGTCATCGCAGGCGGCTTGAAATACCGTCAGATTGGGTTGGTTCTCGACCGCCATGCGCACAAATCGGCGATACAGATTGCGATCGGCCTGACAGCGCGTCGCCCGCACTGCCGGACCTTTGGATGCATTCAGTCGGCGCCATTGGATGCCGGCCGCATCGGCCGCGCGGCCCATGATGCCGCCCATGGCGTCAATTTCCTTGACCAGATGGCCCTTGCCGATACCACCGATGGCCGGGTTGCACGACATGGCGCCCACGGTCTCAACGTTGTGCGTCAGCAGCAGCGTGCGCGCACCGGCCCGCGCCGAAGCCAAAGCGGCCTCGGTCCCGGCATGACCACCGCCGACAACGATGACCTGGAACTGATAAAAGGAATTGGACATTTGGCCTTATTTTACAACGACTTAGGCGCACTGAACGCAAAAGGCCCGGCGTTAGCCGGGCCCCTTGTCGAACCGAGTACCGATTACGGCTCCTGCGGTATGCGCTTTTTGCTGCCCTCGACGGCACGGCGAGTGACGCCCGAGTACGCTCCACGCGGTGGCGAGCTACGCTCAACGCGTTGTGGCGTTGCGGCACTTTGCACGCGACCGCCGGTACGCGGGCCCTGCGCATCGCGGCGGATCTGATCCAGATCCCGCCAGCCCGGCTTGCGGTTTGGCGTGCGGTCGACTTGGCCATCGGGACGCGGACGCGGACGGACCGGATAGCGCGGATAGCCATACGACGGATAACCGTAGCCGTATGAGGACGGGTAGCCATAGCCGCTGTAATAGCCGTTCGGATAGCCGTAGCCATAGGACGGGTAACCGTAATAACCGCTACCGACACTGACGCCGACGCTCGAAGAGCTCGGGTAGCCATAGTAGTAATTACCGCGGCCATTGCCGTAGGCGGTCTCGCCATAGGTGGCGCAGCCGGTCAGTGCAGCGACCGACAGTGCGCCGACAATTGCAAATTTACGAATCATGGTGGTAACCCCTTGGGTGGATGTCTCTGAGCCTGCGGCCAGGGCATTGAATCGCAGCTTAATTCTGCCGGGAGCACAAAAAAGGCACACCTGCCGTTCAGCAATGTGTGCCTTCCTGGCCCCGATGCCAACCGGCACCAGGTACGGACAATCCGTTGTGACTAAGCCCTAAGGCTTAGGCAGCAGCGTCCTTCAACTTCTTGAGCGGGCGAACCTTGACCTTAACCGAAGCCGGCTTGGCCTTGAACATTTGCTCTTCACCCGTGAACGGGTTGATACCCTTGCGAGCCTTCTTGGCCGGCACTTGGACGGCACTGATCTTCAGCAGGCCCGGCAGGGTGAATGCACCGGCACCCTTCTTGCTGACCGAAGCGGCAACCGTTGCTTCGAGGCAAGCCAGCACGGCGCGAACGTCTTTTGCGGCAACGCCGGTGGTGTCGGCGATATGGGCAGCCAGACCGGACTTGGTCAGCGCCTCTTTAATCGGCTTCATGGTCTTGGCGGCAGCTTTAGGAGCAGCCTTGGTGACGGCCTTTTTAGCGACGGCCTTTTTTGCGGTTTTCTTGGTTGCCATTTGAATCCCCGGGGGACAAAAGTTGAAAGAACAATTCGGACTCGGTCGGAACGCATCGAGTTCTTGCAATCTAGAACAAAAAAACCTTGAATTCCAGTCCTTTCCCGAAAATTTTTTATTACTGTCATTCGGGATCGCGACGACGCACCTTCAATGACGAAACGGGAACGCGGACTTCGTCCATGCCGGCATGGCGAATCGGTGCATCGATTGGCGGTGCCCATGCCAGTGCACGAATGACTTCCCAGGATGCAGGGAGCTCATCGGACACGCCGTCCGTCCATTGCGCATAGGCCTGTGCAGCGCGCGCAAATCTCGACTTGCCGGTGAGCGAACGCCGCCGCTCGCTCATCGCATTGGTGGCGCCAATCGTTTTCAGTGAACGCAAAAGTGCCTGAAAACTAGGGTGTTTTTCAATAATCAGGTCACGGTCCAGCACCGGATTGCGGAATCCTGCGGCGACCAGCGCATCGCCCCATTGCTGGATATCGGCAAACGGACTGACGTGCGGGGCGTCGTCATCGGCCTGTGCAAAGGACATGCGCAGCTCGTGCAGAGTCATCGGACCGAAGGTCGAGAACAGCAGCATGCCGCCCGGTTTGAGGACGCGACGGAAGCCGTTGAGGACGGCAGGCAAGTCTTCGATCCACTGCAGACACAGGTTCGAATGGATCAGGTCCACGCTGTGATCGGCGACGGGCAAGGCACGCGCATCGGCAAGAATCGGTAGCGGTTCGCGCGTTTTGCGCAGACGATTGCGCAAACTTTGCAGCATGCCCGCAGGTGGATGGGCCTGTCGCAACATGCCGATGGCAAGGTCAAGCGACAGCACGGTGGCTTGCGGAAAATGATTCTGCAGCCAGCGTGAGCCGGCGCCGGTACCGCTGCCGAGATCCAGAATCACCTCGACAGGTTCGGGGTGAAAGATCGGATCCTCGATGTAGTCGATCGACTCCAGGAGTTCCTCGCCAATGCGGCGCTGCAATGCGGCACCGGTGTCATATTGCGTAGCGGCACGCGAGAACGCGTGACTCACTTGGCGGCGATCAAATCCTGACATTGCCATCGATCCAGTTACGTAGAGCGGAATTAAAACGATCGGGTGTACTTAAGAAGGCCGCGTGGCCGGCACCCGCCAGTATGTGTGACTCGCCGCGGGCTGCCATGGCGGCGGCTGCCGTGAGCGTATCGGGCGAGACCAGGCGATCGCGCGCACCACCGATCCACAGTTGCGGAACGTTTAGTCGGCTGACACGGGCGCGCATATCGCAATGCTCCAGCAGATCCAGGCCCTGCTCGAGTGCGTGCGCCTGCGGCATACCGTGGCCGAACGCGAGCTGCTCGAGATCCTGCAGAGCCGGATGAGCGCGGGTCACGCCCAGCACTTCGAGACGCAGAAAGTCCGTGACGGTGCGACGCGCATCGGTGGCAACCGCCTGCCGCATGCCGGTCAGAACCGAGGGACGCAGGCCGTGGGGCCAGCCTTCGCGCTCGGCAAAAGAAGGAGTGGATGACAGCATTACCAGACCGCGAGCCTGCGATCTCTGTGCAGCGGCTAAGGCGAACAGGCCGCCCATGGACCAGCCGATCCACAGGGCATCGGGCCCGATGCGCTCACCCAGTTGCGCGGTGACGGCGCCGTCAGGGTCAAGCGGCAGGTCGCAGTCGCGCGAGCGGCCGTGGCCCGGCAAGTCGACGCAATGCACGGTGGCGATGTCGCTTAGAGCTTGCGCGGTGGCTTCCATCAGGCCGGAATTCATGGCCCAGCCGTGGATCATCACCACCGGCAACGGACCGCTGCCATGCGTGACGATGGCAATCTCGGTGTTCGAGCTCATACGGCCAAGGCCTCCAGTAAGGTGTCCATGTCAGCTTGCGTGTGGGCGGCACTGACCGTGATGCGCAGGCGCGCCGTGCCTTCGGGAACCGTGGGCGGACGAATTGCACTGACCCAAACGCCCCGCTCCCATAGTTGCTGCGAGCGGGCCAGGGCATCGGCATCGCTGCCAATCGGCAAGACGAAGATGGCGCTATCGCCACCTTGTAGTGGCACGCCCAGCGCATCGGCGCGTTGTCGTAAGTAGGCGCGATTGGATGTCAGTCGTGCCACTGCATCGCCGCTTTGAACCGTGCGGATGTGCTGCGTGGTACGTGCTGCCAATACCGGCGGCAAGGCGGTGGTAAAAATGCTCGGGCGCGCGGTCTGACGCAGATGCGCAATCAGTGCGGCCGAGCCGAGCAGCGCCGCCCCACCGGTGCCAAGCGCTTTGCCGAATGTCACCAGACGCAGATGCGCGTGCTCGCGGCCAATGCCTTCGCCATTTGGACCCAGTACGCCGATGCTATGCGCTTCGTCGAGGTAGAGCAGGGCGTCCGGGTCGGCGGCGCGCAGGGCGGCCGGGTCGGCCTGATCGCCATCCATGCTGAACACGGCATCGCTGGCAATCAGTTTGAGCCCGCTGACCGGCGTTTGCAGTTGGCGCTGCAGACCGTCCATATCCAAGTGCGGATAGCGACGGCGCACGCAGCCGGCCAGTTGCGCGGCATCAAGCAAGGAAGCGTGGTTGAGTTTGTCCTGTACGCACAGATCATCGGGGCCGCACAAACCGGTAATGGCGGCCAAGTTGGCCTGATAGCCGCTGCTCAACAGCAAGGCGGACTCGGCGCCCAGCCACGCGCACAGGGTGCGTTCCAGCTCGACGTGTTCGACGGTGTGACCGCTGACCAGATGCGCGGAACCACTGCCCGCCGCGCCCTTCCACGCGTAGTTCGAAGTGCGTGCAGCCAGCCCCAGGTAATCATTGCTGCAAAAATCCAGCAGCTCGCTGCCGTCAACGCGCACGCGCATGCCTTCGCGCTGCTCAACGGTGCGATAGGTACGCTGCCGCGAACGCGACTGCAATAAGGCGGAGGTGGCCTGTAGCCGCGCCGTCCAGCCCGAAGGTATCGACGCCATCAGGCGGCGCAGGAATCCTCGGCAATGTCCGCGTGCACGGTGCCCGAGGTTTCGCAGTGGGGCATAGGCTCAATACCCAGGCGCCGGAACAGTTGCATGTCGGCATCGGCCTCCGGATTGGCCGTGGTCAGCAGCTTTTCGCCGTAGAAGATGGAATTGGCACCGGCCAGGAAGCACAGGGCCTGCAATTCATCGCTCATGGTTTCGCGGCCGGCGCTCAGTCGCACCATGGACTTGGGCATCAGCAGACGCGCCACGGCAATGGTGCGGACGAACTCGAACGGATCCAGCTCGGACTGTTCGGCCAAGGGGGTGCCTTCGACACGGACTAAGCGGTTGATTGGCACGCTGTCGGGATGGGCCGGCAAGTTAGCCAGCGCCCGCAGGAAATCGGCGCGCTGATGGCGGGTCTCGCCCATGCCGACAATGCCGCCGCAGCAGGTTTTCATGCCGACGTCGCGGACGTGTTCCAAGGTGTCCAGGCGGTCCTGGAACTCGCGCGTGTGGATGATGTCGCCGTACATCTCAGGCGAGGTATCAATATTGTGGTTGTAGTAGTCGAGGCCGGCCTCGCGCAGATCGCGGGCCTGATCGGCACTGAGCATGCCGAGCGTGGCGCAGGTCTCCAGACCCATGGCTTTGACGCCTTGGATCATGGCCGCCACTTTCGGGATGTCACGGTCTTTGGGCGAACGCCAGGCGGCACCCATGCAGAATCGCGTCGCACCGTTGGCCTTGGCTTGGCGGGCCTTTTCGAGCACTTGCTCGGTGTCCATCAGCTTGGTGGCCTCGACGCCGGTGTGATAGCGCTGCGCTTGCGGGCAATAAGCGCAATCCTCGGGACAGCCGCCGGTCTTGATGCTCAGCAGCGTGCTGACTTGCACCTGATTGGCGTCGAAGTGTTGGCGGTGGGCCTGTTGTGCCCGCTGCATCAGGTCGGCAAAGGGCAGGTCGAGGAGGGCCCGGACCTCGTCGCGGCGCCAGTCATGGCGAACCGTAGCGGCGGGGGCTTGGCTGACAACGGACATCGGAATTCTCTGATCGTAATGAAACGGGCAATTCACCAGTCTGTTGGCGATGGCCATTTCTGTCAACTCAACACGCCCGGGTATGCATGTTTCCCCCTAGCCGTTCGCCTTCGCGTCGGTGGCTCGAAACCTGGCTCCCGACCCGCTGCTGCCTGTGTCAGGCGCCCTGTCCGGCGGGGCCTGCGGTGTGTCGGGCGTGCCGGTTGCGCCTTCCCTATATAGAGGCGGATGCGGTGTGCCGTTTCTGCGCTCGGCCCTTGGCGCCGGATGTGGAGGCCGTCTTCAGCGGCCTGCCGCCGCGTCAGTTTGACCGCACCGCCTGCGCACTGTGCGACTACGAGCGACCACCCATCGACGGCTTGCGCGCCCTGTTCCGATACCAGTCGCCGGTAGATGCCTGGATTCCGCAGCTCAAATTTCACGGCGGCCTGGCCACCGCGCGGCTTCTGGGCGAGCTGTTCGTCGCCCGGGCGAAGGCATTGCAGTGGCCGATGCCCGACCGGATTCTGCCCCTACCCTTGCACACCACCCGGCTGGGCGAGCGCGGTTTCGAGCAACCCTTGGAGCTGGCGCGGCCCTTGGCGCGCGGCCTGGGTCTGCCGCTGGATGGCGAATCTCTGCGCCGTGTGCGCCAGACTCGTCGCCAGTCGGAGATGGATATGGAACAGCGCCAAAGCAATCTGGAATGGGCATTTTCGGCGTCGTTCGCCACCATTAAAGGTAACTTGCCGTCCTTTGTTGCCATTATCGACGATGTTTTCACCACCGGCGCGACCGTCGGCGAGGCAGCGCTGGCCGTGCGGTCGGCGGGGGTGCCGCGGGTCGAGGCCTGGGTCATGGCCGTCACCGAATAGCGGTAACGCTTGCGCTCGGCGCGGGCATTGGCGACTATCAGCGAATGAAGACACTTGCGCATGTCACCTTTACGGCCGGTCTCGCTCTGGTCCTGGTCAGTTGCAGCCGCGAACCGACGGCCAATGCCGACACCTCGGCCACCACGGGCACCACCACTCCCGCACCCGCAGATGCCGGCCTCAGCGCGCTGTCTGTCGACGAACTACGGGCCAGCCTGAGCAAGGCGCAAGCTCAGACGCGCCTGTATGCGCCGGCGGGAGACAATGCCTTCGAGTACTTGCTGGCTCTGCGCGATAAGTTGCCGGGCGATGTCGGCGTGACCTCGCAGCTGATTGATGCGACGCCGATGCTGATCGCCGCCACCGAGCAGTCCCTGCACGTGGCCGACGGACTCGAGTATCAGCGGCTGATGGCGCTACTGCGGCGGGCCGACAGTGCCAACCCGGCGATTGCACGGTTGATGAGCGAGCGGGAGCAGGCGGTCGCACTGGCGGCGCGGCAGCAGGCGGCGGCGCAGGCCGAACGGGCTCGCGAGTTGACGCGGCAACAGGCGGCCAAGGCGATAGCGCGCGAACGGGTGCAGGCCCAGGCCCAGGCGGCGGCACAGACATCCACCGCGCCGGTCAGCGGCTCCGGTAGCGCCTCGCCGCGGGACCCGGCCACGTCTTCAGCGAGCACGCCTGCACCGGCCACGCCAACCGGTGAGTCGCGCGCCGATCAGCCTCCGGCTGCGGCGGCAACTTCACGCGCATCGCAGCAGGAGTTGTCCGCCCCCGAGCCGAAGTATCCGCGGGCGGCACTCGCCGGCGGCATTAGCGGCGAGGTCACCGTAGAGCTCACCGTCGGCCGCGACGGTCACGTCATCAGCGCGCGCGTCGTGCAAGCGACACCGCGTGGCGTGTTCGACCGCGCGGCCCTCGATGCCGTCAAACAATGGAAGTACCCCGCGCAACCGGCGCCGCTGACGTTACGTCGCACCTTTGCCTTCGCACCTGCAGGCGCGCAATAAAAAACCGGCGGTCAGCACGTAGGCCCACCGCCGGTTGAACGCTTTATAGCGCTAGCGCATTAGCCGGAGATGGCCAGGCGCTCATCGTTATAGCGCAGCACGGCCAGCACCCAGAACACCGCGGCCACGCCAAACGCGCCGGCAAAGTAGGTGGCCCACACTTGCGGCGAGATCCATTCCTCGCGCAGTAGTTTTTGGATCAGCTGGTTCTGCGACAGGAACGGCACGGCAAAATGCCACAGCTTTTCCTTGATCGGATTAATCATCAGCAGCACACCGGGAATCATCGGCATCAGCATCAGGATGACGATCAGCGACTGTGCCTCCTTCATGGTCTTGGCGCGCGCGGCCAGCCAAGTCAACAGGGCGGCACCCAGCACCACCAGCGGCAGCAGAATAAAGACCAGAGAGATGATGGTGACGAAAGGTACGTCCATCATCTTGGCCGACTCGCCCCCGATCAGTGCGCCGAGCTTAAAGCCCAGCAAGGTCAGCACAATCGAAAGAATGCCGATGACCGTGGCCGCGCCCATTTTGCCCGACACGATCGAGCCCCGCTTGGAAGCGGTCGTCAGCAGGGGCTCCATGGACTGATGTTCGCGTTCGCCGGCAGTCGCTTCGAACAGCAAGGCCGCACCACCCAGGAACGCCGTCAGCATCAGCAGGTACGGCAGCATAAAGGCCAGAAAGCCGTTCTTTTTGGCCGCCGCAGGCGCCAGATCGCGCGTACCCACGTTGACCGGCTTGACCAGCAGCGGACTGACGCCACGCACGGTCAGGCGCAGACTGCCGACCTGGTTGTTGTACACGTCCAGGGCATCACGCAGTCGGCCCACCAGGGTATCGGCATTACGCCGGGTGCTGTCGGTCATGATTTCGACGGTAGCCGGTTCACCGGTACGGAAATTCTCGGGGTATTCCTCGTCCACAACCAGGGCCATATCCAGACGCTGATCGCGGATCTGAGCCTCGACATCCTTGGGTGCGTCGGTTGCGTTGATTCCTGCAGCCTTCAGGAAGTTCATCAGGTTCGGGGCCGCTTCGCGATTCACAACCGCCAGCGTGATGGGCTGTTGCAGCTGAGTCTCGGTGCGGTCCTTAGCCACCTTGCCCATGCCGATCAGAAGCAGGGGATACAGCAGCGGCGACACCAGCAGCAGATTGATCATGGTGCGACGGTCACGGAAGGTGTCCATCAGCTCCTTGCGAAGCACCGTCACGAAACTAAGGAAAGCGGTCGTCTTCATGCGTGCAGGCCCTCCTCGGTTCCGATCAGCTTGACGAAGGCATCCTCAAGGTTGTCATTGCCCGCCAGCGCACGCAGCTCGTCGGGGGTCCCCGCCGCCATCACCCGGCCCTTGGCAATAATGATGATGCGATCGCATAGCGCTGCGACTTCCTGCATGATGTGCGACGAGAAGATCACGCAACGGCCTTCGCGCCGCATCTGCATCAGAAACTCGCGCATGGCACGGGTGGTCATGACATCGAGACCGTTGGTGGGCTCATCGAGAATCACGTTGCGCGGATCGTGCACCAGCGCCCGCGCGATGGCGGTCTTGGTGCGTTGACCTTGCGAGAAGCCCTCGGTCCGGCGATCCAGAATGTCACGCATCTCCAGCGAATCGGCCAGCGTTTCGATGCGGGCACGGATCGTGGCGTCGTTCATGCCGTTGAGACGACCGTAGTATTCGATGTTCTCGCGCGCCGTCAGGCGCTTGTAGATGCCACGCGCGTCGGGCAACACGCCCAAACGTTCACGTGCCTCGATCGGATTGGCAATCGCATCAATACCGTCAATAGTGACCGTGCCGCTGGTGGGACGCATCAGCGTGTAGAGCATGCGCATGGTGGTGGTCTTACCGGCGCCGTTGGGACCCAGCAGGCCGGTGATCTGACCATCGGGCGCTTCGAGTGAGACGCCATTCACGGCGTTGACGAGTTCTTTTTTGACCTTGAAACTTTTATGCAAATCGTTGGCGATGATCATGTCCGCTCTCCTTAAGGTTCCCAGCCATTGAAGCCGGTAAACGGCGGAATAAAGCCCAGAGAATCCAGGCACTTGGCATCGAGCGATTTGGCATCGCCGCGATCAATAAACTGCGCCGTGAGGCGCGCAGTACAACCGCGCATCATCGAACCGTGACCCGAGCCCTTGAGTGTCAGCTGACGACCATTGGGATAGAACTTGGCGATCTCGGCTGCATACGCAGGCGGCGTCACCGGATCGAGCTCACCCGACAGCATCAGCGTGGGTATTTGCCTAACCGGCGTGTCAGAGAAATCTTTAGGCGCCGTACCCGATGGCCAGTACTTGCAGGCCTCTGCATATTCCGTGCGGAAATCACGGCCGAGCAGTGAGTTCTGATCACCGGCAGCCGTCTGCGCGCTCCAGCGCGGCAGATCTTCGGCACAAACCACCGACATGAACAGGCCGGCCTCGATACCGTAACTGTTATCGGAGGTGGCGTTGATCAGTGAACCCAGCGGCTGATAATCGCCCTGTTCGGCACGCTTGATCAGCAAGGGCAAGATGGACATGGCCTCGGGTGAGTACGCCAGTTTCTGTACTAGCGCCGTGAGACGAGTGCCATCAATCGTGAGCGTGTTGAGATCATTGGTGGCGTTATCGCGTACCTGCACCGAAGCCGGCGCCGCATTGAGGCGGATACGCAGATCACGCAGGCGCTGGGAGAGATTGCCGCCGTACTCAGCCTTGCAGGCTTTGTCCTTGGCGCAGTAAGCATCTTGAGCCTTCAGCGCGTTGTCGAGCTGGCGCGCAAACTCGCCGCCGACCACCAGACGATTCGGCACCACGCCATCGAGCACCATGCTACGAACGTTAGCGGGATGTGCCTGCGCATACTTTTGCGCAACGCGCGTGCCGTAGGAGATGCCAACCAGATTGTATTGCGGCACCTTTAAGCGTTGTCGCACGGTTTCGAGATCACGAACAAAATCCGTAGTCGTGTAGAAGCGCGTGTCGGCTTTGGTTGCCACCTCGGCCTGACAGACCTTCATGGCCTCGAGTTGCTGTGCAGGCGTCAGCTGCACATCTTCGAGTTCAAACCGCGCCTCGGCCTTAGGGCAGGACAGCACATTGGATTCGCCCGTGCCGCGCTGATCGATCAGCAGCAGATCCCGATTGCGATTGGCCTGCGCCAGAATGGCACGCGCATAGCTGGCGTAATCCACCGCGGCCTGGCCGGGACCGCCGGCAAGAAACACAATGGGATCTTTAAGCGAACCGTTCTCCGAAGGAATCCAGGCCAGATTCAGTTCAATCTGTCGACTCTTGGGATTGGCTGCATCTTCGGCCACTTTGGTCTTGGCGCAATAGGCTTTTGATGCATCGAGACCTTGCTTGCTCGCCAGCGCGCAGGGCTCAAACGTAATGTCGCCCCATTTGCGCGCCGATTCGCTGCCTTCGGCTGCGGGCTTGGGCGAACAACCGCCGAGCGCAAACAGCGCTGCCGTGCTCAGCCCAATGGCGGCGGGTCGCATCCAACTAACTTTCGTCATACTTACTCAGGTCCTTATAGATCCTTGAAACAGTCGAACGGTCAGCATGGCCATCGACCGACGAATGCGCGATTGATCCCTGCCATAATGCCGAACTGGCAGATTTTTGCGTATGCCATTAGTAACGAAGGCCGGACGGCGCTCCGTCACTTAAGGCATTACACGTTGCTGACGTACTTTTCTCGGCGGATATAACGGGTGGAGAGGCCGCGATCCTTGAGGTCGGTGAAACACGCGTCGACCATGTTCGGATTGCCGCACAGATAGGCGATATCCGTTGCCGCGTCGGGTTTGATCGCATCCAGGGCCTGCTGCACATAGCCGTGGATCGGCGTCACATTGGGCGCGGTGAACTCCGTGGTCTCACGAGAGAGGCACGGATGATAGTGGAACAATGGGTTTGCGGCGGCAAATGCGGTGAACTCATCGGCATACAGCAGCTCGGCGCCGGTGCGCGCACCCTGCAGCAGGTGAACTTGGACACCGCGCTCGGCCATCAGCGCCGCCAGTTGCGGCAACATGGACCGATAAGGTGTGATGCCGGTGCCGGTACCGATCAGCAGATACCGCGCGTTGCGATCGGTCGCGTCCAGTACAAAGCGGCCATACGGGCCGCTGCAAAACACGGTGTCACCCACCGCGAGATTCTCGAATAGTGCGGTGGCCCGGCCACCGGGAACAAAGGAAACAGCAAACTCGACTGCCTCGCCGGGTCCGAGCGCGTGATCGTGCTGCGTGGCCAGGGAGTAGCTGCGTTTGGCCGCCGTGCCATCGGCATATTCAAAATGGAGCTGGATAAACTGCCCCGGCACAAAATCCAGAGCATCGCCATCGGACCGTTCAAACACGTAGTGGTAGACCGTCGGTGCCAACGGACGGGCACTGAGCAGACGAATCGGGAATTGCGGATGCATGAAGCCTATAATAACCGTTTGCCCTCTTTGGCCTGTGTTCGAGATGTCTGATTCCTCTACTTTGGCCCTGCGCGTTCGTGATTTGCGCAAGACTTATGACAACGATGTCACCGCTCTCAAGGGCGTCACCCTCGATGTGGAACCTGGTGATTTCTTCGCCTTGCTGGGTCCTAACGGTGCCGGCAAGTCCACTCTGATCGGGATCATTTCATCGCTGGTGAACTTGAGCTCCGGTTCGGTCGAGATTTTCGGCATTGATCTGGTGCGTGAGCGCTCGCGTGCGATGCGTGAGATCGGCCTGGTCCCGCAGGAAATCAACATGAATATGTTTGAGACTCCGCGCGACATTCTGGTCAACTACGCCGGTTTTTACGGCGTGCCACGCGCCGAGGCCTTAGTCAGAGCTGATCAGGAACTCGAACGCGCGCATCTGACCGCCAAGGCCAATGTCATGGTCCGCACCCTGTCAGGTGGCATGAAGCGTCGTCTGATGATTGCCCGCGCCATGATGACGCGCCCGCGTCTGCTGATTCTTGATGAGCCCACCGCCGGTGTTGACATCGAGATCCGCCGCGACATGTGGACGAACCTGCGCGAGATCAATCGCGCCGGCACCACCATCATCCTGACTACGCACTACTTAGAAGAGGCGGAGTCGCTGTGCCGCAATCTGGCCATCATCAATCGTGGCGAGATTATTGAGCACGGCAGCATGCGAACCCTGCTCGCCAAACTCGATGTCGAGGGCTTCCTGCTCGATGTCGAAGGCGACATCCCTGCAACCCTGCCGGCCATCGAAGGCACGGTGCTCAAGCGCGAAGACGATCACACGCTGGCGCTAGAAATGCCGCGGGCTATGGATCTCAACAGCGTCTTTAATGCACTGAGTGACCATGGCATCCGGGTGCGCTCCATGCGCACGCAATCCAACCGACTCGAAGAGCTGTTCGTCCGCCTGACCGCCGGTGGTTCCATGAACACTCTGGGGGCTTCCGCATGAATTCCGTAACGACAACCACCACGCCTTCACCAGCTAGCGCCAACCTCACGGCGCTGTTCACCATTGCCCGCCGCGAAGTGGCGCGCATTATGCGCATCTGGGGCCAGACCCTGGTGCCGCCCGCCATCACCATGACACTGTACTTCCTGATCTTCGGCAAGCTGATCGGCTCGCAAGTGCGCGATATGGGCGGCGTGTCGTACATGTCGTTTATCGTGCCAGGCTTGGTCATGATGTCTGTGATCCAGAATGCATACGGCAATATCTCCTCCTCGTTCTTCGGCGCCAAATTTGGCCGTCATATCGAGGAACTGCTGGTCTCGCCCATGCCCAACTGGGTCATCCTGCTCGGCTACGTCAGCGGCGGCCTGCTGCGCGGCCTGATGGTCGGCGCCATCGTACTGGTCATCTCCATGTTCTTTACGGACCTGTCCGTGCCGCATCCGCTGATCACGCTGCTGACCGTGCTGCTCGGTGCCACAATTTTCTCGCTAGCCGGCTTTATCAACGCGGTCTATGCCAGAAAGTTCGATGACATTGCCATCGTCCCGACCTTTATCCTGACCCCGCTGACCTATCTGGGTGGCGTGTTCTATTCGACGGAGATGCTGCCCGACTGGGCGCGCACGCTGACCCATTTCAATCCGGTGTTCTACATCGTCAACGCATTCCGCTACGGCTTGCTGGATAAGACCGATGTGCCGATGTGGACTTCGTTCGGTCTGATGTTTGCATTCGTGATCGGCTTGGGCGCGCTGGCGCTGTTCCTGCTCAAGCGCGGCACCGGTCTGCGTTCCTGATCCCGTAGCGCTTTGCGCAAAGTGGCGAGTTTTTGACCACTCACCTCCACGAAAGCCGGAATCAGCGGTCAAGGCAATTTGTGAGATGCTGAACGAGTGAGCACAGCTCGAACGCTAGATCTCAAGACCAAATAAATGAAGGCTCTCGTATTTCTCGCTTCACGCCGCAAGTCATCACCACCGCTTCCGGCAAGACTGGGTGAGCGTGTCTGCGCGTTCCTGATGTCGCAGCTTGCCGGCCGCTTTGAAGCAACGCTTATTGATCCGTTGGACTACCCGGCCACTGATACGTTCAAGCCTGCATTCTCCTACTCCGATAACGCGAAGCCCTCGCATCTATCCGGTTTGGAGAGTCTCATAGCGCAGGCGGATGCATATGTCATGGTCAGCCCCGAATACAACCACTCAATGAGTCCTGCGCTGTCCGACCTGCTGAACCAGTTTCCCAGCTCCGTCTTTTCATTCAAGCCAAGCTTGATTGCCACGTACTCAAGCGGCCAGTGGGGCGGCACGCGCGCGGCGGTGGGCATGCGCCCATTCTTGTCAGAGTTGGGCTGTATTCCTGTTTCTGCGATGTTGCACTTTCCGCGGGCGGATAAAGTGTTTCAAGCAGACGGAACGCTGGCTCCAGGCCAAGAGGAAGGCCGTTGGGCAAGCTACGCCAATCGCGGCACCGAGCAGCTTCATTGGTGGGCGGCTGCAGCCGCGCATCAGCGCGCGGTCTTGGACCCTTTCGCAGCATCCCCGCCCTTCAGACGTGCCCCTCCCGAGCGTGATGCACCTGGCGTCTAATACCTAACTCAAGAATTTGGTTGTTTTGGCTTTCACCCATTGTTGGGTAGTGTCACGCGCTTCGCATCGCGACGTAAAATAAAATGTCAGACTACGACGCCCAGGGCAAAGCCCGCCAATTTGCGGGCATGCTTGCGGACATCGCGCGGCCACTTGCGGGTGGCCTTGGCAAACTTGTTGGCATCTTTAGCGAACAGCGCACGGGTTGCTTCCTCGTAGCCCGGCGCATTGCTGGCCATGGCAGTCATAAAGCGATAGGCCGACTCCAGACTCGCCTGAGAGTTGGCGGCGTTCGGCTCGGCCTTCATGGCCAGTTCGACCAGCTTGCGCAGCGTGACCGATGCCCCGCCGCTTTGGCCCTGCAGCCACTCCCAGTGACGCGGCAATAAAGTGATTTCCTTGCTCACTACGCCCAGACGCGGACGGCCCCGACCGCGTTTCAGCATGGCGGCGGTGGCCTGCTGCGCGGCGAGAATGCGGGCGCTCACGTCCTCGGCAGTGCCGCGCAAATCGAGCTCGACCGGTTCGCTACTGACCGCGTCGAAGGCCAGAATCGTCACGGTTGGATCGGTCAGCAGTTGAGCATGGGCGGCCAGTGCGACTTCGAGCGGCTCGCCCTTTGCGATGCGATCCGAGCCGGCAAAGGCTAACCACTGACTGGACATTTCGAACGACTCCGGGTTGTTGAGCTATCAATTTACCCAGATTAAATTATTTTTACAAGGTAAAAAATCGCCGCGTGTTCTCGGTGGCGAGATCTGCTGTGGTCTCGGGGGACTCGCCACGGTCGCTCGCCAGCTCTTCAAGGATGTGGGGCAGGTACTTGGGCTCGTTGCGGCGGTCCTTGGGCATCGGCTTGAGAGTGCGCGGCAGCAGGTAGGGCGCGTCGGTCTCGATCATCAGCCGATTGGTGGGGATATCGCGGACCAGTTCGCGCAGATGCTGGCCACGACGCTCGTCGCAGAGCCAGCCGGTGATGCCGATATACCAGTCCCGATCTAGGTAGTCGTACAGCTCCTCGCGGGTGCCGGTAAAGCAGTGGACCACGGCGGGGCCGAGACGGCCTTCGAAATTGGCCATCATGGCGAGAAAGTCGGCGTGCGCATCGCGCTGGTGCAGGAACAGCGGCTTGCCGATCTCAGTCGCGGTCTGGAGCTGCATCTCAAAAGCGCGGCGCTGAGCGGGTCGCGGCGAGAAATCGCGGAAATAGTCGAGACCGCACTCACCGACGGCGACCACCTCGGGGTGGGCGAGTAGGGCGCGCATCTCGGCATCGCACTCGGCCGTGTATTCGGTGGCGTGGTGGGGGTGCACACCGGCGGTGGCGTAACAGACACCCGGATACTCGCGGGCCAGCTCCAGCGCCATGGGCGAGTGCTCACGCGAGGCCCCGGTCACAATGAATTGCTCCACGCCGACGGCCTGCGCATCGGCAATGACCTGCGCCCGATCGCGGTCAAAACTGTCGTGGGTGAGGTTGGCGCCGATGTCGATCAATTTCATCCGTGCGATTTTACTTTAGACTGCCCCGTAATGACTGATGCCGCGCTACCCATCGATGCCGTCCTGCCCGAGTTGCTGGACACGCTGCGCACGCATCCGCGGGTGATCCTGCAGGCCGAGCCCGGTGCCGGCAAAACGACGCGCGTGCCGCTGGCCGTGCTGGAGTCAGGCCTGGTCGAAGGCACCATCCTCATGCTGGAGCCGCGCCGCGTGGCCGCCCGCAACGCCGCCACCTTCATGGCCGCCCAGCTCGGCGAGCCGGTCGGGGAGACGGTGGGTTATCGCATCCGTTTCGAGAACCGCATCTCCGCCCGCACCCGCATCGAGGTCCTGACCCAAGGCCTGCTGACCCGTCGTTTGCAGGATGACCCGGAGCTGGCCGGCGTCGGCATGATCATCTTCGATGAGTTCCACGAGCGCCAACTGGCCTCGGATCTGGGGCTGGCCCTGGCGCTGGATGTGCAGGATGGCCTGCGCGACGATCTGAAACTGCTGGTGATGTCCGCCACCTTGGAGCTGCAGTCTCTGGGCGCTTTTCTGGATGCGCCGGTGGTCGAGAGCGAAGGCCGTGGCTACCCCGTGACTGTCGAGCACGTGGCCGGCGGTCGCGACGAGCGAACGGAACAGCTAGTGGTGCGAACCGTGCGCCAAGCGTCAACAAAACACCCGGGCGATATTCTGGTGTTTCTGCCCGGCACGGGTTTGATCCGCCGCCTGCAGCAGTCTCTCAGCGACCTTCATACCGTGGCGCTGCACGGGGATCTCCCTGTCGATGCCCAATCGGCCGTCCTAAATCCCCCCGAGGACACGCCCCAGCGCATCATTTTGGCCACCAATGTCGCCGAATCCAGCGTCACGATCCCCCGTGTGCGCACAGTGATTGATACCGGCCTGGCCAATGAGCCGCGCTTTGAGCCGACCACTGGCCTCTCCGCGCTACGGACCGTGCCGATCTCGCAGGCCAGCGCTACTCAACGCAGCGGTCGTGCCGGCCGCACGGCGCCGGGTCACGCCTACCGCCTGTGGCCCTCGTCGCAGCGCCTGGAGCCGCAACGCCGGGCGGAAATTACCCAAGTCGATTTATCCAGCCTGGCCTTGGAGCTCGCCGCCTGGGGCAGCACCGACCTGCGCTTTTTGGATTCGCCGTCCCAGCCCATGCTGGCCGCAGCCCGCGAGCAGCTTCGCGGCCTCGGCTTTCTCGACGCGCACGACCACCTGACCGACGACGGGCGCCGTGCCCTGCAGCTCGGCCTTCCACCCCGCCAAGCGCGGCTGGTGCTGAATGCCGACCGCCATGCCGACATTGCCTCGGTGCTGGCCCTGCTCGAATCGCGCACCGCACGCCACAGCGACGACCTGGTCCGCCTCTATCGTGAGTGGCTGGCCAACCCCAAGGGCCGCGACTGGGCTGCGGCCGCCCGCCTGCGTGAGCAATGGCAGCGCCGCCTGCCTAGCCGTGGCGCCCCCAACCCCGACAATCTCGCCCTGACCCTGGTCGAAGGCTATCTCGATCGCGTGGCGCACCGCAGCGACCGCGACCCGTTGCGCTACCAGCTGTTCAATGGCCAGACCGCGGTGCTGCACCCGGAAACCGACTTGCGCGGCCACGAATGGCTGGTCGTCGCCGAGCTGGAGCACGACCGCCCCCACGCCCGCATCCGTGCGGCAGCGCCCATCACCGAATCCATATTGCGCGAACGTTTTGCCGACCACTGGCGCCGCGAGACGGTGGCCGAGTTCGACCCCCGCACCGAAGCGATGCATGCCTATCAGGTCGAGCGCTTCGGTCGGATCGAAACCGAGCGCAAGTCCGCCGGTGCCGCCGATCCGGAGCAGACTGCACAAGCCCTGGTCCGCTACGTGCAAGCGCAGGGCATGGCGAGCCTGCCGCTGGCCGACCGCACGCAAGAATGGCTGACGCGGGTGCGCTGCGCCCGACACTGGCTGCCGGAACGCACGGCCGATTGGCCATCCATGGACAGCGCCGCCCTGTTGGCCGACCCCGGCTGGCTGCTGCCCGTGGTCCGTGGCAAGTCCCGCCTGCGCAATATCGACCCCGAGGCCATCGACAATGCGCTGCGCAACTTGTTGCCCTGGGATGCCCGGCGCCAGCTCGACGAATGGTGTCCGCGCCGGATCACGGTGCCCTCGGGCATGGAGCGCGGTATCGAGTACGCCTTTGACGAACAGTGGCGCAATGCCGAAGGCGAGACCGTCACCCACGCCCACCCGCCGGTGCTGGCCGTCAAGTTGCAGGAACTGTTCGGACTCAAGGAAACGCCGCGGATTGCCGATGGCCGCATCCCGCTGACCTTGCATCTGCTGTCGCCCGGCGGCAAACCCTTGCAAGTCACCACCGATTTGCGCAGCTTCTGGAGCCAGACCTACCCCGAGGTGCGGAGGGAAATGAAGGGTCGCTACCCGCGGCATCCTTGGCCGGACGACCCCGACAGTTTTGAGCCCACCCACAAGACCACGCGCCGACTGCAGGAATCGCGCAAGTCCTGAGCCCGCGGCGGCCCAACGGCAGTTGAACAGGGTTCAGCCACGGGGGCCAAAAATCACAATTTTCCAACACGCCGTGCGTATGCTGGAGCCATGGATTTTGGCCAAATGGGAGGCCCTACAATGAGCAAGAACCAACTCGCCGACATCTTTGATGCGGTTAGCAAGCAACTGCGCAATGCCGATAGCGATACCGCTCTCAAGTGGTTCAACCAAGGTCGCGCTGCCGCCAAGGACTTTGTAAAGGCCGGCTCCGAAACCGTGGTGGATCGCGCCGGCGACGCCAAGGAAAAGACCGTTGACTTCCTCAAGTCCAACGACCAGGTCCAGGCCGTCCGCAAAGGCGCTGTCGTGGCTGGCCGCAAGGCCAAGGAAAACCCGCTGCTGACGGCCGCTGCCGTGGCGGCGGTCGCTGCTGCTGCGTACCAGATCAACAAGAAGATCAAGGAACGCGATGCCGACCGGATCTTTGATCACGATCGCTAAGCGTTTGCGCCGGTTCGTAACACCCGTTTAGCAAAAACCCCGCCATCGGCGGGGTTTTTGTTTTTGGTAAGGGGTGCTTGCTTACGCCGCACCCGCTTCGATCACGAACGAGGAGCCGCCATCGCTACCGCGCTCGTACCACATCTGTCCGCCGTGCGATTCGATGGTGCGCTTGGCCAGCGACAGTCCGAGGCCACTGGATAGGCGCTCGTCGTTGCTGCCTTGGCGCTGGGAGTGCAGTCGAACAAAGGGTTTGAACAGTTGGCGTTGCTGCGATTCGGTCAGGCCGGGGCCATGGTCCGTGACACGCAGGCGCCAGTAACCGGGCGCGCCCGCATGCACGGCAACTTCGACCGGTGCGTTAGGCGCATATTTGAGGGCATTGGTGATCAGGTTTTCGCCGACCTGCCGCAGAACCTGCTCGGCAATGGACACGGTCACCGGCTCCGGCGGCTTGATCACGGTCAAAGGCATGCCGGTCTGTTCCAGGCGCTCGCGATAACGCCGATCAATCCATTCGGCCACCGCGGTCAAGTTGGCTCTGCCGGCTTGCGGCACGGCTTGTGTCTGCGCCGCACGCTGCTCGAGATAATCGTGGATGTAGCCAACGGCATCGTTGCCGGCATCCTGGATGATCTCGTAATAGCGACCGATACGCTCAGGCGCGACACTGCCATCGCGCAACATCTGCGTAGCAAACAGGATGGAGCTCAGGGGATTCTTGAGATCGTGCGCCACCAGATTGACCACCTCCTCGCGCTCACGGGCCGTGCGTTGCAGTCGATCGTTGGTCTGTTTGAGCCGCAGATGCGCATTCACTCGCGCACGCAATTCGTTGCGACGATACGGCCGCGCCACAAAATCCACCACGCCCAGATCAAAGGCGCGCTCCAGGGTCATGTCATCGTAGGCGGCCGTGACAAACAGCACCGGAATCCGCTGGGTCAGCTGCTGCTCGCGCAACTCGCGCAGTACGTCAAAGCCATCCATGCCGGGCATCATCATATCCAGCAGAATCAGATCGGGCTTGAACTCGGGGATGGCATCCAGGCCCTGCCGGCCCGACACCTCGCAGCGGACGAGATAGCCTTCGGCCTCCAGTAGCATTCTGGCCGTGTCGAGATTGGCTTGCTGATCGTCAATGACGAGAACCCGCCCGGGCTCCTTGACGTACTGGAACAGCATTATGTTGACCCTAACGCCTGAAAATGGCGCCCATTATTGGGCAAATTATACCGCCGAACCCGCAACGTCCGTGATGAGACCGTCGGCGGGCACCGTTCCCTCAAAGCCAGCGTTCTACGAAGGCCGCGCCGGCCGCCGCCAGCAACAGCCCGCCCAGCATGCTCGCAATCATATAGCCCAAGGCCATCGCGGGCTGGCCGTGGCGCCAGATCAGCAGGGACTCCAGACCGAAGGCGGAGAAGGTGGTAAAGCCACCCAACACGCCCACCATCAGCAGCGGACGCACTACCGGCGACAGCGTCGCGGAGCGCTCGCAGTATGCCCACAGTATGCCAATCAGCAGACAGCCCAAGGTATTGATCCCGAAGGTTGCCCACGGCCATTGGCCTTGCATGATCGGGAACCGCAAGCCAAGCGCGTAACGCAGCACGCTTCCCAGCGCTCCGCCCAACGCCACCCAGAGAAAATTCATGGACACCTCACACCACCTCGCGCCATTGGCCTGGTTGCAGATCGCCGAGCGTCACCGAATCCATCTGTACCCGAATCAGCCGCAAGGTCGGCAGCCCGACGGCGGCTGTCATGCGTCGCACTTGCCGATTGCGGCCTTCGCGAATGGTTACTTCTAACCAGGCATCGGGAACGGACTTGCGAACGCGGATCGGCGGTTCGCGCGGCGGCACCACCGGTGCGGGATCGAGCACGCCCACTTGGGCGGGCAGACACGGCCCATCGCTCAGCACCACGCCATCGGACAGCTGGCGCAAGGCCTCGACATCCGGAGTGCCTTCGACTTGGACCCAGTAGGTTTTGCGTTTGCCGTGCCGCGGATCGGTCAGGCGATTGGCTAAGCGGCCGTCATCGGTGAGTAGCAGCAGGCCCTCGGAGTCGTAATCGAGGCGGCCCGCGGGATACACATCCTCGGGCAGGCCGAATTCGGCCAAGGTACGACGCGGCGGCTCACTGCGGTCCGTGAACTGCGTCAGCACCTGAAACGGTTTGTAGAAGGCAATCAGCAACGGCTTAATTTACCGCCAGTAATCACGCACCCACGGCGTGGGGCGAATCTTGCGATACCACTTGCTGCCTTTACCGGCCAGCGCATCCTCGGGCTTGGGATCGCCGTGGAACACGATGACCTTGGCACCCTCGGGGATCTTAGGCGTGGTGATGTAACTCAGTGGACCCAGCGCTACGCAATCGTGCTTGAACGAAGGGCACCAGGTATCCGGCCAGTGTTGCCAGCGACCACGCGAATGAAACCAGTGCGACAGGAACTCCTGCTCGTTACGGTAGATGGCCTTGTCGCCATCCCATGCCGCGATGAAATCCTCGAGCACCTGCGGATCCTCGCCGGCGTTGAACCGCAGCACCGAGGTGTTGCCGACGAAGTCATCGCCACGCACACGAATCATGCGGTAATCACGCACCACGCAGATCTCGCCGGGCTTGTACTCGAACAGCGGATCGAGACGGTCAACGATCACCACATCAAGATCAAGAAACAGCGTCATGCCCTTAAGATCGCCGAGCGGGCTGGCGAACATGGCCAGCTTGCGCCAACCGTGAGCGAAGTTGGTATCGGCCGGACCCGCCGACGGAATCGGCAGCGATTCGATGCCGGGATTGAAACCCTCGGCATTATCGGTAATGCAGATAAAGCGGTGCGGACGTGCCAGGTAGCGCTGCACCATGTTGTGCAGAATGTTGACGTACTCGGGGCCGAACTTGGTGCCCCATTTCATGCAGATTACATTGACGACATCCTGTCGTGGCTGCATGGATGTCATTGCAGCACCTTAGCGGCGGCCTCTTTGTCGCGCAGCTGCGCCAAGTCACGCAACATGGTCGGCAAGGCGGCGATGATTTCCATGCGCTCCTTAAAGGACACCGGCGTACCGGCAGCCACGGGATTGTCCATGTCCATGACCTCACCGCTCTCGAGCTGGTCCATGTACAGGAAAATCTCTTCGACAAAGTCATAGCTCTCGAGCCATGCATCCCACTGCGTTTCGCGCAGGCCGATACCGGTAAAGAATCCGCGCGCCCAATCGCCGCCGGCCTCAATGCTGTCGGCCTCGGCGTTGTTGAAATCCTCTTCGTCGGGGAGCCACATCAGCGGCGTGAGTTCCTCGGGGATGGACTCGGCATCGTGCGCGACGCGCTCGCGGACCGACTCCAGGTGCAGCGTCAGCAAATCCTGCGCCTGACGACGCACATCGGCGTCGACATTGGCTGCGTTCTCGCCCCAGATGATGGGCTCCCATTCCTCGAACGGAACGGGTTCGGGCGACAGAACCAGCGCGGTCATGTAGCCGTCGAGCGCTTCCAGGTTCATGCCCATATGGTTGATGGCATGCTCATCGAGCCAATTGGACAGACGGTCTACCTGCTCATCGGACAGGGCGGTGAATTCAGTGGTCATGATGGGCTCTGCAAATTCAGTTCAGTTCCCAGTGTAACGACTTGCGCGCCGGCAAACAAAAACCCCGCAAACGCGTGATGCGTTGCGGGGCGTAGGCACCACTAAGAAGTGGTGCTCGGATCGAAGTCGCGTAAGGGGTTACTTGACTTCGAATTCCTTGGAGGACACCACAGCGCCGTTCAGGCTGATGTCGACCTTGTACTTGCCGGCCGGCATGCCGGTGGCGTTGCTCAAATCGAACGCCGTGTTACCGGTGCCGTTAAAGTTGATTTGGCTTTCCTTGGCGGTGTTGGGGATTTCGGTGGTGCCGAAATACCACTTGGCGCCCAGGGTGCCCGGAACGGTTGCGGCCATGTCCGAGGTGCTGGTGCTCACCGAAACGTAGACCTTGTCGATCGGCTTAAAGGTGGTGCCGGTGGCCGAGACCTTGCTGTCGGCGCCGATGGCGTTACCCAGGTCGACCGACGTCACGGAGACGGTAGCGGCCGGTGCGGTGACCGGAGCGACCGGTGCGGTTTCTTCTTTCTTCTTGCAGCCGACCATGGCGGCCGTAGCCAGCACGGCGGCAGCGGCAACAACGTAAATGCGATTAGCCTTCATTGTCTGATCCCTTAAATACAGTCTTAATTGTCTAGAACGGTAGATTATTCGGCGCGGGCCGGAATCTTGAGCACTTGGCCCGGGAAAATCTTGTCCGGGTTTTCGAGCTGGTCGGTATTGGCTTCGAAAATATCGCGCCAATGATTGGCCGAACCATAGAACTGCTTGGAGATACCCGACAGGGTGTCGCCCTTTTCAACAGTGTAGGTTTGTTCGCCGGCACCGCCGCCGGCACCGGAGCCGCCGGTGATTTCTTCGGTAGATTGAACGCCCGATTGGAAGCCGCTCAGGTCAGGGGTTTCGGTGTTGCTCATTGCTCGTCTCCTAGTGCAAAGGTGAAACACGCCTTTACTCTGGCATGACGATCGTTAAGGAATCATTGTGATCTTGGCAAAATCGCTGAACGCCGAATTACTGCCGTTCGTCGCGATACGCCCGCGGGATCGGATGGGCCGGGGTGGCGCGCCATGGGTTGATGTCCAGACCGCCGCGGCGGGTATACCGCGCATCGACGCTCAATGTTTTAAGACGCAGCCGCATCAGGTCGCAGTAGATCCGCTCAACGCACTGCTCGTGGAACTCGCAGTGATCACGGAAACTGACGATGTATCGCAACAGCGACTCGCGATCGATCTGGGGTCCGGTATAGGCGATTCGCAGGCTGGCCCAGTCGGGTTGCGACGTCACCGGGCAGTTGGACTTGAGCAGCTGCGAGGTCAGCACCTCCTGCACCACCGTACCCGCATCCGCATTCAGGAGGCTCGAGTCCGGCGGACCGTAATGGCTGATCTCAACATCGAGCGTATCCAAGTCGAAGACCGGATCCTTACGCCCATCCCACCAGCGCTCCTGGGTTCCCGCGAACTCGGGCAGGCCGACCTGCACTTCGACATCGGCGCCGGCGACAGCCGACAGATCGTTGTCGATACGATCCAGCAAGGTCCCGATGTTGTCGAGACGGGCGGAGTTGAACGAGTTGAGATACAGCTTGAGCGACTTGGATTCGATCAGGAATGGCGAATAGCCCGGCACCGTCAGGGTCAGCGTGGTGACCTGCGGCTTGCCTTTGGCATTGAGCCAGCTGACCTCGTACGCATGCCAGCGATCGTGCCCGATGAAGGGCATGAACTCCTCGCCGGTGGACTCGCGTCCGTCGGCGCTGATCAGGCCGCGGCGGCCATGGGCACGCGGAATCGGAAACAGCAGTCCGGGATCGTACTGCGCGGGATATTCGACACTGCGGCCAAGAGTTGAGTCGTGCGGGTGATTCATGCCTTAATTCTATTCCATGGATACCAAACTCAGCGGCCGCGCAGCAGAACGGCAACTCGTGCAAGCTCTCGGTCCGTTCGGACTGGCGGCAGTGATCGTCAACATCATCGTGGGTGCCGGTATCTTTGCCATGCCATCGCGCCTGTTTGAGCGGCTCGGGCCCTCGGCACCGTTGGCGTTTGTGCTCGGCGCCCTGGCAATCATTCCCATCTCGATGTGTTTTGCGGCCGCCGGATCGCGTGCTGCCACGACGGGTGGTCCCTACACCTATGGCCGCGCCGCCTTTGGTCCTTTGATCGGTTTTGTTGCCGGCTCTCTGATGTGGATCTGCAACGTCGCATCCAGCGGCGGTGTGGCCGCAGCGCTGATGGATCAGCTGCAGGCCTTTATTCCGGTCGTGGGTACGGAGACGGGTCGCCGCGTGGCCATCGTGCTGGTGTATGTGTTGCTGCTTGCGCTCAATCTGTTTGGCATCAAGCTCGGTTCGCGTGCCATCAACGTGTTGGCAGGTCTCAAGCTCACGCCCCTGTTTGTGCTGGCGATTATCGGCATGGCTTTTGTGGACTGGTCGCAGGTGAGCTTTACCCGGTGGCCGGCCTGGGCCGCAATGGGACCGGCCATGATCTTAGTGATCTTTGCCTACTCCGGTATTGAGACTGCGCTAATTCCCTCGGGCGAGGTGCAGGATCCGTCGCGGAATGTGCCACGCGCCACGCTCATCGGTACGTTGCTGGTCGTCATCTTGTATGTGTCGTTGCAGATTGTGACGCAAGGTCTGCTCAAGGCCGATCTGGCCGGCACCAGGACGCCGATTGCAGATGCGGCGGGTGTGCTGTTGCCGATCGCACGCACTGCCTTGCTGCTAACCGCCTGTGTATCCATGCTCGGCTTTCTGATGGGCAACTTGCTCGCCTCGTCACGTCTGCTGTTTGCATTGGGACGTGATGGTTACTTGCCCAAAGCACTGGGCTCGTTGGATTCGCGTTACCACGTACCGCGCACCGCGTTGATTCTGCATGCCATAGGCGGTACTTTGCTCGCGCTCGGCGGTAACTTCGAATCGCTCGCCACCATGAGCGGCGGCGCCAACTGTATGGTCTATGCCTTGGTCTGCGCAGCGGCTTGGAAACTGCAAGCATCCAATGTGCAGGAACACGGCACGCCATTCCGCTTGCCGCTCGGACCGCTGGTTCCGCTGATTTCGATTGGCATCATGGCCGCCATCCTGCTGACCTTGCCACTCACCGAATGGAAAGCCATCGCCACTTGGTTAGCAGCGCTGATCGTTCTGTACTTTGGTTTGCACATGGCACGCCGCTCAACGCGCACGCCCGTCAACTGATCGCAATGCGTTAAGGATCAGGCGTCAGGCGTAGAGGCCAGGTAGTCGGCCGACTGCATTTCAATCAGGCGCGATGCGGTCCGTTCAAACGGCATCGCGAGTTTGGCGCTGGTGCACAGCGAGACCGGATCGGCTGCAGCGGTGCACACCAGATTGATGCGGCGATCATAGAGCTCATCGATCAGATACACGAAGCGCCGACCGGCATCGTCATTGCTGCCGTCGAACGCAGGAATCCCGCCGACGAGCACCGTGTGGAACTCGGTCGCGATCTCGATATAGTCCGATGGCGAGCGCGGGCCCTCGCACAATGCAGCGAAATCAAACCGGGCCACACCATCGGCCACGCCGCGCACGGCGATCTCGCGATCGTTGATTTCCAGCGGCGTCACGCTCGCGTGATGCCCATGTGTCAGTTCCGCAAAGCGGCCGGCGATCCAGGCATTGCTTTGCGCATCGAGCGGCGCGCGATACACCGGCGATTGCGTCAACGCCCGCAGGCGATAGTCGGTGGCGCTGTCCATGTGCAGCACCTCGCAATGCGATTTTAGCGCCGCGATGGCCGGCAGGAATCCGGCGCGCTGCAGACCGTCCTTGTACAGCCCGTCGGGTTCGATGTTCGATGTCGTCACCAGGGTAACGCCCTGTGCGAACAGCGCATCGAGCAGACGGCCGAGCACCATCGCATCGCCAATGTCATTGACAAAAAATTCGTCCAGCACCAGCAGGCGCGCGGTGGCGGCCAGTTCTGCCGCAATCTGCACTAGCGGATCGCGTTCGCCCTGGTGGGTCCGCAGACGCGCATGCAACTCGCGCATAAACCGGTGGAAGTGTGTGCGGCGCTTGGGGATGCCTTCGACCGCATCGAACAGCAGATCGACCAGAAAGGTCTTGCCGCGACCGACACCGCCATACAGATACAGGCCCTGTACCGCAGACGACGCAGCGGAGCCGCCACCGAACAGGCGACCTAGCAGCGACGAGGAGCGTGCGGGTGCCGTCTGCAGCGCGGTATGGATGCGGTCCAGCGATTGCAGGACCCGCAGTTGCGCAGGATCCGATTGCCACTCGCCCGCAGTGATCCCTTGGGCATAACGCGCCGACGGCTTCATGCGCCGGGCAAGTAACGTTTGATGGAGTGCTTGATCACACCCCGCAGATCCATCAGGCGGCGATGAAAGAAGTGGGTGGTCTCCGGCACTTTGACCAGTTCCGGCGGCTCGGCGAGACCTTGGAGCGACTCGACCCAGTCATACACTTTGGTCGGGTCCACGATCTCATCGGCACCACCCTGGATGATCAGCCACGGACACTGCGGCAGTTCGAGTGCCTTGAAGTCCCAGCTACGACCGACCGGCGGTGCGATGCTGATCAGGTATTTGGCGTCCAGCCGGCGTGCATTGCGGATGGCCACATAGGCACCGAAACTGAAACCGGCCAGCCACAGCTCGTAGCCCGGAAAGCGCCGGCGGGCTTCGGCCACGACGGCGGCCAGATCGTCGGATTCGCCTTCGCCATGGTCAAACGAGCCGACCGAGGCACCGACCGAACGGAAGTTGAAACGGACGGTAGCCACTCCGCTCTCGCGCAGTGCGCGGGCGGTCATGGTCACGACCTTATTATGCAAAGACCCGCCCTCGGTAGAGAGCGGGTGACAGATGACCGCAACTACGGGTTGCGCAACGGCGTCGGTCTCAGGGCCCTCGAAGATGGCTTCGAGTGGCCCGATGGGGCCGTCAACGCGAACCGAATCGGCGCTCATGCCGGCTCCGGATTACTGAGCGAGCATCCACTCAACGGTGGCTTTGATTTGTTCATCGCTCACGGACGGGTTACCGCCACGGGCAGGCATCACGCCGGCAGCGCCGGTGAAGCCTTCAATTGCGTGCTTGATCAGGGTTTCTTCGCCCTTGGCCAGGCGAGCCTTGAACTGACCGCCGGCCAGCGTCGGTGCGCCGCCCGAACCGGACTTGTGGCAAGCGCCACACAGGCCGTCATAGATGACCTTGCCATCGAGCGTGCCACCAAAGGCGACATTGGCCTTGGCGCGAGCCAGCGCGGCATCGGCGGCGGCTTGCTTGCGCAGATCACCCTCGGCACCGGCGTAGACCGAACCGGTCGGCGCAATGCGGTTGACCGTTTGCTGTTGAGCGCTCTTGCTGACCTCGGGCGGGATGGACTTGCCGAGGTGAATACCTGCAAAAATCAGGGCCACCATGACCGCGAGAAGGAACAGGATCACCAGCGAGAAGCGTTTCAGGAATTCAAGGTCGTAATTACGCACAAGTGCACCTTAAGGGTCAGTTCGAGACCGGAACGCATGGTATGTGCGTCCGACCGCAGAGGACAATATCAACAAGCCAGCCCCAGGAAGGCCCAGCAAAACGGGATTAGTTTAACTCAAGCATCCGCCACTGGCGAGTTTTTTGCCTTTACCCAGCCGCCGGCGACGATGCCGAGCTCGTACAGTGCCATCATGGGCAGTGCCAACAGCAGCTGCGACAGAATGTCCGGCGGCGTCAGAATAGCGGCAATGATAAAGATCACCACCACCGCATAGCCGCGCCACTCACGCAACTGCGAAGGCGTGACCGCACCCAGCGCGACCGCCACCACCAGCGCCACCGGCAGCTCAAACGACAGCCCGAACGCCAGAAAGATCACCAGCACAAAGTCGAGATAGTGCGTGATGTCCGTCATCATGGCCACGCCCGTGGGGGTAGTCTTGGCCAGAAACCCGAACACGGTGGGCAACACCAGAAAGTAGGCGAAGGCGCAGCCGATATAGAACAGCAACACCGCAGAGACGAGCAAGGGCCGGGCGAGGCGCTTTTCACGCTGATAGAGACCGGGCGCCACGAACGACCACAACTGGTACAGCGCCCACGGCGCACTGAGCACCATGGCCACCACCAGCGCCAGCTTTAGCGGCGTAAAGAACGGAGCCGCCACATCAATGGCGATGAGCTGCCCGCCGGCGGGCAGTTTGTCGAGCAGAGGTTTGGCCAGCCAGCCGTACAGTTTGTTGGCAAACGGCAGCAACGCCAGCAGGACCAGCAACCAGCCGGCAACCGCCTTGAGCAAACGCGAGCGCAGTTCTAATAGGTGATCAATAAGGCGCTCAGGTGGCGCAGCGCTCTGCTCAGCGCTCATCGCGATGCTCCGTAACCTCGCGTTGGACCGAGTCGGCGCCGCGACGAATCTCGTCCTCGGCATCCCGCAGGGCCTGCTGCGTTTCGCGCAGGGAGCGCTTGAGATCCTCGGCCGCCAGCTCCTGCTCGAATTCTGCCTTGACGGCGAACCATTGGGCCCGCGCCTTGCGCACCATGAGACCCACGTAGCGGGCCGCCGTCGGCAACCGACGGGGGCCCAGGACGACCAAGGCTACCAATAAGGTGAGCAGGATCTCACTGAATCCGACGTCAAACACGGGTCAAGGTTCCATCCGGTCCGAACGACGGCCACTCAGAGCGCCGCCGCACATCGGTTGGATTAAGGCGTCCGATCGCCGTTGGAGTCGGTGCCGGTGCGGGTGGTGTCCGCCGTGCTGTCTTGGGTGTCCGCGTTGGGACGATGCTCGAGCGGGGGACGCGGAGCGTTAGGATCTTCATCGCGCATGCCTTGCTTGAAGCCCTTAACGGCCTCGCCCAGATCCTGGCCGACGTTGCGCAGACGCTTGGTGCCGAACACGATCACCACGATCGCCAACACGACCAACCAATGCCAAATGCTAAAACTGCCCATGATTTGTCAGGCCACCGAAACCGTTTGGATAGTCCTTAAGAATAGCGCAAAATAGGGACGCCCTATGAATTCATATATTGCTCCCGCTGCCGGCAAGCCGCACGTCCTTCTGGTCAATCTCGGCACGCCCGATGCGCCCACGCCCACGGCGGTACGGCGCTATCTCCGGCAATTTCTGTCGGATGAGCGCGTCGTCGACTTGCCGCGCTGGAAGTGGCTGCCGATCCTCAATCTGGTGATCCTGCCGTTGCGCAGCGGCCCGGTGTCGCGCAAATACCGCGAGATCTGGACTGCGCAAGGCTCGCCGCTGGCTGTGGAGACGGCCGCACTGGCCGCCCGGCTCGGCGAACTCCGGCCCGACTGGGAGGTTGCTGCTGCAATGCGCTACGGCAATCCGGACATGGCGGCCACGCTGCGCGCCTGGGTTGCCGCCGGCGTCAAGGACGTCCGTGTCTTGCCGCTGTATCCGCAATACTCGATCACTACAGTCGCCTCGGTGCAGGATGTGGTCGATGCCGTTGCCCCCGGTGCAAACGTCGTTCCGCCCTATTTTGCGCATCCGGCCTGGCTCGACGCGGTCGCTGACAGCATTCGTCGCAGCTGGGAGCAACATGGCCGCGGCGAGCATCTGCTGTTTTCGTTCCACGGAATCCCGCAACGTCTGGCCGACGCCGGCGATCCGTACCCCGAGCAAAATGCCTTCGCCGCTGCTGAAATTGCGCGCCGACTGGGCTTGACGCTAGAGGACTGGACTCTGACTCACCAGTCACGGTTCGGACGGGAGCCGTGGCTTTTGCCCGACACGCAATCCACTGCCGTGCAGCTCACGCTCGAGGGCACGCGCACGATTGATATCGTGACTCCCGGTTTTGCCGTCGATTGTCTGGAGACGCTCGAGGAACTGCAGATCGGTGTTGCCGCCAAGGTGCAGGCTGCCGGTGGTCGCGCGCGCGTTATTCCCTGCCTCAACGGCGCTCCGGAACATGCCGCCGCGCTGGCGAATTGGGTTGATCGACATGCGTGAGCGCCAACGCTTCGAAGTGCAGACTGTGTTCGGTCACATTCGTGGTTGGCGTTTCGAAGCACCCTCGGCCACCGCTCCGCGCGTGCTGGCCTTGCATGGCTGGCTGGACAACAGCGCCAGTTTTTTGCCGGTGGCACCATGGCTGGAACAGTGCGAACTGGTTGCCATTGATCAGATCGGTCATGGTGAAAGTGATCATCTGCCGATCTCGTCCGATTACACCGCGCTGACCTTAACGCGTTGCGGTCTTGCTGTAGTCGATGCCTTGGGCTGGCACCGTTTCAGTCTGCTGGGTCACTCGCTCGGCTCGGTCGTGTGCAGTCTGATCGCGGCGGCGGTGCCTTCGCGCGTTGATCGCTTTGTTGCGATTGAAGCACTGGGCGCACTGACGCATCCGGCCGAGCAAACCGCCGAACGCTTTCGCGAAGCGCTCGAAGCCGCGGCCCGTCCGCGTCGGCCGTTGCGGGTGTTTCAGTCTCTGGACGAGGCCATCGCGCTGCGCATGCAAGTGAATCACCTGAGCGAGCCGGTCGCACGTCTACTGGTAGAGCGCGGCGTGGATGCGTTTGAAGACGGCTTTGTGTGGTCCTCGGATCAGCGATTGACGCAACCCACCGCGTTTCGTCTGACGGAGCCGCAGGCACTCGATCTGATCCGCGGTATTGCTTGCCCCACTCGCGTGATTCTGGCCGATCCGCCGCAGTCTTATTTTCCCGATGCCATGCGCCGCCATCGTGTGACGCAACTGCAGAGCGCCGGTCTGCACATCGTTGACGGGACGCACCATCTGCACATGGAAGACCCGGACACGATCGGTCCGCTGGTTGCCGAATTTCTTGAGCGTGCCGCCAACTAACGGCGGTCGGTAGCGGCCAAATAAAGTTGCGGAGTCATCAGTCGCGCTGCATTGAGTCGCAACAAGGGGCCATTGTTGCTCAACCATTGTTCCGCACGGCGATAGTCGGGTAGACGCAAACCCACCTCATGCCAGAACGCACGGTCGTGCGCCATGTGCAGCAGATGGCACAGCTCATGCACCACCAGATAATCAAAGACGTAATCGGGCGCTAACGCGAGCGAACGTTCCAAGGTCATGGATCCCGTCGATGACATCGAGCCCCACAGACTGTCCACATTTTTAAACACAAGTCGCGAAGGCAATCGCGGCATCCCCTCGCCCCAAGTTTGCAGAGCGACATGTGCGCGCGTGCGAGCCTGTGCTTCGTAGAACTGTCGCAGTGCCGCGCCAAACCGATGCGTTGCGACAGCAGCCGGCGGAGCCTGCGCGATGATGCGGCCTTCGCGCAGTTGTAGAACGAGTGAGCGTCCGTGTTGCCACTCCAGCGGTACGGACTCGCCCCATAGCGGCACCGCTGACGTGATCTGCACTTGCGGCAACGGCACGGCGTGCGCAATTAAACGTCCCCATTGCTCGCGGATCCACGGTGTGAACTCATGCAGGACCGATGCGGGGGCTTTGTATTGGCGCGGTGGCAGGCTCACGGTAAAACCGTGGCCGCGAAACTTGCAGCGCGCTGCACGAGCGCGCGGTTCACGACGCAAGCGCACCGGAATGAACTCGTCACCGTGACGCAACTGCAGATGATCGCCTTCGAGATGCGTCCACTCCGCGTCCGAAGGCGTAGCGGGCGCCGCCGACAACAACTGCCGTAGGCGCTCGGTCAGTGTCATTGCACCGGGGTAAACCGGAATTCAGCTGCGAGCACCCGGAACAGCTCGGCCAACTCGCCATGCATCAGGGCCAGCAATGCATCGCGTTCGGCGCGGGCATCGTCGGCATCACCGGTATCCAGATTTTCAGTTGCGGCCTCGAGCAGTTTGATCTTGCGCACGACCAGATCGTCGCCAAAGGTCAGACCGACGCGATCGTTATAGATCAGCGCCAGTCGCACGACCTGGAAACCGGCTTCGATATGTTGCCGCAGTTCTTCGCTGGCCAGATCCATGCGGGCCACTTTGATCGTGGCGCCCTGCTCGGCCGGATCCTGCAGTTCGGCCTCGAGCCCGAGCACCAGGCCCTCGGGCATGTCACCACCCATCAGCCACGAAGTCAGGATCTGACGCGGCGACTGTTCGGCATTCAACGGCAAGGCCGGGAACGAACTCATGGCCCGACGAATTTCGCTGACAACATTTTCCGCTTGCTTGCGCGATGCCGTATCAACGGCAATCCAACCTTTGGCCGTGTCCAGGATCGCGGTGGTGCGTGCGGATTTAATGAAGGCCTTGGGCAGCATCTCGAGAATCAAGTCGCTCTTGATCTGCGCGCGCTTCTTGGAACCGGGACGACGGCCATCGGCCTTTTCGATCTCACGCAGTTTCTTCTGCAGCGCTTCGTTGACGACAGCACCGGGCAGCAAGCGTTCCTGTTGTGCGCTATGTACTGCCAGCACCGGACCCTGTTCCATCTTCAGTACTTCGGAGTCTTCGCCATAGGGCGACACGAATCCGCGCGATACCAGTTCGAGACCTTGCACCGGCTTGAGTTCGCAGTCCTGCAGCTGCTCATCGAAATGGCTCCATTCCAAGGTCGGAGAAAACAGAAAAAACGTAGCGTTCTTAAACAACATGGATCAATAACTCTCTAACGGCACGCGTCGTCGCGAACCGCAATCAATGCAAATGAAATTACGAAGGGTTCCGCTCGCTGCCGAGCCAATTGCTGACGGTGTTGCCTTCGGCCGGCAACGAAGAACCTAACGAACGGAAATCAAACAGCGACGGATCGGACAATTGCGAAGGCCGGATGTCGCCCAGCGCGTTCGCCATGGACTCGAGACGCCCCGGATGCTCACGCTCCCACTGCTTGAGCATCAAACCCACTTGCTTGCGTTGCAGATTTTCCTGCGAGCCGCACAAGTTGCACGGAATGATCGGGAAGGCTTTAGCCGTCGCGTACTCGACGATGTCGCTTTCCTGCACATAGGCCAGCGGACGAATCACGATGTGCTTGCCGTTGTCGCTTTGCAGCTTGGGCGGCATGCCGCTGATCTTGGCGTGATGGAACAGATTGAGGAAGAACGTGGCCAGCAAGTCATCGCGATGATGACCCAATGCAATCTTGTTGTAGCCATGTTCCTCGGCGTAGGTGTACAACGCACCACGACGCAGACGCGAACACAGCGAGCACATCGTCTTGCCCTCGGGCACCACGCGCGTCACAACCGAGTACGTATCCTGCTCAATGATGTGGAAGGGCACGCCGATCGCCTGCAGATACTCAGGCAGAATGTGTTCCGGGAAATCGGGCTGCTTCTGATCCAGGTTGACCGCCAGGATCTCAAAGTTCACCGGCGCCTTTTGCTGAAGCTGCAGCAGGATGTCGAGCATCGTGTAACTGTCTTTGCCGCCCGACAGACAGACCATGACCCGATCGCCCTCTTCGATCATGTTGAAGTCGGCGATGGCTCGGCCCACCTGGTGGCGCAAGCGCTTGGCCAGCCGTTGCTGCTCGTGCGCGTGCTTGCGCGAACGGAGCACGGGCGCGGCCAACGGCAGCACGGCGGGATCGGCGGCCGGATGCATGGGGAGATTTGTAGTCATCAGCCCGACATTATAAGCTGGCCGCATGGATGACCTCGACTCGAGCAAAGCGGCAATGTGGCTGGTTCAGCTGCGCCAGGAACACCGCGATCTGGATGCGGCGATCGGATCGTTGCAGGCCTCTGTCCGCCGCGACGAGCTGGCCATCACACGCCTGAAAAAGCGCAAGCTGCAGCTAAAAGACGCCATTACCCGGCTCGAGTCGGAACTGATTCCCGACGAACCCGCTTAATCGGCCGACGACGGCTCCACCCGGGCGTATTGCACGGCGATCAGCACCGCTACCGCCAGCAAGATGGCCGCCAGATACCAGGGCGCTCCCGGCATCGGAGTCGCCACGTCTTGGCTGATAAAGGCACTAAAGACGCCCGAGAACAGCAAAGGTCCGCCAATGCCGGCAAGCGATACCAGCGACGACAGCGAGCCCTGAATACGGCCCTGCACGTCCTTGCCGACGCTGCGAGTAATGATGGCCTGCGCCGCCGGACCACTGAGCGCCCACAGCGCACTGATCGGAATCCCCAGCCAGAAAATCCAGCCCTGAGTAGCCAGCCCGTAGAGCGCAAATCCCAGCGCACCGGCAGTCAGACCCAGCACCATGGCCCGTCGTTCGCCGAGACGACGCGTGATTCTGCCGACGGCAAAACCGTTGACCACCACACTGGAGACACCAACGGCGACTAATACCGCTGCGACTTGCTGCGGACCCCAGCCGTAACGATAGTCGGCATACAGCACGAAGATGGTCGGATAAATGTAGTGGGCCAAATTGGCGATCAGGATGATCGCGGCCAGGGGCCAGATCGCCCGATATTGTCCTAACAGTGCGAACGAGCCGATCGGATTGGCCTTGCCCCATTGAATGTTCTTGCTGCGATGCTCCGGCGCCAGCGATTCGGGCAGTATAAACAGGCCGTAAAGCCCGTTGAGGAGAGCCAGACCGGCCGCAAACCAGAACGGCCAGTGCAGATTGTGTGCGCCCAAGGTGCCGCCAATGGCCGGGCCCAGGATAAATCCGATTCCGAAGGCCGCGCCGATCATGCCGAACGACTTGGCGCGCTGCTCGGGCTCGGTCACATCGGCAATATACGCATTGGCTGTAGTGAACGAAGCGGAAGTCACTGCCGAAATACAGCGACCCACCAGCAACCACGTCAGATTGGGGGCCAGCGCCATCAGGATGAAGTCGAGTCCCAGTCCCAGGCAGGACAGCAGAATCACCGGGCGACGCCCGTAGCGATCGGACAGTGCGCCCTGAATCGGTGCACTGACGAACTGGATGGCGGCAAACAGCGTGCCGAAAATGCCAATCCAGTGCGAGGCGGTGGCATCACTGCCGCCGACAAAATCCTTAATCAACTGTGGCAGCACCGGAATGATGACGCCAAACGCAATGACGTCAATCAGTACGGTGATGAAGATAAAGATCAGCGCGGCCTGCCGGCGCGAACCGGTGATGGGTGACAGGGCAGTCATCGGAAAAGGTCCCGGGGGGGCAGAGGGCCGCGCTGGGGCGCGCCGGCGCTTAGCGGTTAGCGCCGGTCAACACCGACAAACTGCAGGAATTCAGCGCGGGTGTGCGGATCGTCGCGGAACTGGCCGAGCAGGGTCGAGGTGATCATGCCGACGCCGCGTTTGTGCACGCCACGGGTGGTCATGCATTCGTGCGAGCCTTCGATCACGACGCCGACGCCCAGCGGTTGCAGCACTTCCTGGATCACGTGCGCAATTTGCGAGGTCATTTTTTCCTGGACCTGCAGGCGCTTGGCGTAGGCCTCGAGCACGCGGGCGAGCTTGCTAATGCCAACCACGCGGCCGTTGGGCAGGTAACCGATATGGGCCTTGCCGATAATCGGCGCGAGATGGTGCTCGCAATGCGACTCGTAGGGGATGTCACGCAGCACGATCATCTCGTCGTAGCCCTCGACCTCTTCGAAGGTGCGCTTGAGGTACTCGGAGGGATCCATGAGGTAACCGGCAAACCATTCTTCGTAGGCCTTGACCACGCGTTTTGGGGTGTCAATGAGGCCCTCGCGGCTCGGATCGTCACCGGCCCAGCTCAGTAGGGTGCGGACGGCCGCCTCGGCCTGATCGCGCGTGGGCTTGGAATTGACGGGCGCATCGCTCATGAAGAATCTCTAAGGAACTACGGATAGAGTCATAGTTTAGCGGGTTGCACCCGTGACGATGACATTTTGATCGGCGGCAAACGGGCTGGGGTGTTAGTCTATTCGGTCTGGTATTAGGGTGAATCGACGGGTTTGATGGACGCTTGGCAGCGCTGCTTGGAACGGCTTGAGGCCGAATATCCCATTGGAGACGTGCAGATGTACGTCGCCTCGCTGCAGCCGTTGATGCGTGGCGATGCCTTCGTGCTGCTGGCACCCAATGCGTACGCGCTCGAGCAGGTTCGCAGCGATTTTCTGCCGCGCATTCGCGAGCTGGTCCGTCATTTCATGCAAGTCGAGGATGTCCAGCTCGAAGTGGGCTCCCTGCCCTCCAGCAAACCGCTATTGCCGGCCACTTCTGCTGCTGTGGGCAGTGCGCCGACCCGCGTGACTGGCCCTTCGACCTTGTTTGACCCGTCCGAAAGCAACGGTGACGATGAGCTCGCCGGCGATTTTCACGGCTACATGGACAGTCAGTTCACCTTTGACAACTTTGTCGAAGGCCGCAGCAACATGATGGCGCGCGCCGCTGCTCTGCAGGCTGCCGAGAATCCCGGTCAACGCACCAACAACCCGCTGTTACTGTTCGGCGGCACCGGTGTGGGTAAGACCCACCTGATGTTTGCGGCCGGCAACGAGATCAAACGCCGCAACCCCAAGGCGCGCGTTCTGTACCTGAGCTCGCAGCAGTACCTCAACGGGTTCCGCCGCGCCGTACTGAACCAGAGGCAGGAAGAATTCAAGCGCCAATTCCGGCAAATCGACTGTCTGCTGGTCGATGACGTGCAGTTCCTGGCGCGTGGTGAAGCCACGCAAGAGGAGTTCTTCTACACGTTCAACACCTTATTTGACGGTCAGAAACAGCTGATTTTGACCTGCGACCGGTACCCGAAAGAGGTCGACGGGCTGCATTCGCGACTCAAATCGCGGCTGGCGTCGGGTCATGCGGTGGCAGTCGATCCGCCGGATTTTGAGACCCGCGCCAATATCGTGGCCCGCAAAGCGATGGATCGCGGCCATTTCATCCCCGATGACGTGGCCATGCTGCTGGCCAAACGCATCCAGTCCAACGTGCGTGAGCTCGAAGGCGCCCTCAATACCCTGATTGCCAACGCTAATTTCACCGGCCAGGCGATTACGGTCGAGTTTGCGCAGGAAACGCTCAAGCACCTGTTCCAGTCGCAGCGCCAGTCGCTTTCGATTCCTAACATCATCAAAGTCGTGGCAGACTATTACGGCTTGCAGATCAAAGATCTGTTGGGACCGGGACGACGCGCTACTGTGGTATTGCCACGGCATATGGCCATGGCGCTCGCCAAGGAACTGACTGACGAAAGTTTGCCGGGAATTGGCGATGCCTTTAGCGGGCGCGACCATACCACGGTGTTGCACGCCTGCCGTCGCATCCAGGAAAAGATCCGGACCGACGGCAAGGTGCATCAGGACTGGGAGAAATTGATCCGCAAATTGTCCGAATAAGCTGTGTACGGACGCGGGCACAAGATGTGCAGCAATTGGTGACAACCTGTGGATAACTCAAGGTCACCAATCAAGCGGCAAAGTTTTCCACAAGTTGTACCCAAGGCTTCAACCCTGTTTTACCAGAGTTATCCTTGCCAGAAAATCGTTGTAAATCAAATAGTTATGCATGGTTTCCAACGGTTTTTAGGCACACTACTACCACTACCGTTTTGATTTATACACAAGAGTGTATAGAGCTTACCAAAGGACCCTTCCGTGCGTTTTACCCTCCAACGCGAAGTCTTTCTCAAAGCCCTGACGCAGGTCATCAACGTCGTCGAACGCCGGCACACGCTTCCGGTTCTGAGCAACCTGCTGGTCCAAATTCAAGATGGGCGCATGTCGTTGACGGCTACGGACATGGAGGTGGAGATGATTTCCCGCATCGCGGTCGAAGACTCCGAGAACGGCGAGATCACGATTCCGGCCCGCAAGATGTACGATCTGGTCCGCGCGTTGCCCGACGGCAGCCGTATCACGGTCAAGGTCAACCAGGAACGCGTCACGATCACATCGGGCAAGTCCAAGTTCGCACTTTCCACCTTGCCGAGCCTGGATTTCCCTTCGATTGATGAAATTGATGCAACCGAATCGCTGGAGATTCCGGAGTCGGCTCTGCGTGAAATGATTGATCGCACCGCCTTTGCGATGGCCAATCAGGACGTCCGTTTTTATCTGAACGGCCTGCTGTTCGATCTGCGCACCAACTCGTTGCGTTGTGTGGCCACCGACGGTCACCGTCTGGCCCTGTGCGAGCATCAGCTGGATACCCCGCAAGCCACGCCGCGCCAGATCATTCTGCCGCGCAAGGGTGTGCAGGAGCTGCAACGCCTGCTCGAAGGCGGTGATCGCGTGCTGAAAATGCAAATCGGCCGGGGCCACATCCGCGTCGAACGCGAGGACCTGTGCTTTACCTCCAAGCTGATCGACGGCAAATTCCCCGATTACGAGGGCGTGATGGCCATTGGCGCGGATCAGAGCATCCGTGCCGACCGCGAAGTGCTGCGCTCGGCGCTGCAACGTGCCGCGATCGTCGCCAACGACAAGTACAAGGGCGTGCGCCTGGAAATCAATGACGGCAAGGTCCACATTTCGTCCAATAACCCCGATCAGGACGAAGCCAACGAAGAACTCGAAGCCGAAACCACGATCAATGGCCTGGAAATGGGTTTTAACGTGGTCTATTTGCTTGATGCACTGACTTCGCTGCGCGACGACCAGATCGTCATCAAGGTCAAGGATGCCAATTCCTCGGCGCTGGTGCAGGAAGCCTCGAACGAACGTTGCCGCCACGTGGTCATGCCGCTGCGTCTGTGACGGTTAGTTGTCTCCGGTTTCACCGCAAAGCGCCCACCCAGTGGGCGTTTTGCTTATGTTTCACGTGAAACATTGCTGTCCAACGGGATCTGGCGTGCTGCAGGCCCCGCCTATGCCCGTAGAATCCTTACTTCCCTTCTCTTTGCCGCGCTGCTCCTGTAACCACTCGTGTACCTGACCTCTCTCACCATTCGTCGCTTGCGCCGCTTTGAAACGGTGCAGCTCGTCCCTGTGCGAGGCCGCAACTTACTGGTAGGTGACAACGGGGCCGGCAAGACTAGCGTGTTGGAGGCCCTGCACCTGCTCGCTTACGGCCGTAGCTTCCGTGGAAGGCCCGGCGATGGCCTGATTCAGGCCGGTGCGGCCGATCTAGAGGTGGTGGCCGAGTGGCAGGAGCCGGGTCTGGCCGGGGAGCGGCGTCGTCGGGCTGGCCTTCGGCATGCCGGGCGGGATTGGACGGCTAGGCTGGACGGCGAGGACGTGGCCGCATTGGGCGATCTGTGCGCCGCCGTTGCAGTGGTCACGTTTGAACCGGGTTCTCATCACTTGGTGATGGGGGCGGCGGAACATCGGCGGCGGTTTTTGGATTGGGGATTGTTTCACGTGGAACAGTCGTTCACTCCGGCGTGGCGACGTTACAACCGGGCGCTCAAGCAGCGCAACGCACTGCTCAAGCAACATGCGCCGGTCAGCCAGCTGGTGGCCTGGGACCAGGAGCTGGTGGCGGCCGGAGAACGCGTTACCGACGCGCGAGTGGGCTATTTGGCTGAGCTGGAGCTGGAGATTGCGCGAGTGGCTTCGGAGTTGGCGCCAAGCCTGCGGTTTCAGGGCCTAACTTATCTGCCGGGCTGGCGGGCGGATCAGATGCCATTGGCGGATGCGCTGCTGAATGCCCGCGAACGCGACCGACTGGCCGGATTTACCTCCGTTGGGCCCCATCGGGCTGACTGGACTGCGGAGCTGGTAGGGTTTGCGGGGAGGGAGCACCTGTCGCGCGGACAAGCCAAGCTGCTGGCGCTGGCCTGCCTGCTGGGCCAGGCGCAGCAGTTAGCCCAACGGCTCGGGCACTGGCCAATTATTGCCTTGGACGATCTGGCCTCGGAATTGGATGCGGATCACCAGGCCAAAGTTCTGAGTTGGCTGGAGCGTAGCGGCGCCCAGACCTTTATCACCGGCACAGCGATACCCGCGGGACTGACCGGCACTCACGACGCCGAGACCCGAATGTTCCACGTGGAACACGGTCAAATCAGGGTCACGGAACCCTATCGCTAAGTTGCGGAATTTTCTCGAGATTTATAGAGGTTTCCGCGATTTTATCGCCTGTGGAAAACTTGGAAATATGCTAAAATAACCTGTTCATTCGGCGGTCCCCTAGCCGCCAACTACAGGATTCCAATCGCATGGCTCAAAACCCGTCCGAGACCCCCCAAACCAACAATTACACGGCCGACAACATCTCGGTCCTTGAGGGACTCGATGCGGTACGCAAACGGCCGGGTATGTACATCGGCGATGTGCACGACGGCACCGGCCTCCACCACATGGTGTTCGAGGTGGTCGACAACTCCATCGACGAGGCGCTGGCCGGTCATGCCAACGAGGTCACCATTACCCTGCACCAGGATGGCTCGTGCTCGGTGATTGATAACGGCCGCGGTATCCCTGTTGATATGCACAAAAAAGAGGGTCGCTCCGCAGCCGAGGTGATCCTGACCATCCTGCACGCAGGTGGCAAGTTCGACGACAACAGCTACAAGGTCTCCGGCGGTCTGCACGGCGTCGGTGTCAGTGTGGTCAACGCCCTGTCCGAGCACCTGTGGCTCGATATCTGGCGCGATGGCCACCATTACCACCAGGAATACCGCCACGGCGTGCCGGTGGCCCCGCTGGAGCGACAGGAGGCCAGTGATCGCCGTGGTACCCGTATCCGCTTCCTGCCGGCAGAATCCACCTTTAGCAGTATCGATTTCCACTACGAAGTGCTGGCCAGCCGCCTGCGGGAGCTGTCGTTCCTGAATTCGGGCGTCAAGATCTCCCTGATCGATGAACGCGGCGAAGGCAAGCAGGATGTGTTCCAGTTCGCCGGTGGTATTGCCTCGTTTGTCGAGCATTTGGCCAAAACGCGTACGCCCCTGCACCCCAATGTCATCTCGGTGACCGGTGAGCAGAACGGCATTGTGGTCGATGTGGCCATGCAATGGACAGACTCGTACAACGAGACCATGTTCTGCTTCACCAACAACATTCCGCAGCGCGATGGCGGTACCCACCTTAAGGGCTTCCGCGCCGCTCTGACCGACACGCTCAAGCGCTACATCGACCAGAACGGCATCGCCAAACAGGCCAAGCTGGATCTGACCGGTGATGACATGCGCGAAGGCATGATCGCCGTTCTGTCGGTCAAAGTGCCCGACCCGAGCTTCTCCAGCCAGACCAAAGACAAACTGGTCAGTTCTGACGTAGAGCCTGCAGTTCGCAGCACGTTCGGTGCACGTTTGGAGCATTTCCTGCAGGAACACCCCAACGAGGCCCGTGCCATCGCATCCAAGATTGTCGATGCGGCGCGTGCCCGTGAGGCGGCCCGCAAGGCTCGCGACATGACCCGCCGCAAGGGTGCGCTCGATATCGCCGGCCTGCCCGGCAAGCTGGCTGACTGCCAGGAAAAGGATCCCGCCAAGTCCGAACTGTTCCTGGTCGAGGGTGACTCCGCAGGCGGTTCGGCCAAGCAAGGCCGCAACCGCAAGACGCAAGCCATCCTGCCGCTCAAGGGTAAGATCCTCAACGTCGAGCGCGCCCGCTTTGACCGTATGCTCAACAGCCCGGAAGTGGGCACGCTGATTACGGCGCTCGGCACCGGCATCGGCAAGGACGAATATAACCCGGATAAATTGCGCTACCACCACATCATTCTGATGACCGACGCCGACGTCGACGGTTCGCACATCCGCACGCTGCTGCTGACGTTCTTCTACCGGCAGATGCCGGAGCTGATCGAGCGCGGTCATATCTACATCGGCCTGCCGCCGCTGTACAAGATTAAACAGGGCAAAAACGAGCTGTACATCAAGGATGACGCGGCGCTGGATCGCTACTTGGCCAGCAACGCCATCGAGGGCGCCGAATTGCACCCTGGTGAAAATGCACCACCGATCCGCGGTGAAGCACTCGAGCAGCTGCTGCTGGTGTTCGCCGGTGCCCGCGAGGCCATCGTGCGTCTGTCCAACCGCTACGATGCCCGTCTGCTCGAGGCACTGATTGATTTCACGCCGCTCGATGCCGCTTCGCTCAGTGCCAGTACTGACGAGGGTGCCGAACTGGCCGCCCTTGAAAAGCGCCTCAATCGCGGCGTTTTGGGCGAACCGGTCTACCGTCTTGAACTGCGCGCGCCCACGGAGAACAACCCGGGCGCGCTGGTCCTGCATCGCAGTCACATGGGCGAAGAGACCTTGCAGATCCTACCAATGACGGTGTTTGAGGGCGGCGAGCTGCGTCCCATCCGCGAGGCGGCAGCGGCCCTGCATGGCCTGATTGGTGAGGGAGCTCGGATCGTGCGCGGTTCGCGTAGCGAGAGCGTCCACAGCTTCGCGGCGGCCCACACCTGGTTGCTCGACGAGGCCAAGAAAGGCCGCCAGATCCAGCGCTTTAAGGGCTTGGGTGAAATGAACCCCGACCAGCTCTGGGACACCACGGTGAACCCGGAAACGCGTCGCCTGCTGCAAGTCCGTATCGAAGACGCTGTCGCTGCCGATCAGATCTTCAGCACGCTGATGGGCGATGTCGTCGAGCCGCGCCGCGAATTCATCGAAGAGAACGCCCTCAAGGTCGCCAACCTCGACATCTAGGGCTTAAGCCCTACGATGTCGAGTGGTAACTGGTAAATGGGATTTGGTAATTGGTAAAAGCAACAGCAACAGCAACAACTGTTGACTGTTGGGAGTGGGGCCGCCGCTCTTGCTTTTACCAGTCTCCAACTCCCATTTACCATTTTCCATTCTCCATTTACCATCTACCGGCTCCTCCACCTCCCGTTAAGGGTCCGCGTCGGACACTATGGTCATCCACCACCATCAGGGACTTTGGAGATGATCAAGACTGCAATTTTGGGTGCGGCGCTCGTTACCGCGCTGGCCGGCTGTGCCACCACCACCTCGCCCACCGGACGTAACCAGTACGCCGCGGTGTCCGATGCCGAGCTCAATCAGCTGGGTGCGCAAGCCTTCGCCGAGTACAAGGCCAAGCTGCCGCAATCGACCAACACCACACAAACCCGCTACGTCCAGTGCGTGGTGAACAGCATCGTCAACCAGCTGCCGACGCAATACCGCAACACCGGCTGGGAGACGGCCCTGTTCCAGGACAATCAGACCAACGCCTTTGCCCTGCCCGGCGGCAAAGTCGGCATCTACACCGGCATCTTCAAGGTCGCAACGACCCAGGACCAGCTGGCAGCCGTAGTGGCCCATGAAATCGGCCACGTGGTCTCCCGTCACCACAACGAACGCGTCAGCCGTCAAATGGCCTCACAGCAGCTTGTAAACGTGCTGGGTGCCGTAGTGGGCTCGCGCTATGGCGAAGGCGCCGGCCAGGTCGCACAGGTGCTTGGTGGCGTCGGTACGCAGGGCCTGTTCGTGCTGCCCAATAGCCGCAAGCAGGAAACCGAGGCCGACGTGGTCGGTCAGCAGCTGATGGCCAAGGCCGGTTTTGATCCGCGCCAGGCTGTGAACCTGTGGCAGAACATGATCTCTTCGCAAAGCTCGAGCCGCGGTCCTGAGTGGATGTCCACTCACCCGGACCCCGCCAACCGGATTAGCGAACTGCGCTCGCGTGCCGATGGCCTGGTGTCCACCTATCAGGCGGCCCAAAAGGCCGGTATCCGTCCGCGTTGCGGCTAGATCCTGCCTGACCACTACCAGGCACATTAAGCGCCCGTATTGCCATGCGGGCGCTTTTTGCCGTAGCGTGTAGGGCATCTGTCTGTACTGAAATTCGGAGTCACGTCCCCATGAACCTCAACAAGTCCACCGGCGCCCTGCTCGCCCTGGCTATTGCTGCTGCCATCGGCGGCACCGCCCTACTCGCTGCGCCTGCACTTGCTGCCAAGCAGGAAGCAGCCGCCAAACTCTATCCCGCCGCTACACGCGCGGAACCCAATACCAAGACCATGGCGGTGACCGCGGGTAACGCCAAAAAGATCAACGAGATCATCAAGATCTACGCCGATCCGAGTAAAAACGCCGAGGTTCTGGCGCTGACCGACAGCGTGCTGAACGATTCCAAATCCAATGCCTTTGACAAGGCCTATGCGGCGCAAATCGCCGGCGTGGTCGCAACCAATGCCAAAAACTACGCCAAGGCGATCTCGTACTATCAGACCGCACTGACGGCCAATGCACTGAGCAACGACAATCACTACGCGGCCATGTTCAATCTGGCCGTTGCGCAATCCAACGCCAAGGATTTCGCGGGCGCTGCAGCAACGGCGCGCAAGTTCCTGACCGAGACCAACAGCAAGGATCCGAACGCGCTGTACATCCTCGGTACGTCTTTGTACGAGCAAGGCCAATACGCCGAGGCTGCGACGCAAGTGAAGTCCGCCATCGACTCGAGCACGACGCCGAACGAAAGCTGGAAACAGCTGTATATGCTGGCGATGAGCAAGTCGGGCAATCTGACCGGTGCACTGGCCGAAGCCAAGGCTCTGGCCGACAGGAACCCGACCAACAAAGTCGCACAGACCAACTACATCGCCCTGCTCCAGCAGAACAAGCAAGATGCCGAAGCGCTGGCTGTCATGAACCGCATGCGTGCCGCCAACCTGCTCACCACGGATGCCGACTACCGCAACCTGTTCCTTGCCATGGCCCCGGTTGAAGGCGCCGAGCAACAAGTCATCGACATCATCACCGAAGGCTTAAAAAAGAACATTCTGACTGCGGATTACAACGTTTACGCGGCACTGGCGCAGTCGTACTACTTCCTCGGTCAGGAGGGCAAAGCCATCGAAAACTTCGAGAAGGCCGGTCCGCTGTCGAGCAAGGGCACCACCTATCTCAACCTTGCGCGTCTGTACTGGAATCAGGGTCGTAATGTCGACGCGAAGGCTGCTGCTGCCAAGGCCGAAGCCAAGGGCGGCTTGAGCGCTGCCGACATGAAGACGCTCAAAGAAATCAAAGCGCTGCCCGACAAGGGCGGCAAGACCGTCATCATCAAAAAGAAGTAATACCCAGATACCACAAAAAAAAATAACTTCAAGTATTGGAAGTCACTATTTTTTGCGGTATATATTGAAGGTTCCCGCTGGTCATTCAGGTGGCCAGCGGGTTTATTCCCCTGACAGTCCGTATTTTTTCCAAAGTGCGGGCCTAGACCATAGACCCACGGCGCCTTATGCAAGAGCTTGAAATCCGTAACTACAAACGCCTGGACGAGAAGGACGACAACGCCATCAGTTGGCCGCGCGTCGCCGGCATCACTGCCGCGATCGCTGTGCACGCTGCCGCGTTGCTGTTCATGCTCGCGCCCATGGCGCCGCCGCCGGTGGCCCAGGCTGACGAAGATGTCACCGTAGTGAACATCATCAAGCCACCACCGCCGCCGCCGCCACCGCCGCCGCCGGAACCGATCAAGGAAGTGATCAAGCTCAAAGAGCAACCCAAGATCACTCCCAAGCCGCAACCGACGCCGCCGCCACCGCAGCCGCCGGTCGTGTTTGACGATCCGTCGCCGATGTCGACTCCGGCCCCGCCGCCGGCACCGCCGTCTGCTCCGGTCGCTCCGCAACCTCCGCGTGCACCGGCAACCCCGCCCAAGCCGTCCGAAAAGCCGCGTCAGGCAGGTATTGACCCGTCGTCGTATGGCCTGAACCAACCGGAATATCCACGTGCCGAGTTGAACTCCGGTATCGGCGGTACGGTCACCATTCTGGTTACGATCGATGCTAACGGTAACGTGGTTAGTGCTCGCGTCGGCAAGTCCTCGGGCAACCGTAATCTCGACCGCGCCGCACTCGATGCCGCCAAGCGTTCCAAGTACAACGCCGGCGTCAACGGAGACGGTCAGCGTGTCGGTGCGACGGTCTCCGTCGACTATGAATTCGCTCCGGAGTAAATCGGACTTCGGAGCCGGATAGGCGGGTTCGCCCGCCACGGCAACACCCTTAATCAGCAACACCCCAGTTTTTCATTTTCAACGACATTTAAAAGGTAAGCGTTATGCTGCAGGAAACCACCGCCGCTGCAACCGGAGGCACCAACAATGCCGAAGCTTTTCAACAAATGGGTTTTTCCCACTTGCTGCAAAACTTTGACACCGTAGGTTGGATCGTCTTCATCACCCTGGCACTCATGTCCATCATGTCTATCTACTCGATCGCCATGAACTTCATGCGCAACATGCGCCTGTCGTCGGTTTCGGACAAGGTTGTCAACACCTTCTGGGAAACCCCTAACCTTCAAGATTCCATGCGCTACATGGAAGAACAACCGGCTTCGGAACCGTTCTCCAAGATCGCTCTCGATGCTGCCCAAGCTGCTTCGCACCACACCACCACCGGTGAAGGCAGCAACGCACTGGCCGGCTCGCTGTCGCGTTCGGAATTTGTTGACCGCGCTCTGCGTCAAGCCGTTACCCGCGAATCCTCCAAGCTCGAAAACGGCATGACCGTTCTGGCAACCACCGGTGCAACCGCTCCGTTCGTGGGTCTGCTGGGTACGGTGTGGGGTATTTACCACGCCCTGATCCGCATCGGTAGCTCGGGTAACGCCGGTATCGAAGCCGTCGCCGGCCCGGTAGGTGAAGCACTGATCATGACCGCTATCGGTCTGTTCGTCGCCATCCCGGCCGTTCTGGCCTACAACTTCTTCAACCGTCGTAACAAGATCACGAACGCCAAGTTCGATACCTTTGCACACGACCTGCACGACTTCTTCGCTACCGGCGCTCGCGTCCGCTAAGCCCTAAGCAGTCCTGCAGCCGCTCCCGGCGGGCCCTTCCTGGTGGTGGGGCCCTGCCTTCGGAGCCAAAGCAACCAATACGTCAGTATACGATTTCGGAGCAACACAACATGGCAATGAGTTCAGGTGGAGATAGCGGCGGCGCAATGGCCGACATCAACGTCACGCCGCTGGTCGACGTGATGTTGGTACTGCTGATCATCTTCATGATCACCACGCCGCTCATGCAGCATAAAGTCCAGGTCAAGTTGCCTGAAGCCAATTTGGATAAGAAAGACACCAATATGGCTGTGCCTCCGATCACGATTGCTGTAACAGACAACGGTGGCATCTTCCTGAATGATGCACCGACTACCCGTGATCAGCTCGAAACGTTCCTTGCTACTGAGGCGCAAAAGACGCCGCAGCCGCAAATCAACGTCCGCGGCGACAAGACCACCAAGTACCGCGCTATCCAGGAAGTCGTGCAACTGGCACAGACTCAGGGTATGCGTAAGGTGGGCTTCGTAGCCATCGCTGACCGTGGCCGCTAATAGGAGCATTTTGAACCATGGCTTTTGCAAGTAACTCCGGCGGCGGCGAAATGGCGGAAATCAACGTGACGCCGCTCGTCGACGTCATGCTGGTCCTGCTGATCATCTTCATGGTGACGGCACCGATCACGTCGTACCCGATCGATATCAACCTGCCGCAACCGACCAACAATCCGCCACCGGAAACCAAGACGCCGCCGCCGCCGATTACGCTGCGCGTCGATGCGACCGGTCAGGTGTTCTGGAATGACGCCCCTACGGCTGTCAACCAGTTGAGCAATCTGATGAAGGCCGAGATTGCCAAGGATCCGACCAACCAGCCGCTGCTCGAAATTGACGTCAGCCCTGACGCACAATACGACACACTGGCCAAGATCCTGGCAATTGCCAAGAACGCCAACATGGAAAAGATCGGGTTCGTCCAACCGATCCAGTGATTGCGTTCGCGGTCTCGCAGCACCATTTGCAGTACCGCATTACCTGTCGAGAAACGCCGCCCAGTTGGGCGGCGTTTTTTATGGTTGGAGCGCAGGTTTTGGCTTAAGTCAGGGCTGTGAGGTAGGACGCAATAGTGGACTCCAGCCCCGCATAGAGACTCTCGGCAACTAGTGCGTGGCCGATCGAGACCTCGGCGACTTGCGGCACATTGCGCAGGAACAGAACTAGGTTAGCCGCTGACAGATCGTGACCGGCATTGACGCCCAGACCGGCCGCTTGAGCGCGTGCCGCCGCCGCTGCAAAGTGATCCAGACTGGCGGATAGGCCAGCATCGTCGGCCATCTTGCAGTCATTGTCAGAGAACTGGACCTGATGGTACGCCTCGGCATAGGGGCCGGTGTAGAGCTCGATCCGATCGGCGCCGACGGCTGCAGCCAGCGAGAAGTCGGTGGTCTCGGCATCGGCGAAGCAACTGATCCTGCTGCCAACGTCTTTGAACGAGGGAATAACAGCACGCAACGTGTCGGCATCTGCGGCGAAATCAAAGCCATGGTCTGAGGTGATCTGGCCATCGCCATCGGGCACAAAGGTGACTTGTGCCGGGCGGGTCTGCTGGCACAGGGCGAGCAGGCCAGGGTATCCGGGTCGGGGTGGGGCGAAGGGGTTGCCTTCGATATTGAACTCGACCCCGACTTGGGCGCAGAGCTCGGCCAGACGGTACACGTCGTCGGCGCGGATGTGGCGGGCGTCAGGGCGGGGGTGAACCGTAATGCCGTGGGCGCCGTATTGCAGGCAGCGTCGGGCAAACTCTACCGGATCGGGCAGAGAGCCACCGCGGGAGTTGCGCAGAACGGCGATTTTGTTGACGTTGACGCTCAGAACGGTCATAGCAGGGGAGACATCAGACGGGCCACGGCTTCGGGCAGTTTGGCGGAGAAGAAGCCGCGATGCCGATCGTCGCGGACTAGGGGGGCCGATTTCATCTCGTATTCGAACAACTCGGCGAACTCATCGCCGATGGCTCGGTCCTGGATGAGCACCATGGCCTCAAAGTTCAGGCGGAAACTGCGCTGATCGAAGTTGGCACTGCCGACCATAAAGGTCTCGTCATCGCAGAGGATGGCCTTGCTGTGAAGCATGCGGGGGCCGTATTCGTGGATTTTGACGCCGGCCTCAAGCAGCTCATCAAAATAGGAACGGGCGGCATGGGTGACCAGCTTGCTGTCGGAGACCTTTGGCAACATCACACGGACATCGAGCCCGCTATAGGCGGCCGAAGTCAGGGCCATGCGCGCCGCCTCGCCGGGAACAAAGTAGGGCGTCATCAGCCACACGCGCGACTTGGCATTGTTGATCATAGTGACGAACGTGCGGTGGATGGCCTCGACATTGGAGTCCGGACCCGAGGCGACGATCTGCGCCAGTACCGGGCCGGTGACCGGCGTCGGATGCGCAATCGGCAGGGGCTTGGTGTCCGTTGCGTAGGCCCAGTCCTCCATAAACAGCAGCTGCAGTGAGCGGACGATATTGCCTTCGAGACGGACGTGCAGATCGCGAAAGGCCCTGTCGCTCAGACGCTCGTCCTCGTCATCGGTGACATTGATGCCCCCGCAAAAGCCGATGGTGTCGTCGATCACTACGATCTTGCGGTGAGTCCGCAGATTCATCCACGACTTTTGCCAGAACCGGAACCAGCGCGTGGGATGGAACCACGCCACCTCGCCGCCCGCCTCAATCAGCGGTACCAGCACCTTGCGTTTCAGCTTGGAAGACCCGACCGCATCGATCAGCAACCGCACCTTGACCCCCTCGCGCGCCTTGGTGATGAGTGCCTGCAAGATCGAATTACCGGTCTTGTCGCCGAGAAAAATGTAGTACTCGATATGGATGTGATCGCGGGCCCCGGCAATCGCTTCGAGCAGAGCAGGGTACTTATTGCCGCCATCTACCAGCAACTTGACCGAGCGAGCCGTGGTCGGGGCTAGGCCTGTCGAGGCTTGGATCATGCGCGAGAGTTCAACCGCATCGCGATCCTTGTCCTTGAATGCATCAATCTTGCGGAAGTTGGCACTGGAGCGCAAACGTCGCAGACGTTGCCGATGCACCCGCATGGGACCGATCAGGTAGTAGATGAGAAAGCCGACATACGGCAGCAGCGACAGCGAAATGATCCAGCTCAAGGTGGCGGCCGGGTCGCGCTTTTGCAGCACAATCCACGCACCGAGGATCAGCACATAGGCCAACCAAAAGCCAATCAGAAGCAGCTTGAGATACGGCAGCCCGGTCAGGAATTCAATCATGCCTAATCATAAAACATCGGCGGCAGACGTGAATTGCGCATTCACGCATTGACCTAATCTTCACACTGCAGAATTTAGAATGCAAAGTTGATCAAGTACATGAAGTAAAACGCTACCTATCTCATGTTTGCCCAAGACCAAACCAACGGTGATGTGTCCGCCGGAGCCATCGTAATGATCGATGACTCGCGCGATGACGCCGACCTTGCTCGCATGGCCTTTGAACAGGCGGGCTTGGAGCAGCAATTTCTGGTCATGACCGATCCGGTCGAAGCGGTGCAAGTGCTGGGTCAGGATTCCGATTTGCGCAGCGCCTTGCGGTTGATTCTGCTGGATTTCAACATGCCGCGCATGAACGGTCTCGATGTACTCCGCGCCCTGCGTGCCGACTCCCACTTCGCCAATCTGCCGGTCGTGATTATGTCCACCAGCGATGAGCCGCTCGAACGCGTCGCCTCCGATGCCCTAAAAGTCAGCGCGCATTTCCAGAAGCCGGCCGTGTTTACCGATTTTGTGCGCCTAGCCGGCGACATCCGCAGCCGCTATCTGGCCGTCGCGTAAGCCCAAGGCCACAGCACCACAAGCGAGTCCATAAAGAAGGCGGCTGATCGTAATGATCGCCGCCTTTTCAGTGCATGCAAGCTACACGAGCAGAGTTAGTCGCGATGATATTTCTCGGCGGCCTCGACCTCGTTGCGCGAACCCAGGAACACCGGCACGCGCTGGTGCAGGTTGGCCGGAGTGACGTCGAGCATGCGTTGACGACCCGTGCTGGCGGCACCGCCGGCTTGTTCGACCAGTAGTGCCATCGGGTTGGCCTCGTACATCAGACGCAATTTGCCGCCCTTGTCGGCGCACTTTTCATCGAGCGGATACGAGAAGATGCCGCCGCGAGTCAGAATACGATGCACATCGGCCACCATCGAGGCGACCCAACGCATGTTGAAGTCCTTTTCGCGCGGACCGGTCTTGCCCTTGAGCAGATCGCCGACGTAGTTCTGCATCTGCGGTTCCCAGAAGCGCTGATTGGACATGTTCACTGCGAACTCGCGCGTGTCCTCAGGGATGGTGACATTCGGCGTGGTCAGCACAAACGAACCGACTTCGCGATCGAGAGTAAACGCATGCGTGCCGTGCCCAACGGTCAGTACCAGCATGGTGCTGGGTCCGTAGGTGCAATAGCCGGCGGCGACTTGCGCAGTGCCCGGTTGCAGAAAGTCCTCGTCACGCAGTTCGCCGCTGCCCTGATACGGCAACACGCTGAAAATCGTGCCGACCGAAATGTTTACGTCAATGTTCGAAGAGCCGTCGAGCGGATCGAACAGCAGCAGGTATTTGGCATCGTCATCGCGATCGTGCTTGGGCACGGGCACTGCATGATCCATTTCCTCGGAGGCCATGCCGGCCAAGTGACCGCCCCAGGCATTGGCATCCATCAGGATCTCGTTGGAGATCACGTCGAGCTTCTTTTGCGCCTCGCCCTGGATGTTGCCGGTACCGGCATCGCCCAACACGCCGCCCAACGCGCCCTTGCCGACCGCAATGCTGATGGCCTTACAGGCCTGCGCGACCACCGTGATGCACAGACGCAGTTCGGCATCGATCTGGCCCTGATGCTGCGCCTCGAGCAGAAAGCGGGTGAGTGACACATGGGACGAACGCGGGGAATAGTCGGTCACGGCGGGCACTTCCGTTAGTCAGAAAACGCTATTGTCTCAAATTGCCGAATAATTGGCAGTGTGAAGTTCAACTACGGCCAGCGAAAAATTATCCACGTTGACATGGACGCGTTCTATGCGTCGGTCGAACAGCGTGACGATGAGACCCTGCGCGATCGGCCGGTCGTCGTGGCTTGGCGTGGTGCGCGCTCGGTGGTTTGCGCTGCTTCGTACGAGGCCAGACGGTTCGGCGTGCGGTCGGCCATGCCCGCCATCACCGCCGAGCGCCTCTGTCCGCAGGCGGTGTTTGTTCCGCCGGATTTCCACCGATATAAAGCAGCCTCACAACGCATCCACGAGATCTTTGCGCAATTCACCGATCGCATCGAACCCCTGTCATTAGACGAAGCGTATCTCGACGTCACCGAATCCGCGCCCACCTTAGACGCCGTCGCAGAGCTCGCCGCGCAAATCCGCGGCCTCATCTTTGAAGATCAGTTCCTGACGGCATCCGCAGGCATCGCGCCGAACAAGTTGCTGGCCAAGATCGGCAGCGACTGGAACAAACCCAACGGTCAGTTCGTGATGCCGCCCGAGCAGGTGCTCGACTTGCTGGCACCTTTGCCGGTCGGACGCCTGCCGGGTGTGGGCAAAGTGATGGAAGGCCGGCTCGTCACCGTAGGCCTGCGAACGGCGGCGGACTTGCGCGCCTTCGGTCAGGAACTGCTGCTGGCACAGTTCGGCGACTGGGGTCGGCGGTTGTGGCAATTGGCGCATGGCCTTGATGACCGACCCGTCAATACCGATCGCAGCCATGTGCAAGTCAGCGCCGAGGACACCTTCGCGACTGATTTGCCGCTCGATTCTACGGAGCCGCACATTCGTCGCCTGGCCGAACGGGTTTGGCGTGCCTATGAGCGCGAGTGTCTGCGCTCGGTGCCGCGCCGTCATGCTCGCACGGTGGTACTCAAACTGAAGACGGCCGAGTTTCGTACGCTCACCCGATCCATCACGCCGCCGCAGATGCCGCGCGATGCCATTGAACTGGCCGAGCTCGCGCTCGATCTGCGCGATCGGGTAGAGGCGCCAGGTGAGTTGTACCGCTTAGTCGGCGTGGGCCTGGCCGGCCTGCGTTAGCCCGAAGGCCTCGTAAGGGACTTAGACGTCGCCGTCGTGGAGCCAGCCTTCGCCGGTGCCTTGCTGATACACCTTATCCGTGTCGAGCACGTTGCCGGCCGGAATCGAATCCAACTGCGACAGGTTCTGATAGATCGGCGTAAAGTCGGGGCGGGTCGCTTCCATCAGTTGCTCGTACGAGTCGATCACAAAGTACGTCTTCTGGTAGGTATCAATGCGATAGCGGGTCCGCATGATGCGTTCCAGATCAAAGCCGATGCGATTGGGCGCCGCACTCTCCAGCGAGTAAATCGACTCGCCCTTGGAGGAGACGATGCCGCTGCCGTAAATACGCAGACCATCGGGCTGACGGATCAGGCCGAATTCAACGGTGTACCAGTACAGACGCGTCAGATTGCTGAGTGCATCCGATCCCAGCGATAGCGCCCTGGCCTCATCCACATGGGCCACGCCGTCAATCACGGTAGTGGCGGCCTCGCGGGCGCGCTCGGCAATGCCATGCGCCTTGACGCCACCACGGCCGTAAGCCGCCATGTAATCGGCAAACACGGGATTCATCAGTAGGGGAACGTGCCCAAACAGATCGTGGAAGAGATCGGGCTCGCTCAGATAATCCAGCTGGTCCGGACGACGAATCCACCACGTCACGGGGAAGCGGCGATTGGCGAGGTGCTCGAAAAAGGTGAGTTCGGGCAACAGGCCTTCGACACCGATCAGCTCCCAGCCCGTGGCCGAGCGCAAGGACTTGTTGATCTCCTCGAACTTGGGAATCGCCTGCGACGACATGCCCATTTCGCGTTGATTGCGTTGGAACTCATCGCTGGCACGACCGACGAGCAGCTCCTGCTGACGCGCAAACAGGGTGCGCCACACCTCGTGATCGGTCGCGGAATAGGTGTCCCACGGCTGCTCAATCACGTTGGTGGTGTACACCGGCACGTAGCCTTTGTCGGTCAGTTGCGACTCGACTCGGGTCGGGGTTTGGATGTTCATACGAGTTCCTCGGCGCCGAGAGGACGCCCACACTCTTACTGTAGCGCGAAGGCCACGCCATGATTGTGCAATATTCGGCCCGTCATGCGCTCTAGGCGCACGTGGGGAGCGTATGATTAGGCATTAGCGCACATTCTCACCAATTAACTTGGGTTTAACGCAATGTCGATCACATCGCTAGACCGCCTGGACCTGCAGCTGCTGGCCCTACTGCAGCAGGATGCCAAGCGCACCAATGCCGAACTGGCTGAGCAGGTGCACCTGAGTCCGTCGGCCACCTTGCGGCGCATCCAGCGTCTGGAGCGGGATGGCATCATCGAGGGCTATCGCGCCCATATCAATCGGCAGGGCATGGGGCTGGGGCTGATGTCATTTGTCCGCGTGCAGCTCAGACAACACGACAGCGGCGCCATCGAGCAGTTCATTGCCTTTGTCAGTCAATGGCCCGAGGTGATCAGCGCCTACGCTCTGACCGGCGACATGGACTACTTGCTGCAGATTGCCGTGCGCGATCTCGATCACTTCAGCGCCTTTCTGCTCGACCGGCTGCTCAACAATGCGGCCGTGGCGGACGTGAACACCAGTTTTGTCCTGCGCACGGTCAAGCGCTTCAGCGGCTTTGCACTACCTGCAGGCTAGCGTCCGAGCGGTTTTCGCGTCGAGATCGTTTACTAGGTGAATCGGCGAAAAATCACCGTTTCGAAGCGGCCTCGATCGCTTTGCGGATAGCGGGCAGGGCAGCCTGTGCCGCCTTCTCACCGGCCATGATGGCCTTGCCGCGGGACTCGAAATCGGCCGCGCCAATCGTGCCGACAGCCGGACGAATCACCACATTGGCCCGCGCCAGCTCCTGCTGACCAAGCTTACGGCCCATGATCGTGATCGACTGATTGACCACACCCACCAGGCTGCTGGGCGTCTGACCCTTGATCGGGGCCGATCCGATATCCACGGCGATTACCACATCGGCACCCAGGGAACGCGCCGCATCGACGGGTACGGGCGAGACCACCCCGCCATCGACATAGGACACGCCTTTGATTTTGACCGGCTCGAACACGCCCGGAATACTGCACGAAGCGCGCACCGCCTGCCCCAGATTGCCCCGTGAGAACGAGACGCGCTCGCCATTGTCCAGGCGCGTAGCCACGGCGATAAAAGGCTTGGGCAACTGCTGGAACGTGCGGTTGCGAACCTGCGCATTGACGTAATTCTGCAGCGCCTGACCCTTGATCAGACCGCCCGAGAACAGGCTGATATCGCGGATGCTCGACTCATTGAGCTCCACCGCGGCGGCTTGCAGCTGATACGGCGACATGCCGCTGGCGTACAGCGCGCCGACGAGCGAACCCGCCGAAGTGCCTGCCACGAACACCGGCCTGATTCCATTGGCCTCCAGGATTTTGAGCACGCCAATGTGCGCAAAGCCGCGCGCCGCCCCACCGCCCAGAGCAATACCAACCTTGACCGGCTTGCGAAACGGGGCCGGAGGTGTGGGTTTGACTTGCTCCTCGCAGGAGGCCAACAGCGCTGCGCAGCACAGAGCAATCAGTGCCTGCGGAAATCGAAAACGGACCATCAGCCCATTATCTCGGATCGGATCCCGGGAATCGAATCGGGGCCTGCGGATCGTCGGGCTCGGATTCATCTTCGAAGGCATAACGGCGACGTGGCGGCCGCGGATCGCTATTGCGCAACAGCACGCCGGCCAGCACACCGCCGATGGCGCCGCCTAAGTGCGACTGCCAGGACACGCCGGCTTCCTGCGGCAACACCGTCAGCAACATCCCGCCGTAGAACAGGAAGGCAATCAGGGCCGCCGCAATGGACGGGCGATCGCGCCGGATCAGGCCGATCGTCATCACCAGGAACAGAAGGCCGTGCGCCACCCCCGAGGCGCCTAGGTGATGCGTCCCCGGTGTACCCAGCAGCCATGCGCCCAGCCCGCTGCCCAGCCACATCAGCGGCAGACCGCGCAGTGTGGCCCGCGGATAGACCATCAGCGTCAGCGGCAGCAGAATGCACAGCGCAATGCAGTTCGCCATCACGTGCTCCACCGAGCCGTGCAGCAAGGGCGCCGTCAGCAGGCCGAGCAGACTTTGAGTCGAATGCGGCGCCACGGTCCACGCCGCCAGGTTCAAATGCGGCTGCACACCGAAGTAGATCGCCAGTAACAGCAGCACTGTGGCGAGCGTGACATTGATGGCACGGCGGAACTTGCGGCGGTCGGCAGCACGTTGCGTGGGGGTGTCGGCGAAGGGGCCGGGTTCGTGAACTTGCATCATTGCTATGGCTATGGGGGCAGGGAACAGCCGTGACAAGGGTAAAATGATGGGTTCGACCCGCTCCGAGCCGCGCCATGACCGACGCCATCCCTACCGTTCGCCTTAAGAATGCCTATAAATCCACCCATCCGTGGATTTTCCAGCGTCTGGTCGAGAAACCCGCCGAGCGCATTCGCCCCGGCACCATCGTCGATGTGTTGAACGTAGATGGCGGCTGGCTGGGCCGCGGCTTCTACAACGGCCATTCGCGCATCGCGATTCGCATTCTCGAATCCGATCGTCACGTGCCCGTGGACGAGGCCTGGTTCCGCGCCAAGATTGCGGGTGCTATCAGTCTGCGTCGTGATGTGTTGCGTCTCGACGACGTCACCGATGCGTGGCGCGTCGTCCATAGCGAAGGCGATGGTATCAGCGGCCTGGTCGTCGATCGCTACGGCGATCTCGTCGTCGTGGAATTCTTCAGTGCCGGCGCCTGGCGTCACCGCGACTGGATCTTTGCTGCGCTCAGCGAGCACTTCCCCGGTTGCCGTTTCTACAGCTTTGCCGAAGAACACGTGCAGAAGCAGGAGTCGTTCGACTACCGCACCTCCGATCCGGTGCCGCCGGCGATCATCACGGAGTACGGCGTCAAGTTCCGTGCCGACCCTGCCGGCGCGCATAAGACCGGCTTCTTTGCCGATCAGCGCGAGAACCGCGAGTGGCTGTCACGCCATGTCGAAGGCAAGCGCGTCCTCGATCTGTGCTGTAACACCGGTGGGTTTGCCGTGTACGCAGCCACCAAGGGTGGCGCTGCCGATGTCCATGGTGTGGATATTGATCAGGATGTGATTCGCATCGCCAAGGGCAACGCCAAGCTCAACGGCGCGCAAGTGCGCTTTACGCAGGCGGATATTTTCCCGTTCCTGCGCGAGGCGGCGGACCGTGGTGATTTCTACGATGTGGTCATTCTCGACCCGGCCAAGATGACGCGTGATCGCGATCAGGTCATTCCGGCGCTGAAAAAGTATCTGGACATGAACAAACTTGCGCTGTCGGTGCTCAAGCCCGGCGGTCTGTTTGCAACGTTTTCGTGCACCGGCCTCGTCTCCGAAGATCAGTTCCTCGACATGCTGCGCCGCGCTGCCTTCTACTCGGGTCGTACGGTGCAGATTCTCAAGGTGACAGGCGCAGGTCCCGATCACCCGTGGCTCGCACAAGTCAACGAATCGCGTTACCTCAAAGCGGTCTTTGCGCGCGTTCTCGATTAATTAGTAATCGCATTGAGTGAGACACCGCCGCGTTAAAGTGGCGGGATGAACCTTCAACTCCTTGTCGTTGCGTTACTCGTCGTCTCCGTCCTGGTGCTGATTGCCCAGGTCGTACTGCTGTTGCGTAAACCGTCGCTGGCGCCGTTTGCCGAGCTCAGTGAGCGTCTGCAGGCGCAGCTGCGCAATGACCAACGTGATGGCCGCACCGAACTCAACGATCAGTTGATCCGCTTCGGTACGCAGCAGGTCGAGAGCATTGAATTACTGCGGCGTAGCTTGAGTGATGTGCGGACCGAGCTGCAGAATTCGCAGCAACATCTGCAGCAGAACCTCAATGCCACGCTAACCCAACTGCGCGACACCAACGTGCAGTCCTTGAACGAGGTGCGCAACGGACTGACCCAGTCGCTGACCAGTCTGCAAAAGGACAATGCCGAAAAGCTTGATCGCATGCGCGAAACGGTCGATGAAAAACTGACCGGCACACTCAACGAACGCCTTGATGCTTCGTTCAAGCAGGTGTCCGAGAAACTCGAGAGTGTGCATCGCGGCTTAGGCGAGATGCAGGAGCTGGCTAGCGGTGTGGGCGATCTCAAGCGCGTGCTGACTAATGTCAAAACGCGCGGCATGTTCGGCGAGACCCAGTTGTCCATGTTGCTGGAACAGGTCTTTACGCCCGAGCAATATGGGGTGGATATCGCAACCGTCCCGGGCAGTGCGGCACGCGTCGAGTTCGCCATCAAGTTTCCCGGCCGCGGTGACGATGGCGGCACGGTGTGGTTACCGATCGATTCCAAGTTTCCGACCGAGGACTACGAGCGGTTAATGGCGGCGCAGGAGGCGGCCGACAAAGTCGCGGTCGAAGCCGCAGGTGCAGCGCTGGAACTCAAGATCCGAGCCGAGGCGAAAAAGATCGCAGACAAATATGTGCAGCCTCCGCACACCACGGATTTCGCCATTCTGTTCTTGCCGACAGAAAACCTCTATGCCGAGGTTCTGCGACGTCCCGGCCTGTTCGAGCGCTTGCAGCGCGAACTAAAGGTCACGGTCGCCGGCCCCACGACGCTGTTGGCTCTGCTCAATGCACTGCAAATGGGCTTTCGCTCTATCGCCATCGAGAAGCGCTCGGGCGATGTTTGGAACGTGCTGAGCAAGGTCAAAGTCGAGTTCGGCAAGTATGCCGGCATGGTCGAAAAGGCCAACGGGCAACTCGCCACAGTGCAACGGACACTGGGCGACAACGCGGTGCGAGTCCGCGCGCTGGAGCGGTCTCTACGCGATGTTCAAGTGCTCGATGTGCACAAGCAGGACCCGGCGGCGCTTGATCTGCAGCCGCAGGATGACGAATACGCGCCTTAGGTGCGCGGAATCACCGGAATCGCATCGGCAGGTGCCTGCGGGTTGCGGTCGTCATCCAGGTAGTCGGGCAGTTGCGGCTCGTCCTTGGCACGACGGCGATCGCTATTGATCTGGTACATGCGGCGGCGCGACCAGGTATCGCGCAACAGCAGGTAGTCATCTTCAATGCCTTCGGTCAGGCCGTCGAGCGTCAGCAGTTCGGCGCGCACATCGACAAGGCTCAGTCCCTGCAGTCCAAGGCGCACATTCTGATCGGCGACATGCCGAACAGGAGAGATCGGTGCATCGACAAACATGCCCACGGTATCGCGCAGGGTGCGCGGTCCAAAGAACGGCAGTTCGATGTAGCGCGAACGTTGCCAGCCCCAAGTGCCCATGGTCTGGCCAAAATCCTCGGCGCGCTCATTGAGATTGGCGTCGGCGGCGGCATCGACTACACCGCCTAGACCCAGGGTCGAGTTCACCGCAAAACGCGCCAGATTGCGGGCGGCGTTATTGGGCTTGCCCTGCAGCAGTGAGTTCACTGCGCTGACCGGCAGGCGGAGATTATTAAAAAAGTTATTGACACCTAAGCGCACCAGGCGCGGCACGTGCTCCACATAACCACGTGCCAGGGGTTTGGCGAGCTTGTCATCCACCGCTTTATTGAACTTGTGCACTTGCCGGTTGTACCGCTCCCACGGATCCCAGATCTCGCCGACTTGAGCAGCGTTGGGCAATGTGGGGTCGCCGATGGGGTTGTAACTGCCATCTTGTGCAGCAGCGGCGCCATCGCCATACAGCAGTGCGAAGTCCGCATCGGCAGCATCCTGTTCGGGCTCGGCGCCGGAACTGGATTCGGCGGCGTCAGCGACCGGCTCGGTGACAACGCTTTGTTCTTCGGCGTTGGTGCTTGGTGCGGGTTGTTGGTCTGGCGCAACCGTCGCAGGCGGCGTGGCCGTGGCGACATCTGCCGTTGCGGTCTGTTGGAGATCGCTCTCCTGGGCAAAGCTCAACGCAGGCATTAGCAATGCGATCAGCAAGGCACGATGGAGTGGAGGGCGATTCATGGCAGTGGCAGTGGCAGTGAGTTAAAGCGAGGCGGAGTGCACGGGCTGCAATTGCCCGTTGAGGCGATAGGCGGTTCGCAATTCGGCAAGTACAGACGACTCGCTGAGAATGACGGGACGATCCATCGCGGAGTACGGTTCGAGCCAACGAACCAGTGTGGCCAGGCCGGCACTATCGAGTGATTGCAGGCCTTCGAGATGCAGGTAGCGGACTCCGTGCAGCGAACGCAGTGTTTGCAGCGCGGCCGTAGCCGTTGCCACGTTCAACTCACCCGACAAGCTGAGCTGCTGTCCCTGCAGTTGATGACGGAGTCCGTTACTCATGGTGGGCAATCAGTTGGCTTCGGCCGAGATCTTGCCGGCGCGCAGGTCCGAGGTCACTTGCGCAATGCTCTTGCGCGACAGCGGACCGGCGAACTGGTCACGGAAAGTCTGAACCATGCTGACGCCTTCGAACATGACGTCGAACGCCTTCCACTGCGAACCGCTCTTGCGGAACAGGTAGATCACGTTCAGCGGTTGGCCGCGCGGGGCGGTGTAGACGGCGTTAACGGCGACGATCTCACCGTTCTTGACGGCGCGCTCGCTGGCGACGCGAACGGTCAGCTTGGTGTTGAAATCGAGTAGAGCCGAACCGTAACGGCGCATCAGGCTGCCTTGCAGGGCCTGACCAAAACCGGCGATGTCGGACTCCGATGCACCGCGGGCATACTTACCCAGCACCATACGGGCGGCATAGTTGCGATCGAACAGCACGCCGAACTGCGAGTCGACGAACGATTGCAGCGAGGCCCGGTTGCGCGAGAAATCGGCGCGCTTGGCTTCGAGCGTGTTGAGAATCGAGGTCGAGCTATTCAGCACGATGGCGCTAGGCGAACCTGCGGCCACCTTGCCGGTCGCGACGGCGGCTTGGGCATTGGCTTGCAGGGGAGCGATGGTGCCGATCAGGGCAGCCGAAAGAATCAGGGAAAGGGTCGTACGCTTCATAGTCACAAAAGACTCCAAAATCGGAATTTAATCTTGCAGGTAGTCCGGCAGGGCGGGCTCGGCGGCCGGGTCCGGGGTGTTCTCGACAGGTGCCGAGTCGGATTCCGTAGCTTTGTCCTTGACCGGCGGGGGGGCCGAATCGTTCCCGCTATTTTGCGGTTCCTTTTCCGCACCGCCGCTGAACATGAATTTGCCGACCAGCGACATCAGATCCACAGCGCCTTGCGTAATAAAGAGTTCGTCGCCATTGCGCAGATCTTTTGCATCGCCGCCCGGTTGCAGGTTGACGTAGCTCTCGCCCAGCAGGCCGCTAGTCAGAATGCTGGCCGAAGTGTCTGCGGACAACTTGTACTCATCCTTGATCGCCAGCGTGGCGACTGCATCGTAGTTCTTGTCCAGAGCAATGTCGCTGACCGCACCGATGGCCACGCCGCCGACTTTGACCGGCGCATTGACGCGCAGAGCGCCGGTGTTGGGGAACTTGGCCCTGATGGCGTAGGTGCCGCCGCCCAGTGACCACTTGCCATTGGTCGAAGCGAAGGCCAGCACCATCAGTGCCGCCAGGGCCAAAGCCAGAAACGCGCCTACGGCAAATTCAATCTTGTTTTTCATAATCCGGAATCCTGTTACTGGAACAGCAGGGCTGACATGATGAAGTTCAGCATCAGAGTCAGCAGCGAGGCATTCACCACGGCCTTGGTAGTGGCCAGGCTGGTGCCTTCGATGGTGGGTTCGGCGTGGAAGCCGACGTAGGCCGCAATCAGCGACGCGACGCCGCCGAACACGGCCGATTTAAGTAGAGCGACCAGGAAGTCATCGACGAAATCGACGTTGTCGCGCAGCGCAGGCCAGAAGTAGCCGGCATCGAGTCCGATGGCATGAACCGCTTCGAGATAGGACGCGACGATGGCAAACAGGCAGAAAAAGCCCGTCAGCAACGGCACGGCGATTACGGCGGCCCAGAAGCGCGGCACCACGGCCTTGCGGATCGGGTCGATGGCCATCAGGTTCAGCGCGGTGATCTGGTCGGTTGCGCGCATCAGCCCCAGCTCAGCTGCGATGGATGAGCCCGCGCGGCCGATGAACAGCAGCGCGGTTAGAACCGGTCCCAGCTCGCGGTACAGCGACAGACCCAGCAGGGTGGACAGGGAGTTCGATGCACCGAACACACTAAGGGTCCGATAGCCCTGCAAAGTGAGCACAAGCCCGACGAACGCGCCGCCAACGGCGATGATTGGCAGCGAACGTGCACCGATCTTATATATCTCGCGGACTAGCTCGCGGAGCAGGTCACGGTCCGGTTTCGAGGCCCGCAACACGGCGCCCAGGAACAGGCCGATGCGGCCGAGTTGGCGTAGGGAGGATTCAAAAATCATCAGACAGTCTCCCCGCGCGGTTCCGCGTCGAAGCGGATCGGGCCTTCGGGTTCGCCGGCCAGGAACTGACGAACCAGCGGGTCCGTACTGGACTCGAGCTCACTCGGGGTGCCCTGAAAGATCACCTGACCATTGGCAATGACGACGGCCAGATCACAGATCGGCAAGGTCTCGCGTACGTGGTGGGTGACGATGATGGAGGTCAGATGCAGCGACTGATTCAGACCTTGCACTAGGCTCATCACGACTCCGCTGGCAATAGGGTCCAGACCGGTCAGGGGCTCATCGTAAATCATCAACGGCGGATCCAACGCCAGGGCGCGGGCCAGGGCGACGCGGCGGGCCATACCCCCCGACAGCTCGCGCGGGTAGGCATTGCCGACCTTGCCAAGCCCGACGGCGTGCAGTTTCAGGGACACCAGGGTGTCAATAATCTGCGGGTCGAGATCCGTGTGGGTGCGCAGGGGCAGGGCGACGTTGTCGGCTACGGTCAGATCGGTGAGCAAGCCGTTGCCTTGCAGCAGCACGCCCATGCGGCGCCTGAAGTTCAGCAAATCCCGACTGGACCGGGGGATGGGCTGGCCGAGCACGCGAATTTCACCGGCGGCGACCGGCAATTCACCGGTCAGAGCAGCCAATAAGGTGGATTTGCCGCTGCCTGAAGGCCCCAGGATGGCGACCACGGAACCATTCGGGATCCGTAGGTCAATGTCATCCACAATGGTGCGGCCGTCGCGGTCCAGGCGCACATGGCGCAGCTCGACCGCCGAATCGGCGGAATGGGGAAAGGGGGTCATGGCGAGTATTGTCGCACCCGGCCGGCCTGTTCACCTGAACAAGACTTCAATCCGACTTGCGCGTTGCAAATATCCCCGCTATAATCGACGGTCTTTCCCTTTCGTATTAGCGCGAGTCCATCTCGCGGAGAGCCCTAACATGGCCACCAAGCGTACTTACCAACCTTCAAATCTCAAGCGCAAGCGCGACCACGGTTTCCGTGCCCGTATGGCAACTGCCGACGGCCGCAAGGTCCTGGCACGTCGTCGTGCCAAGGGTCGCAAGGTGCTCTGCGCCTAATCGGCGCAAGCACTGCTGACTCTCGGTCTAACCGGCCATGAAGTATCCGCCTACAGCGCGGGTGCGGGCCAAGACCGATTTTGACCGCATATTCCAGCATGGGCAACGTAAAGCGTTGCCCGTGCTGGCTTTGCATTGTCTAAAGACCGGCAATGAGGCCCGTCTCGGCTTAGCCATCAGCCGCAAGGTCGATAAGCGAGCGGTGGGCCGCAATCGCATCAAACGCATCCTACGTGATCATTTTCGTCTGCAACGCACTGCGTTGTCGGGCTACGATTTAGTGGTCGTCGCCCGTCCCGGTGCAGCGGCCTTGTCGCCATCGCAACTGCGACGGACATTTGACCAGCTTGCAAAACGTTGCGGCGCCTTCGCAGCCCTTGAATCTAAGGGCGGTTTGCCGCATCTTTCCCCTAGTCCAAACGACGGTAGTTCAACCGACTCATGAATCAGACCCGCACCTTTCTCATTTTTGCTTGGCTCATGGTGGCGGCATTGCTGTTCATGAACTGGAATTCGGATCAGCGCGCCAAACAGGTGGCGGCTGCCAATCCGCAAGCCACTGCCGCGACTGCGGTCAAAGGCAACAGTGCCGTGCCGGGTGCAGCTGCTGCCAACAACGGCGCAGTGCCGACAGCTGCAGTCCCGGGAGCCGCCACCACGCCCGGTATGAGTGCGGCGCCTGCTGCGCCTTCGAGTATTGAAGTGACGACCGACGTGCTCAAGGTGCGCCTCAACGGTGCGGCCGTGACCTACGCGCAACTGCTGCAATATCCGATTGTGAAAGACGGCAAGGACAATGTAGTCCTGATGTCCGATGCGCCGGAAACCTACTATGCCGCGCAAACCGGCTGGGTCGGTGCCAACGGTGCGGCAGCGCCGACGCACGAGGCGACGTTTGTTCCGGCCTCTGCAGGTCCGTATGTGCTGGCTGCCGGTCAGAACGAACTGAAGGTGCCGTTTGTCTGGCGCGGCGAAAACGGTGTCACCGTGACGCGGACCTACACCTTTAAGCGTGGCCAATATGCAGTCGACGTGCAGGATGTTGTGAGCAACGCCGGCACCACGCCGTGGTCTGCCTTTAACTATCGTCAGCTCTCGCGCGTGCCGATGCATTTGGCCAGCAAGGGCCCGATGCATCCGGAGTCGTATAGCTTCAACGGCGCTGCCTGGTATTCCGATGCTGAAAAGTACGACAAGCGTGCCTTTGACAAGTTCGCCAAGGAAGACGCGCTGAACCAGCCTTCGACCGGCGGTTGGATCGGCATGCTGCAGCATCACTTCTTCAGCGCCTGGATCCCGGATACCAAAGAGCCGGTCCGTTTCAACACGGCCACGGTCAACACGAACACCGGAACGCAATATGTATTGCGTGAAGTCGGCAATGCGCACACTGTGGCCCCGGGCCAGCAGCTGGTGAACAGCGCCCGTCTGTGGATGGGTCCCAAGCGCATTGATCTGATCGGCGCACAGAATGTGCAGGGTCTCGATCGCGCCGTCGATTACTCGAGCTTTTCGATCTTTGCCTGGATTGCCAACATTCTGTTCTGGGTGCTGTCGCACATCCATGACTTGGTCGGGAACTGGGGCTGGGCCATTGTGGGCCTGACCATTGTGATTCGCGCCGTGCTGTATCCGCTGACCGCAGCGCAATACAAGTCCGCCGCCAAGATGCGTCAGTTCTCACCGCGTATCAAGCAACTGCAGGAGCGCTACGGCGACGACAAGCAGAAGCTGCAGATGGCCACCATGGAGCTGTATCGCAAAGAGAAGTTCAACCCGATGGCGGGCTGTCTGCCGGCCTTTTTGCAGATTCCGATCTTCATGTCCATGTACTGGATGCTGGCCGAGTCGGTTGAACTGCGTCACGCGCCGTGGATTGGCTGGATCCAGGATCTGACCGCTCGCGACCCGTTCTTCATTCTGCCGATTCTCAACGTGGCCATCATGATGCTGACGCAGCATTTCACGCCGATCGCTCCGGGCATGGATCCAATGCAGGTCAAGATCATGAAGTACATGCCGCTGGCGTTTGGTTTGCTGATGCTGTTCATGCCTGCCGGTCTGGTGCTGTACTGGGTGGTCAGCGGTCTGATCGGTCTGGGCATCATGCTGTTTATCAATAAGCGTGTTGATGCGCAGAACACAGGTGGCAATGTCGTCGTCAGCTGACCGCGATACCATCGTTGCCGTCGCCACCGGTTCGGTGGCGGCAGGGGTTGGCATCGTCCGACTCTCCGGCCCGTTGGCTCACGACATCGCCGCACGTGTGTGCGGCGTTGTCGCATTCAAGCCACGCGTTGCAACGTACCGCGCCTTTCGTGACGAGCTGGGCACCATCCTGGATGATGGCCTGGGTCTGTATTTTCCGGGGCCCAACAGTTTCACCGGCGAAGACGTGGCCGAACTGCAGGCGCACGGGGCTCCGGCGGTACTGCAGGAACTGGTCGCGTTGTGTGTGCGACTGGGTGCACGTCGGGCGCGGGCAGGTGAGTTCTCCGAGCGCGCCTTTCTCGAAGGCCGCATGGACTTGCTGCAAGCCGAAGCCATTGCCGATCTGATTAACGCAACCGATGCGCGCGCCGCCCGCGCGGCACGCCGTTCGATGCAGGGCGATTTCTCGCGCCGCGTCGATGAAGTGTCGCAACTGCTGCTCAACACGCGCATCCACGTCGAAGCCGCGATCGACTTTGTCGATGAGTCACTGGAAACGCTGGGACTGCGCCAGCTTGAATCCAATCTCAGACGCGTCGATGCGGCTCTCGAGGAACTGCTAGCCGCCGCCGAACGCGGCCGTCGCCTCAACGAGGGCGCGCATGTCGTGCTGCTCGGTGCGCCGAACGCCGGCAAGAGCTCCTTGCTCAATGCGCTGGCCGGTTACGATCGGGCCATTGTCACGGACATTGCCGGCACCACGCGCGATCTGCTGCACGAGATCGTACGCGTCGATGGCGTCTCGCTCGAGCTGGTGGACACCGCAGGTCTGCGCGAATCCGCCGATGCCATCGAACAGGAGGGCATTCGCCGTGCCCGTGCCCAGGCCATGCACGCCGACTTGGCGCTGATCGTTCTGGATGCGCGTCACCCCGACATCGCCGCCGTGGCCGGCGATGCACGCGATGTCGCCAAGCGCCTGTGGATCTACAACAAGTCCGACTTGCTCGACTCCGCGCCCTTGCACACGCATCGCGAAGAGTTTCCCGACGACCCGTTTGTCATCATCTCCGCCAAGCATGGCGCCGGTTTGAGCCAACTGCGCGAGGCAATTACCCGTAGCGTCGGCGTGGAACAACTGGCCGAGTCCGAGGGTGAGTTCTCTGCACGTGCGCGTCACACCGAAGCGCTGCAACGCACGCAGGAGTGGGTTGGCACCTCGCGGATGCATCTGGCCCACGAGGATCTGGAGTTATGCGCCGAAGCACTGCGCATCGCGCACGACACGCTAGGCGAACTGACCGGTCGCATCTCGCCCGACGAACTGCTGGGACACATTTTCAGTTCGTTCTGTATCGGCAAATAAGCGCGGCTCCACGTAGAATTCATGATGTAGTGCGGCATTCGGTCTCGAGTTGCCGTGACCTTCCGTTTTGCAATTCAGGCTACAGGGGCCCCGTCTGCGATGAACGAAATTATCTGTCCGCATTGCCATAAGGCTTTTAAGGTCGATGAGTCCGGTTACGCCGACTTGCTCAAGCAGGTGCGTGACAAGGAGTTCAATAAGCAGCTGCATGATCGCCTCGAAGCGGCCGAACGGGACAAAGCCAATGCAATCGAGCTTGAGCGCGCCCGCCAGGCGACCCTGCAGCAGCAATCGGTGTCTGCCCTGCAGCAGGAAATTCAGCAGCTCAAAGGCCAACTGGGTGCGTTCGATACCCAACGGCAGCTGGCCGTTATCCAGGCCGTCAATGCCATTGAAAAAGAGCGCGATGAGTTACGCGGCAAGCTCGAAACCACAGAGCTGCAGAAATCGGTCTCGGAACAGGAACTCAGGACCCAGTTTGAGCTGCGCCTGAAAGATCGCGAAGAAGAGATCATCCGACTGCGCGACATGAAGGCCAAGCTCTCCACCAAAATGGTCGGCGAAACGCTGGAGCAGCACTGCGAGACTGAGTTCAACCGCCTCCGCGCCACGGCGTTTCCGCGTGCCTATTTTGAGAAGGACAACGACGCGCGTACCGGCAGCAAGGGCGACTATATCTTTCGCGACTATGACGAAGCGGGTACCGAGTACGTCTCGATCATGTTCGACATGAAGAACGAGGACGACCGCACCGCGACGAAGAAGAAAAACGAGGACTTCTTAAAGGAACTTGATCGCGACCGCAACGAGAAGGGTTGCGAGTACGCGGTGCTGGTCTCCATGCTGGAGCCGGACAGTGATCTGTTCAACACCGGCATTGTCGACATGCTGCATCGCTATCCCAAAATGTACGTGGTGCGACCGCAGTTCTTTATCCCCATGATCACGCTACTGCGCAATGCCGCGCAGAACTCGGCGCAGTACAAGTCCGAGCTGGCACTGGTGCGGGCGCAGAACATTGACATCACCAACTTCGAAGACAAACTCGAAAAGTTTAAGGATGCCTTCGGCCGCAATTACGACCTGGCGTCGCGGCAGTTCCAGAAGGCCATTGATGAGATCGACAAATCCATCGGCAATCTGCAGAAGACGAAAGACGCGCTACTGAGCGCCGGCAACAATCTGCGTCTGGCCAACGAAAAGGCGCAGGATGTGACCATCAAGCGCCTGACGCACAAGAACCCGACGATGAAGCAGAAGTTTGCCGATGCCCGTACATCCGGCCGACAGTCGGCGGACGAGGACGACGCGGACTAATCGAACTAGGCCGTCGGCTTTTTAAACGCAAGCATGCGTGCCTTGCCGCGCTGCACGACCTCGTCGTTCTGATTCAGCGTTTCCATTTGCACGACCACATAGCCGCGGTCGGGCTTGGATAGCGAGCCACGCACGTTCTGCACAGTTACCACCAGACGCAGCACATCGCCGGGCCGAACGGCCAAAGGCCAGGCCAGTTCGCTGCCCGCACCGATCAGTCCACCCTGCACGGGAACGGATTGCACCAGCAGCCGCATCGAAATCGCGGCAGTGTGCCACCCGCTGGCTGCGAGGCCTTCGAAGAATGTATCGCGGGCGGCAATCGGATCAAGATGGAACGGCTGCGGGTCGAACTCCGAGGCAAATTCGACGATCTGCGTGGCCGTGAGCGGGGGATAGGTGCCGCTGAAAAACGTCATGCCGACTTCAAAGTCTTCGAGATACAGGCCCATAGGTGTCGTGTTGATGGATTCAATCTGCATTGTAAGCCTGTCCTCACTTCGGATCAGGCACAATAGTTCCATGACTCGACTTCTCCTTATGACCGCAGCACTCGCCGTCATCATTCTGATGCGCTTTATCAGCGATATGGCAGCCATCAAGCGGCTGTCTCAGCGCTCCGGCCTAAGCCGTCTGCAGGCCAGGGCCATGTTCCGCGCAGAAATCTACAACACCATGGCCGCCAACAAGATTACGGCGCTCGCGTTTCTGGCAGCGCTGGGCTATGGCATCTGGCTGTTCCTGCACACCACCGGACCGGACCGCGTGCTGATGCCGATCCTTACGATCATCCTGGCGATGGAGTTTGGCCGCTACCTCACCCGTAAAGAGGCCGACGCGCACATCGAGCAACGTCTGGCTCAACGCCAATCCGCCCCAACCGAGTCCATGCCGAATGAATGACCTGACGATTTCAGAATCCAATCGCCCGCATTGGGGCGTGCTTGGCACGACCTTGTGGGGCATCGTCCTGTTCGGTGTGTTCTCCATTGCGCAGACTGTGGGTGCGCTTGGCGCCGGCATTGATACTTCGCAGGGCATGCCGACTGCACAGGAGCTGGAGCAAATGCTGCCTCAGCTGGTCAGCAACGGCAATGTGCTGATAATGGCCACACTGTTGGCTTTTGTCGTCACCGTGCCGCTTATGTTGCTGGTGATCCGGCTCAAGCGCGGCAGCAGCATTCGCGATTATCTGGCGCTGCATGCGGCCAGCCTCCGCGATTACGTCAAATGGATTGCGATCATGGCGATTGCCGTGGTGGTGCTGGGTCTGATCGGCGAGTCCATGAACGAAAAGTCCGCCGATGCCTTTACTCAAGGTGTCTTTGACAGCGCTAACAACAAAGTGATGCTGTTTCTCGCCGTTGCCGTACTCGCCCCGGTATTCGAAGAGCTGTTTTTCCGCGGATTTCTTTACAAAGGGCTGGCGAACAGTCGCCTAGGGGTCAACGGCGCCATCGTGTTGACCTCGCTGCTGTGGGCCGTTATCCATCTGCAGTACGACTGGTATCCCATTTTCATGATCTTTGTAATGGGTGTCTTGCTGGGTCTTGCGCGCCATCGCACCGGCTCCATTGGCGTGCCGATTGCCATGCATGCATTCAATAATTTCAGCTCGTTGATGCTAATCAGCCTTGGCGTCGGCTAAGACCTAGATTAGACGCGAGCACAAAAAAAACCGCCGGTCCATTTGGAGCGGCGGTTTCTCTTTGGCGGTTATTCGCCCTTGGCGCAGCCGGTCATGGTGCGGCCATCGACCTTGGCGCTGACCCAATAATTAAACGGGCGGCCCGACATGCTGTCCAGGCACTTGCGCTCAATAAAGGTAAACGAGAACGGCTTGCCGGCATTGTCGCCGGAGTAGATCACCTTGTTGCCCTCACCGCTGCGCTTGGCGGTCAGCATGACGCCATCCTGATTCTCGAGTGTGGCAAACAGCACCATGCCGTCGTCTACCTGCGCATTCCAGAACGGCTCGTTGCCGTAGGCTTTGAAATTGGTGGACTTGACCTTGGAGTTGTCGGGCGCATCGGCAGCCGGAGCTGCCGGTTCGGCGGCAGTACTCGTACCGGTCGAAGGCGTTGCAGGCGCTGCAGTGGTGGCGTCGGGCGCAGTAGCGGTGCCATCGGACGGATTCTGGACGATAGCCTCCTCGCCTAGAGGGGCATCCTGGACGGCAAAGGGCTCTTCAACCGGTGGCGGCTCGACGGCAGCAGCAGCTTCTGCATCGGCTTGCGACGGCGTCCGCGAACAACCAAGCAGCGAGACGGCAAGACCCGCAGTAGCGAGCATTACGATGACCGACGAACGATTACGCATGGAACAACCCCGAAACGATGAGTGAAAGACTAGAGCTCTAGACTACCAAACTTGCCGAGGGGACTCTTAAACGTTGCGTAACGCGCGAATGGCCGGCCGCCGGTGAGATTGCACCGACAAAAAAACGGCCCCGGACGAATCCGAGGCCGCTTGCTTATCACCAACTTACACGATTAGAACGTGTAGCGCGGGCCGACAAAGAAGCCGGTGGCGCCGTCAGCGATCTTGACATCGCCTGCGACCGACCAGTTCGGGGTGAACTTCATTTCAGCACCCAGGCGGCCGTAGACGTCGCCGTCCACGTTGTCGCCGTCTTCATAGCCCAGCGAAGCCGAGCCGATGAAGTTCGGGGCCAGACGGCTCTTCACGCCGCCCTCAACGCTGTAACCGTCTTGCTTGTAACCGGTGGCCTTGTAGTTTTCATAGGCAACCTTGGTCACGAAGTCGGTCGAAGTCGTGATGGCGCGGTTGTAGCCGACACCGGCTTGTGCGTGCTTGATCTTCACGTCGGTGTTGTCGATCTTTTGCTGATCGTAACCGCCGAACAGATGGAAGTTCGGAGCAATTGCACCCGAGCCCTTCAGGGCCCAGCCGTCTGCATCGGCGCCGCCGTCGGCGTTGGTGCGGGCGTAGCCGCCTTCGATGTAGTTGTAGCTGATGCCGTCAGCAGCCATCGCCGAGAACGGCAGAGCGGCGGCCAAGGTCAGTGCAATCAAAGAACGCTTCATGATGTAAAACCTCACATTTCAAAAGTTAGCCGGATCGTCGAGTGATCCGACAATCGACAAAGACATACTTCGTCGACAGGTCCCAGTATCCAGTTGTGGATTTAATGAACTCTGAATTCCACAAATGTGAATTCAGCTGCCATGCAGGCCTTATTTCAAGGGGTTTTTAACAATTGATTGCGGCGCTAACCGGCCGCAAACCATCAAGCCGCAAATGCAGAGACTCAAACGCCGCCGGTGTAGCCGTGCTGACGCCACGCCTCGTACACCATCACCGCCACGGTGTTGGACAGATTCAATGAGCGATTATCGGGACGCATCGGAAGGCGCAGCCGTTGCTCGACAGGAATCGACTCCAGAACCTCTGCGGGCAGGCCGCGCGTCTCAGGTCCGAACAGAAACACATCACCCTCTGCAAACGCAATCTGATCGGGTCGCCCCGAACCTTTGGTAGACAAGGCAAACACACGCGGTGCATGACCCACTTCCCGTGCAATGGATGCAAGCGCTACATCGAGCGAAGGATGGACCTGCATCCGAGCAAACTCGTGATAGTCGAGGCCCGCACGTCGCATCTGCTTGTGATCAATGGGAAAGCCCAGAGGTTCGACCAAGTGCAGTTGGGCACCGGTGTTGGCACACAGACGGATCACATTGCCGGTGTTGGGTGGGATCTCGGGCTCGAACAGGACGACATGAAACATTCTCCTATTATGAAGCGCCAACCGTGACTTTAGGCCCATAGCCCGCTCAAAGCCCCTCACTTATAGTGAGGTCTGCGTGTCGGCCAATAGGCAGGCACCCGCTCGCATTTTCCAAATTTAGGGTTGAACTGTAATGAATCATGCTCCCCGTTTGAGTGGCCTCGCCTTGGCGGTGATCGCCGGTCTGGGTGTCGCCACCCTGGCCCCGTCCGTTGCCGATGCCGCGCCGAAGGCCGCGACCAAGGCCGTCGCCAAGTCCTCCGTCGAGATTCCGTATGAGCAGTTCACCTTGCCCAATGGCCTGCGGGTCGTTGTGCACACCGACCGCAAGGCACCGATTGTTGCCGTCAACGTGTGGTACCACGTAGGTTCCAAGGATGAGCCGGCGGGCCGCAGTGGCTTCGCCCACTTGTTTGAACACCTGATGTTCAATGGTTCCGAGAACAATAAGGGCGAGTATTTTGAGCCCTTCGAACAGGTCGGCGCCACCGATATGAACGGTACGACCAACAGCGACCGTACCAACTACTTCCAGAATGTGCCGACCACCGCACTGGATATGGCTCTGTGGATGGAATCCGATCGCATGGGCCATCTGTTGGGCGCCATCGATCAGAAGACGCTCGATGAGCAACGCGGCGTCGTCCAGAACGAAAAGCGCCAGGGCGAGAACCAGCCTTACGGCCAGCTGCGTTACCTGCTATCGGAGAACGTGTACCCCAAGGGTCACCCGTATCACCACACCACCATCGGCTCGATGAACGACCTCAACGCGGCCTCGCTGGACGACGTCAAGAACTGGTTCCGTTCCTGGTACGGCCCGAATAACGCCGTGCTGGTGCTGGCCGGCGACATTGATGTCGCCCGCGCCAAGCAACTGACCATGAAGTACTTCGGTGACATTCCGGCCACGCCGACACTAAAGCAACCGGCCGTCAACGTACCCAAGCGCGGCAACACCCGCCAAGTCATCGAGGACAACGTCCCGCAAGTGCGCATCTTCCGCGCCTGGCCGGTCGCTGCAGTGACCAGCCGCGATTCCGATCGCCTGGATCTGCTGTCCTCGGTGCTCGGCGGTTCCAAGAGCTCGCGCCTGGACAAGCGTCTGGTGCACGAAGAAAAGCTGGTGGATAGCATCGGCACCAGCGTGCAGGGCGCCCAGCTGTCCTCGATCTTCATGATCAATGCCGCCCTGAAGGAAGGCGTGGATCCGGCCCGCGTCGAGAAAATCATCGACGAAGAACTGAGTCGCCTGATCAAGGAAGGCCCGACCGCCGAAGAACTTGAACGGGCTCGCGGTTCGGCTCGCGCCGGCTTTGTGCGTGGTGTCGAACGCATCGGTGGCTTCGGCGGCAAGGCCGACGTGCTGGCCGCTTGCGCCATCTACGAAAACAATCCGGGCTGCTACAAGGATTCGATCAAGGCTTACGACACGGCAACCAAGGCCGATCTGCAGTCTGTCGGCCGCAAGTACCTGCAAGGTAACGGCAGCCATACGATTGTCGTCAATAAGGGCAAGCGCACACCGCTGCTCGAAGAGCCCGCCGTCGCCGCCAAGCCGATCACGCTGCCGCCGGTGTCGGCTCAGTACAAGGTCACCCCTTCGGATGTGGATCGCAGCAAGGGCGTTACGGTTCCGACCGAATTCCCCCAACTGACCCTGCCCAAGCTGGAACGCGCGACCTTGGCCAACGGCACGAACGTGATCTTGGCCCAGCGCCACGAGATTCCGGTCATCAATTTCAACTGGATGTTCAACGGTGGCTTCGCCTCCGATCCCAAGGACAAGCTGGGCGTTGCCAACATGGCCCTCGGTTTGCTCGATGAGGGTGCGGGCAATCTCGACTCGCTGGCGTTTGCCTCCAAGGCCGAGGCACTGGGCGCGGTGATGGGTGCCGGCGCCTCGCTCGACGGTTCCGCTGCTTCGATGTCGGCCATGAAGGATCAGCTCGATCCGTCGCTGGCCCTGTTTGCTGACATGCTGCAACGCCCGCGCTTTGACCAGAAGGAAGTGGATCGCGTCCAGGCCACCTGGCTGTCGAACATCCGTTCCGAAAAGGCCAGCCCGGGTAGCGCCGCATCGCGCGTACTGCCGGTGCTGCTGTTCGGCAAGGACAACGCCTACGGCATTCCGTTCTCGGGTACCGGTTACGAAAGCACGGCCGGCAAGCTGACTCGCGCCGACTTGCTGCAGTATGTCGCCAACTATGTCCGTCCCGAAGGCTCGACCCTCGTCGTCGTGGGTGACACCACGCTCGCCGAAATCGTGCCCAAGTTGAACAAGCACTTCGGCTCCTGGAAGGGCACGGGTACCGCGCCGCAAGCCGCCAACACGGTGGCCGTGGAACGCCCGGTCTCGACTAAGGTGTACCTGATTGACCAGCCCGGCGCGGTGCAGGCCAATATCTTTGGCGGCCAGCTGCAAGTCCCGCCGAGCGGTGACGAAAAGGAAGTCCTGCTCGACATGGCCAACGAAGTGATCGGTGGTTCGTTCACCTCGCGTCTGAACATGAACCTGCGTGAGGACAAGCATTGGTCCTACGGTGCCCGTACCGGCCTTCGCAGTGCACTGGGTCAACGTCCGTGGGTGGTCAGCGCACCGGTCCAGATTGATAAGACCGCTGAGGCACTGGTCGAAGCCAACAAGGAGGTCCAGGCTCTGGCCAGCGCCGAAAAGGCTGTCACTCAGGCCGAAGTGGACAAGATCCGTGCCAATGAGCTGCGCTCGCTGCCGGGTCAGTTCGAAGTGGCCAACGCCGTCTCGGGCATGATCATGGGCAACGTCCGTTATGGCCGTCCCGATGACTACATTGCTCGCCGCAGCGCCGTGATTGCCTCCATGCAGCCGGCGCAGATCGAAGCGGCCGCCAAAGCCTTCGACCCGAACCGTATGGTGTGGGTGGTGGTGGGTGACCTGTCCAAGATCGAAAAGCCGGTCCGTGACCTGAATCTGGGCCCGGTCGAAATCCTGGACGCGGACGGCAATCCTAGCAAATAAGCATTGCGCTCAGGGCGGGACGGATGGCCGTCTCGCCTTGATTTTCTCGGAAAGTGACCGCATATCCGATAAAATAGCCGTCTACTTACTGAGATCTGCCCATGCTGTTTCAACACGTTGCCATCGCCGGCCTGGCCCATATTGATGCGCCCAAGAGCCTGAGTTCCGACGAGATCAATGAGCGCCTGCGTCCCACCATGGATCGCCTGGGCATCAAGGTCGACGTGCTGGGTGACATTGCCGGAATCAAGGCCCGTCGCCTCTGGGATGGCCCCATGCAAGCCTCCGATGCCGCCACTCTGGCCGGCATCAAGGCACTGGCCGATGCCGGTGTCGATCCGTCGCGCATCGGTGTGCTGATCAACACCTCGGTGTCGCGTGACTATCTGGAGCCGTCCACGGCCTCCATTGTCAGCGGCAACCTGGGTCTGAGCGATACCTGTCAGAACTTTGACGTCGCCAATGCCTGTCTGGCCTTCATCAATGGCATGGACATTGCGGCGCGCATGATTGAGCGCGGTGAGATCGAGTACGCACTGATTGTCGATGGCGAGACCGCCGACCTGGCCTACGAGAACACCATCAACCGTCTCAACGCCGAGGGCACGACAGAAGAAGACTTCCGCAACGAACTCGCGACGCTGACTTTGGGTTCGGGTGCCGCCGCGATGGTGATGGCGCGCGCCGAACTGGTGCCGGGTGCGCCGCGCTACCGTGGTGGTGTGACGCGTGCCGCGACCGAATGGAACAAGCTGTGCCGCGGTAATCTGGATCGCATGGTCACCGACACCCGCATGTTGCTGATCGAAGGCATCAAACTCGCTGAAAAGACCTTTGCCGCTGCACGTCAGGCCATGGGTTGGGTGGCAGAAGAGCTCGATCAGTTTGTTGTGCACCAGGTCTCGCAGGTCCACACCAAGTCGTTTACGGCGGCACTGGGTGTCGATCCGCGCAAAGTCATGACGATTTTCCATGAGCACGGCAATATCGGTCCCGCCTCGGTGCCAATCGTGCTGAGCAAACTGCGCGAAGCCGGCAAGCTCAAAAAGGGCGATCGCGTGGCCCTGATGGGCATCGGCTCCGGCCTCAATTGCTCGATGGCCGAAGTCGTCTGGTAAATATCGAATTCGTCTCACTCCTTGCGAACGGCCTGCCCTAATCTATTAGGGTCAGGTCGTTTTTCCTTAGGGGTTGCATGTCATCGGTGCCAGGTGCGGGTCTATATGAGTTTCGTGACAGTCGCGTAGAGCGGCTGGTTGCAGATCTCGACCGCTCGATTAAATTCAACCCGGCACATGAAACGGCCTTGCTCGTGCCAAGCATTGTTGTGGTGGCCAATGCAGGTCTGCGGCGCTGGTTGCCGTTGGAGCTCGCTCGCGCCCGCCAACGTCATGGCCAGCGCGGCGTCGTTGCAGATCTTCAGACCCTGTTGCCGTCCGCATACTTCAAGAAACTGGGCCGCCGCGTCCTGGGCGCTGCCACGCAGGGCATGGACGCTTATGAGTCTGCCGCGCTGCCGTTTCGCATTTATTCGGAGCTGGGTCGCATCAAAGATCCGCAGCTCGATGCGTACCTCGGCGGCGATTCCTCTAATGAGGCCGGTCGTGCGGTTCGGCGCTGGGGCATGGCGCAGCGGCTAGCTCAGCTCTACGCCGAGTACATGATCTATCGGCCGGACTGGCTGAGTGACTGGCAACGCAATTCCTCGCCGCAGATTGCCGGCGTGCCCGTATCGCCGTCGTTCGTGCCGGAATTGTGGCGGCGGTTAGCGGCAGCAGACGGTTTGCATCGCGGTGCCTTCCTGCAGAAACTGGCAGAGGAGATCGACCGCAAGGGCGTGCCTGCCTTGGTCGATGAATCCGATTCGGCGCCGGTGCATGTCTTTGGTTTCACACACATGCCGCAGGTAGAGCTCGCAGTGTGGTCTGCCATCGCCAAGCATCGCCCCGTGTTTATGTACTTGCCCGACCCGGCCGATGTCCATTGGACCGGCATCGCGCATTTGTATCACGATCGGCGCGATGCCCTGCAGGCCGATGACTACGAGCAAGTGAAATTGCTCGAGAACGATCTGCAGGCCAACGTGCATCCGCTGCTGCGGTCGTGGAGCCGCCTCGGTCAGCACTTCTTTATGCAACTTGAGAATCTCGAATTGCATTCGCTTGCTGCTTATCAGGATAAGGATCAGGATCGGCAACTCGAGTCCAATAGCCGACTGCATGCGGTCCAGCACAGCATCCGTGCCAACGATATCGAGGCGTTGCATGTAGACACTGACAGCGCGGATTTCTCCTTGCGTGTTCACAGTGCGGTCACTGCCATGCGCGAGCTCGAGGTGTTGCGCGATGCGCTCTGGTCTGCCTTCGCCCGCAATCCAACGCTGAAACCGTCCGATGTGCTGATCCTGGCACCGCGCATGGCCACTTATGCGCCGTACTTGCCCGCCATTTTTGGGCCTGCTGCCACCATCGGGCCACGGCAGTTGCCGTATCAGGTCGCCGATGTCGCGTTGGCCTCCACGCATCCGTTCTTTATCGCCGTCGGGCGCTTGTTGGACTTGCTGAGCTCGCCGTTTGGCTTGTCGCAGTTCCTGCAGTTGCTCGAGTCCGAATCCGTGCAGGCCAATTTCGGCCTCATCGGACAACACGTCCAGGACATTGCTGATACCCTGACGACTTTGGGTGTGGCATGGGGTCTCGATGAAAACGATGCAGGCTCACCAACCCACCATCTGCAGTGGGGCATTGACCGACTCATCGCGCAGTACCTGATTGGTGAGACGCACTATGAACCTCATCAGCGGCCGTGCTGGGAGTTCGGCGAGCAGACCTTTGTGCCGATCGCTGACTCGCGTGCAGATCCTTCCGAGTGGTTAGGTGCGTTACAGCAGATTGTCGATGAATTGCGAAAAGTTCGCGATGAGTCCCAACGTGATCGGCCTTTGGTCGAATGGATTGATCTGCTCGACACTCTGATCCAAAAGATCGTCTCGGTGCCTGCGGCGGTGGATTCCTATGATCCGGTGTTGCGCTGGGCGCCGCTGTTAGGACAGATGCATACCGCCGCTGCACACTTGCCCGAGCCGGTGCCGTTTGCACTGGCTCGCGTCTGGATGCAACAGCATCTCGACGGCGTCGATGAACAACTGCAGCCACTGTTTGGCGGTATGACCTTTGCCGATCTCGCCAGCCGTCGCGGATTGCCGCACGCGTTTATCGCGGTGTTGGGGCTCAACGACAAAGACTTCCCACGGCAGGCCAGCGACCAGGGCCTCGATCTGATGCGACGCTATCCGCGCATCGGTGATCGGCCGTACGCAGTCGATGATCGCTATGCATTTCTCGAGGCCGTGATGTCGGCGCGCAAGCAATTGCACCTGAGCTATCAGGGCCGCAGCGAGCGCGACGGTTCGGTGCGGAATGCAGCCTTGCCGTTGCAGGATCTGATCAATGCCATGGGCGGAACTAAAGTGGCACCGTGGTTCTTTGAACATCCGGTGCATGCGCGTGCACCCGCTAATCAGCCTTTGGATCCTGCGCCCGCGATTCAAGACAACGCCGAGCAGGGTGCATATTCGTCGGAACGCGGCGACGGGTATGCAGCTGCCGGCGTTGAGACGTTTGAGCAAGTCGTGGCACGCGGTCTCGCAGCACCGCATCGCATCATCCGACCCGATGACGTCCGTCGCTACTACCGGTCGCCGTTCGAGACGGTGGCGAGGTTCGGTGCCGATGCGCTCGCCGATAAGATGCCGAGCGATGCCGAAACCGATGTGGAACCCTTGGACGCCGAGTTCGGCCCTATTGAGCGCATCCCGCAGTTTCTGGTGCGCGCCCTGCTAATGGGACAGCGCTTAGAGCAAGATGAACCGGCACCCTGGCTGAAAGGTTCCGGCAAGTTGCCGCCCGGTAAGGCAGGCCTACTTGCGTGGCAGGCGGCGCTGCAACAGGCCAATGACGCCGTTGCAGAGATGGCAACCGCGCATGCCGACTTTAACAAACCACTGCATGCGCTTCCCGCATTGGCCATCGAGTTTGAGAGCCCACCGTTTACGGTGCGCGGCCGACTCAACGGCTTGCTTCGCGGTGAGCAGTCGCATTGGCTGGTTGTCTGCGCGTTTCGATCCAACAAGGACGGCAAGCTAGAGAAGATGGGGATGCATTTCGGCGAGCTGATCCCGGCGCTTATTGAGTGGGCACTGGCCAGGTTGACGATCTCTGCAAACCAAGAGGTTCGACCAATGCTCGTCGCGGAAACCTCTCAGCATGAACTGAGTACAAGGTGGAATCGTTGGTGTGATCGCTTTGCGCAGGCCGATGAGACGGAGCGCGAGCAGATGCTTGAGGCGTTGCGCAAAAGGCTCGGCAAACTGCTCGCGTTCTGTCATGCCAATATCCAGACGCCAAGGTTTTATGCACCCAAGACCTCGCTGTCCTCTCTCTTCAGCAGTGCGGCTGAAACCTGGAACGGCGGCTTCAATCGGAACGGAGAGTCCGCATACACCATTTATAGCCAGATGGCTGATGCCGACGGATTGTTTGGCGAGTCCGATGATGACAGCAAGGAGCTGGTCGAACAGGTGCAGGACGATGCCCGGGCACTGCGGGATTTACTCATGCTAGATGAGGCTGTCGCATGAGTGCAGTTCGTGGTTGGCAGGATATCAATCTCAGCGCACCGCGTCGCGTACTGATCGAAGCCAGTGCCGGCACCGGTAAGACCTTCACGATTGCGGTGCTGTATCTGCGGCTGTTGTTAGGCGATGCACCGATTGGAGACGCAGGCGGTGAGCCGTTGCGCCATCGGCCGGGAGAGCTGCTGCTCTCCACGTTTACCGTCGCCGCCGCCGAGGAATTGCGGCAGCGTGTTCGTCAGCGGATTGATGATGCCTTGCAATATGCAGATCACCAGCCCCCTACAAACAGGGACTCTCTGCATGAGTGGTTGGATGCTCGCTGGACGGAGCGTTCGGAACTGCGCAGCGCTGACATCAACCATCTGCGGCGCTGCTGGCTCGAGATGGACGCGGCACCCATTACCACTTTACATGCCTTGTGTGCCGATATTCTCAGCGAGGAGCCCTTGTTAACCGGTCAGGATTATCTGCCGCGGCAGATGATCGAATCGGGTGATCTGCAAGATCGCGCCATGAATGCGCTCTGGCGTGAGTTGCAGAAAGACCGCGACTACACGCAAAGGCTGCAGGAGCAGGAGATTCTTACGCGTGAAAAGCTGATGAATCGGCTGAAGCCGTTTCTGCAACCCAAGCGCGAATACTGCGTGCCCGAGGATTACGCCAAGGCACTGGCACAGCATGGTAGAGACTCGATCCTGGCCCTGGCGGAGACCGCTAGCAAGCTTCTGAGAGATAAGAATTTGAGGTTTATCGCTTCGGCTATCGAGATCCGCGACAGCATTGACGCGAGCCTCGAGAGATTTCGGTCAGGAGCGCCGTGGGTGTTCTCTGAGTCCAGGAATGCGGCAACGATCAGCGGCCCGCATGCACTTCTCCATAAGGGGAGTCATAAGGTAGACCAAACGGTTCCAGGAGCCGAGCGTTTCGATGCGGTGGTTATCCTCGGTAAGATTGCCGAGGCCAACGCCGCCAAGCCGGTTGTCGAACTGGTTCAGAAGCTGCGTGTACAGATAGAGAATCTCAAGGAGTCGCTACGCGTTCGAACCTTCGATGATCTATTGCTCGGTGTTCACAAGGCGTTGCAAGCTGACAATGCAGGTGCTGCCGATCTTGCGGATCGACTGTTCGCGCGCTGGCCCGTTGCACTGATCGACGAGTTTCAGGACACCGATGCGGTGCAGTACGAGATTCTCGATCGCATCTATCGTGATGAGGACGGTAAGGAACGCGGTGTCCTTGGAATGGTCGGCGATCCGAAACAGTCTATTTATCGGTTCCGTGGCAGCGACATCGAGGTGTATTCCGATGCGGTCTCCAAGGCCAAAGACAATCGTCTGCTGCTGACTGACAACTACCGTTCTGTCCCCGAGTACATTGGGGCGCTGAATTGGTTTCACGCCGGCGACAACGCGAGCTTTGGTAGCCGGTCCGAATTTGTATTTGAACCCATCGACGATCCGGAGCGGCATCAGCCGATTGGTCGTCCTGCGTTGCATATCCACGATATCAGCGGCGTCGCCGAGACGCGGGTCGGGCCGATCCGCGCAAAAGTCGCGGCGGCTTGTGCAGGTCTGGTAGTGGATCTGCTCCACTCCCGCAGCGACACAGACGGAAAGCCGATCACACCCGATGATCTCGCCATTCTGGTCAACAAACATGCAGAGGCGATCCGCCTGCAGAAGGCGCTGAGAAAGGTCGGCGTATCCAGTGTTGTCGGTCGCGGCGTATCGGTATTCGAATCACCATGGGCTACCGAGTTGCAGCTGCTTCTCGCTTCTGCCATCTATCCGTCGAATCCGCAGCGCTTGCGTGCGCTTCTGTTGTCGCGACTCTTCGGCTACACCGCTGCCACGGTGCACCAGCTGACCGACGCCGATCAGGATGCATTCCTGCTGCAGGCGTCGCAGTGGAATCGACTGCTGCATGAGCGCGGGGTGCTCGGTATGGTCGAGGCGTTTCTGACCGCCAATCACGCGAAGTTGTCGCAGCGCGGTGACTTTGATCGGCTGCATACGGACCTGTTGCATCTGGCCGAGTTGCTGCAAGTGCAGTTGGCGCAGGGCGCCGCGATGGAATCGCTAATCGGATGGATGCGTCGGCAGCGGTTTGAGAACGACAGCCCGGATGACAGAAGTCGAAGCCGCAGAATGGAGTCCGAGGGCGGCAAGGTGCGGATCATGACCGTGCATGCCAGTAAGGGTCTGGAGTTCCCATATGTGCTTTTGCCTTCGGCATGGGATACCAATCCGGCAAGGGCCAATGCCAATGAGACGCCCTTAGTTCGGATCCCCGGCACGTTCACCTACCGTCCCGTCTTTAGTGATTCGGAAAAGGACGAGTTCACGCAGTCCAAGTTTGATGAGGACTATCGGTTGCTCTACGTCGCCATGACGCGTGCGTCGATCGAATGTCATCTGTTCGGATATGTTCCCTCAGAGGATGTGTCCGAGGAAGAGCCGCCTTCGAAAAAGAAGAAGGCTACTCCGAAGAAGGAGCCGAAAGGCGGAGCCTTGGCTCGGCGCTTGCAGAATCTCAAGATTGTGTCCAGCTCCGAGGTTGCTGTACACAAAGAGTTGCAGGCGCAAATGAATCGTCGCCATGTGCCACTGCAGGTTAAAGGGAGCAATTCTGTGTCCGTCGTCGGTGATCGTGTTGTCGAGCATCCCGAGATTGCGGATCGCCTGATTCGGGCGCATAGCTTTAGCGCGTTGAACAAGCATGCAAAGCGTCGCACCGAGTCGCTGGATATCGAACTGGAGAATCGTCCCGCCGCGGATGAGGCTGCAACCGATATGTTGGAGTCCGGTTCTGCGATTGAGCTGGAGACCGCGGCGGATCGTCGCGATGGCCTGTGGGCGATCCGTGGCGAACAGATCGGCAATCTGCTGCACAAGACGCTGGAGTTGGCTCTGCCCCAGCCCGATGAGGATCGAATGGTACGTTCGCTGGATTCGGCGATGGAGTTCGAGTCGTTCCGATTGACGCCGCGTCAGCTCGAAGCCATGACGGAATCCCAGTTCAAGGACGCGATGCTGGTGTGGCTGTGGCAGATCGCCGATGTCCCCCTGCTCGAGGGCTCATCGGTGACGCTTGGCAATCTGTCGGGTAGGGCAATTCGGCGCGAGTTGGATTTTCATTTGAGTATTCGCACGGATGCGGGTGCACGTGGAGTCATCAGGAATCGCATCGATGCGCTACGCAATGCCGGAGAGTTCGGTCACGCCGAGGATTGGCAGCGCGTTCTGGACTTTATCGGCGCGGTGCACATGCAGGGATTCCTTAAGGGCTCCGCCGACTTGGTGTTTGAACACGAGGGGCAGTACTTCGTGCTCGACTACAAGAGCAACGTACTCGACGGAGATCCCGCTAACTTTAGTCACCAGCGCATCGACACGCTGGCGATGCGCAATCCCGGCGGCTACTGGATGCAGGCCTTCCTTTACACCTTGGTGCTGCATCGATTGCTGCGCGACCGATTGGGTGCGGACTATGATCCGCAAGCTCACTTGGGTGGTGCGATCTATGTGTTTGCGCGCGGCATCGGCGAAGCAGATGCAGGCCCACGCGGTGGCATCTGGCACGAGCGTTTCGACCTGGAACTGATTGAAGCGGCCGACGCGTTGTTGTCGGGCATGGAGGGCGAGGCATGAGCGCTGAGTTGATTAAAGCCGCGGCGGAGCCGATCGCGCGTGATGCCTTGGATCTGGCCGTGGCCTCGTGGTTCCGCCGACTGGGCGCGCCGGCGGCGGTGGCAGAGTTGGCTTCGTGGGCAAACTACGCCGATCGGCAGGCTAATGCCGCCGTCAGTTTGCAGCAGGTTGCACAGTGGAGTCAGGTTACCGCGTTGCCTTCGGTTCCGGAGTCCGAGTGGATTCTGCCGGCCGACGAGTTTGATAACTCGCCGGTACGACCTTTAGTTGTTGATGATCAGCAGCGCGTGTTTCTGTATCGCAACTATGCCGGCGAGCGTGAGGTCGCGGCACATCTGGTTGCGCGCTTGCGGGGCACGCAAGCGAGGCCAGTGAAAGAAGAGATGATCACTCAGCTGTTCGGGCCGGCTAAGGGTAGCGAGGATGCGTTGCAACGCGAAGCCGTGCGTCGCGCGGCGCGACATCGTCTGTTTGTTCTTGCGGGCGGACCAGGTACCGGTAAGACCACCACGGTGTTTCGAATGCTGTTGGCTGCGCAGGCGCAAGCCGTCGAGGTGGCGTTGGCGGCTCCGACCGGTAAAGCCGCGCAACGACTGACCGAGGCGCTGCGTTCGGAAGCCGGTCGCAGTGCCATCGAATCCGATCTCGAGACGCTACGCGCAACAACGGTTCACCGCTGGCTGATTGAAATGGATCGCGGGCAAATCCGTTCGCCCAAGATTCTGGTCATTGACGAAGCCTCGATGCTCGATCTCGAGTTGCTGCGCCAGGTGCTGCAGGCCTTGGATCCCGATGCGCGACTGATTCTGGTCGGTGATCCGAATCAGCTGATGTCGGTCGGTACCGGCACGGTGTTGGGTGATCTCGTTGAGAGCCTGCGCGGGATGCCGCAGTTGGTCGAGCTCCGGCACAACTTTCGGGTTGCGCAGAGTCCGCAGCTGGTCGTATTGAATCAGCACGCATTGGCGGGTGATGCCGGGGCGCTGATCGAAGCACTCGATGGCCTTCGCGATGTGAGTACCAGGGATGCATTGGCAACGCGTGTGGATGCCTGGGCCGATGCGCTGGCCGAGTCCATGCAGACCGTAGCGAATCATTCCGATCCGGCCGTTCGTGCGCAAGGCTATCTGGAGTTGGCGCAGCACCAGCAGATGCTGGCGGCCAATCGCGAAGGCCCATGGGGCGTTGGCGGTTTGAACCGCGCTATTGAGTCGCGTCTGCAAAAGGTGTTGCAGCCCGAAGTCTCTGCCGCCGGCCACTTTGAAGGACGTCGGATTCTCGTGACGCAGAATCATTCGCCATTGAATCTGTTTAACGGTGACATCGGTGTGGTCACACGTGACGATAGCGGCGAGTATCAGGTGTGGTTCGAGATTCTCGACACGGATGGTGTGGCGCAGCTGCGTCCAATTCCTGCATCGGCGCTGCCTGCGCACATGGCGGCGTGGGCCATGACGATTCACAAGAGTCAGGGTTCCGAGTTCACCAATCTGGATATCGTGTTGCCGAATGAGACGACGTCGCGCGTGCTGTCGCGCCAGCTGATCTACACCGCGGTGTCCCGAGTGAAAGGAACCGGCGAGTTTGAACATGCGCATCAGTCGATTCGCATCTGGGGCACGACACCGGTGCTCGCTGCCGGGTTGGCGGAGATCGCGACGCGAACGGGTGGCCTTCGTGACATGCTGCAAAGCGGGCTGAGTGAGCTGCGCGCTGCGGTGCCGGCTGCGACTTGATTAAAATAGTGGTGATGAGCAATTCCAATACCGCAGTCCCACCAAGTGCCAGGCCCTCAAAGCTCAACGCATACTGGCGATTGATGCGGGCCGACCGTCCGATCGGCTGGCTGTTGCTGTTGTGGCCGACGTTATGGGCCCTGTGGCTTGCCGTCGACGGTCTGCCTTCGTGGCATGTGTTGCTGGTGTTTGTGGCAGGCGTGTGGCTGACACGTGCGGCCGGCTGTGTGATCAACGACTATGCTGACCGATGGCTGGACCCGCATGTGGCGCGCACTCGCAACCGTCCGCTTGCAACCGGTGAAGTGTCGGGCCGTGAGGCACTCACTTTGTTTGCAGTGCTGATGTTGGTGGCATTCGCGCTGGTGCTGACCTTGAACCGACTGACGATTCTGCTCAGCTTGGTCGCTGCGGTTCTCGCTGCCACGTATCCCTACATGAAACGCCACATTCCCGCGCCGCAGATGTATCTGGGCTTGGCATTCGGTTTTGGCATTCCGATGGCATTCGCCGCAGTTCAAGGCTCGGTGCCGTTGATCGCCTGGGTACTGTTCGCGGCAAACGTGGCGTGGTCCACGTACTACGACACCTGGTACGGCATGGTGGATATCCGGGACGATCTGCGCATGGGTTCCAAATCCACCGCGATCTGGTTCGGCGACAGGCTATGGCCGATTCAGGCGCTGCTGGCGGCGGCCTTCTACGGATTGCTGGTCCTTGTCGGCGTAATGTCCGGCATGAAGGCATGGCAACTGGCGGCATCGCTCGTCATCGCATTGGCCTTAGTCCGGAATTACCGACTGGCGCGCCGTGATTTCTTTGCGGCATTCCTGCGCAACAACGTGATCGGACTGATGGTGTTGCTGTGGCTCACGCTGAAAGCGTTGGCCTGATATTGAATCGAGTTGTGGCCTGATACTTGGTAACGGCCGTTACTTTTGAATTAGTTGGAGTATTCGCTCTTGCGCTCGCGTGACATCAGGCGGCGCAGCCCTTCGGCGGGCGTGATCTCACCATGCAGCGTTTCCTGCACGGCTTGCGAGATTGGCAGTTCAATGCCGTAACGGTTGGCCAGACGCATGACTTCGTCGGCGGTTTGTACGGATTCGACCACTTGGCCGATTTCGCGCACGGCATCGTCGATGGATTTGCCATGACCCAAGGCCAGACCGAGTCGACGATTACGCGACAGATCACCGGTACAGGTCAGGACCAGATCGCCCAGGCCGGCCAGGCCCATCAGCGTTTCGGCACGGCCCCCAATCGCCTGGTTGAGGCGCATCATTTCGTTGAGGCCGCGAGTAATCAGACCGGCCCGAGCATTGAGGCCGAGTTCCATGCCATCGGCCACACCGGTGGCGACAGCCAGAACGTTTTTCATGGCCCCGCCGAGCTCGGCGCCGAGCATGTCATCGCCCGTGTAGGCACGGAAGTTCGGCGAATGCATGGCTTCGGCCACCATCTCGCAGAACTGCTCATCGGCACCGTGGACGGTCAGCGCGGTGGGCAGGCCCTGCGTGACTTCCTTGGCGAAGGACGGACCGGTGACCACAGCGAGCTGCGCATCGGCACTCAGAAATTCCTGTGCCACTTCATGCAGGAAGCGACCACTGCCGGGCTCAAAGCCCTTGGTTGCCCAAGCGACACCGGCACCGGGGCGCTTTAGCGGCGCGATGGCCTGTACCGTCTCGGCGAACGCGTGCGAAGGCACGACGACCAGGATCCAGTCGGCGGTGCTGACACACTCGGCCAGATTGTCCGAGGCGCGCAGCGATTCCGGCAAGGGAATGCCGGGCAGGTAACGCGGGTTTTCGTGGCGCGTGTTGACCGCGTCAATCACGACGCGGTCACGGCCCCACAACACGGTGTCGTGACCATTGCGGGCAATCAGAGTCGCCAAGGCCGTACCCCACGAGCCCGCGCCGAGAACCGCCACGCGTTGGAGCGGAGCGGAGTCGGTGGAGTCAGTGGTAGCGGCGGCGCTTGTGGCGCTTTGATTGGCAGCCATGGTCACGATCGCGCTGTGGCTTAGCTGTCCAGGTGACGCGGTTCGCCGGCCGCATCTTCAAGGTTGACGCCTTCGGCACCTTCTTCAGCGCGCTGACGCATGGCGTCCATGTACAGGCCTTCGAAATTGATCGGTTGCAGCAGGAACGGCGGGAAGCCACCGGCTTGGATCAGATCGGACAGCACTTGGCGTGCATACGGATACAGGATGGCTGGTGCTTGCGTGCTCAGCAGGAACTCAACGCCTTGCGGGTCGAAACCGGCCAGAGTGAACACGCCGGCTTGCTTGACTTCGGCCAGGTAGATGGTCGACTCGCCCTGTTGGCAGTTCAGCGTCAGGTGCAGGACCACTTCGAAGGCATTGTCGGAGACCGGCGTGATCTGGTGCTGCATGTTCATGCCGAGGTTGTTCTCGCCATCCATGTTGAACACGGCCGGAGCGTTCGGCACTTCGAACGACAGATCCTTGACGTAGATCTTTTCGACCATGAATTGGGAGGCTTGTTGGTCTTCGGCTTGCGGCGCGGCGGCGCCGTTGGTCAGTTCATCGGTCATGATGCAGCTCTCTTAAAAAATGTGGGAATAGGAATTTGGGGTTCTGTTTGAATCTTGGGGCAGGGCAGCTGAACTCAAGCCTTGCCCTTCTTGCCCACGACCAGCAGGCCGTCGGCCGACCACTTGTCAACGCCGCCATCAAGCACGCTGACGTCGGAAAAGCCCGCTTTCTTGAGTAACGAAGCGGCCCCACCGGCGGTCAGGCCGCGGCGGCAGATCAGCACAACCGGCTTGTCTTTGGCGCCCTGCAGCACCTTGTGGTCGGGTTTGAAATCGGCCATCGGAATATTCTGCGAGCCGTTGATGTGGGCCTTGTCAAAATCGACTTTAGGCGAGACATCGATCACGACGCCGTTGTCGGCGTTGAGCAGGCGCGTCAGACCGGCACTGCTGACCGACTTGTAGCCGCGGGTCAGGTGCTTGATTTCGTTGATGACGATGGCAACGGTCAAACCAATGAAAATGCCGACCAGCAGCATGTTGCGCTCGGCGAAATCCAGGAGTTGGGCAGTATCCAAGGGGTGAATCCGGAGTAGGGCGGTGAACCCCCTATTCTCTCATAATCGAGTGGCCGAAGCCGTTTACGCCTGTGTTTCTTGGTGTGTTTGGGCGGTTCCGGGCTCGGCGAGTTGGTGTGGTGAGGCGTTTATTGGCGCACGAAGGCCGCGTATTTCCCGCTCAGCGTGGCGGCCACGGTGCCATCTTGCAGGACTACCTTGGCTTGCAGCCACAGTTTGGCCTTCCCTTTGGCTTTGAGTTGCTCGGTGCAGGCGGCGATGTCGCTGTCGTCCGTGAACGTGGCGGTGGCAATCAGCTCTTCGCGCACGGGCTTGAGGTATTTGACGGTCGATTCGGCGACATACACATCGCAGTCCAGGCCGTTGTCGCGCAGGACGGCGGTGACCAGGCCCCAGCAGGCCAGGGTCATCAGCGAGGTCAGGGAGCCGCCGAACGCGGTGCCTTTGTCGTTGATGTTGGCGTCCAGCGGGGCGGTGAGGGTCAGGTGCTCCGCGGTCAGCTCGGCGATCGCGAGCCGCATTGGCACCAGCGGCGGCATTGAGGCAAACTCGTGGATTAGCGGTGCGCGCTGCTGCTCAATCGGCATATTCGACTTATAGATGATGGAAATTCGGGACACTCCATATTACGTGATCAGCCTGCGGGGGCCGTTGCAATCGGCATCTGCCGCGGCCTTGCGTGGCGAAGGCGGTGTCGGCAGCCCATATTCCGTGCTGGATCTGACGCCATGGGACATTGTCCCGGAGGAAAATTGGGTCTGGCCTGAATTTGATCTGGGTGTTATTACCAGTCCTGCCGCGGCTTCGTTGGTTGTTGGTCGGTTCGAGTCGTTATTGCACGGGTATAAATGGTTTGCGCCCGGGCAGGGGACGGCTGCCGTGTTACGTCCGTTGGTTTCGGTCGCGGCACCGGTGGTCTCGCAGGATTCGGAAGGCCTGTTGGCGTTGCCGGCCTTGCAATCCGAGGCGGTACAGGGGCGCCGGGTCGCCGTGTTCACGGCGCCGGGCGGTCGAGGTCTCATCCCATGGGTGTTGCGGGAGCGGGGTGCGGAAGTGGCCGAGGTGTTCGTGTATCGGCGGGTCAAGGTGGCGCCGGACCCTGCGGTGCGTGAGCGGTGGGCGTCTTTGCGTGCGCGCTCCGGTGCGCGCGGGTGGGTGTGGGTCACGTCGGCGGCGGCGTATCGGGCGTTGCGTGCGCAGTTGTCCGAGCCGGAACGTTTGGCGCTGAGCGGGTTGGGGCATGTGGTGTCGTCCGAGCGGATTGGCGCCGTGGTGGGGTCGCTGGGCGCTGCGGAGATTGTGGTGGCGGCAGGGCCTTCGGAATCGGACCTATGGGATGCGCTTGCCAACGCCGGCATGAACGGCGGCTGCGTTGGGCGTTGAGGCTTAACGTTCGGCTCACGCCGGATTTGTTAAGAAGAATTAATTACCTCCGTCCCCATTAAAGAATTTATGAAAGCGATTAAGTGGTTTCTGGTTGGCGTCGTGGTGTTGCTGTTGGCCAAGCTGGCGTCGTTCTATCTGTTCCCGAACAATGCCGGCAACGTGCTGGTGCAGTGGGGCGGGTATGACTACCGCTCGACTGTAATCGATGCGTTCCTGATCGGCGTGGGGATCCTCCTGGCGTGGACGACGATCTGGTCACTGCTGACCGCACCGGTGCACGCCTACCGTCAGCGCAAGGTGGTCAACGATCGCTTGGCCGCCGAGCGGGCCGCCCACGAGAAGGCTCTGGCCGAAAGGGCCGCCGCGACTGAAGCCGACAAGGCCGCCAAGGCCGGAGCCGTTGAAGCGGCTGTCGACCAGCGGCCGGTAAACGGTAATTAGGAAATGGAAAATGGGAGTTGGTAAATGGTGGCGGACCACCACTTTCCAACTCCCATTTACTAGTTTCCAGCTTTACCTGCGCTCCAGGATCGCGACAACGCCCATCCCGCCGGCGGTGCAGATCGAGATCAGGCAACGACCGGAGCCGCGCTGGGCCAGCTCCTTGGCAGCGGTGGCGACGATACGCGCGCCGGTAGCGGCGAACGGGTGACCGGCGGCCAGTGACGAACCGTTCGGGTTGATCTTGTCGCGATCGATCGAGCCCAAGGGCGCATCGAGGCCGAGACGGTCGCGGCAGTAGTCCGGGTCTTCCCAGGCCTTGAGCGTGCACAGAACCTGAGCGGCAAAGGCTTCGTGGATTTCGTAGAAGTCGAAATCCTGCAGCGTCAGGCCGTTGCGCTTGAGCATCTCCGGCACGGCGATGGTGGGGGCCATCAGCAGGCCTTCGCCATGGACGAAATCGACGGCGGCGACTTGCACATCAACCAGATGGCACAGGATCTCGTGGCCGTTGGCGGCTGCCCATTCGTCGGTGCTAAGCAGACAGGCGGCAGCGCCGTCGGTCAACGGTGTCGAGTTGGCGGCGGTCAGCGTGCCACGGCCCGAGGTGCGGTCAAAGGCTGGCTTCAGCGTGGAGAGCTTTTCGATCGAGGAGTCGGGACGCAGGTTGTTGTCACGTTCGAGACCGCGGAACGGCACGACCAGATCGTCAAAGAAGCCACGATCGTAGGCGGCGGCCAGCTTCTGATGTGAGGTGAGGGCCCAGGCGTCTTGCGCCTCGCGGCTGATGTTCCACTGCTTGGCCATGTCTTCGCAGTGTTGGCCCATGGACTTGCCGGTGCGCGGCTCGGCGACACCCGGGAAATCCGGCTTGAGTTCCGAGAACCCGAAACCCTTGAACTGCATCAGCTTTTCTTTGGGCGTCTTGGCGGCATTGGCTGCCAGCAAGCGGCGACGCAGCGCCTGACCGTAGACAATTGGCACGTCAGACGTGGAGTCCGAACCGCCACCGATCCCGACTTCGATCTGGCCGGTCGCGATCTTGGTCGCAATCAGATTGATCGTGTCGAGGGACGTGCCGCAAGCCCGTTGCACCGTGATGCCCGGCGTCAGCGGCGACAGGCCCGACGACAGGGCGGCTTCGCGACCCAGGTTCCAGTCGGAGGAGTGTTTGATCACCGCGCCCATGGCCACTTCGCCCAGTTGCTTGCCCTGCAGACCGAACTGTTCGACCAGCGCGCCGAGCGTCCGCACGGACATGCCCAGGTTGCCCACATCGTTATAGCCCGTGTTCTGCCGGGCGAAGGGAATACGGACGCCACCGAGTACGGCGACAGGACGAATGGTGCGCATCAGGAAGTTCTCCGATCGGTGGGCCCGAGGGCCGACAATACGTAGCAGTATAATTAGCGATCCAGTGTAACCCTGCATCCCATGTCGAGCCAACCGCAACGCGCACTTCCAAGCCGACTTCAGCTGTGTCTGGCGATCGAAGTCCGTCCCGACGCCCTGAGCCCCGATCGCACCACGCCGCTGGCTGCCATGCTGTCGCCGGATCTGGCGGGCGCCCTGGCCGCCAAAGTGGCCGCTGATCTAGCCACATTCGATGCGCGTGCCGCCGAGCTGGAGCTGATCACCTGCGGTGCGTTGTACGACCCGGTCGAGGTGCTGCGTCCCACCTGGCGTCTGCACACCGAGCTCGAGAACCTCGCCGCCCGTGCCCCGCGCAAGCCTGCCGTCGCACCCGCGGGTGAGACGCTGGCCGGCCAGGGTCGCGTAATCGCGTTCGGCGCCGCCGAGGGCAAGATGCCCGGCATCCTGCAGCCCGAGAGCCAGTACGGCGCCAGCGCCTTGTTGCTGCTTCCAATCAACCTGCAGGGCGAGCCCGCCATCGCCGAGCCCCTGGCCGCCGAGTTCGAGCGGATCCTGCTGGAGCGCGGGATGGCCTCGGCCGAAACCGCCTTGTTTGTGCAGGAAGCGTTTGAAGTCCCCATCGAGCACGCCCGTTATCTGACCGCCTGGGATCTGGCCGCGATGATGCAGCTGCAGTACCGCCACGCCGGTCTGGAATCGCTGTGGCCCCTGATCGAGGCCTGCGCACTGACCGATCCGCCGCGCACTGCCGAACTGTCCGGCGACAACGAGCCCCCCGCTCAAGCGGCCGAAGGCATCGTCACGTTTGCCGAATTACCCGACGACGTGTCGCCCGCAGTAAAAGCCCGCCAGCGTCAGCTGCAGCACGTGCTCGCTGCCCACGGCATCCCGACCGCGCAAGCCTAAGCCTTATTTTGTCGGCTTGCTGAGCCGCTCCGCCATCCGGGTTTGCCAGCCGGGACCGGTTGCCTTCCACGCGGCCAACACATCGGCCGGAAGACGGATCGTCACCTGCAGACGCGGGTTCGTTGCGATCGGACGGCCGGCCTTTTTGAACGTACCGCGGGCCAACATCTCATCCGTAAGCTCCGGGAGCTCTTCGTACTCGCTCGCGCTGATCTGATGCGCGTCGACACGCTTAAGGTCAGTTTTGGATTTGCGGGCCGATGCGGATTTGCTCGCGTTCATTGGCTTTTCTCATGCTAAAAATGTGGCGGACCTCGCCTCTTGGCGTATAGCCGATCACCACGAGGCGACCGGCGAGATAGCCGAAGCACAAAAGGCGAGTCTCACCATAATCCTGACGGTTGTCCTCAACCTCAAAAGTGCAGCCGGCGAAGACAGTTGGGGCATCTTCAAAGTCCAAGCCACGCTCGTCCAGAGTCCTCTGCCGTTTGGCAGGGTCATAGCTGATTCGCATATTTATTGTACCTACAAAAATAGGCCAATACAAAGCATGTTGCGACAAGCCTCTTGATCGCCAAATTGCGAGGCTAGCTCTAACGGCACAGCGAGCTACGGCAAGAGGGCAATCTTGCTGCTCAGCGGTGCCAATTTGCGGACAGTTGGGCGGTGCGAGCGCCGGGGCTTATAGCGCGAGGTCGACCCAAGCGGGGGCGTGGTCGGAGGGGCGTTCCCAGTCACGGGGTTCGCGGTCGATGCCGGCGTCGGTGACCACATCGCGTAACGCATCGCTGACCAGGTTCAGGTCGATCCGCAGGCCCAGGTTGCGACGGTAGGCCGCCGCGCGGTAGTCCCACCAGCTAAAGACACCGGCGTCGTCGTGCTTGAGCCGGAACGCATCGTGGAACCCGAGATCCAGCAGGCGCTGCAGCGCCCCGCGCTCCGCCGCCGAGGTCAGGATGTGCGAGTCGTTCCAGGTCTCCGGATCGTGCACGTCGCGATCATCCGGCGCGATGTTGAAGTCGCCATTGACCACCACCTTGCCGTGCTTGGCCTTCTCATCGGCAATCCAGCGGGTCACGGCCTCGAGCCAGCGCAGTTTGTACTCGTACTTGTCGGTGCCGACATCCTGCCCGTTGACCACGTACAGATTGATGATGCGCACGCCGTTGACGGTGGCTGCAATCACGCGCCGTTGCTCATCGGCAAAGTCCGGCACGTCGGTCAGCACATCGTCGATCTTGTGGCGGGCCAGAATCGCCACGCCGTTATAGGTCTTTTGCCCCACGAAAGCACTGCGGTAGCCGAGTTCCAGCAGGGCGTCGTCAGGGAACTTGTGGTCCTCGAGCTTGGTTTCCTGCAGGCACACCACATCGGGCTGGCGCATCTTGAGCCATTCCTCCAGATGCGGCTGGCGGACATTGAGCGAGTTGACGTTCCAGCTGGCGATTTTCATATAAAGCTTAAGTTATTGATTTGAAAGGAGTGACGATTTTGGGGCGACCAAGGATATTCCCACCGTTATTCCCAAAATCATTTGTTGGGGTTGTCGGTCTCGTCGCGACATCCCACGACAGGTCGTCGGAGGACGCCATCAACTTGCAGGTCGAATGACTGATTGATTCTCCCACATGCGCCATGCGCGCTTGCATTGAATCTCGAATGACGCGAGTGCCGCGCGAATGATCGAATTGAGGTCAAAAACGGCGCAATTCGAACAGTTATGGAGTGTTGCTGCTGCCTACGATGAATCACGCAGCACAATCACTTCAAGGACGAACTTATGCACCCGATTGACCCGGTACTCAAACTTAAAGATGTGTGTCCCATGATCAAGCGATCCGCAAGCGCGATCAACCGGGATCGCCGTTTGGGAACCTTTCCCGCGCCACTGCGCTTGGGCGCAAGAAGCGTTGGATGGCGTACCAGTGATATCCAACAGTGGATTGCAGATCGTGAGCGCGTCACCAACGCGCGCGGCAGGAGCTAAGTCATGAGGCCTCTGCCATGGGTTGTTGCCGGATTGGGCCACGTCTATTGCATCCACTGTCTCCTGGCGATCAGCAGCAAATACCCCTTTTCTGGCAGGTCGGAGCAACGAGCTGTCATTTCGGATCACAATCTCAAACATTTGCGAATGATCATTCAGTCGAGGGGATCGGCATGTAGCGGACGCACGGTGGCAAGCGACTCTCCAAGTCCCATCGGGTTTCAATCCAATGCCGAGCGACTGCAGGCCAGCCCGCTTCAGCGGGCCAGATCTATCGGGCAAGCAATGCCCTCATGCGAGCGATCTCTTCTTCCTGTGCCTTGACTATGCCCTCGCACAGGGCCCTCACGTCAGGCTTGGTGAGCGACGCTTGTTCGCACATGAGAATGGCGCCGGCGTGGTGAGGGATCATCGATTTGAGGAACTGACGGTCTCCGACCCCAGCTTGGGCACGAATGCCAAACCAGCAAACTGCCAGAACGACTGCACCCAACAAAACTATCGTGATGTTCTTGCGCTTATCTGGGTACATACGCCCCATCAGCGCAATCTCGAGTATGGCCATTGGTGCTGTCATCAGCCCAGCCATGTAGAACTGGTTGATGTTTGGAACCGCGTTGCCGAGTCGGTCGACCATGGCGTACATCAGCACGTACATCGCGACGAACGACAGCGCCAGCATCCATGCGAAGCGGCTGTAGTGACCATCGCCAGAGCCATGCGCCATCGGCGTGGCAGCGGCGCCATGGTCGACGTGCCCTGCATTCTTAGACGTTTGCTTTTCCATGAAGCCTCCTGATGTGAGGCGGGCGGTGCCGGGCACCGCCCGCTATGTGTGCAGACGTTACAGACCGTGGGCGGCTGCTTCCGTGGGGCTCAGGAAGCCGTTCTTGTCGGTATCCATCATGGGGAAATGGGCAGCCATTGGATGCTTGGCCATTTCCGCCTTGGAGAGCTTGCCGTCCTTGTTGCCATCCAGCTTGGCGAAGGTGACGCCCGACGATGGTGCGTGCGCTGCGTGATCCAAGGCGTGATGGTTCGCCCCCTGATGCTTCTTTCCATCCTTGTCATGGTGGTTCATGTGCATCCCACCATGCTCCATCGACATGGTCCGGTGGTGCTCGACAAATTCAGCGCGGCTGAGGCTGCCGTTCTTGTTCGCATCGATCTTGTCGAACATGGTGTTCGCCATCTTCGCCCGTGCTTCGGGCGTCGTGGGCATCTTCATGTCGGCGTGGTCCATCTTCATCTTGCTGTGATCCATCGGCTTGGTCGCGTCCTGAGGACCAGCGTGCACGTTGGATGCCAGCAACAGGGTGACCGCAAGGGCGAATGTGGTTTTGGTACTCATGTTGGAACTCCTGTGGAACGAGCCTGTGGGGGTACGGCGCTGGTCCCGGACTCTCGGGGGGAGGCGTCTTCTGGAAGTCGGGTCTTGGCAAGCCGCAGCGCGTTGCCGACGACCGATACCGAGCTCAGGCTCATCGCCAGGGCGGCGATCATTGGGCTGAGCAACAGGCCGAACACCGGGTATAGCACTCCGGCTGCGATGGGCACGCCAATGGCGTTGTAGAGAAAGGCGAAGGCCAGGTTCTGGCGCATGTTGCGGACCGTGGCATCGGACAGCGCGCGGGCGCGGAGGATGCCGCGCAGATCGCCCTTGACCAGGGTGACCTGGGCGCTGGACATGGCGACGTCGGTGCCGGTGCCCATGGCGATGCCCACATCGGCGCTGGCCAGCGCAGGAGCATCGTTGATGCCGTCGCCAGCCATCGCGACCTTGCGTCCCTGGGCCTGCAGCCGCTTGACCAACGCGGCCTTGTCTTCCGGACGCACCTCGCCGTGGGCCTCATCAATGCCGAGCGTGCGCGCCACGGCCTGCGCGGTCGTCGCGCCATCACCCGTCGCCATCACCACTCGAAGGCCGCTGGCCTGCAATGCGGCGATCGTGGGTTTGGCGGAGGACTTGATTGGATCAGCTACCGCCAGCAGCCCCAACAAGCGGCCGTCGCCCGCAAGGAACATGACGCTGGCACCATCGGCGCGCAGGCCCTCGGACTCTGTGGCGAGGGAAGCCACGTCGATGTTATTGGCGTCCATCAAGGCCCGGTTGCCAAGCACCAGCGCGCGTCCCTCGACCGTGCCGCGCACGCCCGAGCCGGTCACCGAATCGAAGTCCTGCACGGACGACAGGTCCATGGCGCGTCCGCGGGCTTCGGCAACGATGGATTCGGCCAGCGGATGTTCGCTGCCTTTGTCCAGGCTCGCCGCCAGGCGCAGCACGTCGGCAGCGGTGGTTCCGCCTGCACCGATGACTGTGCGGAAGCTCGGTTTGCCCTCGGTGAGTGTGCCGGTCTTGTCCACTACCAGGGTATCGAGGGTGCGGAAGCGTTCGATCGCCTCCGCATCGCGGAACAACACACCGGCCTGCGCGGCGCGGCCGGTGGCGACCATGATCGACATCGGTGTGGCCAGGCCCAATGCGCAGGGGCAGGCGATGATCAGCACCGACACGGCGTTGAGCACGGCCCACGTCCAAGAAGGTTGCGGCCCCCATAGGCCCCACGCGAAGAAGGTCGCCACCGTCGTCGCCAGCACCGCCAGCACGAACCAATACGCAACCTTGTCGGCCATGCGCTGCATCGGCGCCCGCGAGCGCTGCGCCTGCGCCACCAGTTGCACGATGCGCGCAAGCACTGTTGCCGAGCCCACCTGCTCGGCCCTGATCAGCAGGGCGCCGGTGCCGTTCTGGGTGGCACCGATGACCGCGTCTCCCTCGCCCTTGCCGACGGGCATCGCTTCGCCGGTGAGCATCGACTCATCGACGCTGGAACGGCCCTCGACCACGATGCCGTCGACCGGCACCTTTTCGCCCGGGCGGACGCGCAGGAGGTGGCCGACATGGACGTGGTCCAGCGGGATGTCCTCCTCGCTGCCATCGTCCCTGACCCGGCGCGCGGTCTTCGGTGCCAACCCCAGCAGCGCCTTGATCGCGGCGCTGGTCTTGGATCGGGCGCGGAGCTCCAGCAACTGGCCGAGCAGGGTGAGCGAGACGATCACCGCGGCGGCCTCGAAATAGACCCCGACCCGGCCGTGGTCGCGGAATGAATCGGGAAACAGGCCCGGGGCGACCGTCGCGACCACGCTGTAGCCGAACGCCGCCGCCACGCCGATGCCGATCAGCGTCCACATGTTCGGGCTGCGGTTGCGGATGGACTGCACGCAGCGCACGAAGAACGGCCAGCCGGCCCACAGCACCACAGGCGTGGTCAGCACCAGTTCGATCCAGGTGCGGGTGGTGGTCGGCAGCGCGGGCAGGGAGTGCCCGAACATCGCAAGCAGCAGGACGACCAAGCTTAGCGGCAAGGTCCACCAGAAGCGACGGCTGAAATCGCGTAGTTCCGGGTTCTCCTCCTCGTCCAGGCTGGGCATCTCCGGCTCTAGCGCCATCCCGCAGAGTGGGCAGGTGCCGGGGCCCTGCTGGCGGATCTCAGGGTGCATTGGGCAGGTGTAGATTGCGCCGGCTGGGGCAGCAGTCGCGTGCATGGATAGCGCCGCTGGGGCGGTTTGTTGCGCTGAGACCTGCTCAAGGTAGTGCTGGGGGTTGGCAACGAACTTTTCGCGGCAACCGTTGCTGCAGAAGTGATATGAAAGGCCGGCATGGGTTGCCGAGCCACCCTTGGCAGTGGACGGGTCGACGGTCATGCCGCAGACCGGATCGCGCGCCGTGGTCTCAGCGAGTGACGGCTTGCCGCCTGCGCTGCAGCAGCCGCTACCAGCGTGGTCATGGGTGCTCATGCGTGGTCCTCCGACAGCGCAGCCAGGATCGGGCAGCGATTCAGTGCGCCGTGCCCCGGACATGCTGTTACAAGGCCCTGCAGCGCATCGCGCACGCGGATGAGGGACTGGATCTTGCCTTCCATGTCTTGCAGCTTGGCCTGAGCGCGTGCATTGAGCGCAGACATGTCGTCTTCGGCCAGTGCGGTCAGGCTCAGCAGGTCGCGGATCTCCTGCAGGGTGAATCCAAGCCCCTTGGCACGTCGCATGAATCGCAAGCGGTCCACGTCCGCATCCAGGTAATCGCGGTATCCAGAAGCCCGCCGCACGGGCGGCGGAATCAAGCCTTCGCGTTCGTAGTAGCGCACCGTATCGATGGGCACCTCGGCCCGCTTTGCCAATTCGCCGATCTTCATGGATTCACCTGTGGAATGGTTCGGTTAGCGGGACTCTGCACCCTGCACCATGGTCAAGAGTCAAGCGATTTGTTTGCGGCCCAGTCAACGGCGTCAGGTGCAAAGGATTCACACATCGCGCATGCGCGGCGTGCGATGACGCGTTACCGCTCAGCGCCCCGCAGGCGGATCCATACGGAGCCCCACGATGAAGATCAAGAACCCCGTTGCTTTTGCGTTGCCGATGTTTCTTGGCGCAGGTCTGGCCCTCGCTGTTAGCGCGTGCGCAGAAGAAGCCAAGACCGCGCAAACAGCAGACAGCACGATGACGCAACCGGCGCCCATGCCAGGGGACCATGCGATGCCTGGACACAGCGCGGGCTCGATGGAACTGCATCGCATCATGACCGACGGCCAGAAGAAGCCCATGCCGATGTCCGGCGACGTCGACAAGGACTTCGCGGCCATGATGTCCATCCATCACCAGATGGCAATCGACATGGCCGATGTCTTGCTTGAGTCCGGCAGCAACGCCGAGCTCAAGGCAATGGCAGTCAAGATGAAGGCGGCGCAGCAAGAAGAAATCAAGCAATTGGAGCAGTACACAAAATGACTGCTGCGTAGCCGCGACGGACACTCGGCCCGAAGGGGCCGGGTGGCTCCCTCCGGTTGTCGAGGAGTCTCGCCCGTTGTGTAGCCCGGCCACTGGCTTATTGAACGCCCGCATGCTCGGCAAAAGTGGAGACAGTGCCGTCGCGCGCGACCAGTTCTACGGTATATGGCTGGATACGCCCATCCGGACTTTCCATTCCGGGCGAGCCCATCGGCATGCCCGGCAATACCAGGCCCTTGGCATCGGGCTTTTCCGCGATCAATCGCTTGACGTCCGCGGCCGGCACATGGCCCTCGACGAAATAGCCATTCACCTCGGCGGTGTGGCAGGAGCCTTTGCCGTAGGGCACTCCAACCCGTTCCTTGAGCGGATTGAGGTCGTCCGTATTGCGCACTTCCACCGCGAACCCGGCGGCGCGCATGTGATCCACCCACAGGCCGCAACACCCGCAACTCGCGCTCTTGTGGACGACCATGCGTGGCGCGTCCGTGTCGGCTTGTTGTAACTCAGGCGCGGCTGCCGGGGAGCGCGCGATTGCAGGCGGTTCTTGGGCGGTGGGGCGGGCGACGTTGTCTGTATTGCTGCCGGCAGCTTCGGGCGCGCGGGCGCACGCCGTCATGGTCGTGAGGGAGCACATCGCGGTCGCAGCAAACAGCAGGATTTTGACGTTCATCAGTTATGCCTCACTTGGCTTTCTTGGGTCGCGACGACCAGTGGATGTGGACGATGCGCCAGTCGGCGCCGGTCTTCCTGAGCACCATCGTCTCGGTGCTGAGCAGGGTCACCGGCTTGCCGTCCTTGCTGGCGTGGAGCTCGCTCTCGCTGCCAATCCAGGCCAGGTCGCCCGCGCTGCGCGCGATACGTCGCTTGAGCTGGTGATGGCTGCCCTTGAGGAACTTCGCATCGCTGATCGCGTGGTGGCTCATGTATTCGGCGCGGCTGCGCTCCGCCCCGCCGGTCTCAAGGATCAACACCTCAGGGGCCAGCAAGGCTTCCACCGTTTTGAGGTCGCCGGCAGCCAGTGCTGTGCCGAAACGCTCCGCTACCGCCACGGCCGGGCCGGCAGTGGCGGAAATGTCCAGCGCGGGGTCGGTTGCCGTGGGCTGTTCATGCGCGGCGTGCGCCGAGGCGGCTGGCTTGGTCTGGGCACTGGTGTCCATCACGCCGCCAAGGGCGAAGGCGGCAAGCAGGAAAGTCACGATCGATTTCATGGGTTTTACTCCGTCAGGTTCAGTGTTGGTGATCGTGGCCATCGCCTGCCTTGGCGGGTTCCGCCCACGCCCATGCGGCGGGCGAGCTCGCGACGGGGCATGCCCAGTGCCTCGCGGATCGACGGGATCCAGCCCCCGCGCCGTGCGACGAGGCTGGAAGGGGGCAAGGATTTCAAGGCGACAAGTCGCTCGTCGAGTCGCTTGCGCGCCAGTTGTCGCATGGGACGGGTGGTAGCCATTGTTCCTCCGCAAGCGAGATTGTGGCAGCCTACATAGTAGAACTGCTATAAAAAAGTTCCATTAATTCAGCATCAAGTGCAATACAAATATTGCATGCAATATCTGTTAAGAGTAATAAATATATGGCATATAACTTTAGCTAACAGCCATAAAAAAATACAACAAAAATGACTTCAAGGCCAACGAGACTGGAATCCATTAACAAGCGGGTCCGGTTTAAACGTCAAGACGGCAACGTCTCTTCCATAGTGGGTAGGGCGAAAAGTTCTCCATATATTTGCCGGCGGAACATATGGATGGAGATGTGGGCCATGTGATTGGCAGCTCAACACATGGTAGATATCGTCAACAATCTCGGCGACCGGCAACTGCGTCTACGTAGAACCTGCCGGCGCGGTTACGAAGCCAACGAAGTCAAGAAGCCGTTTCGGATTGTTCTCTCGATGTAAGGTAAATATATAAGGGTGGGGAGTGTCTCCTCAGGTGAACACTCAGTGTCAGGTAATGGACGTTATGGCCATAATTTGTAAATCCAAGTTCGGTTGTGATCAAGATTGGTCTGCTATGTCACCCATCGATGAGGACCCATCTGTTCGCCATTGCGACTCGTGCAACGGGGCGGTCCATCGATGTTTCAACCTCCAGGAGCTTGGCGAACACGTACAGCAAGGGCACTGTGTAGCCTTCGGTTCCGAGACCGACGGTGAGTGCGTGATTCCAAGCTACGTCGGGGAGTCACATGCACTGTATTTGCATGTCATCTCGAATGGGCTAACTGATTCGGACTAGGCTCGCCATTTGTTATTCTCGTTGGCCAGCGGTTACGATTGAGCTAGAGGGATTGGCGTACGCGTAACGAGTTGCGGCAGTACTGGCGCGATAGCTTGGCAAGGCGCGAGCCATGGGTCTCTACGAGCGATAGAGCGAAAAGGTCGTCAACGGTCTCGGCGACCGGGCCCCTACATTCGCTGTACGTGCCTGGCGAATCCGGTCTACGACACGCCCAAGTAATTCGGTAGGCTATAGCAATGACTATCCGGCCGTATCTAGACAATCTTCCTGCCCTTGGCGACCGCGTTTACGTGGATCCTGCCGCCACCGTGATCGGACGCGTGACGCTGGGCGATGACGTGAGCATCTGGCCGGGCACGGTGCTGCGCGGCGATGTGAACTACATCACCGTGGGTGCCCGCACCAATATCCAGGACGGGACCATCGTGCACGTCTCGCACGACAGCCCCTTCAACAAGCAAGGCGGCCAGCCGACGATCATCGGCCAGGGTGTGACCGTCGGTCACGGTGCCATCGTGCATGCCTGCACGATTGGTGATTACGCCCTGATTGGCATGGGATCGACCATTCTCGACGGTGCGCAGATCGGTGCGTATGCCATCGTCGGTGCGGGGGCGGTGATTCCGCCGGGCAAGGTGATCGGTGAGGGCGAAGTATGGGTCGGCAATCCGGCCAAATGCGTGCGCACGCTAGATGCCAAGGGCCGCGAGTCGCTGGAATACAGCGCCGCACACTACGTCAAACTGAAAGATCAGTATCTGGCGTCCGGCTGACAGATCAGTATTTGTCAGCGAACGAAGCGTAAACCGGCGCCGTATCGGGCATCGCGCCGTCGTTCCACAGCGCATACGACAGCGCGGCCTGTTCGATCAGCATCGGCAGGCCATTGACAAAGACTTGCACGTCGTGCACGGCGGCCCAAGCGCGCAGGGCCGAGGCGCGTTCGCCGTAGTTCAGATCCACCACCAGCGTGCGCGGCGAGGCGATCAGCTCGCCCTTGAGGCCGAACGCGGTGACCGGCGATTCAGTGGCGGTGTTGATGATCAGATCGAAGGCGCCGACCTCGCCCAGCTGTTCGATGCGGCGGGTGTGGACGCGGGCGGGTTCGCCGATGCGGTCGGCCAGTGCGTCGGCATTGGCTTGGCTACGGTTGACCAGATAGAGGGAGCCGACGCCGGCCTCGAGCAGGGCGGGGACGACGGCATGCGCCGCACCGCCGGCGCCGAGCACCAGCGTGCGGCGGTCGCGCAGGTCCTGGCCGAGCGTGCCGGTCAGGGCGCGGATCAGGCCTTCGCCATCGGTCAGATCGCCTTGCCAGCCGCCGTCGGGCATGGCGCTGAGCGTGTTGACGGCACCGGCGCGTTCGGCGGTGGGCGAGAGCAGCGTGCACAGGCCAAAGGCCTCGCGCTTGAGCGGGGCGGTGATGTTGGCACCCACGCCGCCGCGGGCACAGAACGATTCCAGCGCAGCGGCCAGCCCACCGGCGGGGACGTCAATGGCTTCGTAGTGCAGTTGCGGTTGCCCGAACTGTGCAGCAAACGCGCGATGGATCGCCGGCGACAGCGAATGCGATACGGGCGAACCCATCACGGCGTAAATGCTCATTACTCGTCCTTTAACCATTGCGCTGCATCGAGCGCGAAGTAAGTCAGAATGCCATCGGCACCGGCACGTTTGAAGCCAAGCAGGGACTCGAGCACGCAGGCACGCTCATCGAGCCAGCCGTTTTGCGCAGCGGCCTTGAGCATGGCGTACTCACCACTGACCTGATACGCAAAGGTCGGCACGCCGAACTCGTCTTTAGCGCGGCGAACCACGTCGAGATACGGCATGCCCGGCTTGATCATGATCATGTCCGCGCCTTCCTGCAGATCCTGCGCGATTTCCTGCAGGGCCTCATCGGTGTTGGCGGGATCCATCTGGTACGTCTTTTTGTCGGCCTTGCCGAGGGCGGCGGCACTGCCGACGGCATCGCGGAACGGGCCATAGAATGCCGAGGCGTACTTGGCGGAATAGGCCAGAATGCGCGTGTGGATGTAACCGTCGGACTCGAGCGCGTCGCGCAGGGCACCGATGCGGCCATCCATCATGTCGCTGGGGGCGACGACGTCGGCACCGGCGCGGGCATGCGACAGCGCCTGCTGCACCAGCACGTCCACGGTCTCATCGTTCATGACATAGCCGCTGGCATCGAGCAGGCCATCCTGACCGTGCGAGGTGTAGGGATCCAGGGCCACGTCGGTGATCACACCGAGCTGCGGGAAATGCGATTTCAGGGCACGCACGGCGCGCTGGCACAGGCCATCGTCATCGTAGGCGGCAGCGGCATCGAGCGATTTGGCCTCGGGTGCGGTGACCGGGAACAGGGCCAGGGCGGGAATGCGCAGTTCGACGGCGCGTTCGGCGACGCGCAGCAGCTCATCAATCGAAAGACGTTCGACACCGGGCATCGAGGCGATCGCTTCACGGCCCTGCAATTCGTGCACGAACACGGGGTAAATGAAGTCATTGGCCGTCAGCACATGCTCACGCATCAGCCGCCGGGAGAAATCATCGCGGCGCATCCGCCGCAAACGGTTATACGGATAGCTCATCCGAATATTTTACGCCCTCTGTCGCCGAACGGTATGATGCAAAGGTATGCCTGAGTCCATCGTTCGCCCTTCGTTGCCGCTAATTGCCAAGTTGTGTTTGGCCGGACTCGTGGCGCTGTTGCTGCTGTGTTTTCTCGGTCCGTATCTGTCGCCGTACAACCCGTTCTCGCCGCACTGGCAGGCGCTGTCGGTACGCCCGGGTGTGCAGCAGCATTGGTTCGGCACCGATGCCATCGGTCGCGATGTGTTTGCCCGCACGCTGGCCGGTGGTCGGCTGTCCCTGACGATCGGTCTGCTGTCGTCGGTGATCGCGCTACTGATCGGTGTCAGTTACGGGGCCATCGCCGGTTTGGCGGGTGGGCGCGTCGAACGCATCATGGTGCGCCTGCTCGATGTGCTTTCCGCGCTACCGTTTTTGCTGGTCGTGATCCTGTTGCTGACGCTGTTTGAGCGCTCGCTCGGGCTTCTGCTGGCGGCCATCGGCGGCTACGTCTGGATTGATCTGGCCCGCGTCATGCGCGCCGAGGCGTCCCGCCTGCGTGAGGCGCCCTTCGTGCTGGCATCTGAGGCGGCCGGCGCTCGCTTCAACCAACGTTTGCGCTGGCATGTCATCCCCAATCTGATGCCGCTGGCACTGGTGTACTTGGGTCTGATCCTGCCGCAGGCCATTCTGGTCGAGAGCTTTCTCGGGTTTCTGGGTCTGTCGGTCGATGAGCCCTCGGCCTCGTGGGGTTCGCTACTCGCCGAAGGCGTCCAGGAGATGGATTCCGCACCGTGGACCTTGCTGTTCCCGGCTGTGTTCCTGGTGCTGACTTTGTTGATCTTCCAGTTCCTGGGCGATGCCCTAAGCGACCGTCTCGATGTGCGCCGCGGCGCCGGAGCCGCTGCATGAGCCTGCAGCATCATCGCGTGGCCCTGGAGCAACTGGTGATCCGCAACGGCGCGCAGGCCTTGCTCGGCCCGCTCGATCTGTCGGTCGCGCCGGGTGAATGCGTCGGGCTGGTCGGCGAATCGGGCTCGGGCAAAAGCCTGACCGCGCTGACGCTGCTCGGTCTGTTGCCCTCCAACTTGCAGGCGCAGGGACGGCTGACCTTGGCCGGCCAACCCCTCGACCTGTTCAGTACCGCCCACCGTGAACTGCGCGGCCGCGTCTTGGCCTGGATTCCGCAGGATCCGCTGGCCAGTCTGCATCCTCTACGCACGGTCGGTTCGCAGCTGCTCGAGATTCTCCAAGTGCACGAAGGCCAGGCCGACCGCCGCCGCGCTCTGCAGTTGCTGGAACGGGTTCAGTTGCCCGATCCGCCGCAGGCGTTGCGCAAGGTACCGCATCAGTTCTCGGGTGGTCAGCGTCAACGCATTGCCATCGCCATGGCTTTGGCGGCGCGGCCCAAAATCCTGATCGCCGACGAGCCGACCTCGGCGCTCGACGCGCGGATCGCCCGCGACATTCTGGATCTGCTGGACACGCTCCGTCGCGAAGACGGTCTGGGCATGCTGCTGATCAGTCACGACCTGCCGCTAGTCGGCCAGTACGCCCAGCGCGTGGTGGTCCTGCAAAAGGGTCATGTGGTCGAGCAGGGCGATACACGTGCGGTCTTCGCCAACCCGCAGCAGGACTACACCCGCGAGCTGCTGGCCGCCGATCAGCTGCCTCCGCTGGCCGCGCCCCTGGACGACGCGCCGGTGGTGCTGCAAGCCAGCGGCTTGCGAGTGCAATATCCGGGCGCCACGCAGCCGGTGCTGCACGATGTCGGGCTGGAACTGCGCCGCGGCGAGGGCTTGGCATTGGTCGGCGAATCGGGCTCGGGCAAGTCCACCTTAGGTCGGGCCTTATTGAAACTACTGCCCGGGCAGACGTTTGGGGCCGTCCGCTTCGAGGGTCGTGACCTGCTGCAGATGTCCTCGGCCGAGCTGCGGCGTGAGCGGCGCCAGTTGGGCATAGTGTTTCAGGACCCCTACGCCTCGCTAAATCCGCGGATGCGCGTGCGCGACCTGATCGCCGAGCCGCTGCGTATTCATCAGCCAAAGGCCCCGGTGGACGCTACTGTCTCGGAGTTGCTGGTCTCCGTCGGCCTGGATCCCGCCATGGCCTCGCGCTATTCCCACCAGTTCTCTGGCGGCCAGCGCCAACGCATCGCCATTGCCCGCGCTCTGGCGACCGATCCGGCCGTCCTGATCTGCGACGAAGCCGTCTCGGCCCTCGACGCTCACCACCGGGCGGGCATTCTGGAACTACTGTCCCGACTTAAGTCGGAGCGGGGTCTAGCCCTGCTGTTCATCACCCACGACCTGGCCGCCGCCGCAGCCGTAGCCGAGCGCATCGCCGTCATGGAACGCGGTCATCTGGTCGAAGTGGGCGCCACCGCCGACGTCCTCCGCAGCCCGCAACATCCGCACACGCAGGCCTTGCTGGCCGCCCGCCCGGATCACGCGGCCTAAAACTAAAAAGCCGCTTAGGGTGTAGTTGTCGAAGGCGCGACCGCCGCCGGATCCACCACCGCCGGCTGTTGCAGCGTGGCATTGGGGTCAGCTGTGGCGTCAATGACGCCTTGCTGCGGTACCGGCGCGGGCAACGGGTCGATGGTCGGCGCCGACTGCGCGGCCTTGGTGCGCTGCTGATCGCGGTAGTACGTCACGCCCATCGAACCCAAAATCAGCGCCCCGATGATGGCCAGCGCGACGTACAGCATCAGCCGGTTGTTGTCCCAGAACGCCGCCGCATCGCGTCCGCTGCGCTGCACCCGTCGGGCCCCGCCGCCGCGACTGCTACCGCTCGAGGACCGCGCCGGACTCGGCTGCATCACCTGCGTCACCTTGGCGCGCAAGCGATCGCCCAGCTCGGGCGACTGCCCGGCATTGCGTACCTTGACCTTGTAGGCCTGAAAATCGGCCTGCGCGCGCTCCAGCTCGGACCGCAGACGATTGGCTTCGTCGGCCTGCTCGCGGGTCTGTTCGTGCGCGGTTTTTTCGTTACGCAAGGCCGCATCGGCCCGCTGCAGGTCGAGGCGCTGCCGCTCGGCCGTCTGCCGTAGCAGTTCCAGCTCCTCCTGCACCGTGCCCAGATCCGCCTGCGCCTGCGCCCGCTCGGCTTGCGCTCGCTGCTCGGCCTCGCGTGCTGCCCGCTCGCGCGCCGCCGACCCGACGCTGAAATTCACCGCATGATGATTGAGCGCATTGAGCGGCGTACTCACGCCGAACAGCGACTCGAGCGCCCGCTTGCGCTCCTCGACGCGCGGCTCCGTAGCCGCCTGCTCGTCTTGCAGCAACAGCAATCGCGTCATGCCGGCACGGGTACGCGCAATCATGGCGGCGCTCAAGGTGGCCAGCGCATCGACGCCGAACACATTGCGCATCCGCACGGTGGTCCGCTGCGCATCACGCGGCGCGCCTTCGGAGCCCTGCAGACCCAGATCCGGATCGGTCGGGCCACCGATGGCATGCGAACGCAACCACTCGATAGCGCCGTTGGCGTAGTCCGGCAACTGCACATTGAGTTGCGCCTGCGCCTGCGTCGGGTTGGCATCCATGGTCGAGACAATGCGATCCACCACGTGACGCAAGGCCTCAATCACCTGATCCAGCGCAATCAGCGGATTGTCCGGCAGCCACAGACCGGCGCCCACGTAATTGCCGCGATCGCCCAGCACCGGATCCGGTCGCCCACGATACACAGCCAGCCAGGTCAGCGTCTTCACCACGCCGGCCCGCACCGCAAAGCGCGACAGATCCACGGCATAGTCGCCGGTCACGGGGCGCGGATCCTGATTGATCAGGCCGACAAAATCCGACGATGGCAGATACGCCGGACGCGTCGGCGCACCGAACAGCGCGACCTTGCGGCCATCGGCATACAAATGGACCTCGAGTAGTGCTTGCTCGCTCATTTGCCGGGTTTCACGCCCAACAGGCCGAGCATGCTATCGGTCGCATTGCGCAGCCCGGAGAACAGCGAACGCGGCGAGATCGGTTCGGGATCAACCTGCACACCAAAGGCAAATCGGCTCAGCAGGTTCCACAGACGGCGGTGGTAGGTATGCAGCGCCCGCAACTCAATGCGATCGGGCGAGGCAATGATGCGATTGCTCATCAGCCCCGACGAATACTGCATCACCACCTTCTTCCGTTCGGGTCGGTCGCCCACGTTCATGGACTCAAAGTAGGCGAAGGCATCGCTATAGTGGTCGCGCGCAAAGGCGACGGCATCTTCGAGCTGCGGTTCCTCGAACCCGCGCGACGCGGCGCCCGGCTCAAACACGCTATCCCACTTGGTCAGCAGGAACATCTGCAGATCGAGACGGCGTTTGTGCGCCCGATGTTGCGAATAGTGCTGCATGGCACCGACCAGACCTTGAGCCGCATCGCGCATGGAGGCGGCATTGGAACCGCCGACCGGTCGGCGCGGCGAGGCGCCATCGAAACTCATCTGCGTCGCAGGCGCGACGTAGAACATCGAGATCGAGCCCTTAAAGTGATTGAACAGCGCCTCGAGCTCGGGCCGCAGGTCTTTGTACAGCGCCGGCGAGTTGTAATCGGGGCGATACCATTCGCCATCGCTCTCTAAGAACGCGTAACGCTGGACCTTGCCATCGTGGAACTGCAGCTCGACCGGTACAAAGAACGGCTGCGAGGCTTTGGTCGCCGGTGGCGCCACACCGCTCAGGAATGCCTGCAGGGCCTGATTGAACAGCCCGACGGCCTGCTCCTGGATCTGCTGGCCATAGGCGGTGGTCTGGTCGATCAGCGGTTGACCGAGCATGACCTGCACATTGGTCGCCTTGGATGCCCCGCGCAAGTATCCCAGCAGCGACAGCAGCAGCGCGGTCTTGCCCGCACCGGCCGTGCCGACAATCACCACCGGGTGATAACCCAGGGTATTGAGTTGCTCAGCGATGAGCTTGCCGTTGTCGTACGCATCGCCGCTGTCCCCGAAGCTGGAAAATGGTGCTTGGGAAGTGGTAAATGGTGCTTGGGAAGTGGTAAATGGTGCCGCGGCGTCGACGGAAGTCGGCGTCGGTGAGATAGGGGCGGTGGAGTCGGGTGGCGCAGCGACGGCGGGCGTCATGGCGGGCTCGCCGTACGATCCATCGGCAGCTGGCACTGCGGGGGCTATGGACGGATCCGGGATCGGCGCGGGCGACACCGGCTCCGCCGATGCCGGCACAGACGAAGGGGCTACTGGCGCAGCAGCGGGCGCGGCCTTCTCCCATGGAGCACGAACAGGAGAGGGTGGCGGCAGATCGTCATCGAAATCGGGGCACATGGATGTATCTTACTCGCGCGTCAACGACCGAACCCGCCGGAGAAACCGCCGGCACTGCCGCGCGGATCGTCACGACGGTCGAACTCGTCTTCCTCATTGCGGGTGAACTCGGCAAGGCGGGCGAACATATGCACCAGCAGCCAGTCCAGGAACACGGCAATGCCCAGGTACACCCAGGTCTGAATCTTGTCCAGACGCGACAGCATCAGCGGCAGTAGGTGACCCCATTCGCCGATGTTGCGTGCGCTCTGAATATCCAGCGCCGGCTTGAAGCGATCGTCCTGCATCACGCTCGGCACTTCGGCGCGGACCTTGGTGGTCTGTTCGGCGTAGTTGGCGGCGATCACTTCGAGCTGATTGCGGGCCTGATGCAGGTCCAGACCGCTATCGACCTGTTTCTTGAGCGCGTTGAGCTTGGCGATCTGTTCGGCGCTGTTGGCTTGCACGGTGTTGTACAGACCGACGTGCGCGGCGGCAAACTCCGGCGACTTGGCCAGCAGTTCATCGATCTGTTCGTTGTAGCTGCGGATCAGCGCCTTGTTCTGCGAGCAGTCGACATTGTTGCCCGACAGCCGCGTAAAGGTCGGCAGTTCGGCCTTGATGCCGTCGAGAATCTCGCGGGCCTTGGGGCCATCGCCGCAGTTGCGCGGGTTGGCGATCTCCTGCGCCAGCTGTACTTTCAGGGCTTCGATGCGGGCGCGCTTGGCGTCGGCCTCCTTGTTGCCCGAGCCGGTGCGCAAGGTCAGCGGCAGGTCGGTGTACTGGCGGGTGGCCGCGTCAATGGACTCAACGTAGATGGTCTTGCCTTCGAGCTTGAGCATTAAGGTGTTGAAGACACCAATGGCGCTGATGCCGAGCAGGAAGATAAACAATGGCAGGTCGCCGCGAATGCCCTCTTTATGCCCGCCGATGATTTTGGCGATGAACCACGCCAGTAGCGCGGCCAGCGCGGCAATGACTGCGACCAGTCCCTGATGCATGGTGCCGTACAGCAGGTGGTACCAGCCAAACCCGAGAATGCCCAGAAACAGCAGTGAATACAGGACCAAGCCGATACCGCGAGCGCGCTGTTGGCTTTGTTTGGTGCCGTGGGGAGTGGCCATTGTTGGAGTTACCTGCAAGTAAAACGGATTTCCTGCTTTGATAGCAGAACCCGCAGGTAAATAACAGTGCTGTCCGTTTAGTCGTTAGCCGGCGGGTCAAAAATGACCGGCGGATGACGTCGGATTTCGCGGTACGTGTCAACCATGCTGCGACTGCTCAACACGCGTCGAACCACGTGCGACGTGATCCCGAATAGGTCGTGCAGCGGACGGAAGTGCGAAGCGCGGAATTCCTCTTCGGACTCCTGCGACGAATAGCGGCTTTCGATCGGCACCGACACCACGCGCGTGCCCAAGTGTTGCGCGGCGCTGATCAGAATCTCGGCTTCGAACACAAAGCCTTCGGCCGGTACATCCTGCAGCGCCATCACATTGGCGGGGTAGAAACGTTGGCCGCTTTGCGTGTCGGCGATCTGGTAGCCGGTGCCCCAGGCAATGCCCCAATCGCCGAAGTGATTGGCCATGGTGCGGTACTTGGGCTGCAGGGCCCGCTTTTTCAGGCGCGCGCCGATCACGATATGGTTCGGATACTGATTGGCTGCCGCCAGCAAACGGGGGATGTCATGGCCGGCATGCTGGCCATCGCCATCCATGGTGACGACGCCCTGCTTACCCAGTTCCAGAGCCTTGGCAAAGCCATCGCGCAAGGAGGCACCTTTGCCCATGCGCTCGGGGTGGCGCACCACTGTTACGTTCAAGCCGGCGATGCGTTCCAGCGTGGCGTCGGTCGAGCCATCGTCCACTACGATCACAGTCGGGCAGTAGCGCAGGGCATCGTCCACGACGCCGCGGATGCGCAGTTCCTCGTTCAGAGCGGGGATGACGACGGCAATGTCGTTAACAGTCAGCATGGGGCGGCGAAGTGTAATGATGTCGACAATTTGTGCCTGCAGTATAAGCGGATGGCCGTGATAAGGAATAAAATGGACCCTAGGGGAGTTCATCGTATGAAATCGCGTCTTCACCATCGTATCGCTCTGACGCTCGACCGTGATGTCCTGCAGGTCAGTGCCGTTGCCCTGGCTGCCACTATGGCCACGGCGGGTTTACTGTATGTGGCGTATTTCGCCCACGTAGTGCGGGTGGCGCGACGGGCTCCCATTGCCAGCGCCGAGGCCGATCAGGTCCTGCTGTTCGGAAAATTCTCGCCCGACGGCAAGCCCGACGACGATTTCGAAGCGCGGATCGCCCGTGCCGTTGAACTCCATCGCAGCAGCGAAGCCGCGCAAAAGCCCGTTTCCTGGGTCCTGTTGGGCGGCGGCGAGCCGGGCCAGCCGTCCGAGGCGGAAATCGCCCACCGCCAGCTAAGCGATCGCGGCGTGGCCTTTGGTGCGGGTCGTGTGCATCTGGAACAAATGTCCCGAGATACCTTGCAAAACCTGCAGAACGCGCGCGAGATGTTGCGCGCGGCCGGTAGCCGCAAGGTGGCGCTGCTGTCCAGCCGCTACCACCTGGCCCGCTGCCAGATCTACGCCCGCCAGCTGGGCTTTGACAGCGAGCTGCTGGCCGCCGAACCGCGCCTGCCGTGGCGTTGGACCACGTTTGGTTCGCTAGCCGGCGAGGCCGCCTACGTCATGCTCTCCGACATCGGCGCCCGCTGGGCCCGCCTCACCCGCAACGCCCGCATCCTCAAGCGCGTCACCTGACCCCCCACCATCCACCGCGCTTGCAATGCCGCCTGCGCCCCGATCGGCTGAATAGCCAACTGCAGCCCCATCGTTTCGAGAATCGCAGTAAGGCTGCTCAAGGCCGGATTATCTGCCGGCGATAGGGTGCGGTACAGCGGTGTCGGATCGTTTCGGTACAGCTCCGCCATGGCCTCGCCATTGGATTTGCTTCTCATGGAACCCCACCTGTCCTCCACCCTCCCACTTGCATTCGTTTATAAACGAACAGATGTCAAATCCCTTCTAGACCCCAAAAAGAAAGCCGGCATCCGCCGGCTCTCTATTCGCTTTTGCTCTTGCATTCGCTCTCGCTCTTGCTCTTGCTCTTGCTTTTGCTTTTGCTCTTTCTTTTTTGATTTTTGATTTTTGATTTCTAATTTCTGACTTACGGCTTGGCCGCAAGGCAGCGTCCGAAGTAGTCAGCAGTAAGGCGATAGCGATGCAAATTATCCTTGCCCTTGAGGCCGTGCTTGGCACCCGGATAGGTCATCAGCTCGAACGGTATAGCGCGCTGCTGTAGCGCGCTCATCAGCGCTGTGGAGTTGGTGAACAGCACGTTGTCGTCGGCCATGCCGTGGATCAGTAGCAGGGAGTTGGGGCGAATGCCTTCGACATGGGCTAACACGCGCGCGTTGGCGTAGCCGTCTTTATTGGCAGCCGGCAGGTTCATGTAGCGCTCGGTGTAATGCGTGTCGTACAGGGCCCAGTCGGTGACGGGCGCGCCGGCCACACCGCAGCGGTACACATCCGGAGCTTGCGCCAACATCATCAAGGTCATGTAGCCGCCGTTGGACCAGCCGTACACGCCCACGCGGGAAGCATCAATCTGCGGATACTTGGCCAGCATGGCTTTGACGCCGCGGACCTGGTCCTGCACTTCGACAGTGCCTTGCTTGCCGTACAGTGCGCCGCCGAAATCACGGCCGCGACGCGGGGTGCCGCGGTTATCCACGGAGAACACCACGTAGCCCTGCTGCGCGAAATACTGGTTCAGATCGGGCGCCCAGGCGTTTTTGACCGTCTGCGAAGCCGGGCCGCCGTACACATTGACGATCATCGGATACTTGCGCGTGGGGTCAAAATCTTTTGGCTTGAGGATCCAGTACTGCAGGTCGGTCTTGCCGTCGGCGGCTTTGAGGGTGCCGAATTCGCGGTTGATCTTGGCTTCGCGCAGGCTGTAGAAGGGATGCTCGGCCTTGTTGGTATCGTTCTCGACCAGGCGTTCCAGCAGGCTGCCGTCGGCGCGGTGCAGGGTGGTCTGCGGCGGCGTCAGGTCGTTGCTCCAAGAGTCCACGAACACCTTGCCGGACTTGGCAAAGCTGGCGGCGTGGTTGCCGGGTTCCCGGCTCAAGCGGCGGATTGCGCCACCGGCCAAGGGTACGGCGTAGATCTGCGCTTCGGTCGGGCTGTCCTTGCCGGCGGTGAAATAGACCATCCCGGCCGACTCATCCACGGCGTTGATCGCATCGACCGGCCATGGGCCCTGAGTTAGCTGGCGGATGATCTTGCCTTCGGCACTGACCAAATACAGATGCTCAAAGCCATCGCGCTCGCTGGACCAGACAAAATCGCCATTCTTCAGGAACTTAGGCGTGTCGGTCAGCGGCACCCAGGTGTTGGACTGTTCGGTCAGCAGGGTGCGTTGGGCGCCATCGGCCAGATTCACGGTGCGAAGGTCCAGTCGGTGCTGGTCGCGCGATTGCAGCTGATAGGTCAAGGTGCGGTCGTCGCGCCAGTCGACGCGGGGCAGGTAGATGTCCTGCTCATCGCCCAGTGCAATCCATTGCGGCTTGGGCTGTTCGTCGGTGACGTTCAACACACCCAGCTGGATGCGTACGTTCCTGTCGCCCGCTGCCGGGTAGCGCTGTTCCACCACCTCGGTGCGGTCGGGGTAGACCTCGTAGCGCTTCTGGATCGGCACCTGCGATTCGTCGATGCGCGTAAAGGCGATGCGATTGCCGTCGGGCGACCACCAGTAGCCGGTGTGGCGAGCCATTTCCTCGTCGGCCACGAATTCGGCCACGCCATTGGCGAACTGCGGTGCGGTGTCGTGCGTCAGGGCGCGGCTCTTACCCGTAGCAACATCGACCACCCACAGATTGCGGTCGCGGATATACGCCACGGTGCGGCCGTTGGGCGAGATCTTGGCATCGGTGGCAAAGCCATCGGCATCGCCGGTCAGGCGCGTGGATTTACCGGTGCGCAGATCGTAGATGTAGAGCTTGCCGCCCAGCGGGAACAGCAGCTGCTGGCCGTCCGGGGCGTACTGGTAATCAATGATGCCGCTGAGTGAGGCAATGCGCTGACGCTCGCGACGGGCCTTTTCGGCATCGCTGAGCACTTCGTCGCCGGGCAGGATGTCATCGGCGTTGACCAGCATGGAGCGCTTGCCGGTGGCGATGTCGTACTTCCACAGGTCCAGACGGTTCTTGTTGTCTGGGCGGCCTTGCAGATACGTGACCATGGAGCCGTCGGGTGCAACCTTGACGCGAGTCAGCGAGGGGCCGGACAGCGAGACGTCACCGGCCAGGCCTTCGATCGTAAGTTGGGTAGGCGATTCAGTCACGGCGTGGCTCATCACTGGGGCAGACAATCCAAGAGCAAGAGTGGCGGCAAGGGCAAGACGGATGGGTTGCATAAGAACTCCGGTCGAATGAATCAGTCTAGCGCAGGCATTAGTCGGCCAAGGGGTGGCAAAAGTCACGGGTTAAAATAGGGGATGGACGTTTCTCACTTGCTCGATGACCTCAATCCCGCCCAACGCGAGGCGGTAAGCGCCGAAGCCGGCCATTATCTGGTGCTGGCCGGGGCGGGCAGCGGCAAGACCCGCGTGCTGACCCATCGCATTGCGTGGCTCAACGAGGTGATGGGCGTGCCGACGTTCGGCATTCTGGCGGTTACCTTTACCAACAAGGCGGCGGCTGAAATGCGCCACCGGGTCGAGCAGCAGCTGCGCGGCGGCACTCGCGGCCTGTGGATCGGCACCTTTCACGGCATCGCCCACAAGCTGCTCCGTCTGCACAGCAACGATGCCAAGTTGCCGGAGTCGTTCCAGGTCTTGGATAGCGATGATCAGCTGCGCCTGGTCAAACGGGTCGTGCGCGATCTGGAGATCGACGAGGCGCGCTTCCCGCCCAAACAGATCGCTTGGTGGATCAACGGCCAGAAAGACGAGGGCAAGCGGCCGGAGCATTTTCAGCCTTCGGCCAATGATCCGTTCGGACGCGTGATGCAGTCGTGCTATCAGGAATATCAGGCCCGTTGCGATCGCGCCGGTCTGGTCGACTTTGCCGAGCTCCTACTGCGCGCGCACGAGCTGCTGCGCGATCAGCCGGCCTTGCTGTCGCACTACCAGCGTCGCTTTGGCGAGATTCTGGTCGATGAGTTCCAGGACACCAACCGCATCCAGTACGCCTTTATTCGACTGTTGGCCGGTGACAGCGGGCACGTGTTCGTCGTCGGTGACGATGACCAGGCCATCTACGGTTGGCGCGGCGCCAAGGTCGAGAACGTGCAGCACTTCCTGCGCGATTTCCCCGGCTCGCGCACGATCAAGCTCGAGCAGAACTACCGTTCCACCTCGACGATTCTCAACGCGGCCAACGCGGTCATCGAACACAATCCCGACCGGCTCGGCAAACGCCTGTGGACCTCGGCCGAGGACGGCGAACGCATTGACGTGTTCGCCGCCTACAACGAGCAGGACGAAGCGATGTTCGTCGCCGACCGCGTGCTGCAATGGATCGATGGCGGGGGTTCCTACGCCGACAATGCCATCCTGTACCGTTCCAACGCCCAGTCGCGCGCCTTCGAAGAAGTGCTCCAGCGCGAAGGCATTCCGTACCGTGTGTACGGTGGCTTCCGATTCTTTGAACGCGCCGAAATCAAGGATGCGCTGGCCTACCTGCGCCTGATCGCCAACCGTTCCGATGACGCCGCCTTTGAGCGGGCGGTCAATACGCCGACGCGTGGCATCGGTGAGCGGACCATGGAGGCCGTGCGTCAGCAGGCTTCGGCCGGTTCGATCTCGCTGTGGGAGGCTTCGCTGAACGTGCTGGCAGCGCGGCAGTTGCGCGGCGCCGGTCACAATGCCCTGGCGGCCTTCCTGCAGTTGCTCGAGCAACTCGCCGAAGAAGTCGCCGACCTGGACCTCAAGGACAAAATCGATCACGTGCTGGCCCGCAGTGCCCTGCGCGAGTTCCATGCCAAGGATGCACGCGGACTCAGCGTCGGTGAATCCAAGGTCGAGAACTTGGACGAACTGGTTTCGGTTGCCGAGCGTTTCCGTGCCGCCGAGATCAGCGACGACGAGGGCGTGGAGATGAGTGAGCTGGTGGCCTTCCTCAGTTATGCGTCACTAGAGGCGGGCGAAGGCCAAGCCGATGCTGCCGCCGACTCGGTCCAGATGATGACCCTGCACAGCGCCAAGGGCCTCGAGTTTCCGCAGGTCTTCCTGGTCGGCCTCGAGGAGGGCGTGTTCCCGTCGTCGCGTTCCACCGAGGCCGAGGACCGCATGGAGGAAGAGCGCCGGCTGGCCTATGTCGGCATCACGCGGGCACGGCAACGGCTGTCCATCAGTTGGGCGCAGGCGCGTCGCATCCACGGTACGGAGATGTACGGCATGGAGTCGCGGTTCCTGCGCGAGATTCCGGCGAATTTGCTCAATGAGTTGCGGCCCAAGACGCGGCCTTCGTCATCGTTCCAGCGTGGGGGCGGTCAGTACGGTGCGCCTGCCTTCCAGCGGCACTCCATCGAGGAAGCGTCCCCGATCCCCTTGGGCGCCCGTGTCAGCCACGCCAAGTTTGGCGAAGGCACCGTCTCGGACATCGAGGGTTCGGGCGATCATGCACGCATCCAGGTGCACTTTGACGAAGCCGGTGCCAAGTGGCTAGTCCATAAGTTCGCAGCGCTAACGCGCGTCGCGAACGAGTAACTGGAAAATGGAAAATGGAAGTTGGTAACTGGTAATAGCAAAGGCAACGGCAACGGCAAAAGCAAAAGCGCAAGCGCTCACCATTTACCCGCTTTTGCTTTTGCTGTTGCCTCTACCAGTTACCAACTCCCATTTTGCATTTCCCTTTTCTACTTACCAACCAAACAGGCGCCAGTACACGCGGGCAACGCCGTCGCGCTTGTCGAGCACGCCGTCATTGTTCTCGTCGCGAATGTAATACGGGGCCCCGCCCGAGGGCGTGACCTTGATCAGACGCAGTTGTCCGGCGACGCGGTATTCGGTCACCAGATCGCCGTTTTCGGCCATGCGCTCGGTCACGACGGCGCCGGTCAGCTGGCGTGACGGGTCGTTGGTGGTGGCGCAGGCGGCCATTGTCAAAGCCATAGCAGCAGCGGTGGCAAACAGGGTGGTGCGGGCGCGCAGGTTCATGAGCGGTGTCAAATCAACGGATATCCACGCCATTATGCGCCAACCGCAGGGATTGGGGCACGTAAAATGGGTGGATGAAAACCCTCACGCTAATTGACGGAAGCAGCTACCTGTTCCGCGCCTTCCACGCCCTGCCGCCGCTGACCAATGCCGATGGCGAGCCGACCGGGGCCCTGTTCGGCGTCGTCAACATGCTGCGGGCCCATCTCAAGGAGCAGCCCGACTACATCGTGTTCGTGATGGATGCTTCGGGCAAGACCTTCCGTAACGATCTGGACCCGCAGTACAAGGCCAACCGGCCGCCCATGCCCGACGAGCTGCGTCAGCAGATCGAGCCCCTAAAGGCCATCGTGCAGGGGCTGGGCGTCAAGTTGCTGAGTATCCAGGGTGTCGAGGCCGATGACGTGATCGGCACGCTAGCCACCACCGGCGCGGCGGAGGGCCTGGCGGTCAAGATCTCCACTGGCGACAAGGACTTTGCGCAGTTAGTAGGCCCCGGCATCCGTCTGGTCAACACCATGACCGGCAGTCAGCTGGATAGCGATGAGGCGGTCGTCGCCAAGTTCGGCGTGCGCGCCGATCAGATCGCCGATTTCCTGGCGTTGATGGGCGACAAGGTGGACAACATCCCCGGCGTCGAAAAATGCGGCGAAAAAACCGCGGCCAAATGGCTCAATCAGTACGGCACCTTGAGCGATGTCATCGAACACGCCGAAGAGTTCACCGGCAAGATCGGCGAGTACCTGCGCGCCGCACTGCCGCGTCTGCCGCTCAACCGCGAGCTGACCACGATCCGCACCGATCTGGAGTTGGGGGTCGAGCCCGATGATCTGGCGCGCAAGGCGCCCGATATCGAGGCGCTCACCACTCTGTTCACACGCTACGGCATGAAGCAGGCGCTCAAAGATGTCACCGGTGGCGAGTCGGAGTCGGCGGGCAAAGCGCCCGCCCGTCGCGGTGCCGGTAGCGACGGCGGTGTGGTCGAGCCGAGTGCCGCGCCCGCCGCCGAGTGGGCCCAGGAGGGCAGCTACGAGACCGTGCTGTCGGTGGAATCGCTGCAGGGATGGGTCGCGCAGTTGCAGTCGGCCGATGAGTTTGCCTTCGACGTGGAGACCGACAGTCTGGACCCGATGCGGGCGAATCTGGTCGGCATCAGTCTGGCCATCGAACCGTTTAAGGCTTGCTACATTCCGTTGGCGCATCGGTACCCGGGGGCGCCGGCGCAGTTGGATCTCACGATGGTGCTTGATGCCCTGCGACCGGTCATGACGGATCCTGCCAAGCGCAAAATCGGGCAGCACGGTAAGTACGATCTGCAGGTGCTGCAGCGGCACGGTCTGATGGTCCAAGGCTATGCCGACGACACCATGCTCGAGAGCTTTGTGCTCAACACCACCATTACGCGTCATGACATGGACAGTCTGGCCAAGCATTATCTGGGCTACACCACGGTGCAGTTCGGCGATGTGGCCGGCAAGGGCAAAAAGCAGCTGACCTTTGATCAGGTCGAGCTGGAACCCGCCACGCGGTATGCCGCCGAGGATGCCGACGTCACCATGCGTCTGCATCGGGTCTTGCGTCCGCAGTTGCAGGCCATCCCGAGTCTCGAGGCGGTCTATCGGGACATCGAGATGCCGTTGGTGCCGGTGTTGCGCAAGATCGAGGCCAACGGCGTCAAGGTCGATGCCGATGTGCTCCGTGCGCAATCGCAGGATCTGTCTTCGCGCATGGTCGAGGCGCAACAGACCGCCAATCATCTGGCAGGTCGGCCGGTCAATCTGGATTCGCCCAAGCAGTTGGGCGCCTTGCTGTTCGACGAGTTGGGTCTGCCGGCGGTGATCAAGACGCCGGGTGGGGCGCCTTCGACCAATGAAGAAGCGCTCGAAGCGATTGCCGATCAGCATGAGTTGCCGCGCATCATCCTGCAGTACCGGGGCCTGGCCAAGCTGCGCAGCACCTATACCGACAAGTTGCCAGAGATGATCAATCCGGAGACCGGTCGTGTGCATACCAGTTATCACCAGGCGGGCGCGGCCACGGGGCGCTTAGCATCCAGTGATCCGAACCTGCAGAACATTCCGATCCGTACCGCCGACGGACGGCGCATCCGTGAGGCGTTCATCGCGGAGCCCGGCAATCGGATCGTTGCCTGCGACTACTCGCAGATCGAGCTGCGGATCATGGCGCACCTGTCCGACGATCCGGCCTTGCTGGCCGCCTTTAACGGCGGTGAGGACGTGCACAAGGCCACCGCCGCCGAAGTGTTTGGCGTGCCCTTAGCTGAGGTGTCCGGTGATCAGCGCCGTGCCGCCAAGGCCATCAACTTTGGTCTGATGTATGGCATGAGTGCCTTTGGGCTGGCGCGCCAGTTGGGGGTGCCGCGGGGTCAGGCGCAGGATTACATCGCTGCCTACTTTGAGCGCTATCCGGGCGTGCGCGCGTTCATGTCCGAGGCGCGGGCCAAGGCGGCTGAACAAGGCTATGTCGAAACCGTGTTCGGTCGGCGTCTGGTGCTTGCAAATATCCATGCGCGCAACGCGGCGCTGCGGGCCGGTGCCGAGCGGGCCGCCATCAACGCGCCAATGCAGGGCACAGCGGCCGACATCATCAAACGGGCCATGGTTGACATCGATCAGTGGATGAGCGAACTACGGCTCGAGCAGAAGCGGCTTCGGATGGTTCTGCAGGTGCACGACGAACTCGTCTTTGAGGTCGAGGAGTCGCTAGTCGAAGAAATCACCGCCGGGGTCAAACAGCGCATGAGCGCCGCTGCCAGCCTAAAGGTACCGCTAGTGGTGGACTCGGGCGTCGGCCTGAACTGGGAACAGGCCCATTGAACCGAGCAGCAGTCCACGGACAGTCCGCCCGAGGCCTTTCATCAGAGTGAATTGAACATAAATAATTTCGGAAAATAAAACCGGTTTAACGGTTTCAAAACGCGACTTTGTGTTTTCATAACGGTGTCGGGCGCAATACCCGACACGCGGAGGGCATAACCCACCCCTCGATGCTCTCCGTACTGAAATAGAGCCCTCCCCTGGCACTATTTCCAAGCCTCACAGGACCACCCCTTCCTGTGAGGCTTTTTTATTGGGACGCACCCATTTAAAAATTCGTTAATAGGGTCGTACCCCATAAAAATGGGGTACGACCCTATTAACATCGAATTAATTGGGTACGTCCCAATTTTTGATTTTTGATTTTTGATTTATTTTTTCTCGCGGAGCCATTCACGCGGCACGAGATACTCGGACAGCCGCGCCTCTTCGCCGGTGGGTTGATAGCCGTATTCCCAGCGCACGAGCGGCGGCAGCGACATCAGGATGGACTCCGTACGGCCACCCGATTGCAGGCCGAAGTGCGTACCGCGATCGAGCACCAGATTGAACTCGACATAGCGACCACGACGGTACAGCTGGAACTGCCGCTGGCGATCGCCGTAGGGCGTGTCTTTGCGGCGCTCGACAATCGGCAGATAGGCATCGAGGAAACCGTCGCCCACTGCGCGCTGATACGCGAAATCGGTTTCAAAGTCGGTCTGCAGATCATCAAAGAAGAGACCGCCGACGCCGCGCGTTTCACTGCGGAACGGCAAGTAGAAGTAACGGTCGCACCAGTCCTTGTGCTCCTGATAGCGCTGCTGGCCGCCGAACGGCTCGCACAGACCACGCGCCACCTGGTGCCAGCCGATGACGTCCTCGTCGAACGGATAGAATGGCGTCAGATCGAAGCCACCGCCGAACCACCATGCCACCGTTTCGCCGTCGCGGATGGCACGGAAAAACCGCACGTTGGCATGCGTCGTGGGCACGTAGGGATTGCGCGGATGAAACACCAACGACACGCCGCACGCATTCCACGAAGCGCCATTGAGCTCCGGACGTGCCGCCGTTGCGGAAGGCGGCAACTTGGTGCCGGCCACATCGGAGAATCCGATGCCGCATTGCTCGAACACCCCGCCATCACGCAGGATGCGCGTGCGGCCACCGCCGCCCTCGGGCCGATCCCAGATGTCCTGCTGAAACTTGGCACTGCCATCGGCCTGTTCGATGCCGGCGCAGATACGGTCCTGCAAACCCAGCAGATACTCGCGGACGCGGGTGAATTCGATATCGGTCGCGCCCGACGAGGGCACGTTGCGAACAGCGGTCATTTCAGTTCGGTCTCAAACAGTTCGTAGATGCGGCGATATTCGTCGTACCAGGAATCGGAGTTGACGAAGCCGTGGCGCTCCATGGGGTAGCTGGCCAATTCCCAACGGGTCTTGCGCAGCTCGATCAGACGTTGCGCCAACATCACCGAATCCCGGTAGAAGACGTTGTCATCAATCATGCCGTGCGCAATCAGCAGACGATCTTGCAGCTGATCCGCGTAGTAGATCGGCGACGACTTGCGGTACGCCTCGGGGTCGAGCTCCGGCGTGTTGAGAATGTTCGATGTGTACTCGTGGTTGTATTGCGCCCAGTCGGCCACAGGACGCAGCGCGGCGCCGGCCTTAAACGTGCCCGGTGCACGCATCAGCGCCATAAAGGTCATGAAGCCGCCGTAGGAACCGCCGTAGATACCGGCCTTGTCCTTGTCGCCTTGCTTATTGGCAACGACCCAGTCGAGCGCGTCCAGATGATCTTCGAGCTCCGGATGGCCCATCTGCCGGTAGATCGCCGTACGCCAATCGCGGCCGTAACCCTCGGACGCGCGATAGTCGATGTCCATCACGACATAACCGCGTTCCACCAGCAGGTTGTGGAACATCTGCTCACGGAAATAGGCCGGATAACGCTGCGAGACGTTCTGCAGATAACCGGCACCGTGGACAAAGAACACGATCGGATACTTACGGCCGGCTTCATACTTGGCGGGGCCGTAGAACTTGCCCCAGATGGTGCCCGCACCGTGCTTGGAGGGAATCTGCACGTACTCGGGCTGGATCCAGGTGCGGCTCTTGAACTCGGGGCTGCGCGTATCTGTCAGCGCCGTGGCCTGACCGCCGTTGAGCGGAATCGTGGCCACCTGTGTCGGCAGGTAGCTGCCCGAGTAACGCACCAGAATGCGCTGCTGATTGGGCGCGATGGCATAGCCTTCGACCCCTTTCAACGAGGTCAGCTCACGCACCGAACCGCCGTCGCGATTGACGGTGCACAGCTCGTACGTGCCCGGGTTGGCGCGATTGCAGACAAAGAAGAACTGCTTGCCGGCGCGATCGAGCGTCACGTCGGAGGCCTCCCAACGGCCGGAGGTCAGGGCCTTGCCTTCGAGATAGAGATGCGAATAGCCCGACTGCTCGGACAGATACCACAGGCGGTTATCGGGCGTGTAGCCGAAATCGTTGAAGTTCCAGTTGATCCAGGCCGGGTCGGTCAGACGATGACGGCTGACGGCGGCGACGCTATCGAACTTGCCCTTGGGTGCGAGCGAAACGATCCAGCGGTCTTTGTTGTCCACGGCGCGGACCATGAAGGCCACCTCGTCACCGCCGGCAGTCCAATGCACGGCCGTGCCGCTGTCATCGCCATCGGTCTGGATGCGCACGGCGCGCGAACCCTTGAGGGGATCCTTGCCGGCTTTGGCGCGCAGGTCCTTAAGCGGATCGACCTGGATGCCGGGCAGGCCATCGAGCGCAATCTGCCGTGCCTTGCCCGCCTGCACATCGACCAGCCAGACTTGCTGATTGACTGGATCGGTGCGACCGACCAGCGTGCGCGAGGATTCCGGCTCGGTGTAACCGGTCTCGGTGATCCATTTGGGTGTGTTGGTTTCGCGGCCAGTGTCGGCGCCCTTTTCTTGCGTGATTGCCAGCATCCAGCGGCCGTTGGGCGACAACGAGGTGCTCTGGATCTCAAAGTTGCCGTCAATATAGGCCGAAGGCGAGGCCTGCGTCGGATCCTCGGCGCGCCAGTCACGGCTCTGGGCGGCGGCGGCCTGCTTGCGGGCCACGTCATCGCGCAGCGTCTTGAACAGCGCCAACTGTTGCTGCTGCAGCGTGTCGCGCTTGGGTTCGACTGCCGGATCCTTGCCAACCTTGACCGGCGCAATGGCCGTCACACCGGCGTTCGGACGCCAGACAAACCAATCCTTGCCGCTGCGATAGACCAGCTGCCCGTCGGCTGACCACTGCGGCGAGGCCTCTTCCGTAACGCTGCGGGTGACTTGAATCAGACGACCCGAGCTGAGTTCGCGCACAAACACATCGCCATTCCGTACGAAGGCCATGCGGGCGCCCTGCGTATCCGACACGGGATAAGCGCCGTCGATTTCGGCGCGTTGCGCACCGGTCAGCTTGCGCGTGCCGCGGCTTTCCTGCTCGACCTGGAACTGATCGCGCACGTTGCTGTCGGTGCGCTGCTGCGTGTAATTGACCGTGCGACTGTCCCACGACCACCACGCACTTTCTACCGGGCGACCGATCCAATCGGGATTGGCCATGGCCTGTTCCAGCGTGACGGGAGTCGGGTCCTGTGCCCGAGCGACGGAGGCGAGAACTAAACAGCACGCAACGAACAGCGGTCGGACCATGAAAATCACCCGTAAAAATAGTGCTAAAAGCATAGCATTTGCTATGCTGAAGCGGTTCCGGCACCGGTTGTCCCTCAGCGCTTATCCATGCAAGTTTTCGTTTACCGCAGCGTCCGCAAGCAGGGCGCGTATCTGTACGTGTCACGCCGTGACGCGTTTGATGCCGTGCCGCCACCTATTCTGCAATCGCTGGGTCGCCTGGATTTCGCACTGGAATTTGAGCTCACCCCTGATCGCAAGCTCGCCCGTGAGGATGCCGCCACCGTGCTGCAGCATCTCAAGGAGCGTGGCTTTCATCTGCAGCTGCCGCCTAACACCAACTTCGATCCCATGACCGATGACTGGGGGACCGATGCCTAAGTCATCCAGCTGGTGGCAGAAGCTGCTGCGTTCTCCGGCAAGTGCATCACAACGGCGCGAGCGTCTGGAGCCGGGCAGTGCCGATCACGACCACGCCCCCTTGGCGCGCGATGACTGGAGCAACGTCCCCGAAGCGCCTGAGTCCCTGCGTGATCTGAAATGGGCAGATAGCCCGTTGCGCGCCAAACCGCGCAGCGCACCCGCACCGTCGCCCGCTCCTGCGCATATTCCGCATGCGGTGCCGACGCCGCCCGAACTGGCACCGCCCGTTAGTGGTGATCCGTCGCTCGGCCTTCGTAAGCGTCGAGTCCATACCGATCAGCCGCAGTCCGAGTTGTTGAGTGCCGAGCTCGAAGAGGCGCCCGAGGCGGTCGCCGCACTGGTCCCTTCAGGCGCGGAACTGGCCCTGCCGACCGATGTCGTGTCGCTCGACAGCGATGGTCCGCTGATTGACCTGGCTTCGTATCCCGATGACGAGCCGGCTGCAGAACCTGCTGCCGAGACGCCCGCACGCGATCCGCGCTTGGATCTGGCTCTGTACGAGGCAGCCCGCGCCGGTCGCGTCGAAGAGGCGCTTGCTTTGCTCGAGCAGGGCGCTGACCCGCATGCCGGCCCCGCCGAATCCTCGCGCGATCGTCGCCATCTGCCCCTGATCGCTGCGGTCTTGCCTGACTTGCGTCTGCTGCGGGCGCTGATTGCGCGCGGCCTGTCGGTCAACGAGACCTCAAACGGCGTCACGCCCTTGCTGGCCGCCTGCAAAGACAGCTGGCACGGCCGTCCCGATGCGGTCATGACTCTGATCGCCAACGGCAGCGATGTGCGTCAGACCGATCCCGATGGCAACACGCCGCTGCATCATGCCGCGCGCAGTTCCGATCCCGGCGTCGCCGCCATGCTGCTCGATGCCGGCGCCTCGCTCGATGCACTCAACCACGCCGGCCAGTCGCCGCTGGGCACCGCCATGGAGTCGGGCAACTTCCGACTGGCGCGGTTCCTGCTCGACAAGGGCGCCGGCATCCAGCTCAACGGCGGTCGCTCACCCCTGTTCGATGCGGCCGCCATTGACGATGACGACATCGGCGGCGTGCAGCTGCTGCTGCGCCACAAGGTCAAGGTCAACGTCCAGGACGCACAGGGTCGCACCCCGCTGCAGCTGGCCGCACAACATGGCAATGCTGACATTATCGGTCTGCTGCTCGAGGCCGGTGCCGACCCGCTGATCCGCGATCAGGACGGCATGAACGCACCCCTGCATGCGGTGGCTGGCGGTCGCGGTCTGGCCTTCAAACGGTTACACGAGGCCCTAAGCGGCACGCCGGCGGCGAACTGGTCCGTTGACGGTGCGGGCAATACGGCCCTGCACTGGGCTCTCAATGCCGAAGGCACCACCGCCGATCTGGTCGGGCAACTGCTCGCTGCCGGTGTTGATGCGCAGGCCGTCGACCGTGAGGGCCGACGCCCTGTCGATCTGGCCGCCCGCAACGGCCGCTGGAAGTTGCTCTCCGCACTCGATCCCGATTACGAGCTCCCAAGCTCCCTGCGCGAGCTCGATGGCGATGGCTCCTCGCAAGATGCCTCGCCGATTGCCTTGCTGCGTGAGGCCCTGGATCAGGGCGACCCGACCCCGCGCGCCGATCTGGTGCCGCTGTTGTCGGCCCGCGATCTCGGATTGCTGATGCATCGCATTGATGCCTTGCCGACACCGGAGCGCATCCGCTGGTTGCTGCAGCAGGGTGCGGATCCGCAAGTGCCCGATATGCGTGGCGATGTGCTGGCCTTCCACCTGATGGATCGGATGCCGGCCGCTGCCGATGCACTGCAAGTCCTGCTCGATGCCGGCCACTCGCCGTCCGGTCATGGCGGGTTTGCGCGCTTTCTGCACAGTGTTGCGCAATCGGTCGGTAAGCCGGTATGGACTCCCGAGATCGCCTCGCGCATGCAGACCATGGCGATCGATTTGCTGAACCGCGGTGCCGATCCGTTTGGTCGTGACTTGCTCGGTCAGGGCGCGCTGGAGCATGCGGTGCGCCTGGGCTGGGTGCCGGTAGTGACGCGCCTGCTGGAGATCGGCCTGGATCCGAATCGGCCGGCCGCGCGCGGTCTGTCGCCGCTGTACCTGGCCACCGAGCAGGGCAGCGAGCCCATGGTCCGCGCACTGATTAAGGCCGGCGCGTCGCCCAATGCACTCGCGGCCGATGGCCAGTCCCCGCTGGGCGTTGCCTTGGCCAGTGGCGATGACCAACTGGCCCGCTGGCTGGACTGGCGTCAGTGGAACTTCCCGCGACGTCCCTTGCGCGGCAGCGATCTGCCTGCAGCGGCCATGGTCGGTGACCTGGAGGCGGTCCGCCGCCTGCTCGACTTGGGCTTCGATGTCGACTCGCAAGATGACCGCTCCTGCACTGCCTTGCTGCGGGCCGCCGGTGGCGGTCACCGCGCCGTCGTGCAGTTGCTGCTGTCACGCGAGGCCAGCCCGCAAATCGCCGCCACCTCCGGCGCGACGCCGCTGTCCGCAGCCGCCAGCATGCGCCAGCTCGATATCGTCGATGACCTGATCGCCGCCGGCGCCAACGTCAACAAGACCTTGCCCGGCGAGTTGTCGGTACTGAACCTGTCCGCGGCGCTGGGACTGCCCGACGTGGCGGACCGTCTGCTCAAGGCCGGCGCCGATTTCAACGTGCGCGATGCGCGTGGCCGCACCGCCTTGCATTGCGCTGCCATGCAGGCCTTCACGGCAACCGATAGCGAGCGCGTGCTCGAGCTGTTTCGTGTGCTGCTCGATAATGGCGGCCGCGCGTACATCAACTCCGAAGCGGCCGGTGCCACGCCGTTGCTGATGCTGCTCGGATCCGTTGCCGAACCCGGCACGCAGGCCAACGAGACGGTGATCAATGCGGCGCTGCGTGTGCTGCTCGATGCCGGCGCCAGCCTGGAGACACAGGATCCGCGCGGATTTACGCCGCTGCATCTGGCGGCCTTGCACGGCCTGCCGTCGGTGGTGCGCCAGCTGCTCATGGCCGGTGCCGACCCCGAAGCGCGTGACTCACTCAACCGTCGCGCCCAGGAACTGGCGCTAATGCGCGGCTATATAGATATCAGCGCCGAGCTCGAAGCGCACTAACTACGGGGTCCGATCGAGATCGATCGCCTCGTCGACGCTCGCATCGGCATCGAACAGCTCTTCGAGCTGCTTGCGAGCGGAGCCCGCTGTGTTGCGTAATTGCTCCGGATCGTCATAGATCAGGAACTGATCCTGCAGGAGCTTTTCGTCCCAGCGGGCAAAGCGTGCGGTGCGTTGCTTGGCGGTTTCCGGATCGCTGCCCAGTGCCTCGAGCACCTGACGGCTCAGTTCCATGCTGGAGTAGAACATTTCCCGCACCGGTATTGCACCCATGTCCATCAGCTCCCAGGCATGTTGGCGATCGCGCGCACGCGCAAACACCTTGGCCTCGGGATACATGCGACGAATAATCCGCACGGTACGCTTGTTGTCATCGCTCTTTTCCAGCGCAATCACAAACACTTTGATATTGGCGCCACCGGCCGCACGCAACAGACCCGGTCGCGCCGAATCGCCGTAATACAGCGTGTTACCGAAGCGGCGCATGAAACTCACCTGTTCGGCCGAGTTGTCGATGGCTACGTAGTGAATCTTGTGCGCCGTCAGGAAACGGCCGACGATCTGTCCGAACCGGCCAAAGCCGGCAATCATGACCTGCGCGTTGGCGCCGGCATCGGCCGGGATGTCGTCGTAGACCGGTCCGCCTTCCTGACGATCAGCAATCCGCTCGCGTTCGCGCACCATCGGTACCAGACGACCGATTAGCGACACCATGATCGGCGTCAGCGCCATGGACAGCGACACCACGGCAACCAGTTGATCGTTGAGCGCCTGCTCGATCAGACGATTCGCCACGGCCTGGTTCAAGATCACGAAGGCGAATTCGCCACCTGTTGCCAGCACGGCGGCCAGCTGCAGCGATTGCAGATGGTTCAGCTTGCCGGTGAACCGACCCACGCCATAGAGGACTGCGAATTTCACGGCCACCAGCAGGGTCAGCATGACCAAGATGCGCACCGGTTCGGTGACCACCACATCCATGTTGACGCTCATGCCAACCGCAATAAAGAACAGGCCCAACAGTAGACCCTTGAACGGTTCGATCTGTGATTCCAGCTCGTGACGGAACTCGGATTCGGCCAGCAGCACACCGGCGATAAAAGCGCCTAGGCCCGCGGACAGGCCGACGTTGGCCATCAACCATGCCGAACCCAGCACCACCAACAGCGATGCGCCCGTAAAGACCTCGGGGATGGATGTGCGGGCCACGATCCGGAACAGGTGCTTCAAAGCAATACGGCCAATCAGCAGCAGCGCCAGGAACCCGCCCACCGCCTTGAGAAAGGCGGCCATGGACAGGCCTTCCTCGGAACGAAGAGAACCCAACAGCGGCACCGCAGCCAGCAAAGGAATCGCGACCAAGTCCTGCAGCAACAAGATCGCAAATGCCAGTCTGCCGTGTTCTTCGAGCAGTTCCTTGCGCTCAGCCAGGAGTTGCAGACCCACAGCGGTCGAGGACATCGCCAAGGCCGCACCCACCACGAAGGCCGTGCGGTCCGACAGACCCAACAGCTCGCCCAGGAACGCCAGCGCAACGGCGGATACCAGCCACTGCAGACCGCCGCTGACGAAGATCGGGCGCCGCATGACTTTGAGGCGCGTGATGGACAGCTCGAGGCCGATCAGGAACAGCATCATGACCACGCCGATTTCGGACGCGGCCAGGATGCGCTCGGGATCACTGATGATGCGCAGGCCGGCGGGGCCTAGCAGGACACCCGCGGCAAGATAAGCCAGCACCGCGCCAAAGCCGAACCGCTTGAACAGCGGAACCGCGATTACGGCTGCCAGCAGAAAGACGATAGGAAGCGATAGGGCGTCGTGGTGCATAGGAGTAGGAATGAGTATTCAGAAGTGAGGAGTGAGAAATGAAGAGTGAGAAATTAGTGCCGATGTCTGACACTTTAACGGGAAAGCCCCGCGAACTAACGGGAAAGTCCGGCAAAGCGGATAAAAGTGGGCGGTAGAACAAAAAAACCGCGGACTGAACCCCGCGGCCTTTTTGATTTTTGATTTCACGCGTGCGCGCAGCGCACGAGCGCGTTAGCGTTTCATGGAGGAGAAGAACTCATCGTTGGACTTGCTGCTCTTCATCTTATCGAGCAGGAATTCCATGGCGGCAATTTCATCCATGCCATGCAACAGTTTGCGCAGAATCCAGATCTTTTGCAGCAGATCCGGTTCGATGAGCAGATCTTCCTTGCGCGTACCCGAGCGGTTGATGTTGATCGCAGGGTAGACACGCTTTTCAGCAATGCCGCGCGACAAGTGCACTTCGGAGTTACCGGTGCCCTTGAATTCTTCGTAGATCACTTCGTCCATCTTGGAGCCGGTGTCGATCAGCGCGGTGGCAATGATGGTCAGCGAACCGCCTTCCTCGACGTTACGCGCGGCACCGAAGAAACGCTTGGGACGGTGCAGGGCATTGGCATCTACACCACCGGTCAGGACCTTGCCCGACGACGGCAGCACGTTGTTATACGCGCGGGCCAGACGGGTGATGGAGTCCAGCAGAATCACAACGTCTTTCTTGTGCTCGACCAGACGCTTGGCACGTTCGATCACCATTTCGGCGACCTGCACGTGACGGGCAGCGGGTTCGTCAAAGGTGGACGAGACCACTTCGCCGCGCACAGTGCGCTTCATTTCGGTGACTTCTTCCGGACGTTCGTCGACCAGCAGCACGATCAGATGCACGTCGGGATGGTTGCCGGTGATGGCGGTAGCGACCTGTTGCATCAGCATGGTCTTACCGGCCTTGGGCGGCGACACGATCAGTGAACGTTGGCCTTTGCCTTGCGGCGCCATCATGTCCAGGATGCGGCCGGTGATGTCTTCGGTCGAGCCGTCGCCACGTTCCAGGTTGAAGCGCGTGCGGGGGAACAGCGGCGTCAGGTTCTCAAACAGGACCTTGTTCTTGCTGGCCTCGATCGGTTCGCCGTTGATGGTGTCCACAATGGACAGCGCGAAGTAGCGCTCGCCGTCCTTGGGGTAACGGATGCGGCCGGACAAATGGTCACCGGTGCGCAAGTTGAAGCGACGGATCTGCGACGGCGAGATGTAAGTGTCATCGGGGCCGGCCAGGTACGAGGCCTCGGCACTGCGCAGGAAGCCGAAGCCGTCCGGCAGGATTTCGAGCACGCCGTCAGCAGCGACGCCTTCGCCATGGCGGGTCAGAATCTTGAGGACCGCAAAGATCACGTCCTGCTTGCGGGCGCGGGCTACGCCTTCGTGGATCTGCAGCTGCTCGGCGATATCGAGCAACTTAGCGGCCTGCATGCGCTTGAGGTCACCCAGCGAATACTGCGGGAATCCCTCAGGCACCTGCGGGTGGGGGCGCGGCACAAACGGTTCGAAGGAATCCTCGGTCGTCATGCCATGGCGGTCGCGGCTGTTGCGGTCGCGGCGGTTGCGGAAGCGGTCACGGCGGTTGCGGTTGTTGCCACCGCGGTCCTGACGGTCGCCATCCTGGCCGCCGTTGTTGTCGCCCTGGCCGCCCTCGTTACCGTTGGCCGAGGTCCACGGTGAGCCGTTGTTGTCGCCGCCGTCGTTGCCGTTGCCGTTGCCGTTGTTGCCGCCGCCGTCGTTGCCGTTACCGTTGCCGTTGTTGCCGCCGCCATGCTGCCGTTCACCGCCAGCGTCGCCGCCTTGCGATTCGCCGCGCGGTTGGCGGTCGTTGCGGTCTTGGCGGTCTTGCCGGTCCTGGCGCAGCGGACGCTCATAGCGCTCGCCGCGTTGCTCGCCACGTTCCTGCCGCTCGGTACGGTCCGGGCGCTCGGCGCGTTCAGCACGTTCGGATTGATCAGCGCGCTCGGCGCGATCAGAGGATTCCTGGGCGGCGGGGGCGGCATCGGCACGCTCAGCGGGCTCGGCCGGCTTGCGGCGGACTACCTTTTTAGCGGGTGCGCCATCGTCAGAGGCAGCAGGCGCTGCGGACGCGGCAGCCGAATCATCGGCAGGTTTAGCGACGCGCGTACGGCGGCGCTTAGGGGTTTCTTCTGGAATCAGGTCGTCGTTGTCAGACAAAGGGAATAACCTCGCAATGGGCGAGCACGGCTCCGCTCGAACGCGGTAGCCAGCGTGACGCAGAACGCGTCGGGAGTGGTGAAATTGAATTCGGGGATTGGCGCTGAGACGCGCCGAGTGGTCCCATGATGCCATGCCCGCAGGCCGCCGTGCAAGCGGCTTCCTGAACGGGATGCAGCAAAAAGCGGCCCGCAGGCCGCCTTTTTTGATTTTTGATTTTTGATTTTTGATTTTTGATTTGACGCTTAAGTCGGCCGCAGGCCGCTTACAGCGTCTTATCGATCATCTGCGCCAGCACTTGGCGGGCATTGCCCGGAGCGCCGATCAGCGTGTCAACGACTTGGCCGTTCTTGAACATCAGCACGGTCGGAATCGAGCGCACGTGATAGCGCATAGACACTTGCTGGTTTTCATCGACGTTGACCTTGGTGACTTTGACCTTGCCCGCATAGGCGTCGGCCAACTCTTCGACCACTGGGCCGATCATGCGGCAGGGGCCACACCACGGGGCCCACAGGTCAACCAGCACGGGTTGCTCGGACTGCAGGACCGTTTGATCGAAATCGGCGTCGGTGACGTTCAGGACGTTGTTGCTAGCGCTCACAGGATGCTCCGGGGATAGTTGGGTCGGCCGCGGTGTTGGCGGCGGGTAGGGTAAACTTGGGTCTTCTTTCCATAGTATCAAGTGCCGTCCCCCACACGGCGCCTTGCAGAGCCAATTTATTTGATGAGCGAAAAGCCCCTTACTGACGTGACCTTCCGGTCCCTGGACTTACACCCCGCATTAGCAGCGGGCCTGGAGGCGGCGGGCTTTCACCAGACTACCCCGATTCAAGCGCTGACCTTGCCGCTGGCATTGGCCGGCAGAGATGTGGCCGGACAGGCCCAGACCGGTACAGGCAAGACTCTGGCCTTCTTAGTGGCGGTCATGAACCGCTTGCTGACGCAGCCGGCACTGGGCGATCGCAAGCCGCAGGATCCGCGGGCACTGATCCTGGCTCCGACGCGCGAGCTGGCCATCCAGATCCATAAAGATGCAATGAAATTTGCGGCCGACACCGGTCTCAAGTTCGCACTCGTCTACGGCGGTGTCGATTACGACAAGCAGCGTGAAATGCTGCAGCAAGGTGTCGATGTGATCATCGCCACGCCCGGTCGTCTCATCGATTACGTCAAGCAAAATCAGGTCGTGAGCCTGCATGCCTGCGAAATTTGCGTCCTGGACGAAGCCGATCGCATGTTCGATATGGGCTTCATCAAGGACATCCGTTTCCTGCTGCGTCGCATGCCGATCCGGACCACGCGGCAGACCTTGCTGTTCTCGGCCACGCTGTCGCATCGCGTGCTGGAGCTCGCCTATGAGCACATGAACGAGCCGGAAAAACTGGTGGTCGAAACCGACAACATTACGGCCGACCGCGTGCGTCAACTGGTGTACTTCCCGGCCGACGATCAGAAAATCCCGCTGCTGCTGGGCCTGATCTCGCGTAGCGAGGGCGCCCGCACCATGGTGTTCGTCAACACCAAGCATTTTGTCGAGCGCGTCGCCCGCTCCCTGGAAAAGGGCGGTTACCGCGTCGGCGTGCTGAGTGGCGATGTCCCGCAGAAAAAGCGCGAAACGCTGCTGAACCGCTTCCAGGCCGGTCAGCTCGAGATTCTGGTCGCTACCGATGTCGCCGCGCGCGGTCTGCACATCGACGGCGTCTCGCATGTCTATAACTACGACCTGCCGTTCGATGCCGAGGACTACGTCCACCGGATTGGCCGTACCGCCCGTCTGGGTACCGAGGGCGATGCGATCAGCTTTGCCTGTGAGCGCTATGCGATGTCCCTGCCGGATATCGAGGCCTACATCGAGCAGAAGATTCCGACGGCGCATGTCGAGCCCGAGTTGCTGATCCCCGTGCCGCGGCCGGAGCGTGAGCGTCCCGAAGGCGAGGAAACCGAGTCGGTTGGCGCGATCTTCCGCGAGGCGCGCGAGTTCAACGAGGCGCAAGATGCCAAGCGTGATGGCGGCAACAAGCGCCGCAGCAGCGGTCGCAAGCCAGGTGGTTCTTCCGAGCGGCACGGTGGCGGCGAGCGTTCGCGCAGTGCCGGCACCGGTGCGGGTGCGGGTGCTGAGCGTAAAGAAACGGTGGCCGCAGTCGCGCCGGCTCTGGACGAGAACGGGGAACCGCGGGCCAAGCGCCGTCGTCGCCGCAAGCCACGTCGCGATCCGCAGGGACCAATCGCCACCGCACCGAACGCGACCGGCGCCACCGGCACGGCTTCGGCAGCGCCCACCGAGGCGAACCGCAACCGCAAGCCGCGCGACACCGGCAAACCCGGCACGCCGGCGCCCAAGTCCGACAAGCCCGGCTTGATCAAGCGCCTCGGCGGCCGAATCAAGTCGCTGTTCGGCGACAAACGCTAAGAGGGCCGACCGGATGAGCGTGCTGCGCTTTGAGGGAGTCACCAAACGCTACGAAGGCGGCCACGTCGCCCTCGATAACGTCAACTTCGATCTGGCCAAGGGCGAGATGGCCTTCCTGACGGGTCACTCCGGCGCCGGCAAGTCCACCTTGCTCAAGCTGATTCACCTGGCCGAACGGCCTTCGCGCGGGTCCGTGTTTTTTAACGGCACCAACCTGCTCAAGGTGAAGGGTCGCAAGATTGCCTTTCATCGTCGGGCCGTGAGCGTGGTGTTTCAGGATCACCGTCTGCTGACCGATCGCACCATCGCCGATAACGTGGCGCTGCCGCTGTTGCTGCGCGGAATGCGCCGTCCGGAAGTGAACCGCCGCGTCTCCGAGATTCTGGAACGTGTCGGCCTGGGTGCCCGCCAGCGCGCCCTGCCGGGTCAGCTGTCGGCCGGTGAGCAGCAGCGAGTCGGCATTGCCCGCGCCATCGTGTCGGAACCTGACCTGCTGGTGGCCGATGAGCCGACCGGCAACCTCGATCCCACACTTTCCGCCGAGATCATGAGCCTGTTCGCCAGCCTGCCCGATCGCGGCACCACCGTGCTGATCGCTTCGCATGACCTGGGCCTGGTTCGCCGTATGCGGCGTCGCGTACTGGTACTCAACCACGGCCAACTGGCCGATGACATTGCCGCTGAGGACCTTGCCGAATGAACAGCACCGTCCTCGATCCGCAACTGCATCACGGCGGCTTCCGCACCTGGGTGGATCACCACCTATTTAGTCTGGTGCGTAGTCTGGGCAACATGGTCCGCAAACCCATCGGCTCGCTGCTGACCATTTTGGTGATGGCAATCGCACTGGCCCTGCCGCTGGGTCTGCTGGTGGCGCTGGCCAACGTCGACCGCTTTGCCGGCAACGTCCAGCAGTCGCGCGAGATTTCCGTGTTCCTCAAGCCTGAGGTCTCGGTTGCCCAAGCCGGCAACCTGGCCGACCAGTGGCGCGCCCGCCCCGATGTCGCCAACGTCGATCTGGTCACGCCCGAGCAAGGCCTGCAGGACCTGCGCGCCACCACCAGCCTGGGCCCGACCTTGGACAACCTGGGCAACAACCCCTTGCCGAGCTTGCTGGTGGTGACCCCTCGCGGCGATGAAAACCGCCTAGCCGACTCTCTGCAGTCCATCGCCGAGGTGGATGTCGTGCAACACGACCAGGCCTGGCGCGATCGGCTTAACGGCTGGCTCGGCTTTGGCCGCACCATCGCCCTGGTGCTGGCGGCGCTGCTGGGCCTGGGCGCCGTGCTAATCGTCGGCAATGCAGTGCGTGCAGACATACAATCCCATCGCGAAGAAATCGGTGTGCTCCAGCATCTCGGCGCCACCGATGGCTTCATTCGCCGCCCGTTTTTGTATCTCGGCGCGGTGTTCGGCGTGCTGGCCGGCCTGTCGGCGCTGGGTCTGCTGACCTTGGCGAACTACTACCTGACCCCGTCGCTGGCCCAGTTGGCGGCCACCTATGGTTCGCGCTTCGCACTGCAGGGGTTCAATTTTGTGCAGGCGACCGGCATCGTCTTGCTGGCAGCGCTGCTCGGGTGGCTAGGCGCCGGCCTAGTTACCGGCCACTACCTGCGCGACACCCGCCCGAACCAGTAAGGTGGCATCCGTGATGTCCGTGATACCCGAAGCGGATACCGCCGGCCGCATGATCCCGTCCTGGCAAACCCGACTGGAGTCCCATCTCGGGACGCCCGCCATGCAGGATCTGCGGGCCTTCTTAAAGGCGCGCATGGCCGCCGGCGCGACAGTTCTTCCGCCGCCGACGCAGTGGTTTGCCGCCCTGAACTCCGTCCCGTTCGAAGATGTGCGCGTCGTGATCCTCGGCCAGGACCCGTACCACGGGCCCGGACAGGCCCACGGGCTGTCCTTTTCGGTGCCCGATGGGGTGCCCGCACCGCCTTCGTTAGTTAATATTTTCAAAGAGTTACAGCGCGAGTACGGGGTGCCGATCCCCGCTTCGGGCAATCTGCAGCGCTGGGCGGATCAGGGGGTGCTGCTGCTCAATTCGGTGCTGACCGTGGAGCAGGGCGCCGCGGGTGCGCATGTCGGCAAAGGCTGGGAGGGCTTCACCGACGAGATCGTGCGCCAGCTCGCCACCGACCGGGAGGGGCTGGTCTTTATGTTGTGGGGCGCCTACGCGCAAAAGAAGGGGGCGATGATCGACCGCTTCCGCCACTGCATCCTGCGTGCACCTCATCCGTCGCCGTTGTCCGCTCATCGGGGATTTCTGGGCTGTGACCACTTTGAGAAGGCCAATCGGTACCTGCAAATGCGGGGCGAGCGGCCGATATTCTGGGCTGCCTGAACCGTCGTTAAGGTCGCCATTTGGCCATTAGCACTCTGGGTAGGAGAGTGCTAATATAGGTCCCATGACGCAGTCCACTGAACTTGTTGTTGCCCGTTCCGCCGGTTCTTCGGCGGTCGCCGCTTCGTTGCCGGTACTGAACCCGCTGGGCTCTCTCGAGTCGTATATCAGCGCGGTCAACCGGATCCCGGTGCTTGAGGCGGAGTCTGAGCGTGAGCTCGCCCGCGAGTTCCGCGATTACAACGACCTCGCTGCTGCACAGGAGTTGGTGCATTCGCATCTGCGCTTCGTCGTGCACGTGGCGCGTGGTTACAAGGGCTACGGCTTGCCGCTGGCCGATCTGATTCAAGAGGGCAACATCGGCCTCATGAAGGCCGTCAAGCGCTTCGACCCCGAACAGGGCGTTCGCCTCGTGTCGTTTGCCGTGCATTGGATCCGTGCCGAGATGCACGAGTTCATTCTTAAGAACTGGCGCATCGTCAAAGTTGCAACCACCAAGGCGCAGCGCAAGCTGTTCTTCAACCTGCGCAAGTCCAAGACGCGTCTGGGCTGGTTGAACGCCGAGGAGGTCAGCGCCGTCGCCCGTGATCTCAACGTCTCCGAACGCGAGGTCCTGGAAATGGAATCGCGCTTGAGCGGCACCGACATCGGTTTCGATCTCACTGCCGATGACGACGAAAACTCGCATCGCCCGCCCTCACCGGCGGCCTACTTGCGCTCCGCCGAAGAAGATCCTTCGCAATTGCTTGAGCGTGAGGATGAATCCTCGCATCAGCTCGCTCAGCTTGCGCAAGGATTGGCGGAGCTCGATGAACGCTCGCGCGACATCATCACGCGCCGTTGGCTCAAGCCGGACGACAAGTCCACGCTGCAGGATCTGGCAGATCAGTACGGCGTCAGCGCCGAACGCATCCGCCAAATCGAATCCAACGCCATGAAAAAACTCCGCACCGCCTTTTAATTTAATGGGGACGGAGGGAATTAATTTCCCTTAACGTTTGGGGCCCAGCAAGCCAATGACACCAACCAGCGACAACCGCGAGCGGTGTTCTTGGGCCACCAACGCATCGGACGAAATGCGCGCCTACCACGACACCGAGTGGGGCGCCGCGGTGCATGACGATACCCGCCTGTTCGAAAAGATCAGTCTCGAAGGCTTTCAAGCCGGCCTGAATTGGTCCACGATCCTGGCCAAACGGCCCGCGTTCCGTGAGGTCTTCCACGGTTTTGAAATCCCGCGTGTCGCGACCATGCACGAAGGCGATGTCCTCAATCTGTTAGAGGACAAGCGCATCATCCGTCACCGCGGCAAGATCGAGGCCGTCATCCACAACGCCTCGCGCGCGCTCGAGATCCAGCAGGAGTTCGGCTCTCTGGATGCCTTCGTCTGGGGTTACAAGGCGGACACCAAGTCGCGCCCGAAACAACTCACCCCCGAATGGCTGTGCGAACACACCACCTCGCCGGAGTCGGTCGCGCTGTCCAAGGATCTGCGCAAACGCGGCTGGAAATTTGTCGGCCCCACGACCATGTACGCGTTCATGCAATCGTGCGGGCTGGTCAACGATCACATCCACACGTGCGAAGTGCGCCCCGACGGCTGTTAGGTTACGCTGCACAAAATGGCCACCGATCGTGAATTCGTCGACTACGTACTGGAGCAGGCCGGACTCGGCACGCGCCTGACATTTAAGCGCATGTTCGGCGAGTACGGCTTCTATGTCGATGGCGTGATCACCGCGTTCGCGGCCGACAATTCTCTGTTTCTAAAGGCCAGCAAGGCGACCAATTTGCCCGTGCCACTGATCGATCTGCCGCAACGGCCGCTGTTCCCGGGTTCCAAAGACTACGCCGTGCTCGATGAGCTGCTCGATGACAGCGACACCCTTCAGCAGATGCTACTGAATTCCGCCGCAGCGCTGGGGCGTTAGTCGTTTGCCGATTGCTCGCAGGCGTTAGCCGTCAGGCAGTTGCGACACCGAACAGATTGCCGACCAGAGCCGTCGCCGCCATTGCGAAGGCGCCCCAAACGGTTACCCGTACAATCGACTTCAAGTACGACGAGCCCCCGGCCCGCGCACCGACCGCACCCAGCGCGACCAACAGCACCAACGCGGCGGCGACCACTGCCGTCACCAACTGCTGCGCCGGCGCCACCAACACGATCAGCAACGGCAACAGCGCACCGACCGCAAACGTCAGCGCCGAAGTGAACGCCGCCTGCAACGGATTGGCGGAACTGAAATCCGTGATCCCCAACTCATCGCGCGCGTGAGCGGCCAACGCATCGTGCTCGGTCAATTGCCTCGCGACCTCATCGGCCAGTTCCGGCGTCAGGCCGCGCGACTGATAGATCATCTTGAGCTCGTTATGCTCAGCCTCCGGCCCCGTGGCGAGCTCATGACGCTCGCGCGCCAGGTCGGCCTCCTGCGTATCCTGCTGCGACGAGACCGACACATACTCACCTGCCGCCATCGACATGGCGCCGGCAATCCCCGCTGCCAGGCCCGCCACCAGCACTTGCTGTTTCGATGAGCCCGCCGCCGCCACGCCGACAATGAGCGATGCGGTGGAGATGATGCCGTCGTTGGCGCCCAAGACCGCGGCGCGCAACCAGCCAACTCGGTGGACGCGGTGAGATTCGCTGTGACGCATCATGGGCACTTCATTCCTGTCAAAGTGGTGGGGTGGTCGGCCGAGCCGGTCGGCCAAGTCGGTCGCCAGCGCGCTAGGCCGCCGGCCCGGCAGACGCTCGCTAGTGTCGTTGGTCGAGCAACGGTCAGATGGTTTCCGGCACCTCAACAGGTGTTTGTCCGATAGCCATGGCCAAATTGCGCCACTTCTCGCCGTCTCGAATGTAAATGTACGCCAAATCCACCGGCTTGCCATTAATTTCCAGCTCCCAGTACTGCCTTCCGTCGGCAACGTAGGGTCTATTGCTCGAAGGCCCGACCGGATCCCAAACCAACGCGATGCCCGTACTGTCCACGGTGGCGTTGCGGGCCTGTTTGTCACCGCAGGGTGCGCAATAGTACTTGACCTGCCCGGCCATGTTGACGATCTGCATCGCGGCTACGGCGTCCTTCAGGGTGTTGTATTCGAACTGATCGGCGTTGGCGAGCCGCGGTGCCATCGACACGCAGAGCGCGAGTGTGAGAGCCGGTGCTAGTAACGATTTCATCGGATGAGTCTCCGTTGTGAACGGTGCGTTGGTCGGCCGATATGGCACCCGACGCCGACACTGGCCTTCGACAAATGCTGATAATCACGGGCTGCGGGCGCGGGCATTGTATGGGTTCGACCTCTAATCGAGCGTACCCGATGCCTCGTCAACCGCGAATGATGATTCCGGGGGTTCCGTTGCATGTGGTTCAGCGGGGCGTCAATCGTGGCGCGATTTTTGTCGACGACGTAGATCGCCACACCTACATGCGGCTGCTGTGTGAGGCGTGCGGTGAACAGCGGGTCGCGATGCATGCCTTCGTGCTGATGAGTAATCACGTGCATCTGCTGCTCACGCCGGGCCCCGAACCCTTATCCCTGGCGAAGGCGATGCGGGTATCCGGTCAATGCTATGTGCAGTATTTCAACGTGCGGCATCTGCGCACCGGCACCCTGTGGCAGGGGCGGTACAAATCGTGTCTGGTCGATACGTCGCCGCGGCATGTGCTGGCGGTGATGCGTTATATCGAGTTGAATCCCGTGCGGGCGGCGCTAGTCGCGGATCCTGCGGCGTACCGGTGGTCGAGTGCGGGGCACCATCTCGGTCTGACGACGGATGAGCGACTGACCACGCATCCAGCGTATCTCGGGCTCGGGGCGGATCGCAGCGAGCGGGGCCTGACATACCGGCGCTGGTTGGAGCTGGGTACGAGTGCCGACGATCTGGATGCCATCCGCCGCTACGCCGCCAAGGAGAGAGCCTTTGGCGGGCAGCGTTTTCAGGCCATGGTGGCGGCAACTCTGGGGCGCGACAGCGTGGCGCGCAACCGCGGTCGGCCGCCAATTGTTAAGGGAAATTAATTCCCTCCGTCCCCATTATTTAAGGGCTTGGGCGACGAATGGGGGAAGGGTTTGGCCGGCGGCGTGTGCGGTGCCGGTGTAGTAGAGCGTGGCAAGGTCGACGGGGAGCTCGCGGAAGGCGAAGCCTTGGCCGCCCTTACGCGCCATAGTGACCGACCACCAGCCGGTGGGATAGCACGGCTGCGGGAACGGCAGCGTCTGGAACTCGGCAAAGCCGGCCTTGCCCATTTCGCCGCGCAGTTCCTTGATCAGATCGAGCAACATCAGCGGCGACTCGGACTGCTGCACCAGCACGCCGTTGTCACGCAGCGCCTTAAAGCAGTCGGCAAAGAACGCCTTGTTGAACAAGCCCTCGGCAGGACCGACTGGATCGGTGGAGTCGACGATGATCACGTCGACCGAGCGCGGCTCGAGGTTCTTGATGTAGGCCAGACCGTCGTCCCACATCAGCGTGGCGCGCGGATCGTCGTTCGAATCGCACAGCTCGGGGAAGTATTTTTCGGCCATGCGCGTGACCTGTTCGTCGATGTCGCACTGAACGGCGGATTCGACGCCCTTGTGCTTGAGCACCTCGCGCAGCGTACCGCAGTCACCACCGCCGATGATCACGACCTTCCTCGGGTCCGGATGCGTCAGCAGGGCCGGATGCGCGATCATCTCGTGATAAAAGAAGTTGTCCTTGGTCGTCAGCATCATGGCGCCATCGATCAGCATCAGGTTGCCCCAATCGGTGGACTCGAAGATCTCGATCTTCTGGAATGGCGACTGGACCTCGTCGAGCTTGCGGGTGATCCGATAACCGATGGCCGAACCCGTCGGGTCAAAGTTCTCGTAATGCCATTGTTGGTTGTCGCTCATCGCGAAAGCTCCATAGGTGCTGATAGTGAATGCCCGAATTATACCTGTTCCCTGTTTCCGCACCTGGTGTTAACTGGCGTTCGCTTCGATGGCGCTAAAATGGATGAGTTTCCCTGTGCCCGAGAGCCTGCTACCCCATGTCCAGCTGGACCATTGACCAAGCCCGCACCGCATACTCCATCCCGCACTGGAGTGATGGCTATTTTGATGTCAACACGGCCGGTCAGGTCATCGTGCGTCCGCAAGGTGAGCAGGGGCCCAGTGCGCCCCTGGCCGAACTGATCGATGGCGCCGTAGCCCAGGGCAGTCGTCTGCCGCTGTTGTTGCGCTTCCCGGACATCCTGGATCACCGCCTCTCGAAATTGCAGGATGCGTTTGCCCAGGCCATCACCGATTGGGATTACGCCGGCAAATACCGCGCCATCTATCCCATCAAGGTCAATCAGCATCACGGTGTAGCAGCCACTCTGGCCAAGCATGCATCGAGCGGCTTCGGTCTGGAGGCTGGCAGTAAGCCCGAGCTGATGGCCGTGATTGCTTTGGCCCAGCCGGGCAGCGTCATCGTCTGCAACGGCTACAAAGACCGCGAATATCTGCGCTTGGCCCTGATCGCACGCAAGCTGGGTCACGATACCTGGATCGTGGTCGAGAAGCCTTCGGAATTAAAAATGGCGCTCGAAGAAGCCGAGAAACTTGGCGTCAAGCCGGGCTTGGGTGTGCGCATGCGTCTGGCCAGCCTTGGTGCCGGCAAGTGGCAGAACAGCGGCGGCGATAAGGCCAAGTTCGGTCTGTCACCGCGCCAGGTGCTGGACCTCTGGAAGACTCTTCGCGATGCGGGCATGAGCGATTGCCTAGGCCTGCTGCATTTCCATATGGGGTCGCAGATCAGCAACGTGCGCGATATTGCCAGCGGCATGCGTGAGGCCGTGCGCTACTTTGTCGAGCTCAGCGTGCTCGGCGCACACATCCGCTTTATGGATGTCGGCGGCGGTCTCGGCGTCGATTACGAAGGCACTCGCTCGCGCGGTTACTGCTCCACCAACTACAGCATCAGCCAGTACGCCTCGAGCATCATTCAACCGCTGGCCGAGGCTTGCGACGAGTACGATCTGCCGGCGCCCGATATCCTGACCGAATCCGGTCGCGCCCTGACCGCGCATCATGCCGTGCTGGTGGCCAATGTGGCCGAAGTGGAAAAGGCCCCCGAGGGTCGCGTCCCCGACGAGCACGACGATGAGCCTGCTGTCATCCGACGCCTGCGTGAAACCTACGACGAGCTCAACGAACGGCCCGCCATCGAACTGTTCCACGAGGCCGTACATCACCATAACGAAGGCCTGGCCCTGTACTCCCTAGGTCAGATTGACCTGGTACATCGCGCCCGTATTGACGATCTGTTCTACGCCATCGCGCATATCGTCAAAGACCGTCTTAGCCCGTCGGAGAAATCCCATCAGGCGGTGCTCGATGAGTTGAACCAGCGACTGGTCGACAAACTCTTCGTCAATTTCAGTGTGTTCGAATCCATTCCCGATGTGTGGGCCATTGATCAGGTCTTCCCGATCCTGCCGATCGAGCGACTCGACAGCGAGCCGGCGCGCCGCGGTGTGCTGGCCGATATGACCTGCGATTCCGACGGTCGCATCGACACCTACGTGGGCTATGAAACGCTCGATACCAGCATGCCCGTCCACGATGTCCATAGCGGTGATATGTATCGCCTGGGCTTCTTTATGGTCGGTGCATATCAGGAGATTCTGGGCGACATCCACAATCTGTTCGGCGACACCGATGCGCTCGAAGTGCGGGTCCGCGACGGACAGATTGTCAGCACGCAGGCTCGTCGCGGTGACACCACCGACGTCATGCTCGACTACGTGGGCTATTCGCTCGCCGACTTGCGTGCAGCCTATCGCAGCAAGGTGGACGCAGCGCACCTGCCGGAAGCCGATCGTGAGCAGCTCCTTGCCGATCTCGAGAAGGGTCTGACCGGATACACCTATCTCGAATCCGCCCCGATCTTCTAACGCTCTTGCCTTTGGTCTTGCTCTTGCTCTTGCCTTTGCTTTTCATCTCTTTTTTGATTTTTGATTTTTGATTTGTTTTTTTGATACTTCGAACGAAGTGAGAAGTGAGGAAAAAATGAGAGTTGGACTGATCGGCCTTGGCGCAATGGGTGGCCCAATGGCGCAGCATTTGGCGGCGGCCGGTTTGCTGTCCATCGTCGGTAACCGTAGCCTGCAGAAGGTCACGGATTTCGTTGCAACGCATGAACGCATCCATGGCGCTTCGGGACCGCAGGACTTTTCGAACTGCGATGTGGTCATTCTCAATGTCTCTCTCGACGCCGATGTATTGCAGAACGTGCATGCATTGGCCGAGGTGCTGCAGCCCGGCAGCATGGTCATGGATCATTCGACGGTGTCCGTGCAGACGGCGCGCGATGCGGCAGCTTGTCTGGCCGGAAAAGGTATCGCGTTTGTCGATGCGCCGGTCAGCGGCGGTGTCGAGGGCTCCCGTAACGGCAAACTGTCGGTGATGGTTGGTGCCGAGGCGGATGCCCTCGAGCGCGTCATGCCATTGCTCAATACCTACGCTGCGCGCGTTACGCACATGGGCGAGGTCGGCAGCGGCCAGGCCACCAAGGCCGTCAATCAGATCATGGTGGCAGGCATCAATGAGGCCGTGTGCGAAGCGCTAGCCCTAGCCGAAGCGCTGCAGCTCGATCCGGCCAAGTTAATCCCGACGCTGATGAGCGGCGCGGCCAGTAACTGGTTTCTCGACAAACGCGGCGTCACCATGCTGAACTCGCAGTTCACGCCGGGCTTCAAGAACGCGCACATGCTCAAGGACCTGCGCATCGTGCAGGGCATGGCCGACAGCCTGGGGCTTAACTTGCCCGCTTTACGACAGGCCGAATCCGATTACGCCGAGCTGGCAGAATCGCGCGCCTTGCCCGACGCGGATACCTCATCGCTGATCAGCCTGAAGCGCAAAAATGGGGACGGAGGCAATTAATTCCCCTTAACAATTGGCGGGGTGGCCGCGGCGCATCGCGCCAGCCCAAACCCTACGCCTTCAATTGTTAAGCAGAATTAATTGCCTCCGTCCCCATTTCTCACACCCAGGCGGTGAAGGATTCGACGTAGTTCGCGACGGACTTGGCGGCGCGCTCGTCATTGACGGTCCCGTCTTCGGCGATGGTGTCCTCGTTGGCGCCGCCAATCGTGACTAGAGCGCCCGTAAAGACCTCGCAGCCAAAGTAGCGCAGCACCTGCAGCCAGGCGGTTTGCGACAGCATGGTGCCGAAGCCACCCATACCAATGCCAACCAGGCCCACTTTGCGGCCGCTGAAGATCGCGGTCTTGTCGGCGCGCGACAACCAGTCAATCGCATTCTTGAAAACGCCGGGAATGCCGTGGTTGTATTCGGGCGTGACCAGCACGATGGCATCGGCGGCAAGGATCTGTTCCTTGAGCGCAGTCACTGCGGCGGGGATGCCGTCGGCGGCTTCGACATCGCCGTTGTACAGCGGAATGCCGTCCAGCGTGGCGACCGTCACCTTGGTGCCCGCGGGTGCCTGTTTAGCAATGGCCTTGGCCAGGCGGGTGTTGAACGAGCCTTTGCGTAGGCTACCGGAAATTGCGAGAACGTTTTTCGACATAGAAACGGACTCCGGATGACACCCGAATTCGGGATCAGTTGATGTGGACTTCCATGGCGTTGACACCGCCACCGCTGAGTTTACGCTTGGCAGCGCTCAGCTCCGATGAGTTCTCGGCATAGGGTCCCAGACGGACCCGATAAACGCTCTTGCCCGCATTGGTCGAGGATTCGACCCGGGCGCCAAGACCCAACATGGCGATCTTGGCTTTGACCTTTTCGGCCTGACCCTTGTCGCTAAACGCACCGGCCTGCACCAGCACCTTGCTGTTCGAACTGGCCGAAGCGGCTGCGGGCGCTGCCGACGTCGTCTTGCTGACGGCCGGTTTCTCAAACGTGCGGGTCGGATCCAGCGATGCGGCAGGCATCACCATGGCCACGCCTTTGCCGACCGCCGTGACGTCCGGGTTCTTGGCATAGGCGGCAACCGCCTTCGCCTTCGGCTTGGGGGCTTCGGCAACGGTTGTAGCAGCGGCCTTAACCGGACGATCCTTGACCGAAGGCGTCACCGCAGCGACCGGCTTGGGCAGCGCCTTCGTTTCGGCGGGCTTGGTTTCGACAGTGGCCGGCTTGGCGCTGGCAGCGGGTGCCGACAACGTCGTCTTGGGGGCAGTAGTCGAAGCGGCACGCGGCACATTGACTGCTACCGGCTTGGGCAGGGTGGCTGCGGGTGCATTGGCATCCGGCATCACGACCACGCCTGCATCGGCTTGCGAACCCGCGACACTGGCAGCGAGCGCAGCGGCTTCGGCCTTCTTGCGGGCAGAGGCCTCGGCTTGCGAACGACGACGCGCCTCGGCCTGGTTCAATGCGGCCTGCTGCTCAGGCGTCATCTCCACTTCTTTATTGGCCAGCACGTTGTAGAAATCGAACTCAGTGCCTTCCTCCGTCGATTCAGCAGCCGGCTCCGCAGCGGTCGCCGAGTCCGAAGACTTGGCCACCACGCCATCGCCATCGGCAACGCGCTGCTCCGTAGCCATCGAGACCGGCTCGGCATCGGCATTGGGCTTGGGCCGCAGGAAGCTGTCGGTACCGTCCTCTTTCAGGAGCTTGGGCGCGCCGAATAGCACGGCGGCACCGATCGCGGCGCCGACCACAAACACGGTCGAAGGGGACAGGCCACCACCACGACGCTGGGGTGCAGCGCTGCGACGAGCTTGAGTTTTAGTGTTGCGACGGGTTGCCATGATTACATTACCTCGGGTGCGCTGATGCCCAGCAGTTGCAGTCCATTGGCCAACACTTGCCGCGTGGCTTGTGCCAGTACCAAACGCGCATCCCGCACGTTCGAGTCATCCACCAGGAACTGGTGGTCGTTGTAGTACGACTGGAAGGCCTGCGCCAGTTCCAGCACGTAGGCCGCAATCAGATGCGGCTCCAGATCACGTCCCGCCGCGGCCACCACATCGGGGAAGCGCAGCAAGGTCAGAATCAGTTCGTGTGCCGCGCGATCATCGAGATCCAGCGGCTGCTTCAGCCCATTGTCACGATCGAAGGACAGACCGCGCTCTGCCAGCTGGCGGAACACACCGCAGATCCGCGCATGTGCCACCTGCACGTAGTACACCGGATTGTCCAGCGTCTGCGACTTGGCCAGGTCAATATCAAAGGTCAGCTGCGAGTCGGGCTTGCGGGCCACCAGGAACCAGCGCGTCGCATCGGCACTGGTTTCTTCGATGAGATCCCGTAGCGTGATGTAATCGCCGGCGCGCTTGGAGACCTTGACCTCTTCGCCATTGCGCATCACGGTGACCATCTGGTGCAGCACGTACTCCGGCCACTCCTTAGGAATGCCGATATCGAGTGCCTGCAGGCCGGCTTTGACCCGGGCCAGCGAACCGTGGTGGTCGCTACCGAGTTCGGTGATTGCACGCTCGTAACCGCGACGCCATTTGTTGGCGTGGTAGGCCACGTCCGGCAGGAAGTAGGTATAGGTGCCGTCGGACTTGCGCATCACGCGGTCCTTGTCGTCACCGTAATCGGTCGAGCGCAGCCACAGAGCGCCATCGGCCTCGTACGCCTTGCCGCTGTCCGTCAGGGCCTGCACCGTCTGATCCACTTGGCCGTCGGCATACAGCGACGACTCCAGGAAATAGACATCAAAGCCGATCTTGAAGGCCTCGAGATCCAGGTTCTGTTCGTTGCGTAGGGCGGCCACGGCATAACGGCGGATGGCGTCCAGGTCACTGATGTCGCCGGTCGCGGTGACTTGCTGACCCTCGACCGTGACCGACTTGCCGGCCTTGAAATCATTGGCGATGTCGCCGATGTAGCTGCCTTTGTACCAGTCGGACTGCCACTCGGCGGCATCCGGGCCGACGCCATTGGCGCGCGCCTGCACACTGAGTGCCAGATTGTTGATCTGTGCACCGGCGTCGTTGTAGTAGAACTCGCGTTTGACGTTCCAGCCGTTGGCATCGAGGATGCGCGCAATGCAGTCACCGATCACACCGGCGCGGCCATGGCCGACGTGCAGCGGCCCAGTCGGGTTGGCGCTGACAAATTCGACACCGGCGGTGCGACCCTGGCCTGACTCGTTACGGCCATAGGCGCCGTCTGCAGCCAGCAAATCGGCCAGCGACTGACGCCAGGCGGATTCCGCCAGGGTGAAATTGATGAAACCCGGGCCGGCGATTTCTGCCTTGCCAATCAGGGTATTTGCAGGAAGCGCCTGCAGCAGCTGCTCCGCCACCGCGCGCGGATTGGTGCCCGCCGGCTTGGCCAACAGCATGGCCGCATTGGTCGCAAAGTCGCCCTGTGTGCGGTTCTTGGGGTGTTCAACGACAAAATCGGGGGTTGCCAGATCGGCCGGCAAGCTGCCCTGGTCACGAAGCTGACCGACAGCACGGTTCAGCAGATCGCGGATTTGCGTTTTCACTGCGTCAAAAACCTATGGAGTTACTTTGCATGTTACCCATAAGTTACGAAAATACAACACTTTTTTAGACTTTTTCTTATTCTGACATCACCTTAGCACCAACCCAGCTTGGCCAGACTGACCGGTTCGCCATCGCCGACAATGAAGTGATCGAGCAGTCGCAGGTGTACCAGCTCCAGTGCGGCCTTCAGTTTTTGGGTCACGGCGCGGTCCGCCATGCTCGGCTCCCGCGATCCGGAGGGGTGGTTATGGCCGACCATGACCGCCGAGGCGTTGAGCTGTAGGGCCCGGCGGACCACCTCGCGCGGGTGAACCTCGGAGCCGTCAATGGTGCCGCGGAACATCTCCTCGAACAGGATGGGGCGGTGACGGGTGTCTAGAAACAGCACCGCGAACACCTCGTGCTTATGGGCGCGCAGTCGTTGCTGAAAGTATCGGCCCGCCATCAGCGGATTGCGCAGCACATCGGTCCGCTCCAGCTCGCTCTGTAAATAGCGTTGGCCCAACTCCAGGGCTGCCACCAGCAGGGCACTGCGGGCCACGCCAATGCCGCGCTGCTCGGCCAGCACGCCCGCCGGCATTTCCAGCAGCGCGCGCAGACCGCCGACCGACTGCAGCAAACCGATCGCGGTCATCACTGCCGTCTCTCCCTTCAGGCCGCTGCCTAAAAATACGGCCAGCAGCTCGGAGTCACTTAACGCGGCAGGGCCGCGCAGCATCAGTTTTTCGCGAGGGCGTTCCTCGATCGGCCATTCATTGATCTTCATGCTGCCAGCGTGCGATGACGGCCATGCCGCGCCTATCAGAGCTTGCCGCCTTGCGGTTAAGATGTCTGGACATTCAACGGCGACCAACAGGTCCACGGGTTTCCATGGCAGAAGCGCAAATTCTGGTCTGCGTGTGCGGCGGTATCGCGGCGTACAAATCAGCCGATCTGGTCCGAAGGCTGCGCGAGCGCGGCGCATCCGTCCGCGTGGCCATGACCGACGGGGCGACTCAGTTCGTGGGTCCCGCCACGTTTCAGGCAGTCAGCGGCCAACCGGTCCGACATAGCCTCTGGGATGAGAGTGCCGAGGCGGCAATGAGCCACATCGAACTGGCGCGCTGGGCCGATGCCGTGATCGTGGCGCCGGCCACCGCCAACACCCTGGCCAAACTTACCTACGGCATGGCGGATGATCTGGTCACCACCTTGTGCTTGGCCACCAAAGCGCCGATCTTTGTCGCACCCGCCATGAATCACGTCATGTACACCGCCGCGGCCACACAAGCGAACCTTGCCACACTGCGCTTGCGAGGCGTGACCGTCATCGGCCCCAACAACGGACCGCAGGCCTGCGGCGAGTTCGGACCGGGGCGCATGGCCGAACCCAACGAAATCGTGGATGCGGTCAGCGCGGCCACCGGCTTCGAAGGCAAGATCCATCGCCCGTACGACAAAGACGATCAGGGGGTTGCGTGACCTTGCCATTGCACGGATTGCATGTACTGGTTACTGCGGGACCCACTTACGAAGATATTGATCCGGCGCGGTTTATCGGTAACCGCTCCAGCGGCAAGATGGGCTTTGCCGTCGCTCAGCAGGCACAGGCGCTCGGCGCACGCGTGACGCTCGTGAGCGGACCTGTGCACCTGGACACACCGGCCAATGTCACTCGCATTGATGTGCGGTCGGCCCAACAAATGCACGATGCCGTGCTGACCGCCTTACCGGCAGACATCTACATCGGCGCGGCGGCGGTGGCGGACTATCGGCCGGCGAAATACGCTTCGATCAAGATCAAGAAGCAGAACGACGACGATGGCCTAGTGCTCGAGCTCGAGCAGACCAAGGACATTCTGAAAGTGGTTGCCAATCATGCGCAGCGGCCGGGCATTGTCTGCGGTTTTGCCGCGGAAACGCACGACGTCGAAGGCTATGCGCAAGGCAAACTTGAGCGCAAGAATCTGGATCTGATTGCCGCCAACCGCGTCGGTGTGGCCGGTAGCGGCTTTGAGTCCGACACCAACACGCTGTTCGTGTACACGCGCGGCAGTGATCAGAAACTCGTATACGGCCCGGCCTCTAAAGATGAGGTCGCGCGGCAACTGTTAGATCGGATCGTGACCCTGTTATGACTGCAAAACTGCAAGTTCGCGTGCTGGATGCGCGCTTCGGTTCCGAGTGGGAACTGCCTTCGTACGCTACACCCGGTAGTGCCGCATTGGATTTGCGGGCTGCCTTGACCGAGCCATTGACCGTGGCACCGGGGCAAACGGAACTGGTGCCGTCGGGTTTGTCGATCTATGTAGCCGATCCCGGTTTGTGCGCGATGATTCTGCCGCGCTCCGGCCTGGGCCACAAGCAAGGCCTGGTACTGGGCAACGGTACGGGTCTGATCGATTCGGATTATCAGGGGCCGTTGATGATCAGCGTGTTCAACCGTTCGCAACAGGCCTTTACCATCGCGCCCGGCGATCGCATCGCGCAGCTAGTGATCGTGCCGGTGGTGCAGGTCGAACTGGACCTGGTGGACTCGTTTACGCAAAGTGAACGCGGTGAGGGCGGCTTCGGTCACACCGGGGTGAATTAGTCTCAGTTGTCAAAGCCGGTTCGCAAGGCAATGGCATAATGGCGAAATTGTCTTTGAATTAGGGGTCTATTGCCCATGTCGCACACCACTGCCGTTGAGATTCCCGATGCTTCCGGTCGCACTTTGGCCGTGCAGCCGGGTATCTTCCGTGCCTATGACATCCGCGGGGTAGTCGGTACCGATCTGGACCAGGGCGTTGCCGTAAAAATCGGGCAGGCCATCGGTTCGGTAATGCATGACAAAGGCCTCTCGCAGATCGTGTGCGGTCGCGATGGCCGTCTGACCGGCCCGGCCCTGATGCAAGGCCTGATCGAGGGTCTCAATCTCGCCGGCATTGATGTGATTGATATCGGTCTGGCCCCCACGCCGCTGACTTATTTTGCGGCGTATTCCACCGGCACCGGTTCGTGCGTCTCGCTGACGGGTTCGCACAATCCGCCCGATTACAACGGTTTCAAGATCGTGATCGATGGTGAGACGCTGTCCGGCGATACCATCACCGCTTTGTATCAGCGCATCGCCGCCGGCGTCCTGCATCTGGCAGCGCAGCCCGGTCGCGTGGAATCGCGCGATGTCTCGCAGGACTATGTCAATCGCATCACCTCGGATGTCAAGCTGGCTCGTCCCTTGCGTGTCGTCGTAGATGCCGGCAACGGCGTGGCGGGTGAACTCGGTCCGCGTGTGTTGCGTGCCCTGGGCGCGCAAGTGACCGAACTCTACTGCGAAATCGACGGCACATTCCCCAATCACCACCCCGATCCGTCCGAGCCGCACAATCTGGTCGACCTGATTGCCGCCGTGCGCGAGCAGGGTGCAGATCTCGGTCTGGCCTTCGATGGCGATGGTGATCGTCTCGGCGTCATCACCGCCGATGGGCAGAACATTTTCCCCGATCGTCTGGCCATGTTGTATGCCCGCGATATTCTGACGCGGGAGCCCGGCGCCACCATTGTTTACGACGTGAAATGCACGGGCGCCATGCACGACTGGATTCTCAAGTCCGGTGGCGAGCCACTGATGTGGAAGACGGGCCACTCACTGGTCAAGGCCAAAATGCGCGAGACCGGTGCCGCGTTTGCCGGCGAAATGTCCGGCCACTTCTTCTTTAAGGAGCGCTGGTACGGCTTTGACGATGGCATCTACGCCGCTGCACGCACGCTGGAGATTCTGGCCAAGTCCGAGTCGCCTTCGGCCGAGCTCAATGGCTTGCCCAACGGCGTGTCCACGCCCGAGATTAAAGTGCCCCCGCCGCAGGGTAATCCGCACGCTTTCGTCGAGAGTTTTGTCGCGGCCGTGCCGTTTACCGATGCGCGTATCGCAACCATTGACGGACTGCGTGTCGACTTTGCGGATGGCTGGGGTCTGGTTCGCGCTTCCAACACCACGCCGGTGCTGGTCATGCGTTTTGAGGCCGAGAATGAGTCGGCGCTGGCCCGTATCCAGGCGCAATTCCGTCAGGCGCTCGTTGCACTCGAGCCGGAGTTAGAGCTGCCGTTCTAAGCGCGTTCTAATTGCGTTCTAAGCGCGCTCTAATTGCGTTTTATGCGCCGTAGCGTTGGCGATACGCGGCGATGGCGTCAGCATGCTGCAAGAAGCGCTCGTCGTCTGCGGTGAATGCCACCAGGTCGGCGAGCGTGGCAATGGCCAGCACCGGCACGCCCAGTTCGGCGCTCAGTGATTGCGTGGCCGATTGCGTGTTGCTCGGATCGGGTTCAATGCCGCCGGGCAACTCCTGACGATCCAGCGCGATGGCAATGCCGGCAATGTGCGCACCATTGGCGCGAATGATATCCAGCGATTCACGGATGGCGGTGCCGGCGCTGATCACATCATCAACGACCAGAACCTTGCGGCCCTGCAGCGGGGCGCCAACCAAGGTGCCGCCTTCGCCATGGTCCTTGGCCTCTTTGCGGTTGTAGGCCAGCGGCAAATCACGCCCACGCGCTGCCAGCTCGACGGCAATGGCCGTCGCCAGCGGAATGCCCTTATAGGCCGGTCCGAAAATCAGATCAAAATCGAGGCCGGCGTGTTCGATGGCATCCACATAGCCAATGGCCAGCTCGCGCATCAGGCGACCGCTGTTAAACAGACCGGCATTGAAGAAATAGGGCGACTTGCGGCCGGATTTTAGTGTGAACTCACCGAATTTCAGCGCTTGCGCGTCCAGAGCAAGGTTCAGAAAGCGGGTCTTATGGTCGGTCATCGCAAGTTCTCCTAGCTCCAGTCGGCACTGTGCGATTATAGACGCTACCTCGTTTTTCATCGACTGAATGCGCATCATCAGCTTTAACGCCAACGGTATCCGTTCGGCCGTCTCCAAAGGGTTTATGGATTGGTTTCTGTCACAGGATGCGGATGTACTCTGCATCCAGGAGACCAAGGCCCAGAAAGATCAGCTCACCGATCCGGTTTTTATTCCCGAGGGCTATCACGTCCACTTTAAAGACGCGCAGAAAAAGGGCTACAGCGGTGTGGCCATTTACTCGCGGCGTGAGCCCGACGAGGTGCGGACCGACATCGGCTGGGATCTGTTTGATGACGAGGGCCGCTATATCGAAGCGCGATTCGGCAACCTGAGCGTCGTTTCGTTCTATATCCCCTCGGGCTCGTCAAAAGAAGAGCGGCAGGACTTTAAGTACGTGGTGATGGATCGACTGCAGCCCGTGCTCGACGAGTGGTGTGCCAGCGGTCGCGATTACGTGCTGACGGGCGACTGGAACATCGTGCGCAGTGCGCTCGACATCACCAACTGGAAATCCAACCAGAAGACTTCGGGCGTGCTGCCGCACGAACGCGAGTGGATGAACCGACTGTTCGGCCACGACATCTCGCATCAGCCGCTGTCAGATCTCATCGACGGTTGCTGGGTCGACGCGTATCGCCATCTGCATCCGCAGGGCCAGGACTACACGTGGTGGTCCAACCGCGGGGCCGCCTTCGCCAAGAATGTCGGATGGCGCATCGACTACCAGTTGTGCACGCCCTCGTTGCGTGACACGATCACTGCATGTTCGGTTGCACGTGAGCCGCGCTTTTCCGATCACGCCCCATTGACGGTGGATTATGACTATGACTTCAGCAGCAACATCTGAAACCACTGATGCCGTGAGCTACAAGGGCTGGCGTGGCATTCGCCGCGCCTTTGGCACGCCTTCGGCACTGACGATGTTGCTGCTGGGCTTCGGTAGTGGCCTGCCGTTCCTGCTGATTGCCTCGCAAACGCTGTCAGTGCGCCTGCGCGATGACGGTATCGACTTAAAGAGCATTGGTCTGATTTCACTGGCCTCGTTCTTTTATCTGCTCAAGTTTGTGTGGGCGCCATTGCTCGATCGCTATAGGTTCCCGCTGCTCGGTTTCCTGGGTCGTCGTCGGTCGTGGCTGCTGATTTCGCAGATCGTGATGCTGATCGGTCTGGCGGCGCTGGCCTTCGTGCAGCCTAAAGCAGATATTCCGCACTTGGTGATGTGGGTGCTGATTGCGTCGTTTGCCGGTGCGACCATGGATACCGTGGTCGATGCGTACCGCATTGAGATTGCGCCCGAGTCGGCGCAGGCTGCACTCGCAGCGACCTATACTTTGGGTTACCGCGTCGGTCTGATTCTGGCCGGTGCTGGTGCGCTGTATTTAGCTGAGCTCGAGGGCTGGCGCCAAGCATATCTCGTTATGGCCGGTCTGATGCTGCTGCCGATTGTCACCACCTTGCTGGCGCGTGAGCCGGTCGAGCCGCAGACCACGGTGCGTCGTGAGATCAACCTCGCGCAAGCCTTTATCGAGCCCATCGCCGGTTTTTTTAAGACCAACGGCGTGCTGGTAGCGATAGCCCTGCTGGTGTTTGTGGGCTTGTACAAATTCCCCGATCAGGTCATCGGTGTGATGGCCGGTCCGTTCTATCTGGATAGCGGTTTCACCAAAGCCGATATCGCCACGGTCTCTAAGCTGTTCGGTGTGTGGATCGGTATTGCCGGTGCATTCCTGGGCGGCATCTGCGTAGCTGCTTTCGGGTTCCGCAAGATGCTGCTGGTTGCAGCCATCGGCGTGGCGCTGTCCAACATCGCCTTTATTCTGATGGCTCAGTATCCCGGTCAGATCTGGTCGTTCTACACCGCAATCCTGGCCGACAACCTGTTCCAGGGCTTTGCCGGTGTAGTGTTCATTGCATTCGCTTCGTCGCTAACCGACCGCAACTTTACCGCCACGCAATTCGCATTGCTGGTCTCTCTGGCCAATTTGCCCGGCAAGTTCGTGGGCGGTGCCTCGGGCTACATTGTCGAGGCCACTTCGTACAAGACGTTCTTTATCGTCAGTGCGCTGACCGTGGTGCCGGCATTGCTGCTGCTGGCCTGGCTGTGGAACAAGATCCACGATCCTAACGGCCAGCCTGCGGTTAAAAAGAACCCCTAAGCCTACGCCATCGGTCAATTAGGGCTGATGGATGCTGCCAAGAATTCGCGGGCCGGTTGCACCGGTGACCGCCTGGAGATTGCCGGGTTGACCTAGCAAGGTCCGCATGGCCAACCATGCAAAGGCCATTGCTTCCATGGCATCAGAGTCGATACCGAGCTCGGATGTGGTCTGCACCGACACGCCCGGCAAGGCATCACGCAGTGCCTGCATCAGCACTGAGTTTCTCGTGCCGCCGCCACAGACCAACACGCGTTGCGTTGTCGGCTGATGCGCCTTGAGTGCATCAGCGACCGTGATAACGGTTAGTGCCAACAGCGTGGCCTGCACATCAGCCGGGTTCTCGTGACCACGCAGCTGCGCACTGACCCAATTCAGATGGAACTGCTCGCGCCCCGTGCTCTTCGGTGGCGGCAGGGCAAACCATCCATCGCTCAACCAACGCTGCAGCAAATCCGCATCCACAGTGCCGCTGGCAGCGAACGCGCCGCAATCGTCATACGCATTGCCCGTGTGCAACTGACACCACGCATCCATCAGCGCATTGGCAGGACCGGTATCAAAACCGCGAACTTCACCATCACGTGGCAACAGCGTGAGATTGCCGATACCACCCAGATTGAGAATGGCGCGGTCTTCGGTTGCATCACCCAGCAACGCCGCGTGGAAGGCCGGAACCAGCGGCGCACCTTGACCGCCCGCAGCAACATCGCGACGTCTGAAATCCGCAACCGTCGTAATGCCTGTGCGTTCGGCAATCACGTTGGGGTCGCCGATTTGCAGCGTAAACGGATACATGCCGTCAAACGCAGCACCACTGGGACGATGGCGAATCGTCTGTCCATGCGAGCCGATCGCAAGCACTGCAGAGCTGTCCACATTGGCCTGGCGTAGCAGCGCCTGTGCGGCAGCGGCAAACGCTTCGGCCACCTGCACATCCAGTGTGCCGTACTCATCAAGTGACTGCAGTTCGCCACCTTGGCCCAGCGCAATCAGTCGCTCGCGCAAGTCCGCATCCCACGGATGCGTCAGCGAATGGACAAGACGGCATTGGCCATCGGCAAAATCAACCAGCGCTGCGTCAATCCCATCGGCGCTGGTGCCGGACATCAGACCAATAAATTGCATTAGCGCGAAGCGACCTTGATCGTTGGCGCCTTGCTGGCCACGGTGGGCTTGCGGCCGGCTTTGGTGTCCTGCAGCTGCTGCTGCAATTGTCGTGCGGCCGGTGACTTGTCCACGTAAATGACGTCCTCGACACTGCGGATCTTCTGCAGCGAGCCGGCCGCATAGGCCAAGAACGATTGCAGTTGTGCACCTTGCAAGGGCGCCGGTGCGTTCTTCGTCACGGTTAAAGGATTACGGTGCACACCGTTGACCCGGAACTCATAGTGCAGATGCGGGCCGGTGCTCAAACCCGTAGATCCGACATAGCCGATCACCGTACCTTGTTCCACGCGCTGCCCCGGTCGGATGCGCGCAATACGCGACATGTGTCCGTACAGGGTAGTAATACCGCGACCATGGTCCAGCACGACGGCATTGCCGTAGCCGCCATTGCGTCCGGCTGACACAACACGCGCATCACCGGCGGCCATGATTGGCGTGCCTGTGCCTGCAGCGTAGTCGAGACCTTTGTGCATGCGCATGACGCCCAGTACCGGATGTCGACGACCGCCAAAGCGTGAGCTCAAACGCGCATAAGGAATTGGGGTACGGATAAATTCTTTCTTCAGCGGACGTCCGTCGGCTGTGAAATATTCGGCCTTACCGTTCTGCTCAAAGCGATAACCGCTGTGCAGTGTATTGCCGGTGGTGAGTGTTGCGGCCAGTACCGGCGACGTGTCGACCAACTCGCCATTGCGGAACGTGCGCTCAACTACGGCGCTGAACCGATCGGTCGATGCCACATCCTGATCGATATCCACGTCGTATTTAAAGATTTCATCGGTGAGTGTGCGGATCTGCTCATCGTTGAGTCCCTGTTCGTGTGCGGAATCGATCAGCGAATCGCCAACCTGGCCGCTCAATACCACCAGGCGGCGATCGACATCGGCGGCGATGGTGTCGCGTTTTAATGTCTTGCCGGCAAACGCATAGGCCAAGGTGGAACCGTCGGCCTGCGGGAACGTGACGCCACGCAGTGTGCCTTTTACGAACTCAAATGCAACCGAGTCGCCGGTGCGTAGAGCATTCAAGCGATCGCGCACTTCAGCAAAACGGCGTAAGGCACGCGCATCGTTACGCGAGAGTTGCAGCTGTTCCAGCAACTGATCCACCGACTGGCCTTTTTCGCGGCGAATCACGACCTTGCCATCGGCATGGACACTTTGATTGGCGCTCAACTTGGGCAGCGGCAACGCAAACGATGCGTATTGCGCCTGACCGATCGCTTTGTCGCCCGGCATCTGATCAAGGCCCGGCACAATCGCACCAACCAGTGCGGCCATTGTGGCAAACACGCTGGTATGAGCCCAGTCACGACGCGTCCAGCGACCCTGGAATCCGTTGCGCAAATGCTGCGCGACGACGTGCTTATGCAAGGTGTCAAAGCGCTTGCGGCGTAGCTGTTCCTGCTGCTCGCGACTGAGGCCCGATGCGGTCATGCGTGAATCCTGCGGTAAAAAAGGGGTTTTCGCGTACGAATTCCTCTAACATTAATGATCTGCGCCCTTCACGTCAAATGAACGGAGTGCAAATCTTCCTTATTTATCAAATACTTAACAATGCAACAGCTCAACGGAACGCCCCTTACCGACGATCAGGTCAATGACGCGCTGGCACTTATCGGCCGCGGTGCCGAGGAGATCCTGAAACGAGAGGAGTTGGCCGCCAAGCTCAAGCTCGGTCGACCGCTGCGGATCAAGGCCGGTTTCGATCCGACCGCTCCGGATCTGCACTTGGGCCACACCGTGCTGCTCAATAAACTGCGCCAGTTCCAGGAGCTCGGGCATCAGGTGATCTTTCTGATCGGTGACTTCACCGGTCGCATCGGCGATCCCACCGGCAAGAACGTGACGCGCAAACCGCTGTCCGAAGACGACGTGATGCGCAACGCGG
>NZ_JAZHBO010000001.1:210000-467500 GCF_036541335.1 Aquilutibacter rugosus | reverse complement strand
TGGTTGTCCCGGGGAAAGGCGGTAGGAGTGGAACTTAGGCAAATCCGGGTTCCTTTAACTCCGAGCACCGAGACGAGCTCTTATGAGCGAAGTGACTAATACCACGCTTCCAGGAAAAGCTCCTAAGCTTCAGCTTACGCAGACCGTACCGTAAACCGACACAGGTGGGCAGGATGAGAATTCTCAGGCGCTTGAGAGAACTCGGGTGAAGGAACTAGGCAAATTGGTACCGTAACTTCGGGAGAAGGTACACCCCTGAGCGTGGCCCATGCGGGTCATAGCGTTCGGGGGTCGCAGAAACTAGGCCGCTGCGACTGTTTATCAAAAACACAGCACTCTGCAAACACGAAAGTGGACGTATAGGGTGTGACGCCTGCCCGGTGCTGGAAGGTTAATTGATGGGGTTAGCGTAAGCGAAGCTCTTGATCGAAGCCCCAGTAAACGGCGGCCGTAACTATAACGGTCCTAAGGTAGCGAAATTCCTTGTCGGGTAAGTTCCGACCTGCACGAATGGCGTAACGACAGCGGCGCTGTCTCCACCCGAGACTCAGTGAAATTGAAATCGCTGTGAAGATGCAGCGTTCCCGTGGCAAGACGGAAAGACCCCGTGAACCTTTACTATAGCTTTACACTGAACGTTGAGTTCGTCTGTGTAGGATAGGTGGGAGGCTTTGAAGCATCGGCGCCAGCCGGTGTGGAGCCATCCTTGAAATACCACCCTGTCGTGCTTGACGTTCTAACCTAGGTCCGTAATCCGGATCAGGGACCGTGTATGGTGGGTAGTTTGACTGGGGCGGTCTCCTCCCAAAGAGTAACGGAGGAGCTCGAAGGTACGCTCAGCGCGGTCGGACATCGCGCACTGTGTGCAAAGGCATAAGCGTGCTTGACTGCAAGATCGACGGATCAAGCAGGTAGGAAACTAGGACTTAGTGATCCGGTGGTTCTGTATGGAAGGGCCATCGCTCAACGGATAAAAGGTACTCCGGGGATAACAGGCTGATACCGCCCAAGAGTTCATATCGACGGCGGTGTTTGGCACCTCGATGTCGGCTCATCACATCCTGGGGCTGTAGTCGGTCCCAAGGGTATGGCTGTTCGCCATTTAAAGTGGTACGCGAGCTGGGTTCAGAACGTCGTGAGACAGTTCGGTCCCTATCTGCCATGGGCGTTGGAGATTTGAGAGGGGCTGCTCCTAGTACGAGAGGACCGGAGTGGACGAACCTCTGGTGTTCCGGTTGTCACGCCAGTGGCACTGCCGGGTAGCTATGTTCGGAAGCGATAACCGCTGAAAGCATCTAAGCGGGAAGCGCGCCTCAAGATGAGATCTCCCGGGAGCTTGACTCCCCTTAAGGAACCATCAAGACCAGGTGGTTGATAGGTCAGGTGTGTAAGTGCAGCAATGTATTGAGCTAACTGATACTAATGATCCGTGTGGCTTGACCATATAACCTCAAGTGGCCTTGGCTCGCGACGCGTGCGCAGCAAGGTCCAAAACGAACGCTACATTCCAACCCCTTTTGACGGGACGCAACACGGCACCGTGGGTGCGCAAGAGCGCAACCGGCTGCTCGCGTCCGTCAATCAAGCTTTGTCCAGTGACAATAGCAGAGTGGAACCACCCGATCCCATCCCGAACTCGGAAGTGAAACGCTCTTGCGCCGATGGTAGTGTGGCTTTGCCATGTGAGAGTAGGTCATCGCTGGACATTTACACCAAAAACCCCGTACAGAAATGTGCGGGGTTTTTTCTTTGTGCGGCATCAGCCCGCAGAAAAGCCCGAGTGCGCTTTCGAGTTAGACGAGCGAGTGATTGTAACCTTAGGTTCTAGAAAGTACCGCACTTGGGCAAAATATTATGCAACCACGCAAACTGTGACGTTTGTACTTGACTGGGGGAGGGTAAAGCTATTGTTCAAACTTCAATGCGCACTGAAATCTAAGAAGACAACATGGAGATTACGCAATGAAGCACAAGTTTAAACAAATACTGCTCGCGACCAGCCTAGCGTTAGTTGCGAGTGTTGCGTTTGCCGGTACTATCACGCAAACCGTAAACAATCCTGATGGCTCCAAGACGGTCACTGTGTACACAACAGATGAGAACGGTAAAGTCATCAGCTACTACACCTACACTGTTCCAGCACCAAGGGTTAATCCACCAAAGCAGCAGCAGTAAAGTCTGAATTTAGATTTTATTGATGGTGGCACCGATGTGTGGTGCCACCATTGTTTTTTGTGTTAGGTTTTCATATCCGCACTGTAGAACTGGATCAATTATTTCGAATTTGAATGCAAAAGCGTATTAAACATCTTGTATGGGCCGGTGTTGTCACAGTAACAATTGCCTGCAACGCTGGCGCCCAGGACTTGTCGAGAGAATCCCACCGTCGTGAAGTTGAGCGTCAGGTCCGCGAACAAATGGGAGATAGGCTCAGCGAGGATCAAATTGCGAAAATTGTAGATGAAATGGTTCAGTCATACGAAGCCTCACGTGCAAAAGGTGAACCACCGAAGCAGAATGGAGAGACTTCAAGCCAACTTCCTACGAAATCGGTCGGCAAGGTCGCGGTACGTGGGAAGGCGACTAGAGATAGGACAAAGACGTACATTGACTCGGACAAGTTGTCGAATCCTCTGGATCAGTCAGTACTCGATGTATTACGGCGTGAGTCGGGTCTTATTGTGGTTAACGGTTCCGTATCCATCATGGGGCTGCCGGACTCATATACTCAGCTCTTGGTCGATGGAAAGAAGCCACCACCTACATTTAGTCTAAGAAACCTGCGGCCTGAAGAAGTTGAATATATCGAGATAATGTTTGGCGCCGAGGCAGATAAGGCTACTGAGGGATTGGCCGGCTCGATTAACATTGTTCTAAAGCGCCGCATACTCAAAAGAAACCCAGTCGTTGCAGTAACCGTATCCGGAGGCACGGAATCAGGTATTAGTTTGTTCGGATCGATGAATGCCGTGGGACAGGGGGGGAATTCATTCAGTGCGAATGCAACACTTCATCGATCATGGCAAAACAACGAAAGTAGCATGCGCAGTAGCGCGTTTACATTGTCCGACGGTTTCGAAGACATTGAAGATGAGCAAGTAACGAACGTTGACATGATTCAGCGCAATGTCTGGCTGCGATTGAATAGGGTGTTGCCTGATTCGTCGATTCTTCAATTGTCTCTGACAGGCTATGATGGGCGAACCAACTTCATTAATGACTACCGCTATCCCTTATTTCGCAGCCGAGGATTGATCTCGGACGTGCAAACCAGCCGAAGTAGCTCACGGTCTGCGGCACCGGCAGCAAAATGGAGTAAGTCCCTCAACCAAAATTTGGATCTGGAGCTTTACGTTGCCAGACTTGAAACGGATCGCACTTCGGACAGTGTTACAAGCTTCATGAACACGCCAAGCTTAAGCATCAGTCGCGGATCGGAAGCTGAGACTAAGAATTCCGGGGACATCACGTTAACGTACCGCGTTCGGAAAGGAACAGAATTAAGTGCTGGCGTTTCACTTGAGGATACAACGTGGGACAGCCACTCCTTTGTCAATGGCGGTTCCGCGGAAGATCCTGTCGAAAAAGGTTTGAGCACCGTCGCCCGACGAGGCGACGGAGCCGTGTTTTTCAAATTGGTCCACTCGATTGGCGAACGATTAGGTCTCAATACTGGTTTGCGGTACACAAACTGGGATATCGAACCTGCGCACATCGATGGCACCGGAGTCGTTGGCGGCTTCAAGGGACACGGACTTACACCTTCGCTTAATATCGCCTACCAAAGCAAGGAAGATGGTCGTTTCTCATTGAACTTTGCTCGAATCCATAGCCCACCTGGATTCTCACAGTTGGGTACGAGTTCGCTTCCTGGATTTCTGGAGAACAACCGCCCCTTCACAGCATGGACGATCGGAAATCCTGACCTGAAGGCATCCGTTTCTGACAGTGCGGTGCTTTCCTGGGAGAAGAAGTTAACGGCGCGGTTGGATACAACCTTGCGGTTGAGTTCCAAGAGAATCGACGATGGCATCGCGCAAATAATCGCATCTCAGAATGGCTTATGGGTCTCGCAGGCAATAAACCTCCCTGCGGCCAAGGTGTTATCTATGTCCGGGAGTATCAAGTACGTTCTTCCTTTAGCAGGCGAAGGCAATGCTCTGACACTTTCCCACACAATGATTCGAAGCAAATCACACATTGACGGAATTGACTCCAATCTTGGCATTGATGGTGAAAATCCTTTTTTTGCAACGGTCGGCGCAGAAGTTGTTTTTAAGGAAATCAGTGGCGGTCTCGACCTTCAGTTTGTGAAGGGGAGTAAGTCCTATGGCGGCCCGGGGATATACAAAGAGCGCGGACAGAGTACAAATATGAGTGCGCGAATCTCGTGGCTGGCGACGCCAAAGCTCACAGTAACAGGAGAAATCGCCGGCCCGGTTGCGGGGAGTATGCATGGGTTCCGATACTTCGCGAGAAACGATGAGTACACATCTATTTACGATAGAACCAAGTTGCCGATGAGCTTAAGCTTGACTATGAGGTATCAATATTGAAAATATGCGAAATACGGCTAGCTTGCCTTATTGCTGCATTACTCGCGGTGAGTGGATGCGCAAGCGGCAGATTGAACAGGACTGACACGCCGATCGCGTTGACCTTGGAGAATGCGCTGGCTGTTCCTACCGATACCAATATTACTAACGCCGACAATACCTATCAAAAATACCCGATTGCACTCAACGCGCTTCATGCGAGTGTTAATGGTGACGCGGGTAGTGCACGTTCCTCTGCGATTACCTGTGCAGAGGAGGCTGACAAGCTCCCAGCGAACGTCGTGGAATTCTGTACGAAAATGCAGGAACTCAGTTACCTGCAGGACTACGATCTCGCATCGTGGGCTCAGCTTCAAATTGACCGTCGGTCTCGCGGCGGCAGCACAGTTTTCTTCCCGGCATTTGAAGTACATGCATTGACGCAGGATGACTTGCGGCGGATTGTTGACAGCGGCGGCGGAATGAAAATTCGTACACGCGCGAACAGCTCTGACACTCGCGCGTACCTTGGCAACAGTTTGTCCGGAGCAATACCTCAGGGCACAGGAGTTGAATTGGAGGACATTCGATTCAACGAAGGCGAAGTGCTGCCTTATGGATTCGGCATTAACCTGACGCTTCCGTTTACGGTGTTGCCATCAACATCGGCACGCATGAATGGTGTGCAGTTCGTCATTGAAAACTTTGCCTCCTACCGACAGTCCCCTGGAAGTCCTCCGATCGAGTTTTCACTAGGGTTGCTCAAGAGCATGGAGGTGGCGAACTGGCGTTTTGATAAGCCGTGGGTACTGATTGCGAAATCGATCAGGTCCGAAAATGGCCGCCTAATCGGTCATTCCCTTGGCATGGACATCGTTGCAGCAACAGGCGGGTTGCGTATTAGCGGCGATCGGAAAGTCATATTTGGCTCATTCGATTCCAGCGCATGTACCGGTGAGTTGCGATGGGCGTCAGGAGACATTGGCTCCAGCTATCTGATCGCTAGAAAAGCTCCGGGCGCGGATTGGCAGCTCGTTGTAGGTTCCAACAAATTTGCACTTGGCGTTGAACGTCTATATTCCAGCAATCTTCTGCCTCCGCTCACAGGCCTATTGGATGATCAGTCGGATTCCGGTGTTGCACTGGATGTGCAAGAGCTCAGGTATTGCCCTCCAGCCGGTGTGAAGAAAGTCATTAAAGAGGCCGAGCAGATCAAAGGATCATTCTCACCGGGCTAAACATGAAGCGGCTTTGATTCACTAACAGAGTGGAACCACCCGATCCCATCCCGAACTCGGAACTGAAACGCTCTTGCGCCGATGATAGTGTGGCTTTGCCATGTGAGAGTAGGTCATCACTGGACATTTACACCAAAAACCCCGTACAGATTTGTGCGGGGTTTTTTCTTTGTGTGCTCTTGTTTTCTTCGCTGCTCCACCTTGCATAGCGACGATTGACGCGACGGGGATGCGAGAATATTTCCAATCGGACAAATGCGTGACAGCGATCTCGGAACTACAGAAAAAAGGGGGGGGTACCCTGACATCTTACAGTCCTGTTCAGAACTGTAATAATCCAAATTAGGGAGGTAGTAAGATGAAGCGCACTATTAATCAAATATTTCTGGCCGTTGCTTTAATTGCCGTCACGGGTATTGCAATGGCAGCAACAATAAAAGTTACTACTGACAATGGGGATGGTACAAGTACGGTAGCGACCTATCAGGTGAATCCTGATGGTACTCGAACTCTTATCAGTGTAGTAATTATTTCTAACGATAAGCGTGCCCAACAATAAGTGTTGCGGTGTCGCAGCCATAGTGGCATCACATGCAGTGATGCCACTTTGCTCAAACCTTGTGATTCATGAAGTTACCTTTGTACACTGAGAATACATCCCGCCGATTTATAGTTTATTCGACTGATATGCGAGGATCATATTTAGAGGTCTTGATCTTGATTGCCGCAACTTTAGCTTTATCGGTGACTTCGTCGCCTTGCTATGCGCAACAGTCAGAAGCCGCCCGACGCGCCGACATTGAACAGCAGATTCGCAGTCAGATGTCCGGCGTCAATATGTCCGACGCACAGCTGAAATCCATGGTCGACGAGATTCTCGAACAGTCTAATAGGGCCGTTAAAGCTAATAAGGATGCCTCTGAGACAAAGCCTAAACCCAGCGATGCGGATTCGCGAGATGTAAAGACTGTCGGAAAGGTCAAAGTCAGTGGTCAGGCGGACCGGGACGTGACCAAGACCTATATCGGAAATGATCAGCTGGACGACCCTGCGAGTCAGTCGGTACTGGATGTACTGCGGCGGCAGCCCGGATTACAAGTCACGGGGAGCTCGGTCTCAATTATGGGCATGCCGGGTCGTTACACCCAGATTCTGGTAGATGGCAGACGGCCACCGCCGACGTTCAATCTGCAGAACTTAAAGCCCGCCGATGTGGACTATATCGAGGTGATGTTCGGTGCGGAGGCCGATAAGCCGAGCGAGGGTATTGCCGGCAGTATCAATGTCGTCCTGAAGCGTCGAGTTGTTAAGCGAAATCCGGTGGCGCAGGTGACGGTGGACGGTGGTAGTCTGTCCGGCATCGGGCTGTTCGGTTCGCTGAACTCAGTCGGTACCAACGGAAACTCGTTCACTGCTAACGCCAGTGCAAGCACCAGTATCCAGAGTAATTCCTCGAGTAGCGTGACGATTGCGGACACCCGTATGCACGGACAGGAGCGTAAGCAGGTTGATTCATCTACAAGTGCTACGACCTATCAGCAGAATGCGTGGTTGCGCTGGAATCGTACGCTTCCCGATAGCTCCTTCCTGGCGCTTTCGTTGACCGCGAATCGAATGGATCTGGCCTTTCTAAATTCATTCCACTATTCGGTGAACCTTTCGGATTCGCCAATGTTGTCGAGCCTATACAGTCGCTCTAAGACTTCTTCAGCAACCCCCAGTGTGCGATGGTCAAAGACCCTCAACTCAAAATGGACAACGGAATTGTTTGTGACTAGTGGCGCGTCAGAGCGTCGCTGGAACAGCTTTACCGATTTTGAGGGAGAGAATCTTCGCACCAACAGCCTGGGTGTAGTAAAGGATGTGCGGACCTCTGCAGACGCGAAATTAAATTACCGATACCGCAAGGGTGCTGAGCTGGAGTTCGGCATTGCCGGTGAACGCACGGAGTGGCGGTCCAAGGACCAAAAGGATGTCGGATCACTGTCGATCCAGACCTTGCAGGATCTTTCAACACAAGCTAGCCGGTCGGACCAAGCACTCTACGTCAAGTGGGTGCGATCCTTTGGAGAGAATTTGGGCATAAATACGGGGTTGCGGTGGACACATTGGCGCATTGCGCCGCCGGATGTCGCGGGGGGTGCGATTGCCGACCGCTTTGACGACTATGGACTCGCACCGTCGGTCAATCTGACCTATCGTTCCGAACGTAGCGGCAGGTGGTCCCTCAACGCGGCGCGGAGTTTCTCCCCGCCGACCTTTACCCAACTGGGTACCAGCTCCTTATCCGGAATTGCCGAACTTAACCGTCCGCTAGAGGCGTGGTCGATTGGAAACGCAAACCTTCGTAAAGAGGTCTCCGACATTGCAATGTTGTCTTGGGAAAAGAAGCTGACGCCACGATTCGATACAACCTGGCGAATCAGCGCTCGGCGGGTTCAAGACTCCATCGGATACATCATCACGCAAAATCTGCAATCGAATCTTTGGATCATGCAGCCAATCAATCTTCCGGATGCACGGATTCGAACGCTCACGGCTAGCGGCAAATATATTTATCCGTTGTCAGGAACGGCGCGGAGCTTTACGCTGGGCGCGACCGTCGTACGGAACTGGACACGCATTCAGGGGCTAGATTCTCGCTTTGGTCTGCAGGATCAATTGCCATTCAGTTCAACACTGACCTTCGACTGGCAGTTGGACGATGTCACTATGGGGCTAGACCTAGGCTATCAACGCGAAAGTGATGCATATAACGGACCCGGTTTTGTAACCCGAAAGGCATCCGGCTTCAGCGGCAACGGTCGGATTAGCTGGAAAGCCACACCGAATCTGACGGTGTCGGCGAATATGTACGGGCTGATTGCCCGGGATTTGAATATTGAGCGCGAATACCAACAGGGCGACGAAATGATGGTGATTCGGGACCTGAGTACCGCGGCGCCATTCGTTTCGATGACCGCGCGGTATCAGTTCTAATTAATCCGTCACTGAGGAGTGATGGCTCACCGGCAGAAGCCTTCGGCACCCTTGGTGATGACCAGGCAGTCGGTACGGTCGTCGCCGTAGTACTTCATGCCGGTGCCGGTTCCGTTGGTGGCGCGGATGGATTCGGTTTTGCCGTCACGCTCAAAGACGATGGCATCGCCTTCGAGCTTGCCGGTATAGACTTTGGGCGCGTCGAGATCTGCGAGTTCGATGCGGTAGCCTTCACCCTCGGCACTGATGGCGAGATAAGTGCCCTCGGGACCTGGCCAGCGGCCAACCCAATTGGTTGCCGGCGCTGCCGGTTGGGCTGCAGGGGTAGTCGCCGGAGTTGCGGTGGTGGAATCCGTAGCCGGGACCGGGGCTGCGGGCTCCTCGGTGCTTTGACTGCAAGCGGCGGTTGCCAGCAGAGTGGCCATGGCAACGGAAACGATTCGGAATTTCTGAGTGTGGGACATTTTGTGTTTCCGGTGAACGGTAGTCCTAGCGTGATGATGACATCATGTAAGTGTAGATCCTGTCATTTTTGTGTTGTCAGGCTCGAACCCATTCACGCAGGATTGAACCATGAAACCGGTTAACCGAGTATCCCCATTTACCCGCCTTGCCAAAGCAACTGCGCATTGGTCGGGACGACCGAGTGCCTTCCTGGTTGCACTGGGAATTACGGTGCTTTGGTTGCTGACGGGGCCGTTGTTTGGGTTCAGTAATACCTGGCAGTTGGTGATCAACACCGGGACCACGATTGTCACCTTTCTGATGGTGTTTCTGATTCAGAACACGCAGAACCGTGATTCCGAGGCAGTGCAGATCAAGCTCGATGAGCTGATTCGAGCCATCGGTAATGCGCAGAACGCATTACTGGATCTTGAAGAGCTCGAAGAGAAGGACCTGGATCGGATCCGTGCCGGCTATGTGGATCTGGCCAAGTTGGCCCGCCAGCATATTGCTGAGAGCGAGCAGGCGAGCACTGCAGTCAACGACTCGGGTCAATCATAGAGGCCGCGCCATTTTGACGTCTGGCAATGGTGTCCATTGCGGATCGCGGCTGGCGGTCCAATGCTTGACTGTGTGCCCACGGCGTTGCACTTGGACGCTGCCGGTTTTCAGCTGCGCGATTAGAGTCTCGCCGCTTTGCAGAGGTACCTGCAACGTTTTGAAGCCGAGCAATGAGAGATTGGCGGTAAACTGAATCTTGGTCGGCGTCCATTGGCAATGCTGCGCATTGCATTGCGTACGCAAGGTACCGGTGCCGATGCGTGCGGTTTGATCGACTTGCATCGATGACGGTAGACGCGGTGCTAACGTGACTTCGTGTTGGCTCAACTGCGGGCGAACGCCCACGAAATACTGATGCCAGACGCGCAACTGCTCCGATAGGGACCACGCTTGCGAATGCGTGCCGGTGAATCTTGGTAACGTTGCGCCCGGGCGCGGATAGGCATCCATGGTTTCCGGCAAACTGCCGTTGGTATTCAACGCTGTTTGCAAATTGAACTGAAACAGCGGCCACGCGAGATCCGGCCGGCCCAGTTCAATCATGCGCTGCATGGCGACGCCATCGAGCCATGGCCAGACCGTGCCGTTGTGATACGCCGCGTCCTTATGCCACTCACCGGGCGCCCAATGATACGGCAGAAAACCCGGGTCTTTGGCGCCAAGCGTTGCAACGCCCCACGGATAGACGAGCTGCGGCCACAGACGTTGCAGTTCGCGACGCTGCGTATCGCTGTCGACCAGATCGAGTGCGAACAGTGCGTTGGGTCGAATCTGTGTGTCAGGGGTGCCATCGGCATTCAGATGATCGGCTATGGCGTCGTCCACGACAAAATCCCTTGAAAAATGGGATCGAACGCGATCAGCGACCTGCTGCCAGCGCTCGGCATCTTCAGGGCGATTGTTGAGCTTGGCGAAGGCTACACCGGCCTTGAGTTGCTGCACCCACAGTGCCTGAATGTCGTTGGCCCGATTGGCACGCGGCGAGTACGAGGCCTTGTCGGGCTCGCGTCGGGCGTCCATCCAGGTCTCGTTATCGGCGTGCAACAGATAGCCGCTCTTGTCGGTGAAGTTCTTGAGTGCGCCTTCGATACTGGCGCTGACTACCGGATACAGAGTGCGTGCAAGTTGCACATCGCCGCTGTAGTCGACGTAATCACGTAAAGCCATGACAAAGCGTGGCGTGCCGTCGGTGGTGTGATAGTCCAACTCCGCCGGCTTGACGATGTTCGGCAGACGACCGTAGAACGGAGATTGCGGATCGCGATTCTGGAACTCGGCAAAGGAGCGCAAGATGCGGCTTGCGACTTCGAACTGACCTGTCACCAGAGTGGCTCCAGGCAGCGCAATGAAACTGTCGCGGCCCCAGTACTCCTGGAACCACGGCAGTCCCGCGTAGATGCCGTCACCACGTTGCGCGGTCACGAGCGAATCCATGCTGAGTGTGATCCAGTGCAGAGCATTCGTCGCATCACCGGCTTGCAGTGCATGCGGGCCACTGATCAGCGAACGCAGACGGCGCTCGCGTTGGGCCGTCCATTGCTGATTCTGCTTAAGCGCGAGCTGAGCCAGCTGTTGCGCCTCCTTAAATGAAGTGGCAACGGCGGCCACGGCGGTTTGCGGGGCCGTCTTTACTGCAACATGCCATTCACCGCCGGCGGCACGTGAACGCACATAATGCGATGCGTTGATGCGACGTAGGCCATCACCCTGCAATTCAAGCTCCGGCGCTGCTTTGGTACCGGTGAACGACCACATGACGACATCGCGATTGTCGAACAGGCGCACCGTCTCGGTGACGTTGCCCGGATACACGCGACGCAGCTCATTTGGCGTCAACTCGGCGGTGCCGCCCTGCGCGGGATCCAACACCTTGCCGTTGATACGGAACTGCGCATCGCTGAAGATGCGCTCGGCGGCAATGGTAAAGCCGCGAAACCACGCATGCTCCGGATGATCGTTGCGATGAGTTTGTGTCTGATAGAACGCCGAACGCTTGTTGGTGAAGACCGCCTCGCGGTTCTGTGTGGCATCGGAGGGCAGGCGTAACGCGGTCAGCGGATCCTTCGCCCAGCAAAAGAGCGGCACTGCCAGCAGCGCCGCTCCCGCAGACCAACGTAATCCGGACTTACTTGACGCGTTCGAGCCAGTCGGAAAGTTCGTCGGCGTGTTCTTCTTCATCTTCGAGAATGGATTCCAGCAGGCGACGCGTTGTCGGATCCTGATCACCGATGAGTTGAATCATCTGGCGGTAGGTCTCAACGGCGATGCGTTCGGCAATGAGATTGGAGCGAATCATGGACTTGAGGTCCGTATCGTCATTGTAATCGGCATGACTGCGGGCAGTCAGGGTGTCGGGATTGAAGTCAGGCTCACCTTGCAGCTGAACGATACGCTCAGCAATGCGGTCGGCGTGGGCCGATTCGGATTGGGCGTGCACCATGAACTCCTCGGCAATGGCCGGCGACTCCAGACCCTTGGCAGTGAAATGATGGCGCTTATAACGCATCACGCAAACCAGTTCCGTAGCCAGCGAATCGTTCAGCAGTTTGACGATTGCTTCGGAGCTGCCCTTGTTCGAAGGAGTGACCGCACCCTCGTCTAGCGACTTGCGTGCGCGTTCAATTGCAGCCGTGTCCAGCCGGAGGCTGCCGGTTGCGGTGTTGCTCGGGACGGCCTTTTTGGCCGGGGCGGATTTTTTGACGGCGGACTTCTTGCTGGCCATGAGGGGGACCTGTGACAGACGGAGAAGCGCTCATGATGCTCCCGAAAGTGTCATCTCGCCGTGAAAATCGCAGCGGCACCGTACAATAAAGCCATGATCACGGCCATCGTCGTTACTTATCACCCGGAGCCGAAGGCGCTCGTTGCGCTGCTCGGACTGCTGGCCGCTCAGGCCGATGCAGTGCTGGTGGTGGATAACGGCTCACCCGACGAGATGCTGGCATCGGTTCGTTCCGAATCGCCATCGCATATTGAGTGGATTGCCAACGAACGCAATGTGGGTCTGGGGCAGGCCATCAATCTCGGTGTTGAGTGTGCGCTGGCCAACGGCAGTGATGCCTTCGTGCTGTTTGATCAGGACAGCACACCGAGCAAGGATCTGATCGCGACCCTGGATAAGGCGTACTGGGATTTGTCGGCGTCACATTGGGTTGGTGCGGTTGGACCGGCCTTTGCGGATGCGCGCAGCGGCAAGCTGCAGCCGTTCGTTCGGATCGGGTTTCCGCTCAATACCAAGATCGTGCCGCAGGACGAACAGCCGGTGCAGTGTGATTACCTGATCACCTCGGGTTGCTATATTCCGGCAGCGGTCTGGAATGATGTGGGTCCGCTGGATGCGTCGTTGTTCATTGACAATCTCGACATGGACTGGAGTTTCAGGGCGCGAGCCAAGGGTTATGCCCTGTTCGGCATTCCGTCGGCCGTTATGGATCACGCCATCGGTGATCGCCTGATTCAGCTACCGATGAATCTGGGCGATGTCATGGTCCACTCGCCCAAGCGCCTGTATTTTTCGTCACGCAATCGGGTGCTGCTGTATCGGCGCCCGCATGTGAGTGCCACCTGGGTGGCGCAGGATATTCCGCGTTTTGCACTGAAATTCCTGCGTCTGGCGGTGCTGGTCAAACCACGCCGGCAAGTCGTCCGCGCCATGTTGCTGGGCCTGTTCGATGGCCTGGCCGGCCGCAGCGGCGAGCCCCGCTACCGATTCGACTAAGAGCACACCGCATGTCACTCGATACCTTCATCCTGTTTGCAGACCTGCTCGGAACGTTCGTGTTCGCATTGTCAGGCGCCACCGTGGCAGTACGTGCACGGCTCGATGTGTTTGGCATCATTGTGCTGTCATTTGTAGCGGCCACCTTTGGCGGCATGTTCCGTGATCTGTTGCTTGGCGACCACCCTCCGGTTGCCCTCAAGGGCTGGTATCACATCGCCGTGAGTTGCGCGGCCGGCCTGTTTGGTTTCTATCGCCATCGCTGGATCGAACACTTCCGCAATCCGGTCCGTATTCTCGATGCGGCCGGTCTTGGCCTGTTCGTGGCACTGGGTACGCAAAAGGCCTTGGAATACGGAGTGCAACCGATTCCGGCCATGCTACTTGGCATGCTCACCGGCATTGGCGGCGGCGTTGTACGCGACATGATGGCTGCACGGGTGCCGGTCGTGTTTCAGCCCACGGAACTGTACGCCGTTGCGGCATTGGCCGGCGCTGCAGTGATTGCCATCGGTTACAACTTGCCGATTCCGACGCCGGTGGTTCTGACCGTCGGCGCCATCATTGTGTTTGTGATGCGCTATCTCGCCATTCGGCGTGGCTGGACTTTGCCCACAGCCAAAGACGCTGACCTCTAATCCGTCAGAAGATCTCGCCGACGCAGCAGCGCAGGGAGCCGCCGGCTGCTTCGATCGCATCCAGCGCAACGGATTCGACCTTGAACCCGGCCGCATTCAGTACATCGCGATGCGGTGCGCTCAAAGCATCCGCGGCCCGCTGACTCATCCACACGGTATCGCTGCTCACCGAGATGCAGTTACCGACAAAGGCGGCGTGCTCTTCGGCAGAGCAGATCACTGCACTTGGGGCATAGAAGTCGGCGATTGCCTGCGGAATGGCGGGGTCGGCAAATCCGTTCGGACAGACCACGGCAGCGCGACCTGCCAGGATCGCCAGCACCACGTTGGTGTGATACTCGCCGGGAGTCAAATCAAACAGCAGGGATGCACGCAGTCCGAAGGCCTGATGCATCAGGCGGGCACCTTCCTCATCGCAGCGTTCGGACAAGCCAAAAAAGCCCAGACCGCGAGCACGATCCATTACCAGTGCGCCGGTCAGTTCGGCGGGATGGTCCTGCAATGAGAGATCAACGATGTCGTAGCCGAGCACATCCGAGAAAAAGCGGCGAATGTCGGTGCGCTGCGTCTCGCGCTGACGGACCTCATGGCGCATGCGGCCCACGATAGCAGTGCCACAGGCGGTTCCGAATGCGTTGTTCGGGAACACAGCATCGGGCGTTTCGGCAGATCCCGGAAAGGCAATGGTCGGCAGGATCAGACTTAGACGGCGTTGCAGCTCGCGGTGTTGTGCCAGCGCGGCGTCCGCATCAAAGGCTTCGGCGCCGGCCATGTAGGTATTGTCGGTAGCCGACTGCTCGGCCAGACGAAATCCCAACGGTGTCACCACAAAGGCCGCCTTGGCCGTTGCAGAGCGGTCGGCCGCTAGCGTGGCGGCGTGGCGAAAGAATTCGGTGGGGGTGCGCGTGATCATAAATGAAGTCTCGGTGCGGATCTTGATGATACGTCAAGAGGGATTCTCTCAAAACATCAGGGCGCTACCGTTTTTTCTTGCCATTCACGATGCGATCCCAAACAATAATTCTATCTGTAGTTGCCGAGGGGGCCTGTCATCACCAGCGCAAAGACACTCAAAGAGAAGCAGCGCGCCGTTATCGATTCGGTCGACGAGAATACGCGCGTTCGGGTACATCGTGCCATCAGCTGGCTGGATCGCTCCGAGCGCGAAATGGACGATCCCGCCGCGCGTTTCATTTTTCTATGGATATCGCTCAATGCCGCATATGCCCGCGAGTTCGGGCATGAAATGAGCGAGCGCGACCAGGCGCGGGACTTCATTGCGCGGCTCCTGCAATGCGATAAGGAAAAGCGAATCCACGCGGCCCTGTTCGATACATTCAGCGGTCCCATTCGTCTGCTGATCGACAACAAGTTCGTTTTTGAGCCTTTTTGGACTGCATTGCGTACCCACGACGACTCGGAGAAATGGCGAGAGTCGTTTGATGCGGCTAGAGCCTTAGCCATGCGGGCCATCGTGAATGGCGAGACCGAATTGCTGATGTCCATTGTGGCGGACCGTCTTTACGTGCTGCGCAATCAGCTGGTTCACGGTGGTGCGACCTGGAACAGCGGGGCCAACCGGTCGCAGCTGGCGGATGCCGTCGCCATCCTGAGTACACTAATGCCCATCATCATCGAGCTGATGATTGATTGCCCGGAAATGGCGCTTGAGAACGATCGCATCAATTACCCGTGGATTCGCTAAACAGCGCGGTCGGCGACAGGGAGTCTTTGCGGTATATTGAATTTCCGTGTCCCGATTTTGCTTAGGAGCCTAAATTTGCTGCTGTTGCGCAACGCCAATCTCTATGCGCCCGAACCGCAAGGTCTGCAGCATCTCCTGATTGGATCCAACCGCATCCTCTGGATCGGCAACCAGGATCCTGACCATATCGGGCTGCCGGTTACGGTTGTCGATCTCGAAGGCCGAGCCGTCATCCCGGGTTTTGTCGATGGACACGTGCACGTCACCGGCGGCGGTGGCGAGACCGGCTATGCAAGTCGCGTGCCGGCGCCCAATTTGTCCAAATACACTACTGCCGGCGTCACCTCGGTCATTGGTCTGCTTGGCACCGATGATCTGGTGCGGAGCACCGCCCAACTGGTGGCACAGATCTATGCGCTCCGCGATAGCGGACTGTCCGCCTGGGGCTACTGCGGCGGTTACCATGTGCCGCCTGTGACCCTGACCGGTTCGGTGCGCGGTGACATTGTTCTGGTCGAGCCCCTGATTGGTGTCGGCGAACTGGCCATTAGCGATCATCGTTCCAGTCAGCCTACGCTGCAGGAGCTCCTGCGGATCGCAGCCGATGCGCATGTTGCCGGACTGATGAGCGGCAAGGCCGGCATCGTCCATCTGCATTTGGGCGACGGTGCACGCGGTCTTGAACTGGTAAGCCAGGCCCTTAGCACCAGCGAAATTCCTGCACGCGTATTCCAGCCGACTCACGTCAATCGCCGTAAAGCCCTGTTTGACGAGGCGCTGCAGCTTGCAGAGCAAGGCTGTCACATTGATGTCACAGCCTTCCCTGTTGAAGAAGGCGAGGATGCGTGGAGTGCCGCCCAAGCCGTGATGCGCTATCTCGACAAGGGCTTGCCGCAGCAACGCCTGTCGGTCAGTTCCGATGCCGGCGGCTGCTTGCCTTGTTTTGATGCCGAAGGCCGTGCCTGCGGTATGGACGTTGCCCACTCCGGTTCGATGATCGACACCTTGCGCGAGTTGCTGCAAGCCGGCGTGCCGATGGCGACGGCGGTGCCGTTGTTCTCATCCAACCCCGCCGGACTGCTGCGCCTGCCGCGCAAGGGGCATCTCCAAGTCGGTTTTGATGCCGATCTGATTGTCCTTGATGAGCACAACCACCCGCTGCACGTGCTCGCACTCGGCGAGTTTCATGTGCGCAACGGTGAGGTGGTGCGGCGCGGACTTTTTGAAAACGATTTACTGAACCAGGGACAGGTTGACTGAATGGCACCAAGCAAGACCAACGAAGTGGTACAGCGCGGATGGATTATTCCTATCGGCGGTGCCGAGGATAAGCTGCAACGCCGACGCATCTTAAGTCGCTTTGTGTCGCTCAGCGGTGGTAGCGAGGCACGCATCGTGATCATTCCGACGGCAAGCCGACTCACGACAACCGGTGACAGGTATTTGCGACTGTTTACCGAGCTTGGTGCCAAAGATGTTCAGGTGGCCGACATTCTCACGCGCGACGATGCCGAGCGTGAGGACTATCTGCAAATGATCGAAAACGCGACGGGTGTGTTTCTTACCGGGGGCAATCAGTTGCGCATTACCACCATCATCGGTGGAACCAGTGCCGCCAAGGCGATTCGGCGCGGCAATGCCAAGGGCCTTAATGTCGCAGGGACGAGTGCGGGCGCTAGCGTGCTGTCCGATCACATGATTGCGTTCGGCAAGGATGGTTCCTCGCCGCGCGCAGGCGCGGTGCGGCTGGCGCCGGGACTTGGATTGACCAACCGCTTCATCATTGACCAGCACTTCCGGCAGCGTGACCGGCTAGGACGCCTGATATCGGCCTTGGCTTTCAACCCGCATCCGACCGGTATTGGTCTCGATGAGGATACAGCCGCCTTCATTGGCCCCGACAACACGCTCGAGGTCGAGGGCAGTGGTGCACTCACGTTGGTGGACAGCAGCAAGACGCAGTTTTCCTCGATGGCAGAGGTCGGTGTCTCCGATCCCATCTGTGTATTGGGCATCACTGTTCATATCCTTGCAAAGGGTGCAACGTATAACCTGCACACTCGCACGGCCTCACCCGGCACGCTCGATGTCGAGCGCACACTGGAGTAACAGAACAATATGCGTATTCTTGATCGAAACATTTACGTCGGCCCCTCGCAATACGCACTGTTTCCGGTCATCCGGCTGGAGCTCGATCTCGAGTCACTAGAAGACTGGCCCACCGCAAAAATCGGTCAGGAGTTTGTCGACGGCCTGCTTGAAGCATTGCCGGGACTGGCAGGGCACGGCTGCTCGTATCGCACGCCGGGCGGATTTGTGCGCCGCATGCGCGAAGACGACGGCACCTGGATGGGCCACGTGCTGGAACACATGGCGCTCGAGCTGCAGAATGTCGCCGGCGAGAGTGTCACCTTCGGCAAGACGCGTTCCGTGCGCGATGGCCGTGTCGGCGTCTATAACGTCATCTACGAATACGAACAGAAGGAAGAGGGGATCGCCGCCGGTGAGTTGGCGATGCAGCTGATTGATTCGCTGCTGCCCGACCATCTGCGTACGCCGGGCCTGGTGCCCGAGGGATGGAACTGGACCGAAGCGCTGGAGGGCTTCATTCGCTACGCACAACGCAGAGCCTTGGGTCCTTCGACGGCAGCGCTGGTTCGTGCGGCCGAACGTCGCAAGATTCCATGGTTGCGTCTCAACCAACATTCCTCGCTGATCCAACTGGGTCATGGCAAGTACCAGCAACGGATCCAAGCTACGGTGACCGGTCGCACCTCGCACATTGCAGTGGAACTGGCGAGCGATAAGGAGGAGACCAATCGGATTCTCGGCGCACTCGGGCTGCCGGTGCCGCGTCAGGAGCTGGTCACCGATGCAGACGAGGCGGTTGCCGCCGCCCGTCGCTTGCGTGGCCCTGTGGTGTTAAAGCCCTACAACGGCAATCACGGTCGCGGTATTACGATCAACATCCAGGCTGAAGCGGATGTTCGTGAAGCCTTCGCTGCGGCACAGGAACATTCAAGATCCGTCATCGTCGAAACGTTTCAGACGGGCGATGACCACCGCATGCTGGTGGTTAACGGTGAACTGGTTGCGGCCACGCGTCGTACACCGGGTTGCGTAATCGGCGATGGCAAACAGACCGTAGCCCGGCTGCTCGAGGAACTGAATTCGCATCCGGACCGTGGCGTCGGGCATGAGAAGATCCTGACGCAAATTAAGCTCGACCGTGAAGCGCTGGATCAGCTGCAGCGCGCCGGCAAGACCGTGGATTATGTGCCGCAAGTTGGCGAAGTCGTACAGCTGCGCGCAACCGCGAACCTGTCAACCGGCGGTACGGCAACCGATGTGCTCGACATCGTCCACCCCGACAATCGTTCGATGGCGGAGCGTGCAGTGCAGGCTATCGGACTTGATGTGGGTGGCGTTGACTTCATTACGCCCAACATTGCCGAGAGTTATAAGAGCGCGGGGGGTGCCATCTGCGAAATTAACGCAGCGCCGGGATTCCGCATGCACGTGGCTCCGAGCGAGGGCACACCACGCGATGTTGCGGGTCCTGTGATTGACATGCTGTTTCCGCAGGGTGCATTAGCTCGCGTCCCGATCGCTGCAATTACAGGCACCAACGGTAAGACCACCACCTCACGCATGGTGGCGCACATTGCCAAGATGGCCGGCTATACGCCGGGCCTGACCACCACCGATGGTGTCTACATTGACGGTCACCGCACTGTCGAAGGCGACATGACCGGCCCGATCTCTGCACAGATGGTGTTGCGTGATCCCACCATTGACTTTGCGGTGCTCGAGACCGCACGTGGCGGTCTGGTGCGCGCCGGAATGGGCGTAAGCAAGGTCAATGTCGGTGCCGTTATCAACGTCGCAAGTGATCACCTGGGACTCAAGGGCGTTAATACGCTGGAGCAGTTGGCGGAGATCAAGCGCATCGTGGCAGAAGTTGCACGAGACTGCGCGGTACTGAATGCCGACGATCCCCTGGTGGTTCGCATGTCCGGCTACACCGATGCCAAGGTGATCTGCTATGTCACCATGGATCCTTCGAATACGTTTGTGCGGGACCACGTGCGTGCAGGCGGTCGAGCCTGTGCACTCGAGGAAGGCGTTAACGGCGAGATGATCACCATCTACGATCAGGGCAAGCATATCCCGCTGCTGTGGACGCATCTGGTGCAGGCCACTCTCGAAGGCCAGGCGCGGCATAACGTGCAGAATGCCATGATGGCAGCAGCCGTTGCGTATTCGATGGGTATCAAACTCGATGCGATTCGTCAGGGCTTGCGGACTTTTGACACCAGCTTCTTCCAGGCACCCGGTCGTCTGAACGTCTTCAACAAGTTGCCGTTCAAGGTGATCATGGATTACGCGCACAACGCGCATGCTGTGAACATGATGGCGGACCTGGCCCAGCGAATTGATGTCATCGGCAAGCGCATCGTGGTGCTATCCGGTCCGGGAGATCGCCGCGACGAGGATCTGAACGAGACCGCGATGGCGGTGAACGGTCGCTTCGATCATTACATTCTCCGACGCGATGACAATGCCCGCGGACGCGCACATGACGAGGTGCCCAGGATTCTGGCCGCTGCATTGCGCGCAGCCGGTGTCCCGGACTCCGCGATTACGGTGATTCCGGATGAGCCCGCCGCAGTCGAAGCGGCGCTGACCATGGCCGGTAAAGGTGACTTGGTCATGGTCTTTGCCGATGCGCTGACTCGTACATGGAAACAGATCACCAAGTTCGGCCTCCATCCGGAGCCGGTCGATCAGGCGCCGAGCGTGACGGTTGCAAAGCCGGAGTTGTCGACCTCGCTGGATCCGGCCGAAGACCATGCTTACGATGCATCGGCAATGCAGGGCATGGTCCGTGACGACCGCGGCCTGCATTACACGCGCAGCGATGAGCAAAGCGACTGAGTTCCGCCGCATGCCCTTTACGTTTGATGAATCGCGCCGGCTGACCGGCACCAATGTGTTCTTTGAGCATCCGGGCGCGGCCCTGGAGGCTATCGGTACGGACATTTCGGATGCTGTCATCGATGAGTGGCAGAACGGCATCCAGATGGCGCGCCTGCAGTTGGGCTGGCCCGATGCCGACATCGTGTGGCGCCGACATGTCAGTGGTGTCTCCCTGGCCTTTGCGGCGCCGGACGATCAGCTGATGACCGCCACCGAGGTCAACGAGTGGGCCCTGACGCGAGCCGCTCAGGACGCCGGTGCGCAGGCGCTTACCAACGAATTGCCTCAAGTCATCATTGAGATGGCGCAGCAGGAAGCCGATCCCGCACTGATGGCCCTCATCACGGCGGCGCGCGAGCGCAACATTCCGGCACATTGGGACGACGAGTTCTTTACCGCCGGCGAAGGACACTTCGCTCATCACTGGCCTGCGAATCAACTGCCTGATGTCAGTGCGTTAGACGCAGAATCTGTGGGCCGCATCAAAAAGGCTATTGTCACCGGATCCAATGGCAAGACCACGGTCACCCGTGCCTTGGCCAAGATACTCTCGATGGCCGGTCTTCACGCCGGCTATTCCAGCACCGATGGCATTGTGGTCGACGGCCAAGTCATCGAAGAAGGGGACTTTTCCGGTCCAATGGGCCTGCGCTCGGTATTACGCAACCCGTCGGTAGAAGTCGCCATTCTGGAAACGGCGCGTGGCGGCTTGCTTCGCCGCGGCTTGGCCACTCAGGATGCGGATGTAGCTATCGTCACGAATGTCAGCGCCGATCATTTCGGCGAGTATGGTGTTCACAGTCTCGACGATCTGCGTGAGGTCAAGCTGCTGGTCCGCAAGTCGCTGCGTCCCGGCGGAACTCTTGTGTTGAATGCCGGAGATGCAGAAACGGTTGCGCGCATCCGGACCTTTCCGGGCATTCGGAAGGGATGGTTTGGCAGTTCATTGCAGCAGGCGCGCGCGCTGGGCTTGCCCGCGTGCGGAATTGACAGAGGAAGCCTTCGCCTGGTGACCGCGAACGGCGAATGGAACCTTGGCGAAACGATGGCGATGCCGATTGGCTTGCACAACAGGGCGCCGTATAACCTTGAAAACTTGGCGGCTGCAGCACTGGCGGCGCACGTCTTGGGTGTCAATGCCGGACGTATTGCCGATGCGTTGTTGACCTTCGGTAAGGACAGCAAGGATAACCCCGGACGTTTACAGTACTGGTCTATCAACGGCGTGCATGTACTGCTCGACTATGCGCACAATCCAGAGGGGTTACGGTCGCTTCTGAATGTTGCACACCAGATGGGCACAACAGGTCGTGTGGGATTACTGCTGGAACAGGCAGGCAATCGCACCGACGATGACATACGCGACTTGGCCGCGGTCGGCGCATTGGCGGCACCCGAGCGGGTCTGGATCAAGGATCTGGGCGGGGAATACACCCGCGGCCGGGCCAAGGGTGCGGTCATAGCGATTCTGTCCGATGCGCTGTTCAATTCGGGCCTGGCAACACGGCAAGTGATCGCAGTCGAAAGCATCGAGCACTTAATTAAGGAGGCGTTGGCATGGGGACAGCCGGGCGATGTGCTGGTGCTACCTGTCCATGCCACAGAGGAGCGCAACTTGGTGATTGCACTACTCGACGCAAAAGGCGTCCAAGGCATCGAGGGCGAAGCATAAAAATTAGGTAAAGCTCCGGCTTGCAGTTCGATGTATCCCTGAAAATCTTCACAGGATTTTGCTATTTCCTGTGCAAAGATCATCCCTACATTCGACTCTAGGAGCGGGAACATGGCAAAAAAACCGTACGACAGTGGCGCGGTTAAAGAGCTTCTTCTTCAAGCTCTCGAAACGGAGCGCGGCGGCATCAAGATATATACCGCAGCCATCGCCGCAGCAGTTAATAAAGATCTCCGCAAGGAATGGCAGGAGTATTTGGACCATACCAAGCACCACGAACAGGTCCTGACCAACGTCTTTGCCGAGCTTGGCATGGATACTGAGGAAACCAGCCCGGGGCGTCAAGTCTGCGCGCATATCGGCGCCTCCCTAGTTAAGGCCATCGAGCTTGCCCGAGCCGAGGCCGATCCCGCCGATGCGGAACTGGTGGCCTGTGAATGTGTAGTTCTGGCCGAGACCAAGGACCACTCCAATTGGGAGTTGATCGGTAAAGTTGCTGAAGCCGGTAAGGATGACGTGGCAAAGGTCCTGAAGGCCGCATACGAAGAGGTGGAAGAGGACGAAGACCATCACCTCTATCACACGATGGGCTGGTGTCGCGAACTGTGGATTCAGCGACTGGGAATGCCTGCGGTATTGCCTCCGCCCGAAGAGGTAAAGCAAGTGGAGACCGCAATCGGTGCATCCCGCGCGGAGCAAGCTCGCGAAGACATGCTGTAGACCCGCAAGCCCGCCCTCCGGCGGGCTTGTTATTGAATTTTTCTTTCCCTGATCCACTCTCCGCCATGGAGTTGATATGGCTACTACACGCAAGACATCGAGAAGCAATAAGCAACATGCAGGGGTTGCTACCCGCAATTCCGGTAACGCCCAGCCTAAGGTCCCGCCCGTGGGTTCCGGAACCCTTCTCGCAGAACAGGCCGCCGAAACGGAAGCCACCGCGTCGGAAATGTCGTTTAACGAAATGAAGGCAGGCGAATACGGCCACGAAGCGGGCTTGGATCCGTGGGAAGGTACCGAGGTGACCCCGCCTTCGCCCTTGGCTACTGCGAGTACCGTTGCTGAGTCGTCACGGTCAGCAAAGTTGGGCTCGCAGGCAACTCCCGGTGTTAATTCGACCATCGACTCGCTGGATCGCGTAAGGGTTGACAGCGCCGGCCAGCGTATGACGACCAATCAAGGTGTCCCCGTAGCGGATAACCAGCACTCGCTAAAAGCGGGACTCCGCGGACCGGCGTTGTTAAAAGACTTCATCTTGCGCGAGAAGTTGACGCATTTTGATCACGAAAGAATTCCCGAACGCATCGTGCACGCCCGTGGTTCAGCGGCGCACGGCTATTTCGAGTGTTACGGTCCGCAAACGGAACTTACCAGCGCCGCTCCTTTCCGGGAAGCGGGTAAAATCACTCCGGTCTTTGTACGCTTTTCCACTGTCGCTGGCGAGCGCGGTAGCAAAGACACCGCGCGGGACGTACGCGGGTTCGCGGTCAAGTTCTACACCGATGAGGGCAATTGGGACCTGGTGGGCAACAACATGCCGGTGTTCTTTATTCAGGACGCCATGAAATTCCCCGATTTGGTTCACGCCGTGAAGCCGGAACCGCATCATCAGATGCCGCAAGCGGCTTCCGCTCACGACACGTTCTGGGACTTTGTATCGCTGATGCCGGAGTCAACCCACATGCTGATGTGGCTGATGTCAGACCGCGCGATCCCCCGTAGTTACCGGATGATGGAAGGCTTCGGTGTGCATACCTTCCGATTTGTGAACGCGCGCCACGAATCGCTCTTCGCCAAATTTCACTGGAAGCCGCTGCAAGGCACGCATGCACTTGTATGGGATGAGGCGGTCAAGATCTCCGGCTGTGATCCGGACTTCCATCGACGTGACCTGTGGGAGGCAATTGAGTCCGGGGCCTTTCCGGAATGGGAACTCGGAGTTCAGGTGTTCACAGAGGCGGAGGCCGAGCAGTTTTCCTTCGATGTCCTCGATCCGACTAAGCTGATACCCGAAGAGCTGGTACCTGTGACTCCGTTAGGCCGTATGGTTTTAAATCGCAACCCCGACAACTTCTTTGCTGAAACCGAGCAGGTCGCCTTCTGTACGGCGCATGTGATTCCCGGTATCGATTTCAGTAACGATCCGTTGCTTGCCGGTCGCATTCACTCCTATGTCGATACCCAGCTCACACGCTTGGGTGGGCCCAACTTTCATGAGATTCCGATCAACGCGCCGATCGCTCCTGTTCACAACAATCAGCGCGACGGCCTTCATAGGCAGGCTATTCATCGTGGCAGGGTATCTTACGAACCGAACTCCCTCGGAGGTGGCTGTCCGTTCCAGGCCGGTGCCGCCGGATATGTATCGTTCCCCGAGCCTGTGCAACAGGACGAAGTGCGTGGTAAGCCCGAAAAATTTGCCGAACATTACAACCAGGCTGCGATGTTCTACAACAGCCAATCACCGGTGGAGAAGGCGCACATCGCAGCAGCCTTCCGGTTTGAGCTTTCCAAACTGACCGTGCCGGCGATCCGTCGCAGGGTCGTGTCGATGCTTCGCAATGTTTCGGACGATCTGGCCGCGCAAGTTGCCGAAGGACTGGGTATGCCCATGCCGGATCCGATGCCGCGCGCGCTATCGGAAGCCCCTAAGCCGGAAGTTGACAAATCGGCGCCGCTTTCCATGTTCGCACGCCCCGGAGTAACGGGGCCTGCGTCCAGAAAGGTTGCGATTTTCGTCGGCGACGGCGTCGACGGCAACCTAGTAGCAAAGGCCGGGGACGCACTTTCGAAGGTGGGCGCAGTCGGACGGCTGGTTGGGCCGCGCGTCGGTCTGTTCACTGCTAAGGATGGGAGCCAGATAGAAGCCGACGCTTCGTTTGAAAACGAGCCATCGGTTCTGTTTGATGGTGTGATCATTCCCGATGGCGAAGGCACAGCAAAGGCTTGGACTCGGGACGGACGGGCTGCTGAGTTTGTGAAAGATCAGTTCCGTCACCTTAAAACCATTCTTGCCATAGGTGACTCAGTCACGTTCGTGGAGGGCGCCGGTATTCTCCGCGATGAGGCGGACCCCGGCTTGCTACTCCTTAGCGAACCTAAGGCCGATGCGTTTAGCCTGTTTATCAAAGCACTTGCCCGACACCGACACTTCGAACGGGAGACCGATCCGCCGCGGGTCTAGGTCCAATAACGTAATCAGGTGGTGCTTCTGCGAATTGCCGCAGCGCCACCTCATTGTGTATCGGGAAAGCACATGAACGCGTCTCTCTGCCAACCAAATTCAGCGTTTAACTGCGATGGAGTGAGAATTATCCATTACTGCGCAGACGGTCAGGCTAAAGCGGTCGACTGCGCCGAGCTCGCACCGTCAGAACGATCTGACGACATGTTCTGGATTGATCTTCAGACGAATACCTGCCCGGAGTCGGTCCTGGTTCGATTAAAGATTCCGGCGCCGCTGGTAGAGAATGCCACTTCGACAGGGAGCACTCCGCTGATCGGCGTGGACGGTGAATTTGCGTGGTGTCGGGTTGCCGTTCCTCACCATACGGGAAATCTTAAATTTGACGGGAAGATGCTGGACCTCTTCTTGGGGCCGGGCTTCATCATGAGCCGTCACGAAAGACCTATCGCCTTCATCGATGCGCTTCGCGAACGGGAATACGTACATTCTCGCCTCGGTTGTCTCGATGCACGTTCTTTTATGGGATCGCTGCTGGACTGGAGCTTGGACACGTATTTCGAAGCGGTCATGCAGTTCGAAGGAGAGTTGGATCGGATCGAAGCCGATATATTGGAGGACCGGTATGACGAGGACTCGGTAAAGCTGGCCAACATGCGCAAGACGGCCGCGCGGCTACGCAGAATGATCAACAGTCACCGCATTGTGTTCTCGAGCCTTGCTCGCGCCGACTTCATGCCTGAGGCCCCAGAGTCGGTTGCCAGGCAGTTTGAGAGGTTGGAACAGCAATTTCTAAATGCAGTCAGCGCCGTAGAGGGCATGCGCGAACTGGTCGTCGGAACGCTCGAAGTCCTCACCAACAGAATCGCACTTCGCACCAACAAGAGCCTCCGGGTCCTGTCTTTTCTGGCCGCTACATTTGGCTTTATGTCCGTAGTGGTGGGAGCAATGGGCATGAATTTTGAGACCAGCTTCTTCGGAACAAAGGACTTGGGCTTCTTTGTCACGATCGGTGCGATGCTTGCAGTATCGGCGCTGCTGATTGTCATTAGCGCCCACCGCAAGTGGTTCTAGCGCACATACCCCACCATCGGACGAGCCGGTTCCGGTCAGCGGCAGAACCTAGGGCCAATGACGCATATGTTCTCTAAACGAAGTGTTCTTCCGCGTGAGTTCTTTTCTCGCAAGCCGGACATGGTCGCTCCGGAACTCCTTGGCAAGCTTTTGGTACACGAAGACGGGCGCATCGCACGCTTAGTGGAAGTGGAGGCCTATGCCCAGGACGATCCTGCTTCACATACGTACCATGGTCAAACTCTGCGGAATCGATCCATGTTTGGACGCGCCGGACATCTTTATGTCTACTTCAGCTACGGCATTCACTGGTGTGCCAACGCGGTATGCGGGCAGGAAGGGGACGGGGCAGCGGTTCTATTGAGGGCAGCGGAGCCGCTGAAAGGGATCAATCTCATGCGGCAGGCGCGGGGTCGTGAGGCCCTTCGTGACTTGTGTAGCGGACCGGGCAAGCTGGCCCAAGCATTCGGAATTGACAGGGATCTAGACGGGTTAGATATCACCGCTGAAGGAATGATCACCATTCAGGACGATGGTTGGACACCGGATGTGATTCTTGCATGCCCGCGCGTAGGAATCAGCAAGGCAACAGATCTGGAGCTGCGGTTTGTTGTCGCAGGAAGCGCGTATGTCTCGAAAAAGCCGCCCTGATCTGTGTCTGCAATTGGTGGTATGGGTACTCTCTAACCCAAAGAATAACTATCTGATTTCAAAGTACTTTAGGCATGCTGAATTGGTGTCGTGCCCCCATTTGTGCCCCCAGTCTGGTAACAGACCGGTCCAGAGGCCACAATCAGCCATCCTCACGAATGTCTAAAACGGGCAGGGCTCCGACGATTTTCTGCGTTTCCAGGCTGACTGTCACCACGCGGCAGAATAGCTCCAACGCGTACTTCGGGTTTCCCATTGTCTCGTTGGCCCAGTCGTTAGCGTCGTTGACGATGCCGCTGTCCTTGTCCACGCGCACGGCTTGCCGTTCCATCACCCAGTCGAGTGCGGCCTTGCCGTTGACGATGTAGCCCCAGACCGCTTCCGGAATGCCGCGCAGGGTGATCTTTGCGTTGTAGATCACGTTGCTGCGGTCGTTCACCGGCTTGCCGGTCTCGGAGTCCTTCTTCTTGGCGAATTTCATTTTCTCCACGCGGTAATCGGCGTCGGTGAGTGTGCCTTGGGCATTGACGGTGAGTGGGTAGGGTTCAACGCTTTCGTAGTTCAGATGCAGCGCGGCCAAGGCGCGCCCGGCCTTGCTGAACGCCCAGAAATCATGGGGGGTGCGCACACGGGGAATGCGTGGGAGTTCCTTGCTCAAGTTGTCGGCGTAACGCGCGCGGTAATCCGGCGAATGCAGGATGCCGTAGATGTAATAGAACAGGTCTTCCTTGCTGATCGCCTCGCCGGGGTACGCGCTGGTGAAATGGGCGAGTCCTGCATCGGTGATGGCGTCTCTGCGGCGCGGGACTGTGTCGGATTGGCTCGTGAACAGGCTGGCCTCTATCTGTTGCGCGGCTTCGTCGTAGAGGTAGAGAGGGAAGCATTGCGTTCCTCCGGACGACTGAACGTCGACCACCCGATCAACCATTAGCGACAAGAATCCTTCGCCTTCCCAGCCTTGCTTCACGACTATCGCAAGGTTGTCACCCCCACGATCCGGAAAGAGCCGCGCCATCTGGTAGCGGTTCTCGTTGAAGTAGCGATCGTAGTACAACCAAGATGAACTAAATGGGCGATAGACGGCCTTTACAAGGCCTTCAGGTCTGAAAGTCCCGATGAATCCCTTCTCTTGGCGACGTCGTAGCACCCACGACCAGCCAATTCTACCGGGATCGTTCACATCGAACGTCGCCGCCCCAGTGGAAGTTGCATTAAACGCGTCAATCATGGATTCCATATTGGATGCGACACGGTTCCGGGACGCGTTGTAGGCCCATGCGTCCCGATTAGTCTTTACGCCGCTGCTGTATGTCTCAAATAGAACACTCGTTGACGCCCCTGATTTTTCGCCCATTGGGGCGAACTTCGCAAATCCACCATCGCGTTGCTTCATCCAGTCGCCATGCTCATCCGGAGTGATCGCCTGCCATGCATCGACCGGGATACCGGCAATGCTGGCATAGCCGCTAATCTTCTCCAGCTTGTCGTCCCGGCTCAGGTAATCGCCGATATCGTGCAGGAAGATGCGGCCATGCGTGTTCGCCGACGGATTCTTTACCAGCAGTGAAATGGAAATCGGCGCACGACTGCCGCTTCCGAAAATCTTGCCACCCTCTTTGCGCGACGTTTCGCCACTGGTGCGCTGGTTGCCGCGCAGATGGAACACATAAATGTCCGAGAATTCATCGGCTAGACATTGGCGCAGGCCATGATTAGCTTGCCGCGATCTGCACCCTGTAGCCCGGCGGTCACTGCCGTGAGCGCAGATGCCTGATGCGGGCGAAGGGTCTTTTTCGGCTTGAGGCTGACCTTGGCGTTCGGCTGATATTTCGCCCAATCGACCTGGCTTTCCTCCAGGTCATGCAGCGTGATCTTGCTGACGGGTAGTTGCTGGTCGACAAGTGCGTTTTCGGCATGATCCGACCAGTGGTCCGTGCTGCTGACAATGACACGGTGGGCGAAAGGCTTGCGGCCGGAAGCGGTGAAGAAACTATCGATGTCCTTCTTTTGCAGCTTGTAGCCGGGGTCGTAAAACTTGCACTGTATGGCGTGGATCTCGCCGGACCCGGCGACTTCCGCCACCAGATCAATGCCGTCGTCCTTGGCGGTGAAGCCATTTGCCGGCGCCCATTCTGCCCAGGTCGAAACCTTGCGGTAGAGGTCCTTGTAGATCGCCTCGTTCTGCAGATAGGCAAGGATCAGTTCTTCGAAGTACGTGCCCTTTTCGCGCTCGGTCACTGCTGCGGATCGAAAGGTGTCGAGGAGCTTGGAGAGTGGGGTCACTTAGTCGAACCTGCTGCAATTGAATGGATGATCATTTCTTTAAGGCGCCGCGGGTGGAAATCAGATACGCAAGATTCCCTCACGCTTGTAGCCCCGTGACTGATTCTAGGTCGTGGTGGCGCATAGGGCGAGGAGGGACATAGGGCTAATCGGCATCAGGCGCCAAATCAGCCCGGCAATTTGGTTGGCTCCCGTTGTGGAAGACCGCTTTTGCAGCGATCAGTTTGGCTACGACCAGCTTGAGCAAAGCAGCCATATGTCAGCTCTTAATTTTGACGTTGGTCGAGTCAGGGCCTGCGGCCGCACTCGGGTCGATGCTCTGGTCTCGGCCATAATCGGACATTCGCCAACACAGCGGGGCTAGATTTCACCCGCTAGGACTCCCATGCTTTGAAGCCCTTGCCTTCAATTGCCGTGATAACTGGAGCTTTTGCCGTGGCTGGGATCCCGAGAATTAGCAGGTCTTTGGCTCGCGTGACTGCAACGTAGCCGATTCGGCCATCTTCGGTGTCTGTACCCTGCACGAGCGCATTCGCGTCTTCGTTCCGAGCGAGATACATCACGACACGGATGCTTTCACCCTTCGCCTTGTGAACGGTGTCGACACGTACGCTGCTCATGGCTGTACTCGCAAGGTCGGCCTCCCAAAGAGGCGCATCCAACAAATCGCGTGTCGTTAGGTTGTTACTCCAAGACGACAGGCGCTTTTGCGACGTGGCGCCCTCGATGCTGGACAGCAGGTTCTCGACGCGTGGCTTCAGCTTTGGGTGCCATTGAGTCTTTGCCTTCAAGGTTGCAGAAGGCAGCCCTCTGTCGCTATCTCGCAGGAATCGCCATATGAGACGACGAATCGCTTTGGCGTCAGCACCTTCCGCGTTAGTTACGATCTCACTCCGCAATCCTGCCGGCGGTGCGTCCAGCAGCCTAATCACACCACTCACCGTGTGCTCAAAGGCTGCGCCAACATTGCCACTGCGATCCCGCATCACCGCGGCCTGCGCAAAATACTCTGTCGAACCAGTTCCAGCGTCGCATGTTGCACCAGTGAGCTTTGCAACATAAGGCCGCCCCCGACACAATATGGCTGCTTCGTGGTGATCGTATCCGCTTGTGGCCAAAACCGCTTCGAAAAGACCCAAACTCGCTCCGACGTTCTTGTGGTCGTACTTAAGGTAATAAGCGCCATAACGTCTCTCACCTGGCGTCCGGACCGCTGTGGCAGTAGTTCCTGCCACCAGATTGGCAACGTCGACGATGCCGCCGATTGAACGTCTGTTCTGCGTCAACGAGTACAACTTGGCTCCACTCGTCCCCTTGAAGTTGCGTAAGAAGCTGCCGTCTGCACCGGCGAACTCATATATGGCCTGATTAGGATCACCTATAAGCGAGATTGTTGAGCCAGCCGACGCCAGCGCATCAAGAAGAATGCCATGCAGGCTACCTACGTCCTGAGCCTCATCGACAATGATGTGCGGGAACCTTCTAGCAAGTGCGTCCAATAGCTTGGGCTCCTCGATGAGGGTCATAAGTGCCCAGTAGCGTCCTAGCTCGTGAGTGTAGGCACCGACAGCTGCCAATTTCTTGATCGCAGCGCTTGCCGCCTTCTCATCTACTTTAACTACGGTTGAATCCTGCCTAATTGAGTACTCGAATGTAGAGTCATCTGTAATGCTCACGGAAAGATACCTGATCTCTCGGGGATACTTCCCGTCGAAAATCCTGAACCCCGCCAAGAATGCCTCACTTCCGTTCACCAGAAATGGCTGCCGGCGGGCCCCCATTGCCCGCGCGCCATGAGACCGCAAGATGTAAGCCGTTAAAAAAGAGTCCACCGTTTCAATAAGCACTCGCCTCGACAAACCAGGAACATCGCGTGTTAGCTCGTCATACACCCTTTGAAACGTCTCCACTGCGACGTTCGAGTAGGACAGCAAGGCGACATAGCTCCGCGCAGTTCCCAAGTCTCTCCGCACTTTAAGGAGCCGTCGAACTGCAGTCACAGTCTTGCCGCTGCCCGGACAAGCTATAACGCACTGTGACCCGAGTTCGCCCTCAATAACTTCTTCCTGCTCCGGAGTGGGAAAGAACGCCATGTTAGGCCTCACACGCGAACTTGATGGCCGCGGCAATGTAGTCCGGCACCTCCAACGGCAGCCCATCTACCAGAACCACCTGGGCGAGCGATTGGCCGAACGCACCCTTCTGCACGCTTGTCTTCCCTTCGCCACGCTCGAACATACCTTTGAAGAGAATCTTCGCTTGATCCGCTGGCACCGTACTTGCGAGCTCTTTCTCAAGCACCGCCCCGATAATTGGATGGATCTCCTTTAGTGCGGCCAACATGGTTGCGTGGTTTTTTGGCAACTGCGCGAGTGCGAACTCAAACGTCTTCGCACCGAAGAAGGCCTTGACGTAGTCGTTGGACGCCGCACTTATAACTTTTGCGGCGTCGGATAAAGTCGGCGAAATACCTAGCGCCGGGTAGCCCGACTCGTCCGAGTCGGACAAAATGGCAACTCTGATTCTGAGCGCACTCTCGCCAAACAGTGGCATAAACGCATCGAAATTTAGCCCGTCGGCGCTTATGACACTCACGGCATACTTCTTCAGGTCGTAACCGAGTTTATTTGCCATAATCTGGACGAGAAATAGCTCAGCCGCACCCTCCACCAAGATGATGCGCCGCGCGAAGAACAGCTCCGCCCTCGTTACATTCAGGTATCTCTGAAGCTTCTCCTTCTTTCGTTTTTCAAACTTCACTTCACGCGGAAAGAATGTCTCGACTGCGTCGCTACTCTGATAAACGCAACCAATAGAATCGAGATCGGCAAGCGCGGCAAAATTAGGAGAGTGGCTGGTGAGAAACACCTGCACTGCTTTCTCACCTTCGCCAGGCGTTTCGACTTCCTTCAGATAACTTAGAAGGACTGCCTGAAGCTGTGGATGCAAGTGCGCTTCTGGCTCTTCAACAAGTAGCGCTCGATACGCTGCCTCCTTACTTAAGGCGAGCTCACTTAGAACCACCGCCATGTAAATGAGATTGTTGAACCCCAATCCGTTCTGCTCCACCTCGAAATTTGCAACCAACAAGCTGAGCCGTGCGGCGACTTTCTTGAAATCGTTCGGGCTTAGATTCAGATCGAGCGACTGACTAAGTAGCGCCCCAAGCATGTCTGTATGCCGCTTTGTGATTGCCGCTTGAGTTTCTTTAATTGACTCCGTCTTCTTGAGCGCAGAATCGAGATCTTTCATGGCGTCGACCACTTCCTGCTGCGCCGCCGGGTCGGATAGGCTTTGAATCAGCCTTGCCAGCTGGCTTGCCCGTCCTGGACGAAGCCCCTGAGCGGGATCACGAAGCGGCTGCAGGTAGACAGCGCGTAAGTCGTCAAGCATCTCAACCGAAATAGAAGCCTCTTCATGTTCGCCGGCCCACCGCCTTACATGAAGTCGATTGCCCAAACTTGAACTTGAGTAGCGCACAGCGAGGTGCGCTTCGTATCCGACGATCTTGCCACCCTCTTGGACAGGCTTGAGGGCCTGAATGAAATCAGCTTCTTCGTCAGGACTCAGATCTCGAAATATGTATTTGAACGTGGCTTGTGAAGCCGGGATGCCGCTAGGGCCGAGGTGCAGGTCGAGATCGGTGACGCGGAGGGCACCCTCATCGCCTGTTGATAGAAGAACGCGTAGGGCGTCAATTACGGCCGTCTTACCTGCATTATTCGGACCAACTAGCAAATTGAGTCCCGGACGAAACCGCAGTTCGATGTTGTCTAAGCGGCGAAACCCCTCGACGGAAAGGCTGTGCAAGTACATAGATTCTCCTTGATCGCGATGATGCGGGTTGATCAACGTGCAGATAAGCCCTAGACAGGGATCTCAGCGAGAGACCGGCCATTGCCCTTCCCGAGGTAGATGTTACAGGGCGACTGGCCGCGACGCGGCCAAGGGCGCGTGCTCGTAATTGGGGTCGGCACTGGCGTGCGCGGCCCCAGTTCTCGGTAAACGGAGCGAGTGACCGCAATGAGTCGCCTTGCGACCTACGGCTAGAAGCGGTCAATGTGATCAGCCGTTCTAACCGTTAGCCGGCTTTGAATATGACCCGGTTGGTCGCTACGGGTATCAGATATGCAGAAGCCCCTCCGATGCTGCAGCCTTAAGATCCATGAAGCCTTACGCGCACCTTTGGCTCAATAACTTGAAGCACTTCGTGTGCGTCTAGGATCGCTTGGTGGATGTTCGCGAACTTCGGCGCACTAACAGTCACGATCAAGGCATATGGAATGCTTTCGGCGTGACTGGTCGGCGCGCCTGCATCGCGGGCATTGTAGTGAATATCGAAGATCGGCCTTAGCAAGCTAGTACCACGGAAGGTGTGCTCACCATGCAGCACTGTCTCCCATTTCCCCAGATCGGCGCGAAGTTCAGCTTCATCGCGCCATTCGGAACTCGGAAAAAGACTAAAGGTCTGGGCATGCTGTGCCCCTTCCTTCTTCTTTTCCTCGTGAGGTCGGAAGGTCACGGTGAGCCCGGCCTTTGTGTACGCGCTCGCGTCCTGGGGATCTGTTGGGCTTGCGAAGCAGAAGGTCGCCCTGACGTTTACCGAACCAGTAAGAATCTGATCAGGCAGGGGCAATGGCGCGCGGAGGAACTTCCCAGGCGCAAGCTTGCCTTGGTAGATAATTCGGGCCGAGTGGTTATCGCATGCGATCAACGCCTGCAGGTCGGTGGGAACCCGGCCCCACCCAACGTGGTCTTTGTCGTGGTGCTCGCCGAATTCGCAGGTATGCAGCAGGATTGCGCGAGCGGTAAGCGGATAGATGTCACTTCCGAGCGCGGCGCGAATACCTACCGCGCTGCGCAACGCCAAGGGCGCAGCAAAACTCGTTCCGAGATTCGCCGTAAGTGCCGGCACAGTGCCAGGCGCCGCGTGGTGAAAATACTCGTTGCCGCTGCCACCGAATGCTACCAAGTCGGGCTTGCGCCGCCCCGGAACCCGGCCAGGCCCCATCGCACTGTAGGACGCGCGATTCCATTGTTGCGATGCCGAGTCCGCGGCGCCCACTGCGAGCGTATTAACTCCATCGGCGGGCACCTGGATGCGGTTCAAACCGGTGAGCTCGTCACGTTCGCCGTTATTGCCAGCGGCTACGGCCAGCAGCGTCTCCCCATCTGATAGCAGGTTGTCAATCACCGCTGTCCATGCGTGGATGTCGGTGTCCTCGAAAGGCAAATCGGGACCGAGACTGAGATTGATAAATTGGTACTGTCTCGACAGGAGTACTGTCTCGACATGTCCCAGCGTCCTGTAGAGTTCGTACGGATCTTCTTGGTTGGACTCCGCGTCCAACACGCGGTGGTGATCGACGAGCGCGTATGGCTGTTCCGCCGTAGAGCCCGGTGCGATCGGTCCAAACAGCAACGCGGAGGTGACCCCAAGTCCATGTTCGATGTAGCCCGGCACACTTTGCGCGGTAACGTCGGACTCGAAGTATTTCCTAACAAACGGCTGCAGCACGTGATTCGCGGGCAAGCCGCCGTCCAGAACGGCCACCTTCGGTTCCAGCGAGAGGGGTTCGGCCGGTGGTAGCGAGAACGGAACGGCGATTGTCGCCCCGCGTTGGGTTGGTCGCACGCCCCGCAGCTTAGGCATTTCCCGCACCACGCGTGCTAATGAATAGCGAGCGAGTGCCGCCAAATTGGACGCCGAGCCTTCGACGGCCACGAACACTAGGGCGCCGGCCTCGAACAGATACTGTTCATTGACGGCGAATTCGCATGCATGCGCGTGCACCAAGAAATCGCCGAGCGCGTGGCGGCTGGACTGTCCCGGCAGAAGGTGCAATCCCACTTCGAATACCTCACTTTCGCCTATGGGAGGCTTGAGTCGATCGGCCTCGGTCATCGGTGAGATCTCCTCGATCTCTGCGAAATCGAGTGCTTCCTGCGTCCCTTCCATCAGTTGCTCGGTGAAGGCAGGCAAGGCGCGCAGGTGGGCGCGGCGCCCCGCGATGAGCAACTGCGTGGTGTCGACGGATTCGGGCATGCGGGTGCTCGAGCGCTTTCTAGGGGTGATGCGCACGGTCTTGCTGCCAACAGCCACCAACCCGGTTTGGCCCAACAGAGCGCGCGGAAAATACGACTTGGCGATGTAAGCCGGGTGAAGGGTGAGCTTGATCACAGCGACATCGTTCGGCGCCTCACGGGCTGTCAGCGCGGAAAAGTATTCATTTGACTTGTGAAGTTCTGGAATAAGCCAGCCCTTCACTTCATTCAAGGAGTATGGATGCGCCTTTCCGGGACTGTCACGGGTCGGCGCCTTGATCGGATAGGTCAGCAACTCTGCCTTGCCTATGAGGTAATTGCTCATTTACGGCGCCTCCTGCCAACGCGGTTCGCGGGACCTGCATGTTTGCGTATAGTGTCGCGGGACACGCCCGTGATCTCGTTTATTTCCGAATGTGAAAACACGCCCGATTGCGCCCACGCGATGGCGAGATGAAGTCGCTCGCTCTTCTTGAGCGGCGGGATCCGCTCGTCCAGCATTGCCTGAAGGGCTTCGCGAGGCGTTATCGCACTTAACGCCAATCGACGACGCAGTTGGCCGATCGCACGTTCGACATCCGAGAGCGTTTGCCCGGAAAAGATCCAAGCCATTGGATCGACAAGCCTATCAAAGGCATCGGCATCCGCTCCCATGAATCGGCGAATCGCCGAGGCGATGCTTTGCTGTGTGGGATTCTGGAAGTGGACGACGGCGTCGAAACGCCGCCACAGTGCCGGATCGACCATCTCTTGGTGATTGGTGGCGGCGATTAGCATGCTCTTGGCTGGCCAATCCTCGATTTCCTGCAGCATCACCGTCACCACGCGCTTGATCTCACCGACGTCGGAATCGTCCCCGCGTCGCTTGGCGATCGCATCGAATTCGTCGAGCAGAAGGATGGCTTCTTGTTCGCGCGCATAGTCGAACACACTGCGCAAATTGTGCCCGGTCCGACCCAAGAGGCTGCTCATCACTGCTGTCAAATCCAGCACCCACAGCGGCTTGGCGAGCTGTACAGCAAGCCACCGCGCGGAGAGCGTTTTCCCTACGCCAGGCGGACCGACGAACGCGAGCGATTTGGTGGCCCGCAACCCGCGACGCTCTAGCAATTCGACATTGCGACGCTCAGCCACGACCGCCTCAAGCTGGGAGAGCACGTCCGCGGGTAGCAGCGGAGGCTCAATCCCACCCCGATCGTCGAACATCCGGACCAATGAGAGCCGGCTGTCACGATCAACTGGTGGGATCGCTTGGGAGCGCAGCGTGCTGCCGGTATCGGCCCGCAGCACCGCCGCGCCGCGACCCGACGCTGCAGCCGTCCTCTTCAACGCATCCTCCAACTTTGCCGCCAGCACGGGATCCGAAGAGCGGTACCGGCGTACAAGTTTTGCCAGATAGAGGCGGATGTCCTCCTGAGCACCGGTCGCAGCAAGTCGCGCCAATTCGGCTAGATCTCTTGCTTCGCTCGTTGGTTCGCCAGTATCTGACTTCATAATCAATAGAATCAATGGCTTATAGATGACTAAATATTAGTATTTGTGCTGGAAGTAGTCAATAGAGATTGACCTCGGCCAGAAGTGATTTATCAATGTGGCCGCTTCTCCCTGCCCTGGAGACAGCATGAAAACGCCGAAGAACCGCGGAACGGAATGGAAGCCGGCAGAAGTCATCAAGCTCAAAGTGCTGGCCGTCGGGAACCACTCGACGCGAGTCATCGGTCTGAAGCTCCAGCGCATGCCTACCGCGATCCAGGGTAAGGAGTCCAGCGGAGGGATCTCGCTCAGCCGACTAATCAATCGCCTTAAAACCGCGGGAAGTAAGTCCCGACGGCCGAAGGACGGACCTCCATCATCTACAGAGTTTCCAGAACGCGAGCTAGCCAATGCGAACACTGCGATGCCCTGATTGGAGCGTGCTATATAACGTGCATGGTGATGCATTCTTCCGCAATCCGATGAAGAAATGAGCCTGCGTGTGATGGAATGGATCGAGCAGCCCTTCGAGATCCTGATGGCTGTGGGATGACGAGCAGTTGGATCTCTCAGTTGCTGGCCCGACTGGCCGACAAGGGGGCCTGGGCGTCTTAGATGAAAGTCGGGGCAGGTACGAGTTTCTTTATTCGCGCTCAACGTCGGTTCTGGGTCACAAGCGCCCCTTCGCGCCCAAAAAATTTTCAAACCTATAACACCTTGTTGAAGTCGGTGGATAGCTACTTCGCGTTCAGGCGCTCCGCACTGATGCGCTTACCAAAGGTGTAATGAATTGAGCAGAGATAAGTTCGAAGCCGTCTATTGCGTTTTGGTCGTCACCGCGGCTGTCCTGACAGGTATCGTCAAATGCGCCATCTGCGGTCGTTCAAAGGCCTCCTGATCCAACCCACTCCCTGCATTTTGTCCACGGCCCGGCATCGCGCCCGGGCCATGGGCGTTTATGCGGCCAACAATGAGGAAACGAAATGCATCTGGTCGAAACAATGGCCTACACGGGTGACCGTCCGTGGCATGGCTTGGGCAACAAACTGCGCCCGCAACAGTCTATTGATGAATGGAAAAGGCACGCGGGAATGGACTGGAGGATTGAAGAATCCGAAGTTCGATTCATTTCCGGCAATGGCAACATTGGCGCAATTCATGCCTTTCCGGAAAACAAGGTTTTGTATCGCTCGGATACCAAGGCTCCGTTGGCCGTGGTGTCGAATCGCTACAAGGTCGTGCAGCCTGGCGAAGTGCTGGAGTTCTACCGAGATCTGACCGAAGTGGGCGGCTTTGAGTTGGAGACCGCCGGTGTGCTCCGCGAAGGCCGCAAGCTTTGGGCGCTTGCCCGTACTGGCCAGTCGGTCACACTCAAGGATAGGGACAAGGTAGATGGCTATTTACTACTGGCAACTGCTTGCGACGGGTCGCTCGCCACGACAGCGCAATTTACCTCTGTGCGCGTCGTATGCAACAACACCTTGCAGATCGCCTTGGGTGATTCCAGCGGTTCTATCAAGGTGTCGCACCGTTCGAAGTTCAATCCGGAGGTGGTAAAGCGTCAACTCGGCATCGCTGTGTCGTCCTGGGAGCCTTTTGTTTCACGTATGAAAGCCTTGTGTGAATGTCCGGTTGATCCGGATTCGGTCGAAGGTTTGCTGCGACGCGTTCTGACTTATCAAGCTCAAGATATCGCCGCCCCTGTTGCCAACGAACAAGCCATCGCCAACGTGCGTTCAATGTACGAGGGTGGCGGCAAAGGCGCGTTGCTCGCATCAAGCCGTGGGACGGCGTGGGGTTTGCTCAACAGTGTGACGGAGTTTGTCGATTTTCACCGGCGCGCGCGGTCTGGCGATCACCGCCGAGAGGCGGCGTGGTTTGGCCAAGGTGCGCAAATAAAGCAGCGCGCTTGGGACGAAGTGATAAAACTGGTGGCGTGACGAAGGCAGTTGATCTCCCTTTCAATAGCCAGCTTTCATGGCTAATAAAGCGTTGAAGCAGCGCCCAGCCGACTGGGCGCTGTTGCAGCGAGCGGTCCGTCACACTTTATGGTGGCCGAGTCAACGGGGCGAGGCGATGAAACCGCGCTTCTGCCCGTTCGTCAGCCGATGTCAGACGCGGCGCTCCTACCAGCAAGTTCTTCCAATCTTTTTGCCGCCTCTTCACGCTCAGCATCCGTGAGACGAGCCAATGCACAGATTGCGCGAGCCGTGCTGTCATCCAGCGCCAGTAAAGCGGCCACGGGAATGTTTAAAGTGTCCGCCAGCAAGTCGAGATCGTCTAATGCAGGGAATCGCTCCTGCCGCTCGTAGCGGTTGATCCTGACGGAGCCCACGCGATTCCCCAACCCCATTTCATCCCCCGGTCCACGTTCACTCAGACCGCGCTCCGCTCGAAAAGCAGCGAGTCGAAGAGAAAAGAGCACACGGGCGGGCATGACGGCAGGCACCGTCAAAGCATCCGTGACCCCTACAAGATGCGATGGTAATGCCCCCTAAAAACCAGTGACGCCAGAAGTGGAATTTTCTAATACCCTTACGTTAGGAGATTCCCATGAAAAAATCGCGATTCACCGACAGCCAGATCCTTGGCTTTCTCAAGCAAAACGAGTCCGGCGTGCCGGTTCCCGAGCTCTGCCGCCAACACGGCTTCAGCTCGGCCATGTTCTACAAGTGGCGTAGTAAGTTCGGAGGTATGGACGCGTCCATGATGGGGCGTCTGAAGGAGCTCGAAGATGAAAATCGCCGGCTCAAGAAGATGTATGCCGAGGCCCAGATGAGCGCCGATGTGCTGAAGGAAGCGCTCGCAAAAAAATGGTAAGGCCATCTCAACGCCGTGAGATGGCCAAATGGGCAGTCACCCAGCGCCGCATGTCCGTATCAAGTGCCTGCTCGGCATTTGGAATCAGCGAGACCTGCTACCGCTACATCGCAAAGCAAAGCGACGAGAACGTCTTGATTGCGGATTGGCTGGAGCGACTAACCACCGCGTATCGAACATGGGGCTTCAAGCTTTGTTACCTGCATCTGCGCAATGTGAAGGGGTTTCCATGGAACCACAAGCGGGTGTACCGCATCTACCGAGAGCTCGAACTCAACCTGAGAATCAAGCCCAAGTAAAGATTGGATGCCGCGAGAGGAGCACACGCAACCTCTACTTGCTTCTGCGACATTATCGCCTCGTCGTATTTTCTTGCGGCATCAATTCAGAATCGAAGGCTCGCTTCAAGTTTCTCCTCTGGCTCTTCAACTCCAATGGTGCTTACAAACCAGTTAGGTAGAGACAGGCGGTCAGCCCAAAGTTCGTCGAAAACATGCCGGATTTGTTCCGGCGGGTAGCCAAATCTAAAAAGTGCGAAGATGATCGAATTAAAAGTCCCCAATAGAGTTCTATAGGTGCACGTGTAGTCCATGGCGTCGAACCACGGAGCCATATAGAGATCCCTGACGGAGTCTGGTTCACCCGCTCCATTTTCAAACAACAGTTCTAGGCGATCAATCAGCTTTGAGAAATGACGCCCGTGGATACTTTGCGAACGAGGTGGAACGGGCTTGCAACGATCGCATACGGCACAGGTGATCGGACGGTCAATTTCAGTTACTTTGACCCGGTGCTTGAACTCCGAAAGACCGAACTCGATTAACTGGAGACGCTTTTTTCTGACCTGCTCGGCTTTCGCTGTCTTGGATGTAGAGCGCTCGTTCTTAGGTATTCCGTCTGATCGATCGTTCATACAGTCGGAGTTTTTTTGAGTTGGTCTAAATAGTCCGCCCAAGCCTGCATCATTCGCGTTCGCTCTGGCAAAAACTTTGCCAAGTTGTATACACCTTCCGTCCCGCCGATCTCGTGGGAAAGCTGAGCTTCCACCGCCTCTCTCGACCAACCCTGTTCTCGCAGGAGGGTTGACGCCATGTGTCGAAAGCCATGACCAACTATCAACCCCTTGTAGCCAAGGCGGGCCAGCGCAGCATTGATTGCGCCGTCGCTCATGTTGCGCGAGGGTTCACGCCCGCTGGGGAAAACGAAACTACCTCGGCCGGTGAACGTTTTCAACTCTCGCAGAATGTCGACCGCCTGTGAACTGAGTGGGATGACGTGGGGAGGCGTTTCTTTGGCTTCCTTCGCCGCCTTTCGAAGCTTCCGGTTCATCGGTGGGACCGTGTATCGTGGTTGATCGCCCTCCAGCTCTATCTGGGACCACTCGGCCATTCTGATTTCTCCAGGACGGCAGAACCACATGGGCGCCAGCTTAAGTGCTGCAGCCACTGCGAGACTCCCTTCGTAACTGTCAATCGCCCTGAGAAGCAGCGCGATCATGTCCGGTTCAATAATTGTTGGATGCCTCTGTTTGCGTCGCGAGGGGAGGGCTGCGCTTAAGTCAGACGCTGGATCCCTTTCGGCTCGTTCAGTCGCGATCGCAAACTTGAAGATTCGGCTTAGCTGGAATCGAAGCCGGTGGGCTTGCTCAAGAAAACCGGCTCTTGCCGGTCGCTCGATTACAACCCTCACGTCGGCAACGCCTATCTCAGCGATCGGCCGATTACCAAGGTATGGAAAGGCGTATTTCTTTAGCCGACCCTGTTCTTTGGTGAACTGTTTTTCAGTCCATTCGTGTTTCTTGACGTGCAGCCACTCTATCGCCACCTTCTCGAAGCTATTGGCTGCTTGGTCTTGGCTACAAAGCTTGTCCGCGCGTTTAGCGGCGCTGGGGTCGGTGCCTGCTTCAAGTTGCCCCTTGGCTTGGTCACGCCGTTGGCGCGCTTCCTTGAGTCCCGTGGCCGGGTAGGTGCCTAGAGCGAGTCGCCTCTCTTTACCAGCAATGCGGAATTTCCAACGCCAAAGCTTCGATCCGGAGGGTGTCACTTCGAGATAGAGGCCGCCGGAGTCATACAGGCGGACCACTTTCTCGGAAGACTTGGCTTGTCGAATGGAAGCGTCGCTTAAAGGCATAGTGGATCTCCTGGGGGCATGGAATTTCTTCATGCCGACTATGCCCCCAACTATGCCCCCTGAATCTCTGGATAGCAATGTAGGAATGCGGAGAGTATTGGAGAGCGGGCATAAAAAAACCCGCATATTTCGCGGGTTTTTGAAGCGCCTTGGACAATCTCGCAGTGCGATATGGTGGCTATAGGTGGACTCGAACCACCGACCCCAGCATTATGAGAGGTGGGTTCACAGCGCAACCATGCGCCTTTCAGGCCTGTCTGGGACATTTCTGGGACACAAAAACGTGCATCTGTCACGAAATAATGCAATAGCCCACGCTAAATAGAGTGTTGCAAACTAAAGTCTATTTAGCAAAAAAACTTACAAAAAAGAATGCCGAGGAGCGTTATTCAAGGGCGCCGTGACAAGGGCAGGCATTCCCACTGAGCAGGTGATGGTCGTCGCGGATATTCACCAGTTGATCAGTGCCGCATTGGACTGGGCGCGGACCGGCGATGTCCTGGTTCTACCCATTCATGCCATGGACGAGCGCGACGCAGTGATTGAACTGCTCGAGCGTGTGGTCAATTAACGAAAAAACCCACCAACATCCGTCGGTGGGTTCTTATTTCGAATGTTCTGCAATTCAAGATCGGCTCGAAACATTCGTGAGGCAGAAAGTGCGATGGGAGACCGGGCCAGTCCCAGGCAGTAATATCCTGCCTGGCCCTGTCAGTTTATGCATGCACTTGATTCGATTTGAATCGTGCTTTGATGCACATCAAAGCGATCCCTAAGCATCCGAGTCGCTTCTTGCCTTAGAGCTTCCGCATCAATTTCGGTTTCATCATAGACAAGATGCGTCGTCAGAACCGTTTGCGTTGACCCCAGTGCCCAGATATGCAGGTTGTGCAACTCGCGGACGCCTTTGATCTCCCTCAGTGCACCATCGACGGTCGCCAGTTCCAGTCCTTCCGGAACACCCTGCATCAGCATATGTACGGCTTGGGACATTAGTCGCCATGTTCGTGGAAGTACCCAAAGGCCAATCAGCACGGCAACAATCGGATCGATGATGGTCCATCCCGTGAAATAAATGATGACCGCACCTGCTATCACACCCAGGGAACCGAGCATGTCAGCCCACACCTCAAGATATGCGCCTTTGACATTCAGGCTCTCGCCCGAGCCTGCCGCGAGCAACCGCATTGAGATCAGGTTAATGACAAGGCCCAGCGTTGCGATGACAAGCATTCCAACTGACGCAACTTCGGTTGATTTCTGAAACCTGCCAAACGCTTCCCATAGGATGTAGCCAGCCACCAGAAAGAGCATTCCCCCGTTTATCAGCGCCCCGATTGCTTCCATGCGGGCATAGCCGTATGTCTTCTTTGCATCTGCCGGCCTACGGCTAAGACGAACCGCGAACAGCGAAATGCCGAGCGCTAGCACGTCAGTCCCCATGTGCGCCGCATCGGAAAGCAGTGCAAGGCTGTTTGTAATCAGTCCACCGACGACTTCGGCAATCAGGAAAGTACCTGTCAGTAAGAGCGCGATCCAAAGCGGCTTTTCGTGCTTGATTTCGCCGGCGCCATGATCATGTCCGCCACTCATTTATTCATCCCCCTTGGCGAGGCGCCGCAAGTTGCCGCGGAATCCGGACTCGACGATAGGCTTCTCCACGCAGAACGAAGGACGCGCCACGCCGAGCGAAGGAACATGACCAGCAATGCGATGGCAACAACCAGGTCTGGCCATCCCGATTCAAATAGCCAGACGCCTGCCGTAGCGGCGAGGACGGCTACGCCTTCAAACATGTCGTTTCGTGAACATTCCCAGGCAGACGAAATATTGATGTCGGTGTCGCGAATCGGCGTCAATAGCCACAGACAGACGCCGTTCAATGCAAGGTTCAACGCCGCCACCACGCCCATGGTTTCAAAGACCGGAACAGCCGGGTTATTCAGTCGCCAGATGATCTGCAGTCCAACGGCGATGGCTGCGCCAAATATCAGCAGCCCTTTAAACAGTGCAACACGTGCCTTAGCCCGTACGCTGGCACCGATGACAAGGATGCTCAGCAGATAGGTAGCAGCGTCACCGAGGTTATCCAGCGTCCCTGAAAGTAGCGACGACGACCCGCTGAAGTAAGCGGCGCTGAACATCATGATGCACGTCACGATATTAATCGACATGACGATCATCAATACCCGGCGCTGTCTCGCCTCCATCGACTTGAGTTCTACGGGCTTGCCGCAATCGCAATCTGACATATGAAACCTCCTTCTGGAACTATTGTGCCAGGACAACCCGCGATCTTGGGTTGGACCCGGGTTCTTATCTATTATCGACATTAATCATTCAATCTGTCGGCAATGCGACCTTCTCGCGAGCACGCAGGGTACGACTCGCGAATGCCGGAAGAACCAGCAAGGTCAATAGCGTTGCCGTGAGCAGACCGCCAATTACGACGGTTGCCAAGGGTTTCTGGACCTCCGCCCCGGCTCCGGCTGCCATTGCCATTGGCATGAAGCCGACGATGGCCACGAGTGCGGTTGTCAGCACAGCGCGCAATCGACTCTTCGCGCCGATCCGCGCCGCTTCCAGCGAAACCGTTCCGGCGTCGAATTGCTCCCGGATGGCTTGCATCAGAACGAGACCGTTCAACGTGGCAACGCCTGAAACTGCAATGAAACCAACGGCTGCCGAGACCGAGAACGGCATGCCGCGAACGGAAAGTGCAAGCACGCCGCCAACCAAGGCCAGTGGCACGCAAGCGAAGACCAGTGCCGCCTCGCGAATGCTCCCTAGTGCCATGTACAGCAGTCCACCAATGAGGATAAAGACGATCGGAATGACGAAAGCGAGTCGACGTTCGGCGCGTTGCAGATTCTCAAATTGGCCTCCCCATTCAATGCGGATACCAGGAGGCAATTTTACGGCCGATACCTGTTCCTGAGCTTGCGTCACGAAGCCCCCGAGGTCACGCCCGCGGACATTGGCCTGTACGACAATGCGGCGGCTGCCATTGTTGCGACTAATCTGGTTAGGACCTTCCGCGACGACGATTTTTGCGACAGACGACAGAGGTACCGAAACCCCGCTTGGTCCGATTACCGGCAGTGCGGCCAATTGCACCGGATCCGCACGCATGCTCTCCTCGAGACGTACAGCGACTTCAAAGCGCCGATCCGCTTCAAAAATGGTGCCTGCAGACTCACCCCCGACTGCCGTGGAAAACGCCTGCGCGACATCCTGAGCCGTAAGTCCGAATTGAGATGCGGCGGAATGATCAACTTGCACAGTCATGGCGGGCAAGCCAGCCACCTGTTCCACCTGTACGTCAACCGCACCGTCAACAGTGCGTAATTTGCCCGCCACTTCGTCCGCTACCTTACGAAGAACATCGAAATCCTCGCCATAGATCATCACCGCCATATCGGAGCGTACTCCGGAAATAAGCTCGTTGAATCGCAATTCGATCGGCTGACTGAATTCGAAATTATTGCCGATATGCGTTTTCGCAACGCTTTCAAATTTTTCTACCAGCTCTTCCTTGGAAAGACCCGGGTCTGGCCATTGCGATCTCGGCTTTAACACGATAACGCTGTCGGAAATATTGGCAGGCATTGGATCGATTGCGGCTTCCGCGGTACCGGTACGCGAAAACATCGTCTGAACCTGCGGCTGTTTTTTTATCGCAGATTCCAGTTCCCGTTGCATTTCTGCTGATTGCGCCAGGGACGTTGACGGGACTCGCAATGACTGCATGGCGATGTCGCCTTCATCCAGTGTCGGCATGAACTCACGACCGAGCGACAAAAAGGCGACGACTCCAACCAACGACAGGACCGCAGCGCCAGCAAGCATTCGCCGCGGCTTCGCAATTGCCGCATCAATCAGCGGTTCGAACTGCCGACGAAGTACCCGGAGGACTTTCGTCTCATGTTCGTCCGCATGTCCCTCCTCGGAGTGCATCGAATCGGCAGGGGCAATGGCGGTTTCAGGTGCGCGGATGAACAACGCCGCCATTGCGGGAACAAACGTAAACGAAAAAATGAAAGCGCCCACCAGCGCAAACATGAACGTCGCAGCCATCGGCTGAAATGTCTTTCCTTCAACACCTTGCAACGTCAGAATTGGCGCGAACACGAGGAGAATAATTGCCTGTCCAAATGCTGCTGGGCGCGCCATCTTTCCGGTCGCTTCAACGACAGCGCTCAATCGTTCCCTGAGTGTCAGCCGCCGCCCCAGCTCATGCTGGCGTTGCGTAAGCAACAGCAGCGTCGCTTCGACCACAATCACTGCGCCATCCACCAAGATCCCGAAATCCAAGGCACCGAGACTCATCAGGTTCCCACTGATGCCGAAGCGCTGCATTCCGATCACGGCAAACAGGAAAGAGAGAGGGATCACCAAGGCAGTAATGGTCGCGGCGCGAATGTTGCCGAGCAACAGAAACAGCACGACGATGACCAACAGGGCACCAACCGCGAGATTCTCCGCAACCGTGCCAATCGTGGCATTGACCAGCTTACTGCGGTCGAGAACGACTTTAACTTCGATTCCCGGGGGCAATGACTTTGAAACCTCGGTGAGTCGGGCAGATGCGTCCTGCGCAACTGTCCGGCTGTTACCGCCCGCAATCATCAGCGCCGAGCCAAGCACGATCTCATGACCATCGCGCGTGGCCACACCTAGTCTTGGAGACTGTCCTTCGGACACCTGCGCGACATCACTGACGCGGATTATGAGTCCGTTGCGGTTGACCACCGGTGCTTGCGCCAAGTCCTGCACACCACGCGCAAGGGCGTCAGTCCGCACGACCAAGCCTTCACCGGAGCGTTCAATGAAACCAGCGCCTGCCTGAACATTCGAACGGCGCAATGCGTCCGCCAGCTCCGTAAAACTGATGCCATACGCAGTTAACCGTGCGGGGTCAGGATGCACGGAGTACTCTTTTTCGTAACCCCCGATTGAGTCGACGTCCGCCAGACCTTTCGTTGATCGCATCTGCGGTGCAATGAGCCAATCCTGCAAAGTGCGAAGATACGTTGCACGCTCCTGTGGGCTGGAGAGTACCTTGCCTTCCGGAGTCAGGAAAGTTCCGTCGGCTTGCCAGCCAGGAGCACCAGCTGCAGATGAAGCCTTGGGATCTCGAGGGGCGAAATCGACGGTCCATGTCAATACTTCGCCTAGCCCCGTCGTGACCGGTGACATTGCAGGGACGACTCCTTCGGGCAACGACGACTGCGCCTCTCGCAAGCGTTCTGCGATCTGCTGCCTCGCGAAATAGATGTCCGTATCATCGGTAAACACGACGGTTACCTGCGAAAAGCCATTTCGGGAAAGCGAACGAGTGCTGACCAATCCGGGCAGTCCGGCAAATGCGGTCTCAAGCGGGTAGGTGACTTGACGTTCCATCTGCCCCGGTGCCAGCGCAGGAGCGAACGTATTGATCTGAACCTGGCGATTGGTGATGTCCGGCACCGCGTCCATCGGCAGACGCGCAAGTTGAAAAATGCCATAAAAGGCTAGCCCAACGCTGAGAAGAATGACGGCCCAGCGATAGCGAACCACTTGTCCTATTAAATTCAATGACATGGCGCTTCCTTAGTGTCCTTCCTCAGCCTCGCCTTTGGCGATTTCGGCCTTGAGCAAAAATGCGTTGCGCGAAACGACTTGCTCGTCGCCGCGTAATCCACTTAGGATCTCAACCCATCCGCCGGCGTCACGCCCCACGGTGACCGGCACGACACGAAACTGATTTGCTTTTTCGGCTACGAAAACGACGTTACGCCCATCCAGACTTTGCACTGCGTCGGATGGAACGGAGAGTGCGCCGGCGTCCGAGTCGATCGACAGGATCGCGGAGACGATGGTTCCGGACGGAGGTAACGTTCCGGATTCGACTCTTGCACGAATCGTCGTCATACCGGTCGCCTCGTCTGTGTCCGGAGCCACTCCGGTGACAATTGCCGAAAAAGTGCTCCCCGAAGCTGTGACAGCCAGGCGCATCCCGGCCTTGACGCCGGACGCAACTGCAGGTGCCACCGCAAATACCAGTTCGTTCCGTTCCGGATCTGCGACATTGGCGACCACATCGCCGGGCTGCACAAACCCTCCGGGTGTGATCGAAACCTGCGTGACAACTCCGGAAAACGGGCTAGTGATTGCGAGGCGACCGTTCGCGTCCGGGCGACCTGACGCAACGACGCGCGCACGTGCCGCACGCGCGTTCGCCGCCGCGGCCAGGGCGCGAGCTCTGGAGGTCTCCATTTCCTGGCGTGCCACAATTCCTTGATTCAGCAGGTTGCTGTCGCGACGGTATACCATCTGTGCAGCATCGGCTTCCGCCGCCGCCGCATCAGCCGCCGCTCGAAGCGAAGCACCCTCACCACTCACAATGGTGGCGACAGCGGAGCCCGCCCTTATCGTGGTACCCGGTGCGACAAGGACGCGTTCAACGCGACCCGAGGTTGAAGCTCCGACTGCAGCGCGTGCACCGACCATGGACTCGACACGGCCCGAAAGGCGAATTGCAGCACCCCCGCCACGTGTGACATTGGACAGCTCAAGTTTCGACGATGCGACCTGTTCGGCAGTCAACTTCAGTTCGCTTGACTCCTCGCCATGTCGATCCTCATATTCCCCCTCGGCATCCGCCGTTTCCGTGGTTTCGGTCTGAGGCGTCGTCTGGGAAGTGGATCGTGGGTCAAGCCATCGCGCAACGCCGAAACCAGCGAGCAATGCCAGGAGAATCGCGATGGAAAATGCAATGTAAGTATTCTTGCTCGTCATCGTTGGACTCCGAATGGCAGGCGGCCCTCAATTTGGGCCAATTGGATTTCAGCGTTTGCTCGGGCCAGCTTTGCGTCAACTTCACTGCGCAACGCAGAGACGAGCGCGGCGCGTGAGGCACGAAGCTCGAGCTGCGATATGCGGCCGGCGTCAACACCGATGCGGGAAAGCCGATAAGCCTCCCTTGCTGTGCTGACACTGACGCGTGCGGCGTTGACACGGGACTGGGAGGCAAACATGGCAGCATCTGCGGCAACTTTCTCGGCGCGAACTTCAAGCTCAACGGCCGCTAGACGAGCCTCCGCGGCGCGTAACTCCGCCGCCGCTGCGCGAATATTTCCCGTGTTTCGATCAAAAATGGGAATCGTGATTCCAACCCCTGCCACAAGAGCGGCATCCCGTTCATTCGCAAAATGACGCAAACCCAGAGTGACGCTGAAATCGGGCATCGCGCGCCGCTTTTCGAAAGTGACCTGCTTATCGGCGACCAGTGTCTCGGCACGGGCAATCCGAATCTGCGGCGACTCAGTGGTGCCGTCCGACAGATGGGACGGTGAAAGATTCAACAAACTTGAACCCAGTGCCTCAATTGGTTGGTCGCGCATGACTATTGCGGCGAGGCGAGCCAATGCAATCGCCCTGTTGGCACTTGCCTCATCCAACTGAGAACGGACGCTGGCAAGTTCTGACTGCGCTTGAATCTCGCGAAATTTCGCCTCGCGCCCTTCCCGGACAAGTGCAGCTACAGCACGGGTTTCCGCTTCTGCGAGGGACATTCCCTCCGTTGCCAGCGCATGACGCGCAATGGCGGCCTCTGCATCGACATAAGCCTGGGCAAGTCTGGCAGCCGCTCTCCACCGGCTGTCTTCGCCCCGATTTGCCGTTGCGTCGACTTGCGCTCCGGCGACCGCGATGCGAGCACGGCGTTTGGATGGGTTCTCGATTGGCTGGGTGGCGGAGAGTGTCGTTTCACTTCCGCCAAATCCCTTGCGCTCACCCGTGCCCAGGAAATTGTCGACTTCGAGCGTCAACACGGGGTTGGAAATGGTCTTGGATTGGTCCAGTCGTCCTAAACTTGCTTCGTACAGCGCGGCGGTTTCTCGCTGAGATGGAAATGTCTCCAGCTGTTGCAGCAAAGACTCATAAGTTGGCGCGACCACGTTCATTGGTTGGGCGGATAGAGGGCCAGTGATGCATAGAAGCATCAACGACCACGCAGCTGCGCTCGGCAGCTGACGTTGAAAGACGTTCATTGGAACTCCAAAGGTAAACCAGAAATTTGAACCGCAGAGATGCGGCTGTTCAATTTGGTTTAGGCGCGCGGTGGACGCATCAATCCTTCGGAAAGCGTGGAGGCGGCCGACGGCAAAACCTCAGGAAGCGACTGCCTCAGATTCACTTCAGGGTATGCGAGTTCGTCGACGGATCCGTCGGCGATTGACGTATGGCTATGTCCATGCGAGCAATGCGAGTAGACATGGCCCCCAAACTCCGGGCTGGGCCCAGGTGAGGAATCGCGATCCAAGTTGCCTTGCGACCCTGAGATGCCAACAGCATTGACGTCGGCACATTCCGACGCAGAATGCGTTAATTCCGCACGAATGTCGTCAAATCCGCATTGGAATGCTTCTGCCACCGGCACGACCAGCATCACCGCCATAAGCAATGCTGCTGTGAACAGTCGTAGCGGATTCCGAAGCAACTTCATGTACGGTTGATTGTACCTCTAAACCACCGTGAGGAGTTGATTAGGAATGGATATAGGACACTTGGGAGGATCGATCGGGCTGCGGACAAGGAGCTTTTGGCCGTCAAAGGTATTGGCCCCGTAGTTCTGTATAGAACAGATGCCTCCGAATTGGTCCTTACCTCCCCGAAAAACGGTCGAGAGTTTCTGAAAAATTCTGGGACATTCCTGGGACAAAAATTACACTTTCCCGAACAGGCGATCCGACTTCTGGGACAAAATTTTCCGGCCGGGGACATCCGAAACCTAATGTAGACGCCAATACATTGAATGTTGAATGCACGATTCAGGACGATAGCCCACCAAGCACAGCATTTTGCAAACTGGGGTCTATCAATCGGTTGCAAGGCCCCGAAAAGAAAAAACCCCTGACGAATCAGGGGCTTATGCGAAACATGGTGGCTATGGGTGGACTCGAACCACCGACCCCAGCATTATGAGTGCTGTGCTCTAACCGGCTGAGCTACATAGCCAAGAACTAACTTGCGGTTAGCCGATAATTATGGCACGTCGAGCGGCCTTCGTCAAGGATATTTTCCCTGACTTGAGCCGCCGGGCAAAAGGTGGCAACCTGAGGACAGTTGAAGTATTAGGAGTCCGAGTCGTGATCGATCCGGACGGCTACCGGCCAAATGTTGGCATCATTCTGATGAATGACCTGGGCCGCTTGTTCTGGGCCCGGCGTATTCATCGGGATGGCTGGCAATTCCCGCAAGGCGGGATGAACACTGATGAGACCCCGGAGGAGGCGATGTTTCGCGAACTCCGTGAGGAAACCGGGCTGCTGCCGGAGCATGTAGAAGTGCTTGGGCAGACGCCAGGTTGGCTGCGCTATAAGCTTCCGTACCGAGCCGTGCGGCAACGTGAGCGCCGGCCGTGCATTGGCCAGAAACAGGTCTGGTTTCTGCTGCGCATGACTTGCGAAGAGGCCCACGTAAGGCTGGATCTGACCGAGACGCCGGAGTTTGACGACTGGCGCTGGGTCGATTTCTGGTACCCGCTGGACCATGTGGTCACTTTTAAGCGCGAGGTGTATACCCACGCCCTCCGCTTTCTGGCTCCGGTCGCGCGCGAGGTGACCGGCGGCGTCAATATCGCGGAATCCGACCCAATTGGCGGGGCCGTCGAGATTAAACGACATTTTCGCTGACGGACGCTACCTGCGGCCCGATAAACGGCAGCGCGGGCCGCAATTGACAATCATTCGCATTTGAGATTCAATAGCATTTGGCCAATTGGGGCCCATGCTAGGAATCTCATCCCCATGTATGTGTGTGTTTGTAACGGAGTGACAGACAACGATATCCGGCGCGAAGTGGATGCTGGCTGCACCAGCGTTAGCGAGCTGACCATGCGTACGGGTGCCGGCGCCAGTTGCGGGAGCTGCATCCAGTTGGCCGACACGCTGATCGGCAACATGCTGGCCGCAAAGCACGAGCTGCCGGTGATTCGCAATCGTCACGTTGGATCGCTACCATACAATCACCAACGCACAATCGGATAGCGAACCATGAAAGGCGACAAGCAAGTCATCGACTTCCTCAACAAGGCCCTGTACAACGAACTGATTGCGATCAATCAGTACTTTCTGCACGCAAAGATGCTGAAAAACTGGGGTCTGAAAGAACTCGCCGATCACGAGTATCACGAATCCATCGATGAGATGAAGCACGCCGACAAATTGTCGGACCGCATTCTGTTTCTCGAAGGCCTGCCCAACTTTCAGAACCTGGGCAAGCTGCGAATCGGCGAAACGCCCCGCGAGATCTTTGAGTGCGACTTGGCGCTGGAGCTCGAGGCGATTCCGCTACTGCGCGAAGGCATTCGCTACTGCGAAGAGGTCAGGGACCTGGTGAGCCGCGAGCTGCTGGTTGAGATTCTCGACAGTGAAGAAGAACACGTCGACTGGCTGGAAACCCAGCTCGATCTCATGAACCGTGTGGGCGACCAGCTGTATCTGTCCACCAAGATCGCCGGCGACGACCACTAATCCCGCTTAGGCCGCGGCACGCGGAGGGCGGCGACCGAACAGGCGCCGCCAGATCCACCAGATCATCAGCGCACCCAGAAGGGTGATTACTGCCACTACGCCAAAGGTCAGCCACGGATAAGCAAACACCATGGCGATGCCGCCCGTGACGGCCAAATCTTCGCCAATCGAAGCCGTCCAGTTGGTGACCGGCTCGGGCGAGGTGTTGATCAGCGCGCGCGAACCCGACTTGAGCAAATGACTGGTCAGGGCCACACCCGCACCTGTGGCTAGGGCGCCGGCGCCGAATTCGCCATCTTGCGACATGGTGGCGGCGGCAAGAAATGCGCCGGCCGGCACGCGCAGCAGGGTTTGCAAAAGATCGGAGACGGAGTCTACGCCCGGAATCTTGTCGGTGAAGAATTCGACAGCGGCGAGAATGCCGGACACGCCGATTACCCACGGCGATTGCGCGATTTCCAGCTGATTGGGCAGATCGAGCCAGCCGAAATAACCGGCAATACCGACACCGAACACAGTCAGATAGGCGCGAATACCCGCTAACCATGCCAGCACAATGCCGATGGCGAAGACGATGGTGGAATCCAATTGCATGTACAACCCTCCGGCCAACAGGCGGCCTTTGGCTATTTTAAGCAGGTGTGGCGTCATCGTGGTGTGTACGAAGGCATCGGCGCAACACTGTAGTGCGACCGTTAACGGTTGAGTTTTGCCGCTTTGGCCGCACAATAGGCGTATGGAACTGATTACCCCCGAACTGCTGGTCCCGAGTTATCAGACGGCAGGCACCAGTGTCACCTTTACTGCAGCGGCTGCACGCAAAGTCCGTGAACTGATTGCCGAAGAGGGCAACCCAGATCTCAAACTGCGCGTCTATATCCAAGGCGGCGGCTGCTCGGGCTTTCAGTACGGCTTTGAGTTCGATGAAACGCAAGCCGAAGACGATGTCGCCGTCGTCACGGATGAGGTCACACTGGTGATCGATCCGCTATCCATGCAGTATCTGGTCGGCGCTGAGGTGGATTACACCGAATCGCTGCACGGTGCGCAATTTGTGATTCGCAATCCGAACGCCAAGACCACCTGCGGCTGCGGCAGTTCCTTCTCGACCTGATCCGATTTTTTAATTCACTTAGAATAGACGCTTCATCGAATTGAATTCGGATTAGTCGGAGAAGTGTCATGACCATCAAGAGCCGTGCTGCGGTCGCGTTTGCCGCCGGGCAACCTTTGCAAATTGTCGAGCTCGATGTCGAGCCGCCCCGCAAGGGCGAGGTGTTGGTCAAAATCACGCACACCGGCGTTTGCCACACCGATGCCTTTACTTTGAGTGGCGACGATCCCGAAGGCGTCTTTCCGGCCGTGTTAGGTCACGAGGGTGCCGGCATTGTGGTGCAAGTGGGCGAGGGTGTCACGTCCGTGCAACCCGGTGATCACGTGATTCCGTTGTATACCGCCGAGTGTCGCGAATGCGAATTCTGTAAATCCGGCAAGACCAATCTCTGCGTCGCCGTGCGTGCTACTCAGGGCAAGGGTGTGATGCCCGACGGCACGACGCGTTTCTCGTACCAGGGTCAGCCGATCTATCACTACATGGGCTGCTCGACATTCAGCGAGTACACCATTGTTGCCGAGGTGTCGCTGGCAAAGATCAATCCCGAGGCCAACCCCGAACAGGTTTGCCTGCTGGGCTGCGGTGTCACCACCGGCATCGGTGCCGTGCATAACACCGCCAAAGTGCAGGAAGGCGATAGCGTCGCCGTATTCGGTCTGGGCGGTATTGGCCTAGCCGTCATTCAAGGTGCACGCCAGGCCAAGGCAGGGCGCATCATTGCCGTTGATACCAATCCCGATAAGTTCGCCATGGCGCGCGAGTTCGGTGCGACCGACTGCATCAATCCCAAAGACTTCGATAAGCCGGTGCAGCAAGTCATTGTCGAAATGACCGGTTGGGGCGTGGACCACAGCTTTGAATGCATCGGCAACGTCAATGTCATGCGCGCGGCACTCGAGTGTGCGCATCGCGGCTGGGGCCAAAGCGTCATCATCGGTGTCGCGGGTGCGGGGCAGGAGATCAGCACGCGTCCGTTCCAGCTGGTGACCGGCCGTAAATGGATGGGCACTGCGTTTGGCGGTGTCAAAGGCCGCACGCAACTGCCCGGCATGGTCGAACAGGCAATGCAAGGTGACATTCAGTTGGCGCCTTTCGTTACGCACACCATGCCGCTGGACGACATCAACACTGCCTTCGATCTGATGCACGAAGGCAAGTCCATTCGCAGTGTCGTGCATTTCTGATGGAGCGCGTTGAAGTCCACGCATCGTTCGGTGGGCGTCAGGAAGTTTGGCGCCACGAATCGGCATCGCTCGGAACGATCCAGCAAGTGGGCGTCTATCTGCCGCCGCAAGCCGTGCAGGGCGAGAAGTGCCCGGCGCTTTTGTGGCTGTCAGGTTTGACCTGTAACGAGCAGAACTTCATTACCAAGGCGGGCGCGCAAGCGATTGCAGCTGAGTTGGGATGGATTCTGATCGTGCCCGATACCTCGCCTCGCGGTGAGCAGGTTGCTGATGCCGAGGGCTACGACCTCGGCCAGGGTGCCGGCTTTTACGTCAATGCCACGCAAGAGCCGTGGGCTGCGCACTACCGCATGGACGATTACGTCAATATCGAGTTGCGCGAACTGGCCGCCGCAAATTTCCCGGTCAACGGCCATTGGGCCATTAGCGGTCACTCGATGGGTGGTCACGGTGCGCTGACATCTGCGTTGCGAAACCCGGGTCTGTATACGAGCGCCTCGGCGTTTTCACCGATCGTTGCGCCTTCGCAGGTTCCTTGGGGGCAAAAGGCCTTTACTGCTTATCTAGGCGATGAGCCTGCAGTCTGGGCGGAATACGACAGCGTTGAACTGATCACCTCGGGTAGCAATCCCGAGCTGCCGTTGCTGTGCGACTTCGGTGATGCCGATGACTTCCTGGAGGTGCAACTGCAGCCGCAACGCCTGCAGGAAGCGCTGGACCGCAGCGGACGCCGCAATGCGCGGATCCGTTTGCAACCCGGGTACGACCATAGCTACTACTTTGTCTCGACCTTCTTTGCGGATCACCTGAAATGGCATCACGCGCAAATCGGAGCCGGCAGTTAAGCTCACTGCGAGTGCGTAGCGCGAAGGCGTCGCTGCCAAAGAATTAGCGCGAGTCCATTCACCACCGCCAGCACCAGGAACAGTTGCGGCGTTGCGAAGCCGAGTTTGGTCAGCGCAAGTGCGCTCAACGAAGCGAGCACGATATAGCCACTGTTCTGGATGTTGACGCCGGCGAACACGCGCGACCGTTGCGAAGGATCGGAAAGCGTCTGCACCATCGCGAACAGCGGCACCACAAAGATGCCGGTGAACGCGCCGATCAGTACGACATCGGTAATCAGTGCCCAGTGCGATGCATCCCGCACGAACTCCATGATTCCGATATCATGACTGCCCAACGGTGTCCACGTGCGGCGCACCAGGTCGAGCAGGAACAGGCTCATGCCGAGCGCACCCCATAGCACCAGCCGCGAGTCGATTCGATGCGACGACAAGCGCTCACACAGCAACGAGCCGATCCCGGTACCTACGGAGAACAGAGCCAGGATCAGCAGATAGAGGCGCTCGTCGCCGCCGAGAGAGACTTCGGCAAAGGTCGGCAATTGCGAGGTGATGACGGTGCCGAAGAACCAGAACCAACTGATTCCAAGCACGGCGTAACGCTGCGCCGCAGTCGTGCGGGTCAGTGCTAGCGCCTTGCGTGATTCGGGCAGGGGGTTCCAGTTGAACTGCAGGTGTGGATCACCCGGTGCAACCGGCGGGATAAAGCGACTGACTGCATTGCCAAGTACCGCCAATGCAATGACGCTGAGCCCGGCGACCAGTTCGCCATGTGCACCGGCCAAACGGAAGATCGCGCCGCCGGCCAACATGCCAAGCAGAATGGCGACGGTGGTGCCCATCTCAACCAGACCGTTGCCGCCGACCAGTTCGTCCTTGCGTAGCACCCCGGGCAACACGGAATATTTGACCGGTCCGAACAAAGTGGACTGCACACCGGTGGCAAACAGGCACAGCATCAGCAAGGGCAAGGAGTGCAGGTAGAACCCGATGGCGGCTGCTGACATGATCGCAATCTCCATCGTGGTGGTGATGCGGATCAGTCGGGATTTCTCGAGTTTGTCGGCGAGCTGTCCGGCGTAGCCGCTGAACAGAAAGTACGGCAAAATGAAGATCGCCGGTGCAAGGGTAGCGTAAGTGCCGCGCTCGGCAGTGCTCAGGCCCATCACAAACAGCAGGGCGATGATGGCCTGGCGGTAAACGTTGTCGTTAAACGCGCCAAAGAATTGGGTGACAAAGAACGGCAGGAACCGTCGTTGACCCAGTAGCGAAAATTGATTCTGCGCCATCTGCGCAGTATCGCTTATTGCCGCGCCACGGCGCGCCAGCCGATGTCGCTACGATGGAATTCGCTCGGCCAGGACACGTTGGCAACGGCTGCGTAGGCGGTGGCTTGCGCATCGGCGATGGTGTCGCCCAGTCCGACTGCGCACAGAACGCGCCCACCGGCGGTCACGACCTGATCGTTCGCCATGGCGGTGCCGGCGTGGAACACCTTGGCGTCCGCAGACTGCGATGTGTCGAGGCCGGTAATGACTTCGCCAGTGATCGGCGATTCCGGGTACGGCCGCGAGGCCATCACCACGCCAAGTGCACAGCGCGGATCCCAGTCGGCCTGCGCCAGGGAGAGTTGGCCATCGATCGCCGCCTGGATCAGCGCCACGAAGTCGGATTGCAGGCGCATCATGATCGGCTGGGTTTCGGGATCACCGAAGCGCACATTGAATTCGATCACGCGCGGTGCGCCGTCGGCATCAATCATCAGGCCGGCATACAGGAAGCCGGTAAACGGCACGCCGTCATCGCGCATGCCTTGCAGCGTCGGGTTGATGATTTCGCGCATGACGCGCTCGTGGACTTCGGGCGTGACGACCGGAGCGGGGGAGTAGGCTCCCATGCCGCCGGTGTTGGGGCCGGTGTCGCCATCGCCTACGCGCTTATGGTCCTGCGACGTGGCCATCGGCAGTGCGAAGTTGCCGTCGGACATGACGATGAAGCTGGCCTCTTCGCCTTTGAGGAACTGTTCGACGACGACGCGCGATCCCGCCGCGCCGAATGCATTGCCCGAGAGCATGTCGCGCAGGGTCTCGCGTGCTTCATCCATGGTTTGCGGAATCACCACCCCCTTGCCGGCGGCCAGGCCGTCGGCCTTGATGACAATCGGCACGCCTTGGCTCTCGACGTAGGCGACTGCCGCATCGAGATCGGTGTGGACGGCGTAATGGGCTGTAGGGATCTGATGACGCGCCAGAAACTCCTTGGCGAAGGCTTTGGAGCCCTCCAGTTGCGCTGCCGCGGCGGTGGGGCCAAACACGCGCAGGCCCTCGGCCCGGAAACGGTCAACCAGACCGGCAACCAATGGTGCCTCGGGGCCAACGACCGTCAGCTCAACGCCGTGCTCACGCACCGCAGCGAGCAAGCCTTCGATATCGGTGGCGGCGATTGGCAAATTGGTAAGACCGGGTTCGCGCGCGGTGCCGGCATTGCCGGGCGCCACAAAGACCTGCGAGGCCTGCGGTGATTGCGCGATGCGCCATGCCAGTGCGTGCTCACGCCCGCCGGAGCCGATGACCAGAATCTTCATACGCGAACCTGTGTCTCTAAATGATGGAAAGGGAGATGCCGACAGCGATCAGTGCCTGAAATGACGCACACCGGTAAAGACCATGGCCAGACCATGTTCGTTCGCCGCGTCGATGACTTCCTGATCACGCATCGAACCGCCCGGTTGGATCACGGCCTTGATACCGGCTGCAGCCGCCGCATCGATACCGTCGCGGAACGGGAAGAACGCATCGGATGCCATCACCGAACCCGGTACGACGAGACCGGCGTCTTCGGCCTTGATACCGGCAATGCGCGCCGAATACACGCGCGACATCTGACCTGCACCCACGCCGACCGTTTGCAGATCCTTGGCATAGACAATGGCATTGGACTTGACGAACTTGGCCACTTGCCAGGCAAACATCAGATCGCGCAGCTGCTCGGCAGTAGGCGCCAACTGCGTAACGACCTTAAGTTCGTCAACGGTGACGGTACGAATGTCCTGCGTCTGCATCAGCAAACCCGAGCCAACACGTTTGACATCAATGTTGTTCAAGCCATCGCCGTGCGGAATTTGCAGCACGCGCACGTTGGCTTTCTTGCGGCAATACGCCAGCGCTTCATCGCTGTACGAAGGCGCGATCAGCACCTCGACAAACTGGCGATCGAGGATGGTCTTGGCGGTGTCGAGATTCACTTCGACATTGAATGCAATGATGCCGCCGAATGCGGAGGTCGGGTCGGTCTGATACGCGCGCTCATACGCCTGCAGCGCCGTGTCGTTCTGCGCCACGCCACAGGGGTTGGCATGTTTGACGATCACACAAGCCGGCGAGCTCTTGAACTGACGCACACATTCCCACGCGGCATCGGAGTCGGCCAGGTTGTTGTACGACAGTTCTTTGCCCTGCAGCTGCGTAAACGTCGCCAAGGTACCCGGCACCGGCCACAGGTCGCGGTAGAACGCGGCGTGCTGATGCGGATTCTCGCCGTAACGCAGATCCATCACTTTGACGAAGTTGCTGTTGTTCTGCGCCGGGAACAGCTGCGGCTTGCCGTCGGCATCGAGCGAGGACAGGTAGTTACTGATGCAGGCGTCATAAAACGCGACGTTGTTGAATGCCGTCACCGCGTGCTTGAAGCGGGTCGCAGCGGACACCGCGCCTTGGTTCGCGCGCATTTCGTCGAGCAGCGCATCGTACTGCGACGGATCCACCGCCACCGTCACGCGCGCAAAGTTCTTGGCCGCGGAACGCAGCATGGCCGGCCCGCCAATGTCGATGTTCTCGATGATGTCGTCGAAGCTGCTGTTCGGATCGGCGGAGACGCGCGCAAACGGGTACAGGTTCAGCACCAACAAGTCGATCGCGCCGATGCCGTGCTCGGCCATCACCGCGTCGTCGAGACCGGCGCGGCCCAGCAGGCCACCGTGCACCATCGGGTGCAGCGTCTTGACGCGGCCGTCCATCATTTCGGGAAATTGCGTCACCTCGGACACGTCGCGCACCGGGATGCCGGCCTCGCGGATCGCCTTGGCGGTGCCGCCGGTTGAGAGCAACTCCACTCCCAGCTCGTGCAGTGCAGCCGCCAGCGGCAGCAGTCCCGTCTTGTCGGATACGGAAAGAAGGGCGCGGCGGATCTGGATCGCGTCGGACACGGGGGCTCTCGGTTGGGGACGTAGCCCACTATTTTAACCGTGCAGGCCGTAGTCCCGCAGCTTTTTGCGCAGCGTGGCGCGGTGGATGCCGAGCAGCGCGGCTGCCTTGCTCTGGTTGCCGCCGCAGAAGTTCAGCACCTCGGTGAATAGCGGAATCTCGAACTCGCGCAGGGCGATGGCATAAAGGTTGGGATCGTCCACTACCTCGGGATCAATGTCAGCCAGCAATTGGCGGACTTTGCGCGCCACATGCGGCCGCAGCGAACCGCCGTCGGTGTCCGGGCGTTGGCCCAGCATATCGTCCGTGGCCATGAACGGATCTTTGAGGTAATTCATCACAGTGCCCCCACAACTGAAGCGCTCATTGTACTCCGCGCTATTTTGCAGGCCGATGAAACGGCGCTCAGCCGCGGCGACGGCCGGTGACGCGCATCCAGTCGTCCTGCTGATCGGCGCGCAGATCATCGAAGCGGTCCGCATAGGCGGCAATGACTTCGCCTTCCTGGCCGTGCAGAATGCCGGACATGGCCAACACACCGCCCGGAGCCACCCGCGCGCCGATCACCGGCGAGAGTTCAATCAGGGCGCTGGCCAGGATATTGGCCACCACGATGGGGTAGGTGGCGGCGGGTTCATCCTGCGGCAAATACACGTCGATGGCGACACCGTTGCGCTGCGCATTGTCGGCGGTGGCGGTGATGGCTTGCGGATCGTTGTCCACACCGACGGCGCGCGAGGCGCCCAGCTTGAGCGCGGCCAACGCCAGAATGCCCGAGCCACAGCCGAAATCCAGTACTTCGCGGCCCTGCAGGACGCCATCGTCGGCCAGCGAATCCAGCCACTCCAGGCACAACGCGGTAGTAGGATGCGTGCCGGAGCCGAACGCCAAGCCCGGATCCAGACGGATGACCGCAGCCTCTTCGCCTTGCTCAGCGGCCGCCGCAGGCAGCTCGGCATTCCACGGAACGATCCAGGTGCGCTGGCCGAACTGCAACGGTTCGTACTGGTCCATCCATGCGCGTTCCCAGTCCTGATCCTCGACCACGTCGAACGTCGCACCACTGAAATCCATCGAAGGCTCGGCATTGGCCAACGCCGCACGAATCAGCTCGGCATCGCTATCGCCCGGAAATAAAGCCTGCAATTGCATTTCATTCCACAGTGGCGTTTCGCCGACACCGGGTTCAAAAATGGCCTGCTCATCGGCGGCGTCGAGATGCGCATCGCTCATGGTCACGGCCAGCGCGCCCACGGCTTCCAGCGCGGATTCGAGCGGCATGAAATCATCGAGCTTGCAGCTCATGCTCAGTTGTAGGAAGGCCAATTCGATCTCCTGGCTTTAGTGCTGGCTGTTAGGCGTTAGATGTTAGCGAACCGCGAGATGCGATTCTTTGTGTTCCCGCAGTCGCTTCTCAAGATAGTGAATGTTCTGGCCGCCTTGCTGGAAGCCGGCATCGGCCAGAATGCGCTGCTGCAGCGGCACGTTGGTCTTGATGCCATCGACTACCATCTCCGACAGTGCCACACGCATACGCGCAATTGCTGTCTCGCGATCCGGACCGTGCACGATCAGCTTGCCGATCATCGAGTCATAGTTCGGTGGGACGCGATAGCCTTCGTACACGTGCGAGTCGACGCGCACACCCGGGCCGCCCGGCGTGTGGAAGTGCGTGACCAGGCCCGGCGATGGCAGGAACGATTCGGGATCTTCGGCGTTGATGCGACATTCGATCGCGTGGCCGTTGAGCACGATGTCTTCTTGCCTGAGCGACAAGGGATGTCCCGCCGCGATGCGCAGCTGCTCACGCACCAGATCGATGCCGGTCACCATTTCCGTCACCGGATGTTCGACCTGGATCCGCGTATTCATCTCAATGAAGTAAAAACGCCCGTTTTCATAGAGGAATTCGAACGTACCGGCGCCGCGATAGCCGATGTTGATGCACGCATCCACACAGACCTTGCCGATTTCGGCACGTTGCTCGGGAGTGATGCCGGGGGCGGGGGCCTCTTCGACCACTTTCTGATGGCGGCGTTGCATGGAACAGTCGCGCTCACCCAAGTGGATGGCATGACCTTGCCCATCCGCAAGCACTTGGATCTCCACGTGACGCGGATTTTCAAGGAATTTTTCCATGTAGACCATGTCATTGCCGAAGGCCGCCTTGGCCTCGGTCTGCGTGGTCTGGATGGAATTGATCAGTGCCGCTGCCGTGTGCACCACGCGCATGCCACGACCGCCACCACCACCGGCGGCTTTGACGATGACGGGATAACCGATCTCCTCGGCGATGCGATGATTCTCGGCTTCGTCATCGCCCAAGGGGCCACCGCTACCGGGCACGCACGGTACACCGGCGGCTTGCATGGCACGAATCGCTTCGACCTTGTCGCCCATTAGGCGAATCGTCTCCGCCTTCGGACCGATAAATATGAAACCGGATTCCTCAACGCGCTCGGCAAAGTCTGCATTTTCAGAGAGAAAACCGTAGCCCGGATGGATCGCCTGCGCGTCGGTGACTTCCGCCGCGGCAATGATCGCCGGCATGTTGAGGTAGCTGTCGATCGAGGCGGCAGGTCCGATGCAGACGGACTCATCGGCCATGGCGACGTGTTTGAGGTTGCGGTCGGCGGTAGAGTGCACGGCCACGGTGCGAATGCCCATGGCATGGCAGGCGCGCAGAATCCGCAGGGCGATTTCGCCGCGGTTGGCGATCACGACTTTGTCGAGCATGTCGCGGGCCTCAGGCAATCACGAACAGCGGCTGGTCGAACTCGACCGGGCTGCCACTTTGCACCAGCACTTCAACGACCGTGCCGGCCACTTCGGACTCGATCGGGTTGAACATCTTCATGGCCTCGACGATGGCCAGCGTGTCGCCGACCTTGACCGTGTCACCCACTTGCACAAACGAAGGCTTGTCCGGCGCGGGCGAGCTGTAGAACGTGCCGACCATCGGCGAGCGCACCAGTTGGCCATTGGCGTGGGACGCGCCGGGTTCGGCGGCGGCAGCGCCGCCTTGACCGGCGGCCGTCGCCGCTGCAGCCGGGGCCGCAGCCGCCGGAGCCGCTTGCATAGCCGGGGCTTGCATCATCGGCGGGTGCGCATAAGCCATCGGCGTGCCGGCCACAGTGCGTGCCAGGCGCACGGACTCTTCGCCCTCTTTGATCTCAATCTCGGCGAGGTTGGATTCTTCGAGCAGGTCGATCAGCTTCTTGATTTTGCGCAGGTCCATAGCGGGTCTCAGTCAGTCGTTATTTTGTGATTAGGATTGGGGTGCGTTCTCGGCACCGGCATTGGCGCCAGCGCCAGCGTCGGCATCAGCGTCGGCCAGGTACCGCAGAGCGGCGTCGGTGGCGTACCGATACGAGTGAAGCCCAAACCCGGCCACCACCGCCATCGCCAGGTCACTGAAATAGGACGTGTGGCGGAATGGTTCGCGGGCATGCGGGTTGGACAGGTGAATCTCGATAAACGGAATGGCGACAGCCGCCAGTGCATCGCGCAGGGCCACACTGGTATGGGTAAACGCCGCGGGATTAATCAGCACGAAGGCCGTCCCATCGCTCGCAGCCCCTTGCACACGGTCGATCAGTTCGGCCTCGGAATTGGACTGAAACGCGCTCAGCGTATGGCCACGTTGGCGCACCTGCATCTCGACCTCGGCCTCGATCTGGGCCAGGGTGGTGGTGCCGTACACCGCCGGCTCGCGGGTGCCGAGCAGGTTCAGGTTGGGTCCGTTGAGTAGCAGGACAGCGGCCATGGAAATTCCGTACTTCAGTTGCCTGAAGTTTGGCGGTTTAGTCGCTATTTGTCTAGTAAATTGCCGTTAAATCGCCGAACTTCGCCGATTTTAATCAATCGTTTGAATTACCGCGAAGGCCCCGCCAATACCCAATTCCCCGCCCGCTGGCGGTCTCTCGGCCCGTCTCGCTAGCCAGCTTTCAGGGCGCGGCCACGACCCATTTGTCGATCTCGCCCTCGGCAAAGGGTCCGATCTTTTGTTTGAGCAGCGTGCCGTCGGCGCCGATCAGAACCGAATACGGCAGCACCCCGGCCGGATTGCCCAACGTCACCGACGCATCCTTGGGTCCAATTTCGTCCCACAACTGCGGGTAGTTCATCTTGAACCGATCCACGAAGCTTTGCGCCGCCGCCGGCTCATCGAGCGCAATACCGACCACGGTCACCTCCTTGCCCTTGTCGGAGTTCGCATAACGGACCAGCTCAGGAATCTCCCGAATACACGGCCCACACCAGCTCGCCCAGAAGTTGATCAGCATCGGCTTGCCGTCTGCAATCTCTTTAAGCTCGCGGCGCTGCTGGTTGTCGCCCCCAATCGTCCGCAAACTCATTGCCGGGATCTTGTCGCCAACCTTGGCCACGGTCACGCCGGGTGGCGGCTCGGGCGCTGCAGTTTCCAGGCCCTTTTGAAGCACTTTCTGCCCGGTATCGGATTGCCACACCGGATGGCGGTCGCCCACCACCGTCAAGGCCACCAAACCCAGCGCCGTACCGGCCGCCGCTACCCACAATAATTTTGCCGTTGATCGCATGTCTCGATTGTCGCACGCCGCACCGTCAATCAACATCTTCGGCCGTTCGCTCGGTGTCGCTCTCCCTTTTTTCGGGTTTTTGCGTCGAAATTGCCGACGGTCATCACACGCTTTCTTTTGCGTGAAAAATGCCGGCGGTCATCACATATCCACTTTTTTCGCGTGAAAACTGATCGTGTTCGAATGCGCACTCCTTGTGCCCCCATCGATTCTGTGCTTGCACCCGGTGCAGCTGCGATCTAGCCGCAACGTTGGGCGCAAAAGCCATTTGCACTAAAACTGCACTTTCTGTGCCCGCAATGGACAAATTTTGTCTTTGGGGCGTATTCGGTGCGCGTTAGAACATAGGCAGTTTTCACGCGAAAAAACTGATGTTGACGAAGGCGCCAGCTTAAAAAGGGCGATGTGTTTAATGGGAGGAGGCGCGGATCGAGGCGCGGGGGCGGGTGCCGGCGCCGACGGAGGCGCCGACGGAGGCGCGGATCGAGGCACGGACGGAGTCGTGGGCGGCGAGCATGCGCGGGGTGGGCGGCGGGCCGATCAGGCTGCCGAGAACGATTGCCACGCAGGCGGCGATGACGCCGGGGACCATCTCGTAGAGTTCGGAGCCCGAGTAGGACTTCCACAGGATTACGGTGAGAGCGCCGACCAACATGCCGGCCAGGGCGCCGATCCAGTTCATGCGTCGCCAGTAGAGAGAGAACAGAATCACGGGTCCGAATGCGGCGCCGAAACCGGCCCAGGCGTAGCTGACCAGGCCGAGGACCTTGCTGTCCGGGTCGCGGGCCATGAAGATCGCGATCAGGGCGACCACCAGGACGGCGGCGCGTCCGAACCAGACCAGCTCGTTCTGTCCGGCGGATGGACGAATGAAGCCGCGGTAGAAGTCTTCGGTCAGGGCGCTGGAGCAGACTAGCAGCTGGCACGAAAGGGTGCTCATGATCGCGGCTAGGATGGCCGACAGCAAGATGCCCGCGATCCATGGGTTGAACAGCAGGCGGCTCAGCTCGATAAAGATGCGCTCGGGGTTGTCGGTGACCGGGCCGGCCAACGACGGGTTGGCCAGAAAGTACGGGACGCCAAACAGGCCGACCAGCACGGCGCCGACGAGGCACACGATCATCCACGTCATGCCGATGCGTCGTGCGGGCGCGATGGTGGCGACACTGTCGGCCGCCATGAACCGCGCCAGGATGTGCGGCTGCCCGAAATATCCCAGCCCCCACGCCAGCGCGGAGATCACGGCCACGGCGCCACCGCTCTGCACCCACTCCAATGTCGAAGGCGATTGCGCCCGCGTCACTGCCATCGCTTCGGTGGGGCCGCCGACTGCCAACAGCACAAACACCGGCGTCAGGATGAGCGCAAAAATCATCAGCGTCGCCTGCACGGTGTCGGTCCAGCTCACGGCCAAAAACCCGCCAATAAACGTATAGACGATGGTCGCCGCTGCCCCCAGCCACATCGCCTGCGCATACGGAATGCCAAACGTGCTCTCGAACAGTCGTGCGCCCGCCACAATCCCGCTGGCCGCATAGATCGCAAAGAACACCAGAATCACCATCGCCGAGATGACGCGCAGCATCTTGCCGCCTTGCTCAAACCGCGACGTAAAGAAATCGGGAAGGGTGAGCGCGTCGTCGGTGCGTTCGGTGTACAGGCGCAGGGGCGCGGCCACAAACTTCCAGTTGCACCAGGCGCCAATCACGAGCCCCACCGCAATCCATGCCTCGCTGAGTCCGGTCAGGTAGATCGCTCCCGGCAATCCCATCAGCAGCCAGCCGCTCATATCGCTCGCGCCTGCCGACATCGCGGTCACAAACCCGCCCAGGCTCCGTCCGCCCAGAATGTAATCGTCGAAGTTATTCGTCTTGCGCCACGCATAAAACCCGATGCCAATCATCAGCGCCAAATACAAACCAAACGTAATCAGCAGGGGGCTACCGGCGGTCGTCGTCATTCTTTTCTCTCGGCGTTCTGGTCTCAAATCGCGATGCGTCCTCACTCGCGGCGCGCATCACTCCCGATTCCGAGTGTAGCCGCCTGCGGTTCCGAGCGTCTCGCCGCCGTCACTCGCTGCCGTTCTCCGCCGGCTCGCGTTCGTCACATGTCCGCCGGCTCGCGTCGGTGACATGTCCGCTGAAATTACGTGGAAATTGCCCGTGCCCAAACGTGCACTTTTTACGCCCCAAGATCAGAAATTGATCACTCGGGGCACAGGCTGTGCATATCGGGTGCGAGCGGAAAATGCTGCAAAACCCGCGCGCACTGTTCGTGCATTTTCTGTGCCCGCGGTGGAGATATTTTGTCTACGGGGCGTTCTAGGTGCGCATCGAAACACGGGCAGTTTTCACGTGTTCCGGACCGAGATGTGTGCAGCGCCGCGGACGGCGCGCCGGGTTTGCGTCGGGTTGCGCGGAAAGTGAGCGGGAGCGGGGTTTACGGGCGCGGGAGGGCGTCGCGGACGGTGGCGCGGGTCAGGATCGTTGGCAGGACGCGCGGGGTGGCGGCCGACCTGGTGGTTGGCGGATAGACCACGTAGAGAGGGACGCCGACGGCGCGGAATTCGCCGAGGTAGGCGGTGAGGTCGTCGGAGACGTTGGTGTAGTCTCCGACCATGTAGACGGCGTTGGCGTCGCGGAGCATGGTGGCGAATGCCGCGGTGTGCAGGACGGCCCGTTCGTTGACCTTGCAGCTGATGCACCAGTCCGCGGTGATGTTGACGAAGACCGTTTTGCCCTGGGCGCGCAGGTCGGCGATGCGGCCGCGATCGAAGGGGATGGGGGCTTCGGGGGTGCCTTCGGAGGGGGAAACCGCGGACGACGGGGACGACGGGGACGACGGGGACGACAGAGACGACGGGGACGACGGGGACGAAAGCGCGGGGAGGCGGTGCACGTGGACGAGGGTCAGGAGCGCCAGGGCCAGGGCGGCCAGGGCCAGGAGGCGGTGGGTGGGGCGGCTGAGTTGGGCGGCGCGGGTCCAGGCCCAGCAGGCGATGGCGATCAGGAGAGCGGCGACTAATAGCCATGCCATCCCGAGGGGGCCGCGCTGTTGGCCGACAACCCAGGCGAGCCAGATTGCCGAGAGGTACATCGGGAAGGCCATCCAGTGCTTGAAAGTGTCCATCCAGGCGCCGGGGCGGGGGAGGAAGCGGGCGAGTGCCGGGATGAAGCCGATGAGCAGGAATGGCAGGGCCATCCCGAGGCCGATGGCGACGAAGACCAGCACCGCGAGGGCGGCGGGGGCGAACAGGGCCCAGGCGAGTGCGGCGCCCATAAACGGGGCGATGCAGGGCGTTGCAACGACGACGGCGAGGAGGCCGGTGAAGAAGTCGCCCTTCCAGTTGGGGGCCTGGGTGAGCGATTGGCCCATGCCGAGCCATCGTCCGCCGGCGTGCCAGACGCCGTTCAAGCTCAGGCCGAGGGCGAACATCAGCAGGGCGAGAAAGCCGACCACGAGCGGTTGCTGCATCTGGAAGGCCCAGCCGACCGCGTCACCGAGCCCGCGGAGGGCCAGCATCAGGCCGCCCAGCGCGGCAAAGCTGGCCAGCACGCCGGCGGCGTAGGCCAGAGCGTGACGTCGGGCTGAGGCCGGGTGCGCGGCCTGGTTGGCCAGGCCGATCGCCTTGAGCGAGAGCACCGGCAGGACGCAGGGCATCAGGTTAAGGACCAGACCGCCGAGCAGCGCCAGCAGCAGCGCGAGCGCGGCCGAAATTGGTGGGGCGCCGGCAGGGGGGGCGGTTGGCAACGCCGCGCCGGTGTCGGCGATGGCTGGATCGACCGGGGTGGCGGTATCCGTTGCAGTGGCGTCCGGCGGCGCGATCACAGTCTCCGCGGCGGTGGTGCTGGCGGCGCCCGTGCCCGAGGATGCAGGGTCGACCGCAGCAGCGGCGGCAGCGGCAGCGGCGCCTGTGGCGGCACCAACAACGGCGCCGGTGACCGGAGCAGCGGCGAGCGCGGACGGCGTCACCGAGACCTCGAAGCGGCGCGACATCGGCGGGTAGCAGACGCCCTGGTCCTTGCAGCCCTGGAAATCGACCGTCACCGGCAGCGAGACCGACCCGCCACGAGCGGTGCCGGCAGCCGAAGAAGCCGCGGACGCCGTCAGCGGGACCCGCAAGTCCACTGCCGAGAAATAGACCGGCACCTTGCCGAACTCGGGGTCGTCGTGGAGGCGCGCGGCGGGCCAGACCGGAGCGCCCAGGCGCACAGCCGAGCCGGCGGCGGTGCGCACCCGGATCTGGTTGCGGTAGAGGTAATAGCCGGGTGCGGGGGCGAGCGTGACGCGGAGGGACGAGCCTTCGACGCGGGCACTGACCTGGAAAGCCTGAGCGGCCGGCAAGGCCTGGTCGGCTGCGGAAACGGACCCGCCCCGGGCGCCGAGCAGACCGCCACCGCTAACACCGCTGCCGGAGACGCCGTTGGTCAGACCGGTATCGCCGCCGCGGGACAGGGCGCCGAACGGAGAGCCGGCGCTGGCGGACGCATCGGAGGCGGATGAAGAAGGCGCCGGCAGCGAGACCCGCAGCGTCTTGGTGGTGGGCGGATAGCACAGACCGGCATCGGCGCAGCCCTGGTAGCGCACCGTCAGCACCGTGGATGCACCGCGCGGGACGCCGGTTACCGGGACAGTCAGCGACTCGCGGTAGGTCTCGACATCGCCGAAGAACTCATCGCGATGCTTGGCACCGGCCGGGATGTGCAGAACCGGCGAACCGAAATTGCCATCGGCTTGGACCTTGAGCTGATGCCGATATAAATAGAAGCCCTTGGCGATCGTCCACCGCAGTTCGATCCGATCGGGCGCAGTCGCACGCGCGGACACGCCAAAGACCTGATCGACCGGCGGCAGATCTGCCGGCGGAATAGCCCGTGCGAAGGGCGTTACGGCACACAAGATCAGCAGCAAGCCCAAACGGGCCACGGCTGCGCGCAAGGAAGTATCAGACATTGCTCAATTCTACCGAATGCGGACGGCATCGTCGATTGGGCGCCTACCGAATGCGGACGGCATCCCCGATTGGGCGTCTTTTTTATCGCCGAGGCCTTGAAATGCCATGGCCGCCCCCCAACTTCAGAAACAGGTCCGCTGGCACTCATTTACCAAAGAGTGCTAACGGAACGGAAATTTTCCTGAAATATCAACTATTTAGAGAGTTTGAAATGGCTAACATCCAACCTTTGTTCGACCGCGTTGTCATTAAGCGCAAAGAGGAAGAAAAGCTGTCCGCCGGCGGCATTGTGATCCCTGATTCGGCCACCGAAAAGCCAATCCGTGGTGAAGTCGTCGCTGTGGGCGCCGGTAAGACCCTGGACAACGGCACCGTCCGCGCCCCGCAAGTCAAGGTTGGCGACGAAGTGCTGTTCGGCAAGTACGCCGGCACCGAAATCAAGCTCGATGGCCAGGATCTGCTGGTCGTTAAAGAAGACGACATCTTCGCAGTCATCGCCTAAGCGAGCCGCGAAGTAAAACAAAAAACAAAAAACAAAAATACAAAAATCGGATGCCCTCGGCGAAGTGAAGCCGGACCTTTTTTGATTTTTGATTTTTGATTTAGACATTCATTCAATTTAAGTAATAGGAAGTCAAAGAAATGGCTGCAAAAGATATCCGCTTCGGTGAAGACGCGCGCGCCAAGATGCTGCGCGGCGTGAACGTGCTGGCTAACGCCGTCAAGGCAACCCTGGGTCCTAAGGGCCGCAACGTGGTTCTGGACAAGAGCTTCGGCGCCCCGACCATCACCAAGGACGGCGTGTCCGTCGCCAAGGAAATCGAACTGGCTGACAAGTTCGAGAACATGGGCGCGCAAATGGTCAAGGAAGTCGCTTCCAAGACCTCCGACAACGCCGGTGACGGCACCACCACTGCCACCGTGCTGGCCCAAGCCTTCATCCGTGAAGGTCTGCGCGCTGTTGCCGCCGGCATGAACCCGATGGATCTGAAGCGCGGTATCGACCAGGCCGTGACTGCAGCCGTCGCTGAACTCAAGAACCTGAGCAAGCCTTCGAGCACCTCCAAGGAAATCGCTCAAGTCGGTACCATCTCGGCCAACAGCGACTCCAACATCGGTGACCTGATTGCCCAAGCGATGGACAAGGTCGGTAAGGAAGGCGTGATCACCGTTGAAGACGGTTCGGGCCTGGAAAATGAGCTGGACGTCGTCGAAGGCATGCAGTTCGACCGCGGTTACCTGTCGCCGTACTTCGTCAACAACCAACAGTCGATGGCTGCTGAACTGGACGACCCGTTCATCCTGCTGCACGACAAGAAGATCTCCAACGTCCGTGACCTGCTGCCCGTCCTCGAAGGCGTGGCCAAGGCCGGCAAGCCGCTGCTGATCATCGCTGAAGACGTCGAAGGCGAAGCGCTGGCTACGCTGGTGGTCAACACGATTCGCGGCATCGTCAAGGTCTGCGCCGTCAAGGCTCCGGGCTTTGGTGACCGTCGCAAGGCAATGCTCGAAGACATGGCCGTCCTGACCGGCGGTACCGTGATCTCCGAAGAAGTCGGTCTGCAACTGGACAAGGCCACGATCAACGATCTGGGCCGCGCCAAGAAGATCCAAGTCTCCAAGGAAAACACCACCATCATCGACGGTGCCGGCAACGGCGGCGACATCGAAGCGCGCATCAAGCAAATCAAGGCACAAATCGAAGAAACCTCGTCGGACTACGATCGTGAAAAGCTGCAGGAACGCGTGGCCAAGCTGGCCGGCGGTGTTGCAGTGATCAAGGTCGGTGCCGCGACCGAAGTCGAAATGAAGGAAAAGAAGGCTCGCGTCGAAGACGCACTGCACGCAACCCGTGCGGCCGTCGAGGAAGGCATTGTCCCGGGCGGCGGCGTTGCACTGCTGCGCGCCAAGGCTGCCATCGCCGGTCTGAAGGGTGCCAACGAAGATCAGAACCACGGTATCCAGATCGCTCTGCGCGCCATGGAAGCTCCGCTGCGTGAAATCGTCACCAACGCCGGCGAAGAGCCTTCGGTCATCCTGAATCGGGTGGTCGACGGTTCGGGTTCGTTCGGTTACAACGCTGCAACCGGCGAATTCGGCGACATGCTGGAATTCGGCATCCTGGATCCGACCAAGGTCACGCGTACGGCGCTGCAAAACGCTTCGTCGATCGCCGGCCTGATGATCACCACCGAAGCCATGATCACCGAAGCACCGAAGGCTGATGAGCCTGCGATGCCGGGTGCCGGCGGTATGGGTGGTATGGGCGGCATGGACTTCTAAGAGTCCTTGCTTCCGGACAGGTGGGCGGGTGAGGCCATTGGCTCCGCCTCCTGTCCTCACCCCACGCGAGCTAGCGCCGCGCGGGGCTGCGGATGTCGGCTGCGCCAATGGCCTCACCCGCCGCCCGGCCGGAACCTTCGGTTCCGCGCCCCTCGTCTGAGAGCGTCCGGTTGTGTTCGTTCCGGGGTGACTGAAAAAATCCAAAGCTGCAAATCAAAAACCCCGCCGGGGAAATTCGGCGGGGTTTTTTTATCCGTGCAAATGGGCTCATCTTCCGATAAGCGCGTTAGCTTTAGTCCTCAATCTGAAAGATCATTGTGCGGATAGATATGTATCGTTTATTATACAATAGTAGATAAATGTATATACTAAGATACATAGTTTAAGGATCTATTGATATGGCTAGACAACCCGCCCACTGGGCGCCAAGCACAAACGCAATGACTCAAGAGTTGGGTCGTCTATTGCGTGAGCGTCGAAACGCTTTGAATATCACCATGACAACGGCCGCGGAGTCTGCCGGGATGTCGCGCCTCACATGGCATCGTCTAGAGAAAGGCGAGCCGGGCGTGGCACTGGCGCACTTGGCCGCGGCGGCGGAGGTCTTGGGATTGAAGCTGACTATGCGTGTGGAAGACGCGGGCGCCCCCAGCGATGCTGAAGGCCATCTGCCACTTCAAATTGAACTGGCGAAGTACCCGGGTCTTCGAACACTTGCATGGCAAGTAGGCGAGCACGTCGATGCACTGACACCTCGTGAGGCGTTTGGTATCTATAGGCGCAACATCCGTCATTTGGATGTTGGGGCGTTGACGGATGAAGAGCTGCAATTGCTGACGGCTTTGCAGCAGGTCTTCGACGAGGTGCTTCCCGGTGTTTGAGCGGTCCCATCATCAGTTCATTGAAGTTGTGCTGACTTCATTGGATAGCTCCCTACTGAGAGAGCATGCCTGTTGGTTTGGAGGCGGGACGGCTATTGCACTTCGGAAAGAGGAATATCGGGAATCTGTCGATATTGATTTTCTTGTAGCAGATCTTGAACAATATCGCGCCCTTAGACATCGCTTGAACGGACGCAATGACATGTCGCCGATTCTTCGGGAGGCTGCGCCTGCGCTGCGACTTACGCGCGAATGGCGGGCCGATCAATATGGCATCCGTAGTGCAGTAGATATTGGCCCTAGACCCATTAAATTTGAAATCGTAAACGAGGCGCGAATTGATTTTTCGGTGCCGGGTCGGGCAGATAAAGTCTGCGGTGTATCCACGCTGAGTCTTCAGGACTTGGCGGCCTGCAAGTTGCTGGCCAATGCGGATCGAGGTCGAGACGATAGCGTGTTCTCACGTGATGTCATCGACATGGCGTTTCTGGATCTGCCGCCAAATCGTCTGGTCGGTCCGGTTATGAAGGCTTCACAGGCCTACGGAATGAGCGTCGTTTCTGAGATGCAAGTTGCATGCGAGCGACTCATTGCGAGAGAGGGCTAGCTCGCACGATGTATCAGAGCCCTTTCGATCGAGGAGCCGTACGCCATGGTGTACAAACGTCTAAAACGGTTAGAGCGACGTCTGCAAATCGTCTCAAGCCAACTCAGCTAGTCTGAACAAATACTGTCGTGTGCTCCGGGAGGGGTTGAATCCAGTGGGCTCATGATCGGCCAGCAAAAAGGGGTCCCCAAGTCGCACGCGCTGGCCACCCTAAGCAAGATCGGGCTTGCTCCGCTTGTCGAGGTTGCGTACGACAGCCCGACTGTGAGCACCGATGAAGCCAAGGCCGAGCAACGCGCCCAATTCGTAGCTGCCTCCACCGCTTATTGCCGGGACCACAAGGAAGACCTCTTCGCGTCGATGGAGAAAGCCGAGGCAGAGCAGGAAGCCGAGGCCCCCCAAAAGTCCGGCGACTAGTCTCCCCTCCGCACTCGAGCTCAATGCCGTCGCAATAGCGGGAGTTGAAGGATACTAGCGAGCTAAGAACATCCGCAATTTGATCCATCAGGTGCACTGAGCCGCATCTGATCGTGCCTTATTGCCTTAGGCATTTCGCCCCGGTTCAATCCGTCCACCAGCGATATCGGCGAGATGCTGAGTTTTGCCAACGCCGGTGAAACAGAACTCGCGCACGCCGCTGCTAAACGCTTCGCTATCCAGCCAACACTCCATACTTCCGGGGTGAAATTCAAGGCTCCGCCCCCGAAAGAGTGGCGGTATTCTTGATGCTGCTGTGTCATCTGTCGAGATTTTCACCTGCTAATGTTTGAATTTCAATGCTGAAATTGGAGTTCTCAATGAGGTGGTATCTTCACCCGGGCACGCTCGACAATAACCCTAAGTTTGATATTACCGAGGCGGAATACGAGAAAATTCGCAGCGCAAGTGCGTTACTGACTTGTGCGCTTAGGACGGAGGAGCGCTTTGAGATCTGTAAGCGCTATTTCTATGACCTAGAGCTGGAAATCCTAGCGATTACGCTTGAAAACAAGCTCGATCGAGATTTTAGCTACGAGCGATTTTTTGAGAATCGATTAAAACTGGAGAAGGCGACATTTGGATTTGTAACGGCGGCCAAGCACGTAATTGAAAAGCTCGCATCCGACTTCAGCTCCAACCATGCTGAAGCCAAGGAAATTAAGCAGCAGATTAAGGGGTTCTTGTCGGCAGAATATGACACGTCCTTTGAGTATCGATTCGTTGAGGCACTTAGGAATCACATCCTTCACCATGGTGGTAGCGTACATGGCTATTCAACGTCTGCATCGAAACCAGATCCATTTAACTCACCAGTCGTGAATCTTCGGCTTTCGTTTACGGCAAACAAGAGCAAGATATCTGAGAATAGTGGATTCAAGAAGACCGTGCTTAATGAAATGCCAGAATCGGTTGAGCTCAAGAGTGCACTGAGAGTGTACATGGCGGCGATTAGCAGGGTATTTGCGAGATCAAGAGACTTGAGAAAGTTAGATATCACTGCAGCTCGCGACACGGTTACGGATGCAATTTCCCGTTATTCAACGTTCTGTGGCACGCCACAGAGGTACGTAACGCTGTATTCTGAGAATGGCGGTGATCTAACAAAAACACAGCTTCTCACGGACTGGGATGATCAAAGGATCAGGCTATGGGAGCGAAATCCCGAAATGAGTAATTTATCCAATGTGTTCTTGCTAGACACCTAATGTTCGCCAGGTTTGAAATGGCAGGACGGCGAAGGTTAATTTGGGTTGTGGAACCGTGTTTGAGAGAGTTTTTAAGAATATAGATGACATTTTGCACAAGGATGCAGGGTGTACCAGTGAGCTTGATTACACGGAGCAATCTTCGTGGCTGCTGTTCCTGAAGTACCTCGATGAGCTTGAGTCGACAAAGGCCGGGATTGCCGGGCTTGAAAGACGACAGCACGCATGGTTGCTTGAGGAATGGGCAAAATGGGATACGTGGGCGGCTCCAAAGAATGCCAGTGGCCACTTGGACCACAACAAGGCTTTGACAGGGCCCGATCTGATCGATTTTGTAAATAGCAGATTGTTTCCGTACCTAAAAGGCTTCAAAGAGCGAGCCAATAGCCCGCAGACTCTCGAGTACAAGATCGGTGAAATTTTTGGGGAAATTCACAATAAGATTCAATCGGGATACAACCTGCGGGAAGTAGTTGAACGCGTTGATGAGCTACGTTTTGGGACGAGTGCTGAGAAGCATGAGCTGAGCCATCTGTACGAAGTAAAAATCCGCAACATGGGCAATGCTGGGCGCAATGGTGGTGAGTATTACACGCCGCGACCTTTGATTCGCGCGATGATTCGGGTTGTGGATCCCCAGATTGGAGAGTCAATTTATGACGGGGCTTGTGGTAGCGCCGGGTTTCTTTGCGAAGCGTTCGACTACCTAAAGCAAGGCAGGCTTAGTACATCAGACGTCAGAGTGCTGCAGGATCGGACGTTTTATGGGCAAGAAAAGAAGTCCCTAGCCTACGTTATCGGCATCATGAACATGATCCTGCACGGGATCGAGGCGCCCAACATCGTCCACGCCAATACCCTGGGCCAGAACCTCAACGACATCCAGCCGAAGGACCAGAAGGACATCGTGCTGGCCAACCCGCCGTTCGGTGGCAAGGAGCGCAAGGAGGTCCAGCAGAATTTCCCGATCAAGACCGGGGAAACCGCGTTCCTGTTCCTGCAGCACTTCATCCGCATGCTCAAGCCCGGCGGGCGCGCGGCCATCGTCATCAAGAACACCTTCCTGTCCAATACCGACAACGCCAGCACCAGCCTGCGCCGCAAGCTGCTGGCCGAATGCAATCTGCACACGGTGCTGGATTGCCCCAGCGGCACGTTCCAGGGTGCGGGGGTGAAGACGGTGGTGCTGTTCTTCGAGAAGGGCGCGCCGACGCGTCGCACGTGGTTCTATCAGTTGGATCCCGGACGCAACATGGGCAAGACCAATCCGCTTGCCTATGCGGACTTGGTGGAGTTCGTTGAACTGCAGAAGACGTTTGCCGATTCGGCGAAAAGCTGGACGGTGGACGCAGCGACCGTCGATCAGGTCACGTTCGACCTGTCGGTGAAGAATCCGAACGCCGCGGAGGTGGCGGCGCAGCGCAGCCCGCGCGAGATCCTCGATGAAATTGCGGTGCTGGATGCGGAGAGTGCGCAGGTGCTTGCGAAGATCAGGACGTTGGTATGAGTTGGGAGACCAAGCCGATTGGGGATGTCTTTCGTGTGGTCAATGGCGGCACGCCCAAGACCGGCGTTGCTTCCTATTGGGATGGCCCGCATCAATGGATCACGCCAGCGGAAATGGGTGGGCTGGACAGACCGTATCTGTCGGAAAGCCGACGTTCGCTCACCGATGAAGGCCTGCGCGTTGGCGCAGAACTGGTACCTGCGAACTCGATCATCCTGTCCTCGCGTGCGCCGATCGGTCATCTGGTCATCAATAAAGTGCCGATGGCGTTCAATCAGGGTTGCAAGGGATTGGTGCCCAAGAGAGGAATCCACACCAAGTTCGCGTATTACTTCCTGCTGGCGAATGTGCCGCTGCTTGAAAGCCTCGGTACGGGAGCAACGTTCAAAGAACTGTCCGGTGGGAAGCTGAAGGAAATTGAGTTTCGGCACCCATCACTGCCGGAGCAACACCGCATTGTCGCCATCCTCGACGAAGCGTTTGCGGGCATCGCCACCGCCAAGGCCAATGCCGAGAAGAATCTGCAGAACGCGGTTGACCTTTTCGACAAGAAGTTGTCGCAGGTTTTTTCCGGACATCATGAAGGGTGGAAAGCCAAGCGGCTTGATGAGGTCTGCACAATTACGTCCATGCTGGTTGATCCGCGCCAGCCCCAATACGTCGATACGATCCATGTCGGTGCGGGCAACATCGAATCGAAGACGGGCAGGTTGATTGATCTGAGGACCTCAGGCGAGGAAGGCTTGATCTCAGGCAAGTTCCCGTTCGATACAACGATGGTGCTTTACAGCAAGATTCGCCCGTACCTTGAAAAGGTAGCGCGCCCAGAGTTCAGCGGAATTTGCAGCGCAGATATGTATCCACTTGCGCCAATCGATGGCCAGGCTACGCGTGACTTCCTTTACTGGCTGCTATTGAGTAAGCCATTCACTGATTACGCCATCAAGGGTTCCGCACGCGCGGGAATGCCAAAAGTAAACCGCGACCATCTGTTCCGTTACGCATTAGAGCTTCCGAGCGTTGTGGGGCAGGAGCGAATCTCCTCTGAACTCGACACATTGCGATACGAAGTCGCACGCCTCGAATCCCTCTACACCCGCAAACTCGCCGCCCTGGACGAACTCAAGCAATCTCTGCTGCAGCGCGCTTTCTCTGGACAGCTGTGATCAGTGCATTCGAAACGACAAGCATGACTAATCGCGATATCGACTTGATAGATGAGCTACGACGACTCCCGGCCGAGACTGCCTGGATGGAGTTCAAACGAGATAATGCAGAACCAAATGGCATCGGCAAGCGGTGTTCTGCATTGTCCAATGCAGCGCGATTCGAATCTCAAGATTGTGCATATATGTTATGGGGTATTGATGATGCAACGCACGAGGTGGTTGGCACATCATTCGAGCCCGATGCTGAAAAGATCAGTGGTCAGCCACTGTCGTTGTGGCTCGCCAATTGCCTGCAGCCTAGCCTTGCTTTCGAGTTTCGGAGTGTGGCGCACCCCAATGGGCGGGTAGTTCTTCTGGAAGTTCCAGCTGCCACGGGGTCGCCAGTCTCATTCAACAACATCGCGTATATCCGTATAGGCAGTGCAACCCCCAAGTTGGCAGATTACCCGGAGCGACATCAAAAACTTATCGAGCGCATGCGCCCCTATCGTTGGGAGCAGGATACTGCGATGCGCTACGTCACTGGTGACGACGTGCTTAGGCGGCTGGACTACAGTCAATACTTCCGTTTGACCGATCAGCCTTTGCCGGACAATCGCGCCGGTATTTTCGACAAGCTGGCCGCCGAGCGCGCAATTGTCTCCGACGTTGGGGGACGCTGGAGCATCACGAATCTTGGCGCGATCCTGCTCGCCAACAACTTGGATGAATTCCCGATACACATCGCTCGCAAGGCCGTACGTTTTGTGGCGTATGCAGGAAGTACGCGCGCACAGCCAGTAACGCACCGACTCGATATGAAGAAGGGGTATGCCGTTGGATTCGAGACCTTGATCGAATCCATTAACGGACTCTTGCCACGAAACGAACACATCGGTTCGGCGTTGCGCGAGTCGCATCCGCTTTTCCCTGAGCTGGCGATTCGCGAGCTGGTAGCCAATGCACTGATACATCAGGACATGACAATAGCGGGTGCTGGTCCACAAATCGAGTTGTTCGATCAGCGGCTCGAGATCGGCAATCCGGGGCAGCCGTTGATCAAGCCAGAGCGAATGGTTGATCTTCCGCCGCGGTCGCGCAACGAGGCGTTGGCTTCGTTGATGCGTCGCATGAACATCTGCGAGGAGCAAGGTAGCGGATTGGACAAGGTCATCCAGCTAGTGGAGGTATTCCAGTTGCCTGCGCCCTGGTTGCGAGCTGAGGAGTCCTCGATGCAGGTTATCTTGTATGGGCCTCGTAAATTTGCAGAAATGAGCCCGGATGAGCGCGTCCGTGCTTGCTACTTCCATGCCGTCCTGAAGGCGCTACGTGGCGATAGGATGAAAAACGCGTCGTTGTGTGCCCGTTTCGGTATCGATCCCAAGAACGCGGCAATGGCCACAGCTGTTATTAACAAAACACTGGACGCCGGCCTGATCCGCCACGCTGATCCTGAACACCTACGAGCCGGCTACGTGCCAATCTGGGCATAAAAGTTCTTGATTGGGTTTTGACTATGGCGCCTAGAAATCGTTCAGGTTATAGAAAAAAGTAGTAAAATCAATAAGTTGCTGAATTCTTTGGGGTGGGTAATTTCTTGATTCGTTCTTGATGCTAGGAGGAACCTATCCGGCTGCTTCAGAGAAATGTGAACACGCTAAGATAAGGAGCTGTAAGGGGAATAATGAACGAATCAGAGACTCGCGCCGAACTGATCGATCCTGCATTGAAGCGGGCCGGTTGGGGCGTCGTTGACGGTAGTGTGATTCGCCGGGAGTTTCAGATTAGTCCTGGGCGCATCCATGGCGCTGGCCGGCGGGCGAGGGCAGAAATTGCAGATTACGTTCTCGTGTATCGCAACATCAAGCTGGCGGTCATCGAGGCAAAGGCGCGCGACCTGCCGGTAAACGACGGTGTCATGCAGGCGAAGTCCTATGCAGGCATGTTGGATATTCGATTTACGTACTCTGCTAATGGCAATGCAATCTACGGCATCGATATGGAGACGGGGCAGGAGGGTGATGTTTCCGATTTTCCATCGCCGGACGAGTTGTGGGGCCGCACGTTTGCTAAGGCCAATCGTTGGCGCGATCGCTTTGCGGCAATTCCGTTCGAGGATAAGGGTGGTACATGGCAGGGAAGATACTACCAAGATGTAGCAGTCAAGCGTGTGCTCGATGCCATAGCATCGGGAAGATCACGCCTCCTTCTGACGCTCGCGACGGGTACTGGCAAGACGTTTATTGCGTTTCAGCTGGCCTGGAAACTGTTTCACGCGAAGTGGAATTTAACCGACTGGCAGAGTGATGGCGAGCCGACGCGTCGGCCACGGATTCTATTTTTGGCCGATCGAAACATTCTCGCAGACCAAGCCTATAACTCATTCTCCGCGTTTGATGATGATGCCTTGGTGCGAATCGCACCGGATCAAATCCGTCAGAACGGTCGTGTCCCGACGAACGGGAGCGTGTTCTTCACGATCTTCCAGACGTTCATGAGCGGTCCTGGTGAAACGCCGTATTTCGGTGACTATCCGCCGGACTTCTTCGATTTCATCATCGTAGATGAGTGTCATCGAGGTGGTGCGAAAGATGAAAGCTCGTGGCACGAGATCCTAACGTACTTTGAGCCAGCCGTTCAACTCGGCCTTACTGCGACGCCGTTGCGCCGGCAGAATGCCAATACATTCACATACTTCGGCGAACCAGTTTATTCGTATTCCTTACGCGAAGGAATTAATGATGGCTTTCTGACGCCGTTTCGCGTTAAGCAAATTGCAACTACCTTGGACGACTATGTCTATACTCCCGACGATGCACTGGTCGAGGGCGAAATCATCGCAGGTAAGTTATATACAGAGGCAGATTTCAATCGATCCATCGAGATTCGTGAGCGTGAAGAATATCGAGTTCGTACATGGATGGAGTTAGTTGGTCCGTACGAAAAAACGTTGGTCTTTTGTGCCACGCAAGAACACGCCGGACTAGTTCGTGATCTGATCAACCAGAATAAAAAGGTCTCCGACCCGCTCTACTGTGTTCGTGTGACTGCCGATGATGGGGCGCGTGGCGAAGAGTATCTACATGACTTTCAGGACAACGAAAAAACGATACCGGCGATTTTGACGACGTCCCAGAAACTATCGACCGGTGTCGATGCGAGAAATGTACGCAATATCGTCCTGATGCGTCCTGTGAACTCGATGATTGAGTTCAAGCAAATTGTCGGTCGTGGTACGCGCCTTTACGAAGGTAAGGATTACTTCACCATATATGACTTTGTGCGTGCTCATGAGCATTTTAGCGATCCGGAATGGGACGGTGACCCGCTGTCGTCCGAACCTATAGAGCCGCGCGGTGCAAGAGATACAGTGGATCAGGCAGACGGTGATTCACAACCACGCCCTGATCCCGCGCTACGTCCAACCCGCGCCAGCGTGCGTTTGGCCGATGGCAAGGAACGCAAGATCCAGAGCATGATGGTCACGACTTTTTGGAGCGCCGATGGCCGCCCGATGTCCGCTGGACAGTTCCTCGAGTCGATGTTCGGTGTTCTACCTGACTTCTTCAAAGACGAAGACGAGCTACGCCGCATCTGGGCCGACCCCGAAACTCGTGGGTCGCTTCTAAGTGGGTTATCCGACAAGGGCTTCTCCCGCGATGCATTGACCGCGATGCAACAAGCCATTGAAGCCGAAGACTCCGATGTCTTTGATGTTCTCGCTTACGTTGCATATGCCCGCGCACCGATCACGCGCGCAAAGCGCGCCGAGTTCGCCAAGTCTTCAATCAGCCAGGAATATGTCAGCGACCGCCGCGCTGCATTCCTCGACTTCGTATTGGACCACTATGTGTCCGAAGGTGTTGATGAATTGTCGCTGGACAAGTTGGCGCCCTTGTTGCAACTCAAATACTACGCGATCAACGACGCATTCGCCGAGCTCGGCACGCCGGATCAGATCCGGGATGCATTTGTAGGGTTTCAACAATACCTATATCCGTCGTCTACCACCGAATAGCGTAACATTTCAGCAGTGTAGGCATGCTGAAGAATTCTCTAAGTGGGGCGATCGATATAGAACTGTCATCGCAGGGGTACACCGCATGAAATCAAACCAGGTGGATCAACTCAAGAGTGGAGCAGAAATAGTCGTTTCGGATCGCTATTCTGCATATGCACTACATGCGTCCGTTCTTAGGAGTTGGCTAGTCGCATATGGAATAGGCGCACTCGTATTGTTTCTAAGTCAGAGCGTCATTTGGCAGGCATTAGCAAGGGCAGGGAGCCTTAAGCTCGTTGCTGCGCTATTCTTATTAGGTGTGTTTCTGCAGGTGGCGCTCTCGGCAGTGAATAAGTCTGTCATGTGGGCAGCGTATTATGGGGACATAACGCCATCGTTTCGATCGACTCGCATCTATCGGTGTGCCGATAGCTTGTCGAATAAATACTGGATTGACTTTTTGGTTGACTGCGTGTCAATCGTGCTATTCATCGTTGCTACCTACCGATGCTTCTCAGTACTTTCCAATATGGTTCCGGTCGCGTCATAGCTCTCTCTTAAAGCACCTGCTACCTTGCGGGAATTAAGTTCGTTTAGTAGCCATTATCATAGAGAGTCATCGTTGGTTGCGGTACAAGTTTAAATAGTTCGCCTAGGGCCAGCCTCATGACCGCGCAAGTTCACGAACGCCTGATACTCAATGGCGAATTGACGTCCCTGATGACGTGTCCGCCGCTTCCGCTGCAGCATCCGCGTCTTTACCGCCGCGACCCCGCAGACGTTAGCTGGATCTCGGGTACCACTGCCTGTTGGCGCGGCTACATTGGTACCTGGGAGATCCGTGACGGTCAGCTGTATTTGGTCAGTATTGAGGGCACGCTCGGTATCCGCGACGGCGAGGCGATTCACGCCGATTGGTACAGCGGCACGCTAGTCGTTCCACGTGGCGAAATGCTTAACTACGTTCACATGGGTTTCGAGAGCACGTACGAGCAGGAGCTCCGCCTCGATATCGAATCCGGGCGTGTCAAAAACACGACCCTCATCGACAACCGCTGAGTCGAGGCGAATTTACCGTTCTGCGAGCTGAGTTATCCCATCGCTCGCGATCGCTAAGCGCTGGTGTTGAACCAGCCACTTACGCCCAACCCAAGGCGTGCACGATCTTGTAAAGCAGGTAGGCGACGGTTGCGGCGGCGGGGATCGTGAGGATCCAGGCCCAGATGATGCGCTCGATCACCGTGATCTTGAGCGCACGCGGGTTTTTGCCAAAGCCCACGCCCATGATGGCGGTGGAGATGCTGTGCGTGGTCGAGACCGGCATGCCGAAATGGGCAGCGGTGACCAGGATGGTGGCGGATGCGGTCTCGGCAGCAAAGCCGTCGATGGGTTGCAGCTTGACCATCTTGTGGCCCAGCGTCTTGATGATGCGCCAGCCGCCAGTGGCCGTGCCTGCAGCCATCACCAGGGCACAGGTGCCGATGATCCATGAGTCAATGTGTTCGCCGCTGGTGCTGCTGGGGTGCAGGAACGCGAGCCATGCGGGCAGGTCGTTCAAGGTGCCGGCCGACTGGGCGCCGAACAGGGCCAGCGCAATGATGCCCATGGTCTTTTGCGTGTCGTTGCTGCCGTGTGCAAGGCCCATGTAGGCGGCCGATGCCAATTGCGCCTTGCCAAAAAAGCCATTGACCCAGCGCGGGCGGGCCAGACGGCCGAGGGGGCCGCCGAGTTTGGCGAGGCCGGCAATGAGTGCGTACAGCACCGCCAGGATCAGTACGCCGAGCAGAAAGCCGGCTATGGGCGAGGAGACCATCGGCATCACAACCTTCCACAGGATGCCTTTGTTGTGGGTCCAGCCTTCGGCACTTTTTTGGGCCCAGATCAGCGAATGCCAATTGAAGTTAGAGGCCGACAGTGCGGCGCCGCACAGGCCGCCGATCAGTGCATGCGAGGACGAGGACGGCAGGCCCAACCACCAGGTGATCAGGTTCCAGGTGATGCCGCCCATCAGTGCGCACAGGATGATTTGCGAGGTGACTTGCACCACTTCGGTGTCAATCAGGCCCGACAAGATGGTCTTGGCCACTGCGGTGCCGAAGAACGCGCCGACCAGGTTCATCGAGGCGGCCAGCATCACGGCCTTGCCCGGGCTCAGGACCTTGGTGGCGACGACCGTTGCAATCGAGTTGGCGGTATCGTGAAACCCGTTGATGAACTCGAACACCAGTGCGGCGAAGATCACCAGCAGCAAGATGGTCAACATGGATGTGACCTCAGGAGTTCTTCAGGACAATCTGATACGCGACAACACCGGCCTCGCGGCAGCGGTCGATGGCTTTCTCGAGAATCTCAAAGAACTCTTTGAGCAGGAACATGTCGGCGGCGTCGAGCTTGCCGGTATAGAGTTCGCGATGCATCTCCAGCAGCAGGCGGTCGGCCTCGGCCTCGAGCACGCGCAGGCGCTCGTTCAACTTGCTCATCTCCTCGATGCGCATCGAACGCAGCTCTTTCACCATTTCCACCACGACACCGGCGGCCTGTTCGAGCATGACACCGCGCGGCGCAAAGTCGATATCGGCCAGGTGATGGCGGGCCAGGTCGTAGCGATCGGCAAAGCGTTCCACTTGTTGCGGGATCTTGTACAGCGCCGAGCCGAGGGATTCAATGTCTTCACGCTCGATCGGAGTAATGAAGCTGTCGACCAGAGCGTGATTGATTTTGTCGGACGCGGTGCGCTCGCGTTGGCGTGCCAGCTAGAAGGCATCCAGCGAGGGCACGGCAGTCGGCTCTTTCAGCAGGGCAACTAGGGCCTTGGTGCTTTCGTGCGCTGCATCGGCCGCTTCATCTAACAAGTCAAAGAACTGTTTGCCGGAACCGAAAATCGTCTGCAACGAAAACACGGGCGCGCCCGCTGTGCTGGAATGTGACGATTATATGACAGCTGTCTCCGGGTTCAGGTGGTCCCTTGCTCGTACTCGGCCTGCGGCGACAGGGTCGCCAGTTGCTCCTTGAGCGCCACCATGTTCTTTTCGATCATCTGCTCCCACTTGGCGGGGTTCTTGCGGGTCTTGGTGCGGGAGCGCTGGATCAGCTCGATGGCGCCGCTGTCGAGCAGGTCGGCACGATCGCTGGCAAATTGCGCCACGATGGTGGAGCGCAGGCTACGGTTCGCAGGCCATGCGGAATTTGTGTCGGCATCCAATGTCACTTAAGCCTCCCGCAGCCCTTATTTAAGGGTGTATTTTACACACGCACGCGGGTGCAAACTTGGCGTGTGACTTAGGGGCACTTGATGCGGGGTTCGCCAGTGGATGCGCCGTCCACCGTCATGCTCAATTTGTTGCCGGCGACCAGTTGGAATTCGGGTTTGCCTTCCCATTGTTCGCCTTCGCCTTCGAACTTGCCAAAGGTTTGGATATGGGTTGGCGAGATCACCTTGACGCTAGTGATGTCGGCATGCGACTCGAGAAACTGCAGTTCATTGGCAGTGATGGCCAGGCGCGACTCCATGCCCGGCGCGCAGTCCTTGGGCGTTGATGCCCAGGTGCCCTGAAATGCCGCAGGGATCGATTTCGAGTCCGTGGACGTGGCGTTGTCTTGTTTGTCAGCCGATTTGTCCGCCGCCGTCTCATCCACCGGCGCAGCCGCAGGTGTGGTCTGCGCGGATTCATTCGCCTTTGCAGGCGCCGAGGATTCCGACGAGCAGCCGATCAGGCCCAGTGTCAAAACCAGCGGCGCAATGAAATTAATCTTCATCCGGTTCCTTGCATTGGATAACGGGGTTCTTCTTTTGCGCCTTGAGGCAATCCTCGTACTCATCGTTCGGGATCACAGCGCGCACGGCCGCGGCGGTGCCCTTGACGGCCAGCTTGCCGGTGCCATAGGCGACCTTGACCGGCAAGGTAACGACCGAAGTGAGACAGCCAGTCAAGTTCACCGCGATGGCGATGGCGAAGCTAATTTGCAGAAATATGCGCATGGTCTGATTCTATGTCATGGGCATTGGGGTTTAACGATCACTGCTCATAACGGTCGCCATTGTGTGATCAGTGACCCCACGGCGCCGGCGGCAGTTCAGCCAGCGGTTGGGTCAGGTCAAACGCCACGCGAAATAGGCGACCATTTGGACGGGCCAGTTCGTAGACGAACGTGTTGTCATGGATCTCCATGGCCCAGGTGTTGTTGACCGATCCGGTCAGACCGTTCTGCTTAAAACTGGCGATGGACTCGGAATCGACCGGGAATTCCTGCCGCTGCGCTGTGCCTTCAGTGCTCGTGTCACCGCCGTACATCGTCACGACATCGGCACTTCCGTCCTGATGCCGATGATCGTGCTTGAGCCGCAGTCCGCTGGAGGTACGCGTGACAACCCAGGTGCGGGAGTGGTCATCGCCCACGTGGAACGGAATGTCCAGGCGTTGTGTGGGGTTGGCGCAACCGCGCACATGCATGATGAGCGCCTTGCCCTCAAACGGATCCGGCGTGGTTGCTTTGGGCGTGTCCGCCACAATGCGACCGGCGTACGCCTTGCCGCAATGTTGTGCAATCGCGGTCATGAACTGATCTTGCGTGGAGCGGCCCTGCATGTGCGCGCAACCCGTCAATGCCATCGTCACGATGGCACTGACTACGAGGGGTCTTTGCAATGGGGTCATTACGGGATGACACCGCACGCCATGCGACCACCACCACCGCCCAGCGGCGCGGGATGATCCGAATGATTGTCACCACCGACGTGCACCATTAGCGCCTTACCACGCACATCGGCGAGTTTCAGACGCGGCGCCACGACCGCTTCGGCGACATTGCCGACGCTATCGGCAGTAATTGGCGGCAAATCACCCATATGACCGGGGCCCTGCGGCGGTCCGTGCATACCGGTATTTTGCGGGTCGAAGTGTCCGCCGGCCGCACCGGCTGCAATAGTCTTGCCTTGTGCATCGGGTCCGGGTGCGCAACTGCCGTTGGCATGGACGTGGAAGCCATGGCTGCCTTCCGGAATATGGACCAGGGCCGGCAGCAGGACCAGGCCTGCAATGCTGTCGTTGAGTGTGACCATGCCGGCTGAATGCGAGGTGCCATCGGCCGCGACCATATTCATTGGGACGACCACACGCTCAGACGAGATCATGTCGGTTGTGGCGCAACCGCTGACTGCGGTGAGCGCAATGGCGGCGGCAAAAAGTGCTCTCATGTCCGGAACTCCTGTTGAGATAGGGGTTCCTTTACCTTAAACGCGAGTCGGTAAATTCGCGTGAAACCGGCGCGGTGCGCCGGTCCGGTTACGCGTTAGAACATGCCGTGGCTGCGAGCCCAGAGCAGGGCGGCACCTGCAAAGGTAAGCAGAGCTGCCCAGCCTCCGAAAATATAGCGGAAGAACCGATTGCGCGGAATAAAACCCAGGCCGCGAATAAAACCCGCCGACATGGACCAGAACACCAAGGTGGCGATGCCGTGATCGGCCTCGCCCTTGGCGTCTGCAAAGACCGTCGGTACGAACGAGCCCAGCACCATGCAGGTCAAGCCGAGCAGCAGGCAGGGCCAATGAAGCCCTGCCGGCTGATAAGGAGCTCGATCCGCCGGAGCGGGTGCGTCTTGCTTAAGCTCCGACATTGGACTTACTCAACATCGGGGTTGTCGCGGAACTGACGGCTTTCCATCCAGATGGCGTTGAGAATGCCCAGCAACACGGCGAAACCCAAACCTAAAACCCATGCGAAATACCACATATTTAAATCCTCAATAACAATGGCTGATCCGTAATTGCGGATCGGATCCTTAGTACAGGTACTTGTCCTTGGCCTCGATTTGCGCCTCGGTGATCTTGCCGCGCATCATGCGATACGCCCACGAGGTGTAGACCAGCACGATTGGCACGAACAGAACCACGCCGGCCAGCATGATGCCCAGTGTCAGATGCGAGCTGCTGGCATCCCATACCGTCAGGCTCGATGCGGGGTGATTGTACGAAGGCATCATGAAGGGGAACATGGCAGCGGACGGGGTCACGATGGTGCCCACGATCGACAGCGATGAAGCCACAAACGAGGACAGCGTCTTGCCCTTTCCGACCAGCCAGGCAGCCGCCAATGCACCGCCAACGGCGAGCACCGGGAAGATCCACAGCCACGGCATGTTGCGGTAGTTAAGCCACCAGGCATCAGCCGAGCGGGCTACCGTTTTCAGCAGCGGGTTGGCCACGCCGTTCGGATCGGAACCGGCGGTAATGACAAATCCTTGGACACCACCGAACTTTAGCCAGAAGCCGGCGGCCACGAACAGCACTACAAAGACCAGTGCGGCGAGGCGGGCATAGCGGGTGGCGCGGGCTTGCACATCGCCCACGGAGCGATGCGACAGGTAGGTGCCGCCTTGCATCGTGATCATGGCACTGGCCACCAGTCCGCATAGCAGTCCGAACGGATTGAGCAGGTGGAAGAAGCTGTCCTGGAAGTGCAGGATCATGTCGCGGTCGAACTCGAACGCCACGCCTTGCAGCAGGTTGCCGAAGGCCACGCCGAAGATCACCGGCGGCACGAAACCACCCACAAACAGAGCCCAGTCCCAGAAGCTGCGCCAGCGCGGATCCTTGACCTTGCTGCGGTATTCAAACCCGACGGGTCGGAAGAACAGCGCAAACAGCACCAGCAGCATGGCCCAGTAGAAACCGGAGAATGCAGCTGCGTAGATCAGTGGCCACGCGGCAAACAGCGCACCACCACCGGTGATAAACCAGACTTGGTTGCCGTCCCAGTGCGGGGCGACGGAGTTGATGGCAATGCGGCGTTCGTTGTCGTTCTTGCCGACAAACGGCAGCAGGGTGCCAACGCCCATGTCATGACCGTCCATGATGGCGAAACCGATCAGCAGCACGCCGACCAGCACCCACCAGAGAAACTTGAGAGTTGCGTAATCCATTGCGTGCTCCTTAGTAAGCGGCCTTGCCGGCAGCATCGTCTTGCGCGTAGCGGCCGGTGCCCAGGGCGCCGGGGCCTTGCTTGATGTACTTGAGCATCAGGTACATTTCAACGATCAGCAGGAAGGTGTAAAAGATCACGAAGCCCGCCAGTGAACCCCAGACATTGCTGACCGCAATGTTCGAAGCCGAGAGGTGGGTCGGCAGGATGCCGTAGATGGTCCACGGTTGGCGACCGTATTCGGCCAGGAACCAGCCGACGTGGATGGCAATCCACGGGAATGGCAGGCTGTACAGGGCCCAGCGCAGCAGCCACGGACGATTTTCAAACGTGCCGCGCAGCGTGTGGTAGAACGCAGTCACAAACAGCGCCAGCATCAGAATGCCCAGGCCGACCATGATGCGGAACGACCAGAACAGCGGCGTCACCTTGGGGATCGAGTCGTCTACGGCCTTTTCGATCATTTCCGGCGTGGCGTTGGCCACATCGTTGGTGTGACGCTTGAGCAGCAGACCAAAGCCCAGATCGTCAATCTTGGACTCGAGCGTGGCGCGGGCCGCGGCATCGTTGGGGTTGCCGTTACGCAGTGTTTCCAGAGCGACGACCGCAGGGATCCCGTTCTTGATGCGTTCGCGGTTCTTGGCTTCGATCTCGTGCAGGCCCGGAATGGTTTCATCGAGCGAGCGCGTACCGATCAGGCCAAGAACGTAGGGCACTTCGATTTCCCAGTTGTTCTTCTTTTCTTTTTCGTTGATGTCGGCAATTAGCGTCAGGCCGGCCGGAGCGGGTTTGGTTTCCCACATGCCTTCCATTGCGGCGAGCTTGGTTTGCTGTGCCTCGCCGGTGGTGTAGCCGGACTCATCGCCCAGGACCAGCACACACAGAATCGAGGCCAGACCGAATGCAGCCGCGACCTGGAACGAACGGCGTGCGAACTCGACGTTCTTCTTGCGCAGCAAGTACAGTGCCGAGATAGACAGCACGAACATGGCACCAGTCACGTAGCCGGCCGAGACCATGTGTACAAACTTGGCCTGCGCAATCGGGTTGAAAATGATCTCGGCAAAGCTGGTCATTTCCATGCGCATGGTTTGCCAGTTGAACTCGGAGCCGACGGGGTTCTGCATCCAGCCGTTGGCGATCAGAATCCATAGCGCCGACAGATTGGTGCCTAAGGCCAGCAGGGTGGTGGCCATGAGATGCTGCACTTTGCTCAGCCGATCCCAGCCAAAGAAGAACAGACCGACAAAGGTCGATTCAAGGAAGAAGGCCATCAGACCCTCGAGCGCCAGTGGCGCGCCGAAGATATCGCCGACGTAGTGCGAGTAATAGGCCCAGTTGGTTCCGAACTGGAACTCCATGGTGATACCGGTGGTAACGCCAAGTGCAAAGTTAATGCCGAACAGCTTGCCCCAGAAACGCGTCATGTCTTTCCAGATGACGCGACCGGTCATGACGTACACCGATTCCATGATGACCATTAGCCAGCACAGGCCCAGCGTCAGCGGAACGAAAATAAAGTGATACATGATGGTGACAGCGAACTGCACCCTCGATAGCATCACCAGCTCTTCAGAGATCATGGTTGCTTGTCCTCAAGGTTGGTATTGGATGTAGGTTGGAGAATTTGCTGAGCTGCGCTTTGCGGATCAACGTGAACCTTATGGCCACGGAAAAAAGCGAACCAGATAAAAAACAGCAGGATGATCTTGATGATGCCAATCCAAACCAAATGGCGTAGCAGCCGGTTCTCAATTGGCAGGTTCGGAACGTTGAATCTCATATCCATCGGACTCCGGCGCAGGCATGATTTGGCGTCTGCGTCTCTAATGAAATGATAACACCGGCATCATCGGTTCTTCGCATTTGGTCCAAACGTTTTACAATTTACGAATGGAAACCAATCGCATTTTGCTCTATTACCTTTTCACTCCCATTGCCGATCCCGAGGCCGTCCGCCTGTGGCAAAAGGCCTTGTGTGAATCGCTGGGGCTACGCGGCCGCATTCTGATTTCGGCGCAGGGTATCAACGGCACCGTCGGCGGCTCCATGCAGGCGGCAAAAAAGTATGTCCGTGCAATGCGCGAGTATGCGCCGTTCAAGCCAATGGAGTTCAAATGGTCGCAAGGTGGCGCCGAGGACTTTCCGCGACTCTCCATCAAAGTGCGCAACGAGATCGTCTCGTTCGGCGCGCCCGATGAACTCGAGGTGGATGAGTCCGGCGTGATTGGCGGCGGCGTGCATCTGGCACCGCGCGAGTTGCACGAACTGATTGAATCCAAGAAAGAGGCCGGCGAGGATGTGGTGTTCTTCGATGGCCGCAATGCCATGGAGGCCGCGATCGGCCGCATGAAAGGCGCTATCGTGCCCGATGTCGAGACCACGCATGATTTCCGTCGCGAACTCGATTCTGGCAAGTACGATCACCTCAAGGACAAACCCATCGTCACGTATTGCACGGGTGGGATTCGCTGCGAAGTGCTGTCGGGCATGATGCGCCGTCGCGGCTTCAACGAGGTGTATCAGTTGGATGGCGGCATTGTTCGCTACGGCGAGACCTTTGGCGACAAAGGTCTGTGGGAGGGCTCGCTGTACGTCTTTGATAAGCGTATGCATCTGGAATTTTCCGATGAGGCGGTGACGATCGGCGAATGTTCCGAGTGCGGCGAGCCCACCAATGATTACGTGGATTGCGGCAACGTGTCGTGTCGGTCGCTGCGCCTGGTCTGTCCCTCGTGCGTGGAGGAGAACAGGCATCAAAGCTGCCCAAAGTGCGCCTGAGCGCTTAGCATGGGCTCATGAGTTCTGCTGCCGACCCTGTCACTGATTTCGAAACGAACGTACAACGCGTACGGGCTGCGAGCGATCTGTTCGACTCGGTAATGGATCGCGATCCGGAGTTCATCGAACGTCTGCGCGCGGACGACGGCAGTGACTGGCCGGTGCCACCTTTACCGGCGGACGACAGCAAGGCATGGCCCCGCTTGCTGCGGCAACATCGCAAGCAGCAATCGGCACGGATCATCTGGCGCGATGTCTTGGGCATGGATACCTTGCCCGAAACGATGCAGCGCATCTCCAACTTGGCCGATGTCTGCATGCAAGCCGGATTGGCTGCGATACAGGCTGATTTTGAGCTGCGTCACGGTGTGGTGCGCGATGCGCAAGGCCATCGCATCGAGCCGGTCATCTTTGGCTTGGGCAAACTCGGTGGCGGTGAACTGAATTTCTCGTCCGATGTGGACTTGGTCATTGGCTTCGAGGAGCATGGCGAGTCCGATGGCCCGCGCCCCTTGGCTGCCGAGACCTACTTCACGCGTTTGTGTCAGCAGTGGATCAAGTTGCTCGATGAGGTCACGGTCGATGGCTTCTGTCATCGCGTGGATATGCGTTTGCGGCCGTACGGCAATAGCGGTCGTCTGGTGTGGTCGTTTGCAGCAATGGAACTGTATTTTCAGAGCGAAGGCCGCGACTGGGAGCGCTATGCGTGGCAAAAGGCGCGCGTGGTAGCCGGTGATGTCGCCGCGGGCGCGCGCTTTTTAAATACCCTGCGGCCGTTTGTCTATCGCCGGTATCTGGATTTCACCGCGCTCGATGGCGTTCGCGAAATGAAGGCCAGCATCCAGGCCGAGGTCGCCCGCAACGATCGGCAGAGTGATATCAAACGCGGCCCCGGTGGAATTCGTGAGATCGAGTTTCTGGTGCAGGCCTTGCAGCTGATTCGTGGCGGACGCGACGCGAGTCTGCGCACGCCTTCGCTGCTAAAGGCTTTAGACGCCCTAGTCGCAGCAGGTGAGCTGACGGCAGAGAACGCCGATCAGCTGCGCGAGTTGTATCGGTTCCTGCGCGTGCTCGAGAACCGCATCCAGATGCTGCGCGACGAGCAGACGCACGATGTGCCCGCTGCCGCCTCGGACCGTGAGCGCGTGGCAATCGGATTGGGCTACGCCAATTGGGCTGCCTTGCAGGCGGACCTGGATGTCGTGCGCACGGCGGTCCAGCAGGAATTCAATGCATTACTGGCGCCGCGCAAGGCGCAAGCCGTTGCCGGTAGCTTGCAGGATTACTGGCGCGCCTTGCCCGATCATGGCGATGGCGCGGTGCTGCAATCTTTGGGCTATGCCGATGCGCTCGCTGCCGACACGGCATTACGGGATCTGCTGCGTGGCCCCGGCGTACGCCAACTTTCACCGACGGCGCGTGCGCGCTTTGATCGTGTCATGCAAGTCATGGTCGAGGATGCCGGTCGCGCCGACGCGCCCTTAGTGACGCTCAAGCGTCTGATCAGTCTGCTGCAGGCGATTTTGCGCCGCAGTGCCTATATCGCCTTGCTCGACGAGCAGCCCGCTGCGCTGAAACGCCTGGTCCAGGTGGTGGGTGAGTCCGCACTGATGGCCGAGCGTGTGAGTCTGCATCCGTTGTTGCTCGATGAGCTGCTCGACACGCGTGCTGCCGGCTCGGGCATGCAATTGCAGGCGGTGGAATTGGCGATTGATGAGATTGTCTTTGATGGCGATCCCGATCTGCCGTTGCGACAGCTCAATGAGATTCGGCAGACCGCCAGTTTCCGCGCTGCATTGGCGTTTCGCGATGGCCGCATTGATGCGCATACCGCCGCCCGCCAACTCGCCGATCTGGCGCAGCTGTGTCTGGTGGCCGTGTTTCGTTGGGTGCGCACTGAAATGCAGGATGCACACGGTGCCTTGCCCGGCGCCGAGTTTGCGGCCATCGGTTACGGCAGTTTGGGTGCGCGCGAGTTGAACTTCGGTTCCGATCTCGATCTGGTGTTTCTGTACGATGCGCCCGCCGACGCGGTCTCTACCGGCCCGCGACCCTTGGATGCCGCGCGCTACTTCGCACGGTTGGCACAGAAGCTGGTGGCCTATCTGGCAGTGCAGACGGCGGCCGGTCATCTCTTCGAAGTGGATATGCGGCTGCGACCCGATGGTGCCAAAGGCTTGCTGGTCTCGAGTTTCAGTGCGTATGCGCAATATCAGCGCGAACGCGCATGGACCTGGGAGCATCAGGCGCTGGTGCGGTCGCGACCGATTGCCGGTGATGCGCAGTTGTGTGAGCGTTTTACGCAGCTAAGGGCCGAGATTCTAAGTCGTCCGCGCGACGTGCAGGGTTTGCACGACGAGATCGCACAGATGCGGGCGCGCATGCGCAAGGAGCTGGATCGCAGCAGTGCGAGCTTGCTCGATCTCAAGCAGGGACGTGGCGCGCTGGTGGATCTCGAGTTCCATCTGCAGCAGCAGGTGTTGGAACACGCAGCGAAGTCGCCGCAATGGCTGGAGGACACCGGCAACCTGGAATTGCTGCAGCGTCTCGATGGCGATACGGACGCGTTGCGCTCGGCCTATCTGGCCTTGCTCGATCAGGGCTTGCGGTGCGGTCTGGATCGGCGGCCGCGCCTGGTGCCACGGACGCCGGCGATTGAAGCGAGCGCCGCGGTGATTAGCGCGCGAACGCCGGCGTTTGCCGCAGATCCTTCAGTAGCGTCTGCAGGCCGTTAAACGGCGCCACCGGCGTCATGGCAATGGCCGGTGATTCGGCGGACCACCACTGCGCCCGACCGCGGGCCACGAGCTCCTCGGCGAACCGCGAAGGCGCATCATCGCCCGGCGTGCCGAGCAAATAGAGCGGTGCGGTGGTCGCTGCGGCCTCGCTGAGCATGGAGACCGAGTCGGCGCTGCAGACAATCGCATCGGCCCAGGCTAAATAGCCTGCATAGGGATTGGTGAAGTGCGCCACAGCGTGCTGGGCATCGGACTCGCCGGTCCACAGTAGGTGATCGCGCAGGACGGGCAGGGTCCGCAGTTGGGCGGCGACGGCTGCAGGCGTGCGACGCGAGGTCGAGACCATTAGCGAGCCGAACGGGGCCAGCGCTTGCACGGCCTGCAACGCCTGCTCGGCATCGAACGGGCGCTTGTGCGTGTCGCCACCGAGCAGAACGGCGATGCGCGGCGCGCTGAGGCTGCCCAGCGTCGTGGAGAACGTCGAGCGGGCCGCGTCCAGTGCCGCCGGGCTCATGCTGTGCAGGGCGCCGTGGATGCGCACGACGTTGGGGCCCTCGCGGCGATCGTGGTGCGGCAGGATCACGGCGTCCCAGGCCGACAGGTTCACGCGCGGATCCAGGATCTGGATCACGTGCGAACCGCGTCGCCGCAGCAGGCGGGTGGCCAGCGCCGCTTGGCGGCCGCAGCCGATCACCAGTTGCGGGGCCGGCTCCCGGCCCTCGAGCACGTGACGCACCGGGCCGGCAAAGGCCTTCGTGCTAAACGGCAACACACGGGGCGCGGCCCAGCGCCAAGGCACGGTAGGATGGATCAGGCGATCGGTATAAGCGCGCGCCAGGGTGGTCGCCAGGGCTTGGGCCTGGCGGTGGTTCCCGGCCCGGCCATCGCTGAGAACCCACGTTGCGCGGGCGTCGGTGCTGGGGGCTAGGGGATCTGATTGTTGCATTTTTGGGATGACTGTGTTCCAGCGGTCGTGTTTGCTAGCTATTTTGAGAATCATACAATGGCCGCATCCAATCTCATTTCACTAAGGAAAATCCGTCATGGCTGACGCGCTTCAAGCTTCTGCAATCGAACAGCTGTTCACCCACGCCCGCACCCACAATGTGCTCGGTGGCGAAATCAGCGATGAAACCCTGCACAAACTCTATGATCTGACCAAGTTCGGTCCGACCGCGGTCAACGCCACGCCGGCCCGCTTTGTCTTCATCCGTTCGGCCGAGGCGAAAAAGCGCCTGGAACCGTTCATGGATGCTGGCAACCTCGAAAAGACCATGGCCGCTCCGGTGACCGTCATCGTCGCCCACGACGAAGCCTTCTACGAAAAACTGCCGTACCTGTTCCCGCACGTCGATGCGCGTCCGTGGTTCGAAGGCAACCAGTCCCTGATCGAAACCAGCGCATTCCGTAACGGTTCGCTGCAAGGCGCCTACCTGATCATGGCCGCCCGCGCTCTGGGTCTGGATACCGGCCCGATGTCCGGTTTCGATAACGCCGGTGTTGATGGCGAATTCTTCGCCGGCACTGCCATCAAGTCGAATTTCCTGATCAACTTGGGCGAAGGCGACCCGGCCGCTCTGTTCCCGCGCTCGCCGCGCCTGCCGTTCGACGAAGCTGCACAAATTCTGTAAGTCCTTCCCTTTTTTGGAGACTGTTCCATGCGTACGATTAAAACGATGCTCGCCGGCCTGCTGTTGGCCGCCGCTGTTCCCGCCGTGGCCGCTCCGGTCACTTACAACCTGGACCCGACCCACACGCAAGTGCTGGTGACCTGGAACCATATGGGTTTCTCGCGTCCTTCCGCCAATTTCGGTATTGATAAAGGCGTGCTGGTGTATGACGCCAAGGCCCCGCAACGCTCGAGCGTCGAAGTGACGCTGCCGCTGAGCCTGATGGATACCTTCGTGCCGGATCTCGACAAGCACCTGAGCGGCAAGGATTTCTTTGATGCAGAGTCCTACCCCAATGCGACGTTCAAGAGCACCAAGGTCACTTCGCTCGGTAAGAACAAGCTGAAAGTGACGGGCAACCTGACCATCAAGAACATCACCAAGCCGGTGGTTCTCGATGTGACGCTCAACGGTACGGGCGTGCATCCGATGGTGAAGAAGTCGGCCATCGGTTTCAATGCCGTGACCACGATCAAGCGCAGTGATTTCGGCGTCGGCGCATTTGCTCCGGCCGTGTCGGATAAGGTCGATCTGCGGATCACCGCCGAAGGCACCACTCCGTGATTATTGAACGCCGTGCGGCAGAGCGTGGCCAGGCCGATCATGGCTGGCTGCGTTCGGCGCATACGTTTTCCTTTGCCGGCTACTACGATCCGCAGTGGATGGGTTTCGGCCCGCTGCGCGTGATCAACGAGGACCGAGTCGCCGGCGGTGGCGGATTTGCACCGCACAGTCACGCCAACATGGAAATCGTGTCGGTCGTTCTCAGTGGTGAACTGGCGCATCGTGATAGCCAAGGCAATGCGGGTGTAATTCGCGCCGGTGATGTGCAGTGGATGAGTGCCGGGCATGGCGTCGAACATTCGGAAATGAATGGCGGCGCTACCGATCCGGTGCATTTTCTGCAGATCTGGGTGCAGCCTAATCAGGTCAACGCCACGCCGCAGTACGGGCAGGAGCATTTCGCGTTCGCCTCGCGACTCCATCAGTGGGTCACGCTGGCCGCGCCCGAGGGTCGTGATGGCGGTCTGCCCTGGCGTCAGGATGCGGTGCTGTTTGGCCGCGGCTTGCGCAAGTCCGATGCGACGACGCGTCAGTTGGATCCGACACGCCGTTACTGGTTGCAGATTCTGGGCGGTGAACTCGAGGTCGAACTCGGTGGCACTGTGCGTCAGTTGAACGCCGGCGATGCCATCGGCCTGGTCGATGAAGACGGTGAGTTGGCCCTGCGTCAGCTCGCTGAGGACGAAGTCCAGCTGCTGTGGTTTGATTTGCCACGGTAATTGGCGTCTTAAGCGGGTAAAATGGCCGGAAGTCCACAGTGATTTCCGGCCTTTTTTATGACCACCAGCAGCTCGACCACTTCGCATCAAGCCAATACCGAACGCCACTACGAGGTGCGCCGGGCGGATTTGCCGTTGAGCTGTCCCACTGCGGAAATGGCGCTGTGGAATTCGCATCCGCGCGTGTATCTGCCGATTGAGGCCGAGGGCAGTGCCGATTGCCCGTACTGCGGCGCTCATTACGTCCTGGTCGACTAGGTCGTCGGGCCTGCCGCCATGGTCGCTCCCAAGCGCCTGACGGTCATGCAACTGCTGCCGGCGCTGCAAGCCGGTGGGGTTGAGCAAACCACTCTAGAGGTCACGCAAGCGCTGGTCCAAGCGGGCCATCGGGCTTTGGTCGTGTCCGCGGGTGGGCGCATGGTGCCGCGGATTGAGGCGGCGGGCGGCGAGCACTTCGAGCTGGATATTGGCCGCAAATCGTTGCGGACTTTATTGCAGGTGAGGGCACTGCGGGCGCTAATCCGTTCGCAGCAACCGGACATCGTGCATGCGCGTTCGCGGTTGCCGGCGTGGGTGGCGCGGTTTGCGTTGCAGGGTCTGCCCGCGACGTCGCGACCGCATTGGCTCACCACGGTGCACGGGCTGAATTCGCCGTCGGCGTATTCGCGCGTGCTGACCACGGGTGAACGCGTCATCTGCGTGTCAACGACCGTGCGTGATTACGTGCGCGCCCATTATCCCCAAGTGCCCGCCGACCGCCTGTACCTGATCGAACCCGGCATGGACCCGCTGCAGTTCCCGCGCACGGATCACGACGCACGGGCCAGGCAACGGGCGCAATGGGCCCAACAGCTGCCGGCGCTAGGAGCGGCCGGCCACGGTGGCCCCTTGCTGTTGCTGCCCGGCCGCGGCACGCGCCTCAAGGGCCACGCCGACGGCATTCGCCTGCTCGCCGCACTCCGTGCCGAGCACCCGCACGCCGTGCTGTGGCTCCTAGGCGCGGACGACCCCGACCGCCACGACTACCTCACCGAACTGCGCGCCCTCGCGGCCGCCCTCGGCGTGCACGATCGCGTGGTCATCAGCCCACCCGATCGCGCCATCGCCTCGGCCATGGCCGCTGCCGATCTGGTGCTCCAACTCTCCCGCAAACCCGAAGCCTTTGGCCGCACCGTGATCGAGGCGCTGCAGACCGGCACCCCGGTGCTCGGCTGGGATCACGGCGGCGTCGGCGCCTTGCTCCGCGAGCTGTACCCGCAGGGCGCGGCACCGGCCTTCGACGAAACGGCGTTGGCGGCGCAAGCATTGCAGCTGCTGAAAAATCCGCCTGCAACTCCCGAGTCCGTACCGTACACTTTGGAACGTATGCAACAGCGTTCGCTGTCGCTCTATCAGGATTTGATGCACAACACCCCATGACTTCGACACCGATCACGGACTCGACTGCAAACCTAGGCACCGGCTGGCGCTGGGCGCCCGCGTTTGTGCTGGCCTTTGTGGCGCTGTTTCCTGCACCGGGCTACGCCGAGGGCGTGCTGGTCCTGGGCTCACTGGCGGCGCTGATTCATCTGTTGCTGACCCGTTTCCGCGGCGGTGCCCGCTTGCTCAGCGGCCCCGCGTGGGCCCTGACCACGGTTCTGTTCCTGGCCTACTGGCTGCCCGCGCTGTTCTCCTCCTTCGATTCCGTCACGGGCGCGAAGGCCGTGCAGAAATCGCTGCTGTCGCTACGCTACCTGCCGTTCCTGTGGCTGGTGGCATCGGCCGTGGCCACCGCGCGCAATCGCCGAGTCACCGTCAACGGCCTGGCCCTCATCGTCGGCATCTGGGCGCTCGATGCGCTGATCCAGGCCGTCAGCGGCACCAGTCCGATTTTTGCCGGCATTGACGGGCTCAAAGTCCTGATCGATGGCCATCCCATGTGCACCGCCGATGAAATCGCCGCGCTCGATCGTCTCAGTGGCTTTATGGGCCCGTGTAACCTTAAGCTCGGCCCCGTGCTGGCCACCTTCGCACCGTTCCTGTTGTGGGTCGCTGCGCAGCGTATGGGCGTCAAAGGCTGGCTGGTTGCTGCCGTCGCCGTCGGCCTGGTGGTATTGCTGTCGGGCTCGCGCGGTGCGTGGGTGACCTATGCGCTGGTGCTGGCGCTGTCGGGCTGGAAAGTCGTCGGCTACCGCGGCCTGTTGGCGATGGCCCTGGTCGGCGTTGTGTCGCTCGCAGCGGGTTACGTCGCCGTGCCGCAAGTCCAGCAACGGGTGGATCGCACGCTATCCGCCGCCAGCATGAACGACGATGGCGTCGACAATGCATTGTCGGGTCGCGGCCGCATCTGGAGCGCCGCCGGTTGCATGATTCAACAGCATCCGATCAATGGCGTAGGAACGCGGGGCTTCCGCCATGCCTTCGCTGCCTGTGATCCCGAGCCGGGTTCCACGGTGGAGTGGGGCGATGGTCCGGCCCTGCATGCGCATCAGCTAGTGCTCGAAGTGTTGGCCGAGACCGGCGTGATTGGCCTGCTGTTCTGGATCGTGGGTGCCGTCACCGCATGGCGCGCCTGGAAGTACGCACCGGCTTCTGCACGTCAACGGGCGCAACCCGCCACCTGGGCGCTGATGGCCACCGTGTTTCCGCTCAACACCAGTCTGGCGTTTTACTCGGCGTTTTGGGGCTCGGTGACCTTGCTGCTGAGCGCGCTGTTTGTCGGCCTGCTACTGGCCCACGACGATCACGAATCGGCGTAAAGATTGCGACCGTCGGGTTGACGTTTAAAGCGTCGGTGAATCCACAGATATTGCGCAGGGGCCCGGCGGGCCATCGTTTCAATGGCCTGCATCACGATGGCGGTATCGGCCGCGGCATCCTTGCTTGGAATCGGCTGTTCGGGCGACCACAGTTTCATGCGGTATTCGCCCTGTTCGGTGCGATAGTGCCCAAAGAAGATCACCTCAGCGCCCGACAGTCGCGCCAGCTGATGCGTTGACGCCAGCGAGTTGGCCGGCACACCAAAAAAATCCACAAACACGCTGTCCCCGCGCGAGGGATCCTGATCGGGCGCGTACCACAGCACACCGCCCTGTTTGAGATGTTTCACGGCAGGACGCATCTCGGTCTTGGTGAACATGGCCGTGGCGTAATGCAGACGGCCTTTTTTGACGGCATATTCCATCGCGGCGTTGCCGTAAGGCCGATACATGCCGGCGACTGCAGTCACATCGCACAGGAGACGACCGCAGACCTCGAGCGTGGTGAAGTGGCCGCTGACCAGGATCACGCCCTTGCCGCGCGCCAGCGCTAAACGCAGCACATCCGCGCCTTCGATCTGCAGGTTCTTGCGTAACGGCGCAATCGAGCCCCACCACGCGCGCGAGAACTCAAACAGCGAAATGCCCAGCGCACGAAAGTGATCGGCCACCAGCGCCTCACGTTGCTCTGCACTGAGCGAAGGCATGGTCAGCTCGATGTTGCGACGGGCGACCTTGGCCCGCGAGCCCATTAAGACGCGCAGGAGATTGCCGATGCCGCGACCTAAGCTGCGCTGGAATGACCACGGCAATCGGGCCAGCAGCGAAAGGATGCCGATACCCAGCCAGACCGGCCAGTATTTGGGCTGCCATGGGAGCGAGCCCGGGTCGGTAGGAGTGGGTGTTAGATTGGACATTGTCTGATTTTATCGCCGCAAGGTTATGATTTGCGGATGCGAGCGGATTGGATCGGACGGATTTTGCGCGCGATCTATACGGTCGTGCTGTATGTGCTATTGCCGATCACGGTCTATCACCTAGTTTGGCGGGGTTTTCGGCACAACGCGTATTTCCATCGCTGGGCCGAGCGTTACGGCATCTATCCGCATGCCACCCGCACTACCGGCGTCCTCTGGATCCATGCGGTTTCCCTGGGCGAGGTGAATGCCGCCGCCCCCCTGATCGATGCGTTGCGCAAATGCCGCCCCGATCTGCGCTTACTGGTCACTACCATCACACCGACGGGTTCCGCGCGCGTTCGTGATCTGTGGGGCCATCAGGTGGAGCACGTCTATCTGCCCTATGACTTGCCCGGTGCGACGCGGCGCTTCTTTGCGCATTTTCGACCCGTACTCGGCCTGATCATGGAAACCGAGATCTGGCCGAACCTGCTGTTCACCGCGCAGGAAGAGGGCGTGCCGCTGCATATCCTCAACGCGCGCTTGAGTGCGCGCTCGCTGCGCGGCTATCGCATGCTGGCGCCGCTGATCTCGCGAGCCCTGCGCACGGTGCGTCTGGTGGCCGCACAGAGTGACGAGGATGCCGAACGTTTTGTCCGCCTTGGCGCCCTACCCACACAGGTTCGCGCACTGGGCAATCTCAAATTCGATGTGCAAGCCACCGACGGCGGTCTGTTCCGCGATGCGTTTCGCGCGCGTGCGGGTCGTCGTCCAATTTGGATCGTAGCCAGCACTCACGAAGAAGAAGAGTGCCCGGTGCTCTCCATGTTCCGTGCGGTGCGCGAGCAGGTGCCCAATCTGCTGATGGTGTGGGCGCCACGGCATCCCGAGCGGTTCCGCCCTGTGTCGATCAGTGCCGGCAATTTGGGCTTGCGCTGGTCTGCGCGCTCGATCGCGACGTGGCCGGGCCCCGAAGATGATCTGTTCCTGCTCGACACCTTGGGCGAGCTGGCGAAATTCTTTGCCGTCGCCGATGTGGCGTTTATCGGTGGCAGTCTGCAACCGATCGGCGGGCACAATCTGCTCGAACCCGCGGCGGCCGGCGTGCCCATTGTCACGGGTCCGCATCTGCACAACTTTGCCGACATCGCCAAGCGACTGCGCGAGGCGGGGGCGCTGATCATTGCCGCCACTGCGGACGAAGTGGCCGCTGCGACTGTGGAGCTGTTGCGCGATCCCGAACAGGCGGCGCGCATGCGCCAAGGTGGTCTGGAGCTGATTGCGCGCGGTCGCGGGGCGTTGCAGCGCTATTTGGAGCTAGTCGCAGCGGATTTGCCGCCGGCGCTTAAGAGGCAGTCGGGTTCGTCGGCGAAGCGGCCGCCCGCAGCGTAATCACCAGTACATCGCGCCACGCCGGTTGCGAGGCATCGTCCGGCTCCACCGGCGTCACGCCATGGGCAAGGCGGCGATCATCAATCAGCACGGTGTCGAGCGGGCGCGTCAGCGTAAAGTGCGCCAGCTCATGGCCATCGTCCAGGGCGTGCACGCTGGTTGTGCCGCTACGGATGTTGTTCCGTTCCATCAGCGACACCAGCACATAGTCCACGCCATCGCGGTGCGTGCCTTCGGGCGTCGGTTGACCGCTTTGCAAGGCAGTCGCCTCAATGCGGAACTGATGCACTTCGATAAGCCATTGCGACACCTCGGGCTTCAACCACGTAAAGTGCGTGGCCGCAAACCGGATCAGGGCCTGCAGACAGGCGTTGGACTTGATGTCCGCCTCGATGGGCTCGAACCAGCGCTCGATGCCCCCTTGCAGGGCGTTGTACACGCGGCTCTGATAATGCGGCTGATGCGGGCCGAACCGCAGTACGCCGTCGGCCATAGTCAGTTCCCCGACCGCGTGCCGACGACGACGGTTCAGTCCCACTTGCGCCAGATACGGATCCGGGGCCAGCCGATTCCAGGATGCGCAGAACGCATCCCATTGGGAATCGAACTCGCCCTCGAGGCGACCGAGTTGGTCGCGCATGGCTTGTGCGCCGAGGATGGCATAGCCATCGAGCTGCAGCGCCTGATCCAGCAAATTCATGATTTACGCGATAGTCTTGGCCGCCAGCACGACGAGAGAGAACGCCGAGGCCATGCCGATAAACCAAGCCAGGCTGCGGAAGAGATGCATACCCGAGATGTACAGCAGACCGTGGGCGACACGGGCAACGGCATAGATCACAGCCATCAGGCCGATGGTCGCACCGGGCACTTCGGCAAATTGCGCCATCAGCACCGAGGCGTAGAACAGCGGGTTGGTTTCGAAGCTGTTGAGCTGGGCACCGTTGGCCCAACGCGACCGCGGATTGTCCTGCTTGGCTAACCACTCGCGCGGATCGCGGTTGTTGAAGCGGCCTTGTGTGCCGCTGGCCTTGGCTACCACCGTCCAAATGTACGGCAGCACAGCCACCAGCAGGATGCACCAGTAAGCGGTTGCAATGGTCATTTCAGATTTCCTTTGAGTTAAGGGCTGGCGCGCAAGGCGTCCTGCTGTTTGCGGAAGGCATTGCCCGGATACCAGCGCGGCCACGACGTACTGTTGGCCACTTCACGACCAACGGCATACAGGGCCTGCAGATCCTGTTGAACGCCTTCGAGGTTCCAGTTCGGATCCACGTCATCGGTCGGCTTGTGGTAGCGGTTGCGACGGTAATCTTCCTGGATGGCGCGGCCGCGTTCGAGACCGCCTTCGATCAGGTCATCGCCGCCCTTGATGTACAGCGCCGGCACGCCGGCCTTGGCAAAGTTGAAGTGATCGGAGCGGAAGTAGAAGCCGTCCTGCGGTGTGTTTTCCGGTGCCAGCTCGCGGCCTTGGGCAGCAGCGTAGGGCTTGAGGATGTCTTCGAGTTCGGACGCGCCGTTGCCAATCAGTACCAGGTTGCGGGCTTTGCCGGTGGGAATGAGTGCGTCGATGTTGATCACCGCCGCGATCTTGTTCAGCGGCACGCTCGGGTGTGCGACATAGTAGGCCGAGCCGAGCAGACCCGATTCTTCGAGCGTGGGCGCAAAGAAGTACACCGAACGCTTAGGAGCCTGTCCTGCGCGGGCAAAGCCCTGAGCGATGGTCATGATGCCGGCCACTCCGGTGCCGTTATCCACGGCGCCGTTCCAGATCTGATCGTCCTTGGGTGCGGCGGCATTGTGGTCGTGCGCGTCGTCGCCTTGGTGAGTACCGAGGTGATCCCAGTGCGCCTGATAAATCACGGCCTCATCGGGGCGTTCGCTGCCGGGCAGTTTGGCAATGAAGTTTTTGGACGAGGCATGCGTCACAGCGGTCTTGAGCGTGGTGGTCGCGGTCGCATTCAAGGCGACCGGTTTGAAGCCCTTGGTGCTGGCGGCCTTGTACTGCGCGGTCAGATCCAGGCCGGCGGCGGCGAACAGGGCGCGTGCCGATTCCTGCGTCAGCCAGCCGCGAATCGGCAGGCGCGGTGCGGGGTCATCGGCGGCGGGCAGATCGAACTGCTTGCCCGTCCAGCCGTTACGGACCACTTCCCAGCCGTAGGCCGCGCCTTCGTTGTCGTGCACGATCAGCGCTGCGGCAGCGCCTTGGCGGGCGGCCTCTTCGAACTTGTAAGTCCAGCGTCCGTAGTAGGTCATGCGACGGCCTTCGAACAGTTCGGTATCGCCGATCTGAAAGCCAGGATCATTGACCAGCATCACGACAGTTTTGCCGCGCACGTCCAGGCCTTCGTAATCGTTCCAGCCCAGCTCGGGGGCATTGACGCCGTAACCGACAAAGACCATGTCGCTATTGCGCAAATCCACCAAGGGTTTGCCGGTGGTGGTGCCCAGCACCATGTCCTGCGGGAATTTGAGTGTGGTGCTGCCCTTGCGGGTCTTGAGCTGCAAGGTGGTGTTGGCGTCGGTCAGGCTGGTGACCATAGGCACAGTCTGCGTGTACGAGTCGCCATTGCCCGGTTGCAGGCCCAGCTCTTTGGCCTGCGCGATCAGGTAATCGAGCGTGAGCGTTTCGCCGGCACTGCCGGGCGCGCGGCCGCCAAAGGCATCGGAGGCGAGAACTTGCAGGCGCTTGGAGAAGTCCTGTGCCGTAAACGGAGTCGGTGGCAGGATGGCATCGCTGGCGGGCTGATTCGAGGCCACTTGTTGGGCAATGCCGGAAGCGGCGGGAGTTTGGCAGCCGGACGCGCCGGCGGCGACCAGAGCAAGCGCAACGAGTGTGCGACGAGTGAGCATTGGTTCTGTTTCCTGTTTTGTTACTGCTTGGATGTGACAGCAAAAGGCCACCCATGGGGTGGCCTTTCATTTAACCACGATCGCTCGGGTTGTCGTGCAGGAATCCGCGAAGCCTTTGCGCCTCGGCGTGTCCGTTACGGCGTCGGAGCGCGGTCGGTGCTGTAGGCCACGGCGGTGGCGCCGGTGATCTTGCCGACTTTGGCCGTGCTGTGCACGTAGAGTTTGACCTCGCGTTCAAAGCGCAAGTTGCCCTTGACCTGAGCACGCGGCCCAATGATGACGGTCGGCACGCGGCGCTTGTTGTTGAACGAGAATGAGATGCCCTTAGGTGCCTGATAGATGATGTCGCCATTGACGACGCTGTTGACACCCACGGTCATGTTGCCGTTGACGCTTTCGACATTGCCGCTGACTCGCGTACCAATCAGGCCGATGGCGCCGTTGACGGTGCTGACATCGCCGCCGACGCTGCTGCCCGACTGGAGCAGGATTTCGCCGTTGACCGAGGACACATCTTTGCTGATGCGCGCACCGGTACCGAGATGGATCGCGCCATTGACGGTGCTGACATCGCTGGCGGTCAGACGGGCGCCGGCGCTGACGCCGCCATTGACGGCGCTGACATCGCCCACGCGGGCTCCGTCTGCAATCTGGATGGCGCCGTTGACGACGGTGACATCGCCTTTGACGATGGCATTAGCGGCCACGCTGACCGCACCGTTGACTGTGCTGATGTCGTCAATGGTCTGGCCGGCTGCCACTTCGACCGCGCCGTTCACCTTGCTGATGGACTGCGCAGTGGCAGAAAGGGGCAAGCTGACCGTTAAAGCGGCAGCAAGCAGAAGGGCGGTGCGGTTCATGTAGGAATCTCCAGTAAAACGGCGGTGTTGGTTACAATCCCATAGGAACCGGCCGTTGGCTACTGACCAAAGTCACACTGACTTCCGGCCATTCATATAGATTTCGGATTGAACCGCATAGTGAGCAAGAAACCGGTCGTACTGCTGATCCTTGATGGCTGGGGTCACCGCGAGGAAACCGCCGACAACGCCGTCGCGCTGGCAAATGTCCCCAACTGGCGTCAGTTGCTGGCCACACGGCCGCACACCCTGATCCATACCGAGGGCAAATGGGTCGGTCTGCCCGACGGACAAATGGGCAATTCCGAAGTCGGACACATGAATCTGGGCGCCGGTCGCATCGTTTATCAGGATCTGACCCGCGTCGATGCCGCCATCGAAGACGGCACCTTTAATGCCAATGCGGCCTTGCTGCAGGCCATGAGTGCGGTCAAAACCTCGGGCGGTTGTCTGCACCTAATGGGTCTGCTGTCACCGGGCGGGGTGCATTCGCACGAGCGTCACTTGTTTGCGCTGTTGCGTCTGGCGCGGGCGCAGGGCGTGTCGCAAGTGGCAGTGCATGCATTCCTGGACGGTCGCGATACGCCGCCGCGTTCGGCCTTGGCGAGCCTTAAGCGCCTTGACGAAGTGCTGGCCGAGGTCGGTAACGCACGGCTGGCTTCGGTCAGTGGGCGCTACTTCGCCATGGATCGTGACCAACGTTGGGATCGCGTCGAGCGCGCATACCGTGCCATGGTCGAGGCCGAAGCCGAGTTCACTGCCGCGACCGGTGTCGAGGCGCTGGCCGCCGCGTACCAGCGCGATGAGAACGACGAGTTCGTTGCCCCTACCGTCATTGCAGGTGCCGAGCCCATGCGCGATGGCGATGCGGTGATCTTTTTCAATTTCCGTGCGGACCGTGCGCGTCAGTTGGCCGCCTCGTTTACGGTCCCTACCTTCGATGGCTTTGCCGTGCGTCGCCCGCAACTGGTGAACTTCACCGGTCTGGCCGAGTACAGCGCCGATCTGCCGGCTGCTGTGGCCTTTGGTGCCGATAACCTACCCAACACGCTGGGCCAAGTCCTGGCCGATCGCGGTATGACGCAGTTGCGTATCGCCGAGACCGAGAAATACGCACACGTGACGTTCTTTTTCAGCGGTGGTCGTGAGACGCCGTATGCGGGCGAAGAGCGCGTGCTGATTCCCAGCCCCAAGGTGGCTACCTACGATCTGCAGCCCGAGATGTCCTGTCCCGAGGTGACCTCCAAGCTGACCGCTGCCATTCGCAGTGGCGAGTTTGATGTCTGCATCTGCAATATCGCCAATCCCGATATGGTCGGCCACACCGGCATGTTGAACGCCGCGATCCAGGCCGCCGAGGCCGTGGACGTCGCGATTGGCGCTGTCGTTGCAGCCGTCGAGTCGGTGGGCGGTTCGTTGCTGATCACTGCCGATCACGGCAACCTGGAACTCATGCGCGATCAGGTCACGGGCCAGCCGCATACGGCGCATACCGTTGGGCCTGTGCCCTTGGTCTATGTCGGTCCGCGCGCGGCCACGTTGCGCTCCGAGGGCGCACTGCGCGATGTCGCTCCCACCGTGCTCGATCTGCTCGGCGTTCCCAAGCCCGCTGAAATGAGCGGCGCGAGCTTGCTGGCATGAAACGCATCGCGGCCGTTGGTCTGATTGTTGCCCTGCTGGTCGGCGGCGGCGATGCCTTCGCACAAGCGGCTAAAAAAACGCCGGCCGATGCCAAGGCATTGGAGAAACAGCTGGCAGCCAAACGCAAGGAACTCAAGGCAGTAGCGGCCGATCGTCGCAAGCTCGATTCCAAGCGCGGCAGTGCAGCCAAGGATCTGCGTACAGTCGAAGAGCGGGTCGGCGCTTCGGCACGTGCATTGGCCACGACACAACAGCGCATCACGGTCGAGCAGAGTAATCTGCAACGCCTGAACTCACAGAAACAAGTGCTTTCCGGTGATCTGGGCGCGCAAGTTACGGAACGCGAGCGCTTGTTGAGGGCAGCGTATCGGCAGAACCGGCAGGGGCCGCTCAAGGCCTTGCTGTCGCAAGATAGCGTGGCCGAATCGCAACGCACGTTGACCTATCACCGCTATCTGCAAAAAGATCGGCAGCAGCGCATCCGGGGTCTGAATCAGCAGTTGGTCGGCCTTGATACCGTGCAGCGGGAGATCAACGGGCGCCAGCGCGAACTGACGCGCAGTCAGTTGGCGCAGCGTTCGCAGGTGCAGCAGCTCGAGAAAGATCGGGCCGATCGCGCCAAGCTCCTGCAAGGACTGAATGCCAAGTACGCATCCACTGCCTCGCGCGAGAAGGCGCTGGGCAAGGATGTGGCCGGGCTCAACAAGCTGCTGGGCCAGTTGCGGGCCGCGGCAGCGCGAGCCGAAAAGGAACGACGTGCCATCGCCAAGAAGCGGGCGGCTGACGCCGCGCGCGAACAGCAGCGACTGCGGGCCGAGCAACAGCGCGTAGCGCGTGCCAATAGTACGGCGGACAAGGGTGCCGGCACCACCAAGGTTGCCGCCAATACCAATACCAAGGCAAGCACGCCAACACGCACCGAAAGCACCGAGCCGGTGCGCGCGCCGCAACGCATTGATACGCCCAAGCCCACAATTGCCAGTACCGGTCCTGCGGTGGGCGGCGTCGGTTGGCCTGCCACGGGCGCCTTATTGGCCGGCTTTGGTGGCACCATGCCCGACGGTCGCCGCAGCCAGGGTCTGCTGATTGGCGCCTCACGCGGAGCACCCGTGCGCGCCGTCGCCGCCGGCGAAGTCGTGTACGCGCAGTGGATGACGGGTTACGGTCAGTTGCTGATCATTGATCATGGCGGTGGCCGTATGAGCTTGTATGCGTACAACGAGGCGCTGCTCAAGAACGTCGGCGATCGCGTGGGTCGCGGCGATACCATCGCCACGGTTGGGGCCTCGGGCGGGCAGGGCCGGCCGGCGCTGTATTTTGAATTGCGCAGTAACGGCTCGCCGATCAATCCGCGTTCGATGCTGCAGTGATGGCCTAAACTGGGTGGCATGACATTGCCTATGCCCTGCCGACTTGCCACCCTCGCCGTTGCTCTGAGCATGGCGCTGACCGTTACCACTGCGCAGGCGCAAACTGCCGCCACGCCTTCGAAAGCGAAAGAGGCAAAAGTTGCAGCGGACGAATCGCCGGTTCCGCTCGAGGAAATCCGTCGTTTTGTACAGGTCTATCAGGCGGTCAAGCAAGCTTATGTGGAGCCCGTAGATGATCACGAGCTGATGCAGTCGGCCGTGCGCGGTCTGGTGCGCAGTCTCGATCCGCATAGCGTCTATTTCGAAGGCGATGACGCCGACAACTTCGATGAGCGTTCGCGCGGCAACTATCAGGGCATCGGTGTCGAGGTCCAGACGCAGGATGATGGCACGCTGCGCATCATCGCTCCGATCGACGGTTCGCCCGCCCAGGCCGCCGGCATCAAAGCCGGTGACTTGGTGGTGGCCATTGACGGTCAGATGCTGACCGATCACAAAGACGATGCCGAACTCGATATGCGCGGTCCCGAAGGCACCGAGGTCGAGCTGACCATCATCCGCAAAGGTCAGGAAAAGCCCTTAAAAATAAAGGTCAAGCGCCAAACCATTAAGGTGGCGAGCGTGCGTTCGCGCCTGCTTGAACCGGGCTACGGGTACATCCGTATTGCCTCGTTCCAGGCCGATACCGCCAATGATTTCGAGTCGGCGGTGCAGTCGCTGCAGAAAAGTGGCGCATTGCGCGGTGTCCTGATTGATCTGCGCAGCAATCCGGGCGGCCTGCTCAACGGCGCCGTGCAGATTGCCGATGACTTGCTGCCTTCGGGTCGCATTGTCAGTACGCGCGGCCGACTGCAACGCAACGACATTACCTTTGACGCGACGCCCGGTGATTTGCTCAACGGTGCCAAAGTCGTCGTGCTGGTGGATGTCGGTTCCGCCAGCGCCAGCGAAGTGCTGGCCGGTGCGCTACGCGATCACAAGCGAGCCACCATTGTCGGCAGTCGCACGTTCGGTAAGGGTAGTGTGCAGACGCTGTTACCGCTCGATAACGGCGACAGTGTCAAACTCACGACGGCGCGTTATTTCACGCCCTCCGGTCAGTCAATTCAGGCCATTGGGATTGCACCGCAAGTGACGTTCTCGGCCAAGCCGGGCGCATCAGTGTCGGGTGAACCCGGCTACAGCGAGGTCAGTCTGCCCGGTCATATCGGTGCGGCCGGTCGTGCTTCCGAAGATGCAGGCAATATTCGCCCGGGTGATCTGCTCGAAGGCGAAAGCTATATCGAACAGGCACTCAAGGTTCTGAAGTCAAAGTAAGGTTCCGTCGCGCGCGTGCGCACACCTTTGCATCCGCGCATTCACGGCTGTTGTGATCAGTAGCCTTGCTGCTTGCGCAGTGCCTTCGTGATCGTATGGCGTGATGCCATCGCAAACAGGATGCCGAAAACAAAGCCGACAATGTGACCGATCCATGTGACCGATCCGTTGAGTGCGCCGACCACGACAAAGATCACCTGCATTGCAAACCACAGACTGACGAGTGCCAGCGCGGGCACCTTGATCACCTGCACAAAGAATCCCAGCGGCAGAAAAATACCGAGCTGTGCGCGCGGAAGCAGGCTGATATACGCGCCCATGACTGCGGAAATTGCACCACTGGCGCCGATGACGTAGTGCGCGTCGCCGGGATATGCAGCAACAGTTGCAAGATTTGAAATGGCGCCGGCGATTACAAACAGCAGCAGAAATCGCAAGCTGCCGAGTACGCGTTCTGCTGCAGGACCGAAGATCAGCAGGAACACTAAGTTACCGATCGCGTGCGACCAGTTGATGTGCAAAAAGGTCGCTGTATACAAGCGCAAAAGACGACCGCCCTGCAGCGCTTGCTGCCAATCGTGCAGTGTTTGCAAGTGTCCGCTGAGCATTCCCCATTGCAGTTGCCATTGTCTTTGCGCATGGGGACCTAACCACCATTGCACTGCGTGCAAACCGATGATGATCAGCAGTAATAACGGCGTTGCCCACGTCCAGTGACGTGTTGGTTTTTGCGGCAGTGCAATAAATAAACCCATCAGTTTCGGTTGCAAGCCTGCGATTTAAACGTTAAAAAGACGTAGCGGTGAGATTCGGTGGCGTAGGTTTTGAAGTTCGCCTTACCCATTGTGCCGACACAAGCCGCCGTTTTCCATTCGTTCCCCCCAATTTTGAGAGCGTCATCGTTATGAAGAACAAGAACACTCTGCGACTGAGCGCGCTGGCTATCGGCGTGCTGAGCGTGGTCTCGGTTGCTCAGGCATCGGGCTTCCAGATCCGCGAAAACAGCACCAAGGCTCTGGGCCGTGCTTTCACCGGTACCACCGTTGCTAAAGATGACGCCACTGTCGCCATCACCAATCCGGCTGCAATGGTCAATTTGGATCGCACCACCGTTGCCAACAATGTCAGCGTGATTGACCTGAGCGGCGAATTCACCGGTACCGCCCTTGCCGCGCCGACCCTGGCTTCGCAACCGGCTCCGGTCAACAGCCTGGCCAAGTCGGTCAGCGGCGGTAACGGCGGTGATCCGGGTGACCCGACCGCAGTGCCTTCGTTTGCCGCCGTCATGCCGCTGCACGGCAACCTGGAAAATCTCTGGGTTGGTTTTGGTGTGAACGCACCGTATGGCCTCAAGACCGAATGGGACAAGGATTGGGTTGGTCGTTACAACGCCGTCACTTCCGACGTGAAAGTCATTGATGCCACGCTGTCGGCCGCCTGGAAGACCTCCGATCAGTTCTCCGTCGGCGTCGGCCTGGTGCTGCAGCACGCTGATGTGACACTGACCAACGCTCTGGATCTGGGCACTGCCGTTTGCGGTGGTATCGTCCAGCAAATCGGTGCGCTGCCGGTAGCACTGCGTCCGGCCGCCATTGCCTCGCAACTGGCCCCGATGTGTCTGACCCCGACCGCGCCCTACGGCCCGGGCAAGAACGATGGCTTCTTCTCGGTCAGCGGCAAAGACAGTGCCATCGGCTGGACGGCCGGTTTCCAATGGCGTCCGACTGACAAGCTGGCCATTGGCTACAACTACAAGTCCGAAATCGCCCACGAGCTAAAGGGTGACATCGAGTTCACCGTGCCGGCCAATGTTCTGGCTTTGCCGGGTATGTCGACTCGCTTTGCTTCGGGCAAGGGTGGCGCCGAGCTGACTACCCCGAGCACGCACACCTTCTCCGCATCGTACGATGTGACCCCGTCGGCCCGCGTGATGGGTGAATACCAGCGTACCGACTGGACCACGCTGGAGAACGTGACCATCAAGCGTGACGACGGTACGGTGATCGGTACCGAAGACTACGGTTGGTCCGCTTCGAACATGTACTCGCTGGGCGGTGAACTGGATCTGAGCCCGGCTCTGACCCTGCGCGCCGGTATCGGCCGTGACGAAACGCCGACCCACGATGCCAACCGCACCCCGCGTCTGCCCGACAACGATCGCACCTTGCTGTCGATCGGCGGTACCTACCGCATGTCGGACAAGCTGAGCTTCGATGCGGCCTTCATGCGCGTCAACGTCAAGGATTCGCCGATCCGCAGTGTTTCCTCCACCGGTACGCTCATCACGGGCGAAGCCACCGGCGGCGCCAACGTCATTGCAGTCGGCGGTCAGTACAAGTTCTAATCGCTACATTGCAACAACAAAAAACGGCGGCCAATTGGCCGCCGTTTTTATTTGCCCGTGTTGCGGGCTTTGCGTACGCCGATCAGTCGGCCAGCGTCAGCAACGAAGCATTGCCACCGGCTGCCGTGGTGTTGACCGTGATGGTCTTTTCGGTGGTGAAGCGCGGCAGGTAGTGCGGGCCGCCGGCCTTGGGACCGGTACCCGACAGGTTCTGGCCACCGAACGGCTGCACGCCGACCACGGCGCCAATCTGATTGCGGTTGACGTAGCAGTTGCCGACGCGCACGCGCGATGTAATGCGGTTAACCGTTTCATCAATGCGCGAATGCACGCCCAGTGTCAGGCCGTAACCCGTGCGGTTAATGTCGTCAATGACGGCATCGAGTTCATCGGACTTCCAGCGCAGAACGTGCAGGATTGGGCCGAAGTTCTCACGCGTCAGTTGCGACAGCGACTGCAGTTCGTAGGCGCGCGGCACAAAGAAAGAGCCCTGATCCACTGCATCGGTGACCGGTGCCGTGGCGACCAGGGTGGCTTCGCGATCCATGCGCGCCGCATGTTCCTGCAATTGGCCAAGTGCATCGGCATCAATGACCGGGCCGACATCGGTGGAGAGTAGGGCCGGGTCACCGACTACGAGTTCCTTCATGGCGCCGGCGAGCATGCCGACGACCTTGTCGGCAATGTCATCTTGCACGTACAGCACACGAGCCGCGGAGCAGCGTTGACCGGCCGAGGTAAACGCCGAGCCGATGGCATCCTTGACGACCTGTTCCGGTAGCGAGGACGAGTCGGCGATCAGCGCATTCTGGCCGCCGGTTTCGGCAATCAGTACGCCGATGGCCGCATCGCGCGCAGCCAATGCGCGGTTAATCGCACGTGCCGTTTCAGTCGAGCCGGTGAATACGACGCCGGCGACGCGCGGGTCCTTGGTCAATGCGGCGCCGACCGTGGCGCCATCGCCCGGCAGGTACTGCAGTGCGGCGGCAGGCACACCGGCCTCGTGCAGCAGGCGAATCGCGGCGTAACCGATGAGGTTGGTCTGTTCGGCAGGCTTGGCGATCACGGTATTACCGGCGACCAGTGCTGCAACAATTTGTCCCGTAAAAATAGCCAGCGGAAAATTCCACGGCGAGATCGCCACGAACACGCCGCGACCGGACAGTTGCAGGGTGTTGGATTCGCCGGTGGGGCCGGGCAGTTGTTCGGTTACAAACAGCTCGCGCGCCTGTGCGGCGTAATAGCGCAGGAAATCCACGGCTTCGCGCACTTCGGCGATGCCGTCGGCAATGGTCTTGCCGGCTTCCAGAGTGCACAGATGAATGTACTCGGCCATGCGCGATTCCATCAGATCGGCGGCATGCTCGAGGATCGCAGCGCGACCGGCGGCCGGCGTGGCATTCCATGATTCAAATGCATCGGTAGCGTTGCGCAGTGCCAGTTCAACGGTGGCGCTATCGGCAGCTTGCCATTGGCCGACCACTTGCGAGCGCTTGGCCGGATTGGTCGCGTTGGTGGTTTCGCCCGTGAGTTGTGCACCCGGTACCAGCGGTGCGGCAGACCATTGCTTGCTCGCGGCGGCAGCCAGGCCTTCGGCCAGTTCACGCAGTTGATTGTCGTTGGCGAGATTGACGCCCATGGAGTTGCTCCTGTTAATGCCGAAGCTGCGGTACAGATCGACCGGCAGCGGAATTTTGGTGTGTGCAATGGATTCGCGCGCTTGCACGTGACGGATCGGGTCTTCGATCAGGGCTTCGACCGGGACGCTGTCATCGGTGATGCGATTGACAAAGCTCGAGTTCGCGCCGTTTTCGAGCAGGCGTCGCACCAGATAGGGCAGCAGATCCTCGTGCGAGCCGACCGGCGCATATACGCGACACGGCACATTGAGACGGTCGGCCGGAATCACCTGCGAATACAGGTCATCGCCCATGCCGTGCAGTTTCTGGAACTCAAACTGATTCAGACGGCCCAGCAGTTTGGCGCGCTCATACACAGCGGCCACGGTTTGTGCGTTGTGGGTGGCGAACATGGGGTAGATGGCGTCGCCGGCTTGCAGCATGCGATGGGCGTTGGCCAGATAGGACACGTCGGTGTTGGCCTTGCGTGTAAACACCGGATAGCCGTCCAGACCCTCGACCTGCGCCTTCTTGATCTCCGAGTCCCAGTAGGCACCCTTAACCAGGCGCACCGGGATGCGGCGACCGACCTGAACTGCCAGTTCCGCAATGAAGGCAATCGCATCGCCCGCACGCTTCTGGTAGGCCTGGATGGCCAGGCCGTAGCCCTCCCATCCTTGCAGGGACGAATCGCGGTACGCGGCGGCAATCGCATCGAGCGAGAGTTCGAGACGTTCGCTTTCCTCGGCGTCAATGGTCAGACCGATGCCGTAGGATTTGGCCAGTTGCGCCAGCTCAATAATGTTGGGCACCAGCTCGGTCATCACGCGTGCGCGTTTGGCCTGTTCGTAGCGCGGGTGCAGCGCCGAGAGCTTGACCGAGATCGAGGGCGCAGCAAACACATCGGTGCCCACGAAACTGCCGTTAGGGCCGGTCTTGCCAATCGCATGGATGGCATCGCGATAAGCCCGCAGATAACGCGCCGCATCTTTCGAAGTCAGCGCCGACTCACCGAGCATGTCAAAGCTGTAGCGATAATTGGCGGCGTCGTCTTTACGGCTACGGGCCAGGCCTTCGTCAATGCTGCGGCCCATAACGAACTGATGGCCCATGATTTTCATGGCCTGATAGGTCGCCAGACGAATTACCGGCTCGCCCATCTTGCCGACCAGGCGCTTGAACGCACCGTGCGCGTCGCGCTTGGTGTCGCCTGCCAGATTGACCAGCTTGCCGGTCAGCATCAGGCCCCAGGTCGAAGCGTTGACCAGCAGCGAATCGCTCTCGCCCATGTGACGGCGCCAGTCGGCATCGCCCAGTTTGTCGCGAATCAGCTTGTCGGCCGTCTCGGCATCGGGGATGCGGAGCAGGGCCTCGGCGACGCACATCAGCAGGATGCCTTCCTCGGAGCCGAGGTCGTACTGGCGCATAAAGGCCTCGATGGCACCCTGGTCCTTGGCCATGCGCCGGACGCGGGAAACCAGGTCGTGGGCGGTGGCCTGAGCGGCCGCAGCCGAGTCGGCGGGCAATTCGGCCAGGGGCAGCAGCTCACGGATGAGGGTGGCCTCATCACGGCTCCAGTGATCGGTTAGGGCCTGGCGAGCGCCGGCCGCACGCGCGGGCAATTCCGGCGCGAGTAGGGGTTGGACGTGCATCGAAACCTTACTGAGAAACGGGTAAAAACGCGGTGCGAATAGTTTACTACCGTCCTTGGCTTGATTAGGTATCCGTTAAGGCGGTAAAATCTGGCGGTTAATGTCTCCGCTTGCGGGGTACATTGCTGTCTTTACTTATTTTCTCCCAACTTCAGTTTTCTCGGGACTTCATCTGATGATTCCACGACGTATCAAGCATTTGACGGGCGCTCTGCTGGCCCTGTCCGCACCGGCGGTGGCATTTGCACAAGCCGCCGACCCTAAGCGTTGGCAGCTCAATATGGGGCGCGGCGTTACGCCTTCGTCCGTCAACGCCTACGAGGCGCACATGCTGGCCCTGTGGATCTGCGTGGTCATTGGTGTCGCGGTGTTCGGCGCCATGTTCTACGCCATGTTCAAGTTCCGCAAGTCCAAGGGCGCGGTACCGGATACCTCGCTGACGCACAGCACCAAGCTCGAAACCATCTGGACTGTCGTGCCGATCCTGCTGCTGCTGGTCATGGCCTTCCCGGCCACCGACAAGCTGATCAAGATGTACGACTACCGCAAGTCGGAAATGACGGTCAAGATCACCGGCTACCAATGGTTGTGGAAGTACGACTATCTGGACAACGGTATCTCCTTCACCAGCCGTCTGACGGCCGCTGACGACGCGCTGCGCCAGTCCGGTAAGGATCCGCGCACCGTTGCCGGCACTGAGCATTACCTGCTCAACGTGGATAACGAACTGGTGCTGCCGGCCAAGACCAAGATCCGCTTTGTGCTGACCGCCGATGACGTCATCCACGCTTGGTGGGTGCCGGCACTGGGCTGGAAGCAGGATGCGGTCCCGGGCATCATCAACGAGGCCTGGACCTATGTTGACGAACCGGGCGTGTACCGCGGTCAATGCGCTGAACTGTGCGGCAAGGACCACGGCTTCATGCCGATCGTCGTGCGCGTGCTGAGCAAAGAGGACTACGCCAAGTGGGTAGCCTCCAAGACTGCCAAGCCGGCTGAGCCTGCCGCTGCTCCTGCAGCCGGCGCTGCCACTGCCACCGTCGCTCCGGCGGCTAAGTAAGATTTAGAGTAGAGAGAACGACCCATGGCTGTTACACACCACGGCGATCACCTGACCGATCACCACGACGATCACCATCACCAGCAGAGCTTCTTTGAACGCTGGTTCTACTCCACTAACCATAAAGACATCGGTACGCTGTACCTGATCTTTAGCTTCATCATGTTCATCATCGGCGCCGGCATGTCCGTCATGCTGCGTTGGGAACTGATGACGCCGGGCCTGCAGCATCTGTCGCCGTCGTTCTTTAACCAGATGATGGCCATGCACGCGCTGGTCATGATCTTCGGTGGCGTGATGCCGGCCTTCGTCGGTCTCGCCAACTGGATGATCCCGCTGCAAATCGGTGCTCCCGATATGGCGCTGCCGCGGATGAACAACTGGTCCTTCTGGATCATGCCGTTCGCCTTCTCGCTGCTGCTGTTGACCCTGTTCCTGCCGGGCGGTGGCCCTGCAGCCGGCTGGACCATGTACGCACCGCTGTCGCTCGAAGGCGGTCACAACGTGTCGTTCTCGATCTTCGCTATCCACATGATGGGTATCTCGTCGATCATGGGCGCCATCAACGTGATTGCTACCGTGCTCAACATGCGCGCTCCGGGCGTTGATCTGCTGAAAATGCCGATCTTCTGCTGGGCTTGGCTGATCACCGCATTCCTGCTGATCGCTGTGATGCCGGTGTTGGCCGGTGCAGTCACCATGCTGCTGACCGACAAGTACTTCGGCACCTCGTTCTTCAATGCCGCCGGTGGCGGTGACCCGGTCATGTACCAGCACATCTTCTGGTTCTTCGGTCACCCCGAGGTGTACATCATGATCCTGCCGGCCTTCGGCGTGGTCTCTGAGATCATCCCGACCTTCTCGCGCAAGCCGCTGTTCGGCTACCAGGCCATGGTGTACGCAATTGCTGCCATCGCCTTCCTGTCGTTCATCGTGTGGGCTCACCACATGTTTACGGTCGGCATGCCGCTGGGTGGTGAAATCTATTTCATGTTCGCCACGATGCTGATTTCGATCCCGACCGGCGTCAAGGTGTTCAACTGGGTCACCACCATGTGGCGCGGTTCGCTGACGTTCGAAGCCCCCATGCTGTGGTCGATCGCGTTCGTGATCCTGTTCACCATCGGTGGTTTCTCGGGTCTGATGCTGGCCATCGTTCCGGCTGACTTCCAGTACCACGACACCTACTTCGTGGTTGCTCACTTCCACTACGTGCTGGTGACCGGTGCACTGTTCGGCATCATCGCCGCTGTGTACTTCTGGTGGCCCAAGTGGACCGGCCGCATGTACTCCGAAAAGGGCGCCAAGTTCCATTTCTGGTGGTCCATCGTGTTCGTGAACCTGCTGTTCTTCCCGCAACACTTCCTGGGTCTGGCCGGTATGCCGCGTCGTATCCCTGACTACTCGGTCGTGTTCGCGGACTGGAATCTGGTCTCGTCCATTGGTGCCTTCGGCATGTTCGCCACGCCGTTCATCATGTTCGCGGTGCTGCTGCACTCCAAGAAGTATGGTGCTCCCGCCCCGGCCAAGCCGTGGGAAGGCGCTCATGGTCTCGAATGGACCGTGCCGTCACCGGCTCCGCACCACACCTTCGAAGTGCCGCCGGTGATCAAGCCGGGTGACCTCGCTCACGGCGATATCACGCACTAAGCGTTACTACAAAGAGAATTGGTAATGAACCGTCCCAACAACCAGCCCGAAGATCTTGACCACCGCCGCAAGGCTGCGCGCAAGACTGCTATCACCGTCGCGGTGCTAGCCGTGCTGGTGTACATCGGCTTCATGCTGCTGGTGCTCAACCGCCATGGCTGATCAAGGCGACCAAGGCAAGGTCACGTCACCACCGCAGCGCACTGCCGGTCTCGGCAAGATGCTCGGTGTGCTGGCCATTGCCTTCGCGTTTACGTTTAGCCTGGTGCCCCTGTATCGCATCGCCTGTGAGAAATTGCTTGGCGTGCGCATGGAGCGTGAGGCCAACATCGTCAAAGCGACCGAAATCGAGTCGAAGGCAGGCGGTGCGGCCGGTACCGGTCAGGCAGCCGAGCGTCGTGTGGTGACGGTCGAGTTCGACGGCACCGTGAATTCGCATCTGCCGTGGGCGTTCCGTCCCAATGTCGCCCGCATGGAAGTCGAAGTCGGCAAGCCCTACGAAACCACATACTTTGCGCAAAACCAATGGCGCACTGCAGTGGTCGGTAGTGCAACGCCGTCGGTGGCGCCGGCTCGCGCTTCGTCTTATTTCAACAAGACGGAGTGCTTCTGTTTTACGGCGCAAACGCTGCAGGCCGGTGAGAAAAAGGACATGCCAGTCCGTTTCATCATTGACCCGGCATTGCCGAAAGACATTAAGACCATTACTTTGTCGTACACGTTCTTTAAAAATGATCTGCTGACTGACGAGCTCAAGGCCAAAAGCCCGCACGCCGCCGGTCCTCAGGTCAAATCCGCACCCTAACCGGTGTGTAAAAGCTCCTTTTAACCGTATCAACAATTAACCGGACTTGCTCGCCATGGCCCAAGCACATTCGCCCGACGCAAACCCCAATCGCTATTTCGTTCCGTCCAAGAGCCGCTGGCCCTTCCTAGGTTCGATTGCGCTGTTCATTACCATGGTCGGCTTCGGCTCCATGCTCGATGAAGTGACCTGGGGCAAGTCAGTCTTCCTGGTTGGCCTGGCTCTGATGGCCGGCGTTCTGTTCGGCTGGTTCGGCGACGTCATCCGTGAGTCGGTCTCGGGCAAGTACAACAAGCAGGTGGACGTGTCCTTCCGCATGGGCATGATGTGGTTCATCTTCTCGGAAATCATGTTCTTTGCCGCCTTCTTCGGCGCCTTGTTCTACACCCGTCAGTTCGCGCTGCCGTGGCTCGGTGGCGAAGGCAAGGGCGTTCTGACCAACGACCTGCTGTGGCAGGGCTTCTCCGGCGGCTGGCCGAGCGGTGGTCCGGGCGGCGTCGGCGGCGAATACCAAACCATCGCGGCCTGGGGCCTGCCGTTGCTCAATACGCTGATCCTGCTGACCTCGGGTGTCACCGTCACGATTGCTCACCACGCCATCAAGGCCGACAACCGTAAGCAACTGATCATCTTCCTGGGTCTGACCGTGCTGCTGGGCTGCATCTTCCTGTACTTCCAGGCCGAAGAATACATCCACGCCTACAAGGAACTGAACCTGACGCTGGGTTCGGGCATCTACGGCTCCACGTTCTTCATGCTGACCGGTTTCCACGGCATGCACGTGTTCCTGGGTACGCTGATGCTGTTCATCATCTGGCTGCGCGTTCTGAAGGGTCACTTCACCCCCAAGAACCACTTCGCCTTCGAAGCGGTCGCATGGTACTGGCACTTTGTGGACGTGGTCTGGTTGGGCCTGTTCCTGTTCGTGTACGTACTGTAAGCGCTGCGCGCGATATAAAAAACAGAAATCAAAAATCAAAAATCAAAAAAGCCGCGGCATTGAGTCCGCGGCCTTTTTTTTGCGCCCCTGCCCTTGCTCTTGCTTTTGCTTCTAACTTTTTGATTTTTGATTTTTGATTTTTGATTTTTGATTTGAAAAACGGCGCCAACGGCACCGTTTTTTGGATTTTTGATTTTTGATTTAAAAAAAACGGCGCCAACGGCACCGTTTTTTAATTTAGCGCATGGCCCGCAGCGCCCGCGCTACGGCGCGCGCCCAACCCCATGGAACGAAATCCAACCCATCTGATTGGCGACAACCACCAGAATAATCAGGCCGAATGACAGCGCGATCCGGCGAGTGAGTGCCTTGGCCGTGCGATTGGTTTCACCCTTGTCTACCATCAGGTAGTACAGGCCGGCGCCCAATTGCCAAAGAATGAGCAGAAAAATTGCGACAATAACTAAAGTCTTCATGGATTCTCCGACGGCCGCGTCGGTGCGTCCGTATATTCCAATTATCGCAGATTCGATTATGTCCGATTCCGGTTCGCACTATGAGTAGCAAGAGATCCCTGATTTTCTGGTGGATTGCCGCCCTGTTATTGGCTGCTGCGTTCGCACGTCTCGGGTTCTGGCAATGGAGTCGCGCCGAGGAAAAGCGGATCCAGCTCGCAGAAGTTGCAGCGGTGATGGCGGATCCGCGGCCGGCCGAACTGACCGGACCGCCAAGCGGCGCCTACTCCTGGGCGCAGGGACGCGGGCAGTTTCAGCCTTCGCCTGTGATTCTGCTCGACAATCAGCAGCGCGAAGGCCGAGTCGGCGTGCAGGTCTACGGCGTGTTCGTGCCCGAAGCAGCGCCCGCCCAGCGTTTGTTGGTGGATCTGGGTTGGCTGCCAATGGACGGTCAGCGCGACTGGCCGACAGTACAGCTGCCGCAAGGCACGGTGCAGGTGAGTGGCCTGCGCAGCGCGCCGCCGGCGATTGGAATTCGTTTGGGGGCCGGGGCAGGGGCCCTGCAGAAGCGCGACGCGCGCTGGCTGGTGACCTATCTGGATCTGGCCGAGATGGATACCCAGCTCGGCGCCCAAGGCCGTCTGGCGCGACAGGTGCTGCGTCTGGATCCCAAACTGCCGATGGGCTACAAGCGCGATCTGGTGCTGCACGCCAACAGCCTGCCGCCGGAACGCCATGTCGGCTATGCCGTGCAATGGTGGGGTTTGGCACTAACCGTTGTATTGACGGCCCTGATCCTGACCTGGCGCGCCCGCAAACGGCAGGTGGCGGGTTAAAATATCAGGTTCCCCTGATCGGCTCCGTCATCTCCCGGAATGAATGCACCTCTGACTCCTGACGCTCCCGTTGCCAAGCGCAATCGGGGCATGCTGATCCTGCTGTTTGCGATCTTCTTTGGCTCTCTGGCATTGGCCGGCGTTTTACGTTTTTCCGGCTGGAAGCCTGCGGGCCTGAAATCCAAGGGCCATCTGCTGACGCCCGCAGTTGACGCCCGTGCACTGGCCCCGGTCAGTACCGATGGCAAGCAATATGTGTGGAACCCGGTCGAGCGCCGTTGGCGTTTGCTGGTGTTGGCACCTGCGGATACCTGTAACGAACGCTGTGAGCAGGTTGCTGCTGATGTAGACAAGGTCTGGCAGATCATGGGCAAAGACGCGATACGCGTTGATGTCCTGTGGTCCGGCGCCGTGCCGAGCAAGACTCCGGTGCACCAGATTCATGCCATCGCCGCCGACGATCGTCTGCGTTCCGTCTTGCCGGCGAGCAATCGTGTCGCGACCACCGCCGGCTTGCCCATCTACATCATTGATCCCAACGGTTTCGTGATGATGGAATACAAACCCGGCGTCGATATCGGTGATGTCCGCACCGATCTGTCCAAAGTTCTGAAGTTGCAATAATCCATGAATACGCCGCAAATCCTGAAGAAAACCCTGGCCCACCGCAATGTCACGCGATTGGCCTGGCTCGCTACGCTGCTGGCGTTTGCTGTCATCGTGTTCGGTTCGTTCGTGCGTCTGTCCGACGCCGGTCTGAGCTGCCCCGATTGGCCGACCTGCTACGGCAAGGCCGCGTGGCCGACTGCAAAGACGGCCGGCGAACTGGCTGATCATGCGGCCAATGCCATCCGCACCGTGGACCCGACCAAGGCCTGGCGTGAGCAGTTGCATCGTCATCTGGCGTCCGTGCTCGGCCTGCTGGTGTTTGCGATTGCGCTGTTGACTGCATGGCGCCGTCCGCTGGGTTGGCAACGCATCGCGGGGGCCGCGGTCATCACCGCAGCGGCGATTCCGCTGCAGATGCATGGCTACTACACCGCATCCACTGCCCTGGTTGTGCTGGCGGAACTGCTGCTGCTGTACTCCGCATGGCGCTGGGACAATTCGGATTTGGCGCGCGCTTCGGCCCTTGCCTTTGCCGTGATCATTTTCCAGGCCATTCTCGGCATGTGGACGGTGACCTGGTTGCTCAAGCCGATCGTGGTCATGGGCCACTTGCTCGGCGGCCTGACTACGCTCGGTTTGCTGGCTTGGATTGCCTGGCGAGCCACCGATCGCCCGTTGCATGTTGCTCATCTGATGCGCGTTCGCACTTACATTCTGATTGGCCTCGTGCTGCTCGGGATTCAAATCGCTCTGGGCGGTTGGACCTCGTCGAACTATGCGGCGCTGGCTTGCGGCACTGATTTCCCCAAGTGCGCGGGTCAATGGATGCCGAACACCAACTTCAGTGATGCCTTTGTGTTGTGGCGTGGCGTCGGTGTCGATTACGAAGGCGGTGTCCTCGATCAGGCTTCGCGTGCTGCCATTCAAATCAGTCACCGCGTCATGGCCGTGATTGCCGGTCTGTATCTGCTGTTTCTGGGTATGCGTATGTGGCGCACACCGGGCCTGCGCGGCCGTGGTGCCTTCCTGATGCTGATGGTGCTGGTGCAGATCAGTCTCGGTATCGGCAACGTCCAAATGGGTCTGCCCCTGTGGATGGCTGTGCTGCATAACGCCGGCGCTGCAATCTTGCTGTTCATGCTGGTGACCTTGCTGGCGCGTGTGCGCGAGCCGAAGCTCTAATCGGACTGCCTGCTCGCATGAATCTCAAAGCCTACTGGTCGCTGACCAAACCACGCGTGGTGGCACTGATCGTGTTCACCGCATTGGTCGGTTCGTTGCTGGCCATTGATGGCTTGCCGACTGCCGCCGAAGCGCGTCAGGGGCTGCTCGGATTTATCGGCATTTGGCTAGCGGCTTCCTCCGCTGCGGCGATCAATCAGATTCTCGATCAACGCCTCGATGCCAAAATGGCGCGTACCTCGTGGCGACCACTGGTGGTGGGCGGCGTGACTACCCGGCAAGCGCTGATCTTTGCGCTGTTGCTGGCAGCGGCATCCATGCTGCTGCTGGTCCTGTGCGTCAACGTCATGACGGCTGTGCTGACATTCCTGTCGCTGATCGGTTACGCCGTGGTCTACACGGTCTATCTCAAACGCGCCACGCCGCAGAACATCGTGATCGGTGGTTTGGCCGGTGCGGCGCCCCCGCTGCTGGGCTGGTCCGCCATTACTGGCATGGCCAACGAGTGGGACTGGGAGCATGCACTGCTACTGGTGCTGATTATCTTTGTCTGGACGCCGCCGCATTTCTGGGCGCTGGCGATCTTCCGCCGTGCGGATTACGCCAAGGCCATGGTGCCGATGCTGCCGGTGACGCATGGTGTGACCTACACGCGTTGGCAGATTCTGTTCTATACCGTGCTGCTGTTCGTGGTATCGCTGCTGCCATGGGTTGCGGGCATGAGCGGCACCCTGTATCTGATCGGCGCGGCGCTGCTCGGTGCGGGTTTCCTGTATTACGCCTGGCGTCTGCTCAACCCGCCCGATGAGCTGTATTCGATGCGGGTGTTCGGCTACTCCATCACCTATCTGATCCTGCTGTTCGCATTCCTGCTGATCGATCACTGGATCACCTTGCCGGGACTGCCCTAGTCATCGTCTCGCGTTTGCCAAAGTGGGTGCTGATCGCGGCATTTGTCATGGCCTTCAGCGCAGGCATCATCAACATCGTCGGTCTGATCGGATTCGGTCGGGAGACGGTCAGCCATCTCACCGGCAACACCTCGTTACTGGCTGAAGAAATCGCCAAGGGCTCCGTATCCGGCGCGCTGCATTATCTGGTGGTGATCCTGTCGTTTTTCGTCGGCGCCGTGGTGAGCGGCATGATCATTCGCGACAGTGAACTGCTACTTGGGCGCCGCTACAGTGTCGTGTTGGTGCTGATCGCCACCTTGCTGGTTAGTGCCGTGCCGCTGCTCAATGCGCAAGCGCAGGCGGGTATGTATGCCGCCGCGGCTGCCTGCGGCCTGCAGAACGCGATGGTCACCACTTACAGCGGCGCCACCATCCGTACCGCGCACTTGACCGGCATGTTCACGGATCTCGGCATTTTTATCGGCCACCGTCTACGCGGACTTCCGGTTGATGTGCGACGTATCCGCATCAGCCTGACCGTGATCACCGGCTTTCTCTGCGGCGGTATCGCCGGCACACTGCTGTATTCGGCCGTGCAGAACCGTGCGATGTATGTGCCGGCCGGTATCAGTCTGGCGGCAGCCGCAGCGTACTGGCGGATTCGCGTCCGGGCGCCTAAGTCCGGCGCGTAAGTGCGGGTATTAGGTTTCAGGCAAAATCAGTTGCCAGTAGCCCACATCAATCCACTGATCGAACTTGTGGCCTACCTGTTCAAACTGTGCCACCTTCTTAAAGCCCAAGCGCTCGTGCAGGCCAACACTCGCCTCGTTGGGTAGCGCGATACCGCCAATCAGCGCGTGCATGCCGGCGGCGCGCAAGCGCTCAATCAGCGCCTCCATTAAAAGCGTGCCGATGCCTTGGCCGCACTGGTTGCGATCCAGGTAAACCGAGGTCTCCACGGAGTGGCGATACGCGCAGCGGCCTTTCCATTTCGAAGCGTAGGCGTAACCCGCAACTTGGCTGGTCGTGTCATCGATTGCGACCAGATAGGGCAGCTTGGATTCCTGCGCTTCACTGACGCGCGCGGCCATTTCTTCGGCACGCACGGGTTCGGTCTCAAAGGTGATGACAGTATCCGCGACGTACGGATTGTAGATGGCGGCCAAAGCGGCGCCATCGTGTGGTGTGGCATCGCGCAGGCTGATCATCGCGGATTGAACAAGTAGTAATCGAAGAAGGTCATCATCGCTTCGGTGTTGAAATCCACGTTGGCCTTTTTGCGGTTGCCGTGTCCCTCGTCCTTGTACAGCGCATACGAAACAGGAATGCCATTGGCGCGGACGGCTTTGACGATCTGTTCGGCTTCGGTGTAGGGAACGCGCGGATCGTTGGAGCCCTGCGATACAAACAGCGGTGTCTGAATACGATCGGCGTGATTGAGCGGCGAGATACGTTCAAACACCTTGGCCATTTCCGGGTCGCGTTCATCGCCGTATTCGGCGCGACGCTGATCGCGGCGGTAGCTCTCAGTGTTCTCCAGGAAGGTCTTGAAGTTGGAGATGCCGACGGCGTCGTAAGCGGCGCGGATGCGGTCGCCGTAATGCACGAGCGAAGCCAGCACCATGTAGCCGCCGTAACTGCCGCCCATGACGCCAACACGCTTGGAGTCGAGCTCGGGCTGCTTAGCAATCCAGTCGAGCAGGGCGCCAATGTCCTTGACGGAATCCTCGCGCAACGGACCGTTGTCCAGGCCCAAGTAGTTGCGGCCGTAACCGCTGGAGCCACGCACGTTCGGCAGAATCATCGCGACGCAGCGCTCGGCCGCCAGGAATTGCGCAATCGACGAAAAGCCGGGGCGCGATTGCGATTCGGGGCCGCCGTGAATATTGATCAGCACCGGCACCTTCGCGTTTGCGCCGGCGCAGGTCGGACGGTAATACCACGCCGGAATCAAGCGCGGCTTGCCATTGACGGTATCGAACGTCGGGTATTCGATCAGCGTCGGCGTAATAAACCTCGACGTATCCAGACCGCCGACTTCGCTGTGAGTCCAGCGCGTCAGTATGCCACTGCGGATATCGGCCACATACACGTCGGAGGGCGTGGCCGCCCCGCCAATTGCAATCGCCAACTTGCGGCCATCGGGTGAGAAGGCCGTGTCGCCGATCAGCCCGGTTGGCAGTTGCGGTGCCTTGATGGCACGACCGGTGATCGTGTCCAGCAGGTGCAGGCGGTCCACGCCCCCTTCGTTGGTTTGATAGGCCAGCAGCTTGCCGTCATCGGACAGCCTCAGACCCTGCGCATCCCACGGAATGGACTGGCTGAGGGCAGTGATTTTGCCGGTGATCTCGTTGTGATGGCGCAGCGTGCGGAACTCGCTCGGTTTGCCGTTGAGGGGCTCGTCGGTGATGTAGTACGCGCCGCGGTTGCTACGGTCGAAAACGAAGCCACCCATGCTGGCCTTGCCTTCCATCGGTAACATTTGCAGCTTGCCTGTCTTCAGGTCCACGATCGCAGGTTCAGTGTGCTCGATCGAGTGATAGCGCGAGACGGCCAACATCTTGCCGTCAAATGAAATGTCCTGCGCGGACCAGCTGCCACCCTCGCCAACCAGCAAGCGCGGCGGGGCTTGTTCCCGGGTCAGATCCAGTAGGTAGATATCCGTGTCTTTACCGTTGCGGCGATTGCTCGAGAACGCCAGGTGGCGGCCATCTTTGCTCAGCGTAGGCGAACCGTTGCGTGATTTGCCGTCGGTCAGCATGCGGATGCCGCGCGTCTGCAGGTTCATCTCATGTAGCTGCGCGTTCTCATTGCCGCCGATGTCCTTGCTGAAGATCACATAGCGCTTGCCGTCGCGTACAAACGGAACCGCCGCGCCGATGGGCTCATCGTAAAAAGTGAGTTGTTCGCGGGCGCCGTTGGGTGCGCAGACGCGATGCAACTGTGCCGTCTCGGCAAAGCGCGTGCTGATCAGCAGACAACCCTTGTCCAGCCATCCGGCCAGACCGGCGCCGCGTGTGCTCTGATAGCGTCGCAGTTGCTCGCGCAGCTCGGTCGAAGCGGGATCCACATCTTCGAGGACTTTGTTGCCCTGTTCGATCCGTAACGGTGGCCGCGGCGTTTGCGGAGGCGTGGTGGGATCTAAGGCTAGAGCGAGTGCAAGAGTCAGAGCCAGCATGCGCAGTATCCATTTCGTAACGGGGATTGGATTACTGTAATACAAGTCTTCCGAACGGACTTTACTGTGAACGACCTGATCGCCTTGTCGGCCCCGTGGTGGGTGTTTGTGCTGCGCGCTGCGCTGGTCTTTGTGGGGGTCATGGTGCTGATCCGCATGTCCGGCAAGCGTGCCGTAGGTCAGTTCACGCCGTTTGATCTGGTCATGCTGATCCTGATTGGTAATGCCGTACAGAATGGCATGAATGGCGGCGACAATTCGCTGACTGCAGCGCTGATTCTGAGCGTAACTCTGGTGTCATTGAACTGGCTGACAGCCTTCATTACCTCACGCAGCAAGACCGCAGAGCGTGTGATCGAGGGCAAGACGGTCGTTCTGGCGCGCGACGGTCGCTTATTGCCCGATGTATTGCGCAAGGAACTGGTCAGCAAGGCCGATTTTCGCGAGGCCATGCGCGAGAACAATATTGAAGAAGTGGACCGTATTCGCGTGGCTCTACTTGAGACCAACGGCAAGATCAGCTTTGAGACGCTGGATTCCTAGCGTCTTGCGTTCGCTTGCGAGCTCAGCGCGCGGCCCGCTGCTGCAGCAGCTCCAGCAGCTCGCGTACATCGTCGGTGGACATCGCATCGCGACGTTGCAGTTCCTGCAGTTCGCCTAAACGCTGTTCGAGCACGCGCTGCTCCAGTTGCTCCACCGCATCGTTAAATTCCTGCGCCAGCATCTCGGTCTCGGCGGGTACGGAGACGGCTGCCAGCTTGCGCAGAGCGGACTCGTGCTCGGTGCCTTCGTACGTATCCAGCAGCGATGCGGTATTGATTTCCGGGCGTGCTTCGATACGTTCGAGCAGATCGACCAGCAGGGCGATACCCGGCAGGCGAAGTTGCGCAAACGAATAGGGCGGTTGCAGTTCGAGACCGAGCGCGGGTTGCTGCAGTAACAGGGAGATCACGCTGCGAACCAAAGACCTTTTGGCGACAGGAACCGTTGCGCGGCTACGTCGTGCGATGGCGACACCGGCACCTTGCCCCGACGGGTTGTCATTGCTGTCGTCAAAGCGTGCTAACTGACGCACGCGCTGTTTCATCAGATCGGCGAAGGTACCGTCGGGCAGCTGCGCCAGCAATGGCTTAGCCAGCGCGGCAAAACGGCTACGGCCTTCGAGCGTGGTCAGGTTCAGGCCTTCGGACAGATGATCAACAAAGAAATCCGACAGGGGGGTGGCCTGTTCGCGGAGCATGTCGAAACCGGCTTTGCCTTCTTTGCGGACGAGGCTATCGGGATCCTCGCCATCGGGTAGAAACATGAAGAATGCCTGCAGGCCTTCCTTCATGCGTGGCAGCACGGATTCGGCGGCTTTCCATGCGGCTTTGCGGCCGGCATTGTCGCCGTCAAACGAAAACACCACCGTATCCGTATTGCGAAACAGCAAGTCGGCGTGGTCGGGTGTAGTGGCGGTGCCCAGTGTAGCGACGGCGGTGTTGATACCGAACTGGTATAGCGCAACGACGTCCATATAGCCTTCGACGACTAGCAAGTAGGGAATCTTGCTGTGGGCCTGGCGTACTTGCCACAGGCCATACAGTTCGCGGCCTTTATGAAACAGCTCGGTCTCGGGCGAGTTCAGATACTTGGGAGCGTCGTCTTTATCAATGACGCGTCCGCCGAACGCAATGGTGCGTCCGCGCCGATCGGCAATCGGAAACATGATGCGCTTACGGAACTTGTCGTAGACATGGCCGCGATCATTGTTCGACAGCATGCCCGTGCGTTGCAGTAACTGCTGCTTTTGCGGCGTGGTGCCGATGGCACTGCGGACACCGTCAAAGCCTTCGGGCGCAAAACCGATCTGGAAGTGAGCAATGGTGGCCTCATCGAGACCGCGTTGCTGCAGATAGGCCTGCGCCTGTGCATTGGATTCGAGTTGATGCCGATAGAACGTCGCGCAGGCTTGCATGACGCCATGCAGATCGTCGGTATCGGGATTGCGCTTGAACTGACTGTCATCGCGCGGAATCTCCATGCCGGCGCGTTGGGCGAGTTCTTCGATGGCATCGAGAAACTCGAGCCGATCGTATTGCATCAGAAAGCTGATCGCCGAACCGTGCGCACCGCAACCGAAGCAGTGATAGAACTGCTTGGTAGGCGAGACCGTAAAGGAAGCCGAGCGCTCATCGTGAAAAGGACAACGGGCCGCATAATCGCGGCCCTGTTTTTTCAGCGGAATCCGGTTGCCGACAATTTCGACAATGTCGGTCCGGCTCAGCAGGTCATCGATGAAAGCGTCGGAAAGGCGTCCCATCGTTACAGTGTAGGTCAGGCGCTCAGCGACTTCTTGATCAGCTGCGACACCAGACCCATGTCGGCCTTACCGGCCAACTGCGGCTTCAGTGCGCCCATGACCTTGCCCATGTCGGCAGGTGCAGTGGCACCGGTCGCGGCGATGGCAGCATCCACTGCGACCTGGATCTCGGCTTCGGACATTTTGGCGGGCAGATAGGCCTCGATCACGGCCATTTCGGCCTTTTCGATGTCGGCCAGGTCGGTACGACCGGCTGCTTCGAACTGGCTGATCGAATCTTTACGCTGTTTGACCATTTTCTCGAGCACGGCCAGGACCTGGGCGTCATCGAGTTCGATGCGCTCATCCACCTCGCGGCGCTTGATGTCGGCATTGATCAGGCGGATTACGGCCAGACGTGCTTTTTCACCCGCCTTCATGGCGGTCTTCATATCGTCGGTGAGTTGGGTCTTAAGGCTCATGGGAGTCTCCGGTCAGTACAGGACAGAAACACAAAAAGCCGGCTGCGAAACCCGCGACCGGCTCTTTGCGGATCCGAAGGCGGCAACGCAAAGCGTCGCGCCACTCAGGATCGAAAGGCGATTAGTACATGCGTTGACGCTTGGTCACATCGCGCGAGGTGCGACGCGACTGACGCTTAACGGCTGCAGCCGCCTTGCGCTTGCGTTCTTGCGTGGGCTTTTCGTAGAATTCGCGCTTGCGGGTTTCGGCGAGGACGCCGGCCTTTTCGCAAGTGCGCTTGAAACGGCGGAGTGCGAACTCAAACGGCTCGTTTTCGCGGACTTTTACGCTTGGCATAACTGATTGATCTCGGAAATAGGGTTAGGCACTAGTGCCAGTGAGCCGACTATTATACGGGGTTTAAATCCCGGTGTGCAAGCCCTACACTTAACTCATGCGAGTGCTAGGCATTGAAACCAGTTGTGATGAGACCGGAGTGGCTGTTTTCGACACCGAAAACGGGCTGCTGGCCCATCATTTGTTCAGCCAGATCGACTTGCACGCCCTGTATGGCGGGGTGGTCCCCGAGCTGGCCTCGCGCGACCATGTGCGCAAACTGGTCCCCCTGATCCGCGACACCCTGGCCGAATCCGGCCTGGAGCTGACCGATCTCGATGGAGTGGCCTACACGGCAGGCCCCGGGCTGGTCGGCGCCCTGCTGGTGGGCGCGGGTGTGGCCCGCAGCGTGGCCTGGAGCCTGGGCGTGCCGGCTGTGGGCGTCCACCATATGGAAGGCCACCTGCTGGCTCCCTTGCTCGAGCCCGAGGCGCAAGAACGGCTCAAACCGCCCTTCGTGGCGCTACTGGTCTCCGGTGGCCATACGCAGCTAATCCACGTGCGCGGCATCGGCGACTACGAACTGCTCGGCGACACCTTGGATGATGCGGCCGGCGAGGCCTTCGACAAGACCGCCAAACTGATGGGTTTACCGTATCCGGGTGGCCCCTTGCTGGCGCAATTAGCGCTCGAAGGCACGGCGGGCCGTTTTAAGTTCACCAGACCGATGACTGATCGTCCCGGCCTGCAATTCAGTTTCAGCGGCCTCAAGACGCAGGTGCTGATGGCATGGCAGCAATCCGATCAGACTGCGCAGACGCAACGCGATATCGCCCGCGGTTTTGAAGAAGCCGTGGTGGATACGCTGGCCATGAAATGCGAGCGCGCTTTGGATGCGGCCGACTGCGATACTTTGGTCGTTGCCGGCGGCGTCGGTGCGAACCGCAACTTGCGCGCACGTCTGCAGCAGCTGATGAGCGAGCGCGACGGTCAAGTGCATTTTCCGCGTCCGGCGTTCTGCACGGATAACGGTGCGATGATTGCCTATGCAGGCGCCCTGCGATTGCTGGCAGGGCAACGACAGGGGCCGGAGATTACCGTGCAACCGCGCTGGGACATGGCGAGCTTGCCGCCGCTTTCGAAACTGACTTCCGAGAACGCAGGATCCCTGACATGACCGGCATCGCCTCCACCGAACCGAGCGCCAAGGGTTGTGTGATCGTGACCGGTGGCGGTCGCCGCATCGGTCGTGCCGTGGTTGAACATTTAGCGGCCAACGGTTGGGATGTCATCGTGCATTTCCATCGCTCTGCCGCCGAGGCCGAGCAAGTGGCGCAAGCTGCACGCGGGTTGGGTGTGCGCGCGCAGGCTCTAGGTTGTGATTTATCCGATCTGCAGGCCACCGCCGCTTTTTTTGCGCAGTGCGTGCAGGCCATGGGTTCGATCCAGGCGGTCGTGAACAGCGCGGCGCTGTTCGAATTCGATCGCGGCGATCAGCCCGACTGGGCACTCTGGCAGCAACACCAGGACATCAATCTGCGCGCACCCGTGCAGCTGGCCTCGCTTCTGCATGCGCAGACGCCGGCCGCACGTCGTCGCTGCGTGGTCAATGTGATCGATCAGAAGGTGTACAACCTCAACCCCGATTATTTCTCGTACACCATTAGCAAAATTGCGCTCGAAGGCGTGACCCGCATGCTCGCACTGGAAATGGGTCCGCATACGCGCGTGTGCGCGGTGGCGCCCGGCATTACCTTGCACAGCGGTGATCAGACCGATGCCAATTTCGATCAGGCCCATCGCGTGACGCCATTGGGCCGCTCAAGCACCCCGTTGGACATTGCTCAGGCCGTGGCCTACCTGTTACAAGCCGAAGCCGTTACCGGCACCACGCTGGTTGTCGATGGCGGCCAGCATCTGTTCCCGCTCAAGCGGGACATTATGTTTGAGATAGAACCCAAACCATGAGCAACTCTACTGCTTGGCAACTCACCGGCGCGGCCATCGTGCTGGATCAGTACATCGTGATGGCCAATATCGGCATCTATCCGCGCGAGCTCGAAGCTCCGCAACGTCTGGCTCTTGATGTGCGTCTGGAGTTGGGCAACCACTGGTCGGCGCAGAACGATGACATCAGTACCGTGGTGGATTACGACTTTATTCGGCAGGAAATAGACGGACTGGTCGCATCGCGGCATTTCAATCTGCAGGAAACCCTAGTCGAAGCGATTGTCGGCGTCTGCATGGACCAGCCCGCGGTCACCGCCTGCACGGTTCGCAGCAGCAAACTGGATATCTATGAAAACTGTCGTGCCGTTGGCATCGAAGTCAGTGCCTGTCGCTCGGAGTCCAAGGCATGAGTGAGTCCTTGCCACAGCCTTCGCCCGAGGCACTCGAACACAGCGAACGTCTGCGCAGCGCCATTACAGACGAGGCGCGTGCCCAGCAAGGCATTCCGTTCTCGCGTTTTATGGAACTGGCGATGTATGCGCCCGGCCTTGGCTATTACTCTGCAGGTGCCAGCAAGTTCGGTGACGAAGGCGATTTCGTCACTGCGCCCGAACTGGGACCCGTGTTTGCCGCGTGCGTCGCCGAAGCCGTTGCGCCGGTGCTGCAGCAACTCGGCACCGATGCCAAGTTCCTCGAAGTCGGTGGCGGTACGGGTGCCTTCGCCAAGGTCGCATTGATGCGACTGCTGGAACTCGATGCGCTGCCTGACCGCTATTTCATCCTGGAGCCGTCGGCGCAACTGAAAGCGCGCCAGCGTGCGCTGCTGTTCGAGGCCCTGCCTTCGTATCTGTTCGATCTGGTCGAATGGCTCGACGGTCCGGTTCCCTACGATTGGCGCGGCGTCCTGTTTGCCAACGAGGTGATTGATGCCTTGCCGGTATCGCGCTTTGAGATCGGTGACGAACGCGAAGTGCTCGAAGGCTACGTCGTCGCCGACTCCGACGCTGCTGCCACGATGCAGCACGAATTCCGCGGTGCCGATGAATTTCTGGCACGTGCCGTCAATCACGTGCAGTCCACCTTGCACGAACCGATGCCGCAAGGTTTCCGCTCGGAGCTGCTGCCGCAACTGCCGTACTGGATTCAGGCCATTAGCGGCGGCATGAAGCAAGGTGCGATGCTGTTCGTGGATTACGGCTATTCGCGTGCCGAGTATTACCAGCATGATCGCGATCAGGGCACGGTGCGCGCCTTCTATCGCCATCGCACGCACAATGACTTGCTGAAATGGCCCGGACTGCAGGATCTGACGGCATCAGTTGATTTCACTGCATTGGCAGAAGCCGGCGTCGAAGCAGGTTTTGATATGGCGGGGTACTGCTCGCAAGCGAGCTTCCTGCTGGGCAACGGACTGCAAGGTGCCTTGGAGCGCATCGAACGCATTGATGACCCGGCGCTGCAGATGCGTCGCCGCAACGAGGTCAAGCGCCTGACGCTGCCTTCGGAAATGGGCGAGCGTTTTCAGGTCATGGGCTTTGAAAAGGATGTCAGTTTCGGCGCTGCATTCCTAGTCGGCGATTTGAGCTACCGTCTGTGAGTTTCCGTTCCGATCTGCGCTATCCGCGCTTGTGGTTCGCGGGCTGGATTCTGATCCTCGTCGCGATTGTCGTGGGCTCGATGATGCCCGCCGCCGATGTTCCGGTGCCGATGGCCTTCGGCATGGACAAAGTCGTGCATCTGCTCGGCTATGCCGTTGTGGCGCTGTATGCCGCCAATCTGTTTCGTGGCCGCACGATCCTCATCGTGGCGCTGATCCTGATTGGCGTCGGTGGCATCGTCGAAATCGCCCAAGGACTGCTGACCGCGACACGTAGCGCCGAACTGGCCGACTTTGCGGTGGATTCGGTTGGCGTGGTGGCGGGTGCGCTGATTGCTCAGCGTACGGCGCTGGGTTCGCTGCTCTCGCGCATCGAAGCCATGCGGTCGCGAATCGCCTGAATCCGCGCCTGTTCAATGGCCGTGCCAATTGCAGGGCCGCGCAGTTGCGGATCCACATCGGCCGCACGGATCGCTGCCGCGGCGGCAAACACTTCGCGCAGCCAATGGCCTTGCGGATAATCGCAGTCTTCCAGGCCTAGGCGTCCGCGCGCATCGGCCTCGCACGATTGTGCAAACAGCGAAACGCGTTCGGGCTTGCGGAATGCATCCATGCGCTGCAGCAGTTTGAGAATGGTGCTTGCCTTCATCTCGCCCAGGCGATGCATGTTGAGATGGTCCGCGCACACAATCGCCGCCATCTGCGCAAATTCCGCCGGCACCTTTAGACGCGCACACAGAACCTGCAAAGGTTCCAGACCCGCCTGCTCATGGCCGCGATGGCCCGGCAGGATGTGAGACGGTGTGAGCGCTTTGCCCAGATCATGGGTGAGACCGCAGAATCCGACCAGCTCATCGCCGGGAGCGATGCGCGCGCTTTGCGTCAGCACCATCTCGGTGTGGATGCCGGTATCCACTTCGGGATGATAGTCCGCACGTTGCGGCACGCCATATAAGGCATCGACCTCAGGCAGTAGTACCTGCAGCGCGTTGCAGGCGCGCAAGGCCCGTAAAAAATCAGCCGGCGAGCGCGAGCCCAATGCACGACGCAACTCGTTGAAGACGCGCTCGGGCACCAGATGTTCCAGTTCGCCGTCGGCCACCATGTCGCGCATCAACGCCAAGGTCTCCGGCGCGACGCTAAAACCCAGCGGTGCAAAACGTGCCATAAACCGCGCCGCCCTTAGGACGCGCAAGGGATCCTCGGCAAAGGCCGGGCTCACATGACGCAACACGCGCTGTTCGATATCGCGCGCGCCGCCGAACGGATCGGTCAGCTCGTCGGTTTCCACATCCTGCGCGATCGCATTGATGGTGAAGTCACGACGTTCGAGATCCTCGGGCAGGGTGATCTCAGGTGCGGCATAGGCAATAAAGCCGGTATAGCCGCGGCCTTGCTTGCGCTCGGTCCGTGCCAGGGCATATTCCTCGCCGCTGCGCGGATGCAAGAACACCGGGAAATCCGCACCCACTGCGCGAAAGCCGTGGGCCAGCATGGCCTCGGGCGTCGTGCCGGTTACAACGTAATCGCGATCGTGTACCGGCAAGCCGAGCAACGCATCGCGCACCGCACCGCCGACCAGATAGGCCTTGGCATCGGGTGGCAGCACGCGATCAGAACTCATTACTTTGCGGGGATGGAGGAGGTCGGGCAGGTAAACGCTTTACGGGTTGCGTTGAGATCGCCGTTCATGCGAGCAGTCACCGGAATCGCCGTGCCGTTAAAACGCCAATCGTACAGCGTCGCAAAGGACAGGATGCGCGCGACATATTCGCGGGTCTCCTTGAACGAGATGGTTTCGATCCACAAATCGGGATCCCAGCCGGGGCGTTGTGCCTTCCAGCGATTGAGATTACCGGGACCGGCGTTGTAGCCCGCGATGGCGTAATACGGTCGCTCGCCGTAGCGGTCCTTGAGCTGGCGCAGGTACGCGGTGCCGATGCGAATGTTGGCATCCGGATCAAGCAACGTCGCCTCGCCATTCCACGGTTCGCCAATGCTGCGTGCCACCGTCGCACCGGTTGCCGGGATGACCTGCATCAGGCCGATGGCATTGGCGCCCGAGCGGGCCTGCGGATTGAACACGCTCTCGGCGCGAATTTCCGCGGCTACCCACTCGGGATCAATGTTGCGGGCGCGGGCTGCATTGACGATGGTCGCTTCGTGATGCAGCGGGAAGCGCAGCCAGTACTGCGATTGTTCTTTCGGAGTGCGGTTGAGATCAAATACGGCGCGATCGAACCAGCCGTTGGTCTGTGCCATCTCGATCGCATGGATGCGGTCGGTATCCGCCAGGTTGCGCGTCGCGTCGGACCATTCGACCTGCGCCCAGCTCTGGCGACGAATGCCGTACAGCATCATGGCCCGCTGCAGTCCCGGCAGGCTGCCGATGCGCGTGCGGGCCGTCGCATCCGCCACGGTGGTGGTCGGGCACAGGTTGTAGGGCTGATTGAGCTTGTCGGCGGCCAGGTAGCCGTGGAACTCGGCCTTGGTGGCCGCACGGGCGTAGGCGGCACGGGCGCCGGCGCTGTCGCCGAGCAGCTCCTTCATGCGGCCTTCGAAATAGGTCCAGCGCGAATCGGAGCGCTGCGCGGCACCCATCTGCTCGATGGCGTGCAGCACTCCGCGCCAGTCGCGGCGTTGCATCGCCTCGCGCTGGCGTGCTTCGTGCAGGCGCTCATCGTAGGCCTGCGCGGGCACGGCCGCAAAGCGACGGGCTGCATCGGGCTGGTTCTCGGCAGCGGCCCACAGCGCCGCCTGATACAGCACGCGGCCACGCTGCAGATCGTCCATACCCAAGGCCGAAGCGACGGCCGGCAACTGCGAGTCCGCCACTGTCGGGTTGTTCTTGGCTAGGCGCGCCAAGCCGACCGAGGCCACCGTGGCACTCAGCGGCGTACGTGGCCAGCCGTTGGTCTTGGCGGCCGCCGGAGCGCTCAGGAAGTCGGCATATTGCAGTGCCAGCGACGCATCGCCGGCGGGCAGTCCGCGGGCGGTGTCGCGGATCACGCCGGCATTGCCCTCGAGCGCGGCCAGACGGATGCGCTCCCAGCGCATCGAATCGGTCAGGACGCCGGTGGTCGCCAGCGTCTGTAAGGGGGCCGTGCAGACTTGCGGTGGCGTGGTGCCCTTGAGCCAGCTCGACAGGGCCTGTTGCGACCAGGCTGCAGGCACCGAGCCCGAGCCCGGCAACGTTGCGGTCAAGCGATAGCAGCGCAGAGTCTCGGTGGTAATGCGTTCGTCCCACGCTGCGTTGAAGGCCGCCCAGTCAGCCCGTTTACCGGTCTCGGCCAACCAGCCCTCGCGGAACCGATCAGCGACGGGTTGGCCTTTATAGCGCTGCAGGAAGGCCGTAGCTTGTGCCGAAGTCACCGCCGACCACGAACGGGTCAGCGCGGCATATTCCATCCAGCCGGCTAGGGCATGGTGGCTCAGCTCTGCAGGGACGGCGCTGAGCGAGCCGCTTTCCAGACCATTCAAGGCTGCGGCGACCTGGGCCAGCTGCGCATCGCGCACGGCACCGACATTGGGTTGCGGCAGTTGCGGAGCCTGTGGCCCGAAGACGGTATTTGAAGCGTTTGATTGAGCACAGGCCGAGGCGCTGGCCAGACTTAGGCCAATGGCCAGATAGAGTGGGGCGGTTCGCATGTTCATGCCAACACTATAGCGGCCGACGACTGAATCGGCCGTCACCCGCGCTGCGAAGTTAAGGCTTACGCAGGGCCTTGCCCGGCACTTCGAGATCCAGCGCAATCGCCAGATGATCCGAATACGCGGCCGGCATCGCGCGCAGGTTATTGGCTCGCAGCGTGTCACTGATCAGGATGTGATCAATACCGCGTTGCGGCTTCCAGCTGGGGAAGGTGAGAACCGACTCACTCGGCGGTGCCAGATTGGTGCGATTGAACAGCTGGCTCATTTCCGGCCGATCAATGACGCAATTAAAGTCTCCCATCAGCACAGCGTGCTCGGCATCGCCCAGATGCTCGGCAATAAACGCCAGTTGCGAGGCCCGCGATTGCGCCCCAAGCGACAGATGGCACACGGCCACGGTCAGCGCTTCGGCACCGGTGCCGAACTTGGCGATTAGCAAGCCACGACCGGCAATTCGGCCGGGCAGAGGATGGATACGGATTTCCTGCGGGGCATGGCGGCTGAGCAGGCCGTTGGCACTGGAGGCCACACCGCCCACACTGCGGTTGGGCTGATGCGACCAATGCTCAAAGCCGCCGCGCTCGGCCAGGTAGTGCGTCTGATTGCGAAAGCCGGACCGCAGCGAGCCCGGATCGGACTCGTTGAGTCCGACGATGTCGTAATCCTGCAGCAGGCCCGCGATTTCATCGAGACGGGTTTGCTTGGAACCTAAGGGCAACACATGCGACCAGCTGCGCGCGACATAGTCGTGATAGCCGCGCGTGCTGGAGCCCGCCTGGATATTGGCGCTAAGGACCTTAAGGTGCTGGCTGTCCGTCATTGGAATCCGGGCTGCTGCGGGACGCCAAGGATCACTTGGCGGCGCGTTCCATGGCGATCAGGTGATCGGCAATGCGCAGGTTGTCCTCGAAGGTCTTGCCTTCGACGCGGTACTTGCCGTTGACGACAATCGTCGGCGTGCCATTGACGCCCGAAGCAATGAAGAACTGCTTGGCCTTGTTGATCTTGCCCGAGGTTGCAAAGCTGTTCATGGCAGCCAGGAAGTCAGCCGACTTGACACCGTATTGCTCGTAGAACGCGGCCACCTTCTGCTCGTTCGGGCCTTGGCCCTCAGACGGCAGCGTGCCGGTGACGTGGATGCCCTCGATCACGTCGTCATGCGAGCGCTTTTCCACACCCAGAGCCTGAGCGGCAAAGTAAGCCTTGGCATAGGGTTCCCACTCCGGGCCGAACACAGCCGGCACGTAGGTAAAGTTGACGTCGGCAGGCAGCTTGGCCTTCCAGCTATTGACCAGCGGTTGGAAGCGCGCACAGGCCGGGCAAATGTAACCGAAGGCTTCGGCGACTTCGATCTTGCCGTCGACCGGTTCGAACGGCGCTCCGTTGCTGATGACCTGATAGTCGGTGCCTGCAATCGGGGCCGGGCCGACCGGTGCGACGATCGGGTTGTTGTTCGGAACTTCGGCCTCTTCGGCGACAGGTGCCGCAGGTGCCGTAGTAGTGGCTGCAGTGTCAGCGGTGGTCGTGGGCGCGACGGGCGCCTCGGTCTTGTCGTTATTGCAGGCGGACAGCAGGCCGACCAGGCCGGCAAGAACTACAGCGCGAATGTTCATTCAAACTCCGAAAATCTGATTAATAAAGAAGGCAATCGCCCGATTCTAGCAATTATTACTTAAGCGTCCCGTTACGAACGGCGCGGATGAGTGCTGCCGTGTTGCGCAGCATCTCACCGGTGGTGCGGCCCAGCGGCATGTAACGGCCGTTGACGTAGAGCATCGGCGTGCCGTCCGTCTCTTGGCGAGTCAGCCATTGTTCGTCGGCCTCCAGCGCGCGCTCGACCTGCGGGCTGTTCCAGGCGGCCAGAAACTTAGCCGGCGCCACACCGTAACGGGCGTAAAAGGCGGCGAGTTCCTCGGGCTGTGCATTGTCATTGGGCAGAATCCGATCCTGGTGGACCGCCTTAAAGACGGCCGTGTGAGTGCGCTTATCAACACCCAGCGAACGGGCGACCTCGTACGCACGCGCATACGGCTGCCACTCGGTCCGGAACGGCGCCGGTATGTAACGAACCACCACGTCCGAAGGTAGATTGGCAGCGAAGGCCGTCATGGCCGGCTCAAACGCAGCGCAGTGCGAACACAGGTACGAGAAGGCCTCGGTCACCTCGATCTTGCCCTTGACGGCCTGGAACGGTGCGCCGCCCTCAATCACGATGTAGTTTTTGCCGACTTCCAGGCCATCGGCGGGAGTGCCGAGCCGCGACTGTGATTGGGTTTGCGCAGCCGCCGGTAGCGCCACGCTCAAGGTCAGTAGGGTCAGGGCGAGTGCCGTGATCACGCGTTGGATTGGGAACTGCTTCAAAACCAAAACTCCTGGGATTGCTGTCTAGCGATCAGTTAAAGGTCGCGCAATAAAAAGCGCCGATCGCCACATTGTGCAATCGGCGCGATGAACGGTGCAAGAAGCCCGATCAGGGGCTTACTTGGTAGCCGCCTCTGCTGCCGGAGCGGCGGCCGCAGTCGCTGCGGGCGCAGCAGCCGGGGCTTGCTTATCGAGCGCGGCTTGCTGAGCCTTGGCGGCTTCGATCTGTGCGGGCGTCAGCGCGACATCGGTATCGAGCGAGCGATCATGCAGACCCGACACATAAGCGGCGAGGCCGGCGATTTCTTCGTCGGTCAGGCTCTTGGTGATGTCGTTCATCATGGCGTACAGGTGCTTGTTCGGATCTTGCGTGACACCGGCGCGGTAGTACGCCAGACGTTGCTTGACGTAGTTGGCGTTCTGACCGCCGATATGCGGGAACGAAGGACCGGCATTGCCGCGACCGTCGGAACCGTGGCAGCCGAAGCAGCCGGCGATTTCGCGCTTGGCATCACCACGCCAGTACAGGTCCTGACCGACTTCGTACAGACGCTTGCCGGCGTTCGGGCCGGTCGAGATCAGCGTGGCATCGGCCACCAGGGCGCCGGCTTTTTGCTTGGCGAAGTGCGCGCCGATATCACGAGCATCTTGAGCAGTGAGAGCGTTGGCATATTGCAGCATTTCCGCTGCACGGCCATCGGTACGGAGACCCTTTTTAAAGAGTTCAATCTGATGCGCGACATAACGCTCCGGCATACCGGCCAGGCGCGGGTATTGCGGATCGGTCGGGTTGCCATCGAGACCGTGACAGGCGGCGCAAGCAGCGGCCTTGGTGGCACCGGCAGCCGGATCGCCCCAGGTGGCCGTTTCGGCGGCAGCGGTGGTCGTGGCGGCTGCTGCCGGCTTGGCGGCGGCGGTGCCCTCCGGGTTGTTCTGCGCAAAGCTAACAGCCGCGGCAATGGCTAGAGCGCCGATACCACTCAGGCCGAGAATACGAATGGGACTCATCAGTTTGAATTCCAATAACTAAAAACGGAAAAGGAAGGCCGCGCCGATGCTGAGCGGACCCTAACTGATGAATTATCGGCGGAACGCGGCGACCGGTCAACGAGTGATGATCAAAATTCAGCCGCAAAGCCGAATTCGGGCGGCGGCAGTAGGCGGAATTTCGCCAAATCGCGGGGATATGCGATGCTATGGACCATGTCCAATCCCCTCGAACGCGCCCAGTATCTGCTGGCGGCCCACAATCAGCGCCAGCTCCCTGCGGATGTCGGCTACGAGGTGGCCTTCGCCGGTCGCTCCAATGCGGGCAAATCCACCGCCCTGAATGCCATCTGCCGCCAGAATGCGTTGGCACGGGTCTCCAAGACGCCCGGCCGCACGCAGCAGCTGGTGTTTTTCGGCTTGCCGCCGCACACCGACCGTTTTCTGGTCGACTTGCCCGGCTACGGCTACGCCAAGGTCCCTAAAGATCTGCAGGCCCATTGGCAGGCCTTCATCCAGGACTATTTCAATACGCGGGAGGCGCTTAAGGGGCTGGTCGTGGTCATGGACATTCGGCACCCGCTCAAGGAATACGATCTGCAGATGCTCGGATACGCCGTCGAGAACGGGTTGCCGGCGCATGCGCTGCTGACCAAGGCCGACAAGCTGGGGCGCAATGCCGCCAACCAGACGCTGTTTGCCGTGCGCAAGGAGCTCAACGCGCTGTACGCCGACAGTGTGTCGGTGCAGGTGTTTTCCGGTGAATCCAAAGTCGGTGTCGATGAGGCCGTCGGCGTGATTCGCAGCTGGCTCGAGATTTAATCCGGCGACGCGCGGTACTTTAGCGCCGCTAACTGACGCTTCTCCGAACTACAGACAAAAAAAGACCCCGACCAGATGGCCGGGGTCTTTTGGTATTGCCTGGCTACGATTAGAACTTGTAGCTGAAGCCGGCGAGCGTGGTGCGGCCGTATTCGAAGTACTTCTCGGGACGGTTAGCCGAGTCGGTATCGTTGTAGGCGGCAAACGGTTCGTCACCGATGTTGCTGACTTGCAGGTACAAGGACAGGCCCTTCAGCGAACCGCTGTTGAAGCTGTAGTTGATCTGCGCATCCTGGACGACTTCGGGTGCGATGCTGATGGTTTGGTAATCCGCACCGAAGCCGCGGGTTTCGCCGCGGAAAGCCGAACGGGTACGACGGCTCCAACGGATGGAGAAACCGCCACGTTCATAGTAGGCCGTCAGATTCGAGACGTACTTGGACAGGCCTGACAGCGGTTCGCTGGTGCCCGGGCCGTTCGGTTGAATCGAGCTGCTGGTATCCGAGTAGGTACCGACCAGGCCGAAACCGTTCAGCGGCGACCACAGCAGATCCAGCGGCAGCGAAGCGGTCAGTTCGACACCGCGGATGGTGCCGCCTTCGCCATTGACCGGCTGATTGATCTTGCCGATGGTACCGGTCGGGGTCGGCGTGCCTTGCGGCAGAGTCGGCAGCGGCAGTCCGGCAAAGTCAAATGCGACGTCGCGGTTATAGATGTAGCTCAGCAGATCCTTGTAGAACCATGCGGCGCCAATGTAACCGCGGTTGCCGTTCTTGGTGCTGAAGTACTTTTCAACCGACAGATCGTAGGCGTTGGCCATCCACGGCTTGAGGGCGGTGTTGCCGCCACCGGCTTGCCAGTACGGACCGCTGATGGTCTGACCGGTGTTTGTATCGGTGAAGGTCGGGCAGGCGGTGACGCAAGCGTTGACATCCATACCGGCCTTCAGTTGGTCCATACGCGGACGGGCCATTTGACGGGCAGCGCCGAAGCGAGCATAGGTTTCCGGCATGAATTCCAGCGACAGATTCAACGCCGGCAGGGTTTCGCTGTATTTCACTTCTTCGCGGATCGGCGAACCGGCGGGGTTGCCGTCGTAGGTGCTGTACGCATCGGAACCTTGCGTGATGCGGACGTGCTGGACGCCGACGTTGCCGCGCAGCGGCATGCTGCCCAGATCGGTGTCAATGTCGGCCTTGACGTAGAAGGTGGTCAGCTTCTCGTCAACCGACCAGTTCTTGGCGGCGATGTCCTTGTCGTACTTGCGGACAAGGTTGTAGACGCCCGAATCCAGAATTTCATTGGCATCGTAAACGCCGAGTTGGCCGATACCGCCGAAGTTGAAGTCCTGGATCGTGCCCGGGAACGGAGCCGTCACGCCAAACATGCCGCCCGTGCAGTCAGTGATGCAGAGCTTGCTTTCGAGCGAGGTCTTTTCCTTGGTGCGGTCGGTCAGGTTGACACCGAAATCGATGCCCGTGAACGGACCCCAGTTCAGGGTGCGAATGGCATTGATGCGGATCGACTTGAGGTCATCGTTCACGCCGAAGTCTTTCAGGTAACCGTCCTGGCCCCAGCCGCCGGCATCCGTCAGCACCAGGTCCGTCGGGTTATTGAACTGCGCACCCAGCACATAGTTGTAGAACTTGCCGCTCGGATCCAGCTCCATGTTCATGGTGGTGGCGCCGCCATTGCTGCCCACGCCCACGTAGGTTTCCAGCACGCGGAACTTGCGCTTGACCTTGGACATGGACAGGTCGGTGTTCAAGGTCCATTCCGGCGTCAGCTTGAACTTGTTGTTGAAGCCGATCGAGTTCAGCTCATCTTCGATGGGGTTGCTGTCCATACGGATGACCGGGTGGACATTGGTCCAGCTGGCCTTGGTGATGGTGCCAGCGCTGTTGACGGTATAACCCGGTTGCAGAACGCCCGTACCCCAGATCGTGCCGAATTCCATACCGGTCTTGATTTCGGTCTTGTCGAACTTGGAGTAGAACCAGTCCAGCGTGCTTTCCCACACGTCGTTGGGCTTGAACTGCAGCGTGGCAGCAACGCCGTCGCGCTTGTGGTTGTTGTCGAACTTGTACAGCTTGCCGCCGCCCAGCACGGTGGTGTTGTTCGGACCGCCGGTGAAGCCCCAGACTTCGTTCTGGTAACCCGGTTGCGGGCTGTCCATGTGCGACAGGGCCACCATCACACCGAAGGTGTTGTTGGCGAACTGATCAATGTAGGTGGCGCTGATGCGGTTGCCGGATTCTTTCTGGCTGCGGATCTTGTTCTGATCGTAACGGGCGTTGAGGCTGACGACGCGTTCCTTGAACGACAGCGGACGCACGGTTTGCAGATCAACGGTACCCGACAGACCTTGGCCGACGAGGCTGGCATTCGGGGTCTTGTAGACCACGACCGAGCTCAGCAGTTCGGAGGGATATTGGTCAAACTCGACGCCGCGGTTGTCACCGGTACTGGCCTGTTCACGGCCATTGAGGGTGGTAGCGCCGAAGTCGCCGTTAAAGCCGCGGATGTTGACTTGGGCAGCACGGCCGCGCTCACGCTGAGCCGTCAGGCCCGGCAGACGGGCAATGGAGTCCGCAATGGAGGCGTCGGGCAGCTTGCCGATATCTTCGGCCGAGATCGCTTCGACGATGGACGTGTTGGTTTGCTTGGCGTCAATCGAGGCTTCGATGGCGCGGCGGATGCCGGTGACCTTGACCTTACCCACGTTGGTGGTATCGGCGGTCTTGGCCGTTTCCTTGTCCTTGGCGGTGTCGGTGCTGCTGTCCTGTGCGAACGCGGGGACAGCGACCATCATGGCGGCCGATGCCAGCGCCACGCTCAGGAGGTTACGCTTGAACTTCATGTGGAACTCCAAAAAAGATGAGCAGTGCAAAACGGGTTTCACTTCAGCAGAATTGCCGGTCGCCGCTAAACTGAACGCCGCCCTTCTGACTTGGCGAGAATGTTAGAACCTTGTAAAGGTGCACATATGAACCTGCAAACGTATTCATGTTTTATGCAATAGGGATGACCACAAAAACCGATATGGATCACGGACTTAAGCGAATTTTTCTACTGCGCAGTGTACTTTTAGGTGCAGTTGCGTTGTCATTCGGATGTGGGATTGCGGGCAGAGTTTCCGCCGCGGAGTCAGCGGTTCGAACCGACTGGCGCTCGCAGATCATTTATTTCGTCATGACCGATCGGTTTGCCGATGGCAATCCGCGCAACAACAACCAGCATGCCGACGAATACGATCCCGCCGATGGACGTAAATGGAGCGGCGGCGACTTGGCCGGTGTGCAGCAGCGGCTGGACTACATCCAGGGCCTTGGCGCTACCGCGGTGTGGATCACGCCGCCGGTGCGCAATCTGTGGTGGAACGTGGCGGGACATTTTGGCGGCTATCACGGCTATTGGGCCAACCACTTTCAGCAGGTCGATCCGCATTACGGCACGCTGGCCGACTACAAGCGCCTCGCCGATGCACTCCATGCGCGCGACATGCGACTGGTGCAGGACATCGTGGTCAATCACACCGGCAACTACACGCAGCGCAATGCGCAGGGCCAATGGGTGCGCACGCCGGACAGCGCGGGTCTAAACCGACCGCTGCAGGCGGCGTTTGCGGACAACCTGTCGCCCTCCAGCTATCACCTGGAGCCGAGCATCACCGACTTCACCGATACCACCAAGCTGTGGAACGGACAGTTGGCCGACCTTGATGATCTCAACACGGAGAGTCCGCACATTCGCAAGGCACTTCGGCAGGCTTACGGCTACTGGATGCGCGAGGTCGGCGTGGATGCCTTCCGCGTGGACACCGCGTTCTATGTGCCGCCGTCGTACTTTGATGATTTCATGCATGCCGCCGATCCCGAGGCGCCCGGGATTGCACGCGTTGCCAAGGCTCTGAACAAGCCGGACTTTCTGCTCTTTGGCGAAGGGTTTGCGATCGACAAACCGTACCGGAACACGCAGGATCATCGCATCGCGCAGTACTTAGGTCCGAAGGCGCTGCCGAGCATGATCAACTTCACGTACTACGGCACCTCGCTCGATGTGTTTGCCCGTGGTGCGCCGACAGCAGCCCTGCTGCATCGTCTGCAGTCGCAGCCGGCCATCTATGGCGATACCGCCCTGATGCCGACCTTCGTGGACAATCACGATGTCGATCGGTTTCTGGCGCAGTCCAACACGGCGAGCCTGCGGCAAGCGCTGCTGGGGATGTTTACAGTGCCCGGCATTCCGGTGATTTACTACGGCACCGAGCAGAGCATGTCGGGTCAGCGCGATTCGATGTTTGCCGGAGGCTTCGGATCGGCGGGACGAGATCACTTCGACACGGATGCGCCTTTGTACCGTTACATCGCGCAGTTGGCGTCGACTCGCAAATCGCATCGTGCATTGACGCACGGACAAATAATGCCGTGGGTTAGTGATCAGAGTGGACCGGGCCTGCTGGGCTGGCGCATGCAGCTGGCAGGGGAGCCCTCTGTGCTCGTCCTGATGAATACAGCGGATACGCCGCGTCTGTTAACGGACGATGGCGCGCAAGGAATGCAATGGCTGCCCTTGGGTGAGACGCCTAAAGTGATGCCTGTGCGCGGAACCGTCATTCCCGGTAAGGCGGCGTGGGTGTTTGTGGCCAACGGCACGGCGTCGGTTTCTGCAGAGTCTCCGTTGAATCCGGCAATCACGACGGCACCGCCGACCGCGCCTGTAAGCGGAGTTTGGCGCTTGCAGGGCACCGGCCCCGCAACGCATTTGATTGCCGATGGGCGCGTGCAGGATGCCATTCCCGTTACACGTACGGCAGAGGGTTGGACCGCAACGCTCGATACGCGCAGTTGGACCGAGAGCGACATTGCGCATCAGGTCGTTGCACGCGATGAACGCAGCGGTGCGCTGTCCGCACCCTTGGGTCTGCGTGCAAGCAATCCGTGGCAGCCGGTGTTGAACGTGACCGATCCGCGCGATGACGATCACGGTCCGTTGAATCGCTATACCTATCCCGCCGGTGCCGATTGGCAGAGTGTGCGAAGTGCCGACTTGCTCGGCGCTCAAGTACAGATCGCAGGCACGCGTTTGCGACTGACTCTGACGATGCGCATGCTGTCGTCCACATGGAATCCGGCCAACGGCTTCGATCACGTCAGCTTGCAGGTCTACCTGCAGGTGCCGGGCGTGGCCGGTAAATCCATCGGCACGACGTACGAGCAGCGCGGTCAGTTGCCCGGTGACTTTACGTGGAACCGCTTGCTGCGCATCCACGGCTGGAGCAATGCGTTATTCGCGGCGAATGATCGCGGTGAGGCCGTTGCGCTGTCCGAAACAGCAACCGTAAAGGTCGATCGCAGCGCCAACACCATCACGCTCGAGTGGCCTGCATCCGCGTTGGGATCGCCTTCGAGCCTGAGAGGTACGCAACTGTGGATCAACACCTGGGATTACGATGGCGGCCTGCGTCCTTTAACTGCGCAAGCCACGCCCGGCAGCTTTGGTGGCGGTCAAGGAGCTGACGATCCCATGTGGATGGATGCCATCGGCCCTTTGACCTTGCCCTAGCATTTAGTCGCGAACCAGTACGACCGGCATGTAGGCCGGCACCGTGACCGCACCATTGCGAATGCGCACCTGACGAAGGCGCGGGTCGGCCGCCGTCCTGGCTGCAAGCACCGGGTGCAGCTTCCAGCCCGTGCCCGTTAGCGCAATCGTCTGCGCTTGCGTGGCGGCGTTGATGATGACCATCGCATTGGCAAAGCGCGCACCTTGCAGGCCCCGGCCATCGTATTGCGCCACGATGATGCGCGGATCACGTTGAATCCAATCGGTAGGGAAGCTCAGGCGCCGGCGAATGTCTTCGGTCGATTGCATGCGAAACAGCGTGGAACTGTGGCGGATCGCCAACCAGTCGCGGAAGAAGCGCTGCGTCTGCGCGATCTGCGCTGCCGTCACGCGGTTGTTCGGATTGTTGAGCGCCGCGCGCATTTGCGGCCAACTGGCCTGATTGTCCCACTCGGGCGGCAGGCCGGTGCCAAAGTAGTTGGTGCGACCGGACCAGTCGATGCGATTGAACCAGTCGCCCGAATTGTAACTGTTGCGATCCAGACTCTTGGAACGCAGGACATCGATGCCGGCGTGGTAATACGCGATACCCTGGCTCACTGCATTGATGGCGATGGCCAGCCACTGCGCCTGCACGCGCTGCTGTGCGGTAGCCTCTGCAGGCATGCGAATGGCGTTGAGATCAAACAGCGTCTGATTGTCGTGGTTTTCTACGTAGTTCACGACTTCCTGCGGCTGGCTTACGTAAGCTGCCGGCGCGCCCTTGTAGCTGAAGTCCTGCGCCGGTTTGACCGCGCCCTTGCGATCGGCCAAGTCAAAACCTCGCAAACTGCCGGCCATGCCGATGCGAACCCAGTCCGCGTAATCCCATGCAATGGCATCCTTGGCCGTTAAACGCCGATGGATAAAGCCGGGATTGCTGACCAGGTCGGCGCCGCTATCGCCGGCGCTGCCACCACGCACCGCGTCACGTGCACGGTCACTGAAGGTGCCGATGCCGCTGCCGTTGAGACTCAGTTGAGAGGCCTGCACGAACCGCTGGCCATTAGCGATCTCACCAAAGTTCCAGCCTTCGCCAAGGAATTGCACCGGCACTCCGCGATTGGCAACTTGTGCTGCGGTTAAGGCCTGTTCCATAACATCACGCGGTTGGTGTGCCATCAGATCAAAACGGAAACTGTCGATACGATAGACGCGCGTCCAGTACGCCACGGAATCAATCAGCAGCTTGCCCATCATGCGATGTTCGGTTGCCGTGTTCTCGCAGCAGGTCGAACGTTCGATCTGGCCCTTGGTATTCAGGCGGTGATAGTAGCCGGGCACCAGACGGTCGAGCACGGAACGCGGATCCAGACCGGCGGCGTTGGTGTGGTTATAGACCACGTCCATACCGACGCGCAGCCCCAGTCCATGCAGGGCCATTACCGCTTGGCGCAGTTCGCGGATCCGCACGGCACCATCGTTTGGGTTGGTGGAGTAGCTGCCCTCGACCGCGTTGAAATGGAAGGGCTCGTAGCCCCAGTTGTAGCAGTCGCGATCACGGATATCGCGGATTGCCGCTTGCTGCGCCTCGCTGTCCGCAGCGCTTGCAGGGATGCGGGGTTGTACGCAATCGCGTTCGGGCAAGGTCGCAAAGTCAAAAATCGGCAACAGGTGCACATCGGTCAGGCCGGCTTTGGCGAGCGCGCGCAGGTGACGCATGCCGGCGCTATCTGCCCTCGTGAAGGCAGTGAGCTTGCCGCGATCGCGTTGCGGTACGGTCGCATCGTCACGCGAGAAATCACGGACGTGCAATTCGTAAATGGTCATGTCGGTGTTTTGCGCGACCGTGCGCGGTGCCGGATGCGTGTCCCAGTTCTTTGGTTTCAGGCGGGCATCGCTGGGATCACCGATCCAGCTGTGCTGCGAATCGGTATCCAGGCTGATCGAGTAGGGGTCCGTGACCACCGACCGCACCAGACCATGTCCGGGAGTGAATACATCCACCAGATAGCGGTAATGTTGGCCCCACAAATCGCCCTTGACCTGCGCACTCCACGCGCCGGTCTGCGCATCGCGCGTCATCGGATGCAGACTTGCTGCGGTTCCGTTGTAGACGCACACGCCCAATTGCTGCGCAGTGGGTGCCCACACCTGAAACTGTGAGGCCTGAGCGGTCCAGCGGACGCCGAGCGTGTCGAGGGTGACGGCATCGGCATACAGGGCATCGAGCGCACCCGGGTGTTGCAGGCGCGTGCGATCGGTCGCGCGACCCTGAGCATCCACTGCCTCGACTAGGACATCGCCGCGTAACCAGTCGCGCACGGGTCCGCTTGCCTTGAACTCCGGGCCATTGCCGGTGAACTGAAACGCCGCAGGCGAGACGGGATCGCGCGGGCTCAGTTCGATGGCCTTGCCGTCGACGATCAGACGGACGGTGCTACCCGAAGCCAGTCCCGGCCAACGGACGGTGTCGCCATTCAGCCAATACGCGCGGGCGTCGAGTTTGGCGTTCGGATCCGGGCGCAGTACACGCGCATTGTCGGTGACGCTGCAGTCGGCAACGTTGAACGGCGAGATCGTCTCGGCGTGAGCTGGCGCTGCCTGACCTAGCAGCAGGAACGTGGCAACAAATGCGGAAGCGGCTACTGGGTGGCGCATGGCGAGTCGAAACCGTAGACTAGGGGATTCGGCCCAGAGTACCTGCGCTGTGAGTTGAATACGAATGTAGCGATGTTGCAGCGCGCAAGCCACACTAAGATGACTCACAGCCGGATTTTAGGACGATCGCTTGCGCTTATTGCTGACAGTTGCCGTATTCATCGCAACGCTAATGCCCTCGGGTGTGCGTGCGGCAGAACGCATTGACAGTGCGGATCCACGCCTCGATGCCATGTATCAGATGGCACTGCGCGAGCGCGACGCCAATCGGGTTACCGCGATTCGGGACTGGGCGTACAACGGCAACAAGCCGATCCCCTGCGAATGTTTTGAGACGGGCGAGAAGTGGAATTTCGTGTGGACCCGCGATCTGTCCTTTGCCGCCGACTTGGCATTGGCTGCCACCGATCCGCAGCGAGTCCGCAATAGCCTGGCCTTCAAATTGTCGGAGATCCGCAGCGGTCCGCATCGCGGCGGTCTGATCGTTGCGCAGGACACCGGCTCCGGTGGCAGTTGGCCCATCAGCACCGATCGGGTGGTCTGGTTCCTGGCCGCGCGCCATGTGCTGGGGCAGGATCCGGGATTCGATGCGCGTTATCGCACGGCGCTGGAGCAGACGCTGCAGCTGGATCGTGAGACGGCCTTCGATGAGCGCATGGGCTTGTACCGCGGCGAAACGTCCTTTCTCGATTGGCGTGAGCAAACCTATCCGCAATGGACGCGCGATGATGTGACCTTCCTTGGCGAGTCCTTTGCGCTGTCTACCAATGTGCTGCACTACCAGGCGCTGCGGCAGTTGGCGGCACTAAAGACCGGTGCCGAACGGCAGGACTGGCAACGGCGTGCGGCGCGCCTCAAGCAACGCATCGTGCAGGTGTTCTGGGAACCGGGCAGCAGGGTGCTGCACAGCGTGGTCGGTCCGGCCTATAACCCGATGCGCCTGGCCTCGATGGATCTGCTCGGCATCTCTTTGGCGATTGATGCCGGCATCCTGACCGAAAAGCAGGCCCTGTGGGCCCTGAATCGGTATCCCGTGGCCGCGCTGGGTTCGCCGGTGGTGTGGCCGCAGCAACCGAACGTGCCGATTTATCACAACCGCGCGATGTGGCCGTTCGTGAGTGCGTATGCCCTGCGTGCCGCACGACAAACGCAGGATGTCGAGCGCATCCGCTTTGAGATCAACAGCATTCTCGATGGTGCCGCTCAGAACGGTTCCAACATGGAGAACTATGAGCTGGTCACGCGTGCCAAGCATGTGGACGATGGCGCACTCAGTGGTCCGGTGGTGAATTCACCGCGGCAGCTGTGGTCCGTGGGCGCCATGCTCATGACCCTGCGCGAAGGCATTTTCGGCCTCCGTCTCGATGGTCGCATCGAGCCCAAACTGCCAATTGATTTGGCGCAACGCGTATTCGGCCAACGCCGCTCGATCACGTTGACGGGCGGCGAGCGGGTGCTGGAGCTGCGCCGCCCCAAAAATACCGCTTCCGGCAATTTGTGGGTGAAGGCATCGCAACGTCGCCAAGGCAACCGCACCATCGTGCAGCTGCGCAGTATTGCCGCGCCGTCCATGCGTCTGCATCGCAATGGGGCCGCCATGGCACCCGCGACTCCGCAGGGCGCTGCGCAGCAATGGCTCGACAATGCGCAATACCGCGTCTATCTCAATGGCCGTCGTGTCACAGCTCCGATGCGATCGAGCACGCAACTGCAATGCTGGAGCGCGACGCGAGTGGAGCGCGGTATTGAGTCCCTGCCGTCGCAGCCGCAATGCGGACCCACGCACGTCTTTACGCAAGGGGCCAAGTTGCCGGCCGGTTCGTATCGCTTAGTGCAGCGTTACGAGAACAGTAACGGCCCGATCAACACCGGTATCACCGCCAATGTCCGCACCTTACTGTGGCAATGTGCGGCGCAACCCACGCAAGCTGTTTCCATGACCTTGCCGCATAGCGTACGCGAGCAGGATTCGACGGCTGCCATCGTCACCGTCAAAGAAGCCGCTACCTGCCATATTGAATGGGCGGCGGGCACAAATATGAGTGATCTGGAACTCAATCGCGCCTACACCGGCGGCAAAGGCGGCGAGTACCCGCTCAATGACGCCACACTGGGCCCGCTGTTGATTTCGCCCGTTCCCTCCGCCACCATCGTCCACACACCGTAATCTTCAGAGCTCAACGCATGAACGCAAGCGCCACCGCAGCAAACGACAAGCCGCGTCTGTCCTTCTGGCAGATATGGAACATGAGTTTCGGATTCCTCGGCATTCAATTCGGGTTTGCGCTGCAAAACTCCAACGTGAGCCGCATCTTTGAGACCCTTGGTGCCAAGACCGATGACATTCCGGCGCTGTGGATGGCCGCGCCGCTGACCGGCTTGCTGGTGCAACCGATCATCGGCTATCTGTCAGATCGGACGTGGGGTCGCTTCGGACGTCGTCGTCCTTACTTTACGATTGGCGCCATTCTGGCGTCTCTGGCCTTGGTGTTCTTCCCGCACGTACCGGCACTATGGATTGCTGCCGGCATGCTGTGGGTGCTGGATGCCTCGATCAACATCGCCATGGAACCGTTTCGCGCGTTTGTCGGTGACCAGTTGCCGACCAACCAGCGCTCCAGCGGCTTTGCCATGCAGAGCTTCTTTATCGGTGCGGGCTCGGTCATCGCCAGCGCGTTGCCGTATGTGTTTGAACGCTTTGGTGTGGCCAATACCGCAGCGCAAGGCGTGATCCCCGATACCGTCAAATACTCGTTCTACTGCGGCGGTGTGGTGTTGCTGGGTGCGGTGTTGTGGACGGTATTGCGCAGCAAGGAATACCCGCCCGAAGTGCTGGCCGCTCACGATGCGCATCGCCAAGTCGTGCACTCGAGCCTGGATCAGTCCAAAGCACGTCGCCACGGTAGCATCGCGCTGATCGTTGGTATCCTGGCGATGGCCATCGTGGCCGGCCTCGGACTCGAACGCGAACTGCTGATTCTGGGCGGCGGCATTGCCGGCTACGGCTTGCTCTCTCTGCTCGCCACCTCGGTTCGCTCCGGCTCCATGCTCAACGTCATCATTGCCGATATCCAAGGCATGCCGGCCGTGATGAAGCGTCTGGCCTGGGTCCAGTTTTTCTCGTGGTTTGCCTTGTTTGCCATGTGGATCTACACCACGCAAACCGTAACCGCCGTGCATTACGGCAGCAGCGATACGACCAGCGTAGCCTATAACGAAGGCGCCAACTGGGTCGGCGTGCTGTTCGCTGCATACAATCTGTTCGCGGCGCTGTGGGCGATCGGCATTCCGAAGCTGGTCAATGCACTGGGTGTGCGCCGAGCTCACATGCTCAATCTGTTACTGGGCGGACTGGGCCTGATCTCGATCCCGCTGATCGGCGATCCCAAACTGCTGCTGATCTCGATGGTGGGCGTGGGTGTGGCCTGGGCTTCGATTGTGTCCTTGCCGTACACCTTGCTGTCGGACAGCGTGCCGGCGGGCAAGATGGGCACCTACATGGGCATCTTCAATTTCTTTATCGTGATCCCGCAGTTGGTGGCCGCCAGCATTCTTGGTTTTGTGCTCAAGCACTACCTGGGTAATTTTGCAGCCAATGCGCTGTATATCGGTGGTGCGTGCATGATCATTGCCGGTCTGTTGGCCTTGCGGGTTCGCGCCGCACAATCGGAGAGCTACGCATGAAGCCTGTTCGTACCGTGCTGAGTCTGGCGCTACTGGCCGCTGCGGGGCCGCTCACCGCTGCCGAGTGGATTGGCACCCGTGAGCCCATCGCAGGCAATGCGGTTTATTTCGTCATGACGGATCGCTTCGTCAACGGCGACAAGTCCAATGATCAACGCGATCAGGGCGGCAAGGAACTGCATACCTTTGACCGTCCGATTGCCGGTGCGCCGAAAGGGCAGAGCGCCAACATCGGCTACATGGGCGGCGACTTTAAGGGCTTGCTGGATCAGGCGGATTACATTCGCGGCATGGGCTTTGGTGCCGTGTGGCTCACTCCCATTGTCGACAATCCGAACGAGGCCTTTACCGGCAGCAGCCCGGTGCAATGGAAAGGATTCATGCAAGATGGCGGCAAGACCGGCTTCCATGGGTACTGGGGCGTCAACTTCTACAGGCTCGATGAGCATTGGCCGAGCAAAGGCCTGGATTTTAAGGGGCTGACGCAAGGCCTGAAAAACAAGGGCCTGTTGACCGTGCTCGATATTGTCGGCAATCACGGATCGCCTTCGTTCTCTGCACCGAGTGATCGGGATCAGTTCGGCAAGCTGTACGACAAAGACGGTCGTCTTGTGGCCAATACGCAGAATCTGGAGCCCGCCAAGCTCGATCCCAAGGGCAATCCGCTGCACGCGTTTTATCACAACACACCCGATCTGGTGCAGCTGAGCAATTTGGATGAGACCAACCCGGCCGTCGTTGATTATCTGGTCGGTGCCTATCTGCAATGGATTGATCAGGGTGCGGCGGCCTTCCGCGTGGATACGATTCGGCACATGCCATCGTCGTTCTGGAAGACCTTTGCAGATCGCATTCGTGCCGAGCATCCGGGCTTCTTTATGTTCGGCGAGGCGTTTGATTACGATGCAGCCAACATTGCTCCCTACACATGGGATGCCAACGGCAACTACAGCCTGCTCGATTTCCCGCTGAAAAAAGCCATGGATGAGACCTTTGCCGGCAAGGGCGCGGGCTTTGAACATCTGCTGCCGGCCTTGTATCTGCAGGATGGCCCGTACGCCAACCCGTATGACCTGATGACGTTCTACGACAATCACGACATGCCGCGCATGAACGCGACAGATACCGGATTCATCAATGCCAACAACTGGCTGTTCACGGCGCGCGGTACGCCGGTGATCTATTACGGCTCGGAGATGGGATTTGAACGCGGTAAAGCCGAGCACGAGGGCAACCGCAATTACTATGGCACGGCCAATATCGCCAAAGCCAGGCAATCGCCGATCTACAGCAATCTGCGCCGCATCGCACTGGTCCGCAAGGCCACTCCGGCCCTGCAACGCGGTCTGCAGCTCAACGTCACGTTCAAGGGCGATACCGCCGGTTTCTATCGTGTCCTAGAGGCCAAGGGTTATCCGCGTCAGGTGGCCCTGGTAGCGCTCAATAAGGGCAAGCAGTCCGGCAACGTGCGCATACCGGGTTCCCGTGTCGAAGGCGGGCGCTATCGCTCACTGATCTCGGGCAAGACGATTACCTTGCGCGCGGGCCGAACGGCGAGCCTACCGGTCGCTGCGAACGGGGTGGATGTGTGGCTCAAGGACGGTCGCGTCAACAATCCGGTGCTGCGTGCCGAGCTACTGCGCTCCACGCGCAACAAGGGTCACCAGGGCACTACACCCGCGACCACGGCCAACAATCAGTAAGGCGGATGGCAGTTACCCGCGTCGCAGGCGCGGGTCCATCTGCGCCCGCAGGGCATCCACCACGACGTTGATCAGCACGATCAGAGCGCCAACCGTCAGCACCACGCCCAACACCAGCGTGTAATCGCGGTTCAATGCGCCCTGCACGAAATACCGTCCCATTCCGGGGATGCCGAATACCTGTTCGACTACGGCCGAACCGGTCACCACGTTGATCAGCGCGGGCGACAGCCAGGCCACCACCGGCAACAGGGCCGGCCGCAATGCGTGCTGCGTGAGCAAGCGCCACTCCGAGTAGCCGCGCGAACGTGCGGCCTGCAGATACTCGGCCGACATCGTCTCGGCCATCGAGGCGCGCATGATGCGTGCGCAGTACGCAATGTTGGGCAAGGCCAACGCAATCACGGGCAGCACGATATGACGCCATTCGCCCCAACCGCCGGCCGGCAACCACTTGAGGATCACGGCAAACAGCAGCACCAGCAGTGGTGCCACCACGAACTTGGGAATGGAGATGCCCAGGCCGGCCACAAACATCAGCAGACGGTCGGTCCATCCACCGGCGCGACGGCCGGCAAAGATGCCCAGCGGAATGCCAATGCCCAGCGCCAGTAGCAGGGCCAGGCCACCGTTCAACATGGAAACCGGCAGCGCCTGCGCCACCAGCTGATTGACGCTGTAGTCGGGATACTGGAACGAGGGGCCTAGATCACCGTGTGCCACATCGCGTAGCCAGGCCAGGTACTGCTCCGGCAAGGACAAGTCGAGACGGTATTGCCTCTCGAGCATGGCCTGCACTTCGGGTGGTGCCGCCTTCTCCGTGTCGAAGGGACCACCGGGCGCCGCACGCAGCAGGAAGAAACACAAGGTCGCCAACAACCACAGGGTGATCAGCGCTTCGAGAAGAGTGCTGAGCAAACGCTTCATGGCTGCAGGTCCAACCAGCGACTGGCATGGTGATCTAAGGCATTGGCCTCGAAGCCGCGCACCGCCGATGCCACCAGATGCTTGGATGTGTAGTAGTACAGCGGGATCACGGCATCCTGATTCAGCAGACGGGTCTCGGCTGCGCGCAACCACAGCAACCGTGCCTTTTCATTGCGGGCGCGATCACTGCGGGCCAGGCGCTCGGTGAATGCCGGATCGTTCAGGCCCGACCAGTTCAGCGCATTGTCGAACTGACCGTAGCCCACCAGAAAATTACGCGGGTCCGGGACATCTGCAATCCAGCCGCCGCGAAACACCTGCGTTATCACCCGCTGTTTGCGGTTATTGACGAAGACTTTCCATTCTTCGTTGCGAAGATGCGCCCGCACGCCCAGGGTGTCGCGCCACATGGCCGCTACCGCCAAGGCCAATCGCCGATGCGGTGTCGAAGTGTTGTAACGCAGTTCGATTTCCAACGGTCGTTCGGCGGAATAACCGGCTTCGCGATACAGCTTGCGCGCCCGGGCCGCACGTTGTGCCTGTGTCGTTCCTACCGACCACCACGCAACAGCCGGTGTGTATCCGCTAATGCCCGGTGGCACGATACCGAAGGCCGGCTGCTCGCCGAGGCCGGCCACGTAACGGGTGAGCAGATCGCGATCGACGGCCATCGACAAGGCCTGCCGCAGGCGCGGATTGCCCTTGAACGGTGCCTGCGTCAGATTCAGGCCCAGATAAAACGAACCGATGTACGGCGAGATACGCAGCTGCGAACCGAAGCGCTTTCGCAAAGCCGGCAAGGGCTGCGGTGGCACCACTTCGGTCAGATGCAAATCACCGGCGGCAAAGCGTTGCAGCTCGGCCGCCGCATCTTCGGTCACGTGAAAGCGCACCCGTTCCATGCGTACCTTCGCGGCGTCATGGAACTGCGCGTTACGCACCAGCGTCAGGTTGGCCTGCGGCGTCCATGCCTCGAGCGCATAGGCGCCGTTGCTCACCAGGTTGCCCGGTTGCGTAAACCGCGCACCATGCGCCTGCACGGCCGGCAAATACACGGGCATCGCAATGGGAAGGATGAGCAGGGCCGGCAAGTTGGCGCTGCGGTCCAGCTGAAATTGCACAGTGCGCGCATCGGGGGAGGTAATGCCCAACGCGGTGACCGGCAAACGACCCGCGGTGACTAGGGCTGCGTTGTGAACTGCATCGAACAGTTCGGCAAACGGCGCAGCGGTCTCGGGCGTAAACGCACGGCGGAAACCGGCGACGATCTGCGGCGCATCGAGCGGCTTGCCGTTGGACCAGCGCAAGTTCGGCCGCAGATGAAAAGTCCAGCGCAGGCCATCGGCGGAGACGGTCCACGACTGCGCGGTGCCCGGAATCAACTGACCGCTGGCCGACTCGGTGACCAAACCCTCATAGAGATCACGCAGGATGTTGCCGCAAGCGACTTCCTGGCATTTGTGCGCATCGAGAGTGGCAGGCTCGGGCCCGTTGCCGCGCTGTAAAGTGGCGGCGTGCAGACCCGAACTCCATAGGCTCAAGGCCAGGCCGACGCCGGACAGGAGCAGCGGCAGGCGGCGGGATACAATGGCGAGTGCGGGAACGGTTGGTCTCAACGGAACGGTCGGTCTTGCAGTTATTTTTATTGTAGGCGCAATGTCGCCAATTGATAGCGAGTATCCCGTGTCCGGTCCGAATTCCGAATCTGCGCAACCCATCGAAACGCGTCAGCAGCTGATTGATTATCTGGCCAGTGGCGTGCGCGAACCTGCGCAGTGGGCCATCGGCACTGAGCACGAAAAGTTCGGATTCCACCTGGATACACTGCGCCCGCCGGCGTACCGCGAGGCCGACGGCACCGGCATCGAGGCCATTCTGCAAGGACTTACGCAGTTCGGCTGGGAGCCGGTCACCGAAAACGGTCATCTGATTGCACTCAGCCGCGATGGCGCGTCGGTCTCCCTTGAACCCGCGGGTCAGCTCGAACTGTCGGGCGCCCCGCTTAAGGACCTGCATGACACGCATTGCGAAGTGGCGCAGCATCTGCAGGAAGTGCGTACCGTGGCCGAGCCCATGGGTATCGGTTTCCTCGGTATGGGTTTCCAGCCCAAGTGGAAGCGCGAAGACATGCCGTGGATGCCTAAGGGGCGCTACAAGATCATGCGCGAGTACATGCCAAAGGTCGGCTCGCTCGGCCTGGACATGATGACCCGCACCTGCACAGTGCAAGTCAATCTCGACGTCGGCTCCGAGGCCGATATGATCCGCAAGTTCCGCGTGAGCCTGGCCCTGCAATCCGTCGCCACCGCCATGTTTGCCGACTCGCCCTTTACCGAGGGCCAGCCCAACGGCTTCCGCAGCTACCGCTCGCACATCTGGACCGATACCGATCCGGACCGCACCGGCCTGCTGGATTTTGTCTTCGACGAAGGCTTCGGCTACGAGCGTTACGTCGATTATCTGCTCGACGTGCCGATGTACTTTGTCTACCGCGACGGACGGTACATTGATGCCAGCGGTCAGTCCTTTCGTGATTTTCTCGATGGCCGTCTGCCCGCCTACATGGGCCAGCGCCCAAGCATCAAGGATTGGGCCGATCACAGCACCACGGCCTTCCCCGAGGTACGCCTAAAGAGGTATCTGGAAATGCGTGGCGCCGACAGTGGCCCGTGGAATCGCATTACCGCCTTGCCGGCCCTGTTCGTCGGCTTGCTCTACGACACCACCGCGCTCGACGCCGCCTGGGATCTGGTCAAAGACTGGTCGATTGAGGAGCTGCACGCCTTGCGCGATGGCGTGCCCAAGCATGGCTTGAGCTTGCCGTTCCGCAACGGCACGGTGCTCGACATCGCCCGTCAGGTGCTGGCAATTGCCAACAACGGCTTACGAGCCCGCGCACGCACGGACGCGAACGGGCTCGATGAATCCATTTATCTGGAACCGCTGATCGAATTTGCCGAAGCCGGCATCACGCCTGCCGATCGCAAACTGCAGCGATTCCACGGCGAGTGGGGCGGCAATATCGACCGCGTGTTCGAAGAGTACCGCTACCGCTGATTAGGCGGCGGTCACATCCCGCAGTTCCCAATGCGAACCCGCCAGCAGACGCAGGCGGTGCTTGAGAACGGTGCCCGGAATCGACGAGGTCACAACCAGATCAATATGCAGCGAATCCTGTTCGCCGCTGACAGTCACCGACGGGTCAACCGCACCGAGTGAGGCATCGACATTGTCGGGATCGGCTTGCTTGGCGCGCCAGCGTTCAAACAAGGCCGGCGAGCTCAACGCATTTTGCAGTTCGGCAGCGAGGCCATCGGCACCGGTGGAACGGAACGAGAGTTCCGCATCGTCACCGCGCGCGAGCGCCCCGTCCGGAATGGAAATGAAATAGCGTGTGGGCATGTGGCCTCCTGCAAATCGTGATGGCCATCGGTGGCCTTTGCGACATGCTAACGCCACAAGAGTTAACGGTTTGTGGCGTCAGCATGGCAAGAGCGTGAAGTGCGATTAGTCGTAGGCGCGCGGCAACTGGCCGGCGGCGGGGTCGGGCAGCGGTGCGGTGTAACGGTCGCGCAGTTCCGACTGACGTGAGCGTAGGGGCAGGTCCTTGCCGCTCATAATCACGCGTTCGGCGACCGAGGCCACATCGAGCGGATCACCGGTCCAGACGACCAGATCGGCATCGCGACCGACAGCCACATTGCCAACCCGAGACGCGACCCCCATGGCATCTGCAGGCACGGTAGTGAGGCCGGCGAAGGCGTCTTCCCAGCGCATTCCATTGGCGACGGCATTGCCGGCCAACTGACGCAGTTTGTAGGCCATGTGCGATTGCATGTCGTCAAAGTAGAAGCTCACCGGCACGCCGGCCTTGGCCAGCAGCGCCGCATTGTCCAGGCGCGTACCCAGCGAATCAAAGTTCGACGGTAGGGCGTTGAGCGCATTGACGAACACCGGCACCTTGGCGGCGGCGAGTTGCGGTGCGACCTTCCAGGCTTCGTCACCGCCGACAATGGCGACCTTGACCTTGTTGGCTGCAGACCAGCGCAACAGCTGGCGAATGTCCGAGGCGCGCTGCACCGAAGCAAACACGCGGCCCTGTCCGTTCAAATACTTGCGAAGGGTATCGCGGCCCGCCGGCGTCAGCAGCGCGAACTGCGAGGTGGGAGCGATGCGGCCGCGCACTTCGTCGAGCAGCTGGTCCAGCACCATCCATTGCGCCGCGCGCGAGTTGCCGGACTCGCCGGCACCGGCACTGCCGAGCTCGACGAACAGAGCCCGCGGGCCGATCGCGCCTTCGTCGCCGTGCAGGCGCACGACGCCGCCTTGGCCCAGCACGATCGAGGACACGCCACCGCCGCCGGCAGAGAGCAGCGACCAGCCCATGCCTTCGGCACGGTTGACCGGGATCAGCACCGAGTCGGGGTTGTAGGCCAGCGTGACATCGAACTCGGGGCGGATGATCGGGTTGACGTTGCGTTGCCCCATGGACAGGCTGGCGTCTACCGTGCTGCGTTCGCCGGAGACTTCCTCGACGCCGATGTCCGTGATGCCGGCGAACAGCGCAGGCGTGACGAACTTGCCCTGCGCATCGATCACGTTGGCACCGCTGAAGCCATTACCGATGGCCGCGATCTTGCCGTTGCGGACCAGGATGTCGGCAGTGCGTGCGGTGGCGGTACCACCCAGGACCAGCTTGGCATTGCGGATCAGCAAGTCCTGCGCCGCAGCGGGGACACCCAACACGCCGGCCAGCAGCAGGGCCGTGAGCAACAGACGGCGGCTCATCGTGCACCTCCTTGCAGATTCGGGTCCGTGGGCGCGGTGCCCAGCTGGAAGTCGGATAGCGGACGCCGGCGTGGATCGGCCCGGTCGAACATGCGGGCACCATCCACATAGACCTGATCGGCCTTGGCATACGAGGAGAACGGGTTGCCGTTCCACAGCACCACGTCGGCCATCTTGCCGGGCTCGAGCGAACCGGTTTGCTGGCCTATGCCCATCGAGGTGGCCGGGTTCATGGTCAGCCAGCGGATAGCGCGTTCGGGCGGGATCTCCAGGCCGATGCGGCGCGCGTGGGCCATGACCTTGGCGGCTTCCTGATTCAGACGTTGGATGCCTTCGGCGGAGTCCGAGTGCACGATGGCGCACGAACCGGCCGGGCGATCGACCAGCGCGATGTTTTCCTGGATGCCGTCGAACGATTCCATTTTGAAGCCCCACCAGTCGGCCCACAAGGCGCCGCAGATCTTTTCCTGCGCCAGACGGTCGGCGAGCTTGTACGCCTCGACCCCATGGTGGAAGGCACTGATCTTGAACCCGAATTCCTTGGCCAGATCCATCATGATCGCCATTTCATCGGCACGGTAGCAGTGGATATGGACGCGGATGTCGCCGTTCATCGCGGCTGCCAGCGTGTCGTTCTTGAGATTGCGCACACCCGGCGAATCACCGGTTTGCTTGCGGAGGTACTCCTTGGCTTCGGCAAAGGCAGCGCGGTAGCCGGCCACATTGCCCATCCGTGTCGAAGGCCCGCCCTTTTGCCCGTAGACCCGCTTGGGGTTTTCACCGCAGGCCATCTTCAGGCCCCAGGGGGCCCCCGGGAACTTCATGGCCTGATAGGTAGTGGCGGCGACGTTCTTGAGCGTAACGCCGCGACCGCCAATCAGATTGGCCGAACCCGGCAGGATCTGCAGCGCGGTGATACCGCCCGCCAGTGCAGCGCCAAACCCCGGGTCCTGCGGCCACACGCTGTGTTCCGCCCAGACCTGCGCCGTGGCCGGCGAGGTCGCCTCGTTGCCGTCGCTATGCGCTTCCATGCCCGGCGAGGCGTACACACCCAAATGCGAGTGCACGTCGATTAGGCCGGGCGTGACCCAGCGACCGGAGGCGTCCACGGTCTGCGCATCAGCCGGCACCTCGAGCTGCGGACCGACGGCTACGATCTTGCCGTCGCGCATCAGCACGTCCGCACCGTCCAGACGCGTGCCGGTACCGGTCAGTACCGTGGCATTGCGCAGCAGCACCGGCGCCGAAGCAACGCGCTGATAAGTGGACGCATATGGATCGGCAGCCACGTCAAAGGGCGTTTTCGGCGCGGAGTCGGCGTCTTTCGCCGGCGTCGTGGCGCAGCCGGCCAGAGCCGCCGTAGTGGCTAAGGCCAGTAGCAGACGCGATGGGAAACGGGCAGTCATCGGGACTCGGATTCCTAAAAGGGGATCCGTCTACGCTAGCAGAACCTGAATGCTAGTTGACTATGCCAAAGGTCCTGCATGCGGCCCTGCAAACCGCCCGTGACTCAGTAGCGCGGGATGTCCGAGTCCACCTGTTGCGACCAGGCTTCGATGCCACCTTCGATATTGGCCACTTGCGTAAAGCCCTGATCGCGGAACTGCTCGGCGGCCTGCAGCGAACGGCGTCCGGTATGGCACAGGAAGGCCAGACGGGTGTCCTTGGGCAGAGCCAGCAGTGGCTCGAGGCCGTCATCCAGGGTCAGGAACGGCTGGTTCAGGCGGGCCAGCTGACGTTCGTCGGCGGGGCGCACATCAATCACGGTGATTTCGCCGGCTTCGAGTTGAGCGGCGGCATCAGTGACCGACAGCGACTGCACCGCCTGCGGTGCGTTCGGATTCTCGATGACCAGACCGCGGCCCCGTTCGTCATCTACCCAGTCAATCACCAGGCCCTTGGCGCGTTGGGCAGCGGCCAGGCTGAACTGGGCGCGGATGCCTTCGGAGGTGCTGGCGATGGCGGCCGGGTCTGCGGGTGCCAACTGCAGGCGCGACTGGAAGTTGCTGTCCACATCAATCTGCAGCGCATAGCTGGCGCCAGCGCTTTGCAGCGATTCGCCGATGATCTTGGCCGCTGCAGGCGTGATGGTGATGGCCGGCGGGGTGCGATCCGGCACCGGCAAGCCGAGCACGCCGTGCAGTTCACCCGAGTTCGTCATCTGTTCGATGATGTCGCTGCCGCCGACCAGCTCGCCGTGAATGTAGAGCTGCGGAATCGTCGGCCAGTCGCCAAAGGCTTTGATGCCCTCGCGGATTTCGGGGTCGGACAGCACATCCACATGGCCAAACGGGGTGCCGACCTCGCGCAGGGCCGCTACGGCCTTGGCAGAAAAGCCGCACTGCGGGGCGTTCGGTTCGCCCTTCATGAACAGAAGAACGGGGTGTTCCTGCAGCAGCGATTCAATGCGGGCGCGGGTATTGGGATCTAGCGACATGGTTTGTCTCTTTGTGCAGTCAGCGGTATACAGTGCAAGTTCGGGGCAAACAGGCGGCGTTTCAAGGCGCAGCGGGATTGGCACCCACGATTTTCAGTGCGGCGGGCAGGGCGCGGTCGGCCCAGGCGGTATAGACGGGGGCGCCGGGGTGCAGGGCATCGGCAGACAGGTTGGCCGGATCGGCGCACATTGCGCGGCTCAGATCCGAGCAGTCCACAAAGTGCGCGCCGTGCTCCGCGGCCAGGCCGGCAGCGGTGGCGTTGTACTGATCGAGCTCGGCGGCAATCTGCGCCGGGTCGCGTGGCGGCTCTAGCGCCGCGGCAAAGGGCGTGACGCCCCAGTCCGGAATGCTCAGGACCAGCACGCGTTCGGCATGGCCATCGGCCAGGGCAATCGCCCGTTCCAGCAGGCGTGCGAAACGGCCCGGATACGCGGCGGGATCGTACTGGCGATACTGATCGTTGACGCCAATCAGCAAGCTGACCATGTCATAGCCAGGTTCCAGCGGCGGACGCGCCGAGTCCATGGCCTGTTCCAGTTCCTCGCAGGTCCAGCCGGTGGTCGCCACCGTGCGGGGGAAGGCCACGCTGACGTCCAACGCCCGCAGGCGCATCACCAGCTGCGAGGTCCAGCGTTCGCCGCCCTCGACGCCTTCGCCGATGGTGTAGCTGTCGCCCAGTGCCAGATAGCTGCGGGCGTCTTCGCGGCTCATGCCACGGCGCTCGTATGGCGATTGCCGCCGTTGCGCTCGGCGTACTCGTGCAGCAAGGCGTCAATCCGCTCAAAGACCACGCGCAACTGCTCGGGTGGCGGCAGCAAGGTCACGCGGAAGTGGTTGCGGTAAGGCACGTTAAAGCTACTGCCGGGTGCGAGCAGCACGGAGTGGCGCTCCAGCAGCTCCAGCGCAAAGCGGTGATCGTCAAAGCCGATACCTGCAGCACCGACAACGGACGGGAAGGCGTACATGGCCGCCATCGGCGTCACCAGCGACATATGCGGCGATTGGCGGACGGCATCGCGAACGATGGCACGGGCCTCGAACAGGCGACCGCCGGGGCGGCACAGGGCCGTGATGGTGTCCTCGCCTTGCAGCGCCGCCTGGACGGCAAATTGGCCCGGCACGTTGGCGCACAGGCGCAGCGCACTCAGCAGGTTGAGGGCGCGCACGTATTGCGACAGACGCACCGAATCGCCCGACAGTGCCGCCCAGCCGACGCGCCAGCCACAGGCGCGGTGGACCTTGGACAGGCCGCCGAACGACAGACACGGCACCTCGTCGCCACACAGAGTCGCGACCGGGATGAACTCGGCACCGTCATAGGTGATGTGGTCGTAGATCTCGTCGGCCAGGATCATCAGTCCGTGCCGGCGCGCGATGCCGACAATCGCCTGCAGGGTTTCGCGCGAGTACACCGCACCCGTAGGATTGTTCGGATTGATCAGCACGATGGCGCGTGTACGGCTGGAGACCAGTGATTCCATTTGTTCCGGATCAGGCTGGAACCCGTTCTCGGGGCGGCACGAGTAATAGACCGGTCGGCCATCGTTTAAGATGGTGGCGGCGGACCACAACGGATAGTCGGGCGAGGGCAGCAGCACCTCGTCGCCGGGATTGAGCAGGGCGCGCAGGCTGATGTCGATGAGCTCGCTGACACCGTTGCCGATATAGACGCGCTCGGCTGTGATGTCCTGTTGCCCGCGCTGTTCGCGGTAGTACGCAGCCACGGCCTCGCGCGCGGCAGGAAGGCCCTGCTGATGCGTGTACGGGTCGGTGCCGTCCATGTGATCGGCAATGGCATGCTGCAAATGTTCGGGCGCGCGAAAGCCGAACGCACCGGGGTTACCGATGTTGAGTTTGATCAGCGATTGCCCTTGCGATTCGAGCTCATGGGCGCGGGCAGCGAGCTCGCCGCGAATTTCATAACGGACCTCACCCAGGCGGGTGCGGATGCCGATTGGTAGGAAGGCCATTGCAGTGACATCGGAAACAATCCGAAAACGATAGCGTAAAGGGCAGTTTTTCGCCACTTTAGCGACTAGAATGAGGACAATGGCCGACCCGCTTGTCACCGTTTGAGCACCGATTACGCCGCCCTGCGAACCATGGGCTGGCCTGCCGCCCGTCCGGATCAGTTGCCGGCGGACTGGACTGCCGTGCTGCAGGACCATCCCGACACCGCCATTGGCCGCGTTGTCGAACAGCACCGCAGCGGTTATGTCGTGGCCACCGGGCCCGATGAAACCGCCGCCGTCGACTCACTCCCCGATTGGCAGAAACCCCGCTGTCCGCCCGAGCAGCGCGCCTGTGTCGGCGACTGGGTCCTGCTCAAAGTGCTGGACCTGCATCGCCCGCAAATCGTGGCGATGCTGCCTCGTCGCAACGTCATTAAGCGCGCCGCAGCCGGCGAGCACTTCAAGCAACAGCTGATCGCCGCCAACATTGACGTGGTGTTTGTGGTGGTCGGCCTGGATCTGGATTTCAACGCCCGCCGACTCGAGCGCTACCTGATGCTGGTCGGTGCGGCCGATCGGATCGTCGTGCTGTTCACCAAGGCCGACAAACAGCAAGTCGCTGCCGATGTGTTTGCCACCGTGCAGCAGCAGCTGGAGTCCCAGGGCATCAGCTGGCACGCACTCAATGCCAAAGATTCCACAGCGGTGTCCGTCATGTCGCAATACCTGCACGAAGGCATCACCGCCGTGCTGGTCGGATCCAGCGGTGTCGGCAAATCGACCTTGACCAATGCCCTGATCGGCGAGCAGCGCATGCGCACCAACGAGGTGCGTAGCCACGATTCGCGCGGCAAACACACCACGACCTATCGCCATCTGATTCCGCTCGGTAACGGCGCGTGCCTGATTGATACGCCCGGCATGCGCGAACTCAAACCCACCGGTGACGAAGAACTCGGCACCACCTTTGATGATGTCGAGTCGCTGGCGGCGCAATGCAAGTTCCGCGACTGCCGCCATGTTGCCGAGCCGGGTTGCGCGATACGGGCAGCGCTGGAGCGCGGTGAGCTGGATCCGGCGCGCATGGAAAATTACCGCAAATTGCAGGGCGAAATTCGCCGCGCCCAGGATCAGCAGGCGGTACGGCTTGAACAGCAGGCGCAGGCCAAGGTGTTGACCAAGCCGGTGAACAAGCGGCAGAAGTCAAAATATGAACGCTGAGCGCAACCGCAACATGGGCCTGCCGCACACGGGGGCCGATACGCGTCTCGATATTGCCCACCACCTGGCGCTCGATGATCGCATGACCAAGGTGGCCCGCAGTCTTCGCATCCTTGAGCTCGCCAGCTGGCCCGTCGAAGTGCAGGACGCGACCTTTGCCGAGTTCAACGCCGGTCGTTTCACCAACCCGCAGGTCGAATATCCGCGCCACGATTTCAGCGCCATTCGTCGCGAGCTGGAACAGATTGACAAGGAATCGGACGAAGACCATCCCATCGGCCGTTATTTGTCGGAATCCTCACGCTCCTGGATGGTGGCCGCGCAGTTCCTCGAGGCCTTGGGCACCCCGCAGGCCACGCCCCTCTCGCTGCAACTCTATGGTGGTCCCTTAGAGGCCTTGCCCGGGCACGGCCCGACCACCCGCGAGGCCGCCCAGCACTTCATCAGCATTGCCGATGAGCTCGACCACGAGCTGATGTCTCCGCAGGAAACCGTCGAAATCTCGGCGATTGCGCTGCAGCTGCAGCTGCAGCGTGAGCTCGATGACTATTTCGACGGCCGCGTGATCACCGTCGAGACCGATCCTTCGATGTTGGCCAAGGCCGCCGCCGGCGCCACTCGCATCCGCCTGCGCAGCACCGCCAAGTTCACCGACTACGACAAGCACCAACTGCTCCAGCACGAGGCGTTTGTCCATTCACTGACGGCCCTGAACGGTCGTCTGCAGACCAACCTGCCATCTCTCGGTCTGAGCTCGCCGCGCGTCACCGCCACGCAGGAGGGGCTGGCTACTTTTGCCGAGCAGATCACCGGCAGTATTGATATTGGCCGCATGAAGCGCCTCAGCCTGCGCATCGAAGCCGTCAGCCGCGCTCTCGATGGGGCTGATTTCGTCGAAGTATTCCGTTATTTCCGCGCCATGGGTCAGACCGACGACGAAAGTTTCGCCAGTGCCCAGCGCGTATTCCGCGGCGTCCCGACGAGCGGTGGTCATGCCTTCACCAAAGACACCGTGTACCTGCGCGGACTGGTCGATGTGCACACGTTCTTCCGGGTCGCGTTGCGGCAACAGGAATTGCATCTGTGTCGCTGGCTGTTTGCCGGCAAAATGACGCTCGATGATGTGCGGCGTTTCGAGCCGCTGTTCCGCGATGGCGTGCTGCAACCGGCGCGCTGGATGCCGGAGTGGATTCGGCGGGCCAACGGTTTGGCCGGCATGCTGGCGTTTTCGCTGTTCGCCAATCGCATTCGTCTCGATGCGATTTCCAATGCCAACGCGTCCGAACAAACGGCAGCGTCGGGTCCTTCCGGAGCGGATCAGTTATCATGAAAGGCCAGCCCGCACCCGGATTTGTGTCGAGAAATGACCGACGAGCACGTCAAAGACGATGACCTGAAGCAGGCCGCACTGGCCTATCACAGCGCCCATCCCAAGGGCAAAATCAAGGTCACGGCCACCAAGCCCATGGTCACGCAACGCGACCTGTCGTTGGCCTACTCGCCGGGCGTCGCCTACGCGTGCGAGGAAATTGCCCGCGATCCCAAACTCGCTTCCGAATATACGGCGCGCGGCAATCTCGTCGCGGTGATCTCCAATGGCACGGCAGTGCTCGGTCTGGGCGACATCGGTGCGCTGGCCGGCAAGCCGGTGATGGAGGGCAAGGGTGTCCTGTTCCAGAAGTTCGCCGGTATTGATGTGTTCGACATCGAAGTGGACGAACGCGATCCCGACAAACTGGTCGAGATTATTGCTTCGCTGGAGCCGACCTTTGGCGGCATCAACCTCGAAGATATCAAGGCGCCGGAATGTTTCATCGTCGAGCGCAAGCTGCGCGAGCGCATGAATATCCCCGTGTTCCACGATGACCAGCACGGCACCTCGATTATCGTCGGCGCGGCAGTGCTCAATGCCCTGCACGTGGTCGGCAAGGACATCACTCAGATCAAGGTGGCCACGACAGGCGCCGGTGCGGCCGGTATTGCCTGTCTGGATATGCTGGTGGCGCTGGGCGTCAAGCGCGAAAACATCACCGCGTTTGACCGCGATGGCGTGATCTACACCGGTCGTCCGAACCTCGATCCCGACAAGGCCCGCTACGCCCGGGATACTGCAGCGCGCAGCCTGGCCGAAATCGTCAAAGATGCCGATGTGTTTCTGGGCCTTTCGGCCGGCGGCATCCTCAAGCCCGAGATGGTTGTCACCATGGCCGACCAGCCCATCATTCTGGCGCTGGCGAACCCCTATCCGGAGGTCCTGCCCGAGGATGCCAGGGCCGTGCGCCCCGACGCCATCATCGCCACGGGTCGCAGCGATTACCCGAACCAGGTCAATAACGCCCTGTGTTTCCCGTATATCTTCCGTGGCGCACTCGATGTCGGCGCGACCGTGATCAACGAGGAAATGAAGCTCGCCTGCGTGCACGCCATTGCGGACCTGGCGCGTCGTGAAGCTGTTGATGGCGGCGGCGCCTACGCCGGCGAAGTTCCCAAATTCGGCGCTGAGTATCTGATTCCGCGCCCGTTCGATCCGCGCCTGCTGATGTCGCTGGCGCCTGCAGTGGCCCGTGCGGCCATGGAGTCCGGTGTCGCTTCCCGTCCGATGGAGTCGCTGGCAGCGTACGAGGAGCACCTGTCGCAACTGGTCCATCGCACCGGCTTCCTGATGAAGCCCGTGTTCGAGCGCGCCAAGTCGAACCTGCAGCGCGTCGTCTTTGCCGAGGGCGAAGAAACCGTAGTGCTGCAAGCCGTGCAATCGGTGGTAGATGACGGTCTGGCGCGCCCGATCCTGGTCGGTCGCCCGGACGTGATCGAAGCGCGGATCCGCAAGCTCGGCCTGCGTCTCGAAGCCGGCAAAGACTTCGAACTGACCAACATTGATAACGATCCGCGGTACGACGAGTACTGGCAGCACTATCTGCGTCTGACGGGCCGCAAGGGCGTGACTCCGCCGTCCGCCAAAAAGCTCTTGCGTTCGACGCCGACCCTGGTCGCCAGTCTGATGGTCGAGCGGGGCGAGGCCGACGCGCTGATCACCGGTATCGTCGGGCGCTTCCATAAAAAGATCGGCTACCTGCGCACCGTGTTCGATTACGATCCGGGCGTCAAAGCCACGTCTGCCATGAGCGCCGTGCTGAACGATAAGGGCGTGTGGTTCTTCCTGGATACGCACTCGCAGCTGGATCCGAGCGCCGAGCTGATTGCCGATTCCACCCTGCAGGCCACCTACCGCATGAAGCTGTTCGGTGTCGAGCCGCGCGTGGCGCTGCTGTCGCACAGCAACTTCGGTTCGCATAACGATGCCTCGGCGCAGAAAATGGCCGAAGTGCGCCGCATTCTCAAGGCGCGCATGCCCGAGCTCAACGTCGATGGCGAAATGATGGCCGACTCGGCCTGGGATGACGAACTGCGTCACCGCATCTTCCCGGACACCACGCTCAAAGGCCGTGCCAACCTGTTTGTCATGCCGAATCTGGACTCGGCCAACATCGTGTACAACATGATGCGAGTCATGACCGATGGCGTGGCCATTGGTCCGATTCTGATGGGCCTTGACCAGTCGGCGCACATCCTGACACCCGCGGCTACCGTGCGTCGCATCATCAACATGACGGCCATCGCGGCGGTCGAAGCGCAGCTCCGTAAACAGCGCCGAGAGGCCGGAAAAGCGGGTTGATTCAACCTTCGCAAACGTAGTCAGGACGGCACCGTAGGGTGCCGTCCTGCTGTTCAGGCGCTAGAATGATTGGTTCTAAAGATCAAGACCAGAGAAGCGGACGGCGCCATGATGCAGGACCACGATTTAGATCCCACCGAAACCCAGGAATGGGTCGAATCCGTACAGGCGGTGATCGACCGCGATGGTGCCAACCGCGCTCATGCACTGCTTGAAAATGTCGTCGAGGTGACGCGTCGTGCCGGCGCCCATCTGCCGTTCTCGCCGACTACCGAATACATCAACACCATCCCGTCGCACCTAGAGGCCCGCAATCCGGGCGATGCCGCGATGGAACACCGCATCCGCGCCATCATTCGCTGGAATGCCATGGCGATGGTGGTCCGCGCCAACCGCAAGCCCGGTGAACTCGGCGGCCACATCGCCTCGTTCTCGTCGGCCGCCACGTTGTACGACGTCGGCTTCAATCACTTCTTCCGCGGTGCCGAGGGCGACCATCCGGGCGACTTCATCGGCGTGCAGGGCCATAGCTCGCCGGGCATCTACTCGCGCGCCTTCCTCGAAGGGCGTCTGACCGAGGAACAGATCGACAACTTCCGCATGGAAGTCGACGGCAAAGGTGTGCCATCGTATCCGCACCCGTGGCTGATGCCGGATTTCTGGCAGTTCCCGACCGTGTCCATGGGTCTGGGCCCGATTGGTGCCATCTACCAGGCACGCTTCTGGAAATATCTCGAAGGCCGTGGCCTGATGCCCAAGTCCGACCGCAAGGTCTGGTGTTTCCTGGGCGATGGCGAGACCGACGAACCCGAATCCCTGGGCGCGATTTCGGTCGCCGGCCGTGAGGGCCTGGACAACCTGATCTTTGTGATCAACTGCAACCTGCAACGTCTCGACGGTCCCGTGCGCGGCAACGGCAAGATCATCCAGCAGCTCGAGGGGCAGTTCCGCGGCGCCGACTGGAATGTCATCAAGACGGTTTGGGGTTCGTACTGGGATCCGCTGTTGGCGCGCGACAAGACCGGCAAACTGCGTCAGCTGATGATGGAAACGGTCGATGGCGAATACCAGAACTGTAAGGCCTTCGGCGGTGCGTACACGCGCGAGCATTTCTTCGGCAAGTATCCGGAAACGGCGGCCCTGGTCGCCAACATGTCCGACGAGGACATCTGGCGTCTGAACCGCGGCGGCCACGACCCGCAAAAGGTCTACGCCGCCTATCACGAGGCAGTGAACACGCAAGGTCGGCCTTCGGTCATCCTGGCCAAGACGGTCAAGGGCTACGGCATGGGCGCAGCAGGGGAGGCGCTCAACCCGACACACAACACCAAGAAGATGGGCGCCGATGACATTCGCGCCTTTCGCGACCGCTTCAACATTCCGGTCAAGGATGAGCTGATCACCGACAAGGAACTGCCGTTCTTCCATCCGGGCAAGGACTCGCCCGAAGTGCAGTACCTGCTCGATCGCCGCAAGAACCTGAGCGGTTTCCTGCCGGCGCGTCGTCGAAAGTCCGATGAGTCCCTGCAGGCTCCGGCCCTCGAGGCCTTTGAGCGGTTGACCCAAGGCACCGGTGATCGTGAAATTTCCACGACCATGGCCTTCGTGCAGGCACTCAACGTGATTCTGCGCGACAAGCAGGTCGGCCCGCGCTCGGTGCCAATCGTCGCTGACGAGGCACGTACGTTCGGTATGGAAGGCCTGTTCCGCCAGATCGGTATCTATGCGCCGCAAGGTCAAAAGTACAAGCCGGTCGACCGCGATCAGCTGATGTACTACCGCGAAGACAACGGCGGCCAAGTGCTCGAAGAGGGCATCACCGAAGCCGGTGCCTTTGCATCGTGGCTGGCGGGTGCGACTTCGTACTCGACCAACAACCTGCAGATGTTGCCGTTCTACATCTACTACTCCATGTTCGGCTTCCAACGCATTGGCGACAGCGCCTGGCAAGCGGCCGACATGCGTGCACGCGGATTCCTGCTGGGCGGTACCGCCGGTCGCACCACGCTCAACGGCGAGGGCCTGCAGCACGAAGACGGCCACAGCCTGGTCCAGGCCGGTCTGATTCCGAACTGCCGCTCGTACGATCCGACCTTTGCCTACGAAGTGGTGACTATCCTGCAGCACGGCATGCAACGCATGCTGACCGAGCAGGTCGATGAGTTCTACTACATCACCCTGATGAACGAGAACTACCCGCACCCGGCCATGCCCGAGGGCGCGCGCGAGGGCATCGTCCGCGGTCTGTACAAGTTCCGTGCTGCGGAGAACGTCGCCGCCGATTCGCTGCGCGTCAAGCTGCTCGGTTCGGGTACGATCTTCCGCGAAGTGATCGCCGCTGCCGAACTGCTCGACAAGGAATTCGGCATCAAGGCCGATCTGTTTGCGGCGCCGAGCTTCAACGAGCTCGCTCGCGACGGTCACGATTGCTCGCGCTGGAACCGTCTGCATCCGCTCGAAACCCAACGCGTGCCGTATGTGACGCAGCAACTGTCGGATTCCGACGGCCCGACGATTGTCGCAACCGACTACATCCGTACGTACTCCGACCAGATTCGCGAGTTCGTCCCCGGTCGTTATGTCGTGCTGGGCACCGATGGTTTCGGGCGTAGCGACACGCGCTGGAACTTGCGTCGCCATTTCGAAGTCGACCGCAACTACATTGCGCATGCGGCCGTGGCGGCTCTGGCGGCCGACGGCAAGCTGCAGGCCAAAGATGTGGCCCGCGCCATCGAGGTGTTCGGCATTCGCGCCGACAAGCCCAACCCCTTGCTCGCCTAAGCGAGCAGGGTGGTCGTATGTTCGGGTGGCTTAGGCCGCCCGGCTACGGGCCTTAAAACTCCAGGTAAATTCCAAGCGGGCGACAATGTCGCCCGCTTGGTTTTTGCCGACCGTCTGCATCGTGATGGTGCGCGGTTCGGGCTGTTGCAGCGTCTGCGTAATCACGGCCGCGACTAAGGCTCCCTGATCGCATTCAAATGCGGTCAGATCCGTCGCCTTCTTATCGAAGTCGGCGCGGCAGTTGACCATCAACATGGCGACCTGTTCGCGGTGATCGTACAGATGCGCCATTGCCAGGATGCCCGTGCTCAATTCGGCTGCCGCCGTGAGGGCTCCGAAGTAGGTCGAGCGAAACGGATTGGTGGTGCGACGGGAATACGGGACCGTGACTCGGCATCGGTCAGCATCAATCGATTCGAGGCGAATGCGGGCAAACGCCGCCATCGGCACCTTGCGGCGGAGGTAGGCGCCGAATGCCCAGCGCGAGCGCATCAGCCGCAAAAAGGCGGCCGAAGGAGCAGCGGTCGCGGTCATTCCTGCGGCTTAAGGAACGGTTCGACGGTACCCTTAACTTTGATAGTCATGGGCTGGCCGCGGCGATCGAGCGACCGACCGACGGCGGTGCGGATCCAGCCCTCGGACACGCAGTATTCCTCGACATTGTTGCGTTCCTGGCCGTTGAACCGAATGCCGATGCCCCGATGGAGGACGGCCTCGTCGTAGTAGGGGCTGGTTGGATCGTTGGACAGGCGGTCGGGCAAAGTGTCAGTCATGGACATGCAGCATTATTTAAGGGGTGTGGTCTGTATTCTGCCGCATATTGACTCGACTTGAAACTGAACGCGGTCACGGCGCCATCACGAGCCCTGACGCAAACTTTGCTATGTTGAAATGAGCTTAGGACCAAGGATGACGGAGTCACAAATGTCTGCCAAGAATTCATTGACGGCATGGGGCGTGAGTGCGCTGCTGCTGGCCGTTCCTGCCATCGGCATCACCCAGAATGCCGCGCCGACTGCACAGGCCACGACAGCGGCATCGGCTACTGTCGATAGCAAGACCATGGACAAGGTCAACAGCAATGCGACCAAGACCGGCTTCCAGGGCATGTTACGTGCCCAAGTGCTGCTGGACCGTGCGTATTTCTCGCCCGGCGAAATCGACGGTGCAGATGGCTCCAACATGCAGCGTGCCGTGCGTGGATTTCAGCAGGCCAACGGCCTCGAGGTCACCGGCAAGCTCAACGATCAGGTCTGGGAGCTGCTCAATCGCGACACCGCGCCGGCCTTGACCACCTACAAGCTGTCGGATCTCGACATCGAAGGTCCTTACTACGACATTCCCGGCGATATGATGGCCAAGTCCAAGCTGGACCGTCTGGGCTACCGCAACATCATGGAGATGCTGGGCGAACGGTTCCACGCCAGCCCGAATCTGATCAAGCGCCTGAACCCCTCGGCCAGCTTCAGCACTGTGGGCGAGGAAATCATCGTACCGCTGCCCGTGCAGACCGCATTGTCAGGCGTGGCCAAGCTTGTCGTGGACAAGAGCGATAAGATTCTGTGGCTCGAGGACAGTGCAGGCAAAATGATTGCCCAATTCCCGGTGACCATGGGCACCGATCAGTACGATCCATTGCCCTTGGGTGACTGGGGCATTACCGGTGTGCATCGCAACCCCACCTACCACTACAACAGCAAGTTGTTCTGGGAACACAAGAACAAGAAAAAGCAAACCGCCATCCTGCAGCCGGGCCCGAACTCGCCGGTTGGCATCATGTGGATTGATCTGACCAAAGAACACTACGGCATCCATGGCACGCCCGAGCCCTCCATCATTGCCAAGGGCGCCTCGCACGGTTGCGTGCGGCTGACCAACTGGTCGGTGCTGGCCGTCGGTGCAGCGGTCGGTGAATCCACACCGGTTCACTTCCAGGAATAAGACGGGGATACGGCGCGCATGGCCCGCTCCCGCGACACGCTGATCGTCACGCATCTGCTGGCGATCCTGGTGGGGGTCGTGGTCGGCATGGTCTTGCCGCCGCTCTCGCTCGGCTCACGGCCCACGCCGGTGCCGAAAGCACGCATCGCAGCCGCGCCCGCCGTCACTTCGAACCCGAATGCGGGTGCCGATCGTTCGGTCACGCCTGCGGGTGGCAGTAGCGCCTCCGTGGCGGATGCCTCCGGTTTGCAGTTGCAGATTCCGGTGCAGGGCGTGCGCGCCGATCAGCTGCTCGATACCTACACGCAGGCTCGCTCGGATTCACGCGTGCACAATGCCATCGACATCATGGCCGCCGAGGGGACGTCCGTGCTGGCCGCTGCCGATGGCCGTCTAGTCAAACTCTATACCAGTGCCGCCGGCGGATTGACTGCCTACCAGTTCTTGCCCGGTGATCGCTTCAGCCTGTATTACGCGCATTTGAGCGCCTACGCACCCGGCCTGGCCGAGGGGCAGTTCCTGCGACGCGGGCAAGTACTCGGGTATGTCGGTCATACCGGCAACGCCAGTCCCGATGCACCGCATCTGCACTTTGCAGTGAATGCCCTGGCGGCCGATGACGGCTGGAGCAACGGCACGCCGCTGAATCCGTATCCGCTACTGCAGCGGGCATTGACGCCGGCCCCGATACAATAAGATCCGACCCATTACCCTGCGAGCAGTATGAGCATTCGCATGGTCGGCTTTGATGCCGACGACACCCTTTGGCGCAGCCAGGATTACTTTGACGAAGCGCAAGCCGCGTACGAAGCGATCATGGGCGAGTATCTGGACCTGCAACGGCAGGAAGTCCAGGCCCATTTGCTGCAGATTGAACGGCAAAACGTGGGTCTGTACGGCTACGGTGCCAAGGGCATGACCCTGTCCATGTTGCAGGCGGCGGTTGAGATCACGCAGGATCGCATCAGTGCCCGTGATATTCATCGCATTCTGGAACTGGGACGAGGCTTGCTCACGCATCCGGTCGAACTGCTCGATGGTATCGAGGACGCGGTGCGTGCGCTGGGCACCCGCCATGATCTGGTGCTGATTACCAAAGGCGATCTGTTTCACCAGGAGGCCAAAGTCCGTCAGGCGACATTGACGCCGCAGTTTCAGCGGATCGAAATTGTGTCGGAAAAGGACACATCCACGTACTCCCGCCTGTTGCGTGAATTCGAAGTTGAACCTTCCGAGTTCCTGATGATCGGGAACTCACTCAAGAGCGACATTCTGCCGGTCGTGGAGTTGGGTGGCTGGGGCGTGCACGTGCCTTATCACTCCACCTGGGCGCTGGAACATGCCGAAGCACCGCGTGGCGAAGCGGCGAGCCGCCTGCGAGTCGTCAGCGATGCATCGGGTTTAGTTGCGGCTGTTGATGCCCTGGTTGAACTTGCGCAAGCCGCGACTTCCTAAATACTCGTTTCAGTAGCTGAATGCACCATGCGCTATGTAGCGCATGGATCGGGACAATTGGAATTCGATTCAGGATCACAATGCGAGTCTGGTCCCAACGCCACATTACTTCCACAACGGCCCGGGAGAGCAACATGAAGAATTTCAAGATGTACCTGGCAGCCGCTGCCGTTTCCGCCGGTCTGACGATGGCCATTGCGCCGCAGCCTGCTCAAGCCCAAAGCATCGTGGACATTGCGCGCGTGATCGTGAACGTCAATGACATCGTGTACCGCGGTGGTGTCCCGTATTACCGTTACGGCCAATACCGTCCGGAAGACCGCATTATCGTAGTCCGTGAAAACGGTCGCCGCACGTACTACCGCAATGCGCCGCGCGGCGTTGCACATGGCTACTACGGCACCCAGCCGGGCCATAACAAGTCCCGCGACGACGATCGCCGCTACGAGGTCCGTAAGACGAAAGTCGTAAAGACCAAGTACACCAAGCAAGACAAGCACAACGGCAAGCATCACTAAGTTTGCCGATCCCTCCGAAGGGGAGACGGGGCCGCGAAGGATTCGCGGCCCTTTTTATTTGCAGTTATTCGCAAAGTTGTTGCCGCGCACTCAGCTTCCGGAACGGAAAGCAAACGATGTTTGCAAGGGGTGTGAAATTCGCCGTCCGTTCATTGACGAGGCTGCAAAGTGGACTCAACGCCACATCCCGTGGCGGTTTCGCGGAGTACTGACCATGAAATCCTTTAAAGCCCTTGTTGGCGCCGCTGTAGTCGCAGCCGGTTTGACTTTCGGCATGACGCCAGCCCCGGCCCAGGCACAGAGCTTGGTGGATATTGCTCGCGTGATCGTCAGCGTCAACGACATTGCCTACCGCGGTGGCGTTCCGTACTACCGTTACGGCCAATACCGTCCGGAGGACCGCATCATTGTCGTCCGTGAGCGCGGCCGCAACGTCTATTACCGCAACGCCTATCGCAATGCCTCGGTGCGTCATGTGCCGCAGGGTAATGCTTACGGCTACTGGGCCAAGCGGGGTCGTTACCAGGACAACCGGTATGACTACCGCAACAACGATCGTCGCTGGGATCGCGATGACGACCGTCGCAGCCACGACCGTTACGATGACCGCGATGACGACAACCGCCGTAGGCGCGGTCGTCGCGGTGACTGATCGTCGCCCTTAATGGCCAATACAGCGGCGTCCCACTTCGGTGGGGCGCCGTTTTCTTATGCCCATGCGCGCAGTTCAGCACCAGTCACATGGAATGCGGCATGCTGTCATCATGAGCACAAAAAAATTTTCCGTTTTCGCCGCGGTCCTGTTGTGGGGTGCGACACATGCGACGGCGCAGGCGGCGCCTTCGATTAGCCTCACCCCCGAGGGACAGCGCAATGCCATCCGGGAATTCGCGGGTCTGTATCGGCAGCTGCCCAATGATCAGCGCGCGTTTGTGTTGCCACTGATTGCGGGTGCGGTGAATGGCCAGCTGCCTCTTCGTCAGAACGATTACGGTCTGGAATTACGGCGTCTGCAAGCCTTGCCAAATGACACCATGGCGATGCGTTTGCGGTGGCTCAAGGCCGCAGAAACGGGTCCGGAATTGTCGCGGCAGGAGCTGGGCGGCAATCTCGAGATGCTCGCGCGCGCGGTGGGTTGCAAGGACGAGTCGGTCCGGGAGCTAATCGGCGCGGGCATTCGAATTCAGTTGGACATCGAGGATGGGGCAGGCGTACAGTTGGCTTCGGCCGCGCTGGACAGCGCAAGCTGCAAGACCCCTGACGACATCGAGTCGCATTTGCGCGCACTGGGTGTCGAGTAAGGAGCGGGCTGCACGGCCTTCGTCAGTTAATTACGGGAGTTACACCATGGAATTTCGTCGTCTCGGCCGCTCCGGCCTGAACGTTAGCGCTATCAGCTACGGCAACTGGCTGACCCATGGCTCGCAGATCGAGCAGGAGATGGCGGAGCGCTGCGTCGCGGCTGCTCTGGATGCCGGCATCACCACGTTCGATACCGCCGACGTGTACGCCAACGGGGCCGCTGAAATTGCCCTGGGCAAGGCACTCAAGGGTCAACCGCGTCATCAGATCGAAGTGTTCACCAAGGTGTTCTTCCCCGTCGGCCCCGGTCAGAATGATCGCGGTCTGGGCCGCAAGCACATCATGGAATCGATCGATCTGTCGCTGCGCCGACTGCAGATGGATTATGTCGATCTGTATCAGGCCCACCGCTACGACGACAGCGTGCCGCTCGAAGAGACCATGCAAGCCTTCGCGGACATCGTGCGTGCCGGTAAGGCGCATTACATCGGGGTGTCCGAGTGGACGCCCGCACAACTGCGCGCAGGCCATGCCATGGCCCGTGATCTCGGCATCTCTCTGATCGGCTCACAACCGCAGTACTCGATGCTGTGGCGTGTTATCGAGCCCGAAGTGGTCCCGACCTGCGAAGAACTGGGCATCAGCCAGATTGTCTGGTCGCCGATTGCTCAGGGCGTACTCACCGGTAAGTATTTGCCGGGTGGTGAACTGCCGTCGGGTTCGCGCGCTACGACTGAAAATGGCAGCGGCTTCATCGCCAAGTTCATGCGTGACGACGTGCTCGAACGCGTGCAGCAACTCAAGCCGCTCGCAGCCGAAGTCGATCTGAGCCTGGCTCAGTTGGCGGTGGCCTGGGTGCTGCAGAACAGGAATGTGGCCAGTGCCATCATCGGCGCTTCGCGTCCGGAGCAGGTCATCGAAAACGTCAAGGCCGCCGGCGTCGTCCTGCCCGAAGACCTGATGCGCCGCATCGACGCAATTATTGCGCCGGTGGCAGAGGGCTCACCGGCGCTGGTTGCCAAGTAACTGCGTTGCCGCTTACAGGGCGGTGGCTAGCCAGTCATCGTCCGAGGCTTCGTTGACGCCTTCGAACAGGGCGGTGCTCAGGTAACGCTCGCCGGTATCGGGCAACATGGCCAGAATGGCGCTGCCTTGCGGCGCCGTCTGCGCCACCTGCAGTGCGGCCGCCATCGTGGCACCTGCAGAAATTCCGACAAACAGACCTTCCTCGGCGGCGAGACGCTTGGCCGTGGCGATGGCCGTTGCATCTTCGATCGGCACAATCGCGTTGGCGATGTCACGGTTGAGCACCTCGGGCACAAAGTCCGGGGTCCAGCCCTGAATCTTGTGCGGTGACCATTCCTTGCCCGACAGCATGGCCGCTACGGCGGGTTCGGCCGCAATGATCTGTGTCTCGGGACGGGCAACGCGCAGCACTTCGCCCACACCGGTCAGCGTACCGCCGGTGCCCCAGCCGGACACAAAGTAGTCCAGGCGCTGGCCGGCGAAGTCACGCAGGATTTCAGCGGCGGTGGTGCTGCGGTGATAAGCCGGGTTGGCCGGATTGCGGAACTGATCGGCCAGGAACCAGCCGTGTTCCTCGGCCAGTTCACGTGCCTTGCGCACCATGCCGGTGCCGCGCTCGGCTGCCGGCGTCAGAATGACCTTGGCACCGTAAGCGCGCATCAGCTTGCGACGTTCGACCGAAAACGTTTCGGTCATGACGGCGACAAACGGATAGCCGCGCGCGGCAGCAACCATCGCCAGTGCCACACCGGTGTTGCCCGAAGTCGCTTCGACAATGGTCTGACCGGGTTGCAGCACGCCGCGTTGTTCGGCGTCGAGAATGATGGCGAGTGCGAGACGGTCTTTGACCGAGCCGCCGGGGTTGAACGATTCGACCTTGGCGAACAGCAAGATGCCCTCGGGCGCTAGGCGGTGCAGGCGCACGATCGGAGTGCGGCCAATGGTGTCGAGAATGGAGTCGTAGATGGCCATGTCTGTTCAGTCTTACAATTGGCCTTCTAGTATAGGAACTGTGTCAGTCACGGATCACCGTGCTCATTGTTTCATTCAGACAACGGAGTGTTGCAGCAGAAAATGTCCAAGCACTTTTTAACCGCTGCGGCTCTAGGTCTCATTGCCTTTCTGCCGTTGGATACTGCCGCTGCCCTGCAGCAGTCTGCGGCCCTGACGCAGGTTCATGAGGTCGAAATTCCTTCTCTGGACCATCAGCGTGTCCATGTCGAAGTGCACCTGCCGCCCGGATACTCCCCGCAACAACGGTATCCGGTGCTGTATTTGAACGATGGCCAGGATGCGGCCGCGATCCATCTGGCCACGCATCTGCAGCGCCATTTTGCGCAAAACGGTGCGGTGCCGCGCATCGTGGTGGCGGTCTCGATGTTGCCCGACCGCATGGGTACTTACGGACTTGCCGATGTGCCGCACCAGCGCAGCGAGATCGCACCCACCCGTTACGGTGACGTCGGCCGTAGTGCCTTCGATTACACACAATGGTTTACGCAGACCTTGGTGGCGTTCATTGATGCCCACTACGCCACGCAGGCCATGCCGCAAGGTCGGGCTGTGCTCGGCTGGTCGTTGGGGGCGGTGGCCGCGTTTAGCAGCGGCTGGCAGCGGCCGGATCAGTTCGGCCGGATTGGTATGTTTTCGCCCTCGCTGTGGTTGAGTGCGGCGCGCGATGATCTGGATCAGCAACTGCGGACACGTCTGGTCCAGCAACGCGTCGCCAACGATCCGTTACCCATGCCGACGCCGGCAATCTATCTCGCCGTCGGCTCCAACGAAGATTCTGACGATCGTGATGGCGATGGTATTAACGATCCCTATGACGACGTGCTGGATCTGGCCGGCGGCTGGCAGCACATGCCGGGGCTCGCTCAGCGCGGAGTGCCATACCGGGTGAATTTGCTGGTCGGCGGTCAGCATCAACAGGCGGCCTGGAGTCAGATGTTGCCCCGCTTTCTGCGCTGGCTGGATGCGCAGGACCACGGAACCCATTGAATTTCGCTAAAATGGAACCATACCTATGGCGTTGGTTCGGATGCCGATGCCCCGATTGAGCGGCAAGTTCGCCGCCGTGGCACGGCCTTCGCCACACTCCATTTAAATGAGATGTACACCATGAAACTGTATTCTCGGGTCGCCCTGATGTTGGCGGTCGTTTTGCCGTTGAGCGCCCAAGCGGCCGACTGGCAATTGCTGAGCAAGTCGGTGCCCGACCGCGCCGAATATTTTTTGGATCTGGATTCGGTCAAAGTGCGCCAAGGCCACCAAAGTGGCATGGTGCTGACCAACTATGCGCGCAAACGTTTCGAAGTGGCCAGCGCCGCTGACCTCTATGCGGTCGACTGCAAGGCCGGCATGATCGCGCATTTGAACGGCAGCACGTACAGCGAGCCGTATGCCCAGGGCAAACTGCTCGAGCAATATCTGGGTCGCACACCCACTCCGGCACCGGTTCAGGCCGGCACACTGGGCGATCGCATCCTGACTGAACTGTGCAAGGCCAAGCCGGTACCGTAAGCACCAACGGCATTCGTGCGCCGCTGTCCGTGGCGCCGATGTTGGACTGGACCGACAACGCCTGCCGGCATTTTCATCGGCTGGTGGCGCCGGGCGCTGTGCTCTACACCGAAATGGTGCATGCCAATGCCATTCTGCATGGGCCGCGCGAGCGCCTGCTCGCCAAAGATGCCACGCAACATCCGGTCGCGCTGCAACTGGGCGGTTCCGATCCCGACACCCTAGCGGCAGCTGCGCGGATCGGTGCCGAGTCCGGTTTCGACGAGATCAATCTCAACTGCGGGTGCCCCAGTGATCGCGTGCAGAGCGGTCAGTTCGGCGCTTGCCTTATGTTGCAACCGCAGCGAGTGGCCGATTGCGTTGCCGCCATGCGCGACGCCGTCGCTGTGCCCGTCACCGTCAAATGCCGTCTCGGCGTGGATACGCAAGATGAGTATGCCGTTTTTGCCCGGTTTATTGACACGGTGGCCGCTGCCGGCTGCGATCATTTTGTGGTGCATGCGCGCAATGCGTGGTTGCAGGGACTGAGCCCTAAGGAGAACCGCGAGGTGCCGCCGCTACGCTATGACTGGGCGTATCGGCTCAAGCAAGAGCGGCCCGATCTTTTTATCAGTCTCAACGGTGGCATTCGCGAAGCCGCCGACATCGCCACCCATTTGCAACAGGTGGATGCGGTGATGCTGGGCCGTCTGGCCTACCACGAGCCCTATGCCTTGCATCAGATTGATGCAAACCTGTTTGGTCGCCCTGTCCAGAGCCGGCACCAGCTGCTGGCCGCCTATCGGCCCTATGTCGGCGCGCAAGTGGAGCAGGGGGTGCGCCTGAGTGTTCTGATCAAGCCAATCCTTGGTCTCTTTGCGGCCCGTCGCGGTGGTCGCGCATTTCGTCAGATCCTGAGTGAAAACGCCCATCGCCCGGGCGCGGGCCTTGATGTTCTCGATGCCGCTGCCGCTGTGACCGACACCACGGATTAATCTGCGGTTCAGCTATCTGAACTTCCGCTCGAGTGTAAACATTTCGTTCAGATTGGATTCAATGGGGGTGCCCAAGAATGGTCCAGTATTGAAATGCAATGAGTCACCGACCACCGAAATGCGTGTCTTCCGCAACACCGCTCGCCAACTGCCTCGCCTCGGCCTGATCCTTCTGATCGGGTTGACGGGCGTGCTGTCGGCGCCGATCGTTGCGCAGGCACAATCGCACAGCTACGAGCAGCTGGCACTCTCTTCGGCTACTCGCGCCGGATTGGGCCGTGCCGGCGGCGGTAAAGTGCTGAGCGTAGAGCGCATTCAAAGCGGTCAAAATGGGCTGAGCCGTGTCAAAATTCTGGACACGGGTGGACGCATTCAGGTTTACGTAATCGAGGACTCGCCACGCTTGAGCCGCAATACGCCGTTCGAGCGTGAGGAATCAGGTCGCGTATCGCAGGGACGTTTTTTCCGCGGGGACCCGCCGCCGCCCGGTCGTGAACTTGGTCGTGGCAAGCCCCGCTCAGGTGATGTCAGGGGCCATGATTAAAATGAATGGTACCGAACCTCTTGCTGCATCGCCGCGTTTTCGCTGCACCCCCCGGGCCGGAGTGCCCGTAATCTTAAGGATGACTGAGGAGTAGACATGCGTATTTTGCTGGTAGAAGACGAAACCCCGTTGCGTGAAACCCTGACCGCGCGTCTCAAGCGCGAGGGATTTGCCGTTGACGCCGCTCAAGACGGCGAAGAGGGCCTGTACATGGCCCGTGAAGTGCCGTTCGATCTGGGCATTGTGGATTTGGGCCTGCCCGGTATGTCCGGCATGGACCTGATTCAGGCCATGCGGACAGAAAACATCAAATTTCCGGTACTGATTCTGACGGCTCGCTCGTCGTGGCAGGACAAGGTCGAGGGCCTCAAGCACGGCGCCGACGATTATCTGGTCAAGCCGTTCTACGTCGAGGAACTGCTGGCTCGTATCAATGCCCTGGTGCGGCGCGCCGCAGGTTGGAGCAAGTCCTCGCTCGAATGCGGTCCGGTCACTTTGGATCTCGCAGCCCAGACGGTTGCCGTCAACGGCAGCAATGTGGACCTGACCAGCTACGAATACAAAGTGCTTGAATACCTGATGATGCATGCCGGTGAACTGGTCTCCAAGGCCGACCTCACCGAACACATCTATCAGCAGGACTTTGACCGCGATTCCAACGTGCTCGAAGTGTTTATCGGCCGTCTGCGCAAAAAGCTCGACCCCGAGGGTGCGCTCAAGCCGATCGAAACGGTTCGCGGTCGCGGCTACCGCTTCGCCATTCCGCGCAACGCCGAATCCTGATGCAATAGCTGACAGTGCAAGCCCTCGCATACAGACCGTTTGCGGGGGCTTGTGTTGTTAGCGGATGCCTAGACTGCCATGGACTTGCCCGGCCCGCTACCACAACTGCCTCAGCGCATTAAGCCCCGCTCGATCTGGGCGCGGCAACTGGTGGCTGCCAGTCTGAGTCTGTTCGCGTTTCTGATGTTGGCCGGCATCACCCTCGATCACACCTTTAGAGTCACCGCCGAAAGCGACATGCAGCGCAAGCTGGCGAGCTTTGCCGATGCGCTGACCAGTCAGTCCGAAATTTCCCGTAGCGGCTCCATTCTGCCGCCGCTCGAGGAGCGCATGCCAAGTCCGGATCTCAATCAGCCGGGCTCAGGTCAGTACGCGCGCATTGCAACCGAGGATTCGTTGTGGGTGTCGCCATCCAGTAGCGGACCGATTCTGCCGGCGCCCGAGTTGGTCGATCCCGGCACCAATGCCTTCCGTGGACCGGTCGACTACGAGCAGATCGATGGCACGCAGCAGCGACTGTACATTTACAGTGTGGGCGTCATGCGGCCGGGCAACGCCTTCGAACAGACGCCGGACGTGCGCTATACCGTACAGGTGATGGAGGACTCGAAATTCCTGACCGAGCGGGTCCAACTGTTCCGACGGACGCTGATTCGGGCGCTGGGTTTGGCCGGACTTGTGCTGCTGATTCTGCAGGCGATGATTCTGCGCTGGAGCATCATGCCGCTGGGCAAACTGGTCACCGATCTCAAACGCGTGGAGTCGGGCGAGAGTTCCAAGCTGTCCGACTCGCACCCGACCGAGCTGCAGCCGCTGGCCAATGCCATCAACAGCTTTATTGATACCGAGCGGCAGAACATTGAGCGGCAACGTACCGCCATGGACAACCTGTCGCACTCGCTCAAGACCCCGATTGCCGTGTTGCGCACCATGCTCGATAGCGAAGTGCCTGCCGACGATCTGCGATCTGAACTCGCCACCCAACTCACGCGCATGAACGATCAGATTTCGTATCGTCTGACACGCGCTTCGGCGGGGCATAAGTTGTTTGCAGCCGGCATCGAGATCGAGCCGTCGGCCAATGACATCGTCAATTCACTCGAAAAACTGCATCCCAAAGTGGTGGCCGGTTTTGAGATCGATCCGTCGGCGCGGTTCTTTGGTGAGATCGGTGATCTGCAGGAACTGCTCGGCAATCTGCTGGAGAACGCGTTCAAGTGGTCGCGTTCCAGTGTGCTGCTGACCGTTGCCCGCGAGTCGCGCGGTAAAGGCAATACGGGTCTGCTAATCCAGGTCGAAGACAATGGCCCCGGCATCGAGCCCTCGCAAGTGGAGAGTGTGCTGCAACGGGGTGTGCGCGGTGACCAGCGCGTCAAGGGCCACGGCATCGGTCTGGCCATTGTGCAGGAACTGGTTGATAGCTACGGCGGCACGCTAACAGTCACGCGCTCTGAGGATCCCGAATTGGGCGGTGCGTGTTTCTCGGTGCGGTTCCCCAAGGGGTAGGACAAGTAACGAGTGAAGAGGAAGTAGGAAGTAGTACAGCGCGCTTCGCTCGGAGCAGAAATTAGTATTTAGGAGTGAGGAGTCAGTACAGCCCGCTTCGGTACAGATTGGGGGGTGCCAACTACTTCCTACTTCCTTTTGACTAGTTACTGCTTTACCGCAGCATTCCCGGTAGCGTGCTATGCCAGCGCGGACGGATGATGTCATCGCGCGTGCCGCCGCGGCGGCTGCCCTGCTTTGGTACACCGGTAGGTTTACTGGTGGTGCAGTCACGGCCACTGCAATCCTCATCGGAACGCGTGTCGTCTGTGGCGACGGTGGTGGCGCGGTATGCCGAGGCGCGAGCATAGCTAGTTTGCAGCGTGGTGCTGTTGGTTGCAGCCATGGCGTGTCCCGCGATCAGCAAGCTGATAACGGCAATGGCGTACGGCACAATCTGGCGCTGGCGCATGGGTCTCGCCCCTCAGTGGCGGGTTAGAATTCGATCATACTCCATTCAGGACCCTGTAGGGCATTTTATTGATGGCGAGCACCATGGTTGCGGAGCCGATCCGAGCAGAGGCCGTCTTGGCCGCCTTGGGGCCGACTGCGGCGAGCCGTTTTAGCGACTTGCAGGTCGTTGCCGAGACCGGGTCCACCAATGCGGACCTGCTGAGCGCTCCTGGCGCGTTGTCAGGGCTGACGGTGAGAGTGGCGGAGCGACAAACGGCGGGCCGGGGCCGACGGGCGCGGTCGTGGGTCAGTGCGCCCGGCGCGGCCTTGGCGTTTTCCGTGGGTGCCCATTTTCCAGGTTTAGCGACCTCGCTGGCGCTGTTGCCCTTGGCAGTGGGGGTGGCATGCTGCACCGCGCTGCGCCGTCTGGGGGCGCCGGTCACCCTGAAATGGCCCAATGATCTGGTGCACCTGCATGGCGATGGCACCTTGCGCAAGCTTGGCGGGATTCTGGTCGAGCTCAAGGCACTCGGGCCGGATCAGTGGTGGGCGGTCTGCGGCATCGGCATCAATGTCTTACCCGCTGCGTATCAAGGACTGCCTGACGCCGAGAGTGCGCAGTTGCCAGTCAGTGTCGCAGAACTGGGCCTCGACGCTCCGAGGGAAACGCTGCTGGCCGAGCTGCTACTGGAGTTGCAGACGGTGCTGGATGCGGGGCCGGATGCATGGCCGCTGCTGGTGGCGGCCGGGCGCGCCTTTGACAGTCTGATGGGGCAGCCAGTGCGGGTGATTGAGCCGCAGCATCAGTGGTCGGGCATCGCCCAAGGTTGGAACGACGACGGCCGACTGCAGGTGCGCGATTCGCAAGGAGCGAACCATTCACTGGTCTCCGCCGAGGTCAGCGTGCGGCGGCAATCGGGAGTTTCGGAATGAATGCATTGCTACTCGACGCCGGTAACACGCGTCTAAAGTGGCGCCTGGCCGACGAAACGCAGTTGCATAGCCTTGCCTATGACGAGGGGTTCGAGTCGGTCTTGCGTTCTGCCTTGCCATCAAGTGTCGATGTCGCCTACCTTGCCTGCGTGGCGCCGCCTAGGATTCGCGACATCGTGCAGCGGGTCTTACTGGAGCGCGCTGTGCGCCTCAGCGAGGCGCGCACGATGGCGCAGCTGGATCGCTTGCAGATTGCATACATGCAACCCGCGCATTTGGGTGTGGATCGGTTTCTGGTGCTGCTCGAATGTGCGGCCCTGCAACGCGATGTGCTAATCGTCAGTGTCGGCACTGCTCTGACGGTCGATTTTCTACGTGCCGACGGGCATCACCGAGGCGGACGCATCGCGCCATCGCCGACGCAAATGCGTGCCCATCTCGCATCGCTGTCAGCGGCGTTACCCGCTAGCGGTGGCGCGTGGTCGCCCGATCAGCCCTTCGCCACGGATACCGATCATGCACTAGCCAGCGGTTGCGAAGGCATGGCCATTGCCCTAATTACCGCCAGTCTGGAAGCTGCACGGCGCGAGGCTCCGGAGACCGAGTTGTGGATCCACGGCGGGGGCGCACAGACGCTGCTGCCGATGCTGCCGCAAGCATGCATGCTGCCTTCGGATGTGGTCTTGCGCGGCCTAGCACGCTGGGCGGGGTTACCATGCTCCGATGTGACCGGTTATACACCCGGCAGATAGGCGCTAGCGCCGCAATTTGCTAAACTATGCGGGCCGCCGGTATAGCTCAGTTGGTAGAGCAGCTGCCTTGTAATCAGCAGGTCCCGCGTTCGATTCGTGGTGCCGGCACCAGACACATCAATGACTTGCGTCCTGCGCAAGTCATTTTTTGTGTCCAGCAGTGAATGCCGCGTTTAACGTTGAGTCTGGGTCTGGACGTTAATATCCACAATATCAAAACCATTACCTTGGCATTTGGCGACGTTCGGCGGCATCAGACTGGATCCAACCCCTGTCGTTGACAGGATCATTTGAGACGGCACGCCAAGTGACAACAGTCGCTCCCTGACCCGATTTGCCCGATCAACTGACAACTGAACGTTTCGATCTTCACTGTCGCAGTTTGACGCCTGACCAACGAGCCTTACCTGTATGCGGTATTTCCGAATCATAGTTGCGGCTCGGACCAATAGTGCGTCAGTCGCCGGCGTGATTTCAGAACTACTGCGTGCAAAGGTCGGCTTGTCGTATACGTTGCCGTGTAACCCACCGGGGGAAGTCATTAGTTCTTCAAACGGGACTTTTCGCCCCATAGCGGGCTCGGAAACCGTAGTGCTACAAGAGGTAAATGCCACCATTACGGCAAGAGCCAAAACTATTCTTTGCATCTCGCACTCCATTTTTGTCGAGTCGCTGGGTTCAAGTGCTATTGGCCCGAAGGCGGGGTATTGTAATTTGCAGGCGCATTATTGGCGTACCAAGTTGTTAGCTGCGAGATTGCTTCTTCATCATTCGCTGCGTTCTGCATGATGTTGATAGCATTGCCGGCTATCAAATTCATGCCAGCTGTTGTTAACGTCATTCCGATGCGCTCAATCATTCGAAATGCAGCTAATGAGGCAACTGCTTCGTTGTATCCCCACTGTTGCGCCGTAGTTAATCCGCCAGGAAGCATTTGAAACTCATTGTGGTAAATTTCGTGGGCAAGCGCAAATACGCTTCGCGCTTCCGTTCCGTATGCGGGTGTCGCAAACGACTGAGGCATCTCGATGTAGGGAGGATCCCCGTTTAGGCCCTTAACCCAATGGGCATATTGCTGATTGTAGTTAGGAGAATCAGGTGGAGTGAAGACAATTGTGCCACCTTCATTTATGAACTTTGCGAATGCTTGTGTCAGATTTTGATCTTTTAATATAGCTTCCTTCACTGACCTGCCCAGCTTGTCCCGAAACTCTGGGCTTGAAAGAAGGGTTTGAAGCGATGGGTCTACCTCGTATGGAGGATCGAGTGTGGGCCCACCCTGGTCATACTCTATTTGGTTCGGATGTTGAGAATCGAGAAAGTCGATTAGTTGCTGATAGCTTGCGAATCCAGCCCATCGACTTGGGTCGCTATAGCCATATACATAAACAGTGGTCATCACTCTGCCTCTTCAAAACTTAAAAGATTTAGTACAGATGACTGATAAGCTGGTATTTTGATGCATTTGCATTAACTGTCGAATCTGCCTGCCCAAGAGTATGCAATTCAGTAATCATAATAAAACTATTCAGCCCATTAAATTCATCTGAAAGTTCGGCAAATTAATGTGGTAATAGTTATGAGTGGATTCTACTTTGCTAAAGTTAAAAGGAATTGGATTTAGAAGAAGGACTTGGCTGCCCGGAAACTGTAAAATTCAGGGAACGGAGGCATTGATTCTGATCAATAGCGCTATTTTCTTGTAATCAGCAGGTCCCGCATTTCATCCGTGATGCCGGCACTAATTTGCAAAGGACCGTATGTCCCGGATCTATCCTCCTGTCAGTCTGATCGGTGCGCCCACCGATATTGGCGCCGGTAAACGCGGCGCTGGCCTCGGTCCTGATGCATTGCGCATCGCCGGTTTGCCCGAGGCGCTTCGCGCCCGTGGCATCGATCTCGAGGACATCGGCAATCTGGCCGGCCCTGCCAATCCCTGGCAAAAGCCCGTCGACGGCTTCCGCCATCTCGCCGAAGTCGTTGCCTGGAATCGCGAAGTGTACGAGGCCAGTACCGACGTACTGGAACGTGGCCGCATGCCGATTCTGCTCGGCGGCGACCACTGTCTGGCGATCGGATCGATCGGAGCCGTGGCGCGTCACTGCCAACGTATCGGTAAGAAGCTGCGCATCCTGTGGCTTGATGCGCATGCCGATTTCAACACACACGAAGAAACACCCAGCGGCAATATCCACGGCATGCCGGTGGCATGCCTGTGCGGTATCGGTCCGCGTGAACTCACCGAGCTGAGCGGGCCTTCGCCTGCAATCCGCGTTGATGCCGTGCGCCAGATCGGCATCCGCAGCGTCGACGCCGGTGAAAAGCGATTGGTCAAGCAGCACGGTCTCGAGGTGTACGACATGCGCTACATCGACGAGCTTGGCATGAAAAATGTCATGCTGCAGGCGTTCGAGGGTCTCGATGCGGACACGCACTTGCATGTCAGTTTCGATGTCGATTTCCTGGATCCGAGCATCGCACCCGGTGTCGGCACCACCGTTCCGGGCGGCCCTAACTACCGCGAAGCGCAGTTGGTCATGGAAATGATCGCTGACACCGGTCTGATGGGTTCACTCGACATCATGGAACTCAATCCGTTGCTTGATAAACGCAACCGCACCGGCAAAGTCGCCGTCGATTTGGTCGAATCGCTGTTCGGTAAATCCACCTTGATGCGGGACTAACAATTCGCTCTTTTTGGATCTATTCAGGGAATTTAGGTATAAATAAAGGGGAGTCCGCGGTGTCCGCACCGTGCTCGCCACACCTAAAAATTCGATTGCACAACTAGAGGATTCACCATGAAGCGTATCGCTGCACTGATGATGGTCGCCGTTCTGGCCGCCATGAGCTTGACCGCCTGTAACACTGTCCGCGGCGTTGGCCAAGACGTCTCGGCCGCCGGCGACAAGGTCGCTGACAAGGCTCAAGACTGCAAGGACATGAAGTGCTAATCAGCGCTTTTTGACGGACCGCGTCCTGACGCTGCCGTTACCGACAAGGCCGGGCACTGTCCCGGCCTTGTTTTTTTCAGGAAGTGGCGTCGGGTCGGATAAAATGGACGCTTGTTGTTCAGGCCCCTGTTTTCATGACTCGTACTCGCATCCTCACCGGCATTACCACCTCCGGCACCCCGCATTTGGGCAACTATGCCGGCGCTATTCGGCCCGCGATTGAGAGCGGCAAGGCCGCCGATGTCGAGTCGTTTTATTTTCTTGCCGACTATCACGCGCTGATCAAGGCGCAGGATCCGGCATTGGTGCAGCGCTCCACGCTGGAGATTGCGGCGGCGTGGCTGGCTTGCGGTCTCGATCCTAGGCGTACGTGGTTCTACCGTCAAAGCGACATTCCGGAAATCCCGGAGCTAACCTGGTTTCTGACTTGCGTCGCCGGTAAAGGCCTGCTCAATCGCGCGCACGCCTACAAAGCCGCCAATGATCGCAACGCCGAGGAAGGCCTGGATGCCGATGCCGGCGTCACCGCAGGCCTGTTTATGTATCCCGTGCTGATGGCCGCGGACATTCTGATATTTGATGCGCAGCGCGTGCCGGTCGGCCGCGATCAGATCCAGCACATCGAAATGGCGCGCGATTTCGGTCAGCGCTTTAATCACACTTACGGCGGCGAGTACTTCGTTCTGCCCGAAGCACAGATTGATGACAGCGTCGCCACCTTGCCGGGTCTCGATGGCCGCAAGATGAGCAAGTCGTACCGCAATACGATTCCGCTGTTTGCGCCGAGTGCCGAGTTGCGCAAGCTGATTGCCGGCATCGTCACCGATACACGCATGCCCGGTGAACCCAAAGATCCCGAAGGCAATGCACTGTTCGAACTGTACAGCGCGTTTGCAACGGCGGAGCAGTCCGCTGCATTTGCCCATGCGCTGCGCGGCGGCCTGGGTTGGGGCGATGCCAAGACGCAACTGTTCGAGCTGCTGGATCAGCAGATCGCACCGATGCGCGAGCGTTACGATGCACTGATCGCGGATCCGGCCCAGATTGAGGCCATCCTGCTCGACAACGCGCAACGCCTGCGTGAGACCTATGCGATTCCCAAGCTGCGCGAATTGCGTTCGGCGATCGGGATTCGTCCCTTGACTGCGGTTGCCGCTCCGGCGACATCCACAAAGGCGGAGCGCGAGCCTGCCGAGGTTGCGCCGATAGTCAAGCAATATCGCGAATCCGATGGCAGCTTCCGTTTCAAGCTCACGCAGGGCGATACGGTGCTGCTGCAGAGCGTTGGCTTTGCCAACCCCAAGGAAGCCGGTGCCTGGGTGGCGCAGATTCGTACGGGCGCGGTGGACGTGGCTGAATTGCAGGCTGTCGTCGAGCCGATTGCCGACGAGTCGGCGCTTCAGGCCGGGCTGAGTGCGCTGGCGGCGGCATGGGCACTGGCCCAAGCCCACTGAAAGTTATAGCCGCCTAGCCATCCCGTCACATCCAGGACCTCGCCGATAAAGTACAGTCCTTCGATGTGGTTGGACATCATCGTTTGCGACGACACCGAATCGGTATCCACGCCACCTAGGGTGACTTCGGCGGTGCGATAGCCTTCGGTACCGCTGGCGATGAGCGGGTAGGCATGCAGATGGTTTGCAATCCTGGTGTAGTCCGCATGCTGCAACTGGCGCATCGGTTTTTGCCCGAAGTGCAGTTCGCACAGGCGCACCGCGAGACGTGCCGGCAGCCATTGCGACAGTACCGTGCGCAGTTCGGCATTGAGCTGCTGTTCTCGTGCCGTTTGCAGCAGGGCTTGCGCATCCTGGCCCGGCAGTAAATCCAAGGTCAATGCATCGCCGGGTTGCCAGTAGTTGCTGATCTGCAATATCGAGGGGCCACTCACGCCGCGATGTGTAATTAGCATGGCGTTGGTGAACGACACATTGTTAGCCCTGGCCTCGACGGGGAGGGCAACGCCGGCCAGGCCTTCGAACTGTTGCAGCGGCAGACCGGACAGCGTCAGTGGCACCAGACCCGCGCGACGTGGCTGTAGCGCATGACCGAACTGCGTTGCCAGCTGATAACCGAAACCGCTAGCCCCCATGCTCGGAATCGACAGACCACCGGTTGCGCAGACCAGTTGCGGCGCGCGGAAATCACCCTGCGATGTGCGCACCGTGAAACCGTTGCTGTCGTGCGTCACGTCGTTCACGGCACAGTGCGTGCGAATCGGCACGCCGCCTTTTTCGCATTCGCTCAACAGCATCGCGACGATGAGTTTGCTGGACTCGTCGCAGAACAGTTGGCCCAGCTCTTTCTCGTGATACGCGATGCCGTGCTGACTCACCAGCTCAATAAAATGCCACGGCGTATAACGGGCCAGCGCCGATTTGTGGAAGTGTTTATTGGCGCCGATGTAATTCGCGGGCGATGCGCCGGTGTTGGTGAAGTTGCAGCGACCTCCACCGGACATCAGGATCTTTTTACCGACCTTGTTCGAGTGCTCGAGTACGATGGCGCGCAAACCGCGTTGCCCGGCTTGCGCAGCGCAGAACAGGCCCGCGGCGCCACCGCCGATCACGATGACGTCGTACTGGAACTCCGGCGAACTCATGGATCTTATTGCGGCGCCTGCAGATCCCGGATCATGGCATGCAGGAAGCGCGCCGCCTCACCGCCGGTGCAGGCGCGATGATCAAAACTCAGGGACAAGGGAATGCGACGATGGACTTCGATGCCACCGATCACGGCGACCACATCGTGCGAGACCTTGCCGGCACCGACGATGGCCACCATTGGCGGCACCACAATCGGCGTGGCGTAACGACCGGCGAACTTGCCGAAGTTGGACAGACTGATCGTGGCACCTTTGAGCAGGTCGCCGCTGATGCTGCGATCCATCACGTCTTCGCGCAGGCGCTTGATGCCATGTTTGATCGCATCGGGGGACTGCAGCTGTGCATCGCGCAGCACCGGCACGAACAGGCCGTCGGGTGAATCGACGGCAATGCCCAGATCCACTTGCGGATGCAGGGTGCGAGTGAGGTTGTCGCCATCGAACCAGGCATTGAGTGCGGGCTCTTCGCGGCAGGCGGTCACCAGAGCACGAACCAGACGCGCGGTGATGTCCTGCTTGCCCAGCCAGTTGTGGATGTCCGCATCGTCGACGATGGTGGTCAGCACGACTTGCTGATGCGCATCGGCCATGACGCGGGCCATGTTGCGGCGAACGCCGGTCAGCGGTGTGGGTTGGCCAAGCTGCGGCGTTGCACTCGGTGGCTGCGTACGCATGGCCTTGCCGGCAGCGCTCAATGCGGTGCGCTCGGCGCTTGCTGTGGCTGTTGCCGCCGAAATCGCTGCGGATGCAATTGCGGCAGCGGGTGCGGGCGAGTCGACACGCGCTGCCGGTGGCGGCAGGACTTGCGCACGCGTGGCCATTGGCATGGCGGAGAAGCTCTGCACGTCCTTAAGCGTGATGAGCCCGTCGGCGCCGGTTCCGCTCACTTGCGTCAGATCCACGCGTAGCTTACGTGCCAGAGCGCGCACGGCCGGCATCGCCTTGACGCCACCGACGGTCACGGCCTGCTCGCTGCGCACGGCATCGGAGGACTGCATGGCGCCAACCACCGTGCCTGCATCTGCAGGCTCGGCCGCTTCGGATGCATCGGTAGCGGCAGGTTCCGGGATGGAGGCGGGCACAGGTTCCGCCGCGGGCGGCGCGGCCGGCGTCGGAGCCGGCGCATGGCCATGATGCGTAGGCACGTTGGATTCGGCGCGTTGCGGCATGCTCGCGTCAATCTCAAACGAAGCCAGCACCGAGCCAGTAATCACGATGGCGCCCGAATCGCCGGCAACCGAAACCAGCTTGCCGGAGAACGGCGAGGGCACATCGACGATGGCCTTGGCCGTTTCCATGGAGACGAGGTTGTCATCGAGCATGACGCTCTCGCCGACCTTTACATGCCATTCGACCACGGTGGCATCGGGCAAGCCTTCGCCAAGGTCTGGCAAACGGAATTCACGGATATCGGACATGCAAAGGTTCCTTAAATGCTTTCGGCCATGCAGCGGCGTGCAGCGGTGACGATGCTGGCAACGCTGGGAATGTAGGCGTTTTCGAGTTTGAATAGCGGGATGTGGGTGTCATATCCCGTGACGCGGATGACCGGTGCCTTGAGATCAAGCAGGCAGGATTCAGCCAGACGCGCGGCAATTTCTGCACCGAAGCCTGCCGTGCGCGGCGCTTCGTGCACGATCACGCAACGACCGGTACGCGAGACCGATTCGGCAATCGTGTCGAAATCCAGCGGACGCAAAGTCGCTACGTCAATGACTTCGGCGCTGATGCCTTCCTGTGCCAATGCCTCAGCAGCTTCGAGACATTCCTTAACTTGAGCGCCCCAGGTCACCAGAGTGACATCGGTGCCGTCGCGAAGAACAAAGCACACATCGAGCGGCAAGGCCTCGCCATCGTCAGGAACCAGTTCCTTGTATTGGCGATAGATGCGCTTGGGTTCGAAGTAAATCACCGGATCGGGATCGCGGATGGCGGCGAGCAGCAAGCCGTAGGCGCGTTGCGGCGACGAAGGCAGCACGACGCGGATCCCGGGCACGTTGGTGAAAGTGGATTCGTTGGCCTCGGAGTGATGCTCCGGTGCACGAATGCCGCCACCCCACGGTACGCGCAGCACCATTGGTACATGCAGACGGCCACGCGTCCGATTGCGCAGGCGCGCACCGTGACAGACGATGTGATCGACCATGGGGTATACAAAGCCATCGAACTGCGCTTCGGCGACCGGGCGCATGCCGGCAGCAGCCAAGCCCACAGTCAGCCCGGCAATGGTGGTTTCATCGAGCGGCGTATCGAGCACGCGTTCGGAACCGAATTCCTGATGCAGACCTGCAGTGGCGCGGAACACACCGCCATTGACGCCGACGTCTTCGCCTAGAACCAGAACGCGTTCGTCGTTGCGCATTTCATAGGCCAGGGCTTGAGTGATGGCCTCGATCAGAGTGATGGGCGCGGCGCTCATGCCTGGCCCTCCCGCTGCATGGCCAACTCGCGTTGTTCGAGGACCTCGCTCGGCATGTCGCCGTACAGATAATCAAACATAGCGGAAACCGGCGGCATCGGTGTTTGCAGATACGCATCGATTTCTGCGGCGACCCATTCGTTGGTTTGCGCAATCAGTTCCTGTTCCTGCTCATCGGACCACAGTCCGTTGGCGGTCAGATACTTACGAAGGCGAATAAAGGGCTCGACCTTCCAGGCGGCTTCGACTTCCTCGGCGGCGCGATAACGACGTGCATCGTCGGCGGTCGTGTGATCGTGCAGACGATAGGTCATGAACTCGAGCAAGGTAGCGCCTTCGCCACGACGGGCCCGATCAATTGCCTCACGACATGCGTACAGCACGGCAATCAGATCATTGCCGTCCACTTGCGCAGAATACAGACCGCCGGCCAGACCCTTTTGCGCCAGCGTGCCCGCACCGGTCTGTGCAGAGCGCGGTACCGAGATGGCCCAACCGTTATTGACGATGCACAGCACCAGCGGCAGCTTGTAGGCACCGGCGGAATTCACTGCGGCATAAAAGTCAGTCTTGGACGAACCGCCATCGCCGCACGAGCTCATCGCCACTTGCGGCATACCGCGCAGCTTGTACGACAAGGCGACACCGGCGGCATGCAGCATTTGCGTGGAAATCGGCACACACATCGGGAAGTCATGACGGGCATGCGCAAAATCACTACCGCGTTCATCACCACCCCAGTACAGCAGAATCTCGCGAGCCTGCACGCCGCGCTCGAACAAGGTGCCATGCTCGCGATACGACGGCGCAAAGCAATCCTCATCCTGCAAAAAAGCGCCCATGCCGACATGTGTGGCTTCGTGTCCGAGCGAGGAGGCATAGGTGCCCAATTTGCCGGTGCGCTGCAACGCAATGGCCTTGGTGTCGAAGGCCCGACAGGCGACCATTTTGCGGAAGTAGGAGAGAAGGAACGACGGATCGGCGAGATCGGCCGGCGCATCAGCGCTCAACTGCCCATCGGGATCCAGGAACTGAAAGTAGGGGATTTCAAGCGATGCCGCCAGTTTCATGCGTACTTCCGGTGCGGGAACAGCCTTCATCATAACGAATTGCGTACGTTCACCGAAGAGTGCTGCGGTATCCTTGGGGCGATCAACCGGAGTGCTGCATGAGCGTCGAGAACAACCAGCGTGAGTTGGAAAAGGAAATCCATACGGACCTGCACGGGCGCATGACCTATGCGGGCTATCTGCAGCTCGACAAAGTTCTGAATGCCCAGCAGCGCCGATCGCAACCGCCGCAGCACGACGAGATGCTGTTTATCATCCAGCACCAGACCTCCGAATTGTGGCTCAGGCTGATTCTGCACGAGCTCGCCGCCGCCGGCGAATATCTCAAGCGCGATGAAGTCTGGCGCACCCGTAAAGTGCTGGCTCGCGTCAAGGTGACGCTGCGGCTACTGACCGAACAATGGTCGGTGCTCGAGACGCTGACGCCTTCGGAATACATGGAATTCCGCGAATTTCTGGGCCCCGCCTCAGGGTTTCAGTCGTATCAGTATCGCGGCATCGAGTTCCTGCTCGGCAACAAGAATGACGCGATGCTCAAGGTCTTTGCGCACGACCCTGACATTCAGACCACGCTGAAGGCCCTGCTCGATGCCCCGAGTCTGTACGAACTGTTTTTGCAGTATCTGGCACGCTTCGGCCATCCGGTGCCCGCGCATGCCATCGCACGCGATTTCTCCAAGCCGCACGTCAATGATCCCGAACTGGTGCCCATTTTTGAGCGCATTTACGAGGACACCGACACCTATTGGCGCGAGTATTCACTGTGCGAAGACCTGGTCGACATCGAGACGCAGTTCCAGCTGTGGCGATTCCGTCACATGCGCACCGTGATGCGGATCATCGGCTTTAAGCGCGGTACCGGTGGGTCCAGCGGCGTCGGATTTCTGAAACAGGCACTGGAGCTGACCTTCTTCCCTGAGCTGTTCGAAGTGCGGACCCAGATCGGCCCCAATACGGGCTCGTACTGAGTAACCAACACGGTGCTTGATGCACTGCAGCATTTACGAAAAGTTGACGCGATAGCTGTTTTTCGGCGATTCTCAAGCATTGCCCGCGCACGGTGCGTGGGCTCATCCCATCTTAAATAAGAGGAAACCGCATGAGCGGAGCCGCAGAACTTCCGGGCGCAGCCCGTCAGCCACTACCCGAGTTTGCCCAGATAGGCGGACATCCCAAGCCGTTGTGGATGCTGTTCATGACGGAATTCTGGGAACGCTTTGCGTTCTACGGGATGCGTTGGGCCCTGGTGCTCTATATCGTTGCCCAGTTTGCCAACCAGGGAATGGGTGAGGCCGAAGCCTCGAAGATCTACGGTGCCTATCTGGCCCTGGTCTATGCCGTTGCCGTATTCGGCGGTTATGTCGCTGACCGTGTCATCGGCTATCAGCGATCCATCATGCTCGGCGCGGTCGTCATGGCCGCGGGCCTATTCATGGTCGCGTTGCCGCAACTCGATATGTTCAAGCTCGGCTTGGCCACCATCGTCGCGGGTAACGGTCTGTTCAAGCCCAACATCTCGACCATGGTCGGCAAGCTGTATGCGCAGGGCGATGAGCGCCGCGACTCTGCCTTCACCATTTTCTATATGGGCATCAATGCCGGTGCCTTTGTGGCGCCGATCCTGACCGGTTTCCTGGCACGCACTGTCTTCGGTCAGCAAACTCTGCCTGATTATCAGGCCGTGTTTATTGCTTCGGGCGTCGGCATGCTGATCAGTCTGGTGTGGTTCTGGTTCGGTAAGGCTCAACTCAAGACCGTCGGTCTGCCGCCGGCAGAGGGCAATCAGACGATGCGCCTGTTGCTGGTCATCCTGGGTCTCGCCGTTGCGATTCCGGTGATCTACTTCCTGCTGACCATTGACGCTACGGATCTGCAGCGCTTCGTTCTGTTCCCGCTGTTTGCCCTGCTGTGTATCGCACTGCTGGTCGAAGGCTTCCGTGTCGGTAAAGTGGCGCGCGACATGGTGATCGCGATGCTGATCATCTTCGCCTTCAACATCATGTTCTGGATGTTCTTTGAGCAGGCCGGTGCCTCGTTCACCTTCCTCGCCGAAAAGATCGTCAATAAGCAAATCGGCAGCTTCACGTTCCCGATCGAATGGTTCCAGTCAATCAACGCCATCGCCATCATCCTGCTGGCACCACTATTTGCCTGGCTGTGGATTCGCCTTGGTCGCGCCAATCCGTCGATTCCGCGCAAGTTCGGTCTGGGCCTGATCTTTAACGGTGTGGCCTTCGCTGTGCTGATGTTCGCGCTGACCAACCTGCTTGACGACAAGAACATGATCCCGCTGTGGACGCTGGTTGCGGTCTACGTGATCCAGACGATGGGTGAGCTGTGTCTGTCGCCGATCGGCCTGTCCATGGTGACCAAGCTCGCTCCGGCCCGCCTGGTCGGTCTGGGCATGGGCGGCTGGTTCCTGTCCACAGGTATCGGTAACAATCTGGCCGGTCTGTTCGCTTCGGGCGTCTCGGGTGAAACCGGTATGACCGCGGCTTCGGCACTGTCGGGTTACACCCAAGGCTTCTACATTCTTGTGGGCTGCGGCCTCTTGCTGGTGCTGATCGCTCCGCTGATTCAAAAGCTGATGCACGGCGTTAAGTAAGACCTCTGACAGAGGGCCCCCGCATTTGCGGGGGCTTTTTTATGCTTGTCACTTAATCGATCCGTTCCGCACGGATCCCGTTGATCGGGGTGACGAAGGTATCGCTGGGCACTGTAAATTCACCGGCCATCGCAGAGGCCGCCGCGTGTGCACGATCGGCATCGGTAAACCAGGCAAAGACGCTGGGACCGGCGCCGGAAATCGAGCAACCGAGTGCGCCATGTTCCAATGCGGCGGCTTGCACCGCGTGGAAATTAGGAATCAATGCAGCGCGACGCGGCTCTACCAGCACGTCGCGCAAACCGGCCGCAATGAGCGTCGCATCGCACCGCTCCAGGCCCAGTACAAAACGCGTCAGATTTGCGCAATGCGATGTGATGAGATCCAGGCCAAACGGTTCGCGCAAAACTTGTCGCGAATCCAACGTACGCAAGCTGATATGAGGGCGCGCCACGGCAGCGTGCCAGGTAGCGGGGAGCTCAAAGCGCTGGACTTGGCCTTCGAAGGCAAAGACCACTCCGCCCAGCAGCATCGGCGCTACGTTGTCGGTTTGTCGGGATTGGCTCGATGCGAACTCGCCCTCGACGGCAAGCGGGATAAGCGCGTCTCGTGAGAGCGGGGTGTCGAGCAGGGCATTGGCTGCGACCAGAGCCGCTACCGCCGATGACGCGGATCCGCCAAGACCGGCGTTGAGTGGGATGCCTTTGATCAACTCGATCTCAAAGCCGAACGGCAAGGACAGCGAATCGCACAGGGCCTGTACCGCACGCGCCGCGGTGTTGGTTTCAGTGGACCGCGGAATGGTGGCAATGCCTTCGATACTGCCGCGAATGTCGAGCAATCGGACGCCGGGTTGTTCAGTTCGCGTGACGATGGCCTCGTCGCGTACAGCGGCGATGGTGTGGCCGAACAGATCGAATCCGACGCCGATATTACCGACGCTGCCCGGTGAAAACGCCTGGGCGCGAGGAGTGGATGGCATCGGCTGGAACCTGCTGAGAATGTGATGGACCTGTAAATTATGGCAATTCGCGGCAGGGAATGGGAAAATGGCTGCAAACCTGCGCACGGCGTCATGGTGTGCATCGCTTCCAACATTGGAGATCAGCAACATGTCGGCACAACCGAATTTGGGCATGAACGTCACGACGTTCGAAAACCCCCTGGGTATTAATGGCTTTGAGTTTGTCGAGTTTGCGGCACCAAAGGATCAGCAGGAGGCAATGCACACGTACTTGCTCAACATGGGCTTTACCGCCGTGCTGCGTCACAAGACCCGTCCGATCACGGTGTATCGCCAGAACGGTGTCAATTTCCTGGTCAATGACGATCCCGAATCCTTTGCAGCCCAATTTGCCGCGGCCCATGGTCCGAGTGCCTGCGGATTCGCGATTCGCTTTACTGTGCCGACAGATCAGGTCTGCGACACGGTGCTGGGCAATGGCGGCGAGACCTTTAGCGCTGCCGACCTGATTGATTCCAAGGCGGTCAACGTGCCGGTCGTAAAGGGCATCGGCGACTGCATGCTGTATCTGGTGGACAGCGGTTCCGATGTGTATGGCGACTATCTGCCGGTGCAGGGCGCCGATCAGAATCCCAAGGGCTTCGGTCTGACTTTTATCGATCACCTTACGCACAACCTGTATTTCGGCAACATGCAAAAGTGGTCGGATTACTACGAACGCCTGTTCAACTTCCGTGAGATCCGCTACTTCGATATCAAGGGTGCCAAGACCGGCCTGATCTCCAAGGCCATGACCGCACCCGATGGCATTGTGCGCATTCCGCTCAACGAATCCAGTGATCCCAAGTCGCAGATCAATGAATACCTCGATGCATACAAGGGCGAGGGCATTCAGCACATTGCCTGCTTTACCGACGACATCTATTCTACCGTCGAGGCCATGCGCGAACAGGGCATCGAGTTCCTGGACACGCCCGAAACGTATTTCGACGTGATCGATCAGCGCATTCCTGACCACGGCGAGGATGTGCCGCGCCTGGCCAGGAACAAGATCCTGATTGATGCCGACGCGGAAACCAAGCAACGCAAGCTGCTCCAGATCTTTACCCAGAACGCCTTCGGTCCGATCTTCTTTGAGATCATTCAACGCAAGGGCAATGAGGGTTTTGGCGAAGGCAATTTCCAGGCCCTGTTCGAATCGATCGAGCGTGACCAGATGAAGCGCGGAGTGCTGTAAATGGCATTGGCTGGCAATGGCTATCAGCCCGGATTCGGGAACCATGTTTCCACTCAGGCCATTGCCGGCGCGTTGCCCCTTGGCCGGAATTCGCCGCAAGTAGCACCGCTCGGGCTGTATGCCGAGCAGCTGAGCGGTACGGCGTTCACCGCGCCGCGTGCGCACAATCGCCGTAGCTGGCTCTATCGCATTCGGCCGGCCGCCATGCACGGTCACTTTGCCGAGTACGAGCAGACCCGTTTTCACAACGTCTTCGGCGCCGGCAAAGTCTCGCCCGAGCAAATGCGCTGGTCGCCCTTGCCCTTGCCGGAGAGCGCCACCGATTTTATCGATGGCCTGGTAACGTACGCCGGTAACGGCGGTCCCGAGTCGCAGACCGGAATCGGTATCCATCTGTATGCCTGCAACCGCGACATGCAGGATCGTTTCTTCAGCAATGCCGATGCCGAGATGCTGATCGTCCCGCAACTCGGCCGTCTGCATATTGAAACCGAGCTGGGTGTCGTTGATGTCGAGCCGCATTGGATCGCGGTGATTCCGCGTGGCGTGCGCTTCCGCGTCTCGCTATCCGACGGTCAGGCGCGCGGCTACGTCTGCGAGAACTTTGGTGCCCTGCTGCAGTTGCCTGACCTGGGGCCTATCGGCAGCAACGGTCTGGCCAATCCGCGTGATTTCGAAACACCCAACGCTGCCTTCGAGGATATCGACGGGCAGTTTGAGTTGATCAACAAGTTCCAGGGCCATCTGTGGCGTGCGGAGATGACGCATTCGCCGCTCAATGTGGTGGCGTGGCACGGCAACTACGCACCGTATCGCTACGATCTGCGCAACTTCAATACCATCGGATCCATTTCGTTTGATCACCCGGATCCGTCGATCTTTCTGGTGTTGCATGCGCCCGGTCCGGTGGCCGGTGTCAGCAATCTCGATTTCGTGATCTTCGGGCCGCGAATTCTGGCGATGCGCGATACCTTCCGGCCGCCGTGGTTCCATCGCAATATTGCCTCGGAGTTCATGGGCCTGATCGATGGCGTATACGATGCCAAGGCCGAGGGCTTTGCCCCCGGTGGTGCATCACTGCACAACTGCATGACGGGTCACGGCCCCGATGCGGAGACCTTCGACAAGGCATCGGCTGCCGATACGAGCAAACCCGATTTCATTCGGGGCACGATGGCGTTTATGTTCGAGTGCCCGCTGGTGATCCGTCCAAGTGAACAGGCCTTGATGGCATCACATCGGCAAACCGAGTACATTGATTGCTGGCAAGGGCTGCGGAACAATTTCCGCGGCTAATCCCACCTAGATAGATCGGAGCGCAAACTCATGGACAACGTGTGGCTGACCTTATTGCTTAGCGTCGTATTTCTGACCAGTGCTGCCGAATTCTTAGTACGCGGATCCGCCGGTCTGGCGCAGCGTCTGGGCATCAGCCGTTTCGTCATGGGCATGCTGCTGCTCTCCTTAGCAACGGCATTGCCGGAGTTGAGCATTGCGCTACAGGCCATGCGTTCCGGTCAGGAGCCGCTGGCGCTTGGCACCGTCGTCGGCAACAACATCGTCAATTTTGGCTTGACCATGGGCGTGGCCGCGATGGTTGCGACGCTTGTGACCCATTGGCGTGCCCTCAACGGTCTGCTGCTGGGACTGGTGGTCGGCTCCATTGCGGTGATCGCCATGGGCTGGGACGGCAACATCTCCCGCGTCGAGGGCATCATCCTGCTCGCGATCTTTATCGCCTTCATGGGCTGGGCCGTGCTGGCCAGTCGCAGTGAATCGGCCGATGTACATCGCGAAATGGAGGTGCTAGCCGGTCGCCACAATGCCCTCTGGCTCGATGTCGTGTTTGTCGCCCTGGGTGCGGTGATGCTGTATTTCGGTTCGCTGTGGATCGTACTGAAGGCCCCGGCACTCGGCGTTGAACTCGGTTTGGGTCCGCACGTGGTCGGCCTGCTGCCTATCGCCATTGCAGTCACCCTGCCCGAGGCCATCATGGCTATCGCCGCGGCTCGTCGCGGTCATGGCGATCTGGTCGTGGGTCACGTCATCGGTTCGTCCTTGCTCAATACCACCGTCGTCATTGGCCTGTTGGCCATGAGCAGCGGTGGCCTGATGATCCCGCGCGGATTCCTGACGTTTGAACTGCCGATGGCCGCCATCGGCGCCTGTCTGATGTTCCCGATGCTGCGCGGTGACATGCGCATCACCCGTGCCGAAGGCACCATCTTGGTCATCACCTTTATCGTGTGGCTGGCCATTGAGTTGCTGATGGTGACGCAATAAATGGCAGTGCGTCGTTGGTTACAGGAGTTCTTTCGGCTTGAGGCGGCATCCGGGTTAATCCTGATTGGGGCATCGGTACTGGCTCTGCTGCTTGCTAACAGTGCCTGGGGCGATGCCTACCGCCACTTGCTGCATTTCGAGTTGCCGCGCATTGCCCTGGGGCAATGGAGCATTGAACTCTCGCTGCAGCACTTTATCAACGATGGCCTGATGGCCCTGTTTTTTCTGCTGGTGGCGGCAGAAATAAAACGCGAAATGCTCGGCGGCCAGCTGTCCGATCGCCGCGCGCTAATGCTGCCGCTGCTCTGTGCCGCAAGTGGTGTCCTTGTTCCCGCCCTGATTTTTACGGCGTTTAATCATGCCGACGCCGCAGCGATGCGCGGCTGGGCCGTGCCGACGGCGACCGACATTGCCTTCGCGCTGGCGATGTTAGCGGTGTTGGGTTCGCGGGTTCCGCTGGGCCTCAAGCTGCTGCTCTCGACTATTGCCGTGGTGGATGATCTGATTGCCATCGTCATTATTGCGATGTTCTATACCAGCGAGCTGCACGGCGCCAGCCTTATCGCTGCCATTGCAATCGCAGTGGCGATGGCACTACTGAACCGTAGCGGTGTCCGTAGTCTGTGGCCGTATCTGCTATTAGGTGTGGCCTTATGGATCGTGGTGCTGCGATCCGGCGTGCATGCGACGTTGGCTGGCGTAGTCACCGGGTTTCTGATTCCGCATGTCACCGGCGATGACGACACGGCCGATCCCGATCGTTCGCCCTCGCCGTTGCTGCGCCTTGAGGACGACCTGCACCCGTTCGTTGCCTATGCTGTGCTGCCGCTCTTTGCGCTGGCCAATGCCGGTCTGGATCTGAGCACGACGCCACTCGGTGCACTGACTACCGCGTTGCCGATGGGTGTACTGCTGGCGCTGCTGATTGGCAAGCCGGTTGGTATTTTTAGTGTCGCCTGGCTCGGCCGCAAAGCGGGCCTGGTCGATTATCCGGCCGGAGTCGGCAACAGCGTGCTGTTCGGCATGGCGATCCTGTGCGGCATCGGCTTTACCATGAGCCTGTTCATTGCCTCGTTGGCTTATCGAGAGCCACTGCTGCAGGCCGAAGCGACTCTCGGCGTCTTCGCCGCATCGGTGCTTTCGGCATTGCTCGGCGTGTGGTGGCTCCGGCGCGTCTTGCCGACCCGCAGCATTGACACTCAAGAGTAAAAGTCGGAGCGCTTAAACCAGATCGACGACGTCCGGCACGGTCGTGCGCGACTTGTGTAATTGACGAATCGCAATCATCAGCACGCCGGCCAACACCAGTGCGGCACCGATATACAGTCGGATACCCGGACGATCGCCCCAGAACGCGATCCCTATGGCGATGCCCATAATCGGCGTCAGCAACAGCCAGGGCGTGATCTGCGCAATGGGATTGCGCTGCAGCAGCTGAAAATAAAGGCCATGGCCGAGTAGCGAGGCCACCAAAGCCGCGTAGACGACACCCTGCCAAACCCGCCAAGTTGCATTGGGTAGCTGCGAGATGGCGCCGGGTTCAAACACCACGCTAATCAGCAGCAACGGGAACAGGGCGACCCATGCAAACCAGCCCTGCTGATTGAACACGGTAAAGCCCTTGAGTCCCTTCATGAAGACGGTTGCCAGCGCCAGCGCCAACGCCGACAGCAACATTAGGATCAGTGCCTTAGGGTGATCTACAACCATTGGATCAAAGGCCAGCACCACGATGCCGATGAAGCTGGTCAAAATGGCCACGCCGGTCTTAAGCCCAAAGCGCTCACCGATCAGCACCCAGGCCAGCACGGCGGTCATGGGGATATAGCTTTGCATCACGACCGCAGGCGATGACAGATCACCGGCCTCTCGCAGGGACCAGAAACTCAAACCGAAGTGAGCGACGCCAACCAGGAGACCACAGACAATCAGACGTCCCCATTGTTCGCGCGGTGGCACACGCATCATCGGCAGCAGGCACAGGCCCAGCAGAGCAAAGCGTAGCGCGGTGAACAGGAACGGCGTGGTCTCGCGCAGCGCCGTCGCCGACGTCAGAAAATTAAAAGCCCAGGCAATACAGATCAGGATGGCCAGACCGATGTCGCGCGGTGCCACTCCTTAGTACCGAATGCCGAAGCGATCGTAGGCCTTGCTGACCAGCCACGCCGGCCCGATCAGCAGGTACTTGAGATCCGTCAGAAAGCTCGGACGACGGCCTTCGATCTGATGACCTAAAAACTGACCGATCCAGGCGACTACAAACACGCCAATGGCCAGCGCCCGCAAGGGAGCTGTGCCCAATGCGCCATGCAAAAGATACGTCACCGCGCTCATGACCGCGAACACGGCCAGAACACCAAGGCCAATCGCACGCGAGTGGCGGTAGTAGAACATCAGCGCGCACAACATGGCGATGGCCGCGTAGATGCCGGGACGGAACAGCGTCGTGGGAACCGGCAGGGTCCACAGGAGTGCAACTACCGACCACACGATCAGTGGCACACACACCCAATGGATGGTCCGGTTGGTGTGGTTCTGATGGTCTTGCGAATATCGCGCAAACCAGTCGTGCAAGGCGCTCATGGATCGGATCCTGTGATCAGTAACAAAGGGGGCTAGTCGACGGACAGATCGGCCAGTTTCATCAAGGCCTCGGCGTACTTGGCGCGCGTGCGTTCAATGACTTCCGTCGGGAGGCGCGGACCGGGCGGAGTTTTATCCCAGGCCACGGCTTCGAGATAGTCACGCACAAATTGCTTGTCGTAACTCGGCGGAGAGATACCAGGTTCGTACGAATCGGCCGGCCAGTAGCGCGACGAATCCGGTGTCAGCATTTCATCCATGACGTACAGACGGCCATCGCTGTCGGTGCCGAATTCGAATTTGGTGTCGGCCAGCAAGATGCCACGGCCGGCTGCGTAGTCGCGCGCGTACTCGTACAGGCGCAAGGTGGCATCGCGCACCTTTTCGGCCAGATCGGAGCCGACCGTACGAACGGCGGTGTCGAAATCAATGTTCTCGTCGTGATCGCCAACAGCGGCCTTGGTCGACGGCGTGAAGATCGGCGACTCCAGCTTGGAGGCCTGCTGCAGACCTGCGGGCAACTCGATGCCGCTGACGCGCCCGGTGCGCGAGTAGTCCTTCCAGCCGCTGCCAATCAGATAACCGCGGGCGATGGCCTCGACGGGGACCGGCTTGAGCTTGCGCGTGACGACAGCACGACGTGCATACAGCGAGGTGTCCACACCCTCAGGCAGGACTGCAGCGACATCGATACCGGTCAGATGGTTATCAATGATGTGCTTGGTGCGTTCGAACCAGAAGTTGCTGATTTGCGTCAGCATCTCGCCTTTGCCGGGAATCGGATCGGGTAGCACCACATCGAAGGCGCTGAGGCGATCGGTGGCGACCATCAGCAGATACTCGCCGGGAGGCGTGCCGGCAGGCAGCGACGTTGCGGGGATGGCATACACATCGCGGACTTTGCCGCGGTGAAGCAGGGTGAAGCCGGGAAGATCGGACTGAAGCAGTGTACTAGCCAATGTCAGTAGCCCTTGGGCTTAACGAGTCGGGTCTGCCAGTTTAGCGCTTTTGCGGGCCCATTCGCAGCGAGGGAGCCGCTAAAATAGGCGTTCTGATCGCCACTTCGGGCCACTTTGCCATGCAATCTACCGTCATCGCCCCCTCGATCCTTTCCGCCAATTTCGCCAAGCTCGGCGAAGAGGTCGATGCGGTGCTCGCCGCGGGCGCCGATTGGGTGCACTTTGATGTCATGGACAATCACTATGTCCCGAATCTGACCATTGGCCCCATGGTCTGTGAGGCCCTGCGCAAGCACGGTGTCACGGCGCCGATTGACGTGCATCTGATGGTGCAGCCGGTCGATCGCATCGTCCCGGACTTTATCGCCGCCGGCGCCAGCATGATCTCGTTCCACCCCGAAGCCTCGCCGCACGTCCATCGCACCATTCAGCTGATCAGGAGTGGCGGCTGCCAGGCCGGTCTGGTACTCAATCCGGCCACGCCGCTGTCCGTGCTCGACTGGGTGCTCGACGATCTCGACATGGTGCTGCTGATGTCGGTGAACCCGGGCTTTGGTGGTCAATCGTTTATTGACTCGACCATGGACAAGATCCGTGCGGTGCGCGAGCGCATTGATGCTACCGGCAAGTCAATTCGCCTCGAGGTCGATGGCGGCGTCAAGACCGATAACATTGCAGCGATTGCAGCGGCAGGTGCCGATACGTTTGTCGCCGGTTCCGCCATTTTCAATGCATCCGATTACGCGCAAGTGGTGCAAGCCATGAAGTCTGCAGTGGCCGGTGTCCGTGGCTGAGAACGAACACGTCGCAACGCGCATCCCGGTGGTGCGTGAGGTCCGTGCGGATCTCGACACACCCCTTTCGGTTTATCTGAAACTGGCCGATAAGCCCAACACCTATCTGTTCGAGTCGGTGCAGGGCGGCGAGCGTTTTGGCCGCTACTCGATCATCGGTCTGCAGGCGCGTCGCGTGTTCACGGTGGCCGGTCATCGTCTGTATGTGATTGAAGACGGCGAGCTTGTGCAGGTGGAAACCATCGAGGATCCCTTCGCCACGGCCGAGGCCATTCGTAGCGCGTACAAGGTAGAACCCATTGCCGAATTGCCCGGTTTTACCGGCGGATTGGTAGGTTGGTTCGGATTCGAATGCGTGCGGCATCTCGAGCCGCGTCTGCACGACACCCCGGCTGAGGATCAGCTCGGTACCCCCGAGATGCTGATGATGCTGTCCGAAGACCTGGCCGTGTTCGACAATCTCAAAGGCAAGCTGTATCTGATCACGCACGCCGATGCCCACGATCCGCAGGCCCGGTACGCGGCCCAGTCGCGACTGGATGCGTGGGTCGAGACCTTACGCACAGCGCCGACGCAGTATCCGCCGGCGCTCAATAGCGGCACTGTCATTGACGAGAACGATTTTGTCTCCGGTTTTACGCATCAGGGCTTTCTGGATGCCGTCGCGCAGATCAAAGACTACATTCGTGCCGGCGATGCGTTTCAGGTCGTATTGAGCCAACGCCTCACCGTGCCTTTTGCCGCGCGTCCGGTCGATCTGTACCGCGCCTTGCGTAGCCTGAATCCATCGCCGTACATGTACTTCCTCAATATCGGCGACATGCAGGTGGTGGGTTCATCACCCGAGATTCTGGTGCGTCAGCAAGGGCGCGAGGTCACTGTGCGCCCGATTGCGGGCACCCGTCCGCGTGGCACCACGCCGGAACACGATCTGCAGCTGGAACAGGAGTTGCTGGCCGATCCCAAGGAGCGTGCCGAACACCTAATGCTGATTGATCTGGGTCGCAACGACTTGGGTCGCATCTGCGAGCCCGGCAGCGTGCAGCTCAAGGAGCAGTTCGCGATCGAGCGCTATTCGCATGTCATGCATATCGTTTCCGAGGTGAGCGGTACTCTACGCGAAGGCTTGAACTACGCCGACGTCCTACGGGCTACGTTCCCCGCCGGCACTGTCAGCGGAGCGCCGAAATTACGGGCACTGGAAATCATTCGCGAACTCGAACCGATCCTGCGCAACGTGTACGCGGGTTGTATCGGCTATATCGGCTGGAATGGCGACGCCGACATGGCCATCGCGATACGTACAGCCGTAGTGCAGGAGGGCAAACTCCATGTGCAGGCCGGTGCGGGCATTGTGTATGACTCCGATCCCGAGTCCGAATGGCAGGAGACGATGAGCAAGAGTCGCGCCCTGTTTCGTGCGGTGCGGGAGGCCGCAGCCGGATTATGAGCGATGCACCCTTAGAGACTTTGCTGCGTCCGTTTGATCAGGGTTTGCTGCCGCTACCGACGGCTACGCAACGCGTGCTGGTGCTGCGGGCGCGGCGTCACCGTCTGTGGCGCCATCTGCCCGCCGAAGCCCTGACCCTGACTCAACCGTTCAAGCCTGCCGCCGATGAGTTGCAAGCCGATGGCTGGCAGGTGGCAGATGAGCAGCAAGCTTTGCAGGACGGCCCTTGGGATCTCATCTTGCTGTTACCACCGCGCGGTCGTGAGGAAGCGCGTGCTTTGATGGCTCGCGCCGTCAGTGCACTGGCGCCACAGGGACGACTGATCGTTTCGGTCGCCAATAACGAGGGCGCCAAGTCGGTGCAGACCGATCTGGAGCGACTGCTCGGCTCGGTGGCTAGTGATACCAAGAACAAGTGCCGTGTGCTCTGGACGCCGCCACGCGAACGCCTCAACTTGGACGCTGAAACCGCGGCTGCCTGGAGCGCGCAATCGGAGCTGCGCACACAGACGCAGACCGGCTTATGGACGCGTCCCGGCGTGTTTTCCTGGCAGCATGCCGATCCTGCCTCGAATCTGCTGGTTGCACACCTGCCCACCGATTTGCGCGGCCATGCCGCCGATCTCGGTGCCGGCACCGGTCATCTCTCGATCGCATTACTGCAGGCCAATCCCGGCATTGTCTCGCTCGATGCCTACGAGGCCCAACAGCAGGCACTGGAACCGCTGCAACGCAATCTGCAACGGCTGCAGCGTGATACGCATATTCACTGGCACGATGTGGAGTCCGGCTTGCCTTCGCGCTATGACGTGATTGTGATGAACCCCCCGTTCCATGCCATCTCGCGTGATGGCCGCACCGACATCGGACTGCGTTTTATCGAAGTGGCAGCCGGCGCCTTGAAACCGCGAGGCCGGTTGCTGATGGTGGCGAACCGTCATCTGCCTTACGAGGAATCGATTCGGCGCCTGTTCCCCCGTGTCGCCGTGCTGGCCGAAGACCAAGGATTTAAGGTGTTACACGCATGGCGGGAGTAAAGCTGCTCAAGCTGCTGGCGAATCTTGGCTACGGTTCGCGCAAGTCGGTGATGACGCTGTTTCGCGACGGCGCCGTGACCGATGCGCAAGGGGAGGTCATGTATGCCGATGACACTTGGGAACCGGAGATGCAGTTGCTGGTGGATGGCGAACCCATGGATCCGCCACCCGGTCTGAGCCTGATGCTCTACAAGCCGACGGGCTATACGTGCTCCAGCAAGGACATCGGTCGCCTGATTTATGACTTGCTGCCACCGCGCTACAAATTGCGGTCACCGGCGCTCAGTTCCGTCGGGCGCCTGGATAAGGACACCAGCGGCCTGTTGCTGATGACCGATGACGGCCAACTGCTGCATCGAATCGTCGCGCCGAAAAAACATCTGCCGAAAGTCTACCAAGTGACCCTGGCCGAAGATCTGCGTGGCGATGAGGCCGAGCTGTTTGCCGCGGGCACTTTAGTGCTCGAAGGCGAGACCACGCCCCTGAAACCTGCCGAGCTGATTGTGCACGGTCCGCGCAGTGCAGAGTTGACCCTGACCGAGGGTCGTTACCATCAGGTGCGCCGCATGTTTGCCGCGACGGGCAATCACGTCACGGCGTTGCATCGCAGCCGCATCGGTGGTTTGGACCTGCAAGGTCTGGAGCCGGGGCAGTGGCGAACACTGGGCTCGGCCGACATCGAGCAACTCTTCGGCGACTAAATATCTCTTCATCCGCATGAAGAGATTGACAAGTAAAAAAAGACCTGTCAGACTGCGCTCATACCATCGAGACCGACCGAGGGACTGGCCCTTTGACGTCGGGGCAACCGAGCCGCAGCCCAGCTGCGATGCCAGGTGCCAATTCCAGCGGTACGGTCTTCGTATCGGCAGATGGCTACGTGTCGCGCCCTAATTGGGGGCAGCTCGTCGCAATCCACTCGATGGTCGTTTTGACCCTTATTCGAGACCGGAGCGACCATGACCTTTGCAGCCAAAACTTCCCTGACGACCACCGCCGTTCGTGCCGGTATTGATCGCGACATCGCGCATGGTGCCGTGGTGCCGCCGATTGTGCTGTCGAGCAATTTCAGCTTTGTGGGTTTTGATCAGAAGCGTCAGTACGACTACACGCGCAGCGGCAATCCGACGCGGGATCTGCTGGGTCAGGCACTTGCCGATCTCGAAGGCGGCGCCGGCGGCGTCATTACCGCCACGGGCATGGGCGCCATCAATCTGGTGGTGAACGCCTTGCTGCGTCCGGGTGATGTGCTGGTGGTTCCGCACGACGGCTACGGCGGCAGCTGGCGCCTGTTCAATGCGTTGGCGGCCAAGGGTGCCTTCGAACTGGTGACGGCGGATCTGACTTGTAACGAGTCCTGGCAGCAGGCCTTGGCACGTCAGCCCAAAGTGGTGTGGATTGAAACGCCGTCGAACCCGCTCCTGCGTATTACCGATCTCGAAGCGGTGATCGGTGCGGCGCATGCCGTCGGTGCCTTGGCGGTAGTGGACAACACATTCCTGTCGCCGGCGCTGCAGCAGCCGATTGCATTCGGGGCCGACGTGGTGGTGCATTCGACCACCAAATACATCAATGGCCATAGCGATGTGGTCGGCGGCGCCGTGGTGGCTGCCGACGCCGCCCTGCATACCGAACTGACCTGGTGGGCCAATTGCCTGGGCCTGACGGGTTCGCCCTTCGACAGCTTCCTGACCCTGCGCGGTTTGCGCACTCTGGATGCGCGCCTGCGTGTGCATCAGGACAACACGCAGGCGATCGTGGAGCTGCTGAACTCGCATCCGGCGGTGGCGGCACTGCATTATCCGGGTCTGCCCGCGCATCCGGGCCATGCCATCGCAGCACGCCAGCAGCAGGGTTTTGGTGCCATGCTGAGTTTTGAACTGATCGGCGGGCGTGACGCCGCAAAGGCCCTGGTCGAGTCGCTGCAACTGTTCACGCTGGCGGAATCCCTAGGCGGTGTCGAGAGTCTGATTGCGCACCCGGCCACCATGACCCATGCCGCCATGTCGCCCGAGGCGCGCCTGGAGGCTGGCATCAGCGAAGGCCTGCTGCGTCTGTCGGTGGGCATCGAACATGCCGATGATCTGGTCGCCGATCTTCGCGCAGCTCTCGATGCGGTTGCAGATGCGTTCGTCTGTTGCCCGGAAGCAGCGGCATGAGCGCGGTGGTCCGCTCGGCCTTCGCGACCCACGCACCGGCGCAGGAAGTGAAGGTGGCACTGCTGGGCCTGGGTACTGTGGGTAGTGCAGTCCTGGATCGCCTGCAGCAGTGGCAGGCGCAGGAATTCAAGCATCCGTTACGCATCGTGCATGTGGCCAACTCGCGCCACGCTGCCCGGGTTGATGTTGATGTTTGCCCGCTGACGGTTGCACAACAGGTGCGCGCTGGCCAAAGCAATGGCATTCGCACGCTACAAGGATCGCCAAGCATTAGCGCTGCTGACTTGGATGCGGTCGAATCCAGTCTGGGCGCCACCGGTCTGCGTCTCATTATTGACGCGACTGCCAGCGACATTGTTGCAGCCCGTCAAGCACAGTGGCTCGAACGCGGCATCCACGTGGTGACAGCGTGCAAGTTGGGGCAGGGCGCCGGTTTGCAGCGGTTCGAGGCTCTGCAGCGTGCGCGCGAACTGGGCTCCACGCAGTACGGGGACAGTGCCACGGTAGGTGCCGGTTTGCCGGTGATCCGCAGCATTCGTGAACTGCGCGAAGGCGGTGACCGCATCACGCGCATTGCCGGAGTGCTGTCGGGCTCGTTGGCCTGGCTGTTCAATCAGTACGACGGCATGCGTCCGTTTAGCGGTTGGGTTCGAGAAGCGGGCGCTAAGGGGTACACCGAACCCGATCCGCGCGACGACCTCTCAGGCGAAGACGTCCGCCGCAAGATTCTGATTCTTGCCCGTAGTGCCGGGGTGGCGCTCGCATCCGAGGCCGTGCAGGTGCAGTCGCTGGTGCCCGAGTCATTGCGTGAATTGCCCGCAAACATAGCCATCGAACAGCTTGACGCGCTGGATGCTCCGCTGAAGCAGGCATTTGCGCAGGCTTATCGCCAGGGCGAGGTGCTGCGTCATCTGGCAGTGCTCGAACGCGACTCCAACGGCCAATGGCAGGCGCAGGTCGGTCTGCAGTCACTACCACCGTCGCATCCCCTGGCAGGCGGTGCCGGGACTGACAACCGCATCGCGATCTGGAGTGACCGCTATTGCGAACAACCGCTGGTGATTCAAGGGCCGGGTGCCGGCGCGCAAGTCACCGCGGCCGGTTTGCTCGATGACGCCTTGCGAGTTGCTAAGCTGTATGCATGAGCGAAGCCAAGACCAAACCCACAGCGGTTGATCCTCTACAGTTCATCGCAGAGATTCCTGACGAGGCACGTCGCAGCGACTTGCTGCAACTGCACGAACTGATGCAGCGCGTGACCGGCAAACCCGCTGTGATGTGGGGCCCGAGCATTATCGGATTTGATCACTATCAGTACCGATATGCCAGTGGCCATTCTGGCGAGTGGGCGGTCACGGGCTTTGCCAACCGCGCTAAGGACATCACGGTGTATTTAATGGCCGGTGCCGAGGACAGTCAGGAACTGTTCGAGCGTCTTGGCAAGCATCGCATGGGAAAATCCTGCCTATACATTCGCAAGTTGGCCGATGTCGATCTGCAGGTGCTTGAGCAACTGGTCCGTCATTCGGTCAGCGAGATCAAACGCCAGTGGGGCTAGTGCGACTCGCTATTCATTAGGCGGTCCCACCCGTCCGCGCCGAGCTCCTCGACAATTTCGATATTGCGCTCAAACAGTAGCGAAGGATCCGGATACGCTGCCACGGCACGGTCAATCGAGGCCTCGCGCAGCAGATGCAAAGTCGGGTAGGGCGAGCGGTTGGTGTTATTGCCGACATCATCGGGGTCGGTGTCGGCGAACTGATAATCCGGATGGAACGACGCCACTTGGATATCGCCCTCCAGTCCCATCTCCGAGACCAGGCCATCGGCCAAGTCGAGAAAATCGTTGTAATCCAAAAAGGACTGCAGCACTTGCGGATGCACGATCAGCGTGGTGTCAATCTGATCGGGTGGGGTGTCGCGGAGCAGGGACAACTCTTCGCCCAGTTGAGCGAGCAAGGCCGTTTCGGTGGTGGCGTCGCTCACGATCAGCCGGACTTGCTGCTTGACGTAGACGGCTTTGGCGAACGGGCACAGATTCAGGCCGATCACTGCGCGCTCGATCCACTGGCGGGTGCGGGCGAGGACCTCGTCTTCGTCGGGGTGGGTCATGTCAGTGCCTCAGTCGCGGAAATTGTCGAACTGCAAGGGCAGCTCGAACTCGGAACCGCGCAGCAGCGCCATCGCGGTCTGCAGGTCATCGCGCTTTTTGCCGGTGACACGCAACTTGTCGCCGTTGATTTGCGAATCCACCTTGAGCTTGGCATCTTTGATCTTGCTTTGGATTTTTTTCGCCAGATCCCGCTCAATACCCTGGCGCACGGTAATTTTCTGGCGCGAACCGGCGACATTGGTTTCGACATCGCCAAAATCCAGGCAACGCACGTCAATACCGCGGGCGATCAGGCGCGCACGCAGGATATCCAGCATCTGCTGAAGTTGGAACTCGCTGGGTGCCGACTGCACAATGACCTGATCCTCGCGCTCGAATTTGGCATCGACGCCCTTGAAATCAAAGCGTGTGCTCAGCTCGCGATTGGCCTGGTCGATGGCATTGGTCAGTTCGTGGGTGTCCACTTCGGACACAACATCAAAAGAGGGCATGGTCACCGTCCGGAATCAGTCAATTAACCATGGTACCCAATGCGGGGCCAATGCGGCACAATAAAAGGCCATTGCCCCTCGATTCTGACTCGCATCATGGCCGACACCATTCAAGCTCTCGTTCCCGACATTGGCGGGTATGACAACGTCCCTGTCATTGAAATTCTCGTCAATGTAGGTGACACCGTCTCTCTCGATCAGGGTCTGGTGACGCTCGAGTCGGACAAGGCCACCATGGAGGTGCCCAGCAGCGCCGCCGGTGTGGTCAAGGCGATTCTGGTCAAAGTCGGTGACTCCGTGTCCGAAGGCAGCGCCATCGCCGAGATCGAGCTGGCCGCGGGTGAGACTGCCGCCGCACCGGCACCGGCCGCCGCCCCGGCGCCGGCCGCGAGCGCTCCTGCTGCCGAAACCGGTGAGCGGGTTGAACCGGCAACCGGCACGCCGGCTCAAGCCGCCGCACCGCAAACGCCGCACGACAACGCAGCGCCTAGCGCCGGCGCGCCGTCCACACCACCGGTCGCGTTCGATGCCGATGCGGTCGATCCTTCCAAGGTCCCGTATGCATCGCCGGCCATCCGCCTGTTTGCACGCGAGCTCGGCGTGGATCTGTCGCAAGTAAAGGGATCCGAACGCAACGGCCGCATCAGCAAGCAAGACGTGCAGCAGTTCGTGAAGGGCATTCTGAGCAACGCAGCCGGTAGCGGCGCTACCGCCGGTGGAGTCACCGGTGGCGGCGAACTCAACTTGCTGCCCTGGCCCAAGGTTGATTTTGCCAAGTTCGGCGAGATCGAATCCAAGCCGCTGTCGCGCATCCAAAAGATCTCGGGTGCGAACCTGGCCCGCAACTGGGTCATGATTCCGCACGTCACGCAGCACGAAGACGCGGACATCACCGAACTCGAAGCCCTGCGCCAGTCGCTCAACAAAGAGTACGAAAAGCAAGGCGTCAAGTTCACCATGTTGGCCTTCCTGATCAAGGCCTGCGCTAACTTGCTGCGCAAATATCCCACGTTCAACAGCTCGCTCGATGGCGAGAACCTGATCCTCAAGAAATACGTGCACATTGGCTTTGCCGCCGATACGCCGAATGGCCTGGTTGTGCCGGTGATTCGCGACGTTGATAAAAAGTCCGTCTCGCAGATCGCGGTCGAGATGTCGGAGCTGGCCAAGAAAGCGCGCGATGGCAAGTTGGGCCCTGCAGACATGACCGGCGGCTGCTTCTCGATCAGCTCACTGGGCGGCATCGGTGGCACCAAGTTCACGCCAATCGTCAACGCACCCGAAGTCGCCATCCTCGGTGTCTCGCGCTCGGATATGAAGCCGGTCTGGAACGGCAAGGAATTTGTGCCGCGTCTGATTTTGCCGCTGTCGTTGAGCTACGACCATCGCGTGATTGATGGCGCCGCCGCCGCCCGCTTCGCTGCGGACCTGTCCAAACTGCTGGGCGACATGCGTCGCGCACTGGTCTGAGGGCACACACATGGCGACCATTGAACTGAAAGTTCCTGATATCGGCGGTTACGACAACGTTCCCGTCATCGAGTTGCTCGTCAAGGTCGGTGATCGCGTCGAAGTCGATCAGGGGCTGGTAACGCTCGAGTCCGACAAAGCCACCATGGAAGTGCCGGCCTCGCAGGCCGGTGTGATCCGCAGTCTGTCCGTCAAAGTGGGCGACACCGTTTCCGAAGGCAGTGTCGTCGCCGTCATCGAAGCCGAAGGCGATGCCGCCGTGGCCGCTTCGTCGGCTGCTGCCGCACCGGCGCCCGCTGCGGTGTCGGCGCCCACCGCGCCTTCGCCAACTGCACCGGCACCTGTTGCCCAGTCACCTGCTGCACCGGCACCAACAGCCGCCGGAGCCAGTGGCCGTACCGCCGATGTCACCTGCCGCATGCTGGTTCTGGGCGCGGGTCCGGGTGGCTATACTGCGGCCTTCCGCAGTGCCGATCTGGGCATGGATACCGTGCTGGTTGAGCGTTACGCCAGCCTGGGTGGCGTGTGCCTCAATGTCGGCTGCATCCCGTCCAAGGCCTTGCTGCACGCATCCGAAGTCATCGAATCCGCAGCGCATGCCGGTGATTTCGGTGTCACGTTCGGTGCGCCGCAAATCGAGATCGACAAACTCCGTGCCTACAAGGAGAAAGTGGTCGGTCAGCTCACCAAGGGCCTGGCCGGTATGGCCAAGCAACGCAAGGTGCGCACGGTGCAGGGTACCGGTCAGTTCATCAGTCCGAACGAACTCGAAGTGACCGCCGACGACGGCAAGACCACGTTGATTGCGTTCGAACAATGCATCATCGCTGCCGGCTCGCAAGCCGTGAAGTTGCCTGGCTTCCCATGGGACGATCCGCGCATCATGGATTCGACCGATGCCTTGAACCTGGCCGACATTCCGGGCTCCTTGCTCGTGGTCGGTGGCGGCATCATCGGTCTCGAAATGGCCACGGTGTACAGCGCGCTTGGCAGCAAAGTGACGGTGGTTGAGTTTGCCGATCAGCTGATGCCGGGCGCCGATGCCGATCTGGTCAAACCACTGACGGCACGCCTGAAAACTGCAGGTATCGCCTTCTACACGGGCGTGAAAGCCAGCAATCCGCAAGCCGGTGCCGATGGCATTCGCGTGCAGTTCGAGCCCGCTGCCGAGGGTGGGAAAGCCCCCGAAAGCGCCGTGTTTGATCGCGTCCTCGTCGCTGTCGGCCGCTCGCCGAATGGCGGCAAGATCGGTGCGGACAAGGCCGGCGTCACCGTGACCGATCGCGGCTTTATTCCGGTCGATCGCCAAATGCGCACCAACGCCCCGCATATTTTTGCAATCGGTGATCTGGTCGGTCAGCCCATGCTCGCGCACAAGGCCACGCACGAAGGCAAGCTCGCCGCCGAAGTTGCCTTTGGCGAAAAGCGCGAATGGGTCGCGCGAGTCATTCCTTCGGTTGCGTATACCAACCCCGAAATCGCATGGGTCGGTGTCACCGAAACCGAGGCGAAGGCCAAGGGTCTAAAGATTGGCGTCGGCAAGTTTCCATGGGCAGCCAGTGGTCGCGCAATCGGTATTGGTCGCACCGAGGGCTTTACCAAGCTGATCTTTGACGAAGCCACGCATCGCGTCATCGGTGGCGGTATTGTCGGCGTGCACGCCGGTGAACTGATTTCCGAGATCGGTCTCGCAATCGAAATGGGTGCCGAAGTGCATGACATCGGCGCGACGATCCATCCGCATCCGACCTTGGGTGAGTCGGTGGGCATGGCAGCCGAAGTGTATGACGGCACCATCACCGACTTGTACATACCTAAGAAAAAATAAGAAATCAAGAATCAAAAATCAAAAAAGTAAGAACAAAAGCGCCGGCTATGGGGGCAACCCGGCCGGCGCTTTTTTTTGTTTTTTGATTTTTGATTCCTAAGTTGCTTCTCACCGCATGCCTGCGATCCACTTACTCCAGTACAGCGTCACCAGTTGAATGCCCTTCGACATATCGGGCGTATCGCGAGTGGTCGGTAGGATGGCTTGCCAGTCAATGTTGGATTGCTCCTGCGCGCTCGAGTTGGTGCAGTCGGTAAAGCCCATGTACCAACAGTTGAAGTGACGCGTGGTCTCGGTGGTCTGCATCAGGATCTCGGGTGGCTGATGCAATTTGCCGGAACTCACCCTTTCGAGGTCGGCGCGTATGCCGGCGCGAGTGCCTTCGACATAGTGGAAAAACTGATCACCGCAGTAGAGCGAGACACCGGTGAGCCCGTGTTCTTGGGCAAACGCACGGCCTTCGATCAGGAACCAGTCGATGTCCTGAGGCTGGAGTCCCGGCTTAGCAGGGCTAATGAAGGCAATGGCCGAAACCGGCTCGGTTTCGAAAAGTGGGAGCGATGTCATGTCGCCATGTTATTGCACCGTGAAGATTTCCATGTGAAGCCTTCACAAATCCATAAAAAATGACGTGTAGAGACGAGGAATGTGGCGCTGCAACGCCGTTCCGACAAAAAAAAGCCCTGACCAGGGACCGGGGTCAGGGCTTATAACGGAGCGAGGTGCCTTGGAGAGCTTAGGGACGAGGAGTTAAACCAAGTCGCTCCGTAAGATAGGACCGCACCCGGAGCCGAGCGGTTCCGTCTAAATAGGTGACGGCCGTCACATCCTGTAGAAGTGGCCCAAATAACGGCCTCGGCGGGCCGAAAAAGGAAAATCCTAGAGAAATGAATTACTTGCCTGCTTGCTCAATTTTTAGCTGCGGTTTATACTCTTGCGGCTTCACTGAGCGTTTCGACGCCAACCCCTGACAACCAACGAGTCCCGCGTGTACAACCCTTTGTCCGCAGGCCGCCGCCACGCCCGACACGCTGCCGGGTTCGGTCTGGTAGCCACGGTCCTGACGGCGCTAGTGTTTTTTGCACTACAACATCGGTGGGAACCCGCGCTCGCGGCGTTGACAGGTGGGTTAGGGGTCGTAGCTGGCAGCTGGTTGGGTGCTCGCGTTGCGCTCGGTGGTAGGGCTCAGGCCGCAGGTCTCGCATTTATGCGCTTGCTGGTCGGGCTCGGTGTTAAGTGGTTGCTGGTGGTCGCTGCAATGGTGTTTAGCGTTGCGCGCGGCTGGCCGCCACTACCCCTTTTGATTGCCGTTATCGTTGCCATCCTGGCACCGCTGGCGGCCGAACTTATTAACTTGCGCAATAAGGTGTGATTAGTGGCCGGCGGTCTTAACGAATACATCAAGCACCACTTGACCCACAACGTAACTGAGGTCAGTGGCCAACCGTTCCACTTCGACACCTGGGCGGTGTCGCTGGTTCTGGGTCTGATCTTTATCCTGTGGTTTGGCTTCTATGCGCGTAAAGCCACGGCAGGCGTGCCTTCCAAGGGGCAAGCCTTTGTCGAAATGGTCGTCGAATTTATCGATGGCCAGGTCAAAGACACCTTCCACGGCAACCGCAATTCCGTCACGCCGCTGGCACTGACCATCTTCATGTGGGTCGTGTTCATGAACACCATGGACTTGATCCCGTTGGATCTGCCGGGCACGCTGGTGACCGCGACGCAAGGCGCCGAAGTGGCAGAGCATTCGTACTTCCGTCTGGTTCCTACGGCTGACCTCAACACCACCTTTGCTCTGTCGGTCGGCGTGTTCTTCATCCTGATCGGTCACGCCATCAGCGCCAAGGGTGTGGGCGGTTTCGGTAAGGAGCTGGCCACGGCACCGTTCCACGCACACGGCTTCATGCAAATCGTGCTGATTCCTGTCAACCTGCTGATGAACGTCATCGAATGGCTGGTCAAGCCGATTTCGCTGGCCATGCGGTTGTTCGGCAACATGTACGGCGGCGAGCTGGTGTTTATGCTGATCGCCGGTCTGATGACCAGCTGGGCTACCTTTGTGCCGGGCGTCATTGCCAACGCAGCCTGGGGTATCTTCCACATCCTGATCATCCTGCTGCAGGCCTTTATCTTCATGATCCTCACCGTCGTCTACATCGCCGGCGCACGTGAGCATCACTAAGTAGTTTTCGTTTCACCTTTCCCTTTGTTTTAAATCACCTCGGAGTTATCACCATGGAATTCATCGCCAACGTTCAAAGCATGACCGCCATTGCCATCGGCATCATCATCGGCCTGGGCGCCTTGGGCGCCTGTCTGGGTATCGCACTGATGGGCTCTAAGTTCCTTGAGTCGGCTGCTCGTCAACCGGAACTGGTTCCGATGCTGCAAGGCCGTATGTTCCTGCTGGCCGGTCTGATCGACGCCGCCTTCATCATCGGTCTGGCTGTTGCCCTGTTCTTCGCATTCGCCAACCCGCTGACCTCGAAGCTGGAAGGTGCCGCTGCTGAAGCTGCTCCGGCCGCTGCCGCTGCTGCTCACTAATCTGCACTCCCATCAAGCTTCTTAGAGAGGGCACGTCGTGAACCCCAGTCTCATGACTTTCTTAGGCCAATTGATTTCGTTCGTGATCCTGATTGTGTTCACGATGAAATTCATCTGGCCGCCGCTGATCGCCGCCATTGAGGCCCGTCAGCAAAAAATCGCTGAGGGTTTGGCCGCCGCAGACAACAGCCAGAAGACACTGGCCGCCGCTCAGGAAGCGGCGGACGGTGAACTCAAGGCCGCTCGTGTCAAGGCCAACGAGATCATCGACCAAGCACACCAACGTGCAACGCAAATCCTGGAACAAGCCAAGACCGAAGCGGTAGCCGAAGCCGGCCGCCAAAAGGAACTGGCCCAGACCGAGATTGACGCTGCTACAACCCGCGCCCGTGAGGAACTGCGTAAGCATGTTTCCGCGCTGGCCGTGTCCGGTGCCGAAAAGCTGCTGAAGAAGGAAATCGATGCTTCGACTCACAAGTCGCTGCTCGATGAACTGGCTGCTCAGTTGTAATTGAAGGACGCTTAAAGAAATGAGCGAAGCTCTCACCCTTGCACGACCCTACGCACGCGCCGCCTTTGCGGCCGCTAGTGAACGCAATGCCACGGCCCAATGGTCGAAGGCACTTTCGTTCGCAGCGCAGGTGGCGGCACAGCCCGAAGCCAAAGCGGTTCTCGGTCATCCCTTGCTCAGCACCGGCGATGCCGTCGGCCTGCTGGTCATGGACGGTGCCGATGAAGCGCTGACGCGCTTCCTGTCCACCCTGGCGGAAAATCGCCGTCTGCCGTTGCTGCCGGAAATTGCCGGCCTGTTTGAACAACTGCGCAACGAGGCGGATCAGGTCGTGAAAGCTAAGGTCACCACCGCGACGCCGGCCAGTGACTCCGAACTGGCTGCGATCCGTGAGGCGCTCAAGCGCCGATTCGGTCGTGAAGTCGAGATTGAACCGCTAGTCGACGAATCGTTGATCGGCGGCGCCATCATCGACGCCGGCCATGTCGTGATCGACGGCTCCATCAAGGGCAAGCTCGCCTCGCTTCAGAACGCGATCGGCCATTAAGCCAACATTTTTCAGGGAACTCCCATGCAAACCACGTTGAACCCGTCTGAAATCAGCGAGCTGATCAAGACCCGCATCGAGAACGTCAAGCTCGGCGCGGAAGCACGCAACGAAGGCACGATCACTTCCGTCTCCGACGGTATCGTCCGCATCCACGGCCTGGCCGATGTGATGCAAGGCGAAATGATCGAACTGCCGAATAACACCTTCGCCCTGGCGCTGAACCTGGAGCGTGACTCCGTCGGTGCCGTGGTTCTGGGTGACTATGAACACCTGCGCGAAGGCAATGTCGCCAAAACCACCGGCCGCATTCTCGAAGTGCCGGTCGGTCGCGAACTGCTGGGCCGCGTCGTCAACGCTCTCGGTGAGCCGATCGACGGCAAGGGCCCGCTGGGCACTTCGCAAAGTGCTCCGGTTGAACGCGTCGCTCCGGGCGTGATCTGGCGTAAGTCGGTCGACCAACCGGTCCAAACCGGTTACAAGTCGGTTGACTCCATGATCCCAATCGGTCGCGGTCAACGCGAACTGATCATTGGTGACCGCCAGACCGGTAAGACGGCAATGGCCATCGACGCCGTGATCAATCAAAAGGGCACCGGTATCAAGTGCGTGTACGTTGCCATCGGCCAGAAGGCTTCGACGGTCGCTAACATCGTCCGCAAGCTCGAAGAAAACGGCGCGATGGATCACACCATCGTCGTCGCCGCTACGGCTTCCGAATCGGCTGCCATGCAGTACATCTCGGCTTACTCCGGCTGCACCATGGGTGAATACTTCATGGACCGCGGCGAAGATGCCCTGATCGTGTACGACGACCTGTCCAAGCAAGCTGTGGCCTACCGTCAGATCTCGCTGCTGCTCAAGCGTCCGCCGGGCCGTGAAGCCTATCCGGGTGACGTGTTCTATCTGCACAGCCGCTTGCTGGAACGCGCAGCCCGCGTGTCCGAAGACTACGTCGAAAAGTTCACCAACGGCGAAGTCACCGGCAAGACCGGTTCGCTGACGGCGCTGCCGATCATCGAAACGCAAGCCGGCGACGTCTCGGCCTTCGTTCCGACCAACGTGATTTCGATCACCGACGGCCAGATCTTCCTGGAAACCGACCTGTTCAACGCCGGTATCCGTCCGGCCGTTAACGCCGGTATCTCGGTCTCCCGCGTCGGTGGTGCAGCTCAAACCAAGATCATCAAGAAGCTGTCCGGCGGTATCCGTATCGCTCTGGCTCAGTACCGTGAACTGGCGGCCTTCGCCCAGTTTGCTTCTGACCTTGACGAAGCCACTCGCAAGCAGCTCGAACGCGGTCAGCGCGTCACCGAACTGATGAAGCAAAAGCAATACGCACCGATGCCGATTGCCAAGCAGGCGCTGTCGATCTACGCCGTGAACGAGGGTTACCTCGACGACGTGCCGGTCAGCAAACTGTTGGCCTTCGAAGAAGGTCTGCATGCTCACTTCGACAACACCAAGGGCCAACTGATGGATGACGTCAACGGCACCGGTAACTGGAACGACGACATCGAAAACGCCTTCAAGGCCGGTATCGCCGAGTTCAAGTCGACGGGCACTTGGTAATTTCGGAGACGGACTGAGACTATGGCAGGCGGCCGCGAAATCAAGTCGAAGATCAAGAGCGTGCAAAACACCCGCAAGGTGACGCGTGCGCTCGAAATGGTCTCGGCTTCCAAGATCCGCAAGGCGCAGGACCGGATGAAAGTATCCCGTCCTTATGCCCGCGTGATGAAGCAGGTGATCGGTCACCTGGCCCAGGCCAGTACCGATTACCGTCACCCGTACATGGTGGAACGTAGCGACGTGAAACGCGTTGCCTACGTCATCGTGTCGTCGGACCGCGGCCTGGCCGGCGGTCTGAACAACAATATGTTCCGCAAGCTCGTCACCGAGTTCCGCCAATGGCAGAGCAAGGGCGTCGAGGTGGACTTGGTGACTATCGGTACCAAGGCGTCGGTGTTCTTCCGCCGTCTTGATGTCAATATCATCGCTTCGGTTACGCACCTTGGCGACGCGCCGCATCTGGAACAGCTGATCGGTGTCATCGGTGTGGCCCTCGATGGCTATCGTGCCGGCACCATTGATCGCGTGTTCGTCTGCTACAACAATTTCGTCAACACGATGACGCAGAAGCCGGTGACGGAGCAGCTGCTCCCGCTGCCGGCCTCGGACGCGCCCATCGCCAAGCACGACTGGGATTACATCTACGAACCGAGCGCCCCTGAAGTGCTCGATCACGTACTGACCCGCTACATCGAGTCGCTGGTCTACCAGGCCGTGCTGGAAAACGTCGCCTCCGAGCATGCCGCGCGCATGGTCGCCATGAAGGCCGCATCGGACAACGCTACCAAGCTGATCGATACCCTGAACCTGGTGTACAACAAGGCCCGTCAGGCCGCCATTACCCAGGAAATCTCGGAAATCGTCGGCGGCGCGTCCGCGGTCTAAGCATTTAATTTAGGAACTTAAGACATGAACAACGCCAACGCACAAGGCAAGATTGTCCAAATCATCGGCGCCGTGGTCGACGTCGAATTCGCTCGTGACAGCGTGCCCAAGGTGTACGACGCCCTCAAGGTCGAAGGCACCGCCATCACGCTCGAAGTTCAGCAACAGCTGGGTGACGGCGTGGTCCGCGCGATCGCACTTGGCTCGACCGACGGTCTGAAGCGTAACCTGGTTGCCGTCAACACCGATCGCGCCATCTCGGTGCCGGTTGGCGCCGGTACGCTGGGTCGCATCATGGACGTGCTGGGCAACCCGATCGACGAAGCCGGTCCGGTCGTTCACAACGACACCTGGGAAATTCACCGTTCGGCTCCTTCGTACGAAGACCAAGCCTCGACCACCGAACTGCTGGAAACCGGCATCAAGGTGATCGACCTGATGTGCCCGTTCGCCAAGGGCGGCAAGGTCGGCCTGTTCGGCGGCGCCGGCGTGGGCAAGACGGTCAACATGATGGAACTCATCAACAACATCGCCAAGGCGCACAGCGGTCTGTCCGTGTTCGCCGGTGTGGGTGAGCGTACTCGTGAAGGTAACGACTTCTACCACGAAATGAAGGACTCCAACGTCCTTGATAAGGTGGCAATGGTCTACGGCCAAATGAACGAGCCGCCGGGTAACCGTCTGCGCGTTGCGCTGACCGGTCTGACCATGGCCGAATACTTCCGTGACGAAAAGGACGCCGCTACCGGTCGCGGTAAGGACGTGCTGCTGTTCGTCGACAACATCTACCGCTACACGCTGGCCGGTACCGAAGTGTCGGCTCTGCTGGGCCGTATGCCGTCCGCCGTGGGTTATCAGCCGACTCTGGCCGAAGAAATGGGTGTTCTGCAGGAACGCATCACCTCGACCAAGTCCGGCTCGATCACCTCGATCCAGGCCGTCTACGTTCCCGCCGACGACTTGACCGACCCGTCGCCTGCTACGACCTTCGCCCACTTGGACTCGACCGTAACGCTGTCGCGTAACATCGCTTCGCTGGGTATCTATCCGGCCGTCGATCCGCTCGACTCGACCTCGCGTCAGATGGATCCGAACGTGATCGGTGCTGAACACTACGACACCGCGCAACGCGTGCAGCAAACGCTGCAAAAGTACAAGGAACTCAAGGACATCATCGCCATCCTGGGTATGGACGAACTGTCTGAAGACGACAAGCTGGCCGTTTCGCGCGCCCGTAAGATCGAACGCTTCTTCTCGCAGCCGTTCCACGTGGCCGAAGTGTTCACCGGTTCGCCGGGCAAGTACGTTTCGCTCAAGGAAACCATCCGTGGCTTCAAGGGCATCGTCGATGGCGAATACGACCATCTGCCGGAACAGGCGTTCTACATGGTCGGCGGCATCGAAGAAGCCGTTGAGAAGGCCAACAAGATGAACGCGGCGGCCTGATCCCATGAGCACGATCCGCTGCGACATCGTTAGCGCCGAAGAAGAAATCTTCCACGGCGACGCCACGCTGGTTGTGGCAACGGGCGTCTTGGGTGAGCTGGGTATTGCACCCAAGCACGCGCCGCTGATTACGCGTCTCAAGCCCGGCAAGGTCGTTGTGACCTTGCCGAGCGGCGAACATCTGGACTTTGCCATTTCGGGCGGCATCCTAGAGGTGCAACCCGAGGTGGTGACCGTTCTGGCCGACACCGCCATCCGCGCGCAGGATATCGACGAAGCGTCGGTACGTGCCGCCAAGGAAGAAGCCGAGCGCATCCTGGCATCCAACGATCCCAAGATGTCGCTGGAACAGGCCCAGACTCAGCTTGCCATGTCGTTGGCGCAGCTCTCCGCTCTCGAGCGCCTGCGCAAAACGCTGAAGCACTGAGATTAAAAATGGGGACGGAGGCAATTAATTTGCCTTAACAATTGGCAGGGTTGCCGCGGCGCGTTGCGCCGGCTTTCACCCTTTGCCAGCAATTGTTAAGTCAAATTAATTGCCTCCGTCCCCATTTTTACTTCGCGAACTGTTCGTCTACGGCTTGCTTGAGCAACTCAGGCGGCAACATGCCCTGGTCGAGGATGAAGTTGTTGAACCCCAGACGGTCGAACTTGCGGCCCATCTTGACCTCGGTATCCATGCGCAGCTGCATCAGACGCTGATACCCGTAGAAGTACGAACCGGCTTGGCCCGGTGAATTGAACATGTAACGGTCAAGTTCCTGCTTGGCCATCGCCGGCGACAGGCCGACATCCTGCTCCAGAATCTCACCCGCACGCGCACGATCGGTCAGACCGAGATTGAGCATGGGATCTAGGATGGCACGCGCCGCACGCATCAGGCGGAACTGCAGCGCAAACAGCTGGCCATCGAGCGGCTCATAGGGAACCATTTCGGCTTCGGCGTAGAGAGCCCAGCCTTCGACATTGACGCTATTGAACGCAAACATGGAACGGGCCATCGAGACGCCTTTTTCCAGCATGCGTGTGAACTGCAGCTCATGACCCGGACGGCCTTCGTGAGCGGACAGTGTCCAACGCACGGATTCATTGTTGAAGTCATCGTAGGCCAGTGATTTACCGTCGGCGCCCTTGACGGTCATCGGCAATACGAACTGTCCCTGCTGACCGGTGTTACCGATCATCGGTGCCGGCAGGAAGTGCGGTGCCGGCTGTGCAGCGGACTCGGCTTCGGAGCCCAGACGCATCACCATCGGACGTTGCGGCACATCGACGATGCGCTCACGACGGATGATCGGATCAATCTGATCGATGACCGTGCGGTACGACGATTCGAGTTTGTCGTTCGGAATCGTCTTGGATTTCAGGGCTTTTAGCACCGCCACGTAATCGGACGGATCCTTGATGTTCTTCAGACCCTGCTGCTTGGCCACCAGCGGCGCCAGCTGACGCATCGCGGCGCGCGTTTCCATGAACTGCGTTTCGGCGCGGGCAATCAGTTCCTGCGGGCTGATGTCGATGCCCTTCTGACGGAGTGAGTAGGCATAGACCTCGGCGGGTAAACGAGCGTCCGGGCGTGCCTTCAGCAGCACCTCCGTGCGCGTCCATTGCGCGTAATCGGTCATCTGCGTCTTCAGCGCAGCCAGCGCAGGGCCTGCATCGGTGAACTTGTACTTTTCGAACAGCTTGCCGATGCCCGCGATATAGATATCGGTCTTGGCCAATGCATCTTCGACTTCCAGTTTCGAAGGCATGACCACATTCGGACGCTGCAGGCTTTCGGCGTAACGGTCCTTGGCGAGCTGCGTCAGCGGCGTTGAACCCGGCGCCAGCCCCAGATAGCGTTGCAGACGCGTCAAGGCAAACGGGCGTCGCTCGGCCTGCACCTGATCCGACAACAGACCCTGCACACCGCCGAACACGGCACCCGGCACATCGATCCAGGTCACCAAGTTGCGCTGACTGATGGCGATGCCATCAATGCTTTCCTTGGCCTGATTGATCATGATCTGCAGATCCTGGCGCACGTTCGGATCGCGTTCGACCTGCAGCTTTTTATTGAGCTGTGCCATAGCCTGCTCCAGCGCCTGCGTTTGCCGCTGCTCGAGATTGGGGCCGAGATCAAAGACCTTGTCGTCGTAGCCCGGAATGCCGAAGAAGCTCGCCGACTCGGGGGAGAACTGCACCTGTGCCTTGAGCAGGATCTGCGCAAATTCGTTGCTACGCTTTACCCATTCCGGCGAGGCGGGTGCAGTGGCGGGTGCTGTAGCGGCCGATGAGCTCGCAGTCGCCGTAGACGATGTTGCAGCCTGAGCAACGGACAACGGAGCGACCGTAGTAGCGCCAAGCGTCAGGGCAATGGCCAAAGCCAGTGCAGCGGGACGAGCGGTCAACGTTTGACGGGACATGGCAACATCTCAAGGAGGAGGATGCCTTCGAGTATCCGCCCCTAATACGCGGCCCACCATGTGCCGAAAGTCAGCGCCCTAAGCAATTCACACGAAGGCGCTGCTATCGCCGGCAATTAACGGTGATAGATCCAATGCCGCGAGAGCAGAAAGCCGAAAATGCCGGTTCCGAACTCGACGGCAGGTTTTGACCATTGCGCTGCGGACAGACCGTAATGTTGCTCGACATAGTGAATGGCCATGGTGGAAACGGCCGTGCACACCGCCCACACCGACACGAATTTGGCGAACTGCCGCCGCCCGACCTTGGTGTGATCCGCTTTAAAGGTCAACTTGCCGTTGAGAAAAAATCCCAAGGTGGCGCCGGCAATGCGGCCCGCGATATTGGCGAACTCGACGTGAATCCCCAGTCGCGGGTCGGATAACAGCACCATGACGCCCCAATCGACCAGAAATTGAATCGCGCCAACGAAAATATAAAGGACGGTCTGACGGCGCAGGCTCATGGGTGGAATTGGGCAAGGAACCGCTAGAATGGTAGGGATTAGTGTAATGGATACGGAACCTCCCGATGCCGCAACCCCTGCATGTTGTGATTCTCGCCGCCGGTGCCGGCACCCGCATGAAATCGACCTTGCCCAAGGTCCTGCAAAAAGTCGCCGGCAAGCCCATGCTCGGTCATGTGATCGATACCGCCCGCTCTTTGCATGCCGAGGCCATTCACGTGGTTTACGGCCATGAGGGCCAACAGGTCCTTGATGCCATCGCGCAGCAGCAGGATTTGCGCTGGGCCGAACAGAAAGAACGTCTGGGTACCGGCCATGCCGTGCAGCAAGTGATCGGCAATGTCCCTGATAATGCACGCGTGCTGGTGCTCTACGGCGACGTGCCGCTGATTACCGTCAACGCCCTCGAGGAACTGCTGCGTAACGAACGTCCGTTCGCAGTGCTGGTTGCCGACTTGGCCGATCCGAATGGTTACGGCCGCGTGGTTCGCAACGAGCAAGGCCATGTCAGCGCCATCGTCGAGCAAAAGGATGCGGACAAAGACACGCTCGAGATCAGAACGATCAACACCGGCATTCTGGTTGCCAACGCCGCTGACCTCAAGCGCTGGCTGAGCGATCTCAAGAACAACAACGCCCAAGGCGAGTACTACCTTACCGATATCTTTGCAAAGGCCGATGCTGAGTTCAACGCGGCCGGTGTCACGCATGTTGACGACCCCATCGAAGTCGAGGGCGCCAACGATCCCTGGCAACTGGCGCAGCTGGAGCGTGCGTATCAGCGTCGTGCGGTGCGCGAGCTCTGCCGTCAGGGTGTGCGCTTTGCTGATCCCGCGCGCGTGGATATTCGCGGCACGGTCACCGCCGGTACCGACATCGATGTCGATGTCGATGTCATTTTCGAAGGCAATGTCACCCTCGGCAGCAATGTCCGCATCGGACCGTTCACCCGCATCCGCAACGCGAACATCGGCGACGGCAGCGTGCTGCAGGCCCATTGCGATATCGACGGCGCTACGGTCGAAGGCCGCGCCACCATCGGACCGTATGCCCGCCTGCGTCCGGGCGCACAGCTCAAGCTCGACTCGCACGTCGGCAACTTTGTTGAGATCAAGAACGCCGTACTGGGCGAGGGCAGCAAGGCCAATCACCTGACCTATATCGGCGATGCCGAAATCGGTCGCAAGGTGAACATCGGCGCCGGCACCATCACCTGCAATTACGACGGCGTCAACAAGAGCAAGACCGTGATCGGCGACAATGCCTTTATCGGTTCCAACTCGTCGCTGGTGGCACCGGTCACAATTGGCGCCGGAGCCACCATTGGTGCCGGCTCCACCATTACCAAAGATGCACCCAACGACCAGCTGACCCTAGCGCGGGGCCGTCAAGCCTCGGTGCCGGGCTGGCAGCGACCGGTCAAGAAGTCCTGACCCGTTTGCTAGAATGATCCTTTAACGCAACACCTATCAGGAAGCGCAATTCATGTGCGGAATCGTCGGCGCCATCGCCAATCGCAATATCGTTCCCGTTCTGGTCGAAGGCCTTAGCCGCCTCGAATACCGTGGCTATGACTCGGCCGGTATCGCCGTGATTGATCATGACGACGTCAAACGCGTGCGCCGCACCGGTCGCGTTGCCGAGATGGCCAATGCTGCTGCTGAACAGCACCTCGAATCGCCACTGGGAATCGGCCACACCCGCTGGGCCACCCACGGCGGCGTGACCGAATCCAACGCGCACCCGCACGTTTCGTTCGGCGAGCTGGCGCTGGTGCACAACGGCATCATCGAAAATCACGAACAAATGCGCGCTCGTCTGCAGGCCGAAGGCTACGTGTTCGAGTCGCAGACCGACACCGAGGTCATCGCCCATCTGGTGCATTCGTACCAGAAAAAAGGCCTGGATCTGCTGCATGCCGTGCAAACGGCCGTCAAGGAACTGCATGGTGCCTTCGCGATTGCCGTGATCAGCAAGAACGAACCCAACCGCCTGATTGCCGCACGCCAAGGATGCCCCTTGCTGATCGGTCTGGGCGAGGGCGAGAACTTTATCGCCTCCGATGTCTCCGCAATTCTGCAGGCCACGCGTCGCGTCCAATTCCTTGAGGAAGGCGACACCGCCGAAGTGACCCGCGACAAGGTCACCGTGTTCGACGGCAACGACCAGGTCGTTGAGCGTCCCGAACATGTCTCCGATGTGTCGTTGTCTTCGCTCGAACTCGGCCCGTACCGTCACTTCATGCAAAAGGAAATCCACGAGCAACCGCGCGCTGTGAGTGACACCATTGAGGCGGTGATCGATAACAACGGCTTCGGACCGGAACTGTTCGGCGATAAAGCTGCCGAAGTGTTTGACGCCATTGATGCCGTCAAGATTCTGGCTTGCGGTACTTCGTACTACGCGGGTATGACGGCCAAGTACTGGATCGAATCAATCGCCGGCATCCGTTGCGATGTCGAGATCGCTTCGGAATACCGTTACCGCGATATCGTTGCCAACCCGAAAGAACTGATCGTCACCATCTCGCAGTCGGGCGAAACGCTCGACACCATGGAAGCGCTCAAGTACGCCAAGTCGCAAGGCATGGAGCAGACGCTCTCGATCTGCAACGTGCCCGAGTCGGCCATTCCGCGTGCATCCAAGATTGTGTACTACACGCGTGCCGGCGCCGAAATCGGTGTGGCCTCGACCAAGGCCTTCACCACGCAACTGGTGGCGCTGTTTACGCTGGCCTGCACCTTGGCCAAGGTCAAGGGCCGTCTGACTGCGGAGCAGGAACACGGTTACCTTGAAGAACTGCGGGCATTGCCGGGTTCGGTGCAGCATGCGCTGAACATCGAGCCGCAAATCATTGCCTGGGCCGAAAAGTTTGCACCCAAGCACAACGCTCTGTTCCTGGGTCGCGGCGTGCATTATCCGATCGCACTGGAGGGTGCGCTCAAGCTCAAGGAAATCTCGTACATCCACGCCGAAGCGTATCCCGCCGGTGAACTCAAGCATGGCCCCTTGGCCCTGGTCGATGAGTCCATGCCGGTGGTCGTGATCGCTCCGAACGATCAGCTGCTGGAAAAGGTCAAATCCAATATCCAGGAAGTGCGCGCTCGCGGCGGTGAAATGTTCGTATTCGCCGATCTCGACAGCAACTTCAGCGAGGCCGAGCAGGTGCATGTGATTCGCACTCCGCGTCACACCGGGGTGCTGTCGCCCATCGTGCACACGATTCCGGTGCAGTTGCTGTCGTACCACACGGCACTGGCCGTCGGCACCGACGTGGACAAGCCGCGTAATCTCGCTAAATCGGTAACCGTCGAATAAGAATCTCGCGGCATTGCCGCGCTAGCTTAGCGCGGCAGTGTCGCTGCGATGGCGCGAACGCGTTCCGTCAGACTATCCAAACCATATTGCTTGCCGTAGGCGATGGCTTCTTCGACGTCGCCACCGGCACCGATGCGATCCAGTGCAAGCATGGCACCGGCCCGATTGCCGCTAGCGCAGTGGACAAACACCGTGCCTTTGTTGCCGGCATCTGCCAGTAGGCGCGAGAATGCCTGCACGGTAGCGGCGTCAATTGCATCACCGCCGGCGACCGGCAGATTCTGATACGACAGGCCCAGGTCGGCGCAGGCTTGGGCTTCGTCAAAATCGACGGGCTCCTCGGCTGCGCGCAAATTGATGATGCTGCGGACACCCTGTTGCATCAGGTCGGCAAGGTGTTGCGGGCTCGGCTGACCGCCGGTGCCGATCAGGGGTTCATAAGTATTTGAGGTCATTGCGATTTCTGCCTTTAAAGGTTGCGGATCAGATCCAGCCCAGTGCGGATGCACTGCGGTACAACATGTAAATGGCAACCAGCACGATCAGTGCTGCCAGTGTGACATTGAGTGCGCCGCGACGCTGCGCAAGCTTGCCGGCCGAATGCGTACCGATCCAGCTGCCGGCAAAGCCGCCCACTGCAAACGCAATGGCCAGCGGCCACGACAGCAAGCCCGAGCTGGCGTAGCTCACCGCAGTCGTCAGTCCGAACGCGGAAACGGCCACGAGCGAAGTGCCGACGGCAAAAAGGATCGGCATGCCGGTGGCTGAAATCAGGCCCGGCACCACCAGAAAACCGCCACCGATACCGAAGAAGCCCGATAGCAACCCGGTCGCGGTGCCGGCGCCGATGAGTGGCGGTGCATTGGCGCGGGCCAGGATCACATCGGGATCGCCCTGCTGACTCCTGGAGCGCAGCATCAGCGTAGCGACAACCAGCATCAATGCAGCAAACAGCACCAGCAGCAGCTGGCCATCGATGGATTTGCCAAAGAAGGAACCTATCGCTGCACCGACCACGCCGGCTGCAGCGAACACCGCGCCGCAGCGCCATTTGACGTTGCCTTTGCGGGCGTGATTGCTCATGCCGGTGAGTGCATTAGCCGCCACCGCCATCGAGGCCGTGCCGATCGCAAGATGCGGATCTTTGACGCCGACGACATACAGCAGCAAGGGAACGGCCAGGATCGAGCCGCCGCCACCGGCGAGTCCGAGGATGAACCCGACAATGATGCCGCTGAATCCGCCTAACAGGAGTTGCATTAAAGACATGGAATTCACTCGGCGCAGTAGGTGCGATAAAGGATTTGCAGAATCTCGGCCGATGGCCCGGGGGTGATTTGATAAAAGATGGTTTGCGCATCGCGGCGGGTCGAGACCAGGTCCATCTCGCGCAGCTTGGCCAAGTGCTGCGACAGCGCCGATTGGCTCAGACCGGTCAGCGGCTGCAGCTCACCCACGGAGTGCTCGCCATCCACCAGTTGGCACAGGACCAGCAGACGAGCAGGGTGGGCCAGTGCCTTTAACAGAGCGGCTGCCGTGCCGGCATGTTCGGCCAGTAATTCCGAGGATCCGGCGGGAATCGATTTGGAGAGCTTCTTAGTCATTGAGGTTGCGAGGTGGCGTTGGGTGACGCTTGACAATTAATTTAGTAACATCTACATTAGCAAAAGCAAATATAAATAGCAAGGGCAGTAAACTCATGAACCCGATTGTTCAGTCATTCCTGCATACCGACACTTCCACATTCTCCTATGTCGTTTACGATCACGATGGCGGTGCAGCCGCGATCATTGATCCCGTACTCGACTACGATGCGGCCACGGCCCGTTTTTCCACCTGCTCTGCAGATGCCATTCTGGCATTCGTTAAAGAACACCAATTGACCGTGCAATGGATTCTCGAAACGCACGCGCATGCCGATCACTTGACCGCAGCACATGTCCTGCGCGAACAGACCGGCGCGAAAGTGGCCATCGGGCAGGGCATTACCGGGGTGCAGGAGCGCTTCGGCAAGCTGTTCAATCTGGAACCGGAATTTCTGCCCGACGGTAGCCAGTTCGATCACCTGTTTACCGATGGCGAGACCTTCTCCATCGGCGAGTTGAGCGGCTATGCGATTGGCACGCCGGGTCACACCGATGACAGCCTGACCTATGTGATCGGCAATGCAGCCTTTGTCGGCGATACCGTGTTCTCTCCGGCCAGCGGAACGGCCCGCGCGGACTTCCCGGGTGGTGATGCTCGCAAGCTGTATCAGTCCATCCACAAGCTGTTTGATCTGCCGGCGGAGACCCGTCTGTATCACTGCCATGATTACCCGCCAACCGGTCAGGAACTGCAGATCAGCAGCTCGGTGGCCGAGCAACGCAAAGGCAACATCCATGTTGGGGGCTACACCTCGGAAGAGGACTACGTGGCAATGCGCACGGCCCGCGACAAGGTTCTGCCGGCGCCACGCTATATGCTGCCCTCGCTGCAGGTCAATATCCGTGCGGGCGAAATGCCGCCGGCCGACGCCAACGGAATCCGCTATCTCCGTTTCCCGCTCAACGTACTAGGAACCGCTAAATGAACTCAGTTTGGATCACGGCCGCCATCGGCGGCGTGCTGATTGGCCTGTCCGCCAGTCTGTTGCTTTGGCTCAACGGCCGCATCGCCGGCATTAGCGGCATCACCAATGGTGTGCTGTTTCCCGCAAAAAATGAAACCGCATGGCGATGGCTGTTCCTGCTCGGTCTGATCGCTGCGGGCGGTGCGTATATGGCGTGGGTTCCGGGCGCAGCGCAGCCGCGCACTGACGCACCGCGTATCACACTGATCGTTGCCGGCTTGCTGGTCGGTTTCGGTACCCGCATGGGCAATGGCTGCACCAGCGGTCACGGCGTGTGCGGATTAGGAAGGCTCTCCATGCGCTCGCTGGTCGCCGTGCTGACCTTTATGGCCACCGCCATCCTCACGGTGTTTCTGGTCCGCTACTTTGGAGTCACCGCATGAAGAATAGCGACTTTCGAACCGCACGCTTATTGGCAGCGCTGATATCGGGCGCCGTCTTCGGTATTGGCCTGGCGATGGCCGGCATGATCGATGCTCGTCGCATCATCGGCTTTTTGGATTTGACTGGCAACTGGGATCCGACCCTGGCATTTGTATTGGGCGGTGCCGTGCTCACTTCGGCCTTGCTGTTTCCGCTGATCAAAAAGCAGGGTCACCCGCTGTTTGATACCAAGTTCCGCATTCCCAACCGCACTGACATCGATGCCAAGCTACTCGGCGGCGCTGCACTGTTTGGGATCGGTTGGGGTCTGGCAGGCTATTGCCCTGGCCCGGCAATTGCCGGACTCGGCACCCTATCGACTGAGGCACTGTGGTTTGTGCCCGCGATGCTCGGCGGATCGCTGATCCACTCGCTGTTTGACAAGCGAGCTCCCAACAGAAACGGCTAAACCACTGTTAGACGCTTAGACCGTGGCGCAGAACGCGGCGGCGATCGCTTCCAGTCCGGTCTGATCGTCGGCATCAAAGCGTGCGTGCTTGGGACTGTCAATATCCAGCACACCAATGAGCGTGCCGTTAGTGGCCACCAGCGGAATCACAATCTCGCTATTGGATGCACTATCGCAGGCAATGTGCCCAGGGAAGGCATGCACATCCTCGACTCGCTGAGTAGTGCGAGTTGAGGCGGCAGCGCCGCAGACGCCCTTATTGAGCGGAATGCGCACGCAAGCCGGCAGTCCTTGGAACGGACCGACCACCAGCTCAGTGCCGTCAAAGAAGTAAAAGCCGGCCCAATTCAAATCGGGGAGGCTGTTGAACAGCAGTGCTGACAGGTTCGCCGCATTGGCGATACGATCCTGCTCGCCGTGCATCAGCGCGCGGGCCTGCTGCAGCAGTTGATCGTATTGTTCGGATTTGGTGCCCGACAGGGCGGATGACTCAAACATGCTTGCTCCAATCTAGATGCACAGTGTAACTTGAGGTATGCGAACTGACTTGTATGTGACCGGCACCGATACCGATGTCGGCAAGACCTATGTCACAGTCCAACTGCTGCGCGAGCTCGCTGCCGCGCAACGCGTCGTCGGCATGAAGCCGGTCGCCAGTGGTTCCGAGCGCATTGATGGCGTCCTGCGCAATGCCGATGCGCTGCAGCTCATGCAGGCGTCTAATGTGGATGCCGACTACGCCACCGTGAATCCGTATGCATTCGCACCGGCCATTGCACCCGAATACGCAGCCCGCGATGCCGGGGTCGAGATTGAGGTGTCCGTGATCCGCCAGACCTTCGACACGTTGACGCAACGTTCGGACCTTGTATTGGTCGAAGGCGCCGGCGGTTGGCTCTCACCCGTCACAGAGACGATTGATCAGGCCGATGTGGCCAGGGCGCTAGGGATCCGTGATGTGCTGCTGGTGGTCGGCATGGGGCTAGGGTGCGTGCATCGCGCGCGGGCGACGGCAAGGGCGATCGAAGCGGACGGCTTTCGGCTCAAGGGCTGGATCGCCAATGAGACCGGTGGCGACGATCCGGATCTCAACAACAACCTGCAGGCGATTGAGCGCAATCTGGGTGCGGCGGCGTATCGGTATTTCCGCTACGAGCCGATCTAAAGGGCGCGCAAAAAAAAGACCACCGCCGAAGCAGTGGTCTTTCTGATTCCTTTAAGGACGTCGCAATATTACTTGCGGACAGCCTTAGTCACCTTTTGCACGGCTTGCTCAGCCTTGGCAGTGGCGTCTTCGAATTGACCCTTAGCGATCAGGCCCAGTTGTTCGGCAGCCTTGGTGGTCTTTTCGGCAACTTCCTGCGTGGTCGAAACAGCGCGTTCGACGTTTTCACGAGCAACTTGCACGCCCTTGGGCCACAGAGTCTTGGCAGTTTCCAGGTCACGGACTTGGGCTGCTTCGGTCAGGAAGGCAAAGGTGGCAGAGGCGCGTTCCTGCACAGCGTTGAGCTGAGCAGTGAAAACGGCTTGAGCCGATTCGATGGCGATGGTGTTGATCTTGGCGGCGGTGTCAGCGAATTGACGGGTCGCAGCCGAGAACTGTTCGTTATTGAATTGCAGGTTCATGGTTGACACTCCAGTTAGAGGCGAAAGGCGCCTTGTTGCAGTGCACAATAGCAAGGATTATTGTGCAATGCAATAAACGAGTGTTCAGATCTGCCAACCGGTTCACAAAACAGTTAGAAATCAACTACTTAGTCTACTAGCCAGTATATTTTGAACCGGCCGTGCAGGTCTCGTGGACCACAACTGCGCTCAGCAAAGGCAGCAGCGGACGCATTTCCTGAAAGATCCAACGGGCCAAGTTTTCGCTGGTCGGGTTCTCGAGACCGGGGATCTCATTGAGGTAATGATGATCGAGCCGATCATAGGTCGGCTTGAACAGGCGCTTGACCTCGGCAAAGTCCATAACCCATCCGCTGTGCGGATCGACATCGCCGCTCAAATGCAGCTCGACGCGAAACGAATGCCCGTGCAGGCGCGCGCACTTATGGCCCTCGGGCACGTTGGGCAGCCGATGCGCCGCTTCGAGCGTAAAAATCTTGAAAATGTCCATGCCGTATTGTCGCATGGGCAAGCCAGCGGCGATTCACTCATTCTGCGTACAATGTGGCCGATGAGATCCCATAACCACTTGTTGCCGCCACTGCTGATCGTCACCGCCCTGTGCAGTGTCGGCTTCAGTCCGGCCTTCGCGCAGGAGCGGATTGCGCAGCAGCGCACCGTGTACCGCTGCATCAAGGACAATACTGTCAGTCTCGCTACCTTTCGCGAGAAGGGCGCCAAGTGCGAGCCCAAGACCATCACCGATACCGCCGGCAAGCCGACCAATATCTTCGGCAACCTGGGCGTCATCAACGGCAATCTCTACGAAGGCATGGTCGACGGCAAACCTGCACTGACCACCCGAAAAACCAAGGGCTTTACGCTACTGACTCGGTTTACGGTCGAGACGCCAAAGGATTCCACGGCGCACGTCGGCATGGGGCAGGTCGGTAAGGCGCGCACCGATGCCTTCAATACGCAATTTAAAGCTGCGGCTAAAAAACACAAAGTGGACGAGGCGCTGCTGCGCGCTGTTGCGCATGCCGAGAGCGGGTTTGTAGCGGGCATCGTGTCACCCAAAGGTGCATTGGGCGTGATGCAGCTGATGCCGGGCACGGCACGCGAGCTGGGCGTCACCAATGCCTTGGATCCGTCGCAGTCAATTGATGGCGGTGCGCGCTATTTGAGCCAGCTGTCAAAGCGCTATCGTGGCGATGTGACTCGCGTGATCGCGGCGTACAACGCAGGCCCCGGTGCAGTGGCTAAGTTCAATGGCGTGCCGCCGTATCGCGAAACCCTAGCCTATCTGGATAAGGTCAATGCGCTGCTGCTCAATTACAGGGCCGCGCTCGGCCTGTTGCCTAAGCCCAAGCCTCCGCTCAAAGCTGCGCAGTAACAGCGCGATGTAAAATGCGCGCCGCTCTTACTTGCGGACGGTTTCCGTCGTGGTCAAAAAGCGGTTCACGGCCTCGATGTCTTCAATACCCAAGCTGCCTGCTGCTTGCGACAGCAGCAACCGGCTTTGCAGGAAGTTGTACTTGGTCTGTGCGTATGCGCGCTGCGCATTGAACAGATTCTGCTGATTCATCAGCACATCGAGCACGGTGCGAGTACCGACTTCGAGTCCGACCTGCGAGGCCTCGTACGCTTCATTAGCGGAAACCAGTGCCAGGCGACGTGCTTCGATTTCAGACAGGCCGGCATACAGACGGTTGTACGCGCCGATCGTGTTGCGGGTCAGGCCGCGGCGTTGCGCTTCGAGCTGGTCCAGTGCCACTTCACGACGAGCCAGGGCTTCGCGAACGCGTGATTCGTTAAGGCCCGAGGTCCACAACGGCACCGACACCGAGACGCCCACCGTCGGGCCCCAGCCGGAATTGTCGATGGGATTGCGGAACGAAGCGCCACCGCCTTCGAAATCGGTATGGCCGTTGCTGCGCTGATAACCGAAACCACCGCTCAACGACACCTTGGGTGACTTGGCAGCACGTGCGGCTTCAACACCGGCACCGGCTGCATCAATTTGCGATTTGGTGGCCAGCAGCGACGGATTGTTCTGCAAGGCTGAGGCCACCCATGCGTCGGCATTGCCACCGTCCGGCATCGACGGCTTCCAGCTGTTGGGCAGACCGCGCAAAGTCGTAATCGGCTTGCCGGTCAGTTCAATCAACGACTGATAGGCATCATCAACAGCGGTGCGAGCCAGGATCGTATTGGCGCGGGCGTTCTCGTATTGAGCACGCGCTTCGTGCACGTCGGTGATGGGAGCCAAGCCGACTTCGAGACGCTTGCTCGCAAAGTCGAATTGCTTTTTCAGTGCGGATTCGGCGGCCAATGCTGCAGAAAGTGTCTCGAGCTGCGTCAGCGTATTAAAGTACGCCGCCGAGGTCCGAGTGATCAGATCATCGCCGGCCGCTTCGACCTGAAAATCCTCGGCGCGGGTGAGTGCTTGCGCCTGACGGATTTGCGCGTCCAGGGTCTTGTCGTACAGGGCCATGCTGCCGTTGACACCGGCATTCAACGTACGCGAGGTCGAGGTGGTGTCGCCTTTAATGCGAGTTGTCTGGCCGTTGGTGCCGGTGCTGCTCTGCGACGAGGTGCCGCGATTGTATTGCCAATCCAGGCCGGCGCTGGCGCCGACTTGCGGCAACTTGGCAGCGCGAGCCTGTACCACGCCCTCTTGCGTCACCGCACGTTGCGACTCGGCGGCGGCAAACTGCGGATCGCTGTCGCGGGCCAGACGGTAGGTTTGGACCAGATCTTCGGCAGCGGCAACTTGCGGTGCAAGTGCAGTGGCAATGGCAACGGCGAGGGTAATACGGACAAATGGCATGAACTGCGTTCCTTGAATCCGCGAACGGATGTCAGATGCTAAAGGTTGCCTTGGGCTCAGCGCCCTCGAGATAGGCGATATCGGTTTCAAACTTGACTTGCGTTTTGTAGCCGGCGCCTTGGCGTTGCACGACTACCGCTTCCATCGCGGGGGCTTCACCGCGTACGTAGAACAGGCGACCGCCGTCTTTCAAGGCAGACATCAGGTCCGAAGGCAGCTCCGCCATCGCACCGTTAACGATCACGACATCAAACTGGCGGCCGTTGAGTGCAGTCAGGTTGAAGACATTGCCATCGAGAATTTCGACATTGCTCAGACCTTGAGCCGCGATCTGTTCGCGCGCATTAGCGGCCAGGGTGGCGCTGGTTTCGAGCGAAGTGACCTGCTGCCCCAGACGCGCCAGGCACGCGGTGACATAGCCGCTGCCGGTGCCAATTTCGAGCACGGATTCGTCCGGTTGGACCAGAACGCTCTGCAGCGTGCGGCCTTCGAACACGGGCTTGTGGGCGACGCGGCCATCTGCCAGAGGCAGGGCGGTATCCGCATAGGCCAGGTTACGTTGCGCAGCGGGGATAAACGCCTCGCGCGGCAAGGTCCCCATGACATGGAGGATGCGGGCATCGAGCACATCCCAGGGACGTACTTGTTGCTCAACCATCAGTTCGCGGGCCTTGGCAAAATCCATTGTTTCGTCTCGTATTTAACAGGTTGGCGGTAGCCGCACATTATAAAGGCTTGGCGCCAAGTCACTAGCACAGTGTGCGCTTGTGTCGGCAGCAGTCCGAGTGCCGGAAGTCATCGTGACCAATCGCCCTCAGACCTCTTGGCGTGCAAAGGCTCGGGCGAATAGGCGCACCACCCGCCGCAGGCGCTGCTCCACCCGTTGCGGATCCTGTTCCGGTATTTGGCCGAACAGTGCGGCCTGGTGCTCCTGACCGCGGATCATGGCCATCAGTAAATCGGCGGCTTCGGCCGGATCTTCGGGATCCAGGTCGGGACGCTGCGCCAGCCACTGGGCCATGGAATGGGCCACGCGGACCGGGCCTTCGCGCCAAATGAGCGAGGGCAGGGGGGTCAGCTGTACGCGATGCGAGATCGCCATGCGCATACCCAGAATGGCCTGGGAGGTCATGAGCGCCTGATAATAGTTGCTGGCGATGCGGTACAGTGCCTCTTCCAGTGGCAGACCCTCGGCAATGTCGGTCATGGACGGCGACAGAAAGGTGTCCGCAAACTGGCGCACTGCCTCGGCAAACAGCACGTCTTTTTCACCAAAATGGCTGTATACAGTGAGTTTGGAAACGCCTGCCCGATTTGCAATTTCATCCATGGTGACGCGGTCAAAATCGCCCTGCAAAAAGAGCTCGCTGGCAGCTTCCAGGATGGCCCGCCGTTTGGAAGGATCTTTGGGCCGGCCGGCGCGTTTTACCGATTCTGTGGACATGACGAAATAATAATATATTTTAGAGTATTGTATTGGCGTGAAGTCGAAGGACCGTTCCAGTATGAACTGCAAGCAACTCCTTATGGGCCAAATGCTGGTTGTGATTTTGGCCTTAATTTCTCTGTCTGCCTGCAACGACGAGGTCGCACCCCCGCCCTCATTGCGCACTGTCTATGCCCTGAAAGTCGGCGAAGGCCAATCGGGGCCCGTACAGGGCGCAAAGGGTGCGAGCTTCTCTGGCGCCGTCCAGGCCCGTGAACAGGCGCCGTTGTCGTTCCGAGTGCCGGGTTCGCTGCTACGCCGCACGGTCGACGTTGGCGATTCGGTCCGCGCCGGTCAGGTGCTGGCTGTGCTCGACGCCGGCGACCAAAGTGCCCAGGCCAATGCCATCACGGCCCAACTGGCAGCTGCCCAGGCCCAACTGCAGCGCGCCCGCGCCGATCAGGCCCGTTACGCCAAGCTCGCCAAAGACCAGCTGATCTCGCGCTCGACCATGGATGCGCAAAATGCCGGCGTCGCTGCCGCGCAGGGTGAGGTCAACGCCTTGCAGGCCAATCTCAAGCTGGCCACCAACCAGGCCCGCTACACGCAACTGACGGCGCCGCGATCCGGTGTGATTGCCGAGCGCCTAGCCGAAGCCGGACAAGTCGTAGGTGCGGGTCAGCCGATTTTCTCGCTGGCTGCCGATGGCGCACGTGAAGTCGTGTTCGCCGTGCCGGAAACCGACATTGCGCAGATTCGCAGCGGCATGCCCGTGAAAATTGAGCTGTGGGCAACGCCGGGCACCTTATTGAATGGCACCATTCGCGAAGTGTCGCCGATCGCCGACGCGCAAACACGCACCTTTACCGCCCGTGCCACCGTCACTGACACCGGCAACGCAACGCAACTGGGTCAAAGTGCCAAGGTCATCGTACCCGGTCTGGTTCCGCGCGGTGAGGTCACTGCCTTGAGTGTGCCGTTGGCGGCAGTGGTGCAATCGGGCAACACGGGTCCCGCTGTGTTTGTGATCGATCCGGCCACGCTTGTCCTGCAACGTACGCCGGTGCAGCTGGGTGCGTTTGGCGCGGAAATGGTGCCGGTCACGTCGGGCTTGCCTGCGGGTAGCTGGATTGTGGCGGCCGGTGCGCATCTGCTGCGCGATGGCCAAAAGGTCACGCCGGTAGACCGCGACAATCGTCCGGTTCTGAGCGCAGCGGCCAAGGCCACGCCATGAAGTTCAATCTCTCCGAGTGGACGCTGCGCCATCGCAGCTTAGTGCTGTACATGATGATCGTGGTGGCCGTTGCCGGCGCCATGTCGTACTTCAACTTGGGCCGCTCCGAGGATCCTGCGTTTACGTTTAAGGCCATGGTGATCCGCACCATCTGGCCCGGCGCGACCGCCGAAGAGGTTTCACAGCAAGTCACCGAACGCATCGAAAAAAAGGTGATGGAGACCGGCCAGTACGAGTTCGTGCGCTCATACTCGCGCGATGGCGAGTCCCAGGTCATCATCATGGCCAGGGACTCCCTGCCCAGCGCCAAGGTCGATGCACTCTGGTATCAGATCCGCAAAAAGATCGGCGATATACGCCCCATGCTGCCTGCCGAGGTGGTGGGACCGTTCTTTAACGACGAGTTCGGCGACACCTTTGGCAATATATACTCGCTCACCGGCAAGGGCTTCGACTACGCCCAGAAAAAAGACTATGCCGAGCGGATCCAACTGCAACTGCAACGCGTCAAGGATGTCGGCAAAGTCGAGCTGATCGGCACTCAGGATGAAAAGATCTGGGTTGAGATCTCCAACACCAAGCTCGCCACCATGGGCGTACCGCTCACCGCCGTGCGCGATGCCATGCAGCAGCAGAACATTCTGCCCGGCAGTGGGTTCGTTGATACGGCTTCAACTCGATTGCTGGTTCGCGTCAGTGGTGAGTTCAAAAACGTCGATGACATTCGCAACTTTCCGATCAGTGCCGGCGGCAAAACGTTTCGTCTAGGCGACGTAGCCGAAGTGAGTCGCGGCTTTGCCGATCCTTCGGCGCCGCGGATGCGGTTCAACGGTCAGGATGCGATCGGTATTGGTGTGGCCATGAAAGATGGCGGCGACATTCTCGAGTTGGGCAAGAATCTCGATGCCACTTTCGCTGACATTCAAAAGAGCTTGCCCGTTGGCGTGAGTCTGGATCGCGTGACCGATCAGCCGGCCGCCGTTGATGAGTCCGTCAGCGAGTTCATGCGCGTCCTCACCGAGGCCGTGGTGATTGTGCTGCTAGTGAGTTTCTTCTCGCTGGGCCTGCGCACGGGTCTGGTAGTGGCGCTGTCGATTCCGCTGGTGCTGGCGATGACGTTCCTGGTCATGGACATCGTCGGCGTAGGGCTGCATAAGATTTCGCTCGGCGCGCTAGTCCTGGCGTTAGGCTTGCTGGTGGACGATGCGATCATCGCTGTCGAAATGATGGCGATCAAACTCGAAGAGGGCTATAGCCGACTCAAGGCCGCGGCCTTTGCCTGGGAGAGTACAGCCTTCCCGATGCTGACGGGCACCCTCATCACGGCCGCGGGATTCCTGCCCATTGGTCTGGCCAAGTCGTCGGTCGGTGAATACACGCGCTCGCTGTTCGAGGTCGTGACCATCGCGTTGCTGGTGTCATGGGTTGGCGCGGTTGCCTTCATTCCGTATCTGGGCGACAAGCTTCTGAAAGAGGGCAAGCACGACGGTCCTGCCCACGATCCGCATCAGACGCCGTTCTACAAGCGTTTTCGCGGCTGGGTTGCGTGGTGCGTCGATCATCGCCGCACGGTAATTGCCGGTACGGTCGCTGCATTTGTCGCTTCGGTCCTGCTGTTCCGCTTTGTGCCGCAGCAGTTCTTCCCTGATTCGGTGCGACCGGAACTGATGGTCGATCTGGAACTGGCCGAAGGCTCATCGCTCAAAGCCACCGCGGCAGAAACTGAAAAACTCGAAAAGATTCTGGCCAGTCGCAAGGACATTGCCTCGTTCTCGTCGTATGTCGGCACCGGTGCGCCGCGCTTCTATCTGCCCTTGGATCAGCAATTGCCGGCGGCTAATTTCGCGCAGTTCCTGATTACGCCTAAGAATGTTGAATCGCGCGAGTCGATTCGCGAGTGGATGATCCGCGACGTGGTGCCGAAATTCCCGGAACTGCAGATGCGCGTCACGCGTCTGGAGAATGGCCCGCCGGTCGGATATCCCGTGCAGATTCGGGTTGGCGGTGAGCACATCGATCAGGTTCGAGGCATTGCAGCGCAGGTCCGCGCCAAGGTCGAGCAGTATCCCGGTGTCACTAATGTCAACTACGACTGGGATGAGCCGACCAAGGCCATCCGTCTGGAGATCGATCAGAACCGTGCGCGTGCCTTGGGCGTGAGCTCGCAGATGCTTTCGCAGTTCCTGTATTCGACCATCAGCGGCGCCGAACTGACGACCTTCCGCGAAGGCAATCAGCTGATCCAGGTCAACCTGCGCGCGCCTGCAGATCAGCGACTGGACGTGGCCGCCATCGGCTCGCTGATGGTCCCGACCACCTCCGGCAAGTCCGTACCGGTCTCGCAAATCGCTGATGTGCGCGAAGAGTTTGTCGACGGCATCATTTGGCATCGCAACCGCGAGCCCACCGTCACGGTGCGCGCCGATCTGAAAGATGGCGAAGCCGCTGTCACCGCTGTCAATAACATTCTCAAGACGGTGAATCCGCTGCGCGAATCCCTGCCTTACGGGTATCACATTGATATCGGCGGCACGGTCGAGGATTCGGGTCGCGGTCAGGACTCGATCAAGGTCGGTGTGCCGCTGTTCCTGTTTGCAGTGTTCACCCTGCTGATGATTCAGCTACGCTCATTCTCCCGCTCCTTTATGGTGCTGCTGACGGCTCCGCTGGGCCTGATCGGCGTGACCTTGTTTCTGCTGGTGTTCCGTGTGCCGTTTGGTTTCGTGGCCATGCTCGGCACCATTGCGCTGGCCGGCATGATCATGCGTAACTCCGTGATCCTGATTGATCAGATCGAACAGGATCGCGCCGCCGGACTCAAGCCGTTTGATGCCATTGTCGAGTCCACAGTACGTCGCCTGCGGCCGATTGCGCTGACGGCACTGGCCGCCATTCTGGCGATGATTCCGCTGTCGCGTTCGGTGTTCTTTGGCCCGATGGCCACCGCCATCATGGGTGGCCTGCTGGTTGCCACCTTGCTCACGCTGTTCTTCCTGCCGGCGCTGTACGCCGCCTGGTTCAAGGTCAAGCGACAGAACTAGTCGGCAGCGGATCGTCAATCGCCCTGTCTTCGTTCGGCTGGGCGTATCATCAACTCATATCGCACGAACTACGAGCCCTGGAGAAATACCTGCCGGATCCGCAATACAGGTTCAGCTCCCCGTACCGTTTTCTCGACTCTCTGCATGTATCCGGAGATCCATGCACCACTACATCCTTAATGCGACAATAGGCGGGCAGCGGGGGTACCTGCGCGCGTCCATCCCGGCCGCGAGGTTGAGAAAAACCCTTTGAACCTGACGTGGTTGAGACCGCCGGAGGGAGCTGCGCAACCAAGGTGCAATGCCCATGAATGCTGTTTCCAAGGACCTGCTGCAGCAGGCCGAACAACTGTCGTCCGATGTAACCCGTCCGATTCCGGGTTCCCGTAAGGTCTATGTGCAAGGTTCGCGTGAGGATCTGCGCGTGCCGATGCGTGAAATCGGCCTGAGTACCACTCCCACACTGTTCGGCGGCGAGAACAATGCGCCGCTGACGGTCTATGACACCTCCGGTATTTATACCGACGGTAATGCGCAAATCGATTTGGTCAAAGGTCTCGCGCCGATTCGCCATCGCTGGATCGAAGAGCGCGGTGACACCGAGCCGCTGACCGGTCTCACGTCGGAGTTTGGTCGCGCCCGTGAGAACGATCCCAAGCTGGATGCGATCCGCTTTCCTAATCGCGTGTTGCCGCGTAAGGCCAAGGCCGGCTCCAACGTCACTCAGATGCACTACGCCCGCCGCGGCATCATCACGCCCGAGATGGAATACATTGCCATCCGCGAGAACCAGCGCATCGACGAAATCCGTGAAGCTCACTTGCTGAATCAGCATGCCGGTGAACACTTCGGCGCCAATCTGCCTTCGCGCATCACCGCCGAGTTTGTCCGTGACGAAGTGGCCCGCGGCCGCGCCATTATTCCTGCCAATATCAATCACCCGGAACTCGAGCCGATGATCATCGGTCGCAACTTTCTGACCAAGGTGAATGCCAATATCGGCAACAGCGCCATCTCCTCCGGCATTGCCGAAGAAGTCGAAAAGATGGTGTACAGCATTCGTTGGGGTGGTGACACCGTGATGGATCTGTCCACCGGCAAGCACATCCACGAAACGCGCGAATGGATCCTGCGCAATTCGCCGGTGCCAATCGGTACCGTGCCAATCTATCAGGCACTGGAAAAGGTGGATGGCCGAGCCGAGGACCTGACCTGGGAACTGTTCCGCGACACGCTGATTGAACAGGCCGAGCAGGGCGTCGATTACTTTACGATCCATGCCGGCGTGTTGTTGCGATATGTGCCGCTGACGGCCAAGCGCGTCACCGGTATCGTCTCGCGTGGCGGCTCGATCATGGCCAAGTGGTGTCTGTCGCATCACAAGGAGAACTTCCTGTATACGCATTTCGAAGAGATCTGCGAAATCATGAAGGCCTACGATGTCTCGTTCTCGCTGGGTGACGGCCTGCGCCCGGGCTCCATTGCCGATGCCAACGATGCCGCGCAGTTCGGCGAACTCGAAACGCTGGGCGAGCTGACGCAAATCGCCTGGAAACACGATGTCCAGACCATGATCGAAGGCCCCGGCCACGTGCCGATGCAGCTGATCAAGGAAAACATGGACAAACAACTGCGCGAATGCGGCGAGGCGCCGTTTTATACGCTCGGCCCGCTGACCACCGACATCGCACCGGGCTACGACCACATCACCTCGGCGATCGGTGCAGCCATGATTGGCTGGTTCGGTACCGCCATGCTCTGCTATGTCACACCCAAGGAACATCTGGGCTTGCCCAACAAGGAAGACGTGCGGGAAGGTCTCATCGCCTACAAGATTGCCGCGCACGCAGCCGATCTGGCCAAGGGTCATCCCGGCGCTCAAGCGCGTGACAACGCCATGAGCAAGGCACGCTTTGAATTCCGCTGGGAAGATCAGTTCAATCTGGGGCTGGATCCAGAACGCGCTCGCGAGTACCACGACGAAACCCTGCCCAAGGATGCGCACAAGTCGGCCCATTTCTGTTCGATGTGCGGCCCGCACTTCTGTTCCATGAAGATCACGCAAGATGTGCGCGATTTCGCCGCGGAACATGGCATGTCTGAGCAGGACGCGCTGGAAAAGGGCATGCAGGAGCAATCCAAAGTGTTCAACGAGCAGGGCGCCGAAATCTATCGCACGGTCTGAACCCTAGCTTTGCTAGACTGGGCCCATCGAGTTCGATGGGCCTTGTCGTTTGTGAACCCCGGTATTCCGACCCAGATTTCTTTTTTCCGCCGGCATCCTGCGGCCTTGCTGTTGGCCGTACAGATTCTGGGGCTGATTATGCTGCCGTCCCTGCACGATGTGTTTGCTAGCCGCATTGCGCTGGCCGTCTTCAGTGTGATTTCCATGCTGGTTGCAGTGGTTGTAGTGATCCGCAGTCAGGCGGTCAATGCGGTTGCCATCCTTTTGGGTGTCCTGGCGTTGGCCACGACTTTGGCCTCTCTGTTCCCGCCGTATCGGTTCCTGTTGGCCTATGGCATGCTCTTTGAGGGCTTGCTGTATCTCTACACGGCCGGCGTGCTGGTCTATTACATGCTGTCCGATCACCATGTAACGCTCGATGAGATGTTCGCTGCCGGCGCCACGTTTACGCTTCTAGGCTGGGCCTTTACGTATGCCTACATCGCACTTCAGCATTTTGATCCGCAGGCGTTCACCGGATTACGCGAGCCTGGCACGCCGCGCACATGGATTGAGCTGGCGTTTCTAAGCTTTACCAATCTGTCGGCCACGGGCATCGGTGATATTCTGCCAATCAGTCCGTATGCTCGACTGCTCGCAATTTTCGAGCAGATTTTCGGCGTCGGCTATTTGGGCGTCATCGTGTCCCGTTTCCTGAGCCTCACCATGCACGGCATTACGTCTGACGCCCGTGAGCACGGCTCCAATTCGCAGAACGCAACGACAAATACAACACCGGAGCAGCGCAGATGAAAATGCGGTACCTATTGGCCAGTGTCGCGGTGAGTTTTGGTCTGTTCGCCCTTCCTGCGCGTGCAGCGCCGAACCCCGTAGCTGAATTCCGTAACGTGCAGAGGGTGGCTGAGGCTTTGCAGTCCGGGCGCACGCAGGATTTGCACACGGCATTCGCGCCGGCCATGGCAACGCAAGTCAGCGCCGAGCAGTTGGCAACCGCTTGGACTCAGGTCAGTCAGCACGGCGGACGTTTGCTGAAAGTCGAACCGTTGGTGTCAGATAACAACAAGACCGAACAAAACGCATTGCTAAGCTTTGAGCGCGCTAAATTTGTGCTGCAGGTCATTTGGGACGCAAACGGTCAGATCTCCGGCCTTTGGCTCAAACCCTACCAGGAGCCTGCTGCAGTTACAGTGGATCCCGCGGTCTCGCAGCAGGAGATCAGCTTTGCGGCGCCGGAGGGGCCTTCGATACAAGGCACGATATTTCTGCCCAAGGGTGTCAGCAATCCGCCTGCCATCGTACTGGTCCATGGCTCCGGCCCGCAGGACCGTTACGAAACGATGGGCCTGAACCGTCCGTTTCTGGATATCGCCAACGGACTGGCCAAGCAGGGCATTGCCGTCCTGGCATACGACAAGCGCACCCGGACCTATGGCAAGACGATTGACGTCACCACGCTGACGATTGATCAGGAATCAACTGACGATGCCATCGCCGCAGCAACGTGGCTGCGCGATTCAAAGCAGATCGATCCCAAGCGCGTGTTCGTGCTGGGGCATAGTCAGGGTGGGCTGGTGTTGCCGCGAATCCTGGCCCGCACGCCGTGGTTGCGTGGCGGTATCGGTCTGGCAGCACCGGGGGTCAAGCTGATTGACGTGCTCCCGCATCAGAACGAGTACTTGCTGGCCGATCAGGTGGGCACGCCGCAGGGGCAGCAGCACATGGCGATGATTCGCGATGGCATTGCGCGGATTCGGGACAGCGACAGCAAGGACATGAGCCCGGTGTTCGGCTTGCCGTTGAGCTACTGGCGCAGCGTAGACGCGGTCGATCCGTTAAAGGAACTGCAGGGCGTCAGGCAACCGGTACTGTTCCTGCAGGGAACTGCTGATTTTCAGGTCACGCGCGCAGATTGGATGGGATTGCAGCAGCTGGCTGCCAAGTCACCCGCACGAATCCGTTTTGTCGAACTGCCGGGGATCAATCATCTCGGCCTGAAAACCGAGGACAAGCGCGGCATGGATGATTACAAGGCCAAGCGGGCCGTCGCACCGGAAGTGATCGATGCGATGGCCGCCTGGATTAAGCGGAACTAGCGAAAGTCGCCGGTATTACTTGATCTTGCCTTCGTAACGGGCGACGGCATCAACCAGCACGGCGCGGGCTTCTTCAGCGTTGCCCCAACCGTCGATCTTGACCCACTTGCCCTTTTCCAGATCTTTGTAGTGTTCAAAAAAGTGGGCGATTTGGTCCAGCATCCACTTGGGAGCCTGATCCAGATCGGTGATGTCGGCGTAAGCCGGGAAAATCTTGGCGTTCGGCACGGCGATCAGCTTTTCGTCGCTGCCGGCTTCGTCGGACATTTTCAGGTAACCGATCGGTCGCGCCTTGATTACCGACCCCGGCACCACCGGATGCGGCATCAGCACCAGCACGTCGGCCGGGTCGCCATCGCCACACAACGTATTGGGCACGTAACCGTAGTTAGCGGGGTAGTGCATGGCTGTGGACAGCACGCGGTCCACCCACAGTACGCTGGAATCCTTGTCCACTTCGTACTTGACGGGTTCGGAATCCTTGGCGATTTCAATAATGACGTTGACTTCTTCCGGCGCGTTTTTGCCGGCCGAGACGGCTTCGAGACCCATGGTGACTCCCATTGATTGATTAGCGAAAAGTGCATGCCACGGCAGCGCCGCGGCCCGGATGTTATGGTACCACTCGGGCCCCAAGCCGCCATGTTAGCGGGTAATTGGCTGCGGTTCAGCCCATTTCAGGCAGGCTGAGATCTGGTTTAGACAAGTCAAGGAGCGGCGCTCAATGGCCCTTCGAATTCCCTTATTTCTGGCGATAGTATTACCGGTGTCGGTGGCGCTGGCCGCCACACCCGAAATCACGCGTGACACGGGCACGCCGCAGGCCGTCGGTAAGGCCCACACCTTGCGGACGATTCCGGAGGCCTGTGCGCGCATCTCCGGACAATTCACGGGCATTCCCGACAAGCCCTACACGATGCAAGTCAGCAAGACCTCGCCTCGCTGTGTGGCGCGTGCAGAGCTTGTGAGTGCCGATAAGGTCAAACCCGAGTCTGACCCCCGCTGGGTCCTGAATGATCTCGTCAAGGTTCCGAACGCTGCGTGCCCTTCTCAGCTGGCGACGTTGTCGGTCTGGCGTCTAAAGGTCAATAACGCTCCGTATAAACTCGATGCGCAGGGTCGTGCTCGCGTGTATTTGCAGGAAAAAGCGCAGAAGGCCTGGACTGCCAATGATCCCAAGCGCACCCGCCCGGCCTATGCCGTCGCAGTCGATGTCATCGGGAGCTGCGGGTAAAGTCTCAATATGTTGATAAAATGGCGTCTTCGGGCGCCATTTTTGTGCCCAGCCATTTCTAGTTGTTGGAGACGTCAATGCGTTTGGTTCTGTTGGGTGCACCGGGTTCGGGCAAAGGCACGCAAGCTGCAAAGCTCAAGGATTATCTGCAGATTCCGCATATTTCCACAGGCGATCTGTTGCGTGGTGAGGTTGCCGCCGGCACCAAGCTGGGTCTTGAGGCCAAAGAGGTCATGGCCCGCGGTGAACTGGTGAGCGATGCCATTCTGCTCGGTATGCTCGAAGATCGCCTGCAACGCGATGACTGCAAGGACGGCTTCATTCTCGATGGTTATCCGCGCAACCTGGCGCAAGCCGATGCGTTGAACACCTTGCTGGCTCGCATCAAGCAGCCGATGGATTACGCCGTCCAGCTCGAAGTGCCGACCGATTTGCTGATCGACCGCATTGCCGGTCGTGCCGCAGCCGAGGGCCGTGCCGATGACAATCCGGAATCGGTCCGTAAGCGTCTTGAGATTTACGATTCGCAGACCGCACCGGTCATTGACTACTACCGCACCAACGGTCAACTCAACATCGTCGATGGCGTTGGCGAGCTTGATGAGGTGTTCAATCGCATCCTGACCGCTATTGATAGCGAGTCTAAAGTCGGCTGAATCGCACCATGAATCTGCATATTCTCGGCATCGCCGGTACATTTATGGGCGGCGTGGCGGCCTTGGCTCGCGAGTTGGGCCACACCGTCGAGGGCAGTGACCAGGCCATCTATCCGCCGATGTCCACGCAGCTTGAGTCGCTGCAGATTCGCTTGCATCAGGGTTACGATCCGGCGCATATTGCTGCCGATGCCGATGAAATCGTGATCGGCAATGCGCTCTCGCGCGGCAACCTCGCAGTCGAAGATGTGCTCAACAAAGGCCGCAAGTACATTTCGGGTGCGCAGTGGCTGTCCGAAAACGTACTGCCCGGTCGCGATACGCTGGCCGTGGCCGGTACGCACGGCAAGACCACCACCACTTCGATCCTGACCTATCTGCTGCAGGCTGCCGGCCTGGAGCCGGGCTTCCTGGTCGGTGGCGTCGCCGAGGATTTCGGTACGTCGGCTCGCGTCGGCAAAGGCCGCGCGTTTGTCGTCGAGGCCGATGAATACGACACGGCGTTTTTCGATAAGCGTTCCAAGTTTGTGCACTACCGTCCGCTGGTTGCAATCCTCAACAATCTCGAATTCGACCACGCGGACATCTTTGACAATGTCGGCCAGATCCAGCGGCAGTTCCATCATCTGGTACGTACCGTGCCGCAACGTGGCCGCCTGATCGTCAATGGCGAGGACCGTCACCTGCGCGAAGTGCTCGACATGGGCGCCTGGACTCCCGTCGAAACCTTTGGTCTCGATGAATCGACCAGCGCCGATGGCAAGCCGTTTACCTGGTCCGCCCGTCTGCTTGCTGCCGACGGATCGGCCTTCGCGGTGTTGCATGAGGGTGCTGAAGTCTGCACCGTCGAGTGGCCGCTGCTTGGCCGTCACAATGTCATGAATGCACTCGCAGCGATTGCGGCGGCTAATGCCGTCAATGCCGAACTGGCCTTGGCGTTGCCGGCCTTAGCGGGGTTTTCCAGCGTCAAGCGCCGTCTGGAGATTGTGGGTCAGCACAACGACGTCACGGTTTACGATGATTTCGCACATCACCCGACGGCTATTGCTACGACGCTCGCGGGTTTGCGGGCCAAGGTCGGTAATGCTCGCATTGTGGTGGCAATGGAACCGCGCAGCAACTCCATGCGTCTTGGCGCGCATGCCGATGCGCTCGCTCCTTCACTCGATGATGCTGACGAAGTCGTGTTCCTGCATCGACCCGAGCTGGCCTGGGATGCGGGCAAGGTCGTTTCCTCGCTCAAACATCACGGACGTACTGTTGCTGATGTCGATGAGCTGCTGTCGGTCCTGACCGAAACCGTGCGCCCCGGGGACCATGTGGTCTTTATGTCCAATGGCGGTTTCGATGCCGCGCCGCGCCGTTTCCACGCCGCCTGGGTGTCGCTGGGCTAAGCCCAAAAACCTTATTGGTTCTGACTTAAATCCAGACGCAGTACCGTGCGCCCCGTTTGCGGGTGCACGCTTTGCTGCGCCTGTTTGGACTGCAGCGCCTCGAGCACGTAGGTATATGCCGCCTCGCTATCGGCAACCGGTCGCCATAGACCCAAAGCACCGTAAGGCTCGTCGTAACGCATGGTCTGAACATTGCCGATCCAAAGCGGCGTGCGGCCGTCCAGGATCACACCCGATGGCCACAGACGCACCACTTCGCGCGTCCCGTCGGGCACATCACGCACCATCAGCAACGTTTCCGGATGGCTTTCAAAGCTAGCCGGCAGCACCTTATGGCCGAAGGGACTTTCGCCCGTGTTGAGCGAAGTCACCACGTCAATCCATGTAGCCGCCGGCTGCGAGACAAAGCCGTGACCCTCTAGCGTGCGACGCAACGTCAGATCCGAGCCGGCCACCTGCAAGTTCAAATCCCAGCGGCTGCGTGCATCGGCTTCGTTACGGCGACCAGGCAATTCGCTCCAGCCCTGATCCAACCAATATGCCGATGCCATGTTCCGAGTCGGCTGATTGGCAGCCAGGCGCTGCAGCAACGGTTCGGACGCGCGCGGCAAATGCCAGATCGCGGCGCCGAGCATCGTCACGTAGAACACCAGTGCAATCGGGCGCATCCAGAAGCCGCGTGTATGGTGCGAGCGATACGCAATCCCTACCACCATGACCCAGGTCAGACCGAGCAGCATGCTGCCAACGAGATCGCTAAACCAATGCATGCCAAGATACAGACGACCGGCAGCGGTCAATGTCACAATCAGTCCCGCTAACAGGTACGGCCACACCCGCGATTTGCGCGGAAATTCGCGCGAAATCAGCACTGCAAAGAAACTCAGCACAATGGTGGACATCGTAATTGACACGGCCGGAAAGCTGAACTCCTGCGTTGCCGCCGGTGGTGCCGGAAAATCAATGGCCGCCGCAAGCAAGTAGGTCAGCACCACACCGAAGCCAATGGCAATGAGCCAATGCGTGACGGCCTTCCAACGCTTGCGCCAGGCCAGATACAGCAGTCCAACCAGCAGCGCGGGGCCCATGACCTGTGCATCACCCAGTGTGGCCAGCGGAGCCATCAGCCGGTCGGCCAGCGGATTGCGCAAGCCCCACAGGAAGTCATAGATCGCGTGATCAATGCCCAATGCGCCGCCATTGGCCAGCAGCACGGCAAGCAATGCAAACCATGCCCAGCCCAGCAGCAGCAGACACACCCCGAGTATCAGTAGCGAAGGCGATTCCGGTCGGTTCGGATCCACTACACCCTGAGCAAAGCGGCCCAGTAAAGGATGCCGTTTGCTCCATGCCAGCAGGCGCGCCAGTTGGAAGTCGGCATTGTGCGCCGACCATTTCCAGGCGTAATACACCGTAGCCACTGCCATGCCGGTGGTCAGTAGCAGGCCTCCGACGACAATGGCGAGCCGATCGGCTACCGCCGCCACGATGTTGTATGACGCGCCCAGCAACATGCCCGGCAGCAGAAACAGGGCAGCCCAGGTCAGTGCAGCAAACAGATTGATCGGCAGATAGCGCCGCACTGGCATCCGCGACATCCCTGCAATGGCCGGCACGAACGGCCGAATGGCGCCGACGAATCGCGCAATGATGATGCTGGACACGCCGCGCCGTTTGAACAGGGTTTCGGCCTTGATGATTAGACCCGGGTATTTATTGAACGGCCAGATCTGCAGCAGACTGTGGCCCCAGCGTCGCCCCACCCAGTAGCTCAGGCCATCGCCTGCGACAGCGCCCAGCGCGGCGCTAACAATGGCGTACAGCGGATCGATGTGCCCCATGCCGACAATGGTGCCGATGGCGATCAGCAACGGCAGCGCCGGCACGACAATGCCCGCAAGGATCATCGAGTCAAGGAACGCAACCAGAAAGATTGCGAAACCGGCAGCATTGGGATGTGCGGTGATCCACGCAATGGTGGATTCCAGCCAACTGGAATTCATGCACCGATTATAAAGGGCGCGGCGCAGTCCGTTAGACTGTTGCGTGGGTACCGCTGGGGTACCGTGTTCGGATTCCGGAGTTTTGTCATGTCCGATAGTCGCTCGATTCGCGAGTTGGCCGACCGTTACTATTTGCCTGTTTACGCACCACGCCAAGCCGTGCTGGAGCGTGGCGAGGGCTCGCGCGTCTGGGATCGGGAGGGTCGCGAATACGTCGATCTGGCTGCCGGCATTGCCGTGACAGCCTTAGGGCATGCCAATCCGCAATTGCGTCAGGCTCTGATGCAACAGGCCGACAAACTCTGGCACACCAGCAATGTGTTTGTCAGCGAGCCGCCGTTGCGTCTAGCGCAGGCCCTGGTTGAGCATTCAGGCTTTGCCTCGCGCGCATTCCTGTGCAGCTCCGGCGCCGAGGCCAACGAGGCCGCCATCAAGTTGGCGCGTCGTTATGCGTCGTCGCAAGGTCGTGACGAATCTCATCGCACCATTCTGACATTCGACAACAGCTTTCACGGCCGCACAATGGCTACTGTGACAGCCGGCGGCCAGCCCAAATATCGGGCGACGTTCGAGCCGCTGCCCGGTGGCTTTGACTATCTGCCGTTCAATGATCTCGCAGCGGTCCGCGCACGCATGGCGCGTGGCGATGTGTGCGCCATCCTGGTGGAACCGGTCCAGGGCGAGGGCGGTGTCACGCCCGCAACGCCCGAGTTCCTGCGTGGCCTTCGCGATTTGTGTGATAACACGCGTGCGCTGCTGATGTTTGACGAAGTCCAATGCGGCATGGGTCGCACCGGTACTTTATTTGCGTGGGAGCAAAGCGGAGTAAAGCCCGACGTCGTGACCTTGGCTAAGGCCCTGGGCGCCGGCATTCCGATCGGTGCCATGTTGTGTACCGAACAGGCAGCCAACTGCATGGCGGTCGGCGCGCATGGCAGCACGTTTGGCGGCAATCCCTTGGCTAGCGCGGTGGCCCTGAAAGCCCTGGAAATGCTGGCTGATCCTTCGTTGCTGGCCAACGTGACGCGACAGTCCAATGCTCTGGTCGACGGTCTGCAGGCGATCAATGCACGCATTGGCTGCTTCACCGAGATTCGCGGCCAAGGTCTGATGTTGGGCGCGCAATTGTCGCAGGCGTGGTCGGGTCGCGCTTCGGAAATCTTAGATGCCTGCATGGAAAAAGGCCTGCTCGCATTGCAAGCAGGCCCCGATGTGTTGCGTTTTGTCCCGGCTTTGAACATTGGCGATGCCGACATCGCCGAGGGTCTGACCCGACTGGAATCCGCGTTACGCGCTTTGCAGTGACGCAAAGGCCGCCCTGGCGGCTGCAATCGTCTGATCCAGCAAGTCCTTGCTGTGTTCAATGGACATAAACGCGGCCTCAAAGGCAGACGGTGCAAGGAACACGCCCTGATCGAGCATCACGTGGAAAAAGCGTCCGTAACGCGCTGCATCCGACTGCAGGGCATCGGCGAAGGATTCGACCGGGCCTTCGCGGAAATACAGCCCGAACATGGCCGGCACGCGCGTCGTGTGGAAGGCGATGTTAGCGTCCTTAGCGGCCTGCTCCAGTCCGTCGCACAGGTAGTTGGTCTTATCCAGCAGTTCACTATGGAAGCCCGGGCGTTGGATCAGTTTCAGAGTCGCCAGACCGGCTGCCATTGCAACCGGGTTACCGCTTAGCGTGCCGGCCTGATAGATCGGGCCTGCCGGCGCAATCTGTTTCATCAGGTCGCGACGACCGCCGTAAGCGCCCACAGGCATGCCGCCACCAATGATCTTGCCG
>NZ_JAZHBO010000001.1:0-205000 GCF_036541335.1 Aquilutibacter rugosus | reverse complement strand
AACCCCGGAGAGGGGAGTGAAATAGATCCTGAAACCGTGTGCGTACAAGCAGTAGGAGCCGACTTGTTCGGTGACTGCGTACCTTTTGTATAATGGGTCAGCGACTTACAGTTCGTGGCAAGCTTAACCGTATAGGGGAGGCGAAGGGAAACCGAGTCTGAATAGGGCGCATAGTCGCGGGCTGTAGACCCGAAACCGGGTGATCTAGTCATGCCCAGGGTGAAGGTACCGTAACAGGTACTGGAGGCCCGAACCCACGCCCGTTGCAAAGGTCGGGGATGAGGTGTGATTAGGAGTGAAAAGCTAATCGAACCCGGAGATAGCTGGTTCTCCTCGAAAGCTATTTAGGTAGCGCCTCGTATGTATCCTCTTGGGGGTAGAGCACTGTTATGGCTAGGGGGTCATTGCGACTTACCAAACCATTGCAAACTCCGAATACCAAGACGGACTGTACGGGAGACACACGGCGGGTGCTAACGTCCGTCGTGAAAAGGGAAACAACCCAGACCCACAGCTAAGGTCCCAAATTCAGTGCTAAGTGGAAAACCATGTGGAAAGGCACAGACAGCCAGGAGGTTGGCTTAGAAGCAGCCACCCTTTAAAGAAAGCGTAATAGCTCACTGGTCGAGTCGGTCTGCGGGGAAGATTTAACGGGGCTAAGCATTGAACCGAAGCTTGGGGTGCATACTTTTAGTATGCGCGGTAGAGGAGCGTTCCGTAAGCCGATGAAGGTGAGTTGAGAAGCTTGCTGGAGGTATCGGAAGTGCGAATGCTGACATGAGTAACGATAATGCGGGTGAAAAGCCCGCACGCCGAAAGCCCAAGGTTTCCTTGCGCAACGTTAATCGACGCAGGGTGAGTCGGCCCCTAAGGCGAGGCAGAAATGCGTAGTCGATGGGAAGCTGGTTAATATTCCAGCACCTCGCGTAAGTGCGATGGAGGGACGGAGAAGGTTAGGTCTACCGGGCGTTGGTTGTCCCGGGGAAAGGCGGTAGGAGTGGAACTTAGGCAAATCCGGGTTCCTTTAACTCCGAGCACCGAGACGAGCTCTTATGAGCGAAGTGACTAATACCACGCTTCCAGGAAAAGCTCCTAAGCTTCAGCTTACGCAGACCGTACCGTAAACCGACACAGGTGGGCAGGATGAGAATTCTCAGGCGCTTGAGAGAACTCGGGTGAAGGAACTAGGCAAATTGGTACCGTAACTTCGGGAGAAGGTACACCCCTGAGCGTGGCCCATGCGGGTCATAGCGTTCGGGGGTCGCAGAAACTAGGCCGCTGCGACTGTTTATCAAAAACACAGCACTCTGCAAACACGAAAGTGGACGTATAGGGTGTGACGCCTGCCCGGTGCTGGAAGGTTAATTGATGGGGTTAGCGTAAGCGAAGCTCTTGATCGAAGCCCCAGTAAACGGCGGCCGTAACTATAACGGTCCTAAGGTAGCGAAATTCCTTGTCGGGTAAGTTCCGACCTGCACGAATGGCGTAACGACAGCGGCGCTGTCTCCACCCGAGACTCAGTGAAATTGAAATCGCTGTGAAGATGCAGCGTTCCCGTGGCAAGACGGAAAGACCCCGTGAACCTTTACTATAGCTTTACACTGAACGTTGAGTTCGTCTGTGTAGGATAGGTGGGAGGCTTTGAAGCATCGGCGCCAGCCGGTGTGGAGCCATCCTTGAAATACCACCCTGTCGTGCTTGACGTTCTAACCTAGGTCCGTAATCCGGATCAGGGACCGTGTATGGTGGGTAGTTTGACTGGGGCGGTCTCCTCCCAAAGAGTAACGGAGGAGCTCGAAGGTACGCTCAGCGCGGTCGGACATCGCGCACTGTGTGCAAAGGCATAAGCGTGCTTGACTGCAAGATCGACGGATCAAGCAGGTAGGAAACTAGGACTTAGTGATCCGGTGGTTCTGTATGGAAGGGCCATCGCTCAACGGATAAAAGGTACTCCGGGGATAACAGGCTGATACCGCCCAAGAGTTCATATCGACGGCGGTGTTTGGCACCTCGATGTCGGCTCATCACATCCTGGGGCTGAAGACGCTCCCAAGGGTATGGCTGTTCGCCATTTAAAGTGGTACGCGAGCTGGGTTCAGAACGTCGTGAGACAGTTCGGTCCCTATCTGCCATGGGCGTTGGAGATTTGAGAGGGGCTGCTCCTAGTACGAGAGGACCGGAGTGGACGAACCTCTGGTGTTCCGGTTGTCACGCCAGTGGCACTGCCGGGTAGCTATGTTCGGAAGCGATAACCGCTGAAAGCATCTAAGCGGGAAGCGCGCCTCAAGATGAGATCTCCCGGGAGCTTGACTCCCCTTAAGGAACCATCAAGACCAGGTGGTTGATAGGTCAGGTGTGTAAGTGCAGCAATGTATTGAGCTAACTGATACTAATGATCCGTGTGGCTTGACCATATAACCTCAAGTGGCCTTGGCTCGCGACGCGTGCGCAGCAAGGTCCAAAACGAACGCTACATTCCAACCCCTTTTGACGGGACGCAACACGGCACCGTGGGTGCGCAAGAGCGCAACCGGCTGCTCGCGTCCGTCAATCAAGCTTTGTCCAGTGACAATAGCAGAGTGGAACCACCCGATCCCATCCCGAACTCGGAAGTGAAACGCTCTTGCGCCGATGGTAGTGTGGCTTTGCCATGTGAGAGTAGGTCATCGCTGGACATTTATTCGGAAACCCCCGATCGCTAGTGCGATCGGGGGCTTTTTCGTTTTTAGCCCTGTAATCAGGCTCGGTTTACGTTATCCTCTTGGCATACAAATGGAACGTACGGAACGCAACACGGCAGTGAAAAGTGACAATCTCAGTACGTCCGTCGTGCTTGCTACATATAACGGCTCCCGTTTTCTGCGCGCGCAGCTCGACAGTCTGCTGAGTCAGACGCGTTTGCCGGATCAGTTGCTGGTGCGCGATGATGCCTCGACCGATGACGAAGCCACGTGGCGACTGCTTGAAGTGTACGAGTCCAGGTTCATATCGCGCGGCGTGCAGGTTGAAATGGAACGCGGTTTCGACAATGTCGGTTACCGTACCAACTTTGAGCGCCTGTTGCGTAAAGTCACCACCGATGTCGTCTTTCTCTGTGATCAGGACGATGTGTGGCAGCCCCATAAGATCGAGCGGATGATGCAGGAGTTCTCGGCACGTTCGCGTCTGGGACTGCTGTTTACCAATGCACGCTTAGTGGATGCGGCCGGTACCGAGCTCGGGTTTACGCTGTTCGATGGCGTCGGGGTCTCAGGCCAGGAGTTGAGGCGGATTCATCGCGGTGAGACGGCCGACCTGTTATTGCAGCGAACTTTGGTGACCGGCGCCACTATGGCGGTGCGACGTGAAGTATTGGCCGACGTGTTGCCGATCCCTTCGGGCTGGGTGCACGATGAGTGGCTGGCGTTTGTACTGGCCCTGGGTAATCGGTTTGAGATTGATGCCCTCGACGAAAAACTGATCGATTACCGGCAGCACGGCGAGAATGCGATCGGAATGGCGGCGCCTACGGCCGGTAATTTCTGGACAGCCAATGGCCTGCGTCGTGATTCTCAACGAAGCTTGGCATTGCGGCTGCAACGTCTGCTGCACAACAGCAATTTACTGCAGGGCGTGGAGCCGCGTTGGCGTCATGAACTGGAGCAACGTCGGATTCATGCGCATCATCGCGGCCATCTGTCGCGCAATCCGATTAAACGGATTGGTGCGGTCGCGCGTGAGGCCATGTCCGGCCGCTACTCGCGTTATGCGCTTGGACTGCGCTCGATTGTGTCCGACATTGCGCTACTGAAGTGAAGTAGCAAAACGCGGATCGGCCCGGGCGCTACCTACTTTTACTTACTTGCCGACGATCAGAATATCGGCAGGACGCAATGCAAACAGACCGACAGTGACGACACCCGGAATCTGATTGAGCTTGGTTTCCAACGCAGCGGGGTCGGCAATGCGCAGGCCATGCAAATCCAGAATGTGATTGCCGTTATCGGTCACCACCGCAGTGGCCTCATCTTTCATGCGCCAGACGGGTTGGCCGCCGGTGAGGCGAACCAGTTCGCGAGCCACGAGTGAGCGAGCCATGGGGATCACTTCGACAGGCAAGGGGAATGCGCCCAGGTGCTCAACTTGCTTGGAGGGGTCGACGATGCAGACAAATTTCTCGCTGGCTTGCGCAATGACTTTCTCGCGCGTCAGTGCGGCGCCACCACCCTTGATCAGATTGCGCTGCGGATCGCATTCGTCGGCGCCATCGACATATAGCGAGAGTTGACCGACGCTGTTCAAGTCGAACACTTCGATGCCGTGGGCCCGCAGTTTCTCAGTGCTCTGTTCCGATGAGGAGACCGTGCCCTTGATGCGGTCCTTGATACGTGCCAGTCCGTCAATGAAATAGGCAACAGTCGAGCCGGTGCCGACGCCAACGATCATTCCATCTTCGACATACTGCAGCGCGGATTCGGCGGCGAGACGTTTTGCTTCGGTCATGATCAGTTACCTTTTGGATTTGGCGAGTTGGACGGCGGTGCGGAAATCTTCGGCGCTGACCGGTGCCACCGACAGGCGGCTGCCTTTACGTACCGGTACGAAATCTGCGGAAAACAGGTGGGCGTGCGATTTGATTTCAGCAAGGCTTAGAATCTTTGAGAACTTGCTGACAAACTGCACATCGACCATGAACCAGCGCGGTGTCTCGCGTGTGGCCTTGGGGTCGTAATAATCAGACTCCGGATCAAACTGAGTCTCATCGGGATACGCAGTGCGCGCAATTCGGGCCAAGCCTGCGATGCCGGCCGGCTTGGCATTGGAGTGATAGAACAGGACCTCATCGCCGACACGCATATCGTCGCGCATCGAATTGCGCGCCTGATAATTACGCACGCCGCTCCAGGGCTCCTGCGCTACGGCCGCAAGATCATCAATGGAGAATGCATCGGGCTCGGATTTCATGAGCCAATATTGTTTCGGCATGGCAGCGTAGTGTCAGTGACTAAAAGAGTTGGCGGTGGACCGGACCAGCAGTTGGCGCGTGGGAGTGCAAATGGCGTCCGGGCGCACATCCCACGGTTCCACATTGAATGTGCCGACCGATACAGCTTGCACATCATAGCCGACGCCCACCAGCCATGGCGGGGGCGGGGCATTATCCGGTGCGGTGCGGAAGGCAAAGGTGCGGTCGTAGAATCCGCCACCCATGCCGAGGCGATTGCCTTCGTCATCAAAACCGACGAGCGGCATCACGACCAGTTGCATGTCCTGCGCGGTGAGCAGTGACGACTCGCTGTACACGGGCTCGGGAATGCCAAAGCGATTGTGCTGCAAGGGATCGCCCGCAAAATAGGGTGCAAAACGCAAGGTCTTGCCGGGGGCCAGCACCGGCAAGCAGGGGATCACGTTCGAAGGCAGCCCCAGCAGCCATGCATGCAGAGCCAGCTCACCATCGGTGGACCAATATCCCGCGACGTAACCGCTCTGCGGCGCAAACGGCAGCGACAGCAAAGACGCTGCCACATCGTTGGCGGCACGGATGCGCTCGGTAGGGGATAGCGAACGGCGGCGTTCGCGCAACTCGGCTCGTAGTTCCTGTCGCATGCGTGAGATCGGGACGTATGCCTTGGCTCAGGGCCGGAGCCGGTGAGAGAGAAAGAGTCCACCGCCACAGGCGATGTGAATGAAACGACCTTGAACCCAGGGTCCAAGTGGAAGCGCGCGGTGATCGTTGGGCTTCCCGCTCGAGGGCAGGCATGCACGCCGGATCACGTTGACAATTCCGGTGTCGTTTTTAAGGGACAAGGCATTTGTTTACATGCACTGTCGCTTAGGGCAGAGGACCAGTGGAGATTATACCGCCGGATCGGGCTGCAGCGTATCCAGTTTGTCGGCCAATGTGCGCACGACATCGGACAGTTCAGTTTCGCGGCGGCTTTGGGCCTTTTGCAGGGCGTGGAACTCCGACACGAAATTCAGCGCCGCCAGCAGCATCACGCGATCCATGGCAGCCATGCGGTTAACGCCGCGGATTGCGCGCATTTTGCTGTCGAGTGCTTCGGCGGCCTCCAGCAGAGCGGCTTTTTCGTCCGGCTCGCAGCCGACGGTGAATTCCTTGTCGAGAATGCGAATCTTGACGGGGATTGGGGCAGATTCTGCAGCCGCGGTCACGTATTTTGCTCCAGGGATTTCAGGCGGACGATCATCGCTTCGACACGTTGGCGGGCCTGCTCGTTCTTGGCCATTAGTGCCGAACGCTCGGCGTGCAACTGCTCCTGCTGCTGGCGCAGGCTGCGGTTTTCGTCAGTCAGTCGGCGCACACGGTCATGCATGCCATCGACACGGGTCAATAAAGCCTGCAGCTGGTCGTAAACGTTATCGGTGCTCATGAGACTAATGATAGTGACTTACGGGGCCGGGGGGGGAATTGTTAACTGCAATTAATTCCCTCCGTCCCCTTTTATAATGGGGGAAAGTTGCCGGAAGGGTTTGATGGGAAAGTTGCCCGAAGAGTTTCAAGTCGCGGCTGAAGTGGCCGAGATGGGTGCCGACGTCAGCGCGTCGGAGTTGCATGGCTTGCTGTCAGGATGGCTGGCGGCCGGTGGAGCGCTGAGCGCCGATTGGCCCGCGCAGCTGCTGGTGGATCCGGCTCTGCCGAAGCCGGCCGAGGATTCCGAGCTGCACAAACTGGCGCAGACCACCGCGCAGCAGTTCAAGGACACGGAGTTCGGGTTCCAGTTGCTGCTTCCGGACGATGACGATGACGCGACCGATGTCGCGCTGCGGGCCGCTCGCTTGCTCGAGTGGTGCGGTGGCTTTGTCGCCGGCTTTGGGCTGGGCGGTGCCAAGTCAGACAGTCTGTCCGAGGATGGCCAGGAGGCATTGCACGATCTGGTGGCAATGTCGCGCTCGGATCTCGAGGCCGAGGCGGACTCCGACGAAGACGCCCTGACCGAGATCGAAGAGTACGTCAAAGTCGCCGCGCTGCTGTTGCATAGCGAAGTGGCCATGGCGCGCGATTACCGTCGGCAGTTCAACTGAATATGAAACCGATTGCCAAGGTCGGCAAGGCCCGCTACCAATCGCGTCGTAAACGTCTGCTCGAATCCGTTGGCGAAGGCGGCATCGTCATCGTCGCTGCGGCAACCGAGAAAGTGCGCAGTCGCGATACGTATTACGCGTTCCGGCAGGATTCGGATCTGCTGTATCTGACGGGTTTTGAAGAGCCCGAAGCCATCTTGGTGCTGGTGCCCGGACGCAAGCATGGCGAGTGCATTCTGTTCTGCCGTGACCGCGATCCGCACCGTGAGGCTTGGGATGGCGCACGACTCGGACCCGATGGTGCCCCCGACGCACTCGGCATCGACGATGCGTATCCGATCACGGACATTGACGACATCCTGCCGGGCCTGATCGAAGGCCGTGGTCGCATCTTTGCGCATTTCGGCCGTGACAGCGAGTTCGATTCGCGGCTGATGTCCTGGCTCAACCGCACGCGCGCGATGATGCACATGGGCAATCCGCCACCGCGTGAGCTGCTGGACTTGAGCGTGTTGATCAACGAGCAGCGCCTGATCAAGGACAAGGACGAACTGTTGCTGATGCGTCGGGCGGCAGACATTGCCGTGCTCGGGCATGAGGCCGCGATGCGCGCGGTGCAGCCGGGGATGTACGAATACCAATTGCAGGCGGAACTGGAACGCGTATTCAAATGGCACGATGCCACGCCGGCCTATACCAGCATCGTCGGCGCCGGCAGCAATAGCTGCGTGCTGCATTACGTCACCAATCGCGATCGCATCGGCAAGAACGATCTGGTGCTGATTGACGCGGGTGCAGAGTATCGAGGATACGCATCGGACATTACGCGTACGTTCCCTGCAGGTGGACGTTTCAGCAAGGCGCAACGGCAACTGCACGATATCGTGGTGAAGGCCAACCGCGCTGCACTGGCGCAAGTGGAGCCGGGCGCTGTATACGAGCTGCAACATCTGGCCGCCGTCACAACCTTGACCGAAGGCCTGCTCGAGCTCGGACTGCTCAAGGGCAAACTCGAAACGCTGGTTCGGAACGGCGCATATAAGCGGTTTTACCCACATAAAACAGGCCATTGGCTGGGCTTGGACACCCACGATGTCGGCGACTATCGGATCGACGGCGAGTCGCGGATTCTGGAGCAGGGTATGGTGTTTACCATCGAGCCCGGGCTGTACATTCCGCACGATGCGACCGAGGTTGATGCCAAATGGCGCGGCATCGGGATTCGTATCGAGGATGACGTCCTGGTCACCGAGACCGGTTACGAAGTGCTGACCGATGCACTGGTCCGCGATGCGGACTCCATCGAACAGTTCATGGCTGCAAACAACGTCAATAACTGAACGGCCGATTACTTGCCTAGTCAACTTTTGTCGAGTTGATGCGTTTCCATGACAGATTGCACATGCCGCCGGCGAACGCGGGCCGTACGCTTTGCCACTACTGTTAAGGAACCCCCTCGAATGTCTGCTATTTCTGCGCCTGTACGCGCCCAACTGACTCTGGCGATTGCCATGGCTTTGGTCTCTCCGACCGCCATCGCTCAGGCGCAAAACACGACCACTGCAGACTCCGCAGCCACAGCCACAGCAACGGCCGATGCCGACAAGGCCGCCGCCGAAAAGACCACCAAGGTCGGCACCGTCAAGGTGCAGGGCGCCAGCGATACCGATGAGCGTCGCAACGAGTCCGTCTCTAAAATCATCTACAAGCGCGATGACCTGCTCAAGCAAGGCGACACCAGTATCTTTGACGTGCTCAAGCGTCTGCCGGGTGTGAGCCAGGGCGGTCGCGGTGGTGGCCCGCGTATGCGCGGCTTAGGTGGTGGCTACACGCAGATTCTGGTCGATGGCCAAGCGCAGGGTAGTGGCTTCAATCTTTCGCAGATTGCACCGGAGATGATTGAGCGCATCGAAGTGATCCCCAGCGCAACTGCCGAGAACAGCACGCGTGCCGTGGCGGGTACGATCAACGTCGTACTGCGCAAGAACCTGTCACGATCGCAACGCAAACTGAGTGCCTTTGGTGGCACCGGCGGCGGACGCGATATGGGCGGCGCCAACATTACGTTCTCCAATTCCACGCCGACGTTCGGTTACAACGTCATGCTCGGCACCATGGCAATGGATTCCGAGACGCAGTCGAGCAGCGAGGAACGTCGCTTCGATGACAACGGCAACCTGATTGCCCAGCGCCTCAACGCCAGCGATGTGGACTCCAGCAACCGCGGGCTGATGAGCATGACGCGGTTGAACTGGACGTTTCCGAGCGGTGACTCGATGGCGTTCCAGATGATGGCTAATGTCGGCAAGTCCGAAAGCGTCGCCGATGTGTCTTACCTCTCGCCGGTCGGTGCGCAGGCTGCAATTCCGTATTCCGTCACTGAAACCGAATCCAAGTCGCGCGGGGCACGGCCTTCGCTCGAATATACGCATCCCTTTGGCGATGCCGGTACGTTCTCCACGCGCGTGGGCCTGGAGTACGACAAGAGCAAGTCAACCTCGCCGCTGACCGGTTATGACGTCAATCACAACCTGCTGATCGACCGCTACTGGGTGTCCGAGAACACCTCGCGCGGCATCAAGAACAACGGCAAGATCGAGAACACGATCGCCAAGAAGCACAAGGTCAGTACGGGCTGGGAATTCGGCACCGATGACACTGAGCAGGTCCGTAACCAATGGGATACGCCGGTCGGTCAGGCCACCTCGTATTTCACCGACAAGGTCAATGTCAAAATCAACCGCGCCGCTGTGTTTGCGCAAGATGAGTTCCCGGTCAGCAAAGATGTGTCGGCCTACCTGGGTCTGCGCTGGGAGGGCTCCAAGACCTACGTCAATGGCCTGCAGTTCGGTTCGTTCACCAACAGCACCAGCGTCCTGAGCCCGATTGCCAACCTGCTGTGGCGCCTGCCCGGCAAGGAGCGCGATCAGATTCGTGTGGGCCTGGCACGCACTTATAACCAGCCGGGTTCGAGCCAACTGATCCCGCGGGCCACGCCTTCGATTGACGGTCAGAACTCGGTCAACTCGCCGTTGAGCACCGGTAATCCGCAACTGCGTCCGGAGCTGTCGATGGGTCTTGATGTCGCCTACGAACATTACTTCGGCAAGACCGGTTTTATGGGCCTGAGTGCTTATTACCGCGACATTGACGATGCGATCACCAACATTATCCAGTTCGACAACAGCATGAACCTGTGGGTCAGCCGTCCGGAAAATGCCGGCACCGCTAAAGCCTGGGGTGCAACCGCCGAAGCCAAGTTCCCGTTGCGCGCGTTGCTGCCAACCGGCCCCGACATGGACATTCGTTCCAATCTGTCCTGGAATCGTTCGCGCGTGAGCTACTGGTCCGCACCGTACAACGCACTGGCATCGCAAACGCCGCTGACGGGTAACTTCGGTTTCGACTGGCGTCCCAGCTCCAAGATGACGCTGGGTTCGGACCTGAGCTACAACCAAGGTCGCACCTCGCGCACCTCCGACAACTCGATCGCCCGAACCTGGTCGATCTGGAACCTGGATGCCTTCGTCACGTATAAGTTCACGCCCAAGCTGCTGCTGCGTGCCTCGGCCAACAACCTGTTGCCTAAGGATGAGCACAACTACGCGTACTCGGATCTGCCGGTCGGTTACAGCGAGCGCGATTCGTGGTCCAATAACTATCGCTCCTACCGCCTGATGTTTGAGTACAAATTCTAATGTCGCAATTGCTCGAAACCCACGTCGTCACCACCGGTCCCGCACCGCGCTATGTCGTCATCTGGCTGCATGGCCTGGGTGCCGACGGCTTTGATTTCGCACCGCTGGTTCCCGAACTGGTGGCGCCGGATTGGCCCGATCTGAAATTCGTGTTCCCGCATGCACCCGTGCGACCGATTACGATCAATAACGGCTATTCGATGCGGGCCTGGTACGACATCCGCGAAATGGACCTCGAGCAGCGCGCCGATCTCGAAGGCGTTTACGCGTCGGTGGCGCAGATTGATGCCCTGATCGATGCAGAGATCGCCGCCGGATTTGCACCCGAGAACGTGTTGCTGGCGGGCTTCTCGCAAGGTGGCGCCATTGCCCTGACGATGGCGCTGCAGTCCCGTCATGCAGTTCCGCACGTGATTGCCTTATCCACTTATCTGCCGGCACCGACGGCGACGACCGAGCAGTACCGCAACAGCGGTCGCAGTCCGGCCACCAAGATCTTCATGGCCCATGGCATGCAGGATCCGGTGGTGCCGGTGCAGGCAGGCATGCAGTCTTACCAACTGCTCGAGTCGGTCGGGTTCAATGTGCAGTGGCATGCCTACCCGGGTTTGCAGCACCAGTTAGCCCAGCAAGAGGTTACGGATCTTCAGCGCTGGTTAGGCGCGATTCTGACGGCGAGCTAATCCGATCGCCGATAGGCCCGCCCGCGCATCGGGCGCACCTTGGATTCCTCATCCATGACCAAAGGGGAATCCAAAATGAAAGTGCTGATTATCGAGTCCGATTTGCGGCTGTGCCGTCACTGGGTGTCGCGCCTGCGTTCAGAACGGGTGGATGCGGAGATTCACCAGACCTCGGAGTTACGGGGTGCCTTTGGTGCCTTCCAGCAGTTAAAGCCCGAGGTGGTGCTGCTCGATCTGCAGATCGGTCACGGCCGTGGTCTGGAGCTGTGCCGGCGCATTGGCGACTGGAGCGAACGTACGGCGGTGGTGGTGATCGGCAGTAAAGCGTCCGATGCCTGCGCCGCGCTTGATGCCGGTGCCGTCGATTTTCTGGTCCGCCCCTTGGAATACGAGCGCCTCGAGCAGGCCCTCGACAAGGCGGCACATCTGTCAGCGGGTCTGCGCACGGAGCGTCTGCGGGTCGCTGAAACCGAGAGTCCCTTCGAATTTGTCGCCTCGCGTCTGCATGGCGAGCTCAAGATCATTCCGATTCGGGAGATTCGCTGTTTCCGCGCCGAGGACAAGTACGTCACCGCAGTGCATCGGCACGGCGAGGATCTGATTGACGAACCCCTGTGGCGGCTCGAGGAGCGCTTTGGGGCGCATCATTTCGTCCGGGTGCATCGCAACGGTCTGGTCGCGCGGCAGGCGATTCGCTCCCTACGTTCCAGCGGAAGGCATCGCCACACCGTTATCTTGCACGACGGGCAGGAGATGCCGGTCAGCCGACGCCACGTGGCGCCGCTGCGTCGCCTTCTGCTCGACCGCCTAAATGGCGGATAATAAACGCATGACCGTGCTGAAAATTGCTACCCGAAAGAGTCCTCTGGCCCTCTGGCAAACCGAATACGTGGCCGCCCAACTTAAGGCGGCCCATCCCGGTGTCGAAATTGAACTGGTGCCGCTGAGCACCCGTGGCGATGAGGTTCTGGACCGCTCCCTGGCAGCAATCGGTGGCAAGGGTCTGTTCCTAAAAGAGCTGGAGCTGGCCATGGAGCGCGGTGAGGCCAATTTGGCTGTCCATTCGCTCAAAGATGTGCCGATGGAGCTGGAACCGGGCTTTACCCTGGCGGCCGTCCTGCCACGCGAGGACGAGTCCGATGCCCTGGTCAGCAATGTCGCGGCAGACCTGGAGTCACTGCCAACCGGTGCAATCGTCGGGACTTCGTCGCTGCGCCGGCAAGCGCAGTTACGTGCATTGCGCCCCGATCTCGAGATTCGCGATCTGCGCGGCAACGTCAATACGCGTCTGGCCAAGTTGGATGCGGGTGAGTACGACGCCATTATTCTGGCCGCGGCCGGCTTGAAGCGTCTGGGCTTTGACGCCCGAATCCGCACGCGCTTGCAGGCACCGCACTGGTTGCCCGCGCCGGCCCAGGGTGCCATCGCCATTGAATGCTTTGCTGCCGATGCCGAGAGCCTGCGACTGTGCCGCGCCTTGAACGATGCGGCAACCTGGACCCGCGTGAGCGCCGAGCGTGCCATGAACCGCGCATTGCACGGTAGCTGTCACGTCCCGGTCTCCGCCTTGGCCACACTCCATGGCGACCGTCTGCATCTGCAAGGCGCCGTGGGCGATGTGGTGACCGGCCGTCTGGTCCGCGCCGAGGCCGAAATGCTTCTGACTGACGATCACTCACCCGAGGATTTGGGCCGGTTTGTGGCCAATCAACTGCTCGAAGGCGGTGCGGCCGAGTTGCTCGGTGCCGCTTTGCTAGACTAGGCGAGGCGGCCAGTTCACGGCCGAGCGGAGGCCGATTTGGACAAGACAGAACGCGTCATCAAACTGCACAAGATCCTGGCGGGTCGTCGCACGCCGATTGGTGTGCAGGAACTGATGGATCGACTCGAGACCTCGCGCGCAACTGTCTATCGCGATATCAACTATCTGCGCGATTACCTGCAAGCCCCGGTCGAGACGGGTGATGATGGCGTCTGGTACGACCATCAGCAGGATGATCGGTTTGAATTGCCCGGCATGTGGCTGACGCCCGACGAGCTCAATGCGTTGCTGGCCGTGCAGGCCATGGCGGCCCGCACGCAAGGCGGTCTGCGCGATCTGCTGGCCCCGTTAGAAAAGCGCGTCAACACCATGTTCGAGAAAACGGTCGGCGGTAAACGGCGTCCCGCGCTCGAGCGCCTACGCATGTTGCCGCACCAGATCCGCAATATCCCTGACGAAGTCTTTCGCGTGATCGCCACGGCAGTGCTGCAGCGGACGCGCATCGAGTTCGATTACCGGGCACGCACCACCGGCGAACGGACCCATCGCGTGGTGTCACCGCAACTGCTGACCTATTACCGCGACACCTGGTATCTCGATGCAATCGACGAGACCAAGCGCCAGTTCCGTCGCTTCTCGCTCGATTGCATCAGCAAGCCCACGCTACGTGACGAACGCGCTGCCGACATGAGTGACGAGGAGCTCGCCCGCGAAACTGAGGGCGGCTACGGCATCTTCAGTGGCGATGGCCGCAACATTGCCACCATTGTCTTCTCGCAAAAGATGGCGCGCTGGGTTGCCGACCAGGTCTGGCACCCCGATCAGCAGGCCCGCTTTTTGCCCGACGGCCGTTTTGAACTGCGCGTTCCCTACAGCAACAGCAGCGAATTGCTGATGGACGTGCTGCAGTTCGGCGAGGGTGCCGAGGTCATCGCGCCCATCAAACTGCGCGAGCAGGCCCGTGCCACCTTGATGCTGGCGCTAAACAAGTACGAATCCTGACTGCTGCGTGCGGTCTCATCTTATTGACATTGAACAGAGTGAATCTACCGAATGACCGTATCGCGCTGGCAGACCCTAGGTACCTTGGCTCTCGCATCGTCGTTGCTGACTGCAACGGCCTTTGCCGCCAATCCTAAATCCGCATCCAAAGTGAAGACTTCTTCGACAAAATCCATGAACAGCAACGTACCCGCCGATCCGTATCTCTGGCTCGAAGATGTCGAAGGCGAACGCCAGCTGGCGTGGGTCCGTGAGCGCAACAAGTCGGTTGAGTCGCTGACATCCACCGCCGAATTCAAAAAGCTCGAGGCCGACATTCTGGCCCAGCTCGATTCCAAGGCCAAGATTCCGGGTGTCGGCAAGATCGGCGAGTTCTACTACAACCTGTGGAAGGATGAGACCAATCCGCGCGGTCTGTGGCGGCGAACCACGCTAGAGGAGTTCCGCAAGTCCGAACCCAAGTGGGAAACGGTGCTCGATCTCGATGCGCTGGGTAAGGCAGAAAACGTCAATTGGGTCTATAAGGGTGCCGATTGTCCGCCGCCTTATAACCGCTGCCTGGTGGAACTCTCGCGCGGCGGTGCCGATGCCGTCGAAATCCGTGAGTTCGATCTGAACACGCGCACCTTTATCAAGGATGGTTTCCGCTTGCCCGAGGCCAAGGGCAGCATGACCTATATGGACGCCGACACGGTCTTCGTCAGTACGGACTTTGGTCCGGGTTCGATGAGTCCGTCGGGTTATCCGCGCATCGTCAAAATCTGGAAGCGCGGCACGCCCCTGAACGCGGCCAAGACGGTGTACGAAGCCGGTGCCAAAGACATGACCGCAGGCGCCACGCACGATTTCACGCCGGGATATGAGCGTAATTTTGTGTACCGCGTGCCGGATTTCTACAGCATCGAACTGTTTGAGCTGACCAAGGCCGGCAAGTTGGTCAAGGTCGAGGCCCCCGACAGCGCTGAAAAATCAGTGGTGCGGGACTGGTTGCTGATCAAACCGCGCGAGGATTACAAGGTTGGCACGACGGTATATCCCGCCGGCTCGCTGATCGCTGCGAACTACGATCAGTTCAAGGCCGGCAAGCGCGAGTTCAAGGTGCTGTTCACGCCCGACGCGCAGACGGCGCTGCAGAGCTTTACGGCAACGCGCAACTATCTGGTGCTGGGTACGCTGCAAGATGTGAAATCGCGCCTGACGGTGCTGAAGATCCCGCCGGCAGGTCAAAGCGACTGGCAGCAAGTCGATCAGCCGGGTATCCCGGCCATCGGTGATGTCTCCGTCAGTGCTGTTGATGCATTGGAGTCCGATGCCCTGTGGATGACGAGCACCGATTTCCTGAGCCCGACCACCTTGTCGTGGCTGGATGTCGGCAGCTTGCCTATCGCACTGAAATCCAATCCGATGTTCTGGGATGGCAGCAACTACCAGGTCAAGCAGGAATTTGCCACCAGCAACGATGGCACCAAGATTCCGTACTTCATTGTGATGCACAAGGACACCAAGCTCGACAGCAAGAATCCGACGCTGCTGTACGGCTACGGCGGTTTCGAAGTGCCGATGCTGCCGGCATATTCCGGTACGCGCGGCATGGCCTGGCTGGATAAGGGCGGCGTGTTTGTGCTGGCCAATATCCGCGGCGGCGGCGAATACGGTCCGAACTGGCACCAGTCGGTCATCAAGCAAAATCGCCATAAGGTCTACGAGGATTTCTCCTCGGTCGCCAAGCATCTGGTGTTGACCGGTGTGACCTCGTCGGAGCACCTGGGTGCGATGGGCGGCTCCAATGGGGGCCTGCTGACCGGCAACATGCTGACGCAGTATCCGGAGCTGTTCGGCGCCATCGTGATTCAAGTGCCGCTGCTGGACATGTACCGCTACAGCCAACTGCTGGCAGGTAACAGCTGGATGGCCGAGTACGGCGATCCGCAGACCAAGGACTGGGAATTCATCAGGACCTTCTCGCCGTATCACCTGTTCGATGCCAAGCGCCAATACCCGCCGACTTTGTTCACGACCTCGACGCGTGACGACCGCGTGCATCCCGCACACGCACGTAAGATGATGGCCAAGATGCTGGAGGCAGGTAAGACAGCGTACTACTACGAGAACATCGAAGGCGGCCACGGCGGCGCAGCCAACAATGCGCAGGCCGCGCACATGTGGGCGTTGTCGTACACCTTCCTGTGGAACGAGTTGTCTAAGTAAGCCGCGCTTACTGTCCGATCAGTACGAAGGGTGCCCAGGCGGCTGGATTCGCGCCGCCGGGTACCGATGGGTCTGAAATCAGCTTGAGCTGCGATGCGCGCAGGGCTTGCGCTCGGTTCGTGCCACGGCGAGCGGCCTGCACGGTCTGCAGACTCAATCGTGATGCGATGTCATCGCGCACCGGCCATTGCGATAACAGCAGACTGCGCGCACCCGCATAAATAAAGGCACGCGCCAGTCCCGAATACATAGGTGCTCCGGTGGAATCACCAGCAGCGGTATTACAAGCCGACAGAATGACCCAATCGGCGTTGAGCCGCAGAGTGGCAACATCCGATGCTGTCAGCACGCCGCTATCAGCCTGACTGCTGACCGGCGTCATGACGAGGCCAGGTTCCGTCAAACCACGCAATTCACCGCTGACTAGACCATGCGTGGCAAACGCAAGGACATCGTAGGGACGCAGGTCGATTTGCAGCAGGCGCGAGCGGGTCGCATCCGCGCCCGTCAGCAGCAAGGAATGTTCGCTACCGAACGCTGCAGACAGGTTCTGCAGCTCCTGCTGTGCACCCGGCAAGGGCGGCAGGTCGGCTACTTCGATATCCGCCGCACCGCCTTGACCGACGCCACGTAGCGCCAAAGCGAAAGGCGTCTTGCCCTGCAGCGCGGGTGCGCCGATGCCGGCAAAGCGCATGCCGTCGCGAGCAGGCCGCTCATTGCCGATCAGGGCCAAGGAGGCCGGCGTCAGCACGGCCTGCCGCTTGATCAGCCAGGGGGCCTTCCGCAGCGCCACGGCACCTAGAGTATCGGTTGCGGGTTTGCGGGTCAGCAGGGCTGCAAACGGAATGGATGCCAGCGAACCGCCGGCTTGCACATGCAACGTGTCGGCGCGAGCGGCGATCTTGTCCAGCGCTGGCGGAAGCACCGCCTGAAAGATGCCATTCGCAGCGGCGGCATCAAACGGCGCCGTAAAGTCATCGCGCTCCAGTGCCGACTGGATGCTGCCGCGCATCCGCGCAACCCACTGATCGACGGTGCTGCGACCAATGGTGCCGATGGCATGATCCACGCGTTTTTTGCCGACCAGCATGGAGATATTGGAGGCGGTGCCGGCGTGTACGATCAGCAGCGATTCGCTGGCGTGCAGACGCGACTGCAGCTCGCGCAAGGACATGGGCGCCGGCCGAATCAGCTGTCCGTATTGCGGAAACTCGGCATTGATGGCCGCACTTGCACCGGCAATCTCGCGCTCCATGCGTTCGGCTTGCGTGTCGAGCGCTGCAACCTCGGTGAGTTTGGATGCAGCGAGGAGGGCTGAGCGCTCGCTACGCAGCTTGCCCAATGCCGCATTCTGATCCTGCAGCGAACGCAGGCGCGCCGCCAGCGACTCGTTGCCGGCCGTGGTGCGTGCCATCAGCGCCGCACCGGCATGATCCAGGTCGCTCAACTGAGCCAGCTGCAAGGCCTCAAATGCATCGTCATCGTGGCCGCTCAGGAGCGCAAGCTTGGCAAACTCCGTGAATGCACCGGCAAACTGTGCGGCATTGCGCAGCGTCTGGGTGGGCGTCGTCAGATCTTCGAGCACGGCATCGCGTGCAGTCTGCATCGCAGCTTTGGCGATGGCATAGCCGGTGGCATCACCGGTCTGCACGCGAGCGGCACCTTCGAGCACTTGCGTCTGAATGCGCAGTTTGGCCCGTGGTTTTTGCACCTTTTCGTTGATGGCGCTCGCCGTCTGCAACAGTGGCAGTGCAGCCTCGGCATCACCGGCGGCCAATAGCGAAGCGCCCAGATCACTACTGGCCCGTGCGTAGGTTGCATGCTGTTCGCCAAGCGATTTTCGCACCGAGTCGAGCACTTCACGACGTAGTGCCATCGTATCCGAAGTGCGGCCCATGCCTTCGTAGGCCATGGCCAGATTCAGTGCGACCTCGCCGTACAGATGCGGCGCAGCCGTGTACGGATAGTTCTTTACGTGCTGCACCGCCATTTCATAGAATGGCACGGCGGCGGCCGGGCCCTTGCTACCCAGTGCGGCGGCACCAAGACTGTTCAAGGTAAAGGTTAACGAAGGACTCTTCTCGCCCTCGGTTTTACGGGTGATTTCGAGCGTGCGCTGCAGAATGCCCTGCGCCTCGGTAAAGCGGCCGGCGTTGTTGAGTTCGGTGGCCAGGTTGCGCAGAGCGCCTACGGTAAACGGATGCTCGGTGCCCAGTTTTTCCTCGGAGTACCTGGAAACGGACTGTAATTCGCGAATACCGTCGGCGGTGCGACCACTGCCGGTCAGCAGCGTGGCCCAGTTGATCCACAGTCGCGTCACGGTGGTGTCGGCGAGTTTATTGCTGCGCGCCAGTGCAACGGCCTCAGCGGCAGCCGACTCGGCAGCGACCGGATCACCGGTGGCGTTCAGCAAAGCGGCGACCTCGGCGGTGGAGGTGATGTATTCCTCGCTTTGCTTGCCCTTATGTTCGGCAAACCAGGCACGGTTGGATTGCAGTTCGCTCAGTGCCTCGGCGGTGCGACCCATCTGACCGAGTAGGGCGGCACGGTTGGCCCGCATCTCCTGCATCAAGGCCGAATCGCGCTCCGACGTCTTGCCCAGATCGCTGATGATCGCATTCATCAGTTCCAGCGCCTTGGCCGCATTGCCGGCAAAGAACCAGGTGCTCGCCTCAATCCGTCGAATCGTATACAGGTCCGCCAGCGGCAGAGTACGGTCTTTACGCGCCAGAGCCATCAGTGCCTCGGTCTTGGCCAGTACCTGATCCTTGGGCGTGGCGCGCAGGTCAATGCCCTCGAGCGCTTTGATCTGCTGCTGCAGTGTCGAAGGCCCTGCGGCGGCCGTACCAGCAACAAGAAGTGCTGCAACGGCACACTGAATGGCAAAACGCTTCATCCACGACTCCCCAAATCCGGTTGATGGCGCGCAGATGACAAGCATTGTCATGCCCGCTCGGTCAGTCTGCACCCGATAATGGGTAGGATAATCTCATTGACCCCGTGTATGCCAATGGACGAGCTGAACATATTGCATGTGGATGACGATCCACAAACACTGACGGCGATCCGCGAGATTTTGCAGGGTCGGGGTATGCGTGTGAGCTCGGTTGAGTCCAGCGCCAAGGGCCTGGCAACGGCGGCGGCCCAATCATTCGATGTCATCGTGCTCGATCGCACCATGCCCCAGATGGATGGCATCACGGCCATTCAGCGCCTGCGCGAGGTCGGAGTCACCACGCCCGTGCTGATGCTCTCAGCCCTGGGGCTAAGCTCCAACCGCACCCAAGGCCTCGATGCCGGCGCCGATGACTATTTGGCCAAACCCTTCGAGCCCGAGGAATTGGTTGCGCGGATCAACGCCCTGTATCGTCGCAGCCGTGCGGCAGGTCATTCACCCACGCTCATTGCCGGCGCACTCGAGTGTCACCTCAAGGCACGGACTGCCTGGCGTCGCGGCAAACACATCGCGCTGAGTCCGCGGGAGTTTGATCTGTTCCGTTATTTTATGGAAAACGCGGGTGCCATCGTCACGCGCGAAATGCTGCTGCGAAATGTCTGGAAGCTCAATTTCGATCCGCAGACCAATGTGATCGATGTCAGCGTGGCGCGTTTGCGTCGCAAGCTGGAGGAAGATTTTCCGACACCCGTGCTCGAAACGGTGCGTGGTGCCGGCTACCGCCTCATGAGCGACGATATCTAAGCGCTCAATGACCACGGTCTCGCAACGCTCGGTCCCGTTCTTTCGCTCCATCGCCTGGCGATTGGCATTGGCCGCAATGGCGCTGGTCATGCTGTCGACGCTATCTTTATATGCACTGACCGCGTCGAGCGTGCGGAGGCAGGCCCTGCAGTCGGTCGAGTCGAACGTCAATACCGATATGGCCGGCCTGGCGGATCTGTATGCGGCGGGCGGCAAAGACGAGCTGGTTCGTCGCATCGCCGAGCGGCTGCAGTATGCCAACCCCAATGACCGTGCGGTCTATCGGCTGGATGAAAAAGGCAGGCAACTGGTCGGCAATCTGGAGCAATGGCCGCCGCTCGATGCCCGGCGTTCCGAGTTCGGCACCCTCGATGGCCGTCACGGACACGAAATCAGCGGGCGCGTTACTCAGCTTAGCCCGGAGCTTCGTCTATTTGTCGGCCGACAGATGCAGGATCTTCAGTCCACGCTCGGCGCTTTGCGCAGGACCTTTTTACTGGCCGGGATAGGCGTCGCGTGGATGGCACTGCTGCTCGGCTATTGGCGCAGCCGCCGTCTAGCCGACCGTCTGGATCGCATCGAGGAGCTGCACCTTCGCGCTGCACGCGGTGAGCCCGCAATTGCCAACGCCACGTCGGAACACGGTGACGAGTTGGATGTGCTTGGCCATCGCACGCAAACCATGCTGCAGAGGCAGGTGGATCTCGTGAATCGCTACCGCGAGTCGTCAGAACATGCGGCCCATGAAATCCGCTCCCCGCTTCTGCATCTAGACACCAAGCTGCACCGCGTGCTGGAACAGTCCGCCGATCCGCGCGTGCAGGAAACCTTGGCGCAGGGCCGCGCAGACATTCGATCGATTGTGCGCCTGCTCGAGTCCCTGCTGGATATTTCAGCGGCGCAGGCCCATCTGGGGGACATCAGTGACTTTGAGGCGGTGGATCTCTCGGCACTGGTCCTGCGCATGGTTGAAATCTACGCTGACAGCGCCGAGGATCAGGGCTACTCACTGCAGGCGCAGATTCAGCCGGATCTGGTTATCCAGGGCAATGTACTGCAGCTGGAGCGCATCGTGTCCAACTTGCTGGATAACGCCCTGAAATTCAGTCCCGCCGGCAGCCGCATCGAGATCAATCTGAGCCAGGGTCCGCGTTTGCTCGTTGCCGATGACGGTCCGGGCGTCCCCAAGGAGATGCGTCGTCGCATTTTCGAGCGCTTTGGCCGGTCCGACGATGTGGTAGCCAAAGGACACGGTCTGGGCTTGCCGCTGGCGCAGGCCTTTGCCGCGCGGCATGGTCTGCAAATTCGCCTGCTCGACACCGAGCATGGCGCCAGTTTTGAAATGGCCCCCGTAACGGAGTTGGCATGATGCGAAACAGGAATCTAATCGGCAGTACAGTGGTGCTGCTATCGGCAATCAGTTCGGCCTGTGCGCAGGCCCCGTCGACCGCGGAAAGCGCCCAGTGGCCACCTGGTCCCGAGGCCAAGATTGCAGCTGCCTTGGTGCAGGGTGAGCTGGCCAGTCAGGGTCATAGCAAACAGGATGCCGAGGCGCTTGCCGGGGCAGCACGTACGCTGGCTCGACTGGGAGCGCATCCTATCGACGGCCAGGAGGATCTTGTGACCACATGGGCGCGCCAGGCCATTGCGATGGGCGCCCCTCCCGGTGGCGCTGCGGTGTTCCGCGGTCGCGTATTGGGCCCCGCCTATCGCCGCGTGCAGCTCTCGCCGGCCCAGAAGGACGTCAGCAGCGCCAGCTTTCTTGCCGGCCAGCAGGCGTCAGTGACTGTGACACCGGTTGGCAATGGTCACGTGGATCTGCGCGTGCATGGCGCTAATCAGTCCGTAGCCTGTACGGTGCAACGGCGCCGCGATGGCCATCTTTGTGAGTGGCTGCCTTTGTACACGGAGCGTTACACGATCACGGTGAGTGCAGGTGCCCGCGCACCGGTCACCGCCTTCGTCGTACTCAACTAATAAAAATCCCGACGGGCATTAAAAAACCCACGACCCGAAGGTCGTGGGTTTTCCCCTAGCACTGAGGGGAGCCGTGCAGCGCACAGCGCCTTAGTGATTGAAGCGGATATCCAAGCCGAGCGTATCGAGCATGCGACGTTGAGCGTGTGCCGTGAGTGCGCCCGACGGTGCGCCTTGATTCACGAATTCCGCGCCCGGCATTGCATTGGCGCCGTTTGGCACCGGCACCGGGACCGGAATCGAACCGGGTGTCGGCGTGGGAAGAACCGGGCCGGTCCAGCGTCCCCAGCCGGCGGTTTCCGGCGAAGGCATCGCCGACGACGATGGGGCCGTAGCCTTGTCGAACACCACGATGCCGCCAAAGTTATTTCTGACATCGGTGTGATTATTCGCGACATAGGAGACGGCCAACTGATCCGCACTGGTGCCACCCAAGAGCACGGATCCGGTGGCCAGGCACTGGCTGCCTGAGCACAGCCCGCCGGCATTATCCGTGGCACGCATGGCATACGTGGCGGTATAGCCCCGATTGTCGCCGACATAGATTTGCTGCAATGTCACCGACGGTTTGGCAATGCCGCCGCTTGTGCTAAACGCATAGTTGGCGGAGTTCATCGCCAGATTGAGCTCCATGCCGAACAGCGCGCTGAAAGAGTTGGCGAACGAAACCGCGGCCTTGCCGGATGTCACACTTCCGTTCACGACGTTGCCGTTGGAGTCCTTGCGAGTTGGAGCCAGACCGGCTCCCGGTAACAGGTTGTAATTAACGGTAGTGCCTACCGCAGGAATCCGCGACGGGTCAATCGAACGCAACACGGTGAAGGAGGAGAAGTCGCCGGCTCCCCAAATACCGTCGCGCCAGGTGATCCAAGCGGCCTTGTCGCCATCGTGTCCCGCATTCGTTTCGGTTGATGCGCCTTGGACCCAGCCCGAGAGCGTGTTGGTCTGTGCGACCTCAAGCAGTTTGGAGCTGCCGTCAAAGCGGGTCCAATAGCCCGTCGAATTCACAGATGATGTGAAGCTGGTGCTCTTCTTAACCAGTTGCAGACCAACCAGGCCCTCGACCTTATTGCCTGCGAACTTGGTCAGTTCCACGGTCGGCAACGGTGGTGGCGTGTAGATGCCATCTTGCGTAAAGATCGCTGCGCCGACAATGCCATCTCCTGTTGCGCTGCTGCGTGTGCGATACGAAGTCGCAAGGAAATTGGCGGTGGAGCCGCCCAATTTCCACCACATGTCAATGGAGCACCTTTCTTTGGCGGGGCAACTCCGGCCCGTCCCGAACATAAACATGGAGAACATGCCGGAGCTGCTGCCATCGGAGTCGTATCCGTTGATTTCAACCGCTTTGAGTCCGCCGTCCGTCTGAAAGGTGTAGGTAGCATCTCCCGGCATCACCAACGAGCCCTCCATCCCAATTCGGTATTTGGCCTGAGTGAATGCGATCGCGGCCGTTGCGTCGAACGTGCCCGCTGGGTTGCTACCGCTATTGGTGGTCGGTTTGGTCGCGCCGGCAAGTTTGTACTTGAGAATGAGAGGTTGCGGCATCGAGGTCAGCTCGGGCACGTAGGCGTAGTGCAGCCCATGATTGGCGGTATAGGCGTAGTCCTTACCGTCAAATGAGAAGCGGCCCTGAGAGTCGCCGCTAACCAGGCGGCCATACCCCACGCCAGTGGTCAATTCGCCGTGTTCCAGCAACTTGGCATCAGTCGGAATCTTGATGACGCTCACCGCGCTTTGGTTGGGGATCTCGCCCGTGATTGCCTTGGTCGTCTCATTGGCAGTCAGGGTGGTTGCCGTTGCCGAACTGCCTGCCATGCCATTAAAAGCCCCCGGCATATTGGCGGCACTCACGACTTGGACCGAAGCAACGCTAAAGGCGCCGCCACCCGGCGTCGGCGTCTTCGGCAGATTGGGATAATCGTTTGCGATGCCACCCTTGGAGAGATAAGCATAGAAATCCGCCATGAACACGGACGGATCGCCAAAGGAGTTGATCCGGCCCGCTTCGGACAGCATCTGCATCATTTTATACAGGGATTCCTGGCTTGCTGCCGTGTACTCGGATGGCTTGCCACCTTTGATCAGATAGGTGTAGTACGCCTTCAGAGAATCAATGGACTGCTCGTACATCGGCAAGAAGTAAAACAGATCCGCAGGCTTATCCGTATTCGTCAGATAGGCAACATACAAGCGCCAGAATTCGCCCTTTGGATCCGGCATCGTGTTCAGTCGGCCGTTGCTTTCGAGCGCGACGAGGTACTCTTCCATCTGGGCCAGGCTTAGCTCGCCATAGGCACTTGGTGCGTGTCCCGCAGCGATCCACGCATACATGCGGTCGAGCGCTGTCTGATAACGGTCGAGCTTTTGGGTGAGGGATTCTGGCAGGCCGGGGAACGCGTCCGGGTTATTACTGCCGTTGACCCAGCTCAGGTATTGCCCCCAGAACGCGCCATTGGCATTAAAGAAGCTCGAGAACGATCCCGTCTGCTGCAGCATGGCCAGCATCGCTTTGATCTGGTCTGCAGTCAGAGCGCCGTATTGGCTGGGCACGCCACCGTTCATCAGATACTGACGCAGTGCGTCGAGCGCAGCGGTGTAGTTCTGATACAGCGGTAATTCGGGATAGGCATCAATGCTCTTGCCGCTCGCAAAATACGAGGCCAGTTGTTTCAGGAAATTGTCCAGGGCAACCGGAATGCCGCTGGCGCCGGTGCGTTTCGCCCAGTCACTGTAGGCAGCAAGAATGGCCTTGATGTCACCACCCTTCCAGTCGGAGGGAGTACCGCCCTTGGCCACAAAGGCCTGAAATTGCAGGAGCTTTTCGACAGCTGTTGCATCCATGGCCTGACCGAGTGCACCCGTACTGGCGGTCATTAGATACAGCGCCAGCCAGTTCGAATGATCGACGGAGGAAGGAACCGCCACACCGGAATTACCCAGCGTCTTGGCGGGTGTACCGCCGGCCAGTCCACTCCAGAATTCGCCGCTCTTAACTGTCAGTGAGCCTTTGTTGCCGCTGATGGTGACCTGACCGTTCAAGACGCCGCCGGTGACTCCAACGCCATTGACGGTGACATTGCCGGAATTCCCGCCTGCGCCCAGCTGCATGCTGCCACCTAGCGGCAAATGAATTCGAGTCGAGCTACTGCCGGCTACAGCCGTAACCGACCCCGTGATGAGTTCGAACGAGCCATCGGCGCGTATTTGGAAGGCGGCAGGGCCGACCACCGATACTATAGAACCGTCTGCAAGTCGGAGTTGGGTCACGCCCGTTTTCTGAGTGTGGACCTGACCCGGAGTGACGGCTTTGACGCCACCGGTCGAAGAAAACACGACAAGAGACTGCGCACTGGCACCCGAAGCCAAGCATGCCGCAATACCGAGCGTGAGAACACGCAGTCGAAGAGTCTTTGAAGGTTGCATGTCGATAGCTCCTTAAAATTCGTAACGGATGCCGGCGCTGATCATCGTGCGGCGGAAGTCATAGAGGTCGATGTTGCTGCTGTTGCGAGCCCAGCTCGCACGAGCCGTGAGTAACCAACGCGGAGTGAACTGATGCTTGTAGCCGACGCCCAGATCCACGCGTGAGTCTTTGCGTTCTTTAAGGAACATGAAGTTGTCGTCCAGATGGCGTCGGTTCTCCCATGCCGCGTCGGCATACAGCAGATCGCGTGCACCCAGCGGTACCTGCCAACCGGCGTTCAGGCCGTAAAACGTAAACGAATCGGCATCGGCGGAGCGATCTTTGGTGCGCTCGCGACCCAGTTGTCCGCCCAGATTCCATGTCGCGGTGCTGATGCCGCTGGCCAGTGCGTAACGCCTTGCATCGGGTACACCGGGGGTGATGTAGTTTAGATCCATATACTGCAGCGAAGTGCTCCAGGCCGACGTAGCCGACAGGACTTGCGTGAACTGACCGATTGCCCCGATTACGTTACGAACACTGTGTCCACCTAAGCCGAAATTCTGTCCTTGCAATGAAATCGAAACGACGTTGCGAGAGGGCAGGGTATGGGCATAGCCCCCCGTCAGCGTTAGGCTTTGCTGATCGAAGGCACGACTGTCCCGGTTGTCGCGCCAACTGGCCAACGCACTGCCATAAATTCGATTGCCGCGTGAAATACCATGCGATCCGCTAATGCCCGCCGTGAAATCAATCGTGGTGTCGCTGATGGCACGCGACTGCGGGCCCAGCTGCCCGGGGCCCAGCCAGCCGAACAACGGAATGGTGATGGAGTTCAGAGCCGTGGCCGAGTTGATGTTGCTGTCATGGCCTAGTTGCAGATCGACATAGCCGTTGACCGAATCGCCGCCGCCCCTAGTGGCATTGTCATACGCCTTGATTAGATTGTTAAAGCGCTGCCGCACCGGATCCGGAATTGTCGGATCACCGACGACAGTTTCGAATTGCTGCTTGGCCGTGTCCAGATCGCCGGTCATAGCGTACGCGCGTGCCAACTCTGCTCGCGCCGGTGCGTTATCGGGTTGCAGCGCCAGCACACGTTGCAGCGCAATGATCGCGTCAGAAGGTTTGCCTGCGTCAAGCGCCGCGGACGCATAAGCAAAATCAAATTGCGGGTCGCCAATCCGGCTATCGAGCTCTGCCTGCATCTGTTCGAATTTTTCAGCTTCCGGGGTTGGCGGTGCGGCGGCAACAGCTGGCGCTGACATCGCCAACAGGCACAGCAGTGCCAACGGGCGACGACGCAATTTGGTGTTCATTTCCCATCTCCGATTAATAGTGAAATCACGACGCCCAAGTACCCTAGGCTAGTCGTTCAGTCAATCTACTGCAGCAATGATTCGGATAGAGATGCATGACAGTGATCGTCATCATGACAATCATTGTCATGCTGGGCACGCGCGGATTGGTCTATATATCCTGTAGGTAGTTTAATTCAAGGGATTTTCATCATGCGTCGTTCTTTGCAATTGGCTGCAATAACTCTCGCTCTTTGTGCAGTGGTCAGCGCGCCTGCTCATGCGGGTCTGTTTGGTTCGTCCGGCCCGGCCACGATCAACGTGCAAGCCGGCACGCCGCAAAGTGCGTTGGCTACGGCGTGGAAGGTGGCGGGTTCGCGTGCCACAGTCGCACCGGGCAGCCGCGTGGTGGTCAGCGGTTACCGTGTGGTGATCATCAATGAGGCGTCGGGGCGAGGCAGTTCCCGACCGGGTCTTGGAAATCAAAATCAGAGCACCGCAGCGGTAAACGCGTATTACACACTGCATGGACTCGACAATGATGCCTTGTCGGCAATGGCCGAGCAGGCGCTGACACAACTCGAGAGCGAACTGCGCGCACGTGGCTATCAGGTACTGGACCGTAATCAGTTGCGTAGTGCCGGTGACGTGTCGCGCTTGACTGATCCCGGCATCGGTAATGTCCAACTGCTGACCGTGCAAAACGGCGATTCGGCGGGCTATATGTACACGCCGCGCGACATGCTGATCAAACTTCCTATGGGTGGTAAAGGCAAAGATCCCAACGGCAAGGACATTGCAGGCGCCATTGCCACCGGCGGACAGGTAACACAGGTTGCGGCAATGACTGGCAAGCTGGGACGCTTTGGCGGTTCATTGGGTCGGCTAGGTGGTCTGGCAGGACAAGCCAGCGGTCTGGCAAAACTAGCAAGCGGTATCACAAGCACCATGGATGCCGCCGGTGACAGCCAAGCGCAGACCGCACTGGCCAAGGCGCTCAATGCCACCTTGCTCGATGTGACTTTCACGCTGACCTTTGCCGAGATCGAAGGCAGTGGCGGAGGCTTCCTGAATAAGATCGCCGGTAGCGATACCGCCAAGGTGTCCGCTACGTTTGCGCCGGTCTTTGTGCCGACCGATACGCGCATCGAGGTACGGCGCCCCGATTCCGGCAACGCTATTTTGCTCAATAATCCGGTTGAGGCACAGGGCCCGGCCATTGCCGGCGTCCGGAATGTCACCACCGGTGGTGATATTGCAGCCAACGTGACCGGCGCCGTGGTCAGCGGCCTGATCGCATTGGGCACCGGCGGTGGCATGCATACCAGCATGACAGTGCGACGCGCGGTCGATACTGCGCCGCAGTACCCGCAGGTCGTCGGCGATGCAATTTCGGTCATGAACAAGTCCGTTGTGGACCAAATAGCACGCTAAAGAGCTGACGGGCTGGCGTCCTGCCGCGTGGCGAGCGGTGGGGCGCCGCATGCTTGTATCATGGAGACTCCCTGATTAAGCGGAGTTCTGCGTGAAACGATATGCATTCATTGCCATCGGAATGGTGAGCGTGTTGACGGCGTTTGGTGCACGAGCTGCGCAACCGGACTCAATGCCACCTATGAATACCGCAAAGCCGCCTGTAGTCGCATCCAAACCTTATGTCGTCAAGGCGCCGTTTGGCGCTGAACGCAACGATGAGTTCTACTGGCTGCGCGATGACACCCGCAAGAATCCCGAGATGCTGGCGTATCTGCAGGCCGAAAATGCCTACGCCGATCAGGTGCTGGAGCCGCTCAAACCGCTGCAGGACAAACTCTATAAAGAGATCGTCGATCGCATCAAGCAGGACGACTCCAGCGTGCCGTACCGTGAGCGCGGCTACTGGTATTACACGCGGTATGCGCAAGGCCAGGATTATCCGATTCATGCCCGCCGTGCCGGCACCATGGACGCCCCCGAAGAAATCCTGCTCGATGTCAACGAGTTGGCCAAAGACAAGGGCTATTACAACGTTGGCGATCTGCAAGTCTCACCGAACAATGAGATTCTGGCCTACGCCGATGACGAAGTCGGTCGCCGCCAGTACATCATTCGTTTTAAGAATCTTAAGACTGGCGAAATCTATCCCGATGTGATCAAGGGCGTCTCGCCGAATCTGGTATGGGCCGATGACAGCAAAACATTGGTCTATGTCGAGAACGACCCCAAGACACTGCTGACTACCCGCATTCGCAAACACCTGCTGGGTACCGACCCGGCGGCCGATCCGGTGCTGTATACCGAGACCGACGATAGCTTCTACATGGGCGTTGAGCGCACTCGCGATGACCGTTTCATCTGCATTGGCGTGTCGAGCACCGTGTCGAGCGAGTACCGCTGCGCTCCGGCCAATGACCCGAGCACCTTTACCGTGCTGGCCCAGCGCGAGCGCGATGTCGAATACGATGCCGACCATCTCGATGGCCGTTGGGTCATTCGCACCAATGCACCCGGTGCCGACGGCAAAAAGGCCACGAACTTTAAGATAGTGACGGCGCCATCGAACGCGACATCACGCAAAGAGTGGAAGGATTTGGTGCCCGAACGCGATGATGTATTCATTGAGGGCTTTGAGCTGTTCAATGACTCGGTAGCGATTGCCGAGCGCAGCAATGGGCTGGAGCGCCTGCGCCTGCTGTATAACGATGGTCGCGAACAGTATGTGCAGGCCGACGAAGATGCCTACAGCATGGGCCTGGCCACCAACTCGGAACCCGAGAGCGAATGGCTGCGTTACAGCTATACCTCGCTGACGACGCCGGCGACTACGTATGAACTCAACCGTCGCACAGGCGAGCGCAAGCTGCTCAAGCAACAGCCGGTGATCGGTTACGACAGCAGCAAGTACGAGACCCGTCGCCTGTGGGCCACCGCACGCGATGGCGTCAAAGTCCCCGTGACTGTGGTGTACCGCAAGGGCTTTAAGCCCGATGGCACCGCGGCCCTGCTGCAGTATGCCTACGGATCGTACGGTTCCTCGACCGATCCGAACTTTAACCTGACCGCCGTGAGCCTAGTAGATCGCGGCATGGTGTACGCACTCGCGCACATCCGCGGTGGCGAAGAGATGGGCCGCAGCTGGTACGAAACCGGCAAGCTGCTGCAGAAAAAGAACACCTTTACCGATTTCATTGATGTCACGGACATGCTGGTGAAAGAGGGCTATGCGGCCAAGGATCGCGTCGCGGCTTACGGCGGCAGTGCCGGCGGCCTGCTGATGGGCGCCGTGGCCAACATGGCGCCGGAAAAATACAACGTCATTCTGTCGCAGGTGCCGTTTGTCGATGTGGTCACCACCATGCTCGATCCCTCGATTCCGTTGACCACGAACGAATACGACGAGTGGGGCAATCCCGAGCAAAAGAAGTACTACGACTACATGCTCAGCTACTCGCCGTACGACAATCTGAAAAAGCAGGCTTATCCTTCGATGTTTGTGGGTACTGGACTGTGGGACTCGCAAGTGCAGTACTGGGAGCCTGCCAAATATGTGGCGCGCCTGCGCGGCGTGAATACCTCGGGCAAGCCGGTCGTGTTCCGCACCAATATGGAAGCCGGTCACGGCGGTAAATCCGGCCGCTTCCGTCGCTATCGCGAGCAGGCCGAAATGTACAGCTTTATGCTGAATCAACTGGGCATTTCGCAATGAGTTCGGACCTGGATCACGGGCACGGCCACGCTAAGACGGTTACACTTTGGCGCATGACTCGCAAAACGCCATTTTTGATCGTGATCGCCGCCGCACTGCTGACGGCCGGTCTGTCGGCCTGCGGTAACAAAGGCCCGCTGTTTCTGCCGGATCATCCGCCGGTATCGCAACTGCCGCCGGGTCCGCCGGAGTTCACCGGTGATGAGCCCCTGGTGACACCGCCCGCACCGGCCGATGCGCCGACCGAGACCAATGACACGCCGCCGGCCGAGGCCAGCGCGCCCAAGCCGCCTGCGGCGCGCTAAGGGTTATCGCCGTGGGTCTGCGCTTTGACAAGATGCATGGCGCGGGCAATGACTTTGTCATGCTCGATCTGCGTGGCGGTGCCGAACCGCCATCGCGCGCCGTAACGCAAAAGCTGGGCGACCGGCATTTTGGCGTTGGCTGCGATCAGATCATCAGCATCGAGGATCCGGTCGAGCCGGGTACTGTGGCCTCGTACCGCATCTGGAATAGCGATGGCAGCATTGCCGGCCAATGCGGCAACGGCGCCCGTTGTGTCGCGGCCTGGGTCGAGCGCGAGTTGCAGCTGCCTGCCGGGGAACCCTTCGTACTGTCCAGTCCCGCCGGCCTGCACGAGGTCCTGCCGCTGGGTAAGGGCTATTACCAAGTGGCGATGGGCGTGCCTTCGTTTGATCCGCGGCAGGTGCCGTTGGGCGCGCAGATTGAGCACGAGGCGCTGACGTACCCGTTCAGGGATTTTGAGTTTTCTGCGGTGTCTATGGGCAATCCGCACGCCGTGATTGTCGTGCCCGAAGCGTTTATGGCCGATGTGATGGAAGTGGGCGATGCGATGCAGATCTCGCCGCTGTTTCCGCAATCGGTCAATGTCGGTTTTGCCCAGGTGGTGAGCCGTAATGAACTGTATCTGCGCGTGTATGAGCGCGGCGCCGGTGAAACGTTGGCCTGCGGCAGTGGCGCTTGCGCTGCGGTGGCGGCCCTGGTGCGACGTGACATGCTGGATCGTAAGGTTTCGGTGGCGTTGCCCGGTGGCCGACTGCAGATTGAATGGCCCGCCGATGATCAGCCGATACGGATGAGCGGACCGACCGCATTTGTTTTTCAAGGTGAATTGATCGTATGAGTGACGTGCAGGAATTAGCCGGCCACGAAGTGGCTGCATGGATCCGACAACATCCGGAGTTCCTGCAGCAGTATCCCGATCTGGTGCAGTCCATAGTGATTCCGCGTAGCACCGGCACCACTTCGTCATTGGCGAGCTATCAGCTCGAAATCCTGCGCGAAAAGAACCGTGATCTGTCGCGTCGTCTGCAGGACCTCTACGGCGTGGCGCAGCAGAACGAACAGCTCACGCGCTTCATGCATCGCCTGACCCTGGCGCTGGTGCGAGCCGACTCGGCGGCGGATGTGTGGCGCACCTTGGCCGCTTCGCTGACTGAGGATTTCAATGCATCCGTTGTGCGTACGATCTCGTTCGAAGCGGTTGCCGGCCTCGAACAGGAACCCTGGCATCGGCATATTGCCCGTGACTCCGCGGCCTTGGCCTCGTTCCGCGATCTCATTGCGGGCGGCGACCCGATTTGCGGCCGCCTGAATCCCGACAAGCAGGAGCTGCTGTACGGGCCGGAATTGGCTTCGCAAGTGCAATCGTCGGCGCTGCTGTCGCTAGGCTCTGCGGGCCTGCTCGCCATTGGTAGCCATGATGCCAATCGCTTCTATCCGGGCATGGGAACGCTGTTCCTGGATCTGCTGGCCGAAGCGATTCCGGTCATTCTGTCGCGGCATGACACTTGATCCGACCGTTGCACGCTTTTTAGAGTTCCTGCGCGTGGAACGGCAGCTCTCTGCCCACACGCTCGATGCATACAGCCGTGATCTGCTGACCCTGACGCGATTTGTCGCCGGTGAGGATGCCGGTGACGATTCCGTTGAAGCGACTGCGGTCACGCCGGTCGATTGGCAACAAGTGGATGCCGCCGTGGTGCGCGCGTATCTAGCGCACGAAAATCGCCGCGGTTTATCGGCCAAGAGTATTCAACGCCATTTAAGCGCCAGTCGCAGTTTCTTTGATTGGCTACTGCGTCGCGGCGAGTTAAAGATCAATCCGGCCGCCGCCGTGCGTGCACCCAAAGCGGCGCGCAAGTTGCCGCAAGTACTCGATCCTGACGAGGCCAAAGCGCTAGTCGAAATCCCGGTCGAAGGCACCCTTGGCGTCCGCGACCGCGCCTTGCTCGAGTTGCTGTATTCATCGGGCTTGCGCGTTAGTGAGCTGTGCAACCTGACCTGGCCGCAGCTGGATCTCGAAGACCGTCTCGTCTCCGTCACCGGTAAAGGATCCAAGCAGCGCGTGGTGCCCTTGGGCTCGCACGCAACGGCCGCGTTGCTGGAATGGCGCAGCGAATTGCTGGCGACCCGCGGTGCCGATACGCAAGCGGCGACCGGGGCAGGGTATGTGTTTCCCGGGCGTGACCTGACACGCCCGATTACCTCGCGAGCGGTGCAGATTCGCCTGGCGCAGCTGGCACGCCGGCAGGGGCTGTTTAAGCGCGTGCATCCGCATTTGCTGCGGCATAGCTTTGCCAGTCACATTCTGGAATCATCCGGCGATCTGCGCGGCGTGCAGGAGCTGCTTGGCCATGCCGATATCGCCACCACGCAGATCTATACGCATCTCGACTTCCAGCATTTGGCCAAAGTCTATGACGAGGCCCATCCGCGCGCGCGTCGCAAACCGGACAAATCCTAAACGGAACGCAAGCGGTTGATAGCCGCCTGAACAGCGACGCTTGATTTGTTTCACGGCGAGCCCCAGTACTAGGGTTCAATCAATGCGAAAGTCATAGCGCCGTTATGGACCCTACTGTTTTTCACGCCACCACCATTGTCAGTGTTCGTCGCAACGGTCAAGTCGCCATTGCCGGCGACGGTCAGGTCACGCTTGGCCACACCGTGATGAAGGGCAATGCCCGCAAGATTCGCCGACTGGGCCGTGATGGCCAGGTGCTGGCCGGATTTGCCGGTGCAGCCGCCGATGCCTTCACCCTGTTCGAACTGTTCGAGGCCAAGCTCGAAAAGCACGGTCAGCTGACCCGCGCTGCTGTGGAGATGGCCAAAGACTGGCGCACCGAACGGCGCTTCGGCAAGTTAGAGGCGCTGCTGGCAGTGGCCGATCGCGAGACCTCGCTGGTGATCAGTGGCAACGGCGATGTGATTGAACCCGAGGACGGCATCATCGCCATCGGTTCGGGCGGCATGTATGCCCTGAGCGCAGCCCGTGCACTGATGAAGCATACCGATCTCGATGCCCGCGCCATGGCCGAGGAATCGATTCGTATTGCAGGCGAAGTCTGCATTTACACCAATACCAACGTGGTCATTGAAACGCTGTGAATTCTCTAACTCAAACCAACGCCATCATGACTCCGCGCGAAATCGTCGAGGAGCTCGATCGTCACATCATTGGCCAGAAGTCGGCCAAGCGTGCGGTAGCCATTGCCCTGCGTAATCGCTGGCGCCGTGCGCAGCTCGATGATGATCTGCGCAACGAAGTGATGCCCAAGAACATTCTGATGATCGGTCCGACCGGCGTCGGCAAGACCGAGATTGCGCGTCGCTTGGCTACCTTGGCCAATGCGCCCTTCGTCAAGGTTGAGGCCACACGCTTTACCGAGGTCGGTTATGTCGGCAAGGACGTGGAGCAGATCGTGCGGGATCTGGTGGATACGGCCGTCAAGCTGTATCGCGACCAGGCCAAGGTGCATGTGCGCACCAAGGCCGAAGACCGAGCCGAGGATCGCATCCTCGACGCGCTGTTGCCGCAGCCCAAATACGTGCAGCCCGGTGCGTTCGATGCGAATGCCGTCGACGTGGCGCCAGATGCCGACTCCAACCCCGACAGCACACGCAACAAACTGCGTCGTCAGCTGCGCACCGGTGCGCTGGACGAACGCGAGATCGAGATTGAGACCGCGATGGGTACGGGTGGCATGGACATCCTGACGCCGCCGGGCATGGAAGAGATGGGCCAGCAGCTGCGTCAGATGTTCTCGCAAATGGGCCAGAATCAGCAACGCAAGCGCAAGATGACCATCAAGGCCGCGCGCGCTCAACTGATCGAAGACGAAGCCGCCCGCCTGATCAACGAGGACGACATTCGCGCCGCTGCCATTGAGGCGACGGAGCAGCATGGCATTGTCTTTATTGACGAAATTGATAAGGTCGCCAAACGCGGCGAAAACGTCGGCGGTGGCGATGTCTCGCGCGAGGGTGTGCAACGGGATCTGCTGCCGCTGGTCGAGGGCTCGACCGTTTCGACCAAATACGGCCCGGTGAAAACCGACCACATCCTGTTCATTGCCAGCGGCGCCTTCCATTTGGCCAAGCCCAGCGATCTGATCCCCGAACTGCAAGGGCGATTCCCGATTCGTGTGGAGCTGGGTGCGCTGAGCAAGGATGACTTTGTGCGGATCCTGACCGAGCCCAAGGCCGCTCTGACCACGCAATATCAGGCACTCCTGCAGACCGAAGGCGTGACCTTGACGTTTACGACCGATGCCATTGACCGCATCGCCGAAATTGCGGCGCTGGTGAACGAACGCCAGGAGAATATCGGTGCGCGTCGTCTGCACACCGTACTGGAGCGGCTGCTCGATACCTTGAGCTTTGAGGCCTCGGATCGCGGGGGCTCGCAAGTCGAGTTTGACCGCGCCTATGTGGACCGCTATCTGGGTGAGCTGGTGCAGGATCCGGACCTGTCGAGATACATCCTGTAAGGCCCATGGTCACTCAGTCCGGCAGTTTATACGGCATAATTCACGCATGAGCGAGAATCCGTACGAACAGGGCAAGACCCACTTTGGCTTTAAAGATGTAGACGCCAAGGAAAAGCAAAAGTTAGTCGCCGGCGTGTTTTCCAGCGTTGCCGGCAACTATGACCTGATGAATGACCTGATGTCCCTGGGCATCCATCGCGTCTGGAAACGGTATTTCACCGCCACCGCGCAGGTCAAACCCGGCGACAAAGTTCTCGATCTGGCCGGCGGTACCGGTGATATTGCCTTGCTGCTGCGCGACCGCGTCGGTGATACCGGCACCATCGTGTTGGGCGATATCAACGGCGACATGCTCAAGGTCGGTCGTGATCGCATGATCAACAAGGGCAAAGTCGCCGGTTTTGAATACACGCAAGTCAATGCCGAGCATCTGCCGTTCCCGGATAACAGCTTTGAACTGGTGACCATCGCCTTCGGCCTGCGTAACGTGACGGATAAAGATCAGGCGCTGCGCGAGATGTTTCGCGTGCTCAAGCCCGGTGGTCAAGCCCGCGTGCTCGAATTTTCCGAGGTCACGCAAGAGTGGTTCAAGCCCATCTATGATTTCCATTCGTTCCAGGTGCTGCCGCGCCTTGGCGAACTGTTTGCCAAAGACTCGGACAGCTATCGTTATCTGGCCGAATCGATTCGCAAGCATCCGCCGCAAAAGGAACTGATGCAGATGATGGAACAGGCCGGCTTTGAGCGCTGCCATTACAAGAATCTGTCGGCCGGCATTGTAGCCATCCACTCGGGTTACAAACTCTAAATCGGATACGCGGCGGAGCAGTGCTCTGCCGCATTGCGGTGCAACAAAACGGTTAAACTGGAAAAATCAGTTTTTTCAGGTCCGCCGTAAATGAATCGCACCAACAAACGTCTTCTGATTGCATCGGCTGTGGTTGCCACCGCCTTGTTCACCGTGGCCTGCAAGCCGCAGCCCGCTACCAATGCCGACTCGCAAACGGCCGCAAGCGCCGACAAGTCCCAAGCCGGTCAGCAAGTGGTCGATGAGCACTCGTACTCGCAACCCAATGTGGTGCGCACCAAGCACATTGATCTGGATCTGGCCGTCAAGCCTGACCAAAAGATCATTAGCGGTACCGCCACACTGACGCTCGAATGGCTCAAGCAGGATGCGACGCAGCTGCTGCTCGACACCCGCGCTATCAAGATTGAAAAGATCGAGGGTGAGAATGTCCATGGTGCATGGACGCCGCTCAAGTTCGAAGTCGCCGCCGAGGACAAAATCCTTGGCAGCAAGCTGACGATTGAAACGCCGGACCGTCCTTCGAAGGTGCGGATTGTGTACAGCACAGTGCCCGAAGCCAGTGGTCTGCAATGGCTGACCAAGGAGATGACCGAAGGCAAGAAGTCGCCGTTTATGTTCTCGCAATCGCAGCAGATTCATGCCCGGTCGTGGGTGCCGCTGCAGGATACGCCGAGCGTTCGTTTCACCTATAACGCCCACGTGACCGCGCCGAAGGATCTGATGGTGCTGATGAGCGCCGACAACGATCCGAAGGCTGCGCGCGATGGCGACTACACCTTCAAGATGGAGCAGGCGATTCCTTCGTACCTGTTGGCGATTGCAGCAGGTGACCTGGTGTTCCAAACCACCGGTAACCGCAGCGGCGTCTGGGCGGAGCCGACCATGGTCGCTAAGGCCGCCAAGGAATTTGAAGACACCGAAAAGATGATGCAGACCGCTGAGCGTCTGTACGGTCCGTATCGCTGGGACCGTTACGACATTCTGGTGCTGCCGCCATCGTTCCCGTACGGCGGTATGGAAAACCCGCGCCTGACCTTTGCGACGCCGACCGTGATTACGGGCGACAAATCGCTGGTCTCGCTGGTGGCGCATGAACTGGCACACAGCTGGTCGGGCAATCTGGTAACGTTCTCGTCGCCTAAGGATGCCTGGTTAAACGAGGGCTTCACCACTTACGTCCAGTCGCGCATCACCGAAGATCTGTACGGCAAAGAGATGAAGGACATGGAAAACCTCATCGATCGCCAGGAGCTGGCTACGGAGTTCAAGGCCATCTCGCCGGGTATGCAGCGTCTGGCCATGAAGCCGCAGGATCTGCCCGATCCCGACGGCTCGTCCAGCTCCACTGTTTATGCCAAGGGTGCCTGGTTCCTGCAGTTCCTGGAAAACCGCTACGGTCGCGAAACGTTTGATGCCTATTTAAAGGCCTATTTCGATCATTTTGCGTTCCAGTCCATTTCGACGGCGCAAATGGTGGATTACCTCAAGACCAACCTGATCGATAAGTATCCGGGCAAGGTCACCATGGAAGAGGTCAATGAGTGGGTTTACGAGCCGGGCATTCCTAAAGATGCACCGACTACCGACTCGCCGCGTTTCGCCGGCGTCGATAAGGCACGCACCGACTTCATCAGCAACGGCACCGTGCCGGCTGCAGACGCGACCAAGACCTGGATCACTCAGGAATGGACGCACTTCCTGTCCGGTATGCCGCAAAAGCTGTCGCCCGAACAAATGACCAAGCTCGATCAGGCCTTCCATTTCACCGGCACCACCAATGGTGAAATTGCACGCATCTGGTATCCGCTGGCGGTGCGTTCCGGTTACACCGCAGCCAACGCCGAACTGCAGAAGTTCATTGAGCGCGTCGGTCGTCGCAAGCTGATCATGCCGATCTACTCGGAACTGGTGAAATCGCCCGAAGGCCTGGCTCTGGCCAAGCAAGCGTACGAGAAGTCCAAGGCCAGCATGCACCCGATCACCGCGGGTTCGGTCGCTGAGACGATTGACGGCGCTGCTAAGTAATCTGCCTTAAATCAAGCTGTAAAAACAGAACGGCCGGGTTGGATCACCAACCCGGCCGTTTTCTTATACCGCGTACTGCGCTTAGAGCGAGTAGCCGAACTGCTTGGTGAACTCGGCGTTGAACTCATCGTACGTAAACGACTGATTCTGCGTGCCGTGATAGGAAACCTTGATGGCGCCCATCAGGTTGCCGATACGGCCAATGGTTTCCCAATCGTAGCCCTTGGATAGACCGAACAGCAGACCCGCGCGGAACGCATCGCCGCAACCGGTCGGGTCTTTAATGGCTTTTTCCTGCGCCTGCGGAATCTGATAGCTGTTGCCATCGGCAAAGATCGTGACGCCCTGCGGGCCGCGCGTACAGATCAGTGCTTTGACGCGCTCGGCAATTTCCTGCTCGGTCCAGCCGGTTTGCTTTTGCAGCATGCTGGATTCGTAGTCGTTGACCGTGACGTAGTCGGCCAGCTCAATGAAATTGCGCAGATCATCGGGTGAGAACAGCGGCATCGCCTGACCCGGATCGAAGATAAACGGAATGCCCATCTCGTGGAACTCACGGGCATTCTGGATCATGCCCTCGCGGCTGTCGGGCGAGACCATGCCAATGGTGACGCCGGGGACATCCTTGACGTGGTTCTCATACGAACGCGACATTGCACCCGGGTGGAAGGCCGTGATCTGATTGTTGTCGTGATCGGTGGTGATAAAGGCCTGCGGGGTAAAGGTGCCCGGCAGCGTCTTGACGTAGTCGAGTGCGATATTCTGCTGCTCGAACCAGTTGCGGTAGGGGCCAAAGTCATCGCCCACGGTGGCCATGGGGATTGGCGAACCGCCCAGCAGCTTGAGGTTGTAGGCGATGTTGCCGGCACAGCCGCCGAACTCGCGGCGCATGTGGGGGACAAAGAAGGACACATTCAGAATGTGGACTTTATCCGGCAGGATGTGATTTTTGAATTGGTCTTCGAACACCATGATGGTGTCGTACGCCATGGAACCGCAGATGAGTGCTGACATTTCGGGCTCGAAAATGAACAGGAAAAGGGGGCAGGCGCTCGCGGGACCGACCTGGCCGTAGGGCGGTTGGGTGTGGACCAGCAAACTTGTTAAGTATAGCGGATATTGTGCTTGCCCCTGTGGAAATGCGGGCGCTAAAATAATGGGTTCACTGCCCCAACTCTCCCCGCCAGGTGGATCCCCAATGTTTAAGAATTTCCGTGGCATGTTCTCCAGCGATCTCTCGATCGATCTGGGAACCGCCAACACTCTGATTTATGTCCGCGGCCAAGGCATCGTGCTGAACGAGCCATCAGTGGTCGCCGTGCGACAAGATCGCCGTGGCGGGGGCACGCGGTCGGTCGCAGCAGTGGGCGCCGAGGCCAAGCAAATGCTGGGTCGTACGCCGGGTCACATCACCACCATCCGCCCCATGAAAGATGGCGTGATCGCCGACTTTACCTACACCGAGGAAATGCTCAAGTACTTCATCCGTAAAGTGCACAAGAGCCGCTTCCTGCGTCCGTCGCCGCGCGTGCTGGTGTGCGTGCCCTGCGGTTCGACCCAAGTGGAACGTCGCGCCATTAAAGAATCCGCGCTCGAGGCCGGTGCCCGCGATGTGTTCCTGATCGAAGAGCCCATGGCGGCTGCAATCGGTGCCGGCATGCCGGTGACTGAAGCGCGCGGTTCGATGGTGGTGGATATCGGCGGTGGTACTACTGAAGTGGCAGTGATTGCGTTGAACGGTATCGTGTATGCCGCTTCGGTGCGTATCGGCGGTGACCGCTTCGACGAGTCCATCATCAACTTCGTGCGCCGTCATTACGGCACTCTGATCGGCGAAGCCACGGCCGAACGCATCAAGATGCAACTGGGTTGCGCCTGGCCGCAAACCGAGAACCGCTCAATCGAAGTGACCGGCCGCAATCTGTCCGAAGGCGTACCTAAGGTCATCACCATCCACGAGAACGAAGTGCTCGAAGCACTGAAGGAACCGTTGGCCGGTATCGTGACAGCCATCAAGCTGGCGCTCGAACAGACCCCGCCGGAACTGGGCGCTGACGTCGCGGAGCGCGGCATCGTGCTGACTGGTGGTGGCGCCTTGCTGCGCGATCTCGACCGACTGATCTCCAACGAAACCGGCTTGCATGTTCAAGTCGCAGAGGATCCGTTGACCTGCGTGGCCCGCGGTGGCGGTCGTGCGCTCGAGCTGGTGGACATGCACGGCAACGAGTTCTTTGCCTACGAATAACGTGTCGTTGACGTGCCCGATCTGGCCGGCCCTAATGCAGTACCCCGTGACGGTGAGTTTTCAGACACGCTGAAATTGCTGGCGTTTGTCGCGCTGGCCGTCATGATGATGGCTGTCGACAAACAGACCCATTGGCTCGATAAAGTCCGTGAGCAACTGTCGACTGTCGTGCAGCCGGTGTGGGCAGTGGCCGGCTTGCCGTCGGCGGCGGCGCGCAAGATCTCGACCGATGCGGGCAGCTTTAGCTCACTGACGGCAGAGAACCAACGCCTGCGTCGCGAACTCATGCTCAATCGTGCACGACTTGATCGTGCCGAAGCCATTCTCGCTTCGACGACTGAAACCGCGAACTTGCAGCGTGCTGTGGCCGTGCGCCCCGGCATGTCGGTGATCATCGCCTCGGTGCTCGATGTGGACTTGGATCCCTCGCGTCAGCGCCTGGTGATCCGTGCCGGTGCGGGTGATGGCGTTCGCGTCGGTCAAACCGTAATGGACGAAGGCGGCTTGCTCGGCCAAGTCATCTCAGTGCAGCCGAACATCTCGACGGTGTTGCTGGTGACCGATCCCGAACACGCCGTGCCCGTCATGCTCAAACGCAATGGCGTGCGCATGATTGCCTCTGGCATGGGGCGCAACGATTTGCTCGATGTGATTAACGTACCGCTTTCGACCGACATCAAGCCCGGCGACGTGGTCGTGACCTCCGGTCTGGGTGGACGCTTTGCACCGGGCCTGCCGGTTGGTGTGGTGACGCGCGTGCGTGCCGATGATTCGCGTGCATTCTTGCTCGGCGATATTCGTCCGGCGGCGCGCCTGGATCGCGGCTCGCAGGTGATGATCGTGACCTCGACGTATCGCGCCACGGCGCCGGTGGCAGTGACGGCTGCAAGCGGCTCGGGCGCTGCTGCTACCGCGACGGCGCCGGCTGCAACCACCACGCCCGCCGCGACTACGCCAACCGACGCGAGCACCACACAACCGACTTTGCTGCGCGATCCGAGCGTACCGCCCGCGCCCAAGCCGCAACTCAAGGCGCCGGAAACTGAAAAGCCGGCGGTGCCTTCGCCATGAGTCGTGAACGTCAACCGTGGCTGATGCCGATCACCTTGCTGGTGGCGTTCCTGCTGAGCGTGGTTCCGGTGGCGCCGGAATTGCAGCCCTTACGTCCGGCGTGGGTCGCGCTGGTGCTGGCCTACTGGATTATTGAATCGCCCGGTCGCGTTGGCATGGCCTTGGCGTTTGCGCTCGGCATTTTGCAGGACCTGATCGTCGGCGGCATGCTCGGCGAAAATGCGCTGCGACTGGTGGTGGTGACCTTTATCCTGCTGCGCTTTCGTGCGCGGATTCGGTTTTTCCCGCTGACGCAACAGGCGGCCATCATTGCGCTGATTCTGCTCAACGACCGCATTATTTCCGTGGCGCTGCATGCGTTCTGGCGTTTGCCCGCCGCACCGTGGACCGCATGGCTGACACCGATGATCGGCTTTGCCCTGTGGCCCATTCTGTTTATCGCGATCGACTCGCTGCGTTTACGCGGCTGGGGCCGATGACGTGGCCGACCTCAAACGGCTACTGACCGGCAACGGTCGCCGTCACGTCAAAAGTACGACACGCGAAGGCGAACTGTTCCGCGAACGCGCCCTCATCGCGATGGGCGTCGTGGTGCTGCTCACCGTGTTTCTGGCGTTGTGGTATTTCCGCCTGCAGGTGCTCAATTACAGCCACTATCAGACGCAATCCACGCAGAACAGCATTCGACCCAAGCCGGTCGTGCCGGGTCGCGGCCTGATCCTGGATCGCAACGGCGTGATCCTGGCGCAGAACGTGCCGGCTTTCAGGCTCGATGTGACGCCGTTTCGTGCCGGCCCGCCGGACCAATGGTTGCCCGCCTTGCGTGCACGCGTCGCACTGACCGACGAAGAGGTTGAGAACTACCGCAAAGCCATCAAAGGCAGCCGCGGCTTCAAGATCGTCACGCTGAAAGAGCGCCTGACCGAAGATGAAATCGCGCGCATGTCGTCGGACCGTTGGCGCTTTCCGGGCATGGAACTGACGCCGTACATGCAGCGCTATTACCCCTACGGCAATTTGTTTGCGCATGTCATCGGCTATGTGGGTCGCATTGACGAAAAGGATAAAGAGAAACTCGGCAGCGAGAATTCCGCGCTGAGTCATATCGGCAAAGCAGGACTCGAGCGCTATTACGAGGATCTGCTGCGCGGCAAGATCGGCTTCGACAAGATCGAAACCAATGTCGATGGCCGACCGATCCGCAGCCTCGGCCGCGTGCCTGCACAACCCGGTGTCGACTTGCGCCTGAGCATTGATATCAATCTGCAGCAGGCCATGGTCAACGCGTTCGGTGATCACGATGGCTCGGCCGTCGCCATGGATCCGCGTACCGGTGAAATTCTGGCAATGGTCTCGCTGCCGGCCTACAACCCGAACCTGTTCGTCAATGGCATTCCCGGCTTGCTGTATCGCGAGCTGATGGACAATCCTTCGCGCCCGATGTTTAACCGCAACGTGCTGGGCGGTGGTCCGCCGGGTTCGACCATCAAACCGCTGGTGGCACTGGCCGGACTCGAAAGCGGCCAAATTGACCTGAATTACCGCGTGTTTTCGACGGGTGAGTTTTTTATCCCCGGCCAACGACGTGGCTATCGCGATGCGCATCGTGGCTCGGGTTGGACGGATATCAAGAAATCGATCTGGGATTCGGTCAATTTCTTCTATTACAAACTCGCCTATGACATGGGCATTGAAAAGCTCGATCGCTACATGCAGGAGTATGGCTTCGGTCAGGCTACGGGCGTGGACTTGAGCGGCGAGAACAAGGGTGTCGTGCCATCGCCTGCGTACAAGATGAAGCGCAGCAAAGAGCGCTGGTATCCCGGTGAAACCGTGATTTCCGGTATCGGTCAAGGTTACTGGGTGGCCACGATGCTGCAGTTGGTGCAGGGCATTGGTGCCATCGCCAACGACGGCGAGATGCATCGTCCGCATCTGGTGTGGCAAGTGCGCGCCGGCTATCAGAAGCCATGGGTCAGCGTTGCATCGCCGGCAAAGAAGCGGATCAGTTCCAACAAGGCATTCCTTGATGTGATTAAGGACGGTATGCATCTGACGATGGTGGTCGGCACCGGTGCCAGCTTGGCGCGTGGCGCGCCGTACAGCATGGCGGGCAAGACCGGTACCGCGCAAAAGGTGTCGCGTAAGGGTTCGGCTTCGATGAATCCGCATTCGCTGCCACTGCACTTGCGCCATCAGGCATTGTTTGTCGGCTTTGCGCCCGTCGAAGACCCGCAGATCGTGATTGCAGTGAATGTTGAACATGGTGGCTACGGCGCAAGTACGGCCGGCCCGATTGCGCGCAAGGTGTTTGATGCGTGGCTACTGCAGCGTCCGGCCGATCCGGCGCCGCGCCTGGAGCCCGCTCCCGATGAAATCATGGCGGCGGAGCTGGAACGCCTGGCACAATCCAAGCAACCCGCGCCTGTTACTACGGAGCCGGCTAAATCGACCGAGCCAACCAAGTCAACCAAGCAAGCCGCCGCCGCGGCGGCTAAACCGGAGGAACCGAAGCAATGAGCCTGTTTCGCTGGTTCTTGGGGCTGACGCGACACCTGCTGCGTAGCCTCGATCCGATTCTGCTCGGTGCCTTGGTGTGTCTGATGGGTGTCGGCCTGGTAACGCAATACGGTGCAGGCGACGGCACCATGCGACCGGTTGTGGCACAAGGTGCACGCTACGTGATCGGCTTTGCGGTGATGTGGCTACTGTCGCGCGCGCAACCCGCGCAACTGCGCAACGCCTCGCCGTATGTGTATCTGTTCTCGCTGCTGCCACTGATGCTGGTGCTGCTGATCGGGCAGGGCAGGCACGGCAACTTGTGGATCAACTTGGGCGTGTTTTATTTCCAACCATCGGAGCTGCTGAAAATCACCTTGCCGATGGCCGTGGCGTGGTACGTCAACGAACAGTCGCTGCCGCCGCGCTTGCGGACGATTCTGACCAGCGGCGTGATCATCGGCATTCCGGTGCTGCTGATTCTGAAACAGCCGGACTTCGGTACCGCGATGCTGGTGGGCATTAGTGGTGCCTTCGTGCTGTATTTGGCGGGATTGAGCTGGTGGTGGTTTGTCGGTGCGGCGGGAGCGGTGGCCTCGATTGCGCCGCTTGCGTGGTTCTTTTTACTGCGGCCGTATCAAAAGGATCGCGTGCTGACCTTCCTCAATCCGGAGAACGATCCGCAGGGCGCAGGCTGGAACATCATTCAATCCAAGATTGCGATCGGCTCCGGTGGGTTCTTCGGCAAGGGTTTGGGGCAGGGTACGCAATCGCATCTCAACTACATCCCTGAGCACACCACGGACTTTGCGTTCTCGGTGTTCTCCGAGGAGTGGGGATGGATCGGCGTGGTCGTCGTGTTCGCGCTGTATGCGGTGGTCGTGTTGCGTTGCCTATGGATTGCAATGCAGTCCAAGGATGGCTGGGGGCGATTAGTGGCCGGCGCATTGGGGTTGGCGTTTGGCGTGTACGTCATCGTCAACGGCGGCATGATCTCGAACCTGCTACCGGTGGTCGGCGTGCCGATGCCGCTGCTCAGCTACGGCGGCACCTCGGCGGTGTCGCTGCTGACCGGTATGGGTCTGGTGATGGCGGTGCGCTCCGGCGCCAAGCGGTAAATCTGACGACGCGCCGTGTCTACGCGCCTTAACAGTTTCCTTACATAATCCGCCACGAAAAGGGCGGAAATTCAATGGCTTACATGATATTCTCAATGTCATGACGAAGAAGACCCTGCTCCAGATCTCCGCCGTCGGTGGTGCCGCGCTCCTGTTGAGCGCCTGCGCCTCGATCTATTCCAACGAACTGGAGGGCGAAAAAGCCCCCGATGCAGCGGCGACCACCCCGCCGACGAACGCGGCCACCGCGCCGACGGCTGACAACGGTCTGCCCAAGCCCAAGACCAATCCGCTGCCCGATCCGCTGCCGCCGATGGCACTGGCCGAAGCCAAAGAGGACTTCGTCAAACGCACGAGTGCCAAGTTCGGCATTGATCCCAATTCGATTCGCACGGTACTGAATCAGGCCACCAAACTCGACAGCGTGATCGCGCTGATGTCCAAGCCGGCCGAAACCAGCAAGACCTGGGCGCAATACCGTCCGATCTTTATCACCGATGCGCGCATTAGCGGCGGCCGTAAATTCATCGCCGAGAATCGGGCCGATCTGGAAAAGGTCGAATCCGTTTACGGTGTGCCCAAAGAAATCATCGTGGCGATCATGGGCGTCGAGACGGGTTGGGGCGCCAACATGGGTAAGACCAATGTCGTCAATGCCCTTTACACGCTGGGCTTTTTTTATCCGCGCAGTGGCGATCCGACCAAGGCCGATCGTGAAGCACGCCGCGAGGCCTTCTTTCGCAATGAGCTGATGGAACTGTTTGCCATGGGCAAGCGCGAGCGCTTGGACATCACCACGCTGCAAGGTTCGTATGCCGGTGCGATGGGCTACGGTCAGTTCATGCCGTCGAGCTACATGGAACTCGCAGTGGATGGCGATGGTGACGGTCGAGCCGATCTCTTCCGCAGTAAGAAAGATGCGTTTGCATCCATCGCAAATTATTTTGTGCGACGTGGCGGATGGGTGCGTGGCGGCACCGTGACCTTAAAGGCAACCAAAGATGCAGCGGCTGCCGATCTCACGCCCGAATCGCTCGATCCGATCTATACCGTGCAGCAGCTGGCGGACAAGGGTTTTCGTCCGATGATTCCGGTGACTGCAAGTGCCAAGGCCAACGTGTTCCGTCTCGATGGCGTAAGTGGTCCTGAGTACTGGTACAGCTTCCAGAATTTCTATGCGATCACGCGTTACAACATCTCCAAGCATTACGGCATGGCGGTGTATGACTTGGCTCGTGAACTTTCCAAGTAGTAATTGGAAAACCGAATGGGACATAGATATATGCGCACACTCAAACTTGGTTCCCTTTCGTTGTTGGCGATGGCGCTGGCAGCGTGCCAGACCACCACGCCACTGCAGACTGCAACGAGCACGTCGCCGGATCCTTCTGCGATTCTTAGCGGTGAGCAGGTGGCGATGCCTTCGACAATGAACTCGGCACCGAAACCGGTCTCGCCGTATGCACCCGCGCAGGAAGATCTGAGCACGCGCGGTGATTATGTTGCGGGCGGTTTGTACAAGCCGGGTGTGAATGACAGCATCAAGGGCGTCACGGTCAATGCGGATCTGATTCCTGAACCCGATGTGATTGCATTGCCGCTGTCGCGTTACGGCAACAAGCCGGTTTATAGCGTGCTGGGCAAGAACTACAACGTGCTCGCCGACACGCGCGGCTATCGCGAGGAGGGCACGGCCTCGTACTACGGCAAAAAATTCCATGGTCGCAGAACGTCGGCGCAGGAGGTGTACGACATGTACGCGTTCAGCGCGGCGCACAAGACCTTGCCGATCCCGAGCTTTGCGCGCGTCACCAATCTCGACAACGGCAAGTCGGTCGTCGTTCGCGTCAACGATCGGGGTCCCTTTCACGAAGGCCGGGTCATCGATTTGAGTTTGGCCGCCGCCACCAAGATCGGCATTGTCGCCAGGGGCACGGGTCGCGTTCGCGTCGAGGCCTTGCAGCCCGATGGCTCGCCTGCGACGCAAGCTGTCGCAATGCCGGCCGACACCCGGCCCACATTCCGACCGGATGCCGCGCGCTTTGCGATGCGTCAGGACGGCCGCAACATGACGGCCGCCGAATTCGAGACTTGGTTGAAGTCGCGCAACATCACGATTGCCACCGGCGCTCCGCGTCCGGTGACGGCACCGCCGATCCCGGCTACCGCCGCTTCGGTGGTCGCACAGGCCGTGACGGCCGAGACCACAGTTGCCGCGACCGCCGCGGACCTCAAACCCGGCCCGGGCGAGATCGTGCTGCAAGTGGCCAGTTTCGCGAGCCCGAACAACGCCAACGACGCCATGACCCGCCTGCTGACGGCAGGGATCAACGGGGCCCGCGTGATCGAAGGCACCTCGGCCGCCGGCGCCCGCATCTGGCGCCTGCGGGTGGGGCCCGTGGCCCAGAACGAATCGCCGCGCGTGATCGAACGCATTGCTGCGCTGGGGCTCGGTCGTCCGGTGCGGGTGCTGTAAAAGCCGCAGATCAGGGCCGCGTCAATGCGTCCGCAACGCGTGCCATACGCAGGTCCTGACTTGAACGCGCCATTTCCTCTAAACTAGAGGATTCACCCCGCAAAACAGCCTGTTTCTCCGATGATCAAGAACCGCTTTACCTCGCGTCCCTGGCAAGTCACCCTTGCTGCCGCCGCGACTGTAGTCGTTGGTGCCGCCGTAGCCCAAAACGCCGCCCCGACCCAAGCCGCATCCGCTGCCCAACCGGCCGCTCAGGAAATCCCGGTTCCCGACACGCTGAAACCGCAAAACGCCACGCCGGGCGCCACGTCGCCGCAAGCCGGTGGTGCTGCAACGACCGCCGCCACTTCGACAGTGGCACCTGCTACTGCCGCCGCGCAGACGCAAGCCACGGCCCCCACCGCCCCCACGGCAATTGCCGCGCCGCCGGTTGTGACCGGTAAGGCATGGGTGATCCTGGATGCCGGCAGCGGTCGGATCCTGGCGGGTCAGAACTACAACGCGAAACTCGAACCGGCCAGCATCACCAAGGTCATGACCAGCTATGTGATCGCCGCCGAAATGGCAGCCGGTCGCGTTAAGGCCAACGACCAAGTGACCATGACCGAGGAAGCATGGCGCGAGGGCGGTGCCGGTACCGATGGCAGCTACAGCGGCTTCCCGGTGAACCAGAGCGCGCCGCTGGTCGAGATGGAGAAGGGCATGGTGGTGCAGTCGGGTAACGACGCGGCCATCGCGCTGGCGCAACATGTGGCGGGGACTACCGCTGCCTTCGCCGATCTGATGAATCACTATGCCGGCAAGATCGGCATGAAGAACTCGCATTTCGCCAACCCGACCGGCTTGCCCGATCCGAACCATTACTCCACGGCCTATGATCTGGCGCTGCTGGGGCGTGCGCTGGCTAAGGATTTCCCGACGGCGTATTCGTACAACTCCATCAAGGAGTTCACGGTCGGTCCGATCACGCAGCAAAACCGCAATCTGCTGCTGTGGCGTGACAGCACCGTTGACGGCATCAAGACCGGCCACACGGGCAGCGCGGGTTACTGCCTGATGGCATCGGCCAAGCGTGCTGACATGCGTCTGGTCTCGGTGATCCTAGGCTCCGACTCGATGGAACATCGTGCCTCGGATTCGCTGGCGCTGCTGAACTGGGGCTTCCGCTTCTTTGAAAGCAAGACGCTGTTCCCGGCCAACAAGCCGCTGCAAACCACGCGCGTCTGGAAGGGTTCGATCACCGATCTGCCGGTCGGCACGCTGCAACCGGTGAGCGTGGTCGTTCCGCGCGGTCAGGGCGCCGATCTCAAGGCCGTGATTGATGTCCAGAAGGCCATCGTCGCGCCGCTCAAGAAGGGTCAGGTCGTTGGTGCGGTCAAGGTGATGCAAGGCGACAAGCTGGTCTCCACCGAGCCGCTCGTCGCTCTGGCCGATGTCGCCGAGGGTGGTTTCTTCCGCCGCCTCTGGGACAGCCTCCTCATGCTGTTTAAGTAAGAAATGGGGACGGAGGCAATTAAATTTTCTTAACAAATTGATGGCCCGCTTGCCCAGCGCAGTGGCGCGCAGGGCAACACGTGGCCAAATGTTAAGAAATATTAATTGCCTCCGTCCCCATTAACTAGGACTGAAACGATGACAGACCAGAAAGAACACGGCTTCCAGTTTCCGGGTGAGTTTGAGCTCAGCGCGATGGGCCCGGCGGACAAGGATTTGCAGACCGTACTGCCCATGCTGCTCAAAGAGGCAAACGTCGATTTGATCAGTGAGTCGGTGCAGTGGAAAGCATCGTCGAACGGCAAGTACGTCTCGGTGCGGATCACGTTCCGCGCCGATACCCGCGAAGAATACGATCGCGCCCACGAACTGTTGCGTGGCCATCCAGAGGTCGTGTGGACGCTGTAGTCCGCGACTGGGGCCGCGCGGCGTATGAGCCGATCTGGAAGGCCATGTCGCAGTTCACCACCGACCGCACCGAGAACACTCCCGACGAACTGTGGCTGGTGGAGCACGACCCCGTGTTCACCCTCGGTCAGGCCGGCAAACCCGAACACGTCCTCGCACCCGGCGATATCCCGGTAATCCAAGTGGACCGCGGCGGCCAGGTCACTTACCACGGCCCCGGCCAGATCGTCCTGTACCCGCTGCTCGACCTCAAACGCCTGAAAATCGGCGTCAAAGAGTACGTCCACCGCGTCGAACAGGCCATGATCGACACCTGCGCCGACTGGAACATCGAGGCCACCCGCAAGGAAGGCGCCCCCGGCGTCTACGTCAACGGTGCCAAGATCGGCGCCCTCGGGATCCGCGTCCGCAACGGCCGCACCTTCCATGGGCTCGCGTTCAATATCGCCATGGATCTCGAGCCGTTCCAACGCATCAACCCCTGCGGCTACGAGGGGCTGGCCGTGACCTCCATGTTAGACTTGGGAGGTCCCTCGGGCATCGAAGGCGTCAAACCCGCTTTGCTTGAGCATGTGGCCCGACTGTTCGGGCTGAACCTGCAATTGGCCGCCTTACTGCCACAGCAAACGCAGCCAGCGGCCGCCCAAGGTTAATCCAAAATAGTGTCCACCACCGAACCGCGCAAAGTCATCCCGCTGGACCTGACGCCAGGCAATAAACAACTGGCAGGCGACAAGATCGCCCGCAGCCCCGTGCAGTTCCAGCACGTCGAGACCCTGCGCAAACCGAGCTGGATCCGCGTCAGAATCCCGACCGGCAACGCCGTCCAGAAACTCAAGGAAAAACTCCGCGAGAACGCCCTGGTCACCGTGTGCGAAGAGGCCAGCTGCCCGAACATCCACGAATGCTTCGGCCATGGCACCGCCACGTTCATGATCCTAGGCGAGGTCTGCACCCGCCGCTGCTCCTTCTGCGATGTGGCCCACGGCCGCCCCAAGCCCCCCGATGCCGCCGAGCCCCTGAAACTGGCGCTCACCATCAAGGACATGGGCCTGAAATACGTCGTGGTCACCAGCGTCGACCGCGATGACCTGCGCGATGGCGGTGCCGGCCACTTTGCCACCTGCATCCACGAGATCCGCACCCACGCCCCGAACACCAAGATCGAGATCCTGACCCCCGACTTCCGCGGCAAAGGACGCATGGAGCGCGCCCTGGAGATCTTCCGCGACGCCCCGCCCGACGTGTTCAACCACAACATCGAGACCGTGCCCGAGCTGTACCGCAACGTCCGCCCCGGCGCCGACTACCAGTGGTCCCTGACCCTGCTGCAGCAGTTCAAGGCCCAGCACCCTGATGTCACCACCAAATCCGGCATCATGCTCGGCCTGGGCGAGACCATGGAACAGGTCGAAGGCACTCTCCGCGACCTCCGCGCCCACGACGTGGACATGATCACCATCGGCCAGTACCTCCAGCCGTCGGCCCATCACCACCCCGTGTTGCGCTACTGGACCCCCGAAGAGTTCAAACAACTCGAGGAGTTCGGCTACGCACTGGGCTTTACCCACGTGGCCTCGGGTCCGCTGGTCCGCAGCTCGTATCACGCCGACCGCTCCGCCGCCGAAGCCGGCGTTAACGGCTAAACCGGCACCTCGGCGTTGACCTTGTTCGCCACCGCGCCCGGCGATTTCAGCGACGTGGTCATCGTGACCATCCAGTACTAAACTAGTGGACTTTGTCCCGGCGCCCTGAATTCATGAGTTTTATCGGCAGTTTTGCATTGCGCGACCCGCGCTGGTGGGCCGGGCTCGGCCTGGCCGCCGGGATTGCGGCGTTGGCGGTGTGGCTGGGCGCGATGCCGTGGTTCGCCGAGCATGGTTTCTCGGCCCTCACGGTGGCCATCGTACTCGGGCTGCTGCTGGGCAATACCATGTTTCCTTTCGTGGCCACGCGTACCGCGCCGGGCGTGGACTTTGCCAAGGGCTCGCTACTGCGCATCGGCATTGTGCTGTATGGCCTGCGCCTGAGCTTTCAGGACATTGCCCAGGTCGGCTGGAGCGGCGTGCTGATCGCCGGCGTGATGCTGACGGCTACCTACCTGTTGGCGGTGCGGCTGGGCACGCGGGTGTTCGGTCTGGACCGCGAGACCTCGGTGCTGATCGGCGCGGGCGCCTCGATCTGCGGCGCCGCGGCGGTGCTGGCCACCGAGCCGGTGGTGAAGGCGCAGGCGCACAAGGTGTCGGTGGCCGTGGCCACGGTGGTGGTGTTCGGCACGCTGGCGATGTTCGTCTATCCGCTGCTGCAGTCGTGGCTGCAGCTAAGCGAACACGCCTACGGCATCTATGTCGGCTCGTCGGTGCACGAGGTGGCGCAAGTGGTTGCCGCCGGGCGTGCCGTGAGCGAGCAGGCGGCATCGACCGCGGTGATCGAAAAAATGCTGCGGGTGATGATGCTCGCGCCGTTCCTGTTGCTGCTGTCGCGCTCCGAAGGGCAGGGCAGCGGCCGGTTGATGATTCCGTGGTTTGCCGTGCTGTTCCTGGTGGTGTGCGGCATCAACTCGCTCGGCGTGTTGCCGCCGGCCCTGATGTCGTCACTGGTGTGGTTGGACACCCTAATTCTGGCCACGGCGATGGCGGCGCTGGGCCTGCGAACCCACGTCGGCGCCGTCAAGCAGGCGGGTATCAAGCCCCTGCTGCTGGCCGCGAGTCTGTTCGTGTTCCTGGTGCTGGGCGGCTACGGCTTGAACCGGTTGGTGCTGGGGTAAGCGAGTTATGCCGCTTGCATGACCTTGTGAGCGTTCCACGATTCATCGGATTCGATCGTTAAGCACAAGGTGGCATCGACGTCCTCATCCATGCTGTCGAGAAACTCGATCAACGATTCCATTTTTTGCGCCTCGTTCTCGCGCTGAATAAACAGCATCCGCAGCACATGGGTTCCCGCGTCATTTTCCACGATGTCGGACTTCTCGCGCCGCGCGATGGTCTGGGAATCGACCCCCAGCAGGCGACCGAGCGCCGATTGCGTCAAATCGAGATTCTTGCGGATGAACCGGAACTCCTTGCCGGTCAAGGTTTTCTTGGTGTGAACGAGATGCCTGGCGATTTCCTTGTGCAATTCATCGACGTGCAACACGGCCACAGCCGATCCGAACTTGGTGTCACGAATCTTGTAGCCGTTCGTCAGGTAGATATTGTCCAGGCCGCAGCGGGTGTAGTGGTACTGTCCACTGCATTCACTTTCATCTACTTGATGCTTGAAACATACGGTATTTTCAGAGTTCATGGTTTTCACGTTTTTGGCAGTTCGCCATCTCAAATTTGAACAACTGACATCACAGTCACTACCACAACGTCCGTCGGCAGTGGTTCCATGGCGACAACCACGCCAAGAGTAATGCCGCTTTTCAGGCGAAGCTCCATGACGTAGGTCCAATCTTGGTGCTCTTTGCTAAATTTGGGACGTTTCGGAATGGAACCGTATCTGAGTACTCGAAAGACGTCGGTATCAAATAATCCACGCTCTTTCATTCGCTGCTCAGCATGGCCGGTAAAGTACACGTTGGCAGAGTCTTTGGATGCGGTTTGAATTATCTGTTCAACTTCCTCCTCCGGTCTCGCAAGGGGAATCGGGACATCCGATGTCATCGTTTTCTCCGATGTCCGTATCTATCAAAATGATAGATACAGTGCTAACAATCCGCAAGTGCCATTCGTCGGAAAATTTGTTCATGTTTGGACTTCTTTCAGAGAGTGCCGAACTTCTGTTACATTCCGCTCATAGTCCTATTGCTCTGATTGCCACGATGACTACTCAATCTGCTTCTTTGTTGCACCGCAACGCCGCGTTCGGCTGGTCTGCCTGGGCGCGTTCCTGCTGGTGTGGGCCGAACTGGCGGTCGGGGTGTTTACGAATCTCGGTAGCTGACCGCTCGGGTAGTCCGCCGGAGGTACAAACCGCTTTAGTTTTTCCCCGGACCCAGGCGCGCTAAAGCCAAATCATAGATCGCATTTTTGTTGCGCTTTCCGATGGCAACAACGCACACGGTGACGGTTTCATCGTTTACCTGATAAACCAGGCGATAGCCGGCGGCGCGAAGTTTGGTCTTGTAGACATCTTTGGTGCCCCGCAATGCGGCGGAAGGTACTCTTGGCGCCTGCAGTCGTTCCGCCAACTTCGCCTTAAGTTGCAATCGGACCGTTTCGCCGAGTTTTCGCCATTCCTTTAGCGCCGACTCCTTGAACTCCAGCTTATAGGTCATCGATCGAGACCGCGATCGACTTTTCCTTCTGGCGTGCTTTTACGATCTTGGCCAGATCGAGATCATCGAGCATCTCGATTAAGGCCTCATATGCATCTGCCGGGACGCAATAGAAAGCCGGCGCATTGCGATTCAAGACTGCAACCGGCATGCCGCCACCACTGGCAACGACTTTCATCGGATTTGTTTTCAGTTCCGAAATACTAGCGGCAATTTCAGAAAGAACAGGGTGAGGCATGATGATGCTCTAGCTTTAAGTGACCTTATTATCGACCTATTAACAGGTCCTTTCAATACCCGGGTAACTTCCGTTTATGTCTGAGAAATGCCGCGGTAAGAGACCTGCTAGGTATATGACAGACGCCAAGCTAGAAGCTAGAGTCTCGACGCTAGACGCTAAGATGTCCCTATGGACTCCTTCATCAACGAATTCTGGGCCGGATGGCCCGACGCGGCTGAGATCGGCCGAGTGCTGTTCCGCCTGCTGGCGGCCATGGTGCTGGGTGGCGCTATCGGGCTGCAGCGCGAGCACACGGGCAAGCCGGCGGGATTGCGGACCCACATGCTGGTATCCATGGGCGCCTGCCTGTTCGTGCTGGCCTGCATCACCCACGACTTTGACAATGCCGACCTCTCGCGCGTGATTCAGGGCCTGGCCACCGGCTTCGGCTTTATCGGTGGAGGCGCAATCCTTAAGCTGGCAGCCGACCACGAGATCAAGGGCCTGACCACAGCGGCCGGCATCTGGACCACGGCCGCCATCGGCGTGGTGGTGGGGCTAGGGCATTGGGGCTTGGCCGCCATGGCGGTGGTGATGACGCTGTTTACGCTGGCGGTGTTGGCGAGGTTTGAGGTGCGGCGCAACGGCTGAGACCCAGTCACAAATCACTGTATGCATGAGAATTGTTAGGTGCCAGTATTGAAATATCGAATTGAACTAAAGGAAATCACCGAGCGGGATATCGGTCCGTCATGTCTGTTTGTGCCCGATCACGATGCCTTTGAGATGCACGTGTCGGCGTTCTTTGAGGACATCTCGGAATTGGATGGGGTGGCAGACGCGCAGCGTGAGGGGTTAACCGCATTGGCGTTTGAGTCAACACTGACGCTGGCGGAACTGCGTGATCAAATAAAGGTGTTCGTGATAAGAGACTGGAACTATTTGCGTATTCACTCGTTCGTTAAGCAATAAAATTCGGCCCGCGCACTCGCCACGAGCCACACTGTCCAAAGGTCCTCTTCGGCTGTAGGGAGACATGGGCGTTACGCGACACTTTCTCAGCTCAAGACTTATGGAAGTCTCGCACAAACCCCGATAATGGTGGGTTATTCAGCTGTCAAACCAGGGACTGAGTGATTAATCGATGAAAGTACTTGTAACGGGCGGGGCCGGTTTCATCGGCAGCCATACATGCGTCCTGCTACTTGAGGCCGGGCACCAGGTCACCGTGATCGATAACTTCTGCAACAGTTCTCGGGACGTGTTGGACCGGGTGAAGCAGCTTGCTGGGCGCGATTTGACCGTTGTCGAGGGCGATATCCGCAACCCAGCCGATCTAGATCGGGCCCTTGAGGGTGTCGCCGACGCGGTGGTTCACTTTGCGGCGCTAAAGGCGGTGGGGGAGAGCTGCGAGCAGCCCCTAATGTACTTTGACAACAATATTGGCGGCACCATTGCCCTGATGCAGGCGATGGAGCGTCACGGGGTGCAAAGACTGGTGTTCTCCTCGTCGGCCACCGTCTATGGCGATGCTAAACAGGTGCCGGTGGCTGAAGATGCGCCGCTGCAGGCGACCAATCCATACGGGCAGACCAAATTGGTCATGGAGCAGCTGATTCGAGATTGGACGGCGTCAAAGGCGGAGCTCTCTGCGGTGTTGCTGCGCTATTTCAACCCGGTCGGCGCCCACCCCAGCGGCCTGATTGGCGAGGCACCGCGTGGCGAGCCCAATAATCTGATGCCTTATGTGGCCCAAGTGGCTAAGGGTCAGCGGGAATTCCTGCGAGTATTTGGTGATGACTATCCGACGCCGGATGGCACGGGCGTCCGCGACTACTTGCATGTGATGGACCTGGCGCGCGCCCACCTCAAGGCGCTTGAGTACTCCGTAGAACATCAGGGTTGCGAGGTGTTTAACCTCGGCACCGGCAGGGGCTACTCCGTGCTGGAGATGGTGACCTCCTTTGAGACGGCCTCCGGCAAGTCCATACCCTATCGGATCCTGCCTAGGCGGGCTGGTGATGTCGCTGAAATGACCGCCAATACGGCGAAGGCGAATGCGGTGCTGGGCTGGGAGACAGAGCTCGGGCTATCTGAGATGTGTGCGGATACGTGGCGCTGGCAGCAGTCGATCAGGTATTAACGGCAGCGCCAGGCCGTGACCGGTGGGTCGGGACTTTTTCTCTGGTGAAGTCCGCGTGAAAGTCGGATAATGAACCCTTGTTCAGCTACGGCTATATCCGCGGGGCGGATGGCTGTGGCTTTCCGTTTGATTTGTGGGGCGTCATTTAGTGGATTTGCAGCAAACCAAGATCGCCATCATCGGCCAGGGCTATGTCGGCCTGCCGCTGGCGGTGGAATTCGGCAAGAAATACCCCACGGTCGGTTTTGACATCAATCAAGCCCGAATTGCTGAGCTGCGTGAGGGCAAGGACAGCACGCTGGAGGTGGAGCCGGAGCTGCTGGCAAGGGCCACGCAACTGAGCTTCACCCACGAACTGCAGGACATTGCCGATAGCACGGTCTATATCGTCACCGTGCCGACGCCGATCGACTCGGCCAAGCGCCCGGACCTAACCCCGCTGGAGAAGGCCAGCGCCGCCATTGGTAGCGTGCTTAAGAAAGGCGACACCGTGGTGTACGAAAGCACCGTGTACCCGGGCTGCACCGAGGAAGTCTGCATCCCGATTCTGGAAAAGACCTCGGGCCTGACGTTCAACCAGGATTTCTACGCCGGTTACAGCCCCGAGCGGATCAACCCGGGCGACAAGGAACACCGACTGCCCAGCATTCTCAAAGTGACGAGCGGCAGTACGCCGGAAGTTGCCGACTACGTGGACGCACTATACAGCAGCATCATCACCGCCGGCACGCACAAGGCGCCGAGCATCAAGGTGGCGGAAGCGTCGAAGGTCATCGAGAATACCCAGCGCGACGCAAACATTGCACTGGTCAATGAATTTGCAATGATTTTTCACCGGCTTGGGATTGATACCAACGACGTGTTGGAAGCTGCAGGCACCAAGTGGAATTTCCTGAAATTCAAACCGGGTTTGGTCGGCGGTCACTGCATCGGGGTTGATCCATATTACCTGATTCAGAAGGCACAAAGTGTTGGGTATTACCCTGACGTTTTGATGGCGGCGCGGCGAATTAATGATTCGATGGACTCCTATGTGGCCGATCAGGTCATCAAGCTCATGGTGCGAAAGGGTATCAATCCAGTTCAGGCGCATGTCCTAATCCTGGGTCTTACGTTCAAGGAAAATTGCCGGGATCTGCGCAATACCCGAGTGGTAAATATCGTCCATGCGTTGCAGTCCTACAATGCGAATGTAGACGTGTTCGATCCATGGGTGGACGTCGCCGAAGTACAGCACGAATACGGTCTGACGCCAATCGAAGCGCCGGAACAGGGCGCCTATGACGCCATCATTCTGGCCGTCGGCCACGATGAGTTTAAACAGCTGGGTAGCCGCGGAGTGCGTGCGTATGGTAAACCTGCAGCCAACATCGTCTACGACGTGAAACAAGTCCTGCCGCGCGCCGCCATCGACGGTCGCCTGTAACCCGGTATGTATTTCACCCTCGCCACTGTAGTAGCGGACTCTGTTCGCGAACACTCTTTTCCCACTTCCGCAACGGCCATATGCGCGGATGAGTGGAGTTGGCGGAGCATGAAACACCAAGGCCGCGGCACCGACGCAGCGGCAGAAGTCTCGGCTCGGGGTTCAATATGGACCTAAGCAAGTTGTTACCCGCGCTCGTGCAGCACAAGATTGCCGCCCGCCCGGGGCTCGCTCGCATTATCGACAACCTCGGCTGGCTGTTGCTGGACAAGTTACTGCGCATGGTGGGTGGCCTGTTGGTAGGGGTGTGGGTGGCGCGCTATCTGGGGCCGGAGCAGTTCGGCCTGTTCAACTACGCCAGTGCCTTCGTCGTCCTGTTCACCGCGATCGCGGTGCTGGGACTGAACCCGATCATCGTGCGCGAGCTGGTTCAGCACCCGGAACACGAAGGTGCCGTGCTCGGAACGGGGTTCGTACTGCAGTTGATTGGCAGTTTGGTGGCTCTCACGTTGATGACGGTGCTCATCTGGCTGTTGCGCGAGAATGATGAGGTCGTGCGCTACATCGTGGTGATCATGGGCATCGGCATGGTGATCAAGTCGGCCGACGTCATCCGCTACTGGTTTGAGGCACATGTCATTTCGCGGTATACGGTGTGGACGGACAACGCGGCTTTCGTCCTTGCATCGGTTGCCAAGGTTTACCTGATATTGAATGGAGGGCGCCTTGTCGATTTCGCTTGGGTGGCCTTGGGCGAGATCGTTGTGGCGACCGTCCTGCTCGTATTCGTGTTCTTGAAGATAAACCGCCAGCGCGCCGGCTGGCGGGTAGTGAAGACACACGCGAGTGCGCTACTTGGGCGCAGTTGGCCGCTCTTGTTGTCCGGCTTGACCATCACGATCTACATGAAGATCGACCAGATCATGCTGGGACAGCTTGCCGATGATCGTGAGGTTGGAATCTTCAGTGCAGCCTTGCGCATCAGCGAGATCTGGTACTTCTTGCCGATGATCGTGGTCACCTCGGTTTATCCGTCGCTGCTGCGTTCAGATCAAGCGGACGGCGCCCGGTTCGATCGGGACATGCTGCGCTTGCTGCGTGCCCTTGTAGTCATGGCCTTGATGGTTGCGCTGCCAATCTGGCTGCTGGCCGATCAAATCATCGAATTACTCTACGGTGAATCATTCCGGGGGGCGGCTCCTGTGCTGGCCATCCATATCTGGACCAGTGTTTTTGTGTTCCTCGGGGTTGCAGGTGGACGCTGGTACGTCGTGAAAGGCCTGGAGCGACTCACGTTCGCGCGCACCCTGCTGGCTGCGTGCCTCAATGTCGCGCTCAACCTGAAGCTGATTCCATTGTGGGGTGCGGTGGGTGCTGCTGTTGCTTCGCTGGTCGCGCAGGCTATGTCCGGTGTTCTGTTCAATGCCTTCACTGCAAGGACAAGGCCGTTATTTTTTCTGCAATGCAGGTCACTTATTTCTCGCCTAAATTAATGATGCATTCCAAACATCTCACTCGCGGAGCCGATGACCCTGATTTTGCCCCGGTCGTTCTTTTTGCGTTCAATCGGCCAGCCCATACTAAGCAAACATTGGACGCTCTCGCTGAGAACAGCCTAGCAGCCCGTACGAGGCTAATTGTCTACTGTGACGGTCCTAGGGATCAACGTGATTCGAGTGCTATTGCAGCGGTTTGCGAAATCGTCCGCGAAGCGAGGGGCTTTCTCTCGGTAGAGCTCCGGGTGTCGCCGCAGAACAAGGGGCTTGCTGGTTCGATCATCGAGGGCGTGTCCAACGTTTGCGAAGAATATGGTCGCGTCATCGTGATGGAAGATGACTTGGTGACCAGTCGCGAGTTCCTGTCATTCATGAATAAGGCTTTGGACCGATATGAAACCGAGCCTGGCGTGTGGCATATCAGCGGATGGAACTATCCGATTCCGGACGATGGCTTGGGCGACGCATTCTTTTTGCGCGTAATGAACTGCTGGGGATGGGCGACTTGGCAGGACCGTTGGCACCATTACCGAAAAGACACTGACGCATTGATCAATACATTCACGCCAAGTGACATCAAGAGATTTTCCTTGAACGGCGCTGGCGATTTCTGGAAACAGGTCCAATTGAATGAGTCGGGTCAGATCAATACATGGGCAATCTACTGGTACGCGACGATCTTCAAAAACAACGGTCTGTGTCTGAATCCAGCAGTCAGTTATGTCTTGAATATTGGCCATGATGGGTCGGGAACCCACGGCAGTAAGAGCAAGGGGACCTACGATAGTCGATTGTGTGAGAAGCCTGAAGTAATACTGCCCAACTCGATCATCGAAAGTACAATGGCGATTCAGCGGATTGCAACATTTCTAAATGGACTCAAGCCGACATTTATACAACGTTTGCGTGGAAAGATCGTGCGTACGTTAAAGGGCATGATTGTGCTATGAGAGTGCTTTGGGTCTCGAACACGCTCTTCCCTGATATTGCGAAGCGGCACGGTTTGCCTGAGCCAGTCTTCGGCGGCTGGATGTACGGCGCCGCGAAGGCGCTATCCGCGGTTCCTGGTGTCGAACTTTCGGTTGCGGCGCTGCACGATGGCCCGACGATGATTGGAGAGACAATCGATGGCATCGAGTATCACCTGATCTCCAGGCGGGTGGGACTCGACCAGCAATGGCGACGCATTGTGGACGCTTCTCGGCCCGATCTGGTCCACGTCCACGGAACGGAGTTCGTTCATGGTTTGGCGTTGATAAAGCTGTTCCCCGAAATTCCGAGTGTCGTCTCGATTCAGGGATTGGTTTCCGTCTGCGCACGTTATTACTTGGCGGGCATGTCATTCTGGGAAGTGGTACGCAACATCACGCTTCGGGATCTTCTGCGGATGGATACGTTATTCCAGCAGCAGCAAAAGATGGCTAAACGCGGAAAGGCCGAACGTGAGTATATTGCGCGGGCAACTGCGATCATGGGCAGGACCGATTGGGACAGGGCACATGTCGAAGCCCTTCGGCCCAATGCGCCGTATGTGCACTGCGATGAAATGCTTCGCGACGAGTTCTACGGCGATAGGCGTTGGTCTTACAAGGACTGCAATCCACGTTCGATTTTTGTGAGTCAGGCAGGCTATCCCATCAAAGGGCTACACCTGCTTATCAAGGCTGCGGTGATTGCCAGGCGAACTTACCCGGATCTCGAGATCCGGGTGGCTGGGCCTGACATTACTTCCGTGTCGTCGCTGAGGTTACGGATTCGCCGCGGCGGTTACGGGAAGTACCTGAGCAGATTGATTAAACGGTCGGGCATGCAGGACGCCGTGAAGTTCTTGGGGGCCCTCGATGCCACCCAAATGAGGAATGAATTCCTACGCTGCAATGTTTCCGTTTCTCCATCAGCCATCGAGAACAGTTCTAACTCGATTGCAGAAGCGCAGATGCTTGGCGTTCCGGTGATTGCCAGCCAGGTGGGCGGCATTCGCACCATGACATTGAATGGAGCGCTAGCCGAAACCTATCGGTTCGATGAAATGGAAGTACTCGCGAGTCGCATTGTAGAAAGTTTCGCACGAGTAGATGTTGAGCGCGTTGAAGCTGCACGTCAGGAAGCCATGAGGCGGCATGAAAGGGGGGCAATTGTTAGAGTTATGACGTCGACGTATCTGGAATTGGTCGGTCGAGATAATGCTTGAATATTTTTTTGTATGTCTGCTTGTTTTGGCTTGCTCGGTTGCTCAATCCGCGTCTCGTCGGGGATCTGTGCGTGTGTTTTGCGTGGCGTCATCGTTTCTCGTATTGCTCCTCTTTTTGGGGCCTAGATACTCATACGGAAATGATTATTGGTCATATTTCGACGTATACCATGATTCCTATCGCTTACTCAGCTCCCCTTACAATCAAATTGAAAAAGGATGGTTGTGGCTAAACATTTTAATGCAGCCATTTGGGTATCGTGGACTCATCATTGGAACCTCCGTAGTCTATTTGGCAGCAATCTTTTTCTTTATTCTTCGCGAGGCTCCACAGCGTTACGTGTGGCTTTCATTTTTTCTCTTGCTGGTGGAGCCATCAAACTTTTTGGTTCATTTGTCAGCAATGAGGCAGGCGTTTGCAATTATGATCTTCGTAGTTGCAGTTCAATTTCTCGCGAGTAAGAAGTTAGTTCTATTTTTACTATGTGTTTTTCTTGCCTCGCTATTTCATCGGTCGGCTTTGGCAATGCTCCCACTTGCTATCATTGCGTTGCCGGAATTAAATAATCGTTTAAGCAGATTGTTGTCGGGGCGACGGTGGATTTATGTCTACCTAGCTCTGTACCTGATTTTTGCATGGCTAATAAGTAAATACGGGGCACATTGGGTCGATTCTTTACAAGCTGAGGTTGATCGATATCGTGGATACACTGAATCGGGGACCATCGGGACCGGACTAGGCGTGCTGGCTCAAGCTGGATTTTTTGTCCTATTCATGTATTACGGACTGCGGCATCGGGGCCGTGAAAGGATCCTTCTTTTTGTTTGCGCCACCACCTATCTAGTTGTTCCATTGACTTTCGTGAATGCATTGGCAGCAAGATTGATGATGTATCCACAGATAACGATGCTCGTGGCTTTGCCATTGATCCTAACTCATGAAAAGCGCAAGCACATTAGATGGGGGATAGGTGCTGTCTTTATAGCCTGGACATTATTGGCATCTTATAGGTTCTGGACGAGTGAGGTCTATGCTCCAAACTTTAAGATGTATGAATCTGTCTTATCAAACTAACATTCGAGAAAACGGTGGGAGCAGTTCATTGAGAGTTTTGGTAGTAACGAAGACATTGATCAGCGAGCGCGACGGAGCGAGTCTGTCGATTCGAAACTGGTTTCATGACGCCTTCCCATCCAACATCGCGCAGATTTATTCCGGTGGTGCAGTCACCGAAACGCCTGCTTTCCCAACACACCGACTAGGGGCTGCGGATCGACGGTTTGGCCGCGTTTTTTCACTGCTGAAGGGGCAAGCGCAAAAGGCTGAAGAGTTGCACGAGAGCGTATGTGTCGGCGAGGCTCAAAAAACCAAGCTGAATGGTTTAATTATGGAGATCCCGCGTCGGCTCGGGAAGTTAATTCTTTCCATGGGGATTTGGGAGATTGTGTTCAAGCCGAGGATTTCACCGGAATTGGATAAGTTTATCCAGGATTTCGCGCCTGATGTTGTCGTCGCACAGGGTTTCGACCTTGGCTTCACTTGGCTTCCGGTTCAGATCCATGAGCAGTTCGGCGTGCCGATAACTACAATCATTGTAGATGATTGGGAGCCTTATCTTTATCGAGATGCGCCGCGCTTCCTCGGTATGCGGGGTGTCGTGCGCCGAGCGTTTGTGAGGCTATTGAGGAAGAGCGATCGGCGTTACTGCATTTCCGCTCAGATGGCTCGAGAGTACGGTGAGCGTTACGGTTTGCCGTTCGAGGTCTTGATGCAGACCGATCACCGTCGGCTACTTAACAGCGGGCGCGCCAAAACATTCGATCCCTGCCGCTTTGTTGTGGCGTATTCGGGCTCACTCGGTCTCAAGCGCTGGGAAGGTCTGCGCGACCTTGCGGACGCGCTCGCCACTCTAAGCAAGCAAGGCGTATCTGGCGAATTGCGCGTATATGCACCGTCATTGCCAGCGGAAGCAGTCTCACTGCAACGTCATCATATGGTCAAGCTGTTCCCACATCTGCCGGATGCGCAGGTGCTGCCAGTGCTTTCCGAGGCAGATGTCGTATTCCTACCCGAATCCTTCGACAATGCGATTTGCAAATACATCCGTCTATCTGTGTCGACAAAGGCGCACCTTTACATGATGACTGGCGCAGTGCCACTGGTATATGGGCCTGCCGGTATCGGGACGGTGGAGTACGCCCGATACGAGAAATGGGGCATGGTGGTCAGTGAGCAAGGGGCGGAAGGGCTAATAGGCGCATTGCGTTCGATCGTGGATGACCGCGCCATGGCCGATCGTATCGTCGGCACTGCCTTGAAGGTATTCGAGGCCAATCATGCGCCGGCCTCATGCGCAAAGATCTGACTACAATGAAAAAAGTACTTCTCGTGTTCGGAACGCGGCCAGAGGCCATCAAGATGGCGCCACTGATCCAGGCGTTCAGGGCGAACAGTGCTTTCGACGCACGCGTATGCGTGACAGCGCAGCATCGACAGATGCTCGATCAGGTGCTGGATTTGTTCCACATCAAACCTGAGTTTGACTTGGATCTAATGAGGCCGGGCCAGGATCTGACGGACATTACCGTAGGCGTGCTACACGGCCTGAAATCAGTATTTTCCGAATGGCGGCCGGATTTGGTGCTGGTGCATGGCGACACATCCACCACGTTTGCGGCTTCACTAGCTGCCTACTACCAGCGCATCACCGTGGGGCATGTGGAGGCTGGGCTGCGCACGGGAAATTTATACTCGCCTTGGCCTGAGGAGGCTAATCGTAAACTTGCTGGAGCACTGGTGCGGTGGCATTTCGCGCCTACTACTTCGGCACGGGACAATCTCTTGCGGGAAGGTGTTTGTCGGGACGCTATCCATGTTACGGGTAATACGGTGATTGATGCGTTGCTCCAAGTGCGTGAAATGATTCATTCGAACGCCGAGTTGCAGAAGCGGCTTGCTGCGCAGTTTTCGTTCCTTGATGCTCGAAAGCGCCTGGTCTTGGTAACGGGACATCGCCGGGAGAATTTCGGCGGCGGCTTTGAGCGAATTTGCGAAGCATTGGCACGAATTGCGCGGGAGAACGTCGATGTGCAAGTTGTCTACCCGGTACACCTCAACCCGAATGTCCAAGAACCAGTGAAACGCCTTCTGGGGGGCATTGGCAACATTCATCTGATCGATCCGCAGGATTACCTGCCATTCGTATATTTGATGAACGTGAGCACGATTATTCTTACCGATTCCGGTGGCATCCAAGAAGAAGCACCATCCCTTGGCAAGGCAATACTGGTGATGCGTGACGACACGGAGCGCCCTGAGGCCGTTGCAGCGGGGGTAGTCAGGCTGGTGGGGACTAGTGTTACTCGGATCTGTGAGGAGGTGGCAGCGTTGCTGAATGACCCTGAGCATTACCAGAAGATGGCGAGTGCACACAATCCATATGGGGACGGGAACGCAAGTCAGAGAATAGTAGAGATTCTGTCAGAAAGTGTCGGGGCCGAACTACGGTGCACACGGGGGCTCGAATGACCCGGAGCGTGTGCATCCTTGCAGGCTCAAGTCTTCGTTATTTGCCCTACTTGAGCCTCTATGCCCGCATTCTGGAGGAGGCGGGAGTCGAGTACGAAGTTATCTACTGGGATCGCCATGAAGAAGATGAGGATAGGCCCGGCTTCCACAGGTATGCGCGGAGAGCAAAGGGACGCGGCAGTGCGCTTCTGCCGCAATACTATGGGTTTCGCCGCCATATCCTGGCACGATTGAAACAGCGGGATTTTGACTTGTTCGTCGTGCTCGGCATGCAGATTGGCGTATTTTTAGCGGATTTCCTCAAGGACAAGGCTTACTTGGTTGATATCAGGGATCGCAGCCACGAGGATAATCCCGTCTATCGCTTCATCGCGAACCGAGTACTTGCAGGCGCTAAGTTGACTTGCGTGTCTTCGCGAGCATTCAAACAATGGCTTCCAGAAGCAAGTCCTGTGGTGGTATCCCACAACATGGCAATGACCGCATCGCCCCCTAGGGCCCCACTGAAATTGCCCGGCCATTGCCTGATTTCGTATATCGGTGAAGTCAAGTTCTTTCAGCCTAACCGTGAGTTCATGGAATTCATATCGCGTACCCCACGATGGAAGCTTGCCTATCACGGAGCCGGGCCCGATCTGAGGAAATTTGTCGGATTTGCGGAATCAGTTGCGGCTGAAAACATCGAATTTTCGGGTCGCTTTGATCCTTCGCAGAAGGAGCAATTTTACCTTGAAACGGATTTTGTCCTCTGCCTGTATGGCAGTGATCATATCAACGTCAGAACGGCGCTGCCAAATCGGCTTTACGAGGCATGCATACATGCTCGCCCCCTGATTGTCAGTGCTGATACATATTTGGCGGACGTCGTTGCGGAGTATGGACTCGGTATCGTCCTCGGGGCTGGAGAGACAGTTGGACTAGATAGAAAGCTCGAAGCATTCTTCGATGCCGATCGATATGCCGCCTTCGTTGAAGGTTGCAGAAGTTTCTTGAACAAGGTTATGCAAGAGAACGAAGAGTTCAGGACGCATGTTATTGACTTTGTTCAGTCAGGCAATTAATTTTTAGAAGGAGTCTCATGTGTTTCGTGGCAATGTATTATTGATTACTGGCGGTACCGGCTCCTTTGGTAACGCCGTCCTCCGCCGCTTCCTGCAGACGGACATTGGCGAAATCCGACTTCTCAGCCGAGATGAGAAGAAGCAGGACGACATGCGGAAGCGCTACTCCTCCGACAAGATCAAGTTCTATATCGGCGACGTGCGCGACCCGGCCAGCGTGATGAACGCCATGCGCGGAGTGGACTACGTGTTCCATGCCGCGGCGCTGAAGCAGGTGCCGTCCTGCGAGTTCCATCCGATGGAAGCAGTGAAGACAAACGTCATCGGCACCGAGAACGCAACCGAAGCGGCTATTCAATGCGGCGTTAAGCGTATGATCTGCCTGAGTACCGACAAGGCGGTTTATCCCATTAACGCAATGGGCATCTCCAAGGCGATGATGGAAAAGGTTTTTGTGGCCAAGTCGCGTAATGTCGATCCGGCCAAGACCACGATTTGCGGCACGCGCTACGGCAATGTAATGGCTTCCCGTGGCTCGGTCATTCCGCTGTTCGTCAACCAAATCAATGCCGGGCAGCCCATTACCATCACCGACCCGTCCATGACCCGTTTCATGATGACTTTGGATGATGCAGTAGATCTGGTGTTGTATGCGTTCGAGCATGGCAATAGCGGCGATATTTTTGTACAGAAGGCACCGGCCGCGACAATGGAAACCCTAGCGAGGGCCCTTACTGAGCTGTTAAATAAGCCGGATCATCCAATTCACATCATTGGCACACGTCACGGTGAGAAGAAGCACGAAGCGCTGATGAGCCGTGAAGAAATGGCGCATGCCCAAGACTTGCCTGGCTATTTTCGAGTGCCACCGGATCTTCGGGACTTGAACTACGGAAAATTTGTTGAGCAGGGTGAGCGCAAGATCACCGAGGCACAGGACTATACCTCCGGCAATACGGTCCAACTCGATGTAGAGGGCATGAAGCAGCTGTTGCTGAAGCTCGATTTCATTCGCGACCTGGTCGCTGGTCGTCCTTCCATTCCCTTGGATTGACATGAAAGTATTAGTTACCGGAGCCGATGGCTTTATCGGCAGAAATCTACGTGTCGCGCTCGCAGAACGGGATTGGGAAGTGTTACCTATCACGCGTCAAAGTACGGACAGTGAATTGGTTGCCAGCATTGCCGAGGCAGACGCGGTTATTCATCTCGCTGGAGTGAATCGTCCGCAAGACCCGTCTGAATTTGCAATTGGCAACTCGGATTTTACGGGGCGGTTGAGTGCGGCGTTGACAGCCTCAGGACGGGCGCTTCCTGTCGCGTTTGCGTCGTCCATTCAGGCGGATCGCAATAATCCTTATGGATTAAGCAAGCGCGATGCCGAAATGCACCTCGATACATACGGTCAGGTCAGCGGCGCTCCGGTGGCTATCTATCGACTGGCCAATGTCTTCGGCAAATGGAGCCGTCCGAACTACAATTCGGCCGTCGCGACGTTTTGCCATAACATCGCAAGAGACTTGCCGATTCGAATCGATAATCCGGACGCGCAAGTGCAGTTGGTCTATATCGACGACGTCGTTGCCGAACTCGTACAGTTTCTGCAGGAGCCTGGCCAGGGGGTTCGCCAGACGAAGGCGGGTCCTGTTTACACAACAACCGTTGGTGAGCTGGCACAGCAGATCGAGGCCTTCAAAGACGTTCGGAAGAGTCTTGTAACTGAGCGAGTCGGTACCGGTCTGGTCCGAGCACTGTATTCCACGTATGTCAGTTTTCTGCCAAACGAATCCTTCAGCTACGAGGTGCCGAAGTATGGCGATGCTCGTGGTGTGTTTGTCGAAATGCTAAAGACGCCCGATTGCGGCCAGTTCTCGTTCTTTACGGCGCATCCGGGCATCACGCGAGGCGGCCACTACCACCACACGAAAACGGAAAAGTTCCTTGTCATTAAGGGGCGCGCCCGATACCGGTTCCGCCATCTGATCACGGATGAGACTTTTGAGGTGGATAGCCAAGGCAATACGCCCTTAATCGTTGAGACGATTCCCGGGTGGGCGCACGATATCACCAATATCGGTGACGACGAACTGGTGGTGATGCTTTGGGCGAATGAAATTTTTGATCGGGACAAACCCGACACAGTGGCGAGCGCAGTATGAACGTACGGAAATTGAAAGTTGCCACGATAGTTGGCACGCGACCGGAAATCATCCGTTTGTCACGGGTGATGGCTGCATTGGATGCGCATTGCGAGCATGTGCTCGTCCACACCGGCCAGAACTACGACTACGAGCTCAACGGCATCTTCTTCGACGATCTTGGCATTCGTAAGCCAGATGTGTTTCTGGAGGCAGCCGGGGCAACCGGAGCTGAAACCATCGGCAAGGTGATCATTGCCGCCGATGCCGCGCTGGAATCCATCAAGCCCGATGCCGTACTCGTACTCGGCGATACCAATAGCTGTCTTGCCGTCATTCCGGCCAAGCGTCGAAAGATTCCGACTTTCCACATGGAAGCAGGTAACCGCTGCTTCGACATGCGGGTGCCCGAAGAAATCAATCGCCGCATCGTCGACCATACAGCGGATATCAACCTGACCTACAGCGATATCGCACGGGAATATTTGTTGGCGGAAGGCCTGCCAGCGGATCGCATCATTAAGACTGGCAGTCCAATGTGCGAAGTTCTGGCACATTACGAGCCGAATATTGAAAGTTCGGACGTCATAACTCGCCTAGGTCTCGAGCCGGACCATTACTTTGTTGTCAGTGCGCACCGTGAAGAAAATATCGATTCGGATTCGAATTTTCGTGGATTGATAGAAACCTTGAATGCAGTTTCCGCAACGTATGACCTGCCAGTCATTGTCTCCACGCATCCGCGTACCCGAAAAAGGATCGAGGCGATGGGGATTAAGCTTGATTCTAGGGTCCAGTTGCTCAAACCGCTCGGGTTCAGTGATTACGTACGCCTGCAGAAGGATGCAAAGGCCGTCCTTTCGGATAGCGGCACGATCAACGAAGAGTCCTCAATCTTGAATTTCAGAGCCCTCAACCTGCGGGATGCCCACGAGCGGCCTGAAGGAATGGAAGAGGGGGCGGTCATGATGGTGGGGACCAATCCGGAGCGTGTACTACAGGCGTTGGCGGTTCTCGAGTCACAACCGGTCGGTTCGGAGCGTCTGTTGCGACAAGTGGCAGATTACTCCATGCCCAACGTGTCCGAGAAAGTTGTACGGATCATCCATAGCTACGTGGATTATGTAAAGCGAGTTGTTTGGAGGCAATATTGAGTTCGTCTTCGACTGGAGCCAATGCGCGCGGAACCAGAAAGGGCACGATAGTTGTTGTTAGCGAATTCGTGACTTCCGTTAATTCAACTGGATACTATTGGTCCCAGATTGTAGAAAAGTTGCGGACCTCGTTTGGAGGCGTACGAGTTTGGACATCACAGTCGATTGACGAAGTCAACAAACGATGGGGTTCAGAAAAAACCGTTCGAACCGCAACGGTGTTGAATCCGTGGCATGGCGAAAAAGCACTTCTGCCGCGCATTCTCGGCGAAATGTACTTAGCCGCATCCTTTTTCGTTCGACTCATGTTGTCCGTAGGGAAGCACGATGTGGTGGTGTCTGGAACGAATCCTGCACTTTTGATACCTGTCATCGCATTGCTTCAGAAGCTTCGTCGTTTCAAGTGGCTTTTAGTTGTATATGACGTATTTCCAGAGAATCTCGGTTCTGCGGGTCTCAGTCGAATGCCAAAAACGGCCGGTCGGTTGTTGAAACTTGTGTTTGATTGGGCGTATCGATCGGCGACAAGAGTAATTGTCATTGGCCGGGACATGGAAGCACTTGTAAAGCAGAAAGGGGTATCGCCGGGTGCGCTAGTAGTTCGACCAAATTGGGCCGCACCAAGCGACTCAAGATGCGGCGATGATAACGCGAATCCAGCACGGAGCATCTCTAGGAATGATCAAACGGTAAACTTTCAGTTCTTTGGCAACATGGGGAGAGTTCAAGGAATTGAAACTTTGTTGGCGGCAATAGATTTGGTGAGAGCTCCAAATGCATCCTTCGAGTTCATCGGTGCAGGTGCAATGGCTCACCTTGTTAAGGAGAGAGCGGCCCGTGCGGAAGTTCATCCGATAACGTACCTCGGTCCTCGACCGATGTCTGAAAGCTCAAGCATTCTATCGTCGTGTGACGTGTCCATCGTGTCACTTGCTGACGGAATGTATGGCTTAGGGGTTCCGAGCAAGGCATACTTCGCACTTGCGGAAAACAAACCGCTTTTGGTTATTGCGCATCCTGACTCCGAAATCGCGCTGATGGTCAAGGAGCACAATATAGGATGGGTATGTTCACCAGGCGACTTGCAAGATATCGCGACAACGATTGACAAGATCTGCGCCGGTGGATTGGATGACTTAGAAGGCGGCCCGTTGGATGTCCTAAATAGACACTACTCGCCTGAAGTGGCGTTGAGTTCTTACGTTGAAACTATTAACGCATTAAAGATTGACTGAACAGGTAGAAATTGTGAAACGAAGCGACTCGAGTCTCATTACTGTTGTCGGAGGGTCAGGATTCATTGGTACTCGTCTGTGTGAAATTTTCGAAAAGAATTTAATTCCATTTCGCATCGTTGATAAAAATGTGTCAGCTGCGTTTCCCGACAGCACAACAGTTGCTGATGTAACAAACTACAGTCAGCTACGAGCTGCGCTTGTGGGTTGTGATGTCATAATTAATCTTGCGGCAGAGCACAGAGATGATGTAAAACCTGTCAGTCGTTACGATGCAGTAAACGTCGATGGCGCAAGAAACGTTTGCCGTGCTGCGAGTGAATTGGATATCAGGCAAATACTTTTCACCAGTACGGTTGCGGTATATGGGTTTGCGCCATCAAATACGGGCGAATCGGGGGAAATTTTGCCATTTAATGATTATGGTCGAACGAAGGCAAAGGCTGAGGAGGTCTTTAGGTCATGGCAGCTTGAGTCGCCGAGCGATCGGTCGGTAGTGATTGTCCGTCCGACTGTCGTATTTGGGGAAAGAAATCGGGGCAATGTATTTAATTTGCTGAAGCAAGTTGCCTGCGGAGCATTTGCCATGATTGGAGACGGGAAAAACAGAAAGTCCATGGCCTATGTAGGAAATGTCGCAGCGTTCTTGCAGCACATGTTAGGCGCAGGACCGGGGGTTCATGTCAGCAACTATGTGGATAAACCGGATTTCGACATGAACGCGCTTGTTGACCTGGCGAGAGCGTCTTTGGGACGTCGAAAGAGGATGCTGCCAAGAATTCCTTACTCCGTTGGCTACGCACTTGGTGGTTTATTTGATGTTACTGCCGTTGTTATTAGGAGGCCGCTGCCGATAAGTCGCATAAGAGTCAAAAAGTTTTGCGCAACTACTCAGTTTGATTCGGCCTATGCGACCTTTGGATTTACGCCACCGTATACCCTTGAAGAGGGACTTACTCGCACATTGCAGTTTGAGTTTGGATCAGCGCCAGTAGGCGGCCCGCTGTTTTATTCGGAATAAAGTGATTTCCTAGAACTCTTTTTCTATCTCCATTTTTCCATCTGCTGAAAATGGGGATTTTGCCGAGGTACACTCCGTCGAAAGTTCTACCATTTACCTAAATCGGATCGGCCCATATTCATGAAAGTCCTCGTCACCGGCACCGCCGGCTTTATCGGTTCCCACGTGGCCCAAGTGCTGCTTGCCCGCGGAGACGAAGTCATTGGTGTGGATAACCTCAATGACTACTACGACGTCTCGCTCAAGCAAGCACGACTGGATCGGCTCATCGACCAGCCGGGCTATACCCATGTGAATGCAGATATTGCCGACCGTGCGGCCGTCGAAAAGGTCTTTGCCGATCACATACCCAATCGCGTCATCAACCTGGCCGCTCAAGCCGGCGTCCGTTACGCCGCTGAGAATCCCCACGTTTATGTGTCCAGCAACGTCACGGGTTTCCTCCACATCTTGGAGGGCTGCCGCCGCCACGGGGTGGAGCACTTGGTCTATGCATCCACCAGTTCGGTGTACGGCGCCAACACCAACATGCCGTTCTCCGAGCACGGCTCTACCGAGCACCCGCTGACGCTCTACGCGGCCACCAAAAAGGCCAACGAGCAAATGGCGCACAGCTACAGCCATCTGTACGGCATTCCGACCACCGGTCTGCGCTTCTTCACCGTGTTCGGCCCTTGGGCCCGCCCGGATATGGCGCCGATGTTGTTTGCCAAGGCTATCTCAGAAGGCTCGCCTGTCAAACTATTTAACAATGGCCACCATTCCCGAAGTTTTACCTACATCGATGACATCGTTGAGGGCGTGGTCCGCACTTTGGATCGCGTTCCCGGCAAGGATCCGGATTGGTCCGGCAACAAACCCGACCCGGCCACCAGCGGCGTGGCGCCGTACCGTATCTACAACATCGGCCATCAACAACCGGTCCAGCTCTTGCATTTTATTGAGGTGTTGGAGGATTGCTTCGGCAAGAAAGCGGTTAAGGAACTTTTGCCGTTGCAGGCCGGCGATGTTCCGGACACCGAGGCCGACGTGTCTCACCTGATCGCCAACGTCGGCTACCGCCCCAAAGTCTCGGTCGAGGAGGGCGTTGCCAACTTCGTCCTCTGGTATCGGGATTATTACAAAGTCTAATTCCTATTTAGCCTGGTAGGGAGTCATGGACAATCCGGAATATGCACCACAACAGAGCGTTCCCTATGCTCACTTGGATGAGCTGATTCATTCCGCGCAGGCTTCGGACCGCAAACGCCTCAATCTCAACCTCCACGTCAGCCCGGACGAGCCCTGCCAAAGGTTCTTCAACGCCATGGAGCCGGAGAGTTACTTGCGGCCCCACCGCCAGCCCAAGCGCAAGCTTTTGGTGGGTATCCGCGGCCACTTTGCTGCTATCGTCTTTGATGACGCCGGCCATGTCGTGGCCACGCACCATTTTGGCGCTGCAGACCGCAGCCCCAACTGCGCCGTCGAAATCCCCGCCGGAGTTTGGAACACCGTCATTTCCCTCGAGTCCGGTTCGGTACTGCTTGAGGTCAAATCCGGCCCATTTCACCCTCAAAACCCGCCTGAGCTTGCCTCGTGGTCACCCGAAGCAGGAACGCGTGAGGCGGAAGCATATCTGGCGAACCTAAGACGGGCAACGACAGATCGTTCATGAGTGGAACCATACAATAGCTCCATGTACGATCTCCACTGCCACATGCTCCCCGCCATCGACGACGGACCGGTCGATCTCGAAACCTCGCTGGAGATGGCCCGCATGGCGGCGGCCGACGGCATTACCACCGTGGCCTGCACCCCGCACATTTACCCCGGCATGTACGACAACAACCGCCTGGGCATTCTCGCGGCCATTTCGGCGTTCCAGGCCCAGCTGGACGAACGTGACATCCAGCTCAAACTGGTAGAGGGTGCCGATGTCCATGTGGATCCGAACCTGATCGCCGGCTTGCACTCGGGCGCGGTGCCGACGCTGGCCGGCTCCCGCTACTTGTTGCTGGAACCGCCGCACCACGTGGCTCCGCCCAATTTTGAGCACAACGTGTTTGAGCTGATGACCGCCGGCTACATTCCCGTCATTACCCATCCCGAGCGCCTAAGCTGGGTCGAGACGCATTACGATCTGTTTACTCGTCTTACGCAGCGCGGTGCCTGGATGCAGATTACCGCCGGCGTCCTGACGGGGCGCTACGGTCGCAGGGTCCAGTATTGGGGCGACAAGTTCGTGGCCGAGGGCCAGTGCATGATTCTGGCCACCGATGCCCACCATCCGCAGCGTCGTCCGCCCTTATTGGCCGAAGCCCGCGATGCCGCCGCCAAACTGGTCGGCGAGACTGAGGCGCAGCATATGGTCCTAACCCGTCCGCGAGGCATTGTGCAAAATGTGCCGCCCGAACAGCTGCCACCCCCGTTGTGCCTGCAACCGGGCTGGACGCCGGACCCCAAGGCCGCCGCGCGCCGCGAGTCGGTCCGACCCGGTCGTCCGGCCGGATTTATTGCTAGGCTGATGGGCAAGTCCCGTCATTAACTCCTAGAAAATTTCTCCCGCATCCGGTCTTTACCCTGTTCAGATTCATCCGACTGCAATAGGGCACTGGGCTATAATACCCGGCTGGGGATTATAAAGAGGCATTCCATCTTGTTGCACGTGTTTCGACTGGCCATCCTGGCCTGCGCACTGGCGCTATCCGCCTGCGCATCTGCCCCATCCTTCATGCGTTCTGAAGTGGCCCCGGCCAATGCGGAGCTGCCCGTAGTAGATGCCTCAATGGCGGCACTTGGCCAGCCCGACTACCGCATAGGACCTTACGACTTGCTCAGTGTCACCGTGTTCCAGATCAAAGATCTGGATCGCGAAGTCCGCGTCGACAATTCGGGCCGCATCTCGCTGCCGCTGATCGGTACCGTACAGGCGGCCGGCAAAAGCACCCACGAACTCCAAGATGAAATCGCCACGCGCTATGCCCGCAGCTACCTGCAGAACCCGCAGGTCACCCTGTTCGTCAAGGAATTTGCCAGCCAGCGCGTGACCTTGAACGGCGCCGTCAAAAAGTCGGGCATGTTCCCCATGAGCGCCACGCGCATCAGTCTGCTGCAGGCCGTCTCCTTGGGCGAGGGCCTGACCGAAACGGCGAACCCGCGCAATGTCGCCGTGGTCCGCAACGTCAATGGCCAGAACATGGTCGCGCGGTTTGACTTGCTCGCTATACGCGACGGGCAAATGGCTGACCCGGTCATTGTGGGCAATGACGTGATTTACATCGATGAAGCCAAGGGCGCTCTGTACTTTAAGCGCTTTACCCAGATGGCCCCGATTCTCTCCACCTGGATCCTGTACTCGAACCGATGAGCAACGAACCCGCCATGGCCGCCCCTGTAGCCGGCCCCGCCGCACCTGATCGCGACGACGACGAGATCGATCTGCTCCAGTACTGGAACATCGTCCGCCGGAATAGATTCCTGATTGCGGCCATTGCCGGTATTTGTTTGGCCTTGGCGCTGGTGTTGACCTTGCTGGCCACGCCCATCTTCCGCGCTGCATCCATGCTGCAGATCGAGCGCGAGGCCATGCAGGTCCTTAACGTCGAGGGCCTGGTCCCGACCGAGGCCGGTGGCGCCATCGCCAATGAGTTTTATCAGACCCAATACACCTTGCTCGCCAGCCAGTCGCAGGCCCAGCGCGTTGCCCAGGACTTGAACCTGATTGCCGATCCTCACTTTAAAGAGGCAGTGGACGCGGTCGATGACAAGCTCCCCGCAGTCGAGCGTGCCGTGGCGCAACGCCGCGAAGTCGCCGATGCGCTTTTGAAAATGGTTACGGTCGAGCCGGTACGCAACTCGCGCTTGGTCAAGGTCAATGTCGACTCGCCCGATGCCGGCTTTGCTGCGCGCATTGCCAACGCCTGGGGCGATGCCTTTATTGCCGCCAACCTCGAACGCCGTTTCGATGCCTCGTCCTACGCACGCAAGTACCTCGAAGAACGGCTGGCCCAACTCAAAGCCCGTCTGGCCGACTCCGAGGCCGAGCTGGTTAATTTTGCCTCGCAGCAGCAGATCATTTCGGTAGGCGAGGACAAGCCCTCGCTCGCTGCGCAAAACCTGGGCGACCTCAACGGCGCCTTGGCCACCGCCCAGCAGGAACGCATCAAGGCGCAGGCCGAATGGAACCAGGCCGCCAGCGGTAATGGGTTGGGCCTGCAGCAAACGCTAGACAATCCGGTCATCCAGAACCTGCGCACCGAACGGGCCAAAATCTCGGGTGAGTACCAGGAACAACTGCGCACCTACAAGCCGGGCTACCCCGACATGCAGCGTCTGGCCGGTCAGATCGCCGAACTCGATCGTCAGATCGCCGCCGAAATCGGCAACGTCCGCGCGTCCGTCAAAGCGAAATACGATGCCGCACAGCAGCAGGAAAACCTGCTCAAGTCGCGTATTACGGGTCTCAAGGGAGATGTGCTGGATCTGCAGAACCGCAGCATTCAGTACAACATCCTTAAGCGCGAGGCCGAGACCAACCGCCAGCTCTACGATGGCTTGTTGCAGCGTTACAAGGAAATCGGTGTGGCCGGCGGTATCGGTGCCAACAACATCTTTGTGGTCGATCGTGCCGAAGTGCCGGAAAACCCCTATAAGCCGCGTCTGCCGCTGAACTTGGCCATCGGTCTGTTGCTGGGCCTGATGCTGGGTGTGCTGGCCGCGTTTGCTCGTCACTTTATGGACCGTACCGTCCATAGTGGACCGCAACTTGAACAGCTCACGGGTCGTCCGGTGCTGGGTGTCATCCCGCGTCTCGACGACGGCGTCACCCCTGCCGAGGCCGCACTGGATCTGCGCTCGCCGTTCTCCGAGTCCTATCGTTCGGTCCGCACCGCGCTGCAGTTCGCTACCACTCACGGTTTGCCGGCTAGCCTGCTGATCACCAGCCCGAACGCGTCCGAGGGCAAGTCCACTACTGCTATGGAACTGGCGCATAACATCGCGCAGCTGCAAAAGCGCGTGGTCTTGATCGACGCCGACTTGCGCAACCCGTCGGTCCACAAGCTGATGAGTCTGCCCAATGGTGTGGGTCTGTCCAGCGTGCTGTCGGGCGCTGCCGATATTGCCGCCGCTATGCAGCGCACGGCCGGTGGCCTGCCGGTGATTACCTCGGGTCCGATTCCGCCGAACCCGCCGGAACTGCTGGCCGGCGAGGGCCTGACCGATCTGCTGTCAGCCTTGTCGTCGCAGTTCGACGTCATCGTGCTCGACGGTCCGCCGGTCTTGGGTCTGGCCGACGCCCCGTTGCTGGGCAACAAGGCCGAAGCCACCATCCTGGTCGCCTCTGCCGACTCCACCCGCAACGAGGCCGTCACCGGTGCGTTGGCCCGCCTCACCGCAGCCCGCGCCAACGTGCTGGGTTCGATCCTGTTGGGTTACGACCTCAAGAAGGGCGACTCCTACGGCTACGGCGGTTACACGTACTACAACTACGGCAACAACAAGTAACAGCTAACACCTGAATTAAGCCGTGCCGCGAAGCGGCATCGGCTTGAATGATCTGTTAGGTAGCGCTCGCGCAATACGTTCTAGATACATCAATCACGTCCGACACCTTAACCTCGATGTACCTTAGAAAAATTAGGATTTCTTCTGGCTCTAAGTTCTTTTGATTGGTCGTGATGCTTGCGGGCGTTGCGTGCAACAACTTGCTAGAGAATGCATAAATGTAGTCATATTCGTCTTGCAGCCCTACTTCCCTAGCCTTCTCATTCCATTTCCAACGCTTCGTTTTCCCATTCTTGTCAAGAGCCAAGTCAGATATCCGCGAAAGGATCTCGCTGTCGAAGGTGATTCGCTCATTCTCAATCTCATGCAGAGCCGCCTCGGCTGGCGGTATGGCTTTATGCTCGACCAAGTAGGCCTGAAAGCCGTAGCCGTTATGTTTCGCCTGCTCTGAATAGATAGAGAACTTTCGGGCTGCCTCCGTGTCGATTGAAACGCCCACAGATCTGATTATTTTTGCGCGATCCTCCGACGACCCTGCTTTCGCCAAAAGTACTTCTTGCTCCTCGTCATCTCTCCGCTCAAACTCACGAAGAAGTTCGACTTCACGATGAAGTTGCCTGAGGGTACTCTGGTAGTAGCTCTTTTGGGTCTCAATCAGTTGGCCGTAGTACACCAATCCATAACGCTCATCTTTCTCGAACAATTTTAACCAGACACTTAGCTCGAATAAGTATCGCGAGACAGCGACGACACCCAGCGTCTCGACGAAGTTGAAGTTCTGGTCAATTAATATGCGTAGACGAACGAGACTATCCCCGACCACTGACAAACACCATTGATGCGCGTTTTGATTGTCGAACGCAAGAGCGAATTCTGGCGCACGCAGACGTATTGCCTCCGCATCCACCGCGACGCGATGAGCCTTAATTCTCTCTACCGAAGCTGTGAGCTGTGCTAGGACGTGAGCTGTCATGTGCTACCTAACTCTAAATTAATTGCCTCCGTCCCCATTAAATAATGGGGCGGAGGCAATTATCGTACCGCGAGTATTTTTCTTAGCCAAAGTGTCATCACTATCCGTTAACCTAAACACTGAGTAAACGGGGTGTAGGACAAAGTGTCTAACGGATTGAGCATCGAGCGCGGGCTACTGGCGGTCGCGGTAACTGTCATCGTCCTGCTGATTCTGCAGCCGGTGGCGCGCAAGCTGAATCTGCTCGATTATCCCGCGGGCCGTAAAGATCATGCGCATCCCACGCCCATTACCGGCGGGCTGGCCGTAGCCATCGGCATCGCCACTACCCAAACCTTCTCTCTAGCCGCGTTCGATCGCGAGCTGTGGTCGTTCTTCGCGGCCTCGGGGCTGCTGATCGTCACCGGTATTGTCGACGACAAGTACGATCTGCGCTGGTACTGGCGCATTGGCATCCAAGTCGTGGCTGCACTGATCATGGTCTACGGTGCCCATGTGCGGGTTGAGCAGTTGGGTCCGGCCTTCGGCATTGAGCAGTTCTCGCTGGGTATTGTGGCGGTGCCGTTTACCGTTTTTGCAACAGTCGGGCTGATCAACGCCATCAACATGATCGACGGGGCCGACGGTCTGTCCGGCCTGCTGGTCACCGCTGCGCTGCTGATGATCGCTGCCGCCGCTCACTACGCCGGTAATACCGTGATCGCCGAACGGCAGCTGATCCTGATCGGCGCGATGCTGGCCTTCTTGCTGTTTAATATGCGGTTCCGCTGGCAACCCAAGGCCAAGGTGTTTCTGGGTAATGCGGGTAGTGCATTTTTGGGGTTTGTGATCGCCTGGCAGGTGTTCCGCCTGTCGCAGAATCCGGGGCATCCGGTCAGCCCGGCGCTGGCGTTGTGGTTCCTGCCGATTCCGGTCATGGATACGCTGGTGCTGATGTTGCGCCGTCTGCGTGTGGGCAAGTCGCCGTTTGCCGCCGACCGCAATCACATCCACCACCTTATGATGGAGGCCGGTTTCGGTCCCACCCAGACGGGTCTGGTGCTGGCGGGTTTCAGTCTGGTCTGCGGGTTGATTGCCGCGCAGGCCATGCGCCTTGATGTGCCCACGCCGCTGCTGCTGGTCGCGTTCGGTCTGCTGTGTGCAGCCTGGTTCTGGCTGACTCGCGTGCGCGATCGGGCCATCGGTTTCTTCCGCGCTCTGTACAATACGGGTCTCCTCGGGCACCGCAAAATGCCCGCGCCACCGGTACCCTGAAAATGCCTGCTGCTGCCTCTGGTTCTCTTTTTAGTAAGCCGTTGCCCTTGGTGGCCGGTCTGGTTGGCGCCGTAGCGATGACCGTGCTGGCCTATTACACCGCCCGCGCCGATCTAGATTTCGATGCGCCCCTGGGCGCCGATCACGCCGTCGCCGCGATGGAGTCGGGGGCGTTGGCCGGTGCCGCGCTGATGCCGCTGGCCACCCAAGCGCTCGCCGATCGCCCCGTCGATGGCCGCGCCTACCGTGTTATGGCCGTTGCCACCGCCGATCAGGGCAATATCGAAGGCTACCGCGCACTCATCAATGCCGCCGTGCGTTGGGCCCCGCGCGATCGCCTGACCCGCGTCTACCTGTTCGAGGACGCCTTAGCCCAGGGCAGTGCGCCGCTGGCCGTGGAACATCTCGATGCCCTGCTGCGCGATGTCCCGCAAATCGCCGCCGAGGCCGCCCGCCAAATCGCCCCGCTGATGTCGCTGCCGGTCATGCAGGACGCCATGCGTCAGCGCCTGACTTCGAAGCCCAACTGGGGTCCCGCCTTTGTCGCCGAGCTGGCCAAGCAGCCCACGCTGCGTTCGGTCGCCCGCTCCTACTGGCTCGACTCCGTCGCGCACACCGATTCTGATGCGCTGCTGTACGACCCCGGTTTCGAGCGTGGCCCCGTCGATGGCGCGTTCGGCTGGCGTTTGCCCTCCATGCCCGGTGCCGATGCCGGTTTCTCCACCGAGCAACCTCTGGCGGGCAAGCAGTCCGTGGCGATGGATTTTCTGGGCCGATCGGTCACCGTCAACGGTCCGTATCAGGATCTGTCGCTGTCGCCCGGCCGCTACCAGGTCTCACTGCTAACCCGCGATGAGACCGGCGCCGAGCGCCCCTTCGCCTGGACGGTCTCCTGCACCGCCGGCGGCCCCCGTGAGCTCGCCCGCCTCGAGGTCGGCGGCCCACTGCGCCGCGGCCTGCAACGCGCGGTCCTGAATTTCACAGTCCCCGCCGGATGTGTCGGCCAACGCCTGGCCTTCCGTGATGGGGGCCGCAACCTGGTCGAACGCCAGTACAGCGGCCGCCTAACGGTGGATATCGCCGATTTCCGGCGGCTGTAATCCCTGCGGCCAATGGAAATCTTTCTCATCCAAGTGAAGTTTTTCTTAGCTGTGACACGTTCCTCAATTTTCTGCTAGACTGGCACGGTAGTATTAGTACTCAGACGTCTATACAAGCTCCTGTAGCTGGGTAGTATGTTGTTGATTTTTCGTATTTTTAAGGGGTTTTGTACATGAAGCTTGTAGTTTCCATTGCTGTCGCAGCGCTTGCCGTTGGCATGTTCGCCGCCAACGCGAACACAGCTGCTGTCACCAAGCTCCCGGCCAAGGCTGTCGTCAGCAAGTCGGCCTGTGTGCCGGCCAACGTGCAACGCACTTTCGCCACCCGTAATCTGGTCACCTGCGGCCAAAACAGCAACCAACTGGTCGCTCAAGCACAACCGCAAACCGGTGCCGGCTCCACCTCGGGCACCACCGGTACTGCAACCACCGGCACCAGCACCACCACTGGCACCGCCACCGGTACCGCCGGTAGCACCACTTCGGCCGGTGCAGGCGCTGGTTCTAGCGCAGGTGCAGGTGCAGGTGCTGGCGCAGGTGCTTCCGGCGCAGCCGCTGGTGCAGGTGCTGGCGCTGCAGGTGCTGGCGCCGCTGCTGCCGGTGCAGGCGTTGGCGCAGGTGTGGCTGGCGGTCTCGCTGGTGTGGCCGGCGCACTGGGCGTTTCGGTCGCTACGGTCGCCGTAGTCGGCGGTATCGCCGTCGCTGCTGCTGTCGCCGCTGCCACGACCTCATCCAGCCCGTAATATCGGCTGAGATTGGCGGGCTTGTTCGGTCCTACCGTCCGCACGCCATGCACGCAATCGCAAGTCCAACGGCGCCGATCCTTCGGCGCCGTTTTCATTTCCGGGGTGTCGTCTTTCCATGTTGAACCTGCAATCGGTTTCGGTTCCGTCTGAATCGCCGCGCCTGCGCTGGCTCCCGCAATCCGCCGCCGAGTGGACGTCGGTCGTCCTGACGCTCGCCGCTCTCTTCCTCGGAGGAGGCGCCAAAGGCACCGGCGACGCCATCATCCACACGCTCTCGGCGCTGGCCTTCGGCATGGCCGCCTGGCAGATGGGCGTCAACACGTCCACCCCGAAATCCCATTCCACCCTCTGGTCGCGCCTGGTCTGCGGTCTGTTCGTGCTGGCCGCACTGGTCATGGCCGCTCAGCTGATCCCGCTCCCGTCCGCCCTTGCCGAAGCCAACCCCCAACGCACCCAAGTCTTCCGCGATCTGGCCCTGGCCGGCATCACTCGCGACTCGTGGCCGCTCTCCCTCGACCGATGGGGCACCGTCCGCTCTCTCGCCGCTCTCATGAGCACCTTCGCGGTCTACTTGTTATTGCGCTCTCTCCCCCTCGAAGGCCGTCTCCGCACGCTCCGCATTCTCGGCGTTGTCACATTGCTGTGCGCCTTGCTGGGCTTCTCGCAGGCCGCCGCAGGCGTCCACGCCTGGCGCGCATGGGAGCAGGGCAACAACTCCGGCGCCACCGGCTTCTTTGCCAACCGCAATCACTACGCCACGCTAATGGCCATGTGGGTCCCGCTCTCGCTGGCCCTCGGCATCGGCGCTCGCCAAGCGCGACGCACCTCCGAAGCCGGCTTCTGGTTCGCCGCCTTCGTGATCTTTATCCTGTCTGGCGCCCTGAGTTTCTCGCGCACCGGCTTCGCCTTGTTGCTGCTCACCGTCGCCGTCTCGCTCCCATTGCTGACGCTTGCGTTCGGCCGCCGCGGCTCGCTGCTGTCCCGCCTGGTGCCGCTGTTCGCCGTCCTGGTCGCCGCCCTCGGCATCTACGTCTACGCAGCCCCGGGTCTGCTGGCCCGCCTTGAGCGCGACCCTCTCGAAGACCTGCGCTGGCAGTACCTCCACTTCGGTCTCGACACCGCACGCGCCTACTGGCCCTGGGGCTCCGGCCTCGGCTCGTTCCCGTACGTCTACGCCCCGTTCGAGCCCGTCACCGCAATGGTCAACTCATTCGCGGCCCGCGCCCATAATGATCTCTTGCAAACCGGCATCGAGGCCGGCCTCCCCGGGCTCGTCGTGTTGGCCCTGTGGTTCGTCACTGTTTTGGTTCTGGTGTTCCGCAACGCATTCCCCGGCAAGTCAACCGCCGCCGCTGCTGACAACCACCACGAAGGCACGGCAAGCTTGGTCCTGCGGGTCAGCGGCCTGGTCTTGCTGGTTCCGTTCGTCCACTCGCTGGTTGACTATCCGCTGCGCACTCTCGCCGTCGCCGGCCTTTTTGGCTTGGTGCTCGCCATCGCCGTTTCGCCCCGCGGCTCACCCTAACCGCTTGCGGCTCACAACCGCCGGGCTGCAGATACCCCTTCTATCCTAGATTCCCGATCTTCTATCCTTAATTTACCGATCCCCTAACACCGCGCGGCGTAGGGTAGCCGTTGAGGGGTGCCATACAGGCAATGCACCATGAATACGCTCAAATTCCAAACCCAAATCAACGCGCCCAAAGACCGCGTGTGGAATGCGCTGTGGGATCCGGCCAACTACCGCGAATGGACGCGCGCCTTCAGCGACAGTTCGCACTTCGACGGGGAACTGAAGCAATGCAAGGAAATTGATTTTCTGGACGGCGACAACAACGGCATGTACGCCCGCGTCGAAACGTTTAAACCCAACGAGCAGATGGCCTTCCGTCACGTCGGCGAAATCCGCGCCGGCCAGCGCCAGGACCCCAGCACGGAGTGGGGCAACAACCTGGAGTCGTACTCACTCTCCGAAGTCAACGGCCGCACCACGCTCGACGTCTCGGTCGATGCGCCCGACGAATATGCCGCGCAAATGAACGACATCTTCCCCAAGGCGTTCGCCAATCTCAAAGCACTGGCTGAAAAGCATTGAGGAGCAGCAACTAGACTCTAGCGTCTAGCGCCGCGAACTGACAGCTCGCCGCGCTTTGCTAGAGTCTAGAGTCTAGATGCTCCGTTTCAGAACTTTCCGCTATTGAAATCATTAACGGCCCTGATGATCTCCGCCTGCGAGTTCATCACGAACGGACCGTAACCGACTACCGGCTCGTCGATGGGCTCGCCCGCCAGGATCAGGATCTTGGCGTCGCCGTTGGCCTCAATGTGCAAGCCCGTGCCATCCGTGCTCAGCGTGGCCATTTCGGCCGCGCGCAACACCGTGTCGCCGTTCACCTGCACCGTGCCGTCCAGCACCAACACCAAGGTCGTCCAACCCTCGGGCTGCGCAAAGTCGTACGACTGCCCGCCCTTGAGCCGGATATCCAGCACGTTCATCGGCGTAAAGGTAGTGCCCGGTCCCTTGCCGACTTCGGCGTCCACCGCGAACTCGCCCGCAATGACCCGGACCGTGCCGCGGCCCCCCGGCAGTGCAATGGCCGGAATGTCCTTATCCAGCAAGGGCTGATACGCGGCCGGCGCCATTTTGTCCTTCGCAGGAAGATTGACCCACAGCTGCACCATCTCGAACGGGCCACCGCTTTTGCTGAAGCCTTCCGAATGGTATTCCTCGTGCAGGATGCCGCCGCCGGCGGTCATCCACTGCACATCGCCGGGGCCTATCACGCCGCCGCCGCCCTTGTTGTCCTTGTGCTCGACCTCACCCGCATACACGATGGTCACGGTCTCGAACCCACGGTGCGGATGCTGTCCAACCCCGCGCCGATACCCGACGTTCGGCGTGAACTCCATCGGCGCCGCGTAATCCAGCATCAGGAAGGGACTGCGTTCCGCCACGCCCTCGCCGTTGTAGCCAAACATGCCATGCACCGGAAACCCATCGCCCACCCAATGGCGGCCCGGGGCCTTTGTCACGTCAATGATGCGCTTGTTGCTCACGATAAATCTCCTTTTGCGTGGTGCGCTCCCACAGCGGCCCAGAGCCGCCGCGGCCACCCGCGTTCGCGGGCCGTTCGCGCCAATGAACCCACTCTACGCCCGCAACTTTGCAATGCCAACACCGCCGCAGGGTTGCAGTGTTGCATTTCCGGGACAACCGCGCCGCGCCGGTAAGCGAAAACGAAAAACCCGCAGGTCGTGAAACCTGCGGGTTGCGTTGGAGTGGTGGAGCCAGGGAGGATCGAACTCCCGACCTCGTCATTGCGAACGACGCGCTCTCCCGGCTGAGCTATGGCCCCGCTCCGTCAATTTACCAAGTTTTGGCCACGCGGGCCCAGTAGAACGCGCCGTTAAAGCCGAACGGCGAGGAGCCCGAGTAGGGCAGCTGGCCGCCGGTCGAGTTGGCGAAGATCACTTCGTCCGGGTACTCGTCCAGGATGTTGTCCGCGCCGACCGACAGGTCCCAGGTGCCGAGCTTGTAGCCCAGGCTGAGATCGCCGACCCACTTAGGCGAAAAGGTCTGGTCCAGGGCGGGCGTGGCGCCGCGCACGGTGAACTCGCCGTAGCGCGAGGCCGCCGCGTTCAAGGTCCAGGCGCCGATGCGGTAGATCGCGTTGGCCGAGATCTTGTCGCGCGGGGAGCCGACCACCAGACGGCCGGTTTCCGTGCGGCCAAAGCGCAGCGCCGTCGGATCAATCGCCATCAACGAGGCCGGGTTCGGCGCGATGCGGTCGATCTCGGTCTTGTTGCGGTTGTAGCCCAGGGTCCAATCCACCGCGCCGGCACCGAGCGTCATCTTGTAGGTACCGACCACGTCAACGCCCTGCGTGGTGGTGTCGATGGCGTTGGTAAAGTAACGGCCGCCACCAATGTCCGGGAAGCCACTGCTGTTGAGGAAGTTTCGCACCGCGGTGGAGGTCAGATTCTCCGACAGCACCACGCGGTCCTTGACTTGAATGCGATACGCATCGACCGTCACGTACAGATTGTTGGCCGGTTGCAGCACCGCGCCCAGCGAGACGTTGGTGGACTCTTCCGGGCGCAAGGGTTCGGCGCCCAAGGCGATCGCGGCCGGATCGTTGACGCGGAAGGTGCGGATATCGAACGGTACCGTGCCGACGCCCGGCACCGAGATGAAGTTGGTCGAGGTCGATTGGAAATACTGCTGCTGCAGCGAGGGCGCGCGGAAGCCCGTCGAGTACGTGCCGCGCAAGGCGAACGCCGGCGAGAACTCATAGCGCAAGGCCACCTTGTGCGAACTGGTCGAACCGAAATCGCTGTACTTTTCCCAGCGACCCGCCACGCCGACCGTGAGGGCCTCGACCGGATTGGTTTCGAGATCGATATAGGCCGAATGCGAATGGCGGTCAAACTGACCGGCATCCGAGGGGCGGTAGCCCGGGTACACCTGCGCACCGCCCGGAGCCGGCGAGCCGTTCGGCAGCAGGACGCCGCCGTTGATCCACGACGCGCGGTCACCGGCACCTTGCGCAAAGGTCTCGGTGCGATACTCGAGGCCATAGGCCACCGAAATCGGCGCGAAGGAGGCCGGCGCGAATTCCGTGCTGAGGTCGAGATTCCACACGGCTTGGGTGAGGTCGAGATCACCGGCGTAAAACTGCGTCGGCGAGGTCGGGCCCAGCGAGCGGTTCAGCGTATTTTCGACGCCAAAGCTGATGAACGAATGGCCGTGGTTGTAGCTCAGGTCGTAACGCGTGTTGTCGAAGACCTTGCCGCGCAGGCCGAACACCAGGGTCTGGTCCTTGGCGCGATTGCGGATCTGCGGCAGAAAGCCGTTCGGGTAGATGGCGGGGATGTTGCGCGTGTCGCCGGCCGGACGGAAGAAGCCGTTGGACAGCGCATTGCGGTACGAGAAGGTGCCAAACGAATAGCCGGTCATGTTCTCGCTGATCGTGATCTTGCCGTTGTAGCCCAGCGCATGCTGGCGGATTTCCGGATCGCCGAAACGCTGCACCACGCGGTCGGTCGGTGCCGAGGTCGGCGTGGCCGGTCCGACAAACGCGCGGGCGCGGTCGGTCTGGTCGGCACGCACCACCTGCGCCGACAGGTGCAATGCGCCGGCGCCATCGGCAAAACCCATGCCTTCGTCAGCGGTCACTTGCCAAGTCGTGCCATCGCCTTCCTTGTACTGACCCGCGCGTACGGCCATGCCGCCGGTCTTGGCGGAGCCTTTCAGCACGATGTTGATCACGCCGGCAATGGCGTCGGAGCCGTACTGCGCCGAGGCGCCGTCGCGCAGCACTTCGACGCGCTCAATGGCGGCGATCGGAATGGTGTTCATGTCGGCCGGCGAACTGCCGCGGCCTTGCGAGCCGTTGAGGTTCAGCATGGCGGTGGTGTGCATGCGCTTGCCGTTGATCAGCACCAGCACCTGGTCGGGTGCCAGTCCGCGCAGTTGCGCGGGGCGCACGGCGTCGGTGCCGTCGGTGATGGCCGGCCGCGGAAAGTTCAGCGAGGGCAAGGCGCGCGAAAGCGCCGTGGCCAGCTCGGTGGTGCCGGTCGCTTCCAGCATCGCCGGCGTCAGCACGTCGATCGGTGCGGTGGATTCCGCCACGGTGCGGTTGGCCACCCGGGTGCCGGTGACGATCACTTGGCCAACCTTGGTCGAGGCTGCCGCGGGTGGGGTGGGGCTGGTGGTCTGGGCCGCTGCAGTCATTGCTGTCGCTGCAGGAAGGGCCAGCACCAGAGCCATAAACAGTCGGTTACGGTTCACGGTCGCGCTCTCCTCGGTGATTTGTTTGCTTTCAGCGGCCTTCTTGGCCGGCCGCCGCGGAAACGGGGGTTCCCTTTTGACCAATAGCGAGGAAACGAAATCTTGTCAAGATTTTTGCGAATATTTTACGCGGGACCTGTATTAGGTCGCCCCGCGCGTCATGGAGCCCGCACCCCTTATAATGTCCGCACCTTTGGTGATTGATGACGCGCTGCGGCATCGATTGAAACGGGAATTTGGTGCGCGAACGGCCGCTAACGGCCGACGAACTCGCAATGCCAAAGCTGCCCCCGCAACGGTAAACACGGAAGTCGGATCCGCAATTCATGTCACTGCGCCCCTCGCGGCGTGGGAAGACCCGGACCGGCGCGCCGCAAGGCACACGTGTGAGCCCGGAGACCGGCCAAAGCGTAACCCTAACCGCGGCGGGCGGTGATGCGGGTGCGCACGGCCAACCACGGCCCGTGTCGCCTTCGTCACGGCTCCCGCATTCACCGAATCACAGTCCGCGGGAAGGCGGACGCACAAGGAGCACCCATGACCCCTCGAATCACCCTGCTGGCGCTGGCGCTGTTGGCCGCCCTGCCGCTGACCGCGCACGCCCACGGCGGCGACCAAATGGCAGCCGCCGACGACACCACCGTCCTCAATCTCGATCGCGTGCTGGTCACCGGCACGCGCGCACTCGAGGGCCAGAACCCGCGCCTGGTTGCCAACACGATCATCACGCGTGAGGACATTGAACGTCTGCAACCGTCATCGCTCGGCGACTTGCTGCAGTCGCAGACCGGCATGCAAACGACGCGTCTTGGCGGCATCGGTAAAGAGAGTTCGCTGTTTTTGCGCGGCTCCGAATCCGATCACGTGCTGTTCCTGATCGATGGCGTGCGCGTCGGCTCCGCCACTGCCGGCAAAGAGGCATTCCAGGATCTTCCGCTCGATCAGATTGATCGCATTGAAATCGTGCGCGGTCCGTACTCGAGTCTGTACGGTTCCGATGCGATCGGTGGCGTCGTGCAGATCTTTACCCGCAAGGGCGAGAACGGCGTGCGCCCGTCGCTGACCGTCAAGGCCGGGTCCAACAACCTGGTGGGCCTGAGCGCGGGCATCCGCGGCGGCAACGACAAGGGCCAGTACGCCCTGACCGCCGCCCACGAAGAAACCACCGGCTACAACACCTGCCGCGGCAGTGGCACGTTGTTCCAAGGTTGCTTCACCGACGAGCCCGATCGCGACGGTTACGAGAACCGTTCGATCAGCGGTTCGGCGTCGTATGCGTGGACGCCTTCGCTGCGTTCGCAAGTCACCGCTCTCCATATCGAAGGCAGCAACGACTACGACGGCAGCTTTGCTAATCACTCCGAGATCAAGCAGCAGGTCGCGGGTTTCTCGACCGAGTGGCAGGCCACGCGTGCTCTGCGTCTGCGCGCCAACGTCGGCGAGAGCTTCGATGAGAGTGTCGACTCCGTCAACGGCAGCTACGTCGGCACGGTCTCGTCGCGTCGCTTGAGCGGCGGTCTGCAGGCCGATGTTGCGCTCGGTGGCAGCAACGATCTGGTCCTCGGATGGGATGGCCTTCGCGACCGCATCGGCGGCGACACGGGCTACGCGGTACAGCAGCGCTACAATCGGGCGGTCTACGCGCAGTGGGCCTCGCGCTTCAGCGATGCGCACGTTCTGCAGTTGAACGTCCGCCGCGACGACAACTCGCAATTCGGCGGCAAGACCACGGGTTCGGTGCTCTACGGCGTGCGCTTGGCCTCGGGCTATCGTCTGACGTTCTCGGGCGGCACAGCGTTTAAGGCGCCGTCGTTCAACGAGCTGTACTATCCGTACTACGGAAATCCGTTGTTGCGTCCCGAAACGGCCCGCAATCTCGAAATCGGCCTGAACTACAGCATCCCGATGCTCTCGTGGTCCGTCCACGCGTTCCGCAATCGGGTCTCGGACCTCATCGCGCACGACGCCTCGATCCTCCCGTTCGGCGCGCCCAACAACATCGACAAGGCCGTCCTCTCCGGTCTCGAGGCCCAGTTCCGCGTCCGCGTCGCCTCCGTCGCAATCAACGGCAACGTCACAGCCCTCTCTCCCCGTCAGGAAGGCGGCACCTTCGACGGCAATCTCCTGCCGCGCCGTGCCCAACGGACCGCTCGCCTCGACTTTGACTGGCCGCTGCACGACTCGCTGCGCCTGGGTCTCACGCAAATGGGCTCCAGCCACCGCTTCGACGACCTCGCCAACACGGTCCGTCTGGCCGGCTACGGTCGCACCGACATCCGCGCCACGCTCGCGGTCACCCCGTCCTGGCAGTTGACCGGCTCCGTCGAAAACGTCTTTGACCGCGCCTACGAAACCGCCGCCTGGTACCCGCAACCCGGCCGCACCTGGCTCCTCTCGCTCCGCTACGCCAAGTAGCCCCTGGGCGCCCCCCGGCGCCCCCCCCGGGCGCCGCGCGCCGCGCCATCAACCTCAAAGAGGGGAAGAGGCGGACCACCAACCGGCCCCCAGGGCCGCGCGGCGGCCCGCCTCTTTTTTTGCCCGTCACCCAGCGTTGCCACCTTTTGCCGCGTCGCATTGCCCCAGTTTTTTTGTGTGGAAATCGGTATTGTCCGTCCGCGCACTTTTTATGCCCTGTAACTACTTTTTATCCACTCGGGGCTCAGAAAGTGCAATAAGCGTGCGCGAGCTCTTTGTAAGTGCCGCCGGCCGCGCTCACGTCAAACTCTGGCGTCTCCAGCACGCGTCATTGACGCCTGGGAGTTCCACGCAATTGGCCTTCGCCACCTCGGGCGGCCCTATTTACGCACTTCATCCGCACTGCAGTAGTGCATGCATTGTTCAAGCACTGCTTTTGCCGACGACTACGTCGCGCACTAAATGCGCACATCTTGTGCCCGCACTGGCGAGAAATTAGCCTTGGGGCATAGAAAGTGCGCATCCAAACACCCCCATTTGGACATCGCGAAAGTGGACATGTATGTGCCGACAGGCCGCACTAGGCCGCCCGACCGGCGGGCCGCACTAGGCCGGCCGGCAGGCGGGGCCTTAGTGGGGCGTGAGGCGACGGTCGCCGCGGTAGATCGGGAGGGCGAGGACCATTTCGGCGAGGCTTTGGCCCAGTTCGCGCTCGGCCAGGACGGCGGCGTCGGCGCCGTGGGAGAGATAGTGCTTGAGCGCGGACTCGCTGTGGGCGCGGGCGACGATGCTGAGACCGGGGTTGAGCGAGCGGAGCGTTTCGATGATCTCGGCGGTTTCGAGGGCGGCGGGAAGGGCGACGATGGCCGCGATGGCCGAAGAGGGGTTCATGGCCTCGAGGACGCGGGGGTTCACGGCGTTGCCGAGGATCGCGGGCAGGTCGAGGGAGCGAGCGCGGGCGATGTGGGTCTCCTCGACGTCGGCGATGGCCATCGAGACACCGCGGGGCGCGAGCGCGCGGGCGATTTCCTGTCCGACGCGGCCAAAGCCGATGACCAGAGTGTGGCCTTCGAGAGGGGTAGATGGGGCGGGAAGGAGTGGGAAGGAGGCATCGCCATCGGCGGGGACGACGCCGAGGGACTGCTTGGCGGCCCAGCGATCGTAGATGGTCATCATGAACGGGTTGGCGATGATCGACAGAATCGCGCCGGCGAGGATCAGATCGTGGCCGTCTTTGGGCAGCATTTTCAGCGACAGCCCGAGCGAGGCTAGGATGAACGAGAACTCGCCGATCTGCGATAGCGTGCTCGAGACCAGCCAACCGGTGCCGCGGCTTCGCGTGATGCGATTGACGATGTGGAAGCCGAAAAACGACTTGATGCCGACAATGATCAGGAAGGTGATGAAGACTTCGAGCGGGCGTTCGAGCAGGATGCGCGGATCGAACAGCATGCCGACCGAGACGAAGAACAGCACGGCGAATGCATCGCGGAGCGGGAGCGTCTGGTCGGCGGCCTCGTGAGAGAACTCCGAGCGGTTGAGGATCGTGCCGGCAAAGAAAGCGCCCAGCGCGAACGACACCCCGAACATGCTGGCGGAACCGAATGCGACGCCCATCGCGATTGCCAGCACGCACAGCGTGACCAGCTCGCGCGAACCGGTCTCGACCGTGCGCCGCAGAATCCACGGAATCAACCGCTGACCGACCGTCAACATCAACGCTACGAACGCGCTGACTTTCAGCAGCGTGATGCCGATCGTCTTGGCCAACTCGACCGGCGTGGCGGCCTGAGCGCCCGTGAAAAAGCCCGCGATGGCCGGCAACAGGACCAAAGCCAGGACCATGACCAGGTCTTCGACAATGAGCAAACCGATGGCGACCCGACCCTTGTCCGTATCCACCAGCCCGCGCGTTTCTAGCGCCCGCAACAGCACGACCGTGGAAGCGACCGACAAGGCCAGACCATAGACCAGGCCGGCGCCGTGGCTCCATCCGAACAGCCAGACCGCGACCGCCCAACCGATCGCAGTGAACAACGGGATCTGCAGCAAAGCGCTGGGCAGAGCCGTCTTGCGGACCGCCAACAGGTCCTCAATCGAGAAGTGCAGACCGACACCGAACATCAGCAGGATCACGCCGATTTCGGCCAATTGCGGGGCCAACGATGCATCGCCGACGAAGCCGGGAGTGAACGGACCGACGATTACGCCGGCGAGCACGTAGCCAACCAGCGGCGATAACCTGAGCCGATTAGCCAGCGCGCCAAAAACAAAAGCGAGCACAAAGCCAGCCGTCAGAATCAGAATCAATGAGGTGTGATGGGGCATCCTTTTAGAGTAACAGCCAGTGGAGCGGTAAATGGTGAGTGGGAAATGGAAAGTGGTAGCGGGTGCTCACACGGTATAGGCTCCGGCGCCTAGAACTTCTCACCAGTTTCCAACTCCCATTTTCCATTTCCCAGTCTCCATTTCCCATTCACCAGTTACGGCGCGGTGGCTCCTTACCAGCCACTGCGGCCGGCGCTGATGGTCGGACCGAAGACTGCCCGCTAGGCTCTGTTGCTTTGGGGTGGTCAATGCACTACAGGACCTCGGAGGTGTGGCAGCTGGCCATGGACATGACGGCCGATGTCCTGCACACGGCGGACTACCTGCCGTTTCGCGAGCGGTTCGGTCTTCGATTGCAGATCACCCGCGCTGCAGTGTCGGTCCCGTCCAACATCGCCGAGGGCTGGACCCGCGAACACCCGAAAGAGAAGGCGCAGTTCCTCGCCATTGCGCAAGGCTCCCTGGCCGAACTCCATACTCAGCTGGAATTGGCAACACGTTTGCAATGGATCCCGCCCGCGGACTTTGACCGACTCCTCGAACAAATCGACCGCATCGGCAGAATCTTGACGGTCCTCCGCAGGAGGTACCGTGCGCCAGGCGCTGCGCGCTGACTGGGAAATGGGAAATGGAAACTGGCAAATGGTTCCGCGCCCTTAGTCCTTGAGGGCCGAGACGCTCCTCACCAATTTCCAACTCCCATTTCCCATTTCCCATTTCCCACCAAGCGGTAAATGGTGCCTCTTCCCATAGACTCTCAGCGCCGGAGCTTTTTACCAGTTTCCAACTCCCATTTTCCATTTACCATTTACCATTACCGCATGATTGCCTTTCGAAACTTTGCTCTGCGCCGCGGTGAGCGGCTTTTGTTGTCCAACGTCGACCTGACGATGCATGCCGGTTGGCGCATTGGCGTGATTGGGCGCAATGGTGCGGGCAAGAGTTCGCTGTTTGCTGCGCTACAGGGCGATGTCGAGCCCGATCAGGGCGATATTGATGTGCCCAGCAAGCTTCGCATTGCCTCGGTGGCGCAGGAGACGCCGGCCCTGGATGACTCGGCGCTGGAGTTTGTGCTCTCGGGCGATGACGAGGTGCATCGCGTGATTGTGGCCGAACGCGAGGCGGTCGAGCGCGAGGATTGGGAGGCCGTGGCCGATGCGCATCTGCAACTCGAAGCGCTGAAAGGCTACGATGCGCCCGCGCGCGCTGCCAAACTGCTGCACGGTCTGGGCTTTGCGCCCGAAACGCATGATCGCGCGGTCAAGGCGTTTTCCGGCGGTTGGCGTGTGCGGCTGAACTTGGCCAAGGCGCTGATGATGCCTTCGGACTTGCTGCTGCTCGACGAACCCACCAACCACTTGGACTTGGATGCGGTCCTGTGGCTCGAACAGTGGTTGCTCAAATATCCGGGCACCTTGCTGATGATTTCGCACGATCGCGAATTTCTCGATGGGGTCAGCACTCATACCGTGCATCTGCACGACGGCAAGCTCAAGCTCTACACCGGCAACTACACGGCGTTTGAGCGTCAGCGTGCCGAACATCTGCGACTGCAGCAGATTGCGCACGACAAAGAACAGGTCGAGCGCGAGCATCTGCAAAAGTTTATTGATCGGTTCAAGGCCAAGGCCTCGAAGGCGAAGCAGGCCCAAAGCCGCATGAAACGCCTTGAAAAACTGGCCGGAACCGAGGCCGTGCGCGTTGAGCGTTCGTTCCGTATTGAGTTTCCCGCGCCGAACAAGTTGCCGCATGCATTGCTGCGTCTGACCGATGCGAACTGCGGCTACGGCGACCACGTCGTACTGGATAACGTGCGGTTCGTGCTCGAGGCCGGCGATCGCGTCGCGCTGCTGGGACCCAACGGTGCCGGTAAATCGACGCTGGTGAAATCGCTGACCAAGGAAATTCCGCTGCTGACGGGCGAGTGGGGCGGTCATCCGGATCTGCGCATCGGTTACTTTGCGCAGCACACGGTGGAGTCGCTGCACGAGGGCTCGACGCCGATCGATCATCTCTCCGAACTCGCACCGAACGTCTCGACGCAGGTGCTGCGGGATTTTCTGGGCAAGTGGAATTTCCCGGGCAATCGTGCCTTCGAAACGGTCGATGGCTTTAGCGGCGGCGAACGCGCACGGTTGGCCCTGGCGATGATTGCGTTCCAGCAACCCAACGTCCTGCTGCTCGACGAACCGACCAACCACTTGGATCTCGAGATGCGTGAGGCTCTGGCCGAGGCGCTGAGCGATTTCGATGGCGCCATTGTGCTCGTCTCGCACGATCGTCACTTGATCGGTCTGGTGTCCGATTCATTCTGGCGTGTGGCCGATGGCGTGGCCCAACCGTTCGATGGCGATCTCGACGATTACGCCGTATGGCTACGGACGCGCGATCAGACCGAGCAGAAGCAGGGGTTTGCGGGTGCCAAAACGTCGGCTTCGGCAGAGGCTCCGGCGGCTGTCGAGGCGCCAGCGCCTGCACCGGCGGCGCCTGCGGCGCCAAAGCGCAAGACCAATCCGGTCAAGCTGGCCGAGGCCGAGGCCAAGGTCGCCGAGCTGGAATCGCAGCTCAAGACGGTGGATCTGGACCTGTCGGATCCGGAGCTGTTCAGTCGGGATCATCGTCGGGCGGAGACGCTGGCGGGAGAGCGGGCTGAACTGGCGGAACGTCTGGCCCGTGCCGAAGAGGCCCTGTTAGACCTCTACGAGTGAAATACACTAAAGTTATCCAAAGTTATCGAAAAATGATAACTTTAAGTAACATGAGTTAACTTTGGTGTATTTCCATGGATCCGAGACAAAATCCATATGCCCCCGGCGCTGGTACCCCGCCTCCGGAATTGGCGGGCCGTGAGGACGTCATCGAAAAGGCCTCTATTGCATTGGACCGCATACGAGCCGGACGATCTGCCCGTAGTCTGTTGATCGTAGGATTGCGCGGCGTCGGAAAGACCGTTTTGCTGAATCGTCTCAATCAGGACGCCGAAGTGAAGGGCATCACGACATTGATACTGGAAGCGCCGGAACGGAAATCGCTGCCGGCATTGCTTGCACCGGCGTTGAGAACCGCAATCCTCAAGCTGGATCGCCTTGCGGCCGGTGGTGAGCTCGCCAAGAAGGCGCTCCGGGGCCTGGGCAGCTTTATTCAAGCGATGAAAGTTAAATATGCCGACGTCGAAGTTGGCTTGGATCTCGGTATTGAGCCCGGTTTAGCGGATACCGGAGATCTGGACGCGGATCTCACTGCGCTACTGCGCGCGGTCGGCGAGGCTGCAAAGGACCGTGATACAGCAGTAGTCCTCTTTATTGACGAATTGCAGTATGTAGAAGAAAACGAACTGGCAGCCCTCATCACGGCGCTGCATCGCTGTTCTCAGTTGCAGTTGCCAATCACGTTGATTGGCGCCGGTTTGCCGCAGCTTGCAGGGCAGATGGGAAATGCAAAGTCGTATGCCGAACGGCTATTCGAATTCGTTCCGCTGGATGCATTGTCCGAAGAGGAGGCAAGGGCAGCGCTGCTTGAGCCTGCGGAGAAGGAAAATGCCTCGTACGAGCCAGCCGCGCTTGAAAGCATCTTCAGGAAAACCAGAGGCTACCCCTACTTTCTGCAGGAGTGGGGCAAGCATGCATGGGACTGTGCGGATAGCTCGCCCATTCGAGCGGAAGATGTAGACAATTGTGCGACGGACAGAGCAATTGCTGAGTTGGATAGAAGCTTCTTCCGGGTGCGAATGGACCGCTTGACTCCCGCCGAACGAAAGTACGTGCGTGCAATGGCGGAACTGGGAGCAGGTTCTCATCGGTCGGGTGGCATTTCCAAAGTCCTTGGTAAGTCGGTCAATGCGGTGGCGCCCATCCGCAGCAGCCTGATTCGGAAAGGCATGATTTACAGTCCCTCGCACGGGGATACCGCCTTTACTGTCCCGCTGTTTGATGAGTTCCTGAAGCGGCAAATGCCGAACTTTGATCCGCTCGAAGGCGGAGCATGACGCTCTAGCCCCTCCCGATGACGTAGTCATCTTCGGGGTTCCAAGGCCACACGTTCCCCGAATTGCCCCTTAGGCGCTAAAATAGGGGGTTATGCCAATCTATGCCTTTCTCTGTGATGCCTGCGGTCACAGTTTTGACCGTCTGCAAAAAATGTCCGACCCGGATCCCGATGTGTGTCCGGAGTGCGGTCAGTCGGCCGTGCATCGGCAACTGACCGCTCCGCAGTTCCGGCTCGCCGGCGGCGGTTGGTACGAAACCGATTTCAAATCGGCCACTGACAAAAAGCGCAATCTCGCCGGCGATAACCCCGGCGGCAGCACGTCCGCGTCCGCGCCTGCAGCCTCTCCGGCGCCGGCTGCGCCGGGTAAGCCGACCTCGTCTTCCACCTGATTCACTAAAAAGTAGTTCAACGTATGCGTACCCATTTTTGCGGGCTAATTGATTCCTCTCTGATCGACCAAACTGTCACGCTGTGCGGTTGGGTTGATGTGGCCCGCGATTTGGGCGGTGTTTGCTTTGTGGATCTGCGCGACCACGAGGGCATTGTCCAGGTCGTCGCCGAGCCCGATGCCGATAACGCCGACAATGCCGCCGTGATTGCTGCCGCTTCGCAACTGGGTTACGAGGATTGCGTGCGCATCACCGGTGTGGTGCGTGCTCGTCATGCGGTGAACGACAAAATCCGTACCGGCCAAGTCGAGATTCTGGCCAAGCGCATCGAAGTGTTGAACAAGGCCGAGCCACTGCCGTTCCACGCGCACGAAAATCCCGGCGAAGAAACGCGCCTGAAATACCGTTATCTCGATCTGCGTCGTCCGCAGATGCAGCAGATGATGCGCACGCGCACCAAGCTGGTCGCCGCTCTGCGTCGTTATCTCGATGAGCGCAATTTCCAGGACATTGAAACGCCGATTCTGACCAAGGCCACGCCCGAAGGTGCGCGTGACTTTTTGGTGCCGGCGCGCATGCACGCAGGTGAGTTCTACGCTCTGCCGCAGTCGCCGCAGCTGTTCAAGCAAATCCTGATGATGGCCGGTTTTGACCGTTACTATCAGATCGCCCGCTGCTTCCGCGACGAAGCCCTGCGTGCCGATCGCCAGTTGGAATTCACGCAACTCGACATGGAGTTCGCGTGGGTCAACGAGGCCGATGTGCAGAACCTGACCGAAGACATGATTCGTCACGTCTTCCGCGAGGTTAAAGGCGTCGAGCTGGCCAACCCGTTCCCGCGCATGACTTACGCCGAGGCGATGCGTCTGTACGGCTCCGACAAACCCGATCTGCGTTTTGATATGGCCTTTGCCGACATCGTCGATTTAGTGAAAACCTGTGATTTCAAGGTCTTTGCCGATGTGGCCAACGCCGCCGATGGCCGTGTGATCGCACTGACCGCGCCGGGTGCCGCTTCGCATTCGCGTAAGCAGATCGATGAGCTCGCCGCGCACGCCGCCAAGTACGGTGCCAAGGGTCTGGCCTGGATGAAGGTCGAGACGCTGGCCAACGGTCGCGAAGGCATCAACTCGCCGATCGCCAAGTTCTTTGACGATGCCACCTTGCTGGCCATAGTCGAACGTGCCGGCGCCAAGGACGGCGACCTGATTCTGTTCGGTGCCGGTAACGCCAAGACCGCCAGCGATTTCATGGGCGCGGTGCGTCTCAAGCTCGGTAAGGATCTGGGCCTGATGCGCGAAGGGGACTGGAAGCCCTTGTGGGTCACCGATTTCCCGATGTTCGAATACGATGACGAAGCCGGCCGATACGTCGCACTCCACCATCCGTTTACGGCGCCGGCGGTCGATGACATTGCCGATCTCAGGGCCAATGCGGCCACCGCCGTGTCGCGCGGCTACGACATGGTGCTCAATGGTAACGAGATTGGTGGCGGTTCGATCCGTATCCACTCCAGCGCCATGCAGTCGGCCGTGTTTGAACTGCTGGGCATCGGTGCCGAAGAAGCGCAGGCCAAGTTCGGCTTCCTGCTCGATGCACTCAAGTACGGCGCGCCGCCGCATGGTGGCGTGGCCTTCGGTATCGATCGCATTGCCGCGCTGATGGCCGGCACGGAATCCATCCGCGACGTGATTGCCTTCCCCAAGACCACCGGTGCGCAATGTCTGATGACCGATGCACCGTCGCCGATTGCCGATGCGCAACTGGCCGAAGTCCACGTGATGGTGCGCCCGCGCAAGTCCGAAGTCGCAGGCTAAGGCGAGCCACGCCATGACCTCGCCGCAAGTTCAAAGGCTGACCGATGCTTTGTACGCGCGTCGCGCGATGCCTGTTGATGCCGAGGCGGTCGCACGCCTGGCCATCGAAACGTTTGTGGCCAAGTTTGGCCACCTGTACAACATGCAGGATCTGCAGACGTATCTGCATTTGGCCTATAGTATCGATGCGGTCGAGCGGACTTTGCGTGATGCCGACTCGGAGACGTGGCTGCTGTGCGATGCCGTAACTCACGACAATCTCGGCTTTGCACTGCTCGGCAAGGCCTCGCTGCCGCATGCCGACATCGTTCCCGCGGACGGTGAGATCAAGCGTTTTTATGTCGATCCGACGCGCACGGGGCAGGGGCTCGGTGCGCAGTTTATGGATTTCATTCTGACGCGTCTGCTGAAAGACGGTCCGCGCACGCTGTGGCTGGGTGTGTATTCGGATAACGACGGCGCTCAGCGTTTTTATTCGCGCTACGGTTTTGAGCATGCCGGTGAGTACATATTCCCGGTCGGGGAAGCCCGCGACCGGGAATATATCTTCAAACGCGTAGCGCCGTAGGTTCGACTTACTTTGCCAGGTTGTTCTTCAGTGCTTCGCTAATCCGTGACCAGGGCACGTACTTAAAGTTCTGCGGTGTTTCGGGCATGCGCTTGCGGCCATCTTGTACCACCAGCACGCCTTGCGCGTATTCGCCGCCCAGATTGGCCGAGGTCACATCGAGACCGTCCGTTTCCGAGGCGCCATCAATGCCTTCGCGCGGGGCTGCAGCCACTTGCACGATGCCGCGGACGCGATACGGCGCCTTGGCATCGAGCAGTACATAGCGGTCATTGCCCTGGCTGGAGACCACCAGCAGATCGCCGTCGGTGCCATGGTAGATCGCCATGCCCTCGACATCTTTCTTTAAATGCGGTCCGACTTTCAGAACCGGTTGCGGCGCCGCCGAGGACTTGGGATCAAGCGGCAAACGGTACACGCCGGTCGCCTCTTCGCCCACAAACAGATCACCGGTGCGATCGTTGACGGCGCAGCCTTCAGGCTGGCTGCTCAATGCAAAGCGGCGAACGGGTACCGCGTCCAGCGTGCGGCCCGAAGTACGCAGTTGGTACTGCACGAACTGACCGTCTTTCTGGTTGGCAATGACATACACCTCGCCACGCGCACCGCGACCCATGCACAGGCCGTAGATGTCACGCTGTTTGGTGCGCACTTCGCCGGCTTCGGTAACGACGCCCTTGGCGTCGATCGTAAACAGGTGCAGTGATTCGTTATCGCGGTTGCTGGCCGCCGCTACGGCGACACGTTGGCCGCGCCATGTAACGCCATCGCGCACATCGACGTTGTTGAGCCGACCGACACGCAGATCCTGCAGGCGACGGCCTTCGAGATCATAGACCTGCAGACCGCCTTGCTTATCGGTACCCAGTACGCGACTGTGCGAAGGCAGAGTCGGATGCACCCAGATCGCCGGGTCATCGGCGGCGTCGCCGAGTCGTGCGACGGGTTCGGTCTGCACCGATGGCGTCACCGTAATCACGGGCACATCGTCGACTGCGGTGTCGGCGGCGGGCGCAGGCGTCCACGGGATGGCGATTTCAAAGCGACCTTCGTCGGCATCGACCTGTACCAGGCGCATGCCGTCCGAGCGCGTGCCGGTAACCGTCAGGCCTTCGACATCCAGGCCTTCGAGCTCGGGCACCTGCAGGGCGCCGATTTCGCGGTACGGACCGCTGTCGGCGGGTGCAAAGATGCGCAGCGTCTCGGTCTCGGGTGCGTGCAGCAGCAGTTGGCCATTGAGCGCGGTGAACGCGCCCAAGGCAGTTAGGGTGCCCCACGGCTGCTGCAGTAATACCGGGCGACGTTCCAGCGCGGCCTCGGCGTCAGCGGGATAGGCCCAGATGCCGACGTTCTCTTCGTCCACATACAAAGTGCCTTGATCCACGGCACATTGTGTGGCGGCCGGGGGCAGGGCCATGCGACGAACCAGTAAAGGTTGCGTCAGCAGTCCCTTTGCATCGGCGATAAACCATTGGGCACCGAGGCCTTCTTCGGCCACCAGAAAGACCGACTGGTTGCCGGCAGCGTCGGTGTTGAGGCAATGGGCTTCGAGTTGGGTATCGGTCGCGGGGATGCGGATCTCGCGGCCATCTTGGGCAGCGACCAGTTGTTGTGCGGCCTTGTCATAGCGCACGGTCACAGGTGCCGCCGCCGCGGCGACACCTGCAGTGATCAGCGCCAGTGAGAGCGCCGAGAGTTTGACCGTGCCGAGCAGGGCGCTTGAGAGCTTTACAGAGTTGCGCATTAGAACGTCCAGGTCAGGCCAAGTTTGTAGGTGCGGCCATATTCTTCGAACTGGGCGTTGTATTGCTTGCGGAACTGGTAGGTGTAGTAGGGCACATCTGTCAGATTACTCGCCTGGAATGCCAGTTGCAGCGCCGGGCTGATACGGTATTTCACGCTAAGGTCCACAAAGGTCTGTGCATCATTGAACAGATCCCGAGTGGCATCGGTGGCGTGCATCTCGTAGAGATAGCCCGACTTGTAGTTGGCGGCCAGACGAATGCTCAGTGCGTCGTTTTCCCAGCCCAGGGTCAGATTGCCGACTTGCTCGGATTGATTCGGCAGCTGCACGGTCTCGGTCACACCATCGCGCTCGATGTCCGCTTCGGAGTGGGTGTAGGTGTAGTTGGCATTGATCAGGAAGTTGCCGGCGAACTGACGCGAGAAGCCCAGCTCAATACCAGACAGCGTGGCGCGATCACCGTTGCGATAGGTCTCAGCGGAGTCGTAGTCTTCCCAACGTCCCGTCGTGCCGGCCAGTTCGGTGCGGTACGAGAAATCCTTGATGCGCTTGTAAAAGGCATGTACCGACAGCAGGCCGACTTCGCCCGCGTAATGTTCAATACCGAAGTCGAGATTGGTGGCGTGCAGCGGCTTGAGATCCGGGTTGCCGAACTTGGCTTCTTCGCCGTCGTCCTCGTAGCTCGGCGAGATGTGGCTAAAGGTCGGGCGCACCACCGATTGCGTGAAGCCACCGCGCAGCAAGGTGCGATCGGCTAGGCGATAGATGGCCTGCAGGTTGGGCAGGGTATGGCTATACGACTTGCGGAGCGAGACGGGAACAAAGTCGCCGTCTTCAATGCCGGTGCCTTCCAGGCCCAGCTTGGTGCGTTCGTGACGCACGCCGCCGATCACGCGCAGGTTGCCGCGCTCGTACTTGTCCATGACGTACAGGGCATCAATGTCTTCATCCACGATGTAGTCGTCAATGGTCGAGCCTTCGTCATCAAAGTTGTCGTCGCTGATCAGATCTTGGGTAATGCCGACCAGTTTGCCGGCATCCATGTGGTGACCGAAGCTGCCCATGCCGAAATCAATCGGCTTGGTGGTCATGTAGTCGGCCAGATTGGTGGACAGATTGCCCAGATCGTCAACGGCCCACACATCTACATCGCTGATCTTGTGGCGGCGAGTTGATTTAGCGCCGAATTTCAGGATATTGGAGCCGCCTTCCAGATCAAAATGCTTGGCAAAGTCCAGGCGGCCGGTATGCATGCGGTCTTTATGGTGCGAGTGTTCCCACTCGATTTCGTCCAGCTCAAAATTACGGTAGTCATCAACCTCTGCCGGGCGCTGCGGAATCAGTTCCTTGGTGCCGGTGTAGCTAAAGCCGTCGTAGTCGTCTTCACCTTCAAACACGCCGCCGGCGATACCGGTGGTTTCTTCATCGGCGTAGCTGCTGCCGAACTGGCCGCTGACGGTCCAGTCGCCCAGCTCCTGACTGCCGCCCAGCACGATGCTGCGCAGGTTCTGATTCTGGTCGCGGCTCTTGAGTTCGCGTTCGGCCTCAATGGTGCCGGTGTCGCCGGGCATCATCGGATCGTCGAACTTGTACTTAGCGGAGTCGCGATCTTCGTGGTCATCAAACTTGGTGGCCACGGTGCGCACATAGTACTTGCCGCCGGCGTTCGGACGGAAATCCAGATTGACGCCCACACCGGCACGCTTGCGCGTGATCACGTAATCGCGTTGCTCGAATTCATTCAGGCCTTCGAGTTCGCCGTCGTCCCATTCCCACTCACCGCCGTTCTCGACGTTGTCGGAGCCGAGCTTGCGGTCCTGATAGCTAGCCGCCACGGCAATACCGAACTGTTCCTGGCCGGCGGGACCACCAAAACGGTGCGTAAAGGCACCCGACACTTTCGGGCTGGTCTTGCCCACAAGTTCGTTGTGATTGGCCTCAACCGATACGGTGCGCAGCGCCTTGCGACGATCGAAGGCACTCAGGGTTTCCACTTCGATCGTGGCGCCCAACGAGTTCGCATCCATGTCCGGTGTCAGCGTCTTGACCACCGACAGCGACTCAATCAGCTCCGATGGCAGCACGTCCATCGCCACGGCGCGACGGCCGCTCTCGGGTGCCGGCAGCGTAGCACCGTTGATAGTGACAGCGTTCATGTCGGGTGCCATACCGCGCACGGTCACAAAGCGGCCTTCACCCTGATCGCGCTCGACCGAGACGCCGCTCAAGCGTTGCAGTGCTTCGGCGGCGTTTTCATCGGGCAGCTGGCCGATGTCGTTGGCATGGGCGACGCTTTCGGTGCGGTCGGAATCCTCCTGCTTACGAAGAGCGCGATTCAACTGACCCACTTGGCCCGTGACCATCACGTAGCCGACGGCGGTTACATCGCCTTCGTTTGGCGTTGCAGGTGCAGCGGTTTGTGCAAGAGCGACGGGTGCCATGCAGCTACTCAGGGCAGCGGCAAGCAAGGATCGGCGGGGCAGGGAACGCAAACGCATGTGGGACTCCGAATAGGACAGATTAAAGGCGGTTGCCGGTACAGGCATAGGCGACATCGTCGAGTTCTCGGATTGCGGTTTCGTGACTTTTGCGGACTTGGAGCCGCATTGCGTGAGCCAATTTGACCGTTGCGACCTTGATCGCAATTTCTGCAATACCGCGTAAAGCTCCGCGTTTCTCGGTCCCTTTGACACCTAGGTGTCATGCACGTTTGCTCAAATGGCAGCCGGAGGATTCCATGTCAATGCATCTCAAACCCCATCGCAGCAGCCTCGTATTGTTGCTGATCATCACGCTCTCGATCACCGCGGCGATCTGGTTCACCGGTACGCCAAAACCCGTCGCCGCCCTGCATCGCAATGATCTGTTTGCCGAAGGCGCTTCCGCCGCACTGGTGCTGTGCTGGTATCTGCTGGTTCTGGCGGCGCGTCCGCGCGGTCGCGTCACCACGCTGCTCGGCGTAGGCCTGGGCTCCCTGTTTGTCGGTATGTGGACCGATGCGCTCGATGAGCTCGTCACGCTTCCAGCGACTACCGGCTGGACAGACTGGCTGGAGCCTTCTGCAAGCTTACTCGGGCTGCTGACGATTACCGCGGGCATCTACCTGTGGCATCGCGAGCAGTTGGCCCTGAATCATCTGCTGCGCACGCGCGAGTCGGGTGTCCGCGATCACTTCCAGTTGGACGGTCTGGTGCCGATGCACCGTGCGGCGTATTTCCGCGAGCAGGCAGTGGACCTCGTGGCGCAGCAGCGTCGTGCCGGTGCGCCCTGTGCGCTCATCGCCGTGGACATGGTGGGGTTCCATGCCATCAACGCGCGCCATGGTTTCGACGAAGGCGACCGGGTCCTCAATCGAGTCGGCCAGCTGCTGGCCCTCAATCTGCGACCGACGGATCTGGTCTGCCGCGATGCCGGCGACCGATTCTCGGTGCTGTTGCCCGCTACAGATCAGGCAATGGGCGAAGCCCTGGCAGCGGAGCTACGCGAGGCCATCGAGGCCACGCCGGGTTACACCGCTGCAGGCGAGCGCTTGTCCCTGCAGGTTCGGACGGCGGTGCATATGGTGCCTGCAGGCAACGATAGCGCCAGCATCGTCAATGCGATCGCCGCCATGCATCGTCGCTCGGCTGCCACCATTCGGCCGTGACCGGCGCGCAGGCACCCACTGTTTTTGCGGAGACGCCCTGCATCCCGGCATCGGGGTTGCCGTCTGCGTTCCTGCAGATGGCGGCAATGCGCGGTCACGATCCGCTTAGCTTGCTCGCAGGCACCGGCTTGTTTGCGGGCGATTGGGTCGATCCGCAGCGGCAGATGTCGCCTGTGCAGTTTGAGCGCCTGCTGACCAATCTCGTGCACGCTCAACACGGCGAGGACATGGCCTTCCTGGTTGGAGCGCGCCATGCACAAATGGCCGATGCGCCGCTGTGGTCGCCGGTGGTGTGGCAGGGGGCGGGCGCTACCTGGATTGCACTGACCGGCTCGCAGCGTGGCGGTGATCTGCCCGCATGGCAGGCGGAGGCCTTCGCCGGGATGATGCGCGAGCGCTTGCGTCCCTTGTTGCCGGCGGGTACGGCCTTGCAGTTCTATTTCCGTCATGCAATGCCGCGTTATTTGGAGCAGTACCATGCGCACTTGGGTGAGAACCTGACGTTCTCCGCGCCGGCGAACCTGATTCGTGCCGACGCCTATGTGGATCTGCTAACGCCGCCGGCCGTCGCCTTTCTGTGTCGTCTGCGCGCCTTGCTGGATACCTCGCCGCCGGCGGATTTGCCCCTCTGCGCCGCCCATTTTGGATTTAGCGTGGCGACCATGAAGCGGCGTCTAAAGGCGCAGGGCACTCACTTTCAGCAGCAGCTCGATGAAGCCCGCCGCCTGCAGCTGCTTCGTGCCGTAACGGCCTTCGGCGATCCCGCGACCGCGCCACAGCCCACGGCCTTCGCTTTTTCGACGGATCCGTCAAATCGCAATCGCGAACAGCGACGGCTGACGGGATTGACGGCCCTGCAGCTGCGCCACCTGCTGATCGGCTACGCAGGCGAGCGCGTCGAGTACTGAGCCGGCACCGGCCATCGCGCTGAATCGGGCCTGCCCTGAGCGAGTAAAATGGTGCGATAGCAACTAGGAATCTCGTGTATGGCCGGCCACAGTAAATGGGCGAATATTCAACACCGTAAGGGCGCACAGGACGCCAAGCGCGGCAAGATCTTTACCAAGCTGATTCGTGAAATCAGTGTCGCAGCGCGTACCGGCGGCGGTGACGTTGCCAACAATCCGCGTCTGCGCACGGCGATTGATAAAGCCCTCGGCAACAACATGAAAAAGGACTCCATCGAGACGGCCATCAAAAAGGCCACCGGTGCGTTAGATGGCGTCCAGTACGAAGAGATCCGCTACGAGGGTTACGCCCCCGGCGGTGTCGCCGTGATCGTGGACTGCCTGACCGACAATCGTGTGCGGACCGTGGCCGATGTGCGCCACGCGTTTAGTAAGTTCGGTGGCAACCTGGGTACCGATGGTTCGGTCGCCTACATGTTCAACGAGCTTGGCGTGCTGAGTTTTGCTCCCGGTGCCGCCGACGAGGAGGCCCTGACCGAGGCCGCCATCGAAGCCGGTGCCGATGATATCCAGGTGGATGACGAGGACCGTTCGATCGAAGTGATAACGGCGCCTTCGCAGTTCAATGACGTCAAAGATGCCTTAATTGCGGCAGGTTTTACGCCTGACAACGCCGAACTGACCATGCGTGCCGACAACGACATTGCCGTCATCGGCGACATGGCGACGCAAGTCGTCAAGCTCATTGACTGGCTCGAAGATCTCGATGACGTGCAGGATGTGTATCACAACGCCGAGATCGACGAGGCCGCGTACGCCTAATGCGTCGGCGGCGCACAGGCGTCGCCGGTTGCAAGGCGCTACACTCACGGCATGCGCATTCTAGGAATTGACCCGGGGTCTCAACGCACCGGCATTGGCATCGTCGAGCTGGAGCGCAATGGGCAGTCGCGGTTCGTGCATTGCGAGACCATCAATCTGCTCGGTGCCGGTGAGTTTGCCGATCGGCTCGGCAAGCTGTGCGATGAGCTCGACCGTGTCATCGAACAATGGCAGCCGGAAAGCGTCGCCATCGAAACGGTGTTTCTCAACAAATCCGTGAGTTCGGCCCTTAAATTAGGGCATGCGCGCGGTGCCGCGATGGCAACGGTGGTGCGCCGACGCCTGCCAATGGCCGAATACGCACCACGTTTAGTGAAACAGGCACTGGTCGGTAAAGGCTCGGCCGATAAAGATCAGGTGCAGCATATGGTGCGTCTGCTGCTGGGCCTGGGACCGAGCCCCCTGCAACCCGACGCGGCCGACGCACTGGCCATCGCACTGACTCATGCCCACATGCAATATTCGCAGCTAGTTACCGGTGTGCAGCAACGGGACTGGCGGAGAGGTAAACAATGATTGGACGACTCACGGGCACGTTGGTGCTCAAGCAACCGCCATGGCTGATTGTTGATGTGCACGGCGTCGGATACGAACTCGAAGCGCCGATGAGCACCATCTACGATCTGCCCGAACTCGGTCAGCAGGTGGCACTGTTCACGCATTACGCGCAAAAAGAGGATGCCGTGAATCTGTACGGCTTCCTGCGTGACGATGAACGGCGCATGTTCCGTGAGGTGCAAAAGGTCAGTGGTATCGGCGCGAAGATCGCGCTGGCCCTGCTCAGCTCCGTCAGTGCGGCGGAATTTGCGGCCCTGATCCACCACGGCGATGTCACGGCGCTGACCCGCGTACCCGGAATTGGTAAAAAAACGGCCGAGCGTATGGTGCTGGAATTGCGCGACCGTACGGCGCAATTGACGGGCGGAGATGACGCCATTCTGCGCGCACCGGGCACCCCCGGCGACCCCATGGCCGATGCCGTGACAGCCTTGCAACAGCTGGGTTACAAGCCTGCCGAGGCCGCCAAAATGGCCAAGTCCGCCGCGGCCGAAGGCGACGATGTCGCCACCATCATCCGAAAAGCGTTACAGTTCGCACTTCGGTAATTACATTCGACTCGGCCCACGGGCCATCCAATCCGCGCCATGAAATCATCCAATACCAGTCCGGCGGCTTCGTCCGGCCATTCGCACCACGCCCACGGCGGTCTGATGGCCCTGATGGTCGGCGCAATCGGCGTCGTCTTCGGCGACATCGGTACCAGCCCGCTGTACACCCTGAAAGAGGCGTTCTCGCCGCACTATCATCTGCAACCCACGCACGACACCGTGCTTGGTCTGCTGTCGATGGTGTTCTGGTCCATGATGATCGTGGTCTCCATCAAGTACGTCGCCATCATCATGCGCGCCGACAACGATGGCGAGGGCGGCATCATGGCCCTGATGACACTGGCCAAGCGATCACTCCCGCGCGATGGTCGCTCAGCCTATATCGTCGGTCTGCTCGGTATCTTCGGTGCCTCGCTGTTTTTCGGCGACAGCATGATCACCCCGGCCATTTCCGTGCTGTCCGCGTTCGAAGGCCTTAAGGTCGCCGCACCGCAGCTGGAATCCTTTATCGTTCCGGGTTCCTTGCTGTTGCTCGTGGCGCTGTTTGTTACCCAGCGCTTCGGTACGGAAAAGGTCGGCAAGGTGTTCGGGCCCATTATGATTCTGTGGTTCCTGGCGCTGGCCGTGATCGGCGTCATCAATATCATGGACAACCCGCATGTATTGAACGCGCTCAATCCGTACTGGGGCCTCAAGTTCTCGGCCAAGCACTTCTTTGAGGCGATTTTCGTGCTCGGCGCCGTGGTGCTGTCGGTGACCGGTGGCGAGGCGCTGTATGCCGATATGGGCCATTTCGGTGCCAGGCCCATCCGCCATTCCTGGTACTACTTTGTGCTGCCGTGCCTGGTGATGAACTACATGGGGCAGGGCGCTTTGCTGCTCAAAGATCCCACCGCGGTCGACAACCCCTTCTACAAGGCCGTGCCCGAATGGGCGCTGTTCCCGATGATTGCGCTGGCAACCTGTGCCACGGTGATCGCATCGCAGGCCGTGATTACCGGCGCGTTCTCGGTGGCGCGTCAGGCCATGCAGCTGGGCTACGTGCCCCGCATGCGCATCCAGCACACGTCCAAGGACACGATCGGCCAGATCTATATTCCGGCCATCAACTGGATCCTGATGTTCGCCGTGATCATGCTGGTGCTGACCTTCCGCAGTTCGAGCGGACTGGCCTCGGCTTACGGCGTGTCCGTGTCAGGCACCATGCTGATTGATACCCTGCTGCTGGCCATCGTGGCGCGCGCTTCGTGGGGCAAGCTTAAGTACATCGTGCTGCCGTTGTGCGCATTGTTCTTAGTGGTTGATGTGTCGTTCCTGGTTGCCAATGGTGTCAAGTTCTTTGACGGTGCCTGGGTGCCGGTCGCAATTGGTATCACCGTGTTTACCTTCCTGCGGACTTGGCGTCGCGGCCGTGAACTGCTGTCGGCCGAGATCCAGAAAGAGGGTATCCAGCTCGATGTATTCCTGCCGGGCCTGATGCTGTCGCCGCCGACGCGAGTGCCGGGAACCGCCATCTTTATGACAGCGCAACGTGGGGTGGTGCCGCACGCTTTACTGCACAACCTCAAGCACAACAAGGTACTGCACGACCGCAATATCTTTTTGACCGTCGAAACGCTGACCGTACCGTTCCTGGACAATCGCGCCCGCGCCAAGGTCGATGAAATCGGCGACGATTTCTATCGTGTGGTGCTGCGCTTTGGCTTTATGGAAACGCCCGATGTGCCGCAGGCGCTGATGCGTCTGGCCGACTGCAGCAGCATTTGTGTCGATCCGATGGACACCACGTATTTCGCCAGCCGTGAAAATATCGAGGCGTCGCGCCATAAGGGCATGTCGTTCTGGCGCGATAAGCTGTTCATGGTCATGCATCGCAATGCGGCGCCGGCGACTTCGTTCTTCCGTATTCCGGGTAATCGACTGGTCGAATTGGGTTCTACCGTTCAGATCTGAGGTCGAAATCCGTGGCGCTTTCTGCGACACTGATTGCATGTTCGAAGACCGCATTATTTCGCCGCAAGGCAGCCGTGATGACGAGGCGCTAGCCCGTTCCATTCGGCCGCAACGGCTGAGCGAGTATCACGGCCAGCAACCGGTCCGTGAGCAGCTGCAGATCGCGGTTGATGCCGCCAAGGGCCGTGGTGAGGCCCTGGATCACGTCCTGATCTTTGGCCCGCCGGGATTGGGCAAGACCACGCTCAGCCAGGTCATCGCCAATGAACTGGGCGTCAGTTTCCGTGCCACCTCGGGTCCGGTCATCGAAAAGGCCGGCGATCTGGCGGCGTTGCTGACCAATCTGCAACCGCACGATGTGCTGTTCGTCGACGAAATTCACCGTCTGTCGCCCGCCATCGAGGAAATCCTGTATCCCGCGATGGAGGATTTTCAGATTGACATCATGATCGGTGAGGGCCCTGCGGCCCGTTCCATCAAGATTGATCTGCCGCCGTTTACCCTGATCGGTGCCACCACCCGCGCCGGCCTGCTGACCGCGCCGCTGCGTGACCGCTTTGGCATCCAGCAACGTCTGCAGTTCTATACCGATGATGAGCTGACCGGCATCGTCTCCCGTTCGGCCCAAATCATGGGCATCGAATGCGAGATCGAGGGCGCGCGCGAAGTCGCCCGTCGTTCGCGCGGTACTCCGCGTATCGCCAACCGTCTGCTGCGCCGTGTGCGTGACTTTGCCCAGATGCGTGGCGATGGCAAGGTGACCGCCGCCATTGCCGATGGTGCCATGCGCATGCTCAATGTCGACGGCAACGGACTTGATGACAATGATCACCGACTGCTGCGACTGGTGATTGATTCGTTCAACGGCGGTCCGGTCGGTATCGAATCCCTGGCGGCTGCCTTGTCCGAGGAGCGAGGCACGCTCGAAGATGTGATCGAGCCGTATCTGATCCAGCAGGGCTATATCATCCGCACCGCGCGTGGCCGCATGGTCACGCACAAGGCCTATCAGTTGCTGGGACTTAAAGCACCGACTCGCCCGGAAACCCTGTTCCCCGCCGATGCCGATGCCGATGCCGAGCCCTTGCAGGCCGCCAACTTCGACTGACATGCAGTTCGAGCTGCCCGTCCGTGTGTATTACGAAGATACCGACGCCGGCGGTGTGGTGTATCACGCGCAATACGCGGCCTACATGGAGCGCGCCCGCACCGATTTTTTGCGGGCCCTGAACCTGTCGCAGCGTGATTTGCGCGAACAGTTCGGCGTTTTATTCGTGGTCCGTGCCATGCAACTCGACTTCCATGCGCCGGCTGTGCTCGATGACGCCCTGCAAGTCAGCGCGGAACTCTCCGAGTTGCGTAAGGTCCAACTGGTATTCACGCAACAGGTGCGCCGCGCTGAGCAGGTGCTGGTTGCTGCCACGGTGCGTGTGGCCACGGTCAACGCTTCGACATTTAAACCTGCCGCGATTCCCGCGGCCATGATCCCGATTCTGAAAGGAGCCCTTCGCCCATGCCCATGACTCCCGGCTTGCAAGCCAGTACCGATCTCGTCACCACGGTTGCAGAGCCTGCCGCGGCGGTGAATCCTTCGGCAGGGCAATCGCTCGATATATTCAATCTGGTGCTGCATGCCAGCTTGCCGGTGCAGTTGGTGATGGCGATTTTGCTGTTTGCCTCCATCGCGTCGTGGTTCATCATTCTGCGCAAGTCGCGCCAGCTCAATGCCGCACTGGCCGAGGCCGAGTCGTTCGAGGAGCGCTTCTGGTCGGGCATCAGTCTGGACAAGCTGTATAACGCGGCGACAGATCGCAATCGTGTGGTCACCGGCGCTGAGGCGATTTTTGAAAGCGGCTACCGTGAATATCAGCGCGTCAAGCAGCGCCTTCCCGGGGATTCGCGTGTGCAGCTCGAGGGGGCACAACGCGGTATGCGTGCCACGGGTTCGCGTGAGATCGATGGCCTGGAGCGCAATCTCGAGTTTCTCGCCAACATCGGTTCGATCGCGCCGTACGTGGGCCTGTTCGGCACGGTGTGGGGCATCATGATCTCGTTCCAGGGGCTGGCCCAACTGAAAGAGGCGACCATCGCCACCGTCGCGCCCGGCATCTCCGAGGCGCTGATTGCCACCGCCATGGGTCTGTTCGCAGCCATCCCGGCCGTGTGGGCCTACAATCGCTTCGCCACTAAAGTGGAGCGCATTGCGGTCCGTTACGATGCATTCTCCGAAGAGTTCTCGTCGGTGCTGCAACGCCAAGCGCACACGGGTGACTGAGCATGGCGGGTTTACTGGCCGCGCGCCGTAAAAAGCGCCGCTTAAAATCCGAAATCAATGTGGTGCCCTACATTGATGTGATGCTGGTGCTGCTGATTATCTTTATGGTGACGGCGCCCTTGCTCAATCTCGGCGTGGACATTGATCTGCCGCAGAGCGATGCCAAGTCCATCACCGAGAAAAAAGATCCGATCGTGGTGTCGGTCAGCGCCGATGGCACGTATTACCTGGCCGAAAAGGCAGGTGACAATCAGCCGATTGATGCCGCCGCGCTCGAATCGCGGGTGCGTGAGATCGTTTCCGGTAATCCGCAGCAGGCGGTTTATATCGCCGGTGATGCCGCCGCCAACTATCAGCAGGTGATGAATGCCATGGTGCTGCTGCAACGTGCCGGCGTCGAAAAGGTCGGCATGATGAGCCAGCCGACGGCAGGTGCAACGCGGTAATGCGTCGTTCCGAACGAGCCACCAACCTGCAGGATCTGCTGGTTTCGCTGGGTATTCATGCCGCGCTGTTTGCGTTGCTGTGGTTCGGCTTGTGGCAAGCGCACGAAAAGCAGGAGCAGCAGGCGGCCTTCGGCAATGCCTTGAGCGCGGAGTTGGTGCTTGCCGGTGACAGTAGCGATGCGCCCTCGACGGCCGCTGCGGGAGAGCCGGCGGCCGCTGCACCTGCAGAAACTCCTGCCGATGAAGCCGCGCAGGCGACTGACGGCACTGAGACTGTAGAACCGCAGCCGCAACCGCAACCGCAGCCGCAACCGCAACCGCAGCCGCAGCCGCAACCCACACCGCCCGCCAAGGCGCAGCCGGCACCCGCGCCTGCGCCGACGCCAAGCAAGCCGCAACCGATCGTCCGCAAAGAGACGGTCAGTAAGCCCGATCCGCAAGTCGCCGCGAAGGCCAAGGCCGATGCACAAAAGCTCGCGGACGCTAAGCGCGTTGCCGATCTGAAAGCGCAAGCCGATGCCAAAAAAGCGGCCGACGCCAAAAAAGCGGCCGATGCGAAGAAAGTCGCCGATGCCAAGAAGATTGCAGATGCGAACAAGGCCGCCGACGCGAAAGCCGCGAAATTGGCCGCAATTCGCGCAGCACGCACCGGCACCGGTGGGCAGGGCAGCTCCGCGGCCGATCGTCTCGCCGCCATCCGAGCCGCTCGCGCCGGATCCGGTGGTGATGCGGCCAAGACTGCAGGGGCGGGGAGTGCTTCGAAATCTGCCGCAGGAAATGGCGGTACGGACAAGGCCTTGCAGGCTCGCTATCAGGCTGCCATCGCCCGCAAAATCAATCAGGCTTGGTCGAACCGTCCCGATAGCGTCAAGTCCGGCATGCGCTGCCGTCTGAGCATTTCGCAGGCGCCGGGCGGTCGCGTCACCGCAGTCAGTGTTGGCTCGCCCTGTGCCTACGACGAGGCCGGCAAGGCCTCCATCGTCAATGCGGTCAAAAAGGCCAGTCCGTTGCCGTATGCCGGCTTCGAGAGCGTATTTCAGGCCAGTTTCCCCACCAATTTTCAGGCGCAGTGAACGCAGGGTAACGTGGCATTCACAAACCTGACCCATTTCCTAGGCAAGATGGAAATCTATGCGCAGTGATCGATTCCCACGTCCGTTTGTCATCGCCGCCGCCGCTCTGATTACGGGCGCAGGTTTGCTGATGGCTCCCGCGCTTCAGGCGCACCAGGCCGAACCGTTCGAAGTGAACGTCATCGGCGGCACGTCCCAGCCGCTGGAATTTGCGGTGATTCCGTTTGCCGGCAACGCCGAGGTCTCTTCGATTGTGCGTGCCGATCTGGAGCGTTCGGGTCAGTTCAAGCTCGCACCCGACAGCAAGGTGCCCGCCGAGCTGGCCGGTACCAATCCCGATTTTGCGGCGCTCAACGCAGCCGGTCTGGACTTCGTGCTGACGGGCAGTGTGAGTGGTGGCACGGTATCGTATCGCCTGCTTGATGTGCCGAATCAGTCGGTTGTCACCAGTGGCAGCTTTAGCGGTGGCACGCGCGATGTCGCACACCAGGTGGCCGATGCCATCCATCTCAAAACCCTCAACAAAAAGGGCGCATTCTTTACTCGCATTGCGTACGTGACCTCGACGGGTCTGGGGCGCAATATGCGCTTCAAGCTGATTGTTGCCGATAGCGATGGCGCCAATGCGCAGGCCGTGGTCGAGACCGATGAGCCGATTCTGTCCCTGAACTGGTCGCCCGATGGCAGCCGCATCGCCTACGTGAGCTGGTTGAATGGCACCTCGGCCGTGTTTCAGGTCAATATCAATACCGGCAAGCGCACCACCTTGAGCAGCTACAAGGGCATCAACAGTGCGCCTTCGTTCTCGCCCGATGGCACGCAGATGGCCTTGAGTCTGTCGCGCACTGGTAATCCCGAAATCTACGTCATGGATCTGGCTAGTGGCCAGTTGCGTCAGATCACCAACGATCGCGGCATTGATACCGAGCCGGTGTGGTCTGCCGATGGTCGTTCGCTGTACTTCACTTCCGATCGCACGGGGCAGCCGCAGATTTATCGCGTGAGTGCCGGCGGAGGTTCGGCGTCGCGTGCCAGTTTCTCGGGCAATTACAACACCAGCGCGCAAGTCACGCCCGATGGCCAGCTGGCCACCTTGAGCGGCGGCGGTGGCGGGTACTCCGTGGCGGTCTCGGGCAAGGCGCTGTCGCGCAGCCGTAGCGATGAACGTCCGACGTATGCACCCAACGGCATGATGCTGCTGTTTGCCACGGGCGGTCGCGGTGGGCGTCTGGTCGGCGCCTCGAGCGATGGTCGTGCCAGTTTCAGCATTCCAACGGGTGGCAACGCACGCGAAGCCGCGTGGGGACCGTACCGCAAGTAATCCAACCGGTTTCAACGGGGCCGGCGTGGTTGCGGCGGTCCGTCAATCCTTCGAATTCCAACTGCAAAAGAGGTGAAGCAATGAAGACGACCATCCGGATCCTTGGCGCCGCACTGCTGTGTACCGCCGCTATCGGCTGCTCCAAGAAAGAAGTGAAGGAAGAGGCGCCGCCGGTGGATACCTCCACCTCCACGACCACGGGTAACGGCATCAACGATGGCGCTTCTACGGTTCCGGGCGCCTACACGGCTGCCGACCTGGAGCGCGATTCCTGCTTGCGCCAGCGCGTGATCTACTTCGATCTCGATAGCGACCGCGTGCGCACCGACTACAACGCCGTCGTGAACTGCCACGCCAAGTACCTGCGCGATGTGCCCTCAGCCGCTCTGACCCTAGAAGGCCACACCGACGAACGCGGCTCGCGCGAATACAACCTGGGCCTGGGCGAACGTCGTGCCGGCTCGGTGCAGTCAGTCCTGACCTCGCAGGGTGCCAATCAGTCGCAGCTGACCCTGACCTCGTACGGCGAAGAACGCCCGACTTGCGAAGAGGCCAGCGAATCGTGCTGGGGCCAGAATCGCCGCGTTGAACTGAAGTACGGCGGCCGCTGAGCCCCGCCATTGCGGGTAAAATATCCGCAATGGAATCTGAAACTTCTACGCCGGAGCCGGTCTCGACGGACCGGCTTCGTTTAACTGAGATCTTTGTATCGCTGCAGGGCGAGGCCCGCACGGCAGGCCGCGTCACCACGTTTGTGCGCCTGACCGGTTGCCCGCTGCGCTGTCAGTACTGCGATACCGCCTATGCGTTCCACGGTGGTGAGTGGTGGAATTTCGATGCCATCCTCGACAAGGTCCGTGAGCTGGGCGCCCATCATGTCTGCGTCACCGGCGGCGAGCCGTTGGCCCAAAAGCGCGCCCACACATTGCTGACCATGCTCTGTGATGCCGGCTTTGATGTCTCGCTCGAAACCTCAGGCTCGCTCGATGTGTCGGCCGTCGATCCGCGCGTCTCGCGCATCGTCGACATCAAGACGCCGGACTCGCACGAGTCGCACCGCAATCTGCTGTCCAATCTCGATGTGCTGACCCCGCACGATCAGCTCAAGTTCGTGATCTGCTCGCGTGCCGACTACGAGTGGTCGCGCGCCATGCTCCGTGATCTGCAGCTCGACGCCCGTTGCGAGGTGCTGTTTTCGCCTTCGTTTACGCAAGTGGATCCCACCCAACTGGCCGACTGGGTCGTCGAAGACCGCTTGCCGGTCCGTTTCCAATTTCAACTCCACAAAGTGCTGTGGAACGATGAGCCGGGCCGATGAGCGCTTCTGATTCTGCAATTTCAAACGCGCCGCGTCGCGCGGTGGTTCTGGTCTCCGGCGGCATGGACAGTGCCGTGGTGATGGCTATGGCGCTGGAGCAGGGCTTTGATGTCTACGCCCTGAGCGTGTCCTACGGCCAGCGTCACAACTCCGAATTGGCTGCTGCCGCCGCGTTAGCCAAGTCGCAAGGGGCCAAGGCGCACAAGACGGTCAACGTCGATCTGCGCTCGATCGGTGGTTCGGCTCTGACCGACTCGGGCATTGATGTGCCGCTGGATCACAGCGATCCCTCGGAGATTCCGGTGACCTACGTGCCGGCGCGCAATACCATCATGCTGTCGGTGGCCTTGGGCTGGGCCGAGGTACTGGGTGCCAACGACATCTTCTGCGGCGTCAACGCCGTGGATTACTCGGGCTATCCCGACTGCCGCCCCGAGTTCATCGCGGCGTTTCAGTCGCTTGCCAATCTCGCCACCAAAGCCGGTGTCGAAGGCGCAGCTCTGCGCGTCCACGCTCCACTGCAATTCATGAGCAAGGCCGATATCGCGCGCGAAGGCATGCGTCTGGGCGTCGATTTTGCCGCCACGGTGTCGTGCTACAACGCCGATGCCGATGGGCGCGCCTGCGGTCACTGCGATGCCTGTATGCTGCGCGCGGCCGGTTTCAACGATGCCGGCATTGCCGATCCGACCCGCTACGTCTGATCGCGCTCGCTGTTCAGCCAAAGGAAAAGCCCCGCCCGAGACTAAATTCAATCTGAGGCTATCTGATGATGACCTCAAACGTGTTGAGTTCTGCGCTCTTGGTATGGTTTTTCGCAGCTTGGTCAAGCTTGGACCATTTATCCCCGTTAGGGCGAATATTGGCGCGCCTGCCAAGCGTGGTCCCACGCGCCGCAACCCTCAAAGATGAATCAGAAAACGATTTTGCATAGCCCTGAATGACGTCATCGTTGACGGGCTCCAGGTTTTTTTGCCTAAATTTTTCGACTCTTACGCGTGCTCGGTGGTCGCCCCAGTTAGCTGCTTGCTGTAGTCGGCCGAGATAGAAGCCTTCAGCCATCTGAATGTTCACCGGATTTCTCGGAAGTGTTTGCTGCGCGTACATTTTCTCTGCAGTTGCCAGCCACTCGACCGCTGAGAGTGATCCGTGAGAAATCGCGCTATTGAGTACGGACATTGCCTTGAATGGCTCCCCGTCGCGCAAGTGCCTGATACCCAGGGCAGTCCGCGCATTATTGTCGCCCTTCTGAAGCGCGAGTGCCTCAAGTGCCTTTATTGGCATCGATTGATATGCCCTCATTTCTTCGCGCGTAAGGTATCCGTTTTGATCCAGCCAATCGCTTTCTTCCGGACTTAATGCGACGAATGACGGATCGATTGTTAGGATTTTCTGCGCTGAAAGCCGTTGCTTTCCACTGGGCAGAACAGAGTTCTTATTCACCCGCTTCGCTTTAGACGACGTTTCAACTGACAGTTCATTGCGCGTCGCCTGCCCATCGGCACCAACCTGCTTGGGTGTCCCCGCAGCAGTTGCGCCAAATATCGCTGTGACGCAAATCACAGAGATTACGATAGACACCAACGTGCGGGCTGTATCTGACGATCTTTCTGACGTTTTCATAAGATCTAACAATTCGATCCGGAGGCGTTAAACACTTGGGCGGCTGCGCGACACCTTGCATTATCCTGAGCAGCCTCAAATTTTCGTCCAGGTAAATTAAGCGCATTCGACACTAAAGCAATGCGATATATAGCAGCCTGCGCCACTACGATTGAACCTAAGGAGTTCCAGTCCGAAGTGGACATGATTGCCTAGGCGTCCGTAATCATATTAATCTCTAAGGCGGCGTCGCAGGAATATTTACTACTACCCAACGTTCCGTAACATATGTCGTGTGCGTCACACGCCGCTTTGAATATTGTTTGATATCCTGCGCTAAACACTGGCCCCAATCCGTCAGGGGCTGGAGAAGAGCAGCCATCTGGAGGCACCATTGGTGCCGGATTATTCAAATCGCAATTCGCGGGCAACGATGCTCTAATTACGCTGCATTGAGGGAAAGCACCACCGACGCCAGTGAACCAACTCTGGTCATATTCTGTATAAAGCGTCGAGTCAAACGCTGGTGTGCAACTTTCAAACCCTTCCTGTTGCTGTTCGCTGTATTGGTATTCACCATTAATATATATGTCATTATCTCGATATTTGGAATACAGATCTCGCCAGAGGGTGATATCCAAACTGCTTTTGCGGTAGGCGCATGACTTGCAAAAATGCCAATCACTACGCTGAATATGAGCGCAAGAATTGAACATCTAAAAATCGGCCGCACCCTCATAAAAGTCGACTTCCGATAAGGAGTTGACTTCTTCATATCGAAAAGAACTTGCTATCGTCAATAGCTTCACACCTCTACGTCAGAGTCCACACCTCGGCGGAGTACGGCTAGCAGGGACACAGACGTAGCCTCCGCGATGATTGCTGACCGAGCTAGAGACCTATTGGGAGTACAGTGAAGGGCTATCGGGTGAAACTGCGTCGAACGTCCCCCGTATTTGGGGATATGAACATTGCGGACTTCGGGTCGAACCACATTTTTGCCTACATCAGAAAGTGCAATACCGTCATCGGCAATCGGGACAGTGCGTTAATGTCCGTGGCGTTCGCTTGAGCTCGGAACATCGGCTACCTCAGAGGACAAAAACCGACGAAAAGCCGCAGAATTGCTCTCACACCAATGTTGTGGTGACCAAACAGCACTATCGGGCGAGGGTCAAACCCATCAAGCCAGCACACTAGTCTTAGACGCTTTGGGCTATTTTAGACAGCTAGCTGAACAACCAGCTTTAAAACACCTTAAAAATGGTGGGTCGTGATGGATTCGAACCATCGACCAATTGATTAAAAGTCAACTGCTCTACCGACTGAGCTAACGACCCACAAGGCCGAGAATTATAACCCGTAGATCGCGGCTCGGCAAGACCGTGGGCCGCTCGTTAATGCACAGTGTCGCGTAGCTCCTCCAGCAGCTCCAGCACCGTCGCCCCGTATTTCTCCAGTTTGACGGGCCCGAAGCCGCCGATCAGGGCCAGGGATTCCAGGTCCGCCGGGTCGTGCTCGGCAATCGCCAGCAGGGTGCGGTCATGCAGCACGATGTAGGCGGGCAGCTGCATGCTCTTGGCAATGTCGGTGCGCCATTTGCGCAAACGGTGCCAGCGGGCGGTTGCGGCCGGGGACAGGCCGGTGAGGTCGACGGGCTGGTACGGCCCGCGGGGCGCCGTGCGGGTGCGCTCGGCAGGGGTTTGATGACTCGGATTGTCGGGCATAGGGAGGTTCTCCGGTTCGGCCGCCCATGGTGCGGGCAGGGTGATGGGCAAAATCTCGCGCTGCTGGAGCGCACGCATAGCCTTATCCGAGACCCGCAGTGCACTGACCTGATGCGGGTCCAATTGCAGATAACCGAGCCCATACAGCTGACGAAGGACGCCCTGCCATCCGCGCAATCCCATGCGCTGACCCTTACCGAACACGGCCAGGGAATCCGCATCGCGGCACCAGACCGGGTCCGTGACTCGGCCCATCAGCGTGTCCAGCAGCGCCTGATGCGTGCACTCGGCATTGCGCAATCGCCACGCTGCACTCAAGGCCATCTGCGCCGCCCGATGCCCGTTGGGCACGGTGTTCATTGGTAAGTTCGAAGTCCGCTCGGGCACACAGTTATCACACATGCCGCAGCTACCCGGATGCGCTTCGTCAAACCAACCCACCAGCGTCTGATGGCGACACACCGCGGACTCGCAATAGCCGAGCAGGGCATCGAGCTTGAACAGTTCCATGCGCTGTCGCGGCGGTGAGGAATCGCTGGCCAAGATCATCTTGCGAAGGCGATACCGGTCACCCGGCGAATAACACAGCCACGCCTCGGCGCGTTCGCCGTCGCGACCGCCACGTCCGGTCTCCTGGTAGTAGCCTTCCATCGAGCGCGGCAGATCGACATGCGCGACAAAGCGCACATCGGGCTTGTCGATGCCCATGCCGAACGCAATCGTGGCGCACATCACCATGCGCTTGGAGGCCAGAAATTCCCGCTGATTTTTGGAGCGATCGGCATCACTGAGCCCGGCGTGATAAATCGAGGTGTTGTAGCCGTGACGTCGCAGCAAGGTGGCCAGCGCCTCAACCTTGGCGCGCGAGACTGCATACACCACTCCGCATTCGTGCGCATGCTCGGCCACGTAATCGAGCAGCTGACGCTCCGCGTCGTGCTTGGGCACAACCTTGTAAAAGATATTGGTGCGGTCAAACGAGCCTAAAAATAGCCTTGCTTGTTCCAGGTCCAAGGTCCGCACGATGTCGGCGCGACTTGGGGCGTCGGCCGATGCCGTTAATGCGATGCGCGGCACCTCGGGCCATTGCTCACGGATCAGCATCAGACGCCGATACTCGGGCCGGAAATCATGCCCCCACTGCGAGATGCAATGCGCCTCGTCCACTGCAAACAGTCCGATGTGGCACTCGCGCAGCAGGGCGATGGTCTTTAGCGTCAGCAGCCGTTCGGGCGCCAAGTAGAGGAATTTCAGGGTGCCGTCGCGGGCCTGCTGTTCAATAGTGGCGGCGTCAGAGTCACTTAGCGTCGAGTTGAGTAGGGCCGCTGCAATACCGCGTGCCTGCAAGGCCTCGACCTGATCCAGCATCAGCGCAATCAGCGGCGAGATCACCACGCACAGGCCTTCGCGCATTAGCCCCGGCACCTGATAGCACAGCGATTTGCCACCGCCCGTAGGCATCAGCACGAAGGCATTGCCACCCGCGCCCACGTGCGCCACGATCTGCAGCTGCTGGCCACGAAACGCATCGTAGCCCCAGACGTTCTTGAGAATTGCTAATGCGTGCGCTTCCGGGCTGCTCTCCATAACGGCGACATTGCAGCCCGGTCCGATCGCCCGCTATCGGAAATCAGCGCATTGCCGCGCCAGTCGAAACCGCTTACTGCAGCAAGGAACGCAGCATCCAGGCGTATTTTTCGTGAACGGTCAGGCGCTGGGTCAGCAGATCCACGGTCGGGTCGTCGCCGGCCTTGTCGGCGGTATCGAGTACCTTGCGGCACACACGGCAGACGGTCTCGTTGCCGATCACCAGCTGTTCAACCATGGCTTGCCAGTCGGTGGTTTCGCGCACCTGCTCATCTTTGATGGTGGACAGGCGGATGAACTGCGCATAGGTACCCGGTGCGTTAAAGCCCAGCGCGCGGATGCGTTCGGCAACGTCGTCGAGCGCAGTCCATTGTTCCGTGTACTGCGTCTCGAACATCAGATGCAGCGCGTTGAACATGGGGCCACGAATATTCCAGTGGAACTGGTGCGTTTTCAGGTACAGGGTGAACGAATCGGCCAGAACGGCGGACAGACCGTCGGCAATCTTCTTGCGATTGGCCTCGGTAATCCCAATATCCACGCTAGTGGCGACACCGGCAGATGGGGCTTTGGACTTGCTCGCCTTTTTAGTGGCGCTTTGGGTCTTGGTCTTGCTCATACGGGTCTCCGAATACAATGACAAACGATAAGGGTGTCGGCCGCTGCGGGTACTGAACCGCGCGCTGCCGTCCTTACTCTAATTCTACGCAGAAGTCCCGGTGCAAAAAGTAAAGAAATCGCAATCCGTTCGTGGTGCCGCCATCGCGCTCACTCCTGAGCTGCGTCGCGCCCGAGATGCCATTGCACAGGGCATGGCGTCGGATCGCTCGCGCCTGTTCCATTTGCACCGCCAATGGGCCGCAGCGCCGCAGGATGAGGCCAAGCAGAAGCAGTTCGCCGATTCTTTGAGTGCATCGCTGCAAAAGCGCGAACACCGCAAAGCCCAGTTGCCGAATCCAACCCTGGCCGAAGAACTGCCGATCACGAATCACGCCGAGGACATCATCAAGGCGATTCGCGAGCATCAGGTCGTGGTGATTGCCGGTGAGACCGGCAGCGGCAAGACCACCCAGATTCCCAAGCTGGCGCTGATGGCCGGCCGCGGTGAGGCCGGACAAATCGGCTGCACGCAACCACGACGCTTGGCTGCGCGTTCGGTGGCGGGTCGAGTGGCGGCCGAGCTGCAGACCGAACTGGGTGGCCAAGTCGGTTTTCAGGTGCGTTCGCAGGATCTGGTCAGCGACCGCACGGTCATCAAGTTCATGACCGATGGCATCCTGCTCGCCGAAATCCAAGGCGATAAGTGGCTGTCCAAATACGACACCCTGATCATTGACGAGGCGCACGAACGCAGCCTCAATATCGATTTCCTGCTGGGCTATCTGCGCCTGCTGCTGCAAAAGCGCAAGGACCTTAAGGTCATTGTGACCTCGGCCACCATTGATACCGAACGCTTCTCCAAGCACTTTGGCGATGCCCCGGTGATCCAGGTCGAAGGCCGGACCTATCCCGTCGAAGTCCGCTATCGCCCGCTGGAAACCGCCGAGAACGGCGAGGCCATCGGGGCCTTGCAGGGACTGGTCAATGCCATCGACGAACTCACGCAGGAAGATCCGCGCGGTGATGTGCTCGTGTTCCTGCCCGGTGAGCGCGAGATTCGCGAAGCGCATCAGGTGCTGGAGAAAAAGCGCTATCGGCATACCGAAGTGCTGCCGCTGTATGCACGTCTGAGCTCCAAGGATCAGGACCGCATCTTTAATCCCAATCCGCAGCGGCGCATTGTGCTCGCCACCAACGTGGCGGAAACCTCGATCACCGTGCCGCGCATTCGTTACGTGGTGGATCCGGGTGTCGCGCGCATCAAACGCTACTCGCCGCGGGCCAAGATCGATCGTCTGCAGATTGAACCGGTCAGCCAGGCCAGTGCCAATCAGCGCATGGGTCGGTGCGGACGCCTGAGCGAAGGCGTGTGCATCCGTCTGTATTCGCAGCATGACTTTGAGCAACGGCCGGAATTCACCGATCCCGAGATCCGTCGCGCCGCATTGGCAGGCGTGATTCTGCGCATGTTGGCTCTGGGATTGGGTGAGATCGAGCGCTTTCCGTTTCTGGAAATGCCTGATCCGCGGGCCATTACCGACGGCTGGCAGGAGTTGCTGGAACTCAACGCCATTGATGAACAACGGCATCTGACACCGATCGGACGCAGCATGGTGCTGTGGCCGGTTGACGTCAAACTGGCGCGCATGCTGACCGCTTCCAAAGAGCGTGGCGTGACGCGCGAAATGCTGACTATTGCCGCGTTTCTGGGCGTGCAGGATCCGCGTGAACGACCTGCGGATCGCCGCGCCGAGGCCGATCGAGCCCACGCGGAGTTTGCCGATCCGCGCAGCGAGTTTGTCGGCATCCTCAATCTGTGGCGTGCCTATCAGCAAGCGCACGAGGAACTCAGCAGCAGCAAGCTACGGTCTTGGTGCCAGAAGCACTTCGTCGGATTTCTGCGGATGCGCGAGTGGCGGGATCTTCATCGCCAGTTGAAAGTGCAGATGGATGCGCAGAAGTGGCCGCTCAATGACGATCACGAAACGCTCGAACCGACGCAATATGCGCAACTGCATCGGGCGCTGATTACCGGCATTCCGACGCAAGTCGGGCATCGCAACGAGAAGGGTGGTCTTGACGGTCCGCACGGTCGCAAGTATCTGATTTTCCCCGGCTCGCCGTTGGCCAAGAAGCCGCCGGCATGGCTGCTGTCGGCGCAGATTCTTGAGACCGAAAAAGTCTGGGGCCTGACCAATGCGGCTATCGAGCCCGAATGGGTGATCGAGGCCGTTCCGCATCTGCTGGCGCGCAAGCATTTCAATCCGCGCTGGTCGCGTTCGCAAGGACGGGTACTCGGCAGCGAGCAGATCAGTCTGTTCGGTCTGGTGTTGGCGCCGCAAAAACCGATTCACTACGGTGGTCTGTATCCGCAGGAGGCCCGTGAGCTCTTCGTACGCGATGCGCTGTTGACGTTTGAGATCGATACGCGCAGCAGTTTCCTTGCCCACAATCTCAAAACGCTGGATCAGGCCCGCGAGGAAGAGGCCAAGCAACGCCGCACCGGTCTCGTTGTCGATGAAGACTGGATGGCGCGCTGGTATCTGGACCGTCTGCCGCCCAACGTGCACAACGTGCAGGCGCTCGATCAGTGGACGCGCAAGCAGTCGCCCGAGGAACGGCGTAAGCTGCAATGGTCGCTGACCGATCTGCTGATTGCGGATCCTGCCAATGCGGAGCGCTTCCCGCCGTATTGGCCGTTGGGCGATGCACGTCTGGGTGTGCGATATCAGTTCGAGCCGGGCGCCGCCGATGACGGCATGAATATCAAGGTGCCCTTGCACCTGCTCAATGCACTCGACCCGAGTCGTTTGAGTTGGCTCGCACCGGGTCTGGTCGAAGGCAAGGCCGCCGCGTTGATTAAAACGCTACCTAAGCCATTGCGTCGTCACGTGGTGCCTGCCCCCGATTTTGCCAAGGCCTTTGCGCAAGCGTACGGCGAATGGAATCACGGACTGCCGCCCTCGGCGGACTCGATGGCCGGGGCCTTGGCCAAGTTCCTGAGCAAGGTCGCCGGTGAGGCGATCGCCACCACCGATTTCGACGAAGCCGCATTGGAGTCGAACTGGCGCGCCAACTTGCAGCTGACGGACAGCAAGGGCAAACAGGTGCTGGCGCAGTCGCGCGATCTGGACGCGCTCAAGTCACGTTACGGCGAACAGGCCGCGCAGGCCTTTGCCGCTCAGGCCACCGCCAATTTGCGGCAGCAGGAGCTGACCGAGTTTCCGGTAGAGCCCCTGCCGTTGCAGGTGCGTGCAGCAGGTGGGGTGCCTGGCTTCGTGGCGCTGCGCGACGATGGCGATCACGTCAGCGTGCAAGTGCTGGCCGATCGCGAACAGGCACAGACGCTGCACGCGCAAGGTGTCGAGCGCCTCCTGCGTCTGCATCTGCGCGATGCCATCAAACAGGCGCGCAAGCAGTTGCCGCTCAATCCCAAGGCCGCATTGCAGTACACCGCCATTGAGCAACGCGATATCCACGCCTTGCGTGAGGAGCTGGTCGAAGGCGCGCTCAGCGACCTACTGGCCACGAGCGATCTAAGTGTCCGTGACCGTGCTGCCTTCGAGATGCAGTTGAAGCAGGTCAGTAAAGAGCTGTTCCGCGAGGCGATGCAACGCTGGCAGTTGGCCGATACCGTGTTGGCCGCCACCGCGCAGGTGCGCGCGCAACTCGATACCAAGCTGATGGGCTGGGCCTCGGGCAACATGGACGATCTGCGCAAACATCTGGAAACGCTGACGAGCAAGGGCTTTTTGAGTCGCGTTCCGATCACGCAGTTGCGTGAATATCCGCGTTATCTCAAGGCCATGACGCTACGGGCGGAGCGCGCCAAGGACAATCCGCAACGCGATCAGCAACGCCTCCTGGAACTCAAGCCGTTTGTCGATGCGCTGACGAAGGCCGACCTGTCGCAGTCGTCCTGGCAGGAATTCGGTTGGGATCTCGAGGAATTGCGCGTGCAGACGTTTGCGCAGGAACTGGGCACCAAGCGTCAGGTTTCCGTCAAGAAACTGGCGCATCGGCTCCAGCAGCTGCTGCGATAAGGCTTATTTGACGCGGCGGACTTTAGCGCGCGTGTTGTAGCCTTCGACGATCATCCACCAGCTGTTGAGAATGCCGGGGCGCATCTCGACCTTGGGATTGGTCAGACGCACGTTGAGTTCAGCCGCTTCGGACTGTTCCCATTCCTGGCCGTTGTCGAGTTTGTACACACGACCTTGCGAAAATCCGCGGAAATCGCCGACTAGCCGCGCATGGATCGACTCGCGCTTGCCGTCAAAGTCAAAGAAGCCCTGCGCCTTGGTCTTGGCGATCTGCAGCGCTGATTGAGTCGCCTTGGCGGTTTCGGTCTTCAACGTGCCGTTGAGCCACTGATTCAGCGTGGCCAGTTCGCTGGCACTGAGCTTGTTCAAGCCGGCGGCACGGAATTCATCGGCGCTCATGCGCTGTTCGATGGGTTGATCGGCGACGGCCGACTGGGCCATGGCCAAAGGCGCCCACACGGCGGAACCGGTGAGGATGGCGGACAGGAGCAGGGCATTTAGCGTGCGCATGGACGAATCCTGATAGTCTGAAGGCTTCAAGTGTAGTCTGTTCCAGCCGTGAATCTCTCGCCGCCGGTCGTCCCGACCGACCCCGCATCCAATTCCGTTCAGCCGACCTGGCAGTCGGTGCTGAACGCTGCCCGCAAGGCCGGCCTGAATGCGCCACATGCCATGGTGCTAGAGTCCGCCATCGAACGCACAGGTGTCGCCGCGCCCGATGCGCTCGAGACCGCGGTGGTGTCTGACACGCTGGCCCTGCTGGCTACGCTCAATGCCGAGTCCGAGTTGCTGCTCGCTGCCATCCTGCACCGACAAATGGCCTTGCAGCAGGCCATGCCCATCAGTGCTTCGCTACGGACGCTGCTAGAGGGACAAATCGCCGCGCGCCAAGTCAGCGATCTGCACGATGGCAGTACCGGTGCGCGCAACAGCGAGGGCTTACGGTCACTGCTGCTGGCGCTGGTCAAAGACCTGCGGGTGGTGCTGATTCTGCTGGCGCGACAGCTGGCTCGGATGCGGCACATCGCGCAGTTTCCGGAGTCGCAGCGCTCGTCGCTGATTGAACTCACGCGCGATATCCATGCGCCATTAGCAAATCGTCTGGGCATCTGGCAACTCAAATGGGAGCTCGAGGATCTGGTGCTGCGGCATACCGAACCCGAGACCTACATTCGCATCGCCAAGCTGCTCGACGAAAAACGCATTGACCGTGAGCGCTTTATTGCCGATGTCACCCGGGACCTGCAGGAGGCGCTCGACGCGCAGGGCCTGCAGGCCAAGGTCCTGGGCCGCCCCAAGCACATCTACAGCATCTGGAAAAAGATGTCACGCAAGGATGCGCCGATCGGTGAGCTGTACGATTTGCGTGCGGTGCGGATTCTGGTTAGCGATGTCACCGCCTGCTACACCGCGCTCGGTATCGTGCACTCGCTGTGGCTGCCGATTCCGTCAGAGTTTGACGATTACATCGCGCGGCCCAAACGCAATGACTATCGCTCGCTGCATACCGCAGTGATCGGGCCACAGGGTAAGACGCTCGAGGTGCAGATTCGCACCTTTGATATGCACGACAAGGCCGAGCTGGGTGTGGCGGCGCACTGGCGTTACAAAGAGGGCAGCGGTAACGATGCCGCGCTCGATCGCAAGATCGCGTGGATGCGTTCACTGCTCGATCAGTCGCCCGATGAGCTCGGCGGCGCCTTGAAAAATGAACTCGAAGAAGACCGCATCTACGTGCTGACGCCTAAGGGCGAGGTGGTGGATCTGCCGGTCGGTGGCACGCCGCTCGATTTCGCGTATCACGTCCACACCGAGGTAGGTCACCGCACACGCGGCGCCAAGGTCAACGGCAACATCGTCAATCTCGATGCGCCGCTCAAGACCGGTGATCGCGTCGAGATCCTGACGGGCAAGGTATCGGAACCTCGTCGCGATTGGCTGGTCGAGGCCAACGGGTTTCTGGCCAGTCAGCGTTCGCGCGGCAAGGTGCGGGCCTGGTTCAACAAGCTCGACCGTGAGCGTAATCTGGTCGCGGGCAAGGAAATGCTCGACAAGGAACTGCGTCGCGTGGGTCTGCTCAATGCCGACTTGCGTGAGGTGTTGGGCAAGTTCAATGCTGCCACCGAGGGCGATCTGCAGGTGCTGGTGGCGCTGGGCGATGTCGGGCCCTCGCAAGTGGCTCGTGCCGTGCAGGAGGCCGAACGCGAGCGCGATCGTCCTGCCGATGCATTGCCCGCCGACGGCAGCGTGGTCTTTAAGCGGGCCAAGCCCATGCCGGCAACGCAGACGCCGTTTGTGGTCGGCGGCGAGGGCAATCTGCTGGTGCAGGTGGCCAAGTGCTGCCAGCCGGTGCGCGGCGAGCCCATCGTCGGCTATCTGACCAAGGGGCGTGGCATCAGTGTTCACCGGCCCGACTGCGGGTCGCTGCTGCGACTGCGCGAACGCAATCCGGAGCGCGTGCTGGCGGTCGAGTGGGGTGTCTCCGTCCGTGATCGGCAGGAAGTCGATATCGAAGTCGATGCCACCGACCGACGCTTCCTGCTCAAGGACATCAGCGATACGCTGGCTTCGGCCGATACGCCGGTGGTGATGGTCAACAGCGAGCGCCACGGTCGTCAGGGTCAGGTGCGCGTGGTGCTGCGTTTGCGCGTTTCGGATTTCGAGCAGTTGGCCAAGGTTCTGGGCCGTCTGGCGGCCTTGCCGGGCGTGCACCATGCGTTCCGGCGGCACCTGCGCTAGACTGAACCGCATTCCCCGTAGAACGTTTGGCTCCAGTGCAACCAATTGACCGCGACCCCGATTACGACGACGTTGCACCGGACGCGGACGACGAGTGGGCAGATTACGACGAGGGCCCGAGCTGGCTGTCGCGCCTGTTGCGCATCGGCGTGACGGTAACCGCCTTGGGTCTTGGCTTTCTGCTGCCCTACGTGCTGTATCTCAACGGCCAGGTCACGGAGCGCTTCGGCAAGCTGCAGTGGCAGGTTCCGACACGCGTGTTTGCACGTCCCCTGCTGGTGGCGCCCGGTATCCCGCTCGATGATGCCTCGCTCAAGACCGAACTCAATGCTGCCTCGTACTATCCCGGCGATGGCCTGCGTCCCGGCACGTATTTGCAGGAGGGTAGCCGTTGGGTTATCTCCAGCCGTGGTTACAACGATGTGGATGGCCGCATCCTTCCTAAAAAAGTCGAACTGACCCTGTCCGAAGGCAAGGTCGTCGATTTGCGCGATGCCTCGGCCCGGACCGAACTGCGGGCTGCACGATTGGATCCCGCTCGCATTGCCACGCTGTACGGCAAGATGCAGGAAGAGCGTCGTCTGGTCCGCATTGACGAAGTGCCCGAGTTGTTGGTCACCGGTTTACAGGCCGTCGAAGATCGCGATTTCAATCATCACATCGGCATCGATTTCGGTGGCTTGGCGCGTGCCGTATTCAAGAACATGGTCGCCGGTGAAATTGTCGGCGGTGGCAGTACGCTGACGCAGCAGCTGGCCCGTTCGGGTTTGCTCGGCATCGGCAAAGAACAGACGTATAGCCGTAAATTCAAGGAAATTCTGTACGCACTGCTGCTCGAGGCGCGCTACGACAAGCGCACCATTCTCGAGGCGTACTTCAATCAGGTGTTCCTGGGCCAGCGCGGTAACAATCCGATCATGGGTGTCGCTTCCGGTGCTGAATTCTGGTTCGGCAAGGATCTCAAGGATCTGGAGCCGCATCAGATTGCGCTGCTGATCGGTATGGTCAAAGGGCCTTCGTATTACGATCCGCGCAAACATCCCGAGCGTGCCTTAGAGCGCCGCAATTTCGTGCTGGGTGAAATGCGCGAGACGCAACTGATCACCGAGGCGCAGTACAACCGGGCCACGCAGGCACCGCTCGATGTCAGCAAGACACCGGGACAGTCGTTCGCCAATCGCTTCCCGGCGTATGTTGATCTGGTCCGTCGCCAGTTGGCACGTGACTACGATGAAAATGCGATCTCCGGTCAGGGCCTGTCGGTGATGTCGGGCATGTCGCCAAGCGCGCAGGCCTATACCGAATCCGCGGTGGCGGCGACGCTGAAATCGCTGCAAACCAAGGGTCGTCCGTCACTGGAAACGGGCACGGTCGTGACCGATGTGCAGACCGGCGATGTGCTGGCCGTAGTCGGTGCGCACGATTACAACGTGGCGGGCTATAACCGCGCGGTGCAGGCGCAGCGACCGGTGGGCTCTCTGCTCAAGCCGTTCGTGTACTTGCTGGCGCTGGGCGAACCTTCGAAATACAACTTGGGCACGTGGCTTAACGACGATCCGGTGCGTGTGGATCTGGGTAACGGCCAAGTGTGGCAACCCAAGAACTCCGACGGTCGCAGTCACGGTTCGGTCCGCATGATTGATGCGCTGGCCAACTCGTATAACCAGAGCACGGTGCGCGTCGGCATGGACATTGGCGTGGCGCGGCTCAATAAGCTGATGCTGGCCTTGGCCGGTATTCAGGGCACCAGCAATCCGTCGGTGATTCTGGGTGCAACCGAGCAAAGTCCGTATGCGATGGCGCAGTTGTATCAGTTCCTGGCCAGTCACGGCAAAGTGCAGAGTCTGCATGCAGTGCGTGGTGTGCTCGATGCGCGCGGTATGGCCATCAGCCGTTACGACACCAAGGCCGCTGCTCCGCCGTTGGGTGATTCGACTGCAGCCGAACTGGTGACCTATGCGCTACAGGAGGCGGTGCGTAGCGGAACCGCGCGCCAGCTGCAGGCCGACGGTCTGGGGCGCTTGAATGCCGCCGGAAAGACCGGTACGTCGAACGACAGCCGCGACTCCTGGTACGCCGGCTGGACGGGCTCTCACCTGGCCGTAAGCTGGGTCGGCAACGACCGCAATCAGCAAACCGGCCTTTACGGCGCGACAGGCGGCATGCGCGTGTGGTCGAATCTGTTCAAGCGTTTGCCCACGTTGCCCTTGGGCCTGACCAATCAGGGCATCGAATACGCCGCAGTCATTGGCGCCGATACCGTGCCCGCAGATTGCCCGGGTGCACGTCGTCTGCCGTTCGTCACCGGATATACACCGCCGATGATAGCCTGTCCGAACGTACCGGCCGTCAGTGATCCGGTTTCCTCTACGGTCGACGAAGTCCGCGACCGTGTTGGAGAGTTCATGAATTCCATCTTTGGCGGCGGTGATTCCGGTTCGGAGCCGCCTTCCCCACCACCGGCCAATGCGTCGGAACCTGCGCAGGGTCCGCAACCGAAATGACGGGTGATCTGGCTCAGCGCAGCCGCGCCGCGCTGGGCAGTTCGGGTGAACTGGTGCAGGCGCTGCCAAACTTCACGCCACGTCTGGCGCAGCAGGATCTGGCGGCGGCGATTGCCGACGCGATCGAGGATAGCGCCGAACTGGTCTCCGAGGCCGGTACCGGTACCGGTAAGACGTTTGCGTATCTGGTGCCGGTGATTCTGTCGGGTCGCAAGGCGATCCTTTCGACAGGGACCAAGGCGCTACAGGACCAGCTGCATCAGCGCGATTTGCCGCGAGTGCGCGAGGCGCTGGGTGTCGGGTTCCGTTCGGCGCTGCTCAAAGGGCGTGCTAACTATCTGTGCCTGCATCGTCTGAATACGGCCAACCAGCGAGATCTGTTTGCCTCGCCGGCCGAGGTGCAGCAGTTCGGCGCCATTCGCACTTGGGCCAAACGCACGCAGTTCGGCGATTTCAACGAGCTCAGTAGCATCCCTGAGGGCGCGCGCATTCTGTCGCAGGTGAGCTCCACCGCCGACAGTTGTCTGGGTACCGATTGCGAGTTCTACGAAGATTGCTTTGTGGTCAAGGCGCGTCAGCGTGCGCTAGCTGCCGATGTGGTCGTCGTCAATCACCATCTGCTGCTGGCCGACCTGAGTCTCAAGGACACCGGCATGGGGCAGGTGCTGCCCGATGCGCAAGTCTTTGTGATCGACGAGGCCCATCAGTTGCCCGAGTTGGCCGGTCAGTTTCTCGGCAGTGTGGTCAGCGGCAATGCCGTCGCCGAAGTCGGGCGCGATGCCATTCGTGAAGCGGAACAGGCCTCGGGTACCTTGGCCCTGGTGCGCCCGCGTGTGGATGGCGTGCTGTCAGCCTTGCGGCAGGCACGCAAGCGCATGGACGGTCTGCCGGCCAAAGGACCGCGCGATGCGTTCATGCAGTGGCCGACGGCGTCGGAGGGACTCGATGAACTCAAGGACGCGTTAGTCGGTTTACTCGAGCAGTTGCAGGCAGTGGCCGATCAGACTCCGGGCCTGCTGCGCTGTGCGGAGCGTTGCCGGGATCATCTCGATACGCTGGCCGACTGGACCGGTGCGCAGCGCAGTAACGGCGTGTACTGGTTTGAGCTGGGGCAGCACAGTTTCCGTCTGCGCTATACGCCGATGGATGTCAGTGACTCGCTGCGCAATCAGCGCGAGCAGACGCAGGCCAGTTGGATCATGACGTCGGCGACCCTCGCGGTCGACACTTCGTTTACGCATTACACCGAAAAAATGGGCATGAATGAGCCGCGCACGCTGATCGCGCCCTCGCCATTCCGATGGGATGAGCAGTCCTTGCTGTACGTGCCGCCAAATCTGCCGGATCCGTCCGATCGCGATTTCATGGCCGCTGTGATTGATGCCGTAAGGCCCGTGCTCGAGGCCAGCAAGGGGCGTGCGTTCCTGCTGTTTGCCTCGCATGCCAATCTGCGCAAGGCCCATGCCTTGCTCAAGGACGGCCCGTGGCCTTTGTTCGTGCAGGGCGAAGGCGCCAAGAACGCGTTACTCGACGGGTTCCGGAAATCCGGCAACGGCGTCCTGCTCGGTACGGCTACGTTCCGCGAAGGCGTGGATGTGGTTGGGGACGCCTTGAGCGTGGTAGTCATTGATAAGTTGCCGTTTGCACCGCCCGATGATCCGGTTTTAGTGGCGCGGCAGGAGGATATTCGCAACCGTGGCGGCAACCCGTTCGCCGATGAACAGGTGCCGCAAGCCGTGATTGCGACCAAGCAGGCTGCGGGCCGTCTGATTCGCAGCGAGACCGATCGCGGCGTGCTGGTTATTGCCGATCCGCGATTGCTCGGCAAATCCTATGGCCGCCGATTTATCCATTCCTTGCCGACTATGCGTCTGACGCGGCAACTACAGGACGTGCAGGAGTTTTTTAATGAATCCAATACTGGCGATTGAAACGGCCACCGAGGCCTTGTCCTTGGCCGTTCGCGATGGCGATCGCATTTGGGAGCGGCACGAAATCGCGGCGCGCAAGCAGGCCGAATGGATCCTGCCGTGGACCGATGGGTTATTGCTCGATGCCGGCGTGAATCGTCGTGACTTGCAGGCCATCGCCGTCAGCATCGGCCCCGGTGCATTCACCGGAGTGCGTCTGGGACTCTCGGTCGCGCAGGGCATGGCGCTGGCGCTCAACGTGCCGCTGATCGGTGTCTCGACTTTGGCCGCGTTGGCCATGGGTGCTGTACGTATTTCCGGCGCGCAACGCATTCTGGCGGTCATTGATGCACGCATGGGCGAAGTCTATGCCGCTCGCTTTGCCTGGCGCGATGGCGTCCTGATGCCCGTAGGTGCGGCCCAGGTAGTGGCGCCTTCGAACTTGGATCTAAGCGGTATTGATGCCGGCTGGCATGTGGTCGGCACCGGTATTGATGCCGTCGAAGGCACCTTGCGCCAACGCTTGCCCGCGGATTGCGCGAACGATGCGACGGCCTTGCCGCATGCGACCGATGTGATGACCTTGGCCGATGTCGAGATCGCGGCGGGTCGTCTGAGCTTGCCGGAACAGGTCGAGCCTGCGTACCTGCGCAACCGCGTGGCATTGACTATCGCCGAACGCGAACAGGGCGAAAAGCTGTAAAAAAAAGCCCCCGCCACTCCGAGAGCATGGAGTCGGCGAGGGCACGCGCTCTCGACCAGCGCGAAAGCAGTGTTACTTGGCGGGCGGCGGCGTCACTGGCGGTGCCGGCGGTTTCGGCATTCCCATGCCCAGGCCATGAGGCGGACGCTTAGGCATCTTGATGCGGACATTGGCCGGAGCCGGATTGGCCTTGACCCAGGCAAGGCGGTCGGCCTCGCTCATCTTGAAGAACGAATCCAGAAACGCCTTGCGTTCCGTTTCTTTGAGGCTTTGCATCTTGTAGAACACGGCGCGACGGGCCTCGCGCGCGGCCGGGGACATCGCTTGGAACTTGCCGCGACCCTTGTGCGCAGCGGCGCGTTGTTCGGGCGTCATCTGCGACCACTTGGAGGCGTGTTCCAGCCAGCGGGTGCGCTGTTCGGGCGTGGCCTTGTCCCAGCGATCACGGATTTGGGCGGTCAGCAGATCGCGCTGGGTCGGGTTCAATTGTTCCCAGCCGCCAGTCGTTGCAGTTTGAGCGAAGGCCGAGCCGGCGAACATGGCGCCAATCAGGGCCAGAGACAGAAAGTTACGTTTTTTCATGGGTTACTCCGAAATGGAAATCAGTTTTGGGCCAGCGCGGTTGCCTCGGGCGAGGACAACCAGGCATAGAACGCGGGATCTTCATCCCACGTCGTCGAGTCGTCGACGTTCAACACGTCGGCGCCTTGCCGGCTCACGGGGTCCGTGGTGACTTGCGCCACGGGTGCTGCGGCCTGTCGTGCGGCCATCTTGTAGTTGGGTAGTATCAGCGCGGCAGCGAACAGTGCCATGGCCACGGCACCGGCACCGAACAGCAGGCGCAGGGGGCGTTTGGGCGCAGCGGCAGTGCTCGCCGCGTCCTGACGCAGTGTGCTGTGACGAATCTGTTCTAGCCGGTAACGCGTATTGAGCGAAACCTGCTGATGTGCAGTGTCGAACAGTTGGCGGATGACAGTGTCGTTATTCATGGCTTAAAGACTGCGTGAATTAGGGGATAAATCATCGGGTTGGATAGTGGTATCAATGGCGTGCCGCGCACGCGACAGGTGGGTCTTGACCGAGCCCTCGGAACAGCCCATCACGGCGGCGGTCTGGGCCACGTCGAGCTGTTCGACGATGCGCAGATAAAACGCCTCACGCTGCCGCGCAGGTAAGGCAGCCAAGGCCGTTGCCAACGCCGCATAGGTTTGCCGTGCCTGCAACATCCCGGCGGGATCATCGTGATCGACGCCTTGCCAATCGGGCTCCCAGTCAGAGTCCTCGTGGTTGTTGCTCTTGGGTTGCGTCAGCCAGCGCAGGCGCAAGCCGGCACGACGCTGAAAATCCACGATGCGATTGCGCAGGATCTTCCAGAAGATTGGCGTCCATTCGGTGGCCGGCACATCGCGATACTGCATCATCTTGAGCATTGCATCCTGCACGGCATCGAGTGCGTCATCTCGGTTACGCAAGCCAAGCTCGGCAAAACGAAACGCCCGCGGGCCGATTTCGGCAAAGAATAGATCCAGAGTTTTTTGCATCGGCGGATTCACACTCCCATCAACGGAGCGCACGGGCTTCGGTTGACGTGCTGCGCGCAAGCGATGGCGACCGTTCAGGTGGCGCGATTGGGGCGACTGGCCAGCATCGAGGCAATGAACAGGGCCATGGCATACCAGAACCAGTCAGTTACCGTATTCATCAGGCGAATCTTGAACAGGATTTGCGGGTCGCCGACGTGGGACAGAGCCTGCAGGATGTTTGGATTGTGCTGCAGCGAGTAGAGCACCGAGGCCATCCAGTAGTTGGCCAGCGCAATGGTGGCGGCGGTGAACAGCATGGTCACCACCGGGCGCGAATCCTTATAGGGCCAGCCCAGCTTGCGGATAAACCACGCCAGATCCATGGCGGCCAGAACCGCCAGCCAGGATAAGGTTGACCCCGTCGCGCCGGCAAAGAACACCCACATCGCCGCAAAGCACACCGACGCAAACGCCAGCACCACCGGCATATGCCAGCGGACGGCAGGGTGCGACAGAGACGGCGACGTGTTCACAGGCACTCGCAGCGGATTCAAGGCGGGATTGGCGCCATTGTAAGACAGCCATCGTCGCGAAAACGCGGAATTTTGGAAATTGGACTAAAATAGTCCTCTATCCGTTTATCCGTGATTCCATGTACTCCCGCAGCAGTGAACCTATCCGTTTTGACCGTGACGCCGAGGTTGTCATGGTGCCCTCCGGCGAACGCGTCAATATGCCTGCGGGCAGCATTGGCTACATCACTCAGGCACTGGGCGGCAGCTACACGCTCTTTATCGAAGGCAACATGTTCCGTCTGCACGGTGTCGATGCCGACGCCATCGGTAAAGAACCGGTTCCGCCGATCGAAATGCCGGCTGACGCCACCGACGAGCAGGTTGAGCAAATGGTGTGGCAACAGCTTCGCACGTGTTTTGATCCGGAAATCCCGGTCAATATTGTCGAGCTCGGGCTGGTGTACAAGGTCGAGATGTCACGCACCGAATCCGGTGAGCGCAAGGTCTCTGTGGATATGACCCTGACAGCGCCGGCCTGCGGCATGGGCGAGATTCTGATTGATGATGTGCGCAGCAAGGTCGAGATGATTCCGACCGTTGCCGAGTGCGATGTCGAGCTCGTGTTCGATCCGCCATGGAACCGCACCATGATGTCGGAGCTCGCCAAACTCGAAACGGGCATGATGTAATACGCCCATATGGCGAGCAATGCATTTCTGGTCGGTGCGGGCATCTTACTGAGCCGACTTTCGGGTCTGGTCCGCGAACGCGTTTTTGCGCATTACTTCGGCAACTCCGATGCAGGCGATGCGTTTAAGGCCGCCCTCAAGATCCCCAATATTCTGCAGAACCTGTTTGGCGAAGGCGTCCTCTCCGCCAGCTTTATCCCCGAATACGCCAAGCAGATTGCGCATGGCGATACCCGCGAGGCCACTCGGCTGGCCGGCGTACTCGGCACCATCCTGCTGTTGGCGATGGCCTTGCTGTCGGTGCTGGGTGTGTGGGCGACGCCGTACTTAATCGATTGGATTGCCCCCGGTTTTCACGGTGCCAAACGACTGCTGACCATTGATATCGTGCGCATCCTGTTTCCGGGTACTGCACTGCTGGTGATGTCGGCGTGGTGCCTTGGCATTCTGAATTCGCATCGCCGATTCTTTTTGTCCTATGCCGCGCCGGTGATCTGGAACGTCGCCATTATCGGCGCCATGCTGCTGTTTGGCGGCGTGCAGGATCTGTCGTCGCTGGCGCGCTATACGGCCTGGGGTCTGGTCGTCGGCAGTGGCCTGCAATTGCTGGTGCAGTTGCCGTCGACCTTACGACTCGTGCAGCATCTGCGCCCCTCCCTGGATCTCAAGGTGCAGGGCGTGCGCTCGGTCCTGCGCAATTTCGTGCCGGTGGTGATCTCGCGCGGCGTAGTGCAGATCAGTGCCTATATTGACAACATGATCGCCTCGCTGCTGCCGACCGGTGCCGTCTCCTCGCTTGCGTATGCGCAGACTCTGTATCTGCTGCCAGTATCGCTGTTCGGTATGAGTGTTTCGGCCTCGGAGTTACCGCTGCTGTCGCAAGCCAAGGGTAGCGATCAGGAAGTCAGCGAGTTTCTGATCACGCGAATCAACCGTGGACTGGAGCGCATTGCGTTCTTTGTCGTGCCATCGGCTGCGGCGTTTATTCTGCTCGGTGATTTCATTGTCGGCGCGCTGTTCCAGACCGGTCAGTTCGGCGCACGCGATACCAATGCCGTCTGGTATGTGCTGATGGGCGCATCGGTCGGCCTGCTGGCCACTACGCAATCGCGCCTGTATTCCTCGGCGTTTTATTCACTCAAGGACACCAGGACGCCGCTGCGTTTTGCTCTGGTGCGAGTCACGTTCGGTATCGCGATCGGTCTGCTGCTGGCGCTCAAGATGCCGCAGTGGCTTGGTATCCCACCGATTTGGGGCACCGTCGGTCTGACGGTGGCCGCGTCCATCGCCTCGTGGGTTGAGTTCGTCCTGCTGCGCCGACGCTTTAATCATCGCGTGGGTCTGACCGGCATGCGCCGCAACTATCAGCTGCGCGTGTGGTTGGCGGCCTTATTTGCCTGTGGTGCTGCGGCGCTGGTGATGCGCTTTGTGCCGCTGCCGGCATTGCACGTCATCATTCGCGCACTGATTGCAGCCGCCATCGCGGGCCCGCTGTACCTGGGGCTGGGTTTGGCATTGCGCCTGGAACCGGCGCAGGAATTGCTTGGCAAAGTGACGCGCCGTCTGCGCCGCCGCTAACAGCGGCGCATGGAACTAGGCGTCAGAGCGACTCGAAGCGATTAGCTTCGACGTTCTTGCGGACCTTGAACGGATCCCAGATGCGGCCGTTCATGGCAATGTAGACGCCCGGCGGCAGCGATTGCACCGCACCCACCGCCGTACCGATATTGAATTCGGCATCGGAGCCGCGGAAACGTGCGGGATTCAGGGCACCGGTCAGGACGATGATCTTGCCTTCGACCGATTTGAGGACCTTGGCGGTTTCAACCATGGAGTCGGTGCCGTGGGTGATCAGGACGTGCTGATCCGGTTGGGCAGCAACGGTGGCGCGCAGCAGTTCGCGGTCGGCATCGTTAATATGCAGCGAATCCTTGCGCAGAATCGGAATCACGCTGAATCGGAAGGCCACGCCGAGCTCCTGGAGAATACGCCCGATTTGCGGTTCGCCGACCTGGAAATCCGATTTGTCATCGAAGTAGATTTTGTCGATGGTGCCGCCGGTAGTGACGATGCAGAGCGAGTCCATAATGCGAATCCGGTGTTGCGGGGTCAGCCGCAATTATAAGCGGCGTTTGGCGCGGCGAACTTTTAGGCCGACCCACGACACGCTCCAGATCACGATCACGCACAGTGCGGCCACCGCCAGCGACCAGACGCGGTGCTGCGGCGAGACGTAGGCCGTCATGACCGAGTGCGCAAACCACAGCAGGGCCAGCACGCCGGCCAGTAAATTGGCCGTTGGCCTGCGGATCCAGACGAGAATGGACATCAGCAGGGGCGGAATGGCAAACACCAGTGCTGCGCCCATGTCGGGATAGGTGCCGTACCAGTACAGTGCAGCCATTAGCAGCAGGGCCAGCGCGGTGACGCGCGAGAGTTGCTTGCGCTGCGGGTCGAATTCGGGAAAGTTGTTGCTCATGCCAGTTTGGCCGCGGTTTCGGCCAGACGTCGGCCTAATGCACGTGCCAGTGTCATCTCATCGTCAGTCAATGTGGGGTCGGCATCGGCGCCGGACACATGCGAAGCGCCGTAGGGCGTGCCACCACTTCGGGTGCTGCTTAGACGTGGCTCGGAATAGGGGATGCCCAACATCACGCAGCCGTGATGCAGCAGTGGCACCATCATTGACAGTAGCGTGGACTCCTGACCGCCGTGCATGGTCGCGGTCGACGTGAACACTGCAGCCGGCTTGCCGATCAGCGTGCCGCTAGCCCATTCGGCGCCAAGGCCGTCGAGAAAGTATTTGACCGATGCGGCCATGTTGCCGAAGCGCGTCGGGCTGCCCAAGGCCAGTCCTACGCATTCGCGCAGATCGTTTGCAGCCACATACGGGGCCCCTTCAGAGGGCACCTCGGGTGCAGTTGCCTCGTGTGTGGTGCTGACCGGTGGAATGCTGCGCAGGCGCGCGCTCATGCCCGGGACCTCATCTACGCCGCGGGCAATCTGTTGCGCCAGGCGTGTCGTGGATTCGTTGCGTGAGTAATAGACCACCAGAATTTCAGCCATATGTCGCCCTTTCAATTGCAGATGAAGGTTCGTTCCAACGAATCGAACGCAGGTAACAGGAGTTTATCAGCTGGTCGGTCGCCAGCCTTGCCGACATCGCTTATCCTTTGCCTATGGAACCGCTGACTACCTTTAACCGCTGGACCGAGCGCGTCCGTGACCCGGAGCGGGTCCGCAGTTTTTCACGCTTCCTGCTAAAGCGGTTCATTGCCGATGATCTGCTGCAGGCTGCCGGCGCCCTGAGTTTCACCACGGTGTTTGCGCTGGTGCCGCTGAGCATGGTGGTGTTTGGCGTGCTGAGCCGGTTCTCTGTGTTCGATCAGTGGAGTGTGCAGCTCAGCGATTACATCTTCCGTAATTTTGTGCCGTCGGCGGCCTACTCGGTCGAGGAGTGGCTGCGCAAATTTGCCGACAATGCCGGCGGTCTGACCACGGTTGGCGTGGTGGGTCTGGTGCTGTCCCTGCTGGTGACGATTCACGGTATCGAATCTGCGTTTAACCGTATCTGGCGCATCAAGACCACGCGGCCCAAGTTGAGTCGTTTCGTCATGTACTGGACCGTGCTGACCTTGGGCAGCATGTTGGCCGCGACCAGTCTGGGGGTCTCTGCCCGCATTCTTGCCTTGTCGTTTTTCGAAACGACGGCCGGCAGCTGGATCGAGGCCGGCATCCTGCGCTTTAGCCCCTTGGCGATTGAATGCATTGTGCTGACCTTGCTGTACCGATTCCTGCCGCATCGCTCCGTCAAGTGGCGGCATGCCTTTGCCGGTGGCATTTTGGCGACCGTGCTGCTGGAGCTGATTCGCACGGCGTTGAGTGTGTATCTCAATTCATTCAATGCTTCTTACGCCAAGATCTACGGCACCTTGGCCTTTATGCCGGTGTTTTTGCTGTGGATCTATCTGAGCTGGATCGCCGTGCTCGGAGGTGCGTCCATGGCCGCTGCCATCAGTGCATTCCGATTCCAACCGGCGCGCCTGCGCTTGCCGCAGGGCTTTGAGTTCTATGCCATGTTGCGCCTGCTAGCCCGTCTCAAAGAGGTCGCGCGCGATGGCAACGGTTTGCACACAGACCGGATCCACGAACTCGAACCGATCATGACCGACGATCTGATCCAGGATCTGCTGGGCGATCTGGAACAGGCGCATGTAGTGCGTCGCGCCGAAACCGGCGAATGGCTGTTGGTCCGTGACCTGGACGATCTGCAGTTGTCCGAGCTCTATTCGGCGGCGCAATTGCGCGTACCCATCTCCGAGGCCTACCTGCCCATGGCCGACGATGCCATCGGTAAAGCCTCGCTCGAGGTGCTCAACGAACTGCGCATGCCCTTGCGTGATGGCCTGCGCCGTAACGTCAGTTCGATTCCGTTCGAAGGCAAACCCGACGCGTAATTCGCCTTATGCCGCCACGTAACGGTCGGCGGTGGGCTTAGCCTTCGTAATCGGGTAGGGGTTTGAGCACCGAGAACGATTCCTTGCTCGGCTCGCCATTGAGCGGGGGCAGTTCAAAGTCCGGCTTTGGGATTTTCATTTCCGGCAGGCGATCCAGCAGGTCAGCAACCAAGGTCAGGCGGCCTTGTTTCTGACTGTTGAAATCCACCAGAGTCCACGGCGCATGCTTGGTGTGCGTGGCCTTGAGCATGTGCTCGCGAGCCTTGGTGTATTCGTCGTAGCGCGTGCGGGCCTCTGCATCCATTGGCGACAGCTTGTAGCGCTTGAGCGGATCGTCAAAGCGCTCGGCAAAGCGCTGCTCCTGCTCGTCCTGATCGCAGCACAGCCAGTACTTGAACAGCAGAATGCCGTCATCGGTCAGCATCTTTTCAAACACCGGCGTCTGCTCCAGAAACGTGTCGACCTGTTCCGGCGTGGCGAATCCCATGACGCGTTCGACACCGGCGCGGTTGTACCAGCTGCGGTCAAACAGTGCGATCTCGCCCTTGGTGGGCAGATGCTCCACATAACGCTGAAAATACCATTGGCCCTGTTCGGCCTCGCTCGGTTTGGACAGTGCGACCACTTTGCATTGGCGCGGATTCAGCACGTCGGCGATGGTGTTGATGGCGCCACCCTTGCCGGCAGTGTCACGGCCTTCGAACAGAATGACGATGCGTTGTCCGGTGGCCTTGGCCCAATACGCCATTTCAGCCAGACGGACGCTCAAGGGTTCCATCGCCTTTTCGAATTCTTTTTTCTTCATTGCACTTGCTCCGGTAATTAGCGCAGCGCGCTGAGGGCTTGGGCGCGGTCTTCCTGCGCCAGTCGGTCAATTAAACCACTCAGATCGCCCTGCAGAACGGCGGGCAGGTCGTAGAGGGTGAGGCCTTCGACACGATGATCCGTGATGCGGCCCTGCGGATAGTTATACGTGCGAATGCGCTGCGAACGGTCACCTGAACCGACTTGCAGCTTACGGTCCTCGGCGATGGCAGCAGCGGCCTTGTCGGCCTGCATCTGTGCCAGCGTCGCGGCCAGACGTTTCATGGCCTTGTCGCGGTTGGCATGTTGCGAGCGTTCGGTCTGCGATTCGACGACTACGCCGCTGGGGACGTGCGTAATGCGGATGGCCGAGTCGGTCTTGTTGACGTGCTGTCCGCCTGCACCCGAGGAGCGGAAGGTGTCGACGCGCAGATCGGCCGAGTTGATCTCGATCGGTTCGCCTTCGGGTTCGACGGCAATGATCGCGACCGTCGCGGCGGAGGTGTGGATACGCCCCTGTGATTCGGTCTCCGGCACGCGTTGGACGCGGTGCGTACCGCTCTCGTATTTGAGTCGGCTGTATGCACCTTGGCCCTGGACTAGGGCAATGACTTCGCGGAAGCCGCCGTGTTCGCCATCGTTGGCCGATTCAATGGTGACGCGCCAGCCTTGGCGTTCGGCGTAGCGCTGATACATGCGGAACAGGTCGCCGGCAAAGATTGCCGCCTCGTCACCACCGGTGCCCGCACGCACTTCGAGATAGATATCGCCGTCGTCGCGCGGATCTTTGGGCACCAGTTCGGCCAGCAGCGTCTGCTCTAATTCCTGCAGACGCAGTTCGGCGGCCGTGATCTCTTCGTCGGCGAGTTCCGCGAGTTCGGGATCACTTTGCATGGCACGGGCTGTCGCCAGATCTGCGAGTGCCTGCGATTCGGCGGTCAGGGCGTCGGTGATGGGTTCGAGCTGCGAGAACTCCCGCGAGAGCTTGCGGAATTCGTTGTTGTCGTTGATGACAGCGGGGTCGGACAGCAAGCGTTCCACTTCTTCGCGGCGTTCGGCCAGGGCCAGCAGCTTGTTACGAAGATTGTCGCTAATCATGGTCCGGTTTCGTGTCCTTAAACAAAGTGCTGACCACGCGCAGGGTGGTCTGGTCGTCGCGTTGAGCGGCATCGCGTAGGGCGCGCGTCGGGCCGTGCATCAGGCGGTTGGTGAGCCGGTGGGCCAGTTCCTGCATGACCGAATCGACCGGATGGCCGGCGGCGAGCATGGACATGGCCCGTGCAGTTTCCGCTTCGCGCACGGCAGTGGCAGCCTCGCGCACTTGGCGAATGGACTCGGCATGCGAACTGACTTGCAGTGCCAGCATGTGCTGCTGTGCCTGCAGATCAATGATGTTTTCGGCAGCAGCGGCCGCATCGCGCCGTAGGCGGCGATTGTCTTCGACCGAGCGTTCCAGATCGTCAACGGTATAGACGAAGGCATCGCGCAGGTCTGCAACCGCCGCATCAATGTCGCGCGGTACGGCCAGGTCGAGCAGCATCATGGGGCGATGCTTGCGTTGCTGCAGGGCATTGCGGACCACATCGGCATGAAGGATCGGATCGCGCGCAGCGGTGGCGCTGATGACCACGTCGGCCTCGTGCAGGTGCAGAGGCAGATCGCTCAATTCCAGGGCAAAACCGCCAAACTCACCGGCCAGCGTTTGCGCATGAGCAAAGGTGCGATTGGCGACCAGCAGGCGCTTGACCTTGGCTTGCTGCAAGTGACGTGCGGCCAGCTCAATGGTTTCACCGGCGCCGATCAGCATCACGGTGGACTCGCTGAGGTCGGCAAAGTTTTCCTGCGCCATGCGCACAGCCATTGAAGCCACGGACACCGCGTTCGCGCCAATGCGCGTATCGGTGCGGGCTTTCTTAGCGGCCTTGAATGCATTCTGGAACAGACGATCAAGTTGCGGGCCAACCGTACCGGCTTGGTGACCTTGGCTCCAGGCGGTTTTCACTTGGCCGAGAATCTGCGGCTCGCCCAGCACCAGCGAATCCAGACCCGAGGCCACACGGAACAGGTGCCGGACCGAGTCCACATCGTCGTGGCGATACAGATAGGCATCCAGCGGTTCGCCGGAGAAATCCGCCAACCATTGGGCAATCGAAGCGCCATCATCCTGTGCAACGGCATAGACCTCGGTGCGATTGCAGGTGGAGAGTAGGGCCACTTCCTGCACTTGTCCCAGACTTTGCAGGGCACGCAGCGCCCGTTCGGTCGAATCGCCATCGGCAAAGGCAACACGCTCGCGCAAGGTGATTGGCGCGGTCTGATGATTCAGGCCGAGCACAAACAATTGGGGCTTAGGTGGCGATGTAGCGTTCAGGTTCGTAAGGTAAGCTAGGACGGCTAACCGCCTATTGTAATGGATGCCATTTTTAAGGCCGCAAATGAGAATGATTCATGACTGAGCACAAGGCACAGCCGGCATGGCGCAACGCGGCTCTGGTTCTCGCGTGTTGGGCCGGTGGGGCCGTGGCGGCGCCGGCTTTGACCCCTGCGGCGGATCCGGTGCATCTCAGTCTGGAACCTGTGATGGTGGCCGAATTTGCCCTGTCCGAAGGCGATCTGGTCACCGCCGGCAAACAGTATCTGTATGCAGCCCGGCGCACCGGCGATGCACACGTGGCCCAGAATGCCTTCCGGCTGGCCTTATTAACCCAGAACGATGCGGCGGCCAAGCAGGCCTTGGCGATCTGGCAGCGCAATCCCGTCGACCCCGATGATCTGCAGGGCGCACGCGCCGCGGTCGCACTGCGCGAGGGCCGTGATGCCGATGCCGTCCGCGAACTGGCGAGCATGCTGTCGAAGGACGATGATCGTGTCGGCAAACTGGCGATGGCGACACTGGCCACCGCAACGCGCGATGAGCAACAGGCCAAGCGGGTTCTGCGCCAACTGATTGAATCCAATGCCGTGCCCAATCGTATCGGCGCCTGGTTGGCGGTCGGTGGCTTGGCGCAAGCCTTGGATGAGACCTCGCTGATAGATGCCGCGATTGCCCAGATGCTGCGTCGCTTTCCTGACGAGCCACGCATCACCTTGCTGCGTGCCGCACAGGATCGCCTGGCCGGCAATGAGACCGCCGCCCGCGAGACGCTGCGCAAGGTCGAACCGGCGACACGGACCAATGCCTCGTTGCGCTCCTCGGTGGCACTCGAATACCGCCTGCTCGGTGACTATCTGGATTCGGAGCGGGTGTTGGCGCAAGGCGAACAGACCGCCGAAACCTATACCGAGCGGGCTTACAGTCTGGCGCAGGCCGATGATCGTCCGCGCCTGGAAGCGTTGTACAGCGAACTGCAGAAGACCGCGAGCCGTCCCGATCCGCAGCAGCGTCTGCTGCTCGGTCAGATCGCGGAATACCTGAAAAAATGGGAAGAATCGCTACGCTGGTATGCCAGTGTTCCCGGCGAAGAAGAGCAGTGGTCCGCCCAATTGGCGTCCGCCAATGTGCTGTTTGAGCTCAAGCGAACGGCGGACTGGCAGCAAATGCTCAAGGCGCTGCAGACCAACACCGAGGTGCCGGACGACACGCGTCGCGATGCCTTCCTGCTGGAGGCAACCTTATTTCAGCGCGCCGGTGACCCTGCGCGCGAGCAGGAGGTGCTGAACCGTGCGATGTCTGCGTTCCCGGACGATACCAGTGTGCTGTACACGCGTGCGCTGGCGTTTGAACGCAACAACGAAGTCGAGCGTGCCATCGCCGAGTTCCGTCGCATCCTCGTGATGGATGCCAATAACGTCGACACCTTGAACGCCTTGGGTTACACCTTGGCCGACCGCACTACGCGCTATCAGGAGGCGTTGCAGCTGATCAATCGTGCGCGTGCAGCGCAGCCGAATAATGCGGCCATTATCGACAGTTACGGTTGGGTGCTCTACAAGATGGGCGATCTGCCGGAGGCATTGCGACAACTGCAACGGGCTGCACGACTGCAACGCGATCCCGAGATTTTTGCGCATCTGGCCGAGGTGCTGTGGCGTAGCGGCGATCGCGACGGCGCCCGCAAGGCCATCGAACAGGCGGATAAGCTCGATACCGATAAAATCAACCGCGCCGTGCAGGCGGTGCGCCAACTCATGGGAATCTCTGCATGAAATCATGGATCGCCGTCAGTGCATTGGCACTGATGCTCAGCAGCTGCGCCACCATTCCTTCGGGGCCGGTGATGAGCGAGACGCAAAAGCAGCAGGCGCATGCCATGCAGCAGGAGAATGCAGCGGCGTGGTTCGCCGCGCATCCTTCGTGGAATATGGCCGGACGGATTGCCGTGTCCGCACCGAACAACAGTGGCAGCGGTCGTCTGGACTGGACTAACTTGCGCGATGGCTATGTCGCCGAAATCAGCGCGCCCATCACCCGTCAGACCTGGCGTCTGACCTATACCGGTGCCGATGGTGCCGTGATCGAAGGCCTGTCCGGCGGCGCACGTCGCGGCAGCGATGCCGAACAACTGCTGTTTGAAGTCAGCGGCTGGCGCATCCCGCTTAATGAATTGCGCACCTGGATGCAGGGCATTACACCTGCCGACGTCACCGTGCTACGCGATCCGGTCACCGGTTTGCCGCAACAGTTCACGCAAGACGAGTGGCAAGTCCGTTACGAAGAGTGGACTGTCGCCGATGCCGCTACCGGTGTGCCCGTATTGCCCAAGCGTATTACGGCAACGGTAGGCGAAACCACTAAGGTCAAACTGGTCATCGACAGCTGGAGCGGCGAGTGAAACTGCCGGCCCCGGCCAAGCTCAACCTGTTTCTGCAAATCACCGGTCGTCGCCCCGACGGCTATCACGCATTGCAGTCCATGTTCTGCGTGCTCGATTGGGGCGATACGATTAGCTTGGAGTGCCGCGATGACGGCGCCATCGTGCGTGTTGGTGCCTTGCCCGGTGTGGATCCCGAACAGGATTTAGCCGTCCGTGCAGCACGCTTGCTGCAAACTGAAAGCGGATGCCGTCTGGGTGCCGACATTGGCATCGAAAAGCGCATTCCGATGGGTGGTGGCATGGGCGGTGGTTCCAGCGATGCGGCCACCGTGCTGCACGGTCTGAATGTGCTCTGGAATTTGCACTGGTCGAGTGAACGCTTAGCGACGTTGGGCTTACAGCTGGGTGCCGACGTACCGTTCTTTATTGGGGGCACCCATGCCTGGGCCGAGGGCGCGGGCGAGGTCCTAACCCCTGTAGAACTGCCACAAAAGGTGTTTTTGCTGGCCAGACCGGACTCTCATGCCGATACCGGTCAACTTTTTGCAGATAAGGGATTGACGAGAGATTCAGAACCCGTCAAAATATCGGACTTCATAGAGGGGCGAGTTCATGGCAATGCCTTTGAACCCGTCCTTCGCCGGCGAGACTCGGCGGTGGAGCGGATGTTTGCGCTTTTGAGCGCCGTCGGCACACCAAGGCTCACCGGTACGGGCAGCGTCGTGTTCGTCGAGTTTTCGGATTGGGACTCAGCGGAACTGGCACTGCAGGCTCTGCCACCGGGCGTCAATGCCTGGCTTGCAGCGAGCGCCGATCGAGCGCCGCTGTTGGCAGCGCTAACCGAGTACAACTAGGTTTCCCTGCAGGGGCGTCGCCAAGCGGTTAAGGCACCAGGTTTTGATCCTGGCATGCGTAGGTTCGAATCCTTCCGCCCCTGCCATTTTTTCACCAATCCGACCCCTGGAGCTCCGCGTGCAAAACGACCGCAATATTCTGGTCTTTAGCGGTAATGCCAACCTCCCCCTCGCGCAGGAAGTCTGCGCTGAACTCGGGATCTCTCTCGGTAAGGCCTTTGTCGGCCGCTTCTCCGACGGTGAGGTTCAAGTCGAAATCCAGGAAAATGTCCGCCGTCAGGAGGTCTTCGTCATCCAACCGACGAATGCACCGTCGGCCGAGAATCTGGTTGAACTCCTTGTACTGATTGATGCGCTCAAGCGCGCTTCTGCTGCGTCCGTAACGGCGGTGGTGCCGTATTTCGGTTACGCACGTCAGGATCGTCGCCCGCGCTCTTCGCGTGTGCCGATTACGGCCAAGGTGACGGCACGCATGTTTACGGGTGTAGATACCGATCGCGTCCTGACCGTTGACCTGCACGCCGATCAGATCCAGGGCTTCTTTGATGTCCCGGTCGATAACGTGTATGCCTCGCCGGTGCTGCTGGCCGATATCTGGCGTCAGCTGGGTACCGAGGATCTCATCGTAGTCTCGCCCGACGTGGGCGGTGTGGTGCGCGCGCGTGCCATCGCCAAACGCCTCGATGACGCCGATCTGGCCATCATTGATAAGCGTCGTCCCAAGGCTAACGTCGCTACGGTCATGAACATCATTGGTGATGTCGAAGGCAAGAACTGCGTTCTGGTCGATGACATTGTGGATACGGCCGGTACGCTATGCGCTGCCGCCAAGGCTCTCAAGGACCGTGGCGCCAAAAAGGTCGTGGCGTACTGCACGCACCCGGTGCTGTCCGGTCCCGCCATTGATAACCTCAACGGCTCCGCGCTCGATGAGTTGGTGGTGACCAACACCATTCAGCTCTCGCCTGAGGCTCAGGCCTGTCCCAAGATTCGTCAGCTGTCGGTGGCCGAACTGCTGGCCGAGACCATCCGTCGCGTTGCCTACGGCGAATCGGTATCCTCGCTTTACGTGGACTGATCAAATTTTCGCCAAAAGCCGGTCTCGGATCATTCCCGGGCTGGCTTTTTCCGTTTCAGGGCCAACGTAAGCCTTTGTTTGTAAAGAAAAAGGGGATATAATGTTGGCCCCTGCTACAGGGTTTTAACAGGCTCCATTGGTCGCGATGGAGTCTACTTCGGGTCGCCGTGAGGTGGCCCTCCATAACTTTTAAGAGATACAGACCAATGACCGATCACGTCATCAAAGCGTCTGCCCGTAAAGTCGAAGGGAAGGGTGCGAGCCGCCGCCTTCGTCTTGAGGGTAAGATTCCAGCCATCGTTTACGGTGGCAAGTCCGAACCTGTCAACATCGAACTCGATCACGAGCCGCTGTGGCTGGCCCAAATGCACGAGTGGTTCTACGCTTCGATCCTGACTCTGGATATCGACGGCAAAAAGGAACAAGTGCTGCTGCGTGACATGCAACGTCACCCGTACAAGCAACTCGTCATGCACTTGGACTTCCAACGCGTGTCGGCTAACACGCCGATCAAGGTTGCAGTGCCAATTCACTTCGTCGGTCTCGAAGATTCGCCGGCCGGTAAGAGCTCCGAAGTCGCTGTGACTAAGGAACTGAACGAAGTGGTCGTCACCTGCTTGCCGAAGGATCTGCCGGAATCGCTGGAAATCGACCTGTCGAACCTGCAAGTGGGCGAAGTCGTTCATCTGTCGGCCATCAAGCTGCCGAAGGGTGTCGAGATCCCCGAACTGGCTCTGGGTGCTGATCACGATTCCGCTATCGCCATCGCCAAGCACATCCAGGCTGAAGCCGAAGAAGCAACCGAAGAAGCCGCTCCGGCTGCTGACGCTGCTGCCGAAGGCGACGCCGCTGCAGAAGCGAAGGACGGCGAATAATCGCCGGCTTGCGCCTCATTGTTGGGCTCGGCAACCCCGGGCCCGACTACGCCCAAACCCGGCACAATGCCGGGTTTTGGTTTGTTGATGCCCTCGCTTTGGAGCAGGGCGCCACATGGAGCGCGCAAGGCAAGCTGTTCGGCTCCACCGCACAGCTGACGATCGACGGCGAAAAGATCATTCTCTTTAAGCCGTCGACTTTCATGAATGAGAGCGGGAAGGCAGTTCGCGCTGCGTTGCAGTTCTACAAAATCGAACCCGCCGAGATGTTGGTGGCGCACGATGAGCTCGATATCGAAGCCGGTGACGTGCGCCTCAAGTTCGATGGTGGCCACGGCGGTCAGAATGGCCTTCGTGACATCATTAAAGTGCTCGGCGGTGACGGTAAGTTTCATCGGCTGCGGATTGGCATCGGCCATCCGGGCCACAAAGACCGCGTCGTCGGCCATGTGTTAAGTCGGCCCAATTCGACTGAAACATCGGCCATGCTCGATGCCGTTATTGAAGCGCGCCGCGTGTTGCCCTTGGCAATCGCCGGTAAGTTCAGCGATGCGATGACCGCGCTGCACACCAGGAAGTAACACTGAAAAACGAACCTCGTTTTCAGTTCACCGTTTTCATAAAGAGATAAGCAAATGGGTATTCAATGCGGGATTGTCGGCCTTCCCAATGTGGGCAAGTCCACTCTGTTCAACGCGCTGACCAAGGCCGGCATCGCTGCCGCCAACTTCCCGTTCTGCACGATTGAGCCCAATGTGGGTGTGGTGCCGGTTCCCGATCCGCGGCTGAACTCCCTGGCCGAAATCGTCAAGCCCGAACGCGTAGTGCCGACGGCGGTTGAGTTCGTCGACATCGCCGGTCTCGTTGCCGGTGCGGCATCGGGTGAGGGTCTGGGCAACAAGTTCCTCTCGCACATCCGCGAAGTGGACGCCATCTGTCACGTCGTGCGCTGCTTTGAGAACGATGACGTAATCCACGTTTCCAACAAGGTCGATCCGATCTCCGATATCGAAACCATTGATACCGAACTGGCACTGGCCGATCTGGAATCCGTCGAAAAGGCCATCGCGCGCTTTGAGCGTGCGGCCAAGGGTGGCGACAAGGATGCCAAGGCCCGTCTCGAAGTGCTGCCGATTGTGCGCGAGACCTTGAACGAGGGCAAGCCGGCTCGTATGGCCAAGCTCGATGACGATCAGCGCGCGATGCTGCGCGATCTGTTTCTGCTGACGCTGAAGCCGGTCATGTACGTCGCCAACGTGTCCGAAGACGGTTTCGGTGATGACAATCCGCATCTGGCCGCCGTTCGTGCCCGTGCCGATGCCGAAGGCTCCGCAGTGGTGCCGGTCTGCGCCGCCATCGAAGAGGAAATGGCCCAACTCGAAGACGACGAGCGCGACGAATTCCTGGCCGATCTGGGTCTGGACGAGCCGGGCTTGAACCGCCTGATTCGTGCGGCCTATGGCTTGCTCGGTCTGCAGACGTACTTCACTGCAGGCGTAAAGGAAGTCCGCGCCTGGACGGTCAAGCGCGGCGCCACCGCACCGCAAGCCGCTGCCGTGATCCACACTGATTTCGAGAAGGGCTTTATCCGCGCCGAAACGACTGCCTACGACGACTTCATTAAGTACCGCGGTGAGCAGGGCGCCAAGGAGGCAGGTCGTCTGCGTCTCGAAGGCAAGGAGTACAAGGTGCAGGAAGGCGATATCCTGCACTTCCGGTTCAACGTCTGAGCCCTTGTCTGCAATGAAAAACGCGCCCGGAGGCGCGTTTTTTTTGGTCAGCTGACTTTGAGTTTTTCCTGCAAGCGTGACTGCAGATAACCGCGAGCGCGGATATGTTCTTCCTGGATCGAACGCGTTGGCTTTTTCTCGAGCGTGGCGTTGAACAGTTCGCCGCCGGTTTCCATTTCCCACAGGCGCGCGTAGTAGAGCTTATCTTCGCTGAGGTGGGCCAGGACAACCATAGCGGTCAGCAGCGGGTGGTTGTTGGTGACATTGGCGCCACGGGTGCGGCCATGTTCAAGCTCTACGGCGAGCGCGTATTGGAACTCCCACAAATGTCCTAGCGTCTTGGCACCTTTGTAGCGACGGCCCTTGGGCAGAAAATCCGAAATGATGTCCATCTGCGGCTTGCCGCCTTCCTTGGGCTGCAGAATGTTCTTGTCGAGCGCATGCTTGATCTGTGCCAATACGGCGACGGCTTCCTTTTCTGGGACTACGTTCGGTCCCATCGGCGACTCGGGTGCAATCTTATCGAGCTCCAACAGTGCCCAGTTGCGATTCTTGGCAAATCCAAGCGCCCTGCAATAGCCGCCCACGGACTGGCGGCTCAGGAAGTTAAAATCCACCGTGTTGCCGAGATTGAACACCGACAACTCATGGATGATCCACGCCGTCAGTTTTTCGGCAGAGGCAGAGGCATTAATGAGGTCTTCGTAGTCCGGGCGTTTAGCCATGAGCAGTTCTCCGGGTTGGAATTAGAAATTGCGAATCACGAATGGATGACGGGCGAACGATCACCTACCGGCGCTGGCATCAGGCAGGAACAGCGCCAGCGTGTAACGGTCGAGCAGAATGATCGGCAGGATCAGTGCAAGGGTCAGCAGAAAGTTAAAGAGCACCCCGGTGCGGGCAATGCCTTCGACACGGTCCCAACGGCGTGCACCGACATTCTGTGCCGCCATCGAGGAGCAGGCAGCGCCAATCGCCATTGCCGGCATCTGCACGTAAGTCCATAGCTGCAGCGCGGCGCCGTAGGCCGAGGTCATGTCAACACCGTAGCTGTTAACCATGCTGATCATCATGATCATGGCCAGCGAGATCACTATCATCTGCAGGCCCATGGGCACGCCTTTGACGATCAGTGATTTCAGTATGGTCAGGTCGGGAATGTAGACCGCATTGTCGGCGCGACTGATCCACAGCGGATGTCGCCGATAGCGCAGCCAGAACACCAGTGCGATCAGGCTGATCACGTTGGAAACCAGGGTTGCCATCGCGGAGCCGGCAATACCCATCTTAGGGAAGGGGCCAATACCGAAGATCAGCAGGGGATTGAGCACGATATCGAGGAGAACGACCAGTAGCAGGAACGCAAATGGCGTGCGAGTGTCGCCGGCACCGCGCAAGATCGCGGAGAAGAACGCGAACATATAGAGGAACGGCACGGCCATAAAGATCACGCGCAGATAGCTCTCGGCCATGGCGAGTGCGGCGGGCGGAGTACTCATCCATACAAGGATGTGGCGTGACAGTGGTAAACCGAGTAGCGCGATGGCGATCGAGACACCAAAGAAGAACGTGGCACTGGTGCCGATCACGCGCTTGGCCTGCGCCTGATTGCCGGCGCCCATGGCTTGACCGACTAGAATCGTTGCAGCCATCCCCACGCCGAAGACCACACCAATCAGGAAAAACATGATGTTGTTGGCATTGGCCGTTGCGGTCAGGGCCTGTTCGCCGAGGTAGCGTCCCACCCATACTGCATTCACCGAACCGTTCAAAGATTGCAATACGTTGCCAGCCAAGATCGGCAGGGCGAACACCAGCAGCGTTGATGCAACGGGACCTTCGGTGAGATTGCGGTTTGGTTTCATCGCCCGAGTGTAGCCGAGTAATGGTCAAGAACCCGTGGATAAGATCGGTTATCCTGCATAGACGGTTTACCATTCGAGGGTATGGCTGATGACTATGGAGCTCGATCGTCCGGTTTCGCTTTCGGCGGCGGAGTTCACGCGTCGCGTGACTGCAGGTGAGCCTGTTTCAGGCTGCATGGTGACGGAGCCTGCGTATTTGCATGGCCAAGTCGACGCACCCATGCTGTTGCGAACCACGGACTGGAACCGCTGCGTGTTCCTGCACGGACTGCGACTGACCCACGTTCAGGCCGATGCCGATGGCATTCTCGCAACGACAGTCGACGAGCGCCTGCCGAATGAACTGACGCTACTCAATCTGCACGGCATTCAATGTCATGGCGACTTGGCAATTGACGGGCTGTATTTGCACGATCCGCAGCAGCGCCTTCGCCAGTCGCAGTTGACCCTGCGTATTAGCGGCTCCCGCATCACCGGAAGTCTTGGCGTTGAACGGTTGTTGCGTGATAGCAGCAATGTACCGTTCGCTGCAGCCTTGAATGTTCACCGCAGTATGATCGATGGCGATTTCGGCGTCTGGCTCAGCGGCCCGGTTGATTTGCACATCGATGGTGAGGCCTCGCGTATCGAGGGTTCTGTCGAGCTGACTGAGGGTCTCGGTGGACAAATCAGTCGTGCGTCATTTCAGGCGGCACGTATCAGCGGCGGGATGAGGCTGAATGTGTCAAGCGAAGAGCCCTGCAAGTTGTTTCTGCGGGGCATTCATCTCGGTGGCCCTTTGCGGGGTGACGGTACGTTCGCGTTTGTATCGGCATCGTATTCGCGATTCGATTCCGAGGTGGCGATCCGACATCAATGTGCGCCAGGTTCGGCTGATGCGGCGCCGATTTTCATGGACTTCACGGAGTCGGTGCTTGGCGCCGCCTTGCGACTGAAGGCAGACGCGCCGCAACGTGTGACCTACCACTTGTCCTTAGCGCGGATTACCGGCTCGGTGGTGCTCGCCGGTCGCATGCACGGTGAAGATGACAAACCGTCAGTGTCGGCAATCGGCGCATCCATTGGCGGAAATCTGGAGCTAGCGTTCGCTCCTTCGCCCGTGCGAGCGGATCAGCGCGGGCGTCGTATCGAGGCTGCCACCATCGAAGTCGGTGGTGATGTCAGTTTTTCGATCAGTGAAGATCGCGACGGTAACACCGACGCGTCCAGCTATGCCCTGGAGCTGTATTTCTGGAGTGCCAAGATCGGCGGCGAGTTCCGTTTGCGTGGCGATGAGATTCTGGATGCCGGCAACGCCGCGGGCCGCTTTGAGGTGCGCTGTCTCGTTCTTGATGGCGCCATCGTCCGAGGTTATATCGGAATTGGACGCGTGGATCTCACCGCAACATGCGGTTGGTCGACCGGCACCTCGTGCATCAATCTTCGTCACGCTCAAGCTCCGGAGATTGTTGTACGTGATGTCCGTATTCGCCTTGGCGGTAGCGAGGGTGCGGTATGGATTGATGGTGAGCAGGAGCTGAAGCCACTGGCAGGCAGATCGGATGCCCTCAATCCCTTCGCTGTGATCGACGCGCGTTTTGCCAAGATCTCAATGTCGCTGCGAATTGGTGATCTGCGCGGATCGTTCCGGACGCCACATGCAATGGCCTTTAAAGTCCCCGTCGCCGTACGGCTAAGCGGTGCCAAGTGCGGCGATGTAGACCTTGACGGGATCTTTGTGGAGGCAAATGACACGTATCTTCCGATCGTTGCAACGGATCTGGAGGTTGCCGGAACCTTTGATTGGCGCCCCGGTGAGGATACAAACCGTGATCAGACGTCATTGCCGCGGGTGCCCTCGCTGGATCTGAACAGTGCGCAGATTGTTTGCCTGCGATTGACTGATCCGCCGCCGCCAAAGCTGATCGATTTGCGTGGCGCGCAGGTGACACGTTGGCGTGTTGCTGATTCGCTTCAACCCGAAGTCGAGAGTGCGCCGGTTTACTTGCGGCTGCTGCGCACCCTTCGCGAGTTTGATAGCTCGGTCTATTCCGCCGTGGAGACCCGACTCGCAGACATCGGTAAGAAGGCCGATGCCGACGCCATCTTTATCGAGCGTCGAAAGTTGGAACAGGAGCGCGACCGGCAGGATGGCAATTACTTGCGCTGGTTGGGCTCGTGGTTGCATGGCATCACCGTCGGCTACGGCACCAAGCCGTTTGTGCGGCCCGGCTTAGCGCTTGCGCTGATTTTTGTGGTGGCCGTCGCTCTTTCCTATGTGAATTACGGTCAATGGTTTCGCCAGTCCACCGCATCATTAGGGGCAATGCAGGAATGCGGTGCGCCGTGCGAGGAGCGACTCGCGGCTTCGCAGGAGCAGTTCCATCGCATGAAAGCCCATGCGCCGGGTACCGCCGGTAAACGGCTTGCGGATGCGGCCGGATTCGTAACGCGCAATGTGGTGCCGCTTGTGGATCTGCAAGTAGGGGCGGGCATTGAGCCGATCAGCGGATCGGGTGCGGGTATTCTGTCGCTGCTGCTCAAACTCTGCGGTTGGGCCCTGTGGCCGATTCTGATCAGCAGTTTCGTCGTCACGATCCTGCACAGCCGCCATCGCGGCTAAGCGCCGGGCCCGCTATCGTTTGAATCCGATAAAACGCGGTGCCCATGACTTTTGCCATGGGCGCCGACGGTGTTCGGCAAGCAGAATCGAAGATTGCCCTTAATTTCGGATCGAACGACGACTATGCGGATCTCAACGACGCTCGCAGCTCTCACTATTGGCCTGACACTGGCAACGACCGGCAATGCTCAGCCTATGGATCTCAACGTCGTTAGCCGCATTCGCCAGGAGGCCTTCTACAACTCGCAGGTCATGCAGACGTTCACGCATCTGACCGAAGAGATCGGTCCGCGCCTGACCAACTCGCCGAACATGCAAAAGGCCAATGACTACGCCAAATCCAAGTTCAACGAGTGGGGCCTGAGCAACGTCAAAGATGTCCCGTTCGAAGACTTTGGCCGCGGCTGGGATTTCCGCAGCGCCCATGTCGAGATGATCGCCCCGCGTGCCTTCCCCTTGCATGCATTGCCTAAGGCCTGGACGCCCGGAACCAATGGCCCAATCGAAGGCGAAGCCATGGCCGTCACGCTCAAAAGCGCTGAAGATTTCAAAAAGTATCAGGGCAAGCTCAAGGGCAAGATTCTGTTCCTTTCCGAGTTGCGGGCATACAAGCCCGGCACGGAGCCCGATCAGCGTCGTTATGACGATGCGGGCCTGGCTGCATTGCAGTCGTTCGCAGTGCCCAAAACCATGACATCAGATCGCGCAAAACGCATCAAGGACTTCCGCGACCGCGAGAAGTTCACGCGCGAGTTGAACAAATTCTTAGTTGACGAAGGCGTGCTCGCCACCGTCAGCATCAGCGGTTGGGATAACGGCATCATCCGCGTTGGCGGTGCCGGCTCCCGACGTGCAGGGGAGTCGGTCGGCGTGCCCGATCTGGCCATGATTGCCGAGCATTACAACCAGGTCATGCGCATGCTGGATCACAAAGATGTAGTTCGGATTCGCGCCGACATCGAAGCGCGCTTTACTTCGGACAGCAACGACCCCGGGTACAACACTTTGGCTGAACTGCCCGGTACGTCTAAGGCCGATGAAATCGTGATGCTCGGTGCTCACATGGACTCGTGGCATACCGGTACCGGCGCCAACGACAACGCTGCAGGTACCGCCGTCATGATGGAGGCCATGCGCATCCTCAAGTCGATTGGTGTCAAACCCAAGCGCACGATTCGTGTTGCGTTGTGGGGCGGCGAAGAACAGGGTCTGATCGGTTCGGCAGACTATGTGTCTAAGACGTTTGCATCGTATCCGCTGTCGACCAAACCGGAAGATGCCGATCTGCCCAAGTCATTGCGTCCGCGCACCGGCGCCATGCAACGCAAACCCGCGTACGACAAGTTCTCGGTGTACTTCAATATGGACAACGGTTCCGGCAAATTCCGCGGCATCTATGCTCAGGAAAATCTGGCCGCCATGCCGATCTTCCAGGAATGGCTCAAGCCGTTCAACGATCTGGGCGCAACCACCGTGGTCTCGCGCAACACCGGCAGCACCGACCACATCAGCTTTGATCGCGTCGGTTTGCCCGGATTCCAGTTTGTGCAGGATGGCCTGGACTACTTCACCAACGTGCACCACAGCCATCTCGACACGGTCGATCACGCCTCCGAGGAAGATCTCAAGCACAACGCCGCCATGGTCGCTGCCTTTGTGTACGCCGCTGCCATGCGCGATGAACGCATGCCGCGCAAGGCCGTAATCGAGGAATAAGGAGTAGGACGAAGGCGCACTGTGCGGGGACACATGGTTTGCACAATGTGGGAAGAACTTAAATAACGTGGGTTAACACGGGACGGAGCCCACTGTTGAGCCTTATCAGGCATGTGGCGGTAAAAATTAGGCGGCAATTATGGTTTGCAAACAAATCGGCGTTTCAGCCGTTTTGGGACACATGGTTTGCAAAATTCAACGCGGCGGCAAAAAGCGTTTAAATCCCCTTCAAACCTTCAAATGCCAGGCGGGGCGTCCGGCGGCCCAAGGCCGTTCTGAAGACAGTCCTCCAGTTGGCGCAGGCGGCGACGCAGCTGGGCGAGCTGATCCCCACTCAGATCCTCGACGCGCCTGACGTCGGCAGCGGCCAGCGTCCAGGTGATCTCACGCTGCAGCCCGTACCAGGTGGCAATCCGGTCGATCTCGGCGACGTCGTAGGAGCGGCGCGCAGGCGGCGCGTATTCGCTTGAATCCCCTTGTAAATAAGGGGTTTGGTGCTCAACCGGCACACTGTCCCTCAGCAAATCCCGTACTTGGGCCACCCACCGCTGGTCCGCCATTTGTCTCCCTGATCAGTCCTCTAAGCCTTTAGATGCCGGCACGGCAAACTTCAGAATCTGCGCCTCGGGGAGTCCATTCGTGATGGCGTCATAAATGAGGGCTACCAGCTTTGCGTAGCTCTCACGACGCAGCGTGCGGCCTGAAAGTGCCTCGTCGGCGAGATTCATAGCAATTATCAGGTCCTCGGTTCTCACGGTTTGAGAATCGGCCGGGAGACCGAGTTGTGACGCATTTTGAGGGCCGGCACCAGTTGCAAGCCACTCTAGTGACGCATTCGCTGCGTGGCAAAGTCGCGCGGCCACGTCCAGCGGAGGCATATTCTCCCCGCTGATATACCGCTGTAGCGATGAGGGTGCTACACCCGCCGCCTTTGCCGCTTCTGGGCGTGTCCCTACCACTTTTGCGAGCGCAGCCAATCGAGTTCCGAGTTCTCTGGCAGAAGTCGGAACTAAGTCGGAACCGAGAGTGCTATTAGAGGCTATCTCGTAACCTACTGATATTGTTCGTTTTTTTGCCATTTAATCCCAGATGTAGTTGTAAAAGAAGTCGGAACTAGAAAAAAACTCCCAAAAGTAGTTGACATTAATCCCAGATGTGGGAATATTGGTTTTAGATGGGACGCCTATCTAAACCCTTTAAGCCGTTCACGTAGGGATCTGAAAAATGTCAGGAAAATCTCCAGTTCTAAATTCAAATGAGGCAAAAGCCCGGATCCGGGCGTCGGGAATAACGGTCACGCAGTGGGCAGAACAGCGGGGCTACCGGCGCGAGACGGTGTACCGCGTCCTCAACGGACAACTCAAGGCCAACTTCGGCCAGGCGCACGAAATTGCCGTGCAGCTGGGCATGAAAAAGCCCAGTGATGAGTTTACCAGCCACAGCATATCTGGCAATCCGCAAACGAAGGTCGCCTGATAGAAATGGGCGCCGCCAAATCCCCATCCCGACGTTCTCTCGTGGAGCGGGCCGAATCAAACATCAACATAGGACATTCCAATGAGCATCGATTTAGTTCGGCTGCCGCTTCGCTGTGCGCTTCGTCCAATCGTCCGGCTATTCCGCTGGGTGATGGCCGATACCCAACAGGAAATCGACGCGCGCAACTATCACTTCCTCATGAAACGCTTGCAAGAAACAGAACGGATGGAGCGCGACAGCGCGGACCCCAGCTAAAGCTTCAATCCAGCGGATCCAGTCCCAAGTTTTGCAGCACCTCATTGATGCCTGCGATGAATTCGGCATTTGATTTCAACGACATCGGTGCCGTCACCTTATGCAGCGTGACTGAATCCCGGACACTCGACCCTGCGCCTGTGGCGTTCATTAGGCCTTGGATTGCCGCGACTATCGCCAAGTGCTGTCCTGCCAATTTCTCGTCGTTCATCTTTTTGCCCTCCTTTGGGGCTGGTTTGTGTGAGAGCTTCCAGCGTAACCCAGAGGAGGGCTCCCCCTCGTATTTCACATGCCTGACCCGGGCTCAACGGGTGGGGATTGGCCGGTTCGTGCCCCGCGTTCATCCGCGCGAAAACACCGGCAGCACGGGAGCTGGTGGCCACGCAGTGGCATTACTCCTCGACCAGTGCGACCGTGGCCAGGTGGCGGTGGGGGTGGCGCGTGCTTAAGCGTGGCGACACCCTCACCGGTGACTTGTTCCCCGGATTGAAAGCGACACCGCTGCCGCCGCTCGGCAGCATGGACTACCGCGGCGAAGTTGCGTTGCTGGTCAGCAAGCTGCTCAAGGATTACGCGGCCAACGCCGCGCATCCGTTGACCGGCACCCGATACGAATTTGCAGCCCGCGTCAGCGAGCTCACTGACGTCGAGACTTCCAAGCTCGTGCTCGACAGCTACACCTCGGTTGCCCGAGAAGATTGCAACCTGCCGCTCTGGAAAGTGCCGGCGATGGACTGTGTGGCATCGGCCCGCGAACTCAGCGAATGGCCGGTGCTCAAACTCGGCGGTCGTGTCCTTTGGGGATCGGACATTGTGGACGCGGAAATTGTGCGCGCCCAGGCCGAAATGGACCAGCTGCGTGAGGAGATCCGCAGCCTGAAACAGATGAAGAAGAGGGCGGCCAATGGCTGACGGGAACTCACCGAACGAACGCTGGTACTCGACCGCCGAACTGGCGGGTCGTCCGGGCATGCCGACGTCAGAACGAGGCGTTCGAAAAGCGGCCGCAAATCAGGGGTGGAAGTACATCGCCCGAAAGGATCAAGGCGGCGGCAAACTTTTCGCTCTAAGCTCGCTTCCGCAAGTTACGCAGGTTGCACTCGCCAAGCCACTGCTTGAACTGCCTGATCACGTCCGCGACGTCGTCGAAGAGCGTGCGCTCGAAGAGAGGGCGGCATGGGAAACATACCGCCGGTCTCCGGAGTCGCTGCGCCTCGCCGCGGACCGGCGCGCAGGCGTACTCCGCTCGGTCCGCGCCCTGCGTCGCAACGGCACGTCGCTGATGACCGCGCGGCAGCTGGTGGCCGCCGCCGAATCCGCCGACGGTCACCCGATCTCAGCGGCTACGATCGCGCGTTGGGAGTCGGACGTCAAAGGCTACCCGTCAGCGCACTGGCCCGCACTTCTGATCCCCCGATACACCGGACGCGTGTCAGTTGCCGACATCGAGCCCGAGGCATGGGAAATCTTCAAGGCCGACTATCTGCGGCCGGAACAACCGACGATGGCTGCCTGCTACAACCGGCTGCTGCGCATTGCTGCGCAGCGCGGCTGGACGTTGCCCTCGTTGAAGACGTTTCAACGCCGCGTTAAGGACCTCCCCAACACGGTCGTCGTGCTCAAACGCCAGGGCGCCGACGCGCTCAGCGACATCATTCCCTCGCAGCGCCGTGACAAGTCCTCGCTGCATGCAATGGAAATGGTCAACGCCGACGGCCACAAGTTCGACGTGTTCGTGCGCTGGCCGGACGGCACGATCGCACGGCCGATTCTGCTCGGTGTGCAGGACATGTACAGCGGCAAGCTGCTCGCTTACCGCGTGGCGAGCACTGAATCGACGCAGCTGGTGCAGCTGGCATTCCGTGACCTCGTCGAACGCTACGGCATCCCGCGCAAGGTGCTGCTGGACAACGGCCGTGCTTTCGCATCCAAGAGCAACACCGGCGGCACCCCGAACCGGTTCCGCTTCACCGTCAAGGAAGAGGATCCCAAGGGCCTGCTGGTGCGCCTTGGCTGTGACGTTATCTGGGCGACGCCGTATCACGGCCAGGCCAAGCCGATCGAACGTGCGTGGCGCGATCTGTGCGAGACCATTGCCAAGTCGGTCGATTTTTCGGGCGCCTACACAGGCAACAAACCGGACGCCAAGCCCGAAAACTACCAGTCGGCCGCCGTGGACCTCGATACGTTCGTGAGTGTGCTCGAACGCGAAGTCACGCTGCACAATGCCCGCACTGGCCGCCGCTCGGCGGTCGCCCGCGGCCGGAGTTTTGATCAGGTGTTTGCAGAGAGCTACGCCGTGTCGCCGATCGTCAAAGCGACGGGTGCACAGCTGGCCGATCTGCTGTTGTCCACCAAACTGCGCAAGCTGAGCTCGCGTGACGGTTCGCTGACACTGTTTGGCAACCGCTACTGGAGCTCGGAGATGGTCGAGTTCCTGGGCATGCAGGTGCATGCACGGTTTGATCCCGACCATCTGGATCGACCGGTGCAGATCTACAGCGTCACCGGCACATGGATGGTGGAAGCGCCACTGCTGTCGGATACGCCGGTCTTGTCGGAGGAGGGAGCGCAACAGATTGCCCGCGCCCGCCGTCAGTTACGCCATGCGACGCGCAAGATGGCCGACGCCGAAATCAAACTCACGGTCGCACAGGTCGCGGCCATGCAGCCCGACGCACCGCAACCGGACGCACCGGTCAGCAACGTGGTCGCACCGTTTGCCATGCGTCGGCACGCCGCGGTCGTTCCGCTGCAACGCACCGGTACGGACGACGCGCCGATCGAAGACGACCTGTCCGAGATTTATGCACAGATGGCTGCAAACGCCGATCGCGCCAATAGCTGGAATTACGACGATGAGAACTGATGGACGCCCCGGCGCGCGTTTACGCGCCATGACCGAATTTAGGGCCTCACATCCCTGTGCCCCGATCCCATTTGGATCCGCTGCGCGTGACCTCGAACGATATTCCCATCGACGGTTGAAGGCGCCTGGCGCACTGGTCGCCGCCGAACTCGCGAAGCCGTCGCGTCGTGACAGCAGTCCGCCAATGTGGCGCTCAATTCCGACGTGCCGATATATCTACCCTCCCTTTCCGTCCAAAGAGCAGCAGCGCATGAACAAAACTCCTTCCCATGTCGTAACTCCCATCCGTCCCGAGGTCGAAGTGACCGTGACTGACGAGCAGCATCTGCGTGCCCAGGTCGACACCATCATGCAGGCCGAAGAGATGACGCAGAGCGAACTCGCGCGTCAGGTCGGCATTGCCTCGTCCACGCTCAGCCAGTGGATGTCGGGGAAGTACGGCGCCCGAACCGACAAGCTGGTCGCGGCCGTGCAAAAGTGGGTCGCCGACTACCTGCAGCGCAAGCAGCGCGGCGACATGCCGACCGCCCCCGATTTCATCATGACGCCGACGGCCAAGCGGATCTCCGGTGCGCTGGATTACGCGCGCTCCGCAGGCGACATAGTGCTCGTGTACGGCGGGGCTGGGGTGGGTAAGACGTCGACGATCATTCACTACCAGCGCACCCATCCCAACGTCTGGCATCTGCAGATCTCGCCCGCCACCTCGTCGGTCATGAGCCTGCTGGAAGAGATCGCCAGTGCCGTCGGCATTGTGGGCTACGTGCGCAACCGCGCCGCGCTGCAGCGCGAGATCGTCAAGCGCATGGCCGGTACGCGCGGCCTGCTGGTCATTGACGAGGCGCAGCACCTGGGCGTGGTCGCCCTGGAGCAGCTGCGCTACTTCACCGACAGTCTGGACATTGGCATGGTCCTGTGCGGCAACGTGTTTGTCGCCAGCCAGTTCACGGCCGGCAGCAAGGGCGCATATCTCGATCGCCTTTCATCCCGCGTGGGCATGCGAGTCCACATCAAGTCCTCGCTGCAGCCGGACATTGACGCGATCATCGACGCCTGGGGATTCACTGACGAGAAGTGCCGCGCCCACGCACGCGACATCGGCAAGAAGCCGGGGGCGCTCCGCTCGCTCAACAAGTGCTTCTCACTGGCCACCAACTATGCGAATGCGCGCGGTAAAGCCATGTGCTGCAGTGACCTGAATCGGGCCGCGAAGGAACTGGGGCTGTTCGAATGAATGCGAACGTCAGCCTCAGCAATGCGATTCTTTCCGTGCTTGAAGATGGGCCGGCACTCACTTCGGAACTTCGCACGCTATGCGATTGCGATTCGTCCGATGACTATCACGCGCTAAGAGTGGCACTCACATGGCTGTACCGCTGCGGCAAGGTGACACGGAAGGAGCACTACGGACACAACTGCACGCGCAGCGTGTTCTTGTGGAGTAGCGCAGAGCCGGCGAGCGACGGCTTGAGCTTCATAACACCAATGCAGCGCGCATTTGAGTATGTCAAGGCACACCCGGGTGTTTCTACGACCGTCGCTCGCACTGAGCTCGAATTGTCCAGTGCCACAGCAAACTACCTGCTGTCTTCGTTGTGTCGTCGTGGCTTGATTCAACGCACCGGAAGAACGGTTCTCAATGGCAATGCCTCGACCTGCTGGATTGCCATTGCCGAGTATTTTACTGCTCACTTGCGTCCTGGACAGGCATCGAACCGTCGGCAGACGGATGCCGTGCGTGTGGATAGGCCACTAGATCCTCTCAGTGAACCTTTTTCATACTGGCTCGCCGAGGATGCGCGCACCTGCATTCGGCCTGCGTTTCGCGCCTTACTCGCCGTAACCTCGTCGGAGACCGTTGCATGAATCTCGACATGAGCAAGGTGCATCAGCACCTCACCGCCAATGCCAACGCGATGGTCTGCGCCGAGCACGAGCTGTCGCAGGTGTTGGAATCATTGGAGCGCCAGGATCCGGCCGATCCCTTAGCCATTGAAGTAGGGATGGCGCTCGACGCGCTGAATGCCGCCGCGCGGCACATTTGCCGCGTCCGTCAAGGGCTCGGCCTACAGGGAGGCAACTGAGATGGAGATCGACCACGCCAAGCTGCTGGCGATTTTGCAGGATCGTCACCTCGGAGCCGCAAATGGGGCCACCGCCTCGCAACTGGTCTTTGAAGTCTGCGGCGGCAAGCGCGATGCCGCTCTGGAACGGCACCTGCGATCGGCGATCGTCGAGCTGCGCCGGCACGGGGTGCCCATCTGTGCCACGCCTGGCGAGGGCTACTTCTATGCCACCTCCATCGCAGAACTGGACCAAACCTGCGAGTTCTTATTTCAGCGATCGATGACGTCACTGGAACAAGTGGCCGCGTTGAAAAACGTGGCGCTGCCCGATCTGGCCGGCCAGCTCGGCCTTCAACTCCAATCCACTACGACTAAAGGGACCTCTAATGAATGACATTGCGAATCGTCTGCGCGCCGCTGCGGAAGCGGCAGACGCCCTCGTTGCCCAGGGAATTCCCGTGCATGGCGGCCACACTTTCTCGACCTCAGTAAACGACCCCGTGGTGCTGTTCGTCGCCCGCATGCCAGTCAATGCGATCCCGGTCGCGTCTCGGCGTGAGCAGGTCGTTGGCATGCCATACGCACGCCGTGTTCTGCGCGCGAGGTTTGGAGGCGTTCTGATTGAAACCGTCGAACACATCCCGAATGCAAAGCAGGGTGAATCGCATGTGCTCCACTGATCGCCCGCGCTACTTGGTGCTGCGCAATGCGATCGCGATGTCCGGTACTCCCTGCCAAACTCTGAAGGCCGCCACGGCGGCCGCCGAACAGGCCGTGCAGCGAACCGGCGAGTGCTATGTCGTCGTGGCCATCGAAGCCGAACTCTCCCGCGATCCACAGCCGCGCATCATTATCCGCCAGTTCCCTCAACCCCACTTCAAAGCCCCTTTAAAGGACCTGTAATGAGCAAGAAAACCCGCATCAAGGCCAGCGCGATCGAAGCGCCCAAGAACCGCGACGAAGCGGCGGAGATGGTCGGCCGTATCGGCGCCGCGCAACGTGAGCGCCAGCGCATCCAGGCGCAGATGAACGATGATCTCAATGTCATCCGCGCCAAGTACGAATACGACGGCCAAACGCAGCAGGCCATCATCGACGCCAACTTTGCCGCCGTGCAGATCTATGCCGAGGCCAACAAGGACGATCTGCTCAAGGGCAAGCTGAAGACCGTCAAGCTGTCCACCGGGGAGCTGTCGTGGCGCAAGCGGCCGGCGAGCGTCAGCATCCGCGGCGTCGACGGCGTGCTGGGCGCTCTGAAGTCGCTGAAGCTCGACCGCTTTATCCGGACCAAGGAGGAGATCGACAAGTCGGCGATTCTGGCGGACCGCGATGCGGCGGTCGTCGTCAAGGGCATCACGATCAACGACGATGCCGAAGACTTTGTCGTCAAGCCGTTCGAGACCGAACTGGAGGAGACGCGCTGATGGCCGTTCGCACGATTGAGGGAGTCCGCGTGCGTTCCCGCCACCACCAGCACTACGATGGCCGCGCGGTCGTCACGATCAGCTGGAACACCAAGACTCACAAGGTCGACGTTAACCTGCACTTTGCCAGCGGCAAGACGGAGGAGGCGTTCGACCGGGATTTTGACGTCGGCCGTTACGATCCCCTGATCCGAAACACGATCTCCGAGATCGACGAGCTGGTGACCTCATGAACCGCGGTCTCTGGATCGTGCTTGCGCTGCAGTTCGCGCTGTTTGTCGTCCTCGCACCGCCCGGTCCGCTGACCGGCTGGGCGCGAATCCTTGGGCTGGTCGAGACGGGTGTGTTGGCATGGCTGCTGTTCACCCTGCTGCGCTCGTGGATGCGATTTGTTGAAACCCTGGACGAGGCGCGCTACTGGTGAGCGCACGTCGAGCCCAGCCGAATCCGCGCAAAAGTCAGCTCGTGCGCATCCACATGGCCAAGTCCCAACTGGGGCTGGACGAGGACACGTATCGGTGTCTCCTTCGCCGTGTGACAGGTTTGGACTCGTCCGCCAAAATGTCCACCGCACAGCGCAACGACGTCATTGCGGAACTGGTCCGTCTGGGATTCAAGGATCGCGACCGCAAGGACGGCCGCCGGGTGTTCAAGGGCGAGCCGAAGAACTCCAAGCGCGACGACGTCATGAGCAAGATCCGCGCGCTGCTGACCGACGCCGGCCGTGAGTGGGCCTACGCCCATTCAATGGCCAAGCACATGTTCAAATCCGACCGCCTGGAGTGGCTGTCACCGGAGCAGCTGCACAAGCTGATGGTGGCGCTGCAGGTGGACGCCAACCGCCGTAAACGGAGCCAATCCCAATGACCGACAGCAATGACGATCTGTTTCAGGACACCCCGATGGACGCGCGGATCCTCGACGCCGGCGACGACATCCCCACGGAGTCGTGGGCCAAGACGCTGGTGCGCGTCATTGAGGTTCAGGAGGCCGCGTTCAAACGCGCCGGAAAAGGCGATGAAGAGGCGTTTAAACTCGCCCAGATTGCGACGCTTGCGCTGGCTCAGTACATGGGCGGCGCGAGCCTGTACATCCCCCGCGGCGATACGCTGGAGATGGCCGTGCGTGACGCCGCCATCTTCCGCGACGCGTTCCGCGGCAACGTGCCGGATCTCGCGCAGCGGTACAAGCTGACGCACCGACACATCTGGCGTATCCTCAACCGCCAGCAGAAGCTGCACATCCGCAAGCTGCAGCGCGACATGTTCGATGAGGGCTAATTTGACGAGGCGGCTGATTTTGAACATTCTTAGCTGAACGAAACTGCTTTCAGCTGGGGACCAATGAACTTGACACATCTCGTTTTTGACCTGTATCGGTATCAAATACTTCCCATCGATCGATTCGATGAGTTGCCGTTGGCACCCGGCGTCTCAACTCAGGAGACAGTTCCGAATAAGAATAGGTACTTTAGGGAGGCACTTACCGGAACCAAGAGTTATCAGTACACGACTCAGCGGGGAACTGATCGGACGGCAATTTTTAAGATTGACCTGGAATCAAAAAACGACCTGCTGCTGAGAATCGCAACAAATAAAACTGTTGTAGTGGAGAACGAGGACCTCGAGTCCATTGAGGTTGATGACCACCCATCGGTTTATGTAATTGTGTTGGACAGTGAGCAAATAATCGCAGTGCAACGCCGCGCAAAAGCCTTTAGCTCCACTGCTACCGCAATCCGATTAATTGCAGAGGTCGTGAATGACAAGCTGTATCAGAAGGAGTTGCAAGCCCACTTCGAACCGATACGAAAAGCTGCGGATTTTTGGAATCTCGTAAAGACGTACGAAAACCGCATTGTTCAGGTCCGTTTTGATATTGTTACGCCAAACATGTCGGACCTGTCAAAGGTGCTCAGCGACGATATCAAGGATTTTGCGAAGGCCACAAATGCCGTGAGGACAACCTATGACATCGAGTCCCACCACAATGCAGCGCTTAAGCTTGATCCAAAAAACGAAATATTGAACGGTCTGGTGGAGTACTCCTCAATGGGTGGCGGCTCCATCACGGTTAAAGTCCGATACGGTTCAATGAAAAAAACGGTTAGCACCAAGCAGGGCATTCAAACCGCAGAGTTGGAGAATGTGGAGTTGGAGGCGACCGGTACGCTGGAAAACATTAAGAGTCTACTTGGCCATTTCACACTCGGCGATGATTAAATCAGTCCTCAAGAAATCTCTTCAGTTTCTATTGGTGGCATTTGTCGTCACGCTCTTCATGCGCACGATTGGGTCGGCGTTTCTTTCAACCTTTCTGAAAGATAATTTGGTCCAATTGCAGGTAGCGTTGCTGGCGCTTAATGTAACGACGATTGCGCTAGTTTTGACGCGAATACGTGAATTGATTGAAATGGCTGCGCAACGAGGTCTGAAATCGGGGGCGACCTTTTTTGCGAAGTCAGTAAAGGAAATTAAGCTTTCACTCGCGGAACAGCTATCACTTGTGGCTGTCGCAATATTGGCTCTGTCGATCAATCAGGGGACTGCGTGGCCAGCGCAGGATTGGATTGCACTTGCCTGCAACACGGTGACATTAGCCGCGTTTATCTACACGCTGGATGTTACTTGGGACTTAGGGAAGGCACTCATTGGAATCATCAGCGCGTCAATTGAGTGACGCAGGTCAGCAGCGTCAGCACCCATTCTAAAGTGACACTTTAGGCTCAACGGAGCCACTTGTGTGTTGCGGCTCCGGGCGGGTCGCGACGGTCCCTCGTGCCCGCCATTTCATTTTCCATGAATGGGCGGTGCACGCATGAAGAACTACCTTTCCCTTTACCTCAAGGATCTCGGCCGCGCGTGGCCGCTGCTTCTGGTCTTCGCCATCACGTTTGCCGTCGTCCTGACGCTGAACCCGGCCAAGGCCGGCTTGGCTATCTGGGGTCTGAGCAAACTGGCGCTGGGCGCTTACGTCGGCTACTGGGCCGACCGTCTGACCTTCCGTCCGGAAGATCGCCCGCACGTGCTGCAGGGCGTTGAGCGGGGCACGGCGTGGAAGCGTCGTGCATGGATCGTCTCGGCTTCGATCGTCGCGGTGGCGCTGCTGCCGTGAGGATCCTGTTTGCCGCCCTGGCTCTCGCGCTCGTCGGCAACGCCGCGCATGCGCAGGTGCCGGCCGACTCCACGCGGTACCGTCTGCAGCTGGAACGCGAGGCGGTACGCAACTTTGGACTGACGCCACCGATTACGGTGCTGGCCGCGCAGATCCACCAGGAGTCGTCCTGGAATCCCAAGGCGGCTTCCGCGTTCGCCCAGGGACTCGCGCAGTTCACGCCGGCCACGGCCAAGTGGCTCCCGCAAGTCTGCCCAGCCGTTGGTACCCCAGATGTGTGGGATCCGGCTTGGTCCCTTAGGGCACATGCCTGCTACGACGCGTGGCTGTACCGCCGCGTGACGCGTTACGCGGCGCCTACGCCACCGCTGTCGACGTGTGACCGGCTGGCGTTCATGCTTCGTGCGTACAACGGCGGCGAAGGCTGGCTCAACCGCGAGCGCAAGCTGGCATTTGAAAAGGGTGCGAACCCCAACAGCTGGAAGGCAGTCGCGGCCTATCGCGTCCGCGCTGGCTGGGCCCATAAGGAAAACACGGAGTACCCGCACCGGATCCTGACAGTTCTGGAACCGCGTTACTACAACGCCGGCTGGGAACGACTGCTGCCGTGCGCCTGAACCTCTCCAGCCCGGTCCTGATCAAGGCGTGGCCTTACGCAGCCGGCGCGTTGCTGCTGGCACTGGCGCTCGGTGCGGCATCGGGCGGCTACGCCTCCTACAAGTGGATGTCCGGCAAGGTCGAGCGTGCGGAACGCCGCCTCCTAGAGAAAGAGCGCGACGATGCGGTCGACGCGGTCAGGCAAGTCAGCGACGCCGCGGAGGCCCTCCGGGCAGACGCGGCTGCGGCATCGATACGCCGACAGGAAGCGGCGCGTCGCATGGAGTCCATCGCCAATCAACTGGAAACCCAACGCCATGCGATCGAAAAATTCCAGCAACAGCAAAAGCAGTCTCTGGAGTCGCTGCTTCGCCAGCATCCTGATCTACGCTATTTGGATCTCGGTGACGACATCTTGCGCCACTGGAACCAAAGCAATAAAGGTGCCGCCACCGGTTCCGGAAGCGCCCCCGCCACCACCCCAGCAAAACGCGATGCGGCTGTGTCCGCCCTTGCCCCTGGCTGCGGGGTCCTCGTTGCCGGAACTGCTCGACAACCACGATGCGGTCACGGCGGCCTACCACGACTGCCGGGCGACACACGCGGCGCTGGTCGAGTCGGTCCAGGAGTGGCAGGCAACGGCACGTCGCTGGTATTGCTCCGCGCTCAAGCGCACCAACCTTCCGACGAAGGACTGCGCCAGTGACTGAGATCGTTCTCTCGACGCCGATTGTCGTCACCCTCATTCTCGCGTGGCTCGGCAGCATTGTGGCCTTCGGCAAAATCCTGCTCGCGCAATTTGAAAAGCGTGTTGAAACGCAATTTAACGCCGCCGCACAGACGCGAGACCAGCAGTACAGCTCCCTTTCAAGGGACTTTCTGACGGAGCGCGAACGCGTCACCGTATTGATTACCGAATTCCAAGGGATCTGCAAGGAGCTGCCGCTGGCCTATGTCCGCCGCGAGGATTGGATCCGTTTCTCCACGCAGATTGACCACAAACTCGACAAGCTCGCAGAACTTGTCATTTCCGCCGGAAATACCAATGCACGAAATTGATCTCGACAAAGCCCACCGCGAACAGGCGCGCTGGCGCATCCTCAAAGTGCTGGACTCCGGCCGCCCGATGGCAGTGTCGGAGCTTGTCATTTTGCAGGCCCTCAACGATGCGACCCTGTCGCTGACCCCGAACGGCCTGCGCCGCGAACTGAAGTACCTCGAAGACCGCCGGCTTGTCACGCTGGCCAATCTCTCGTCCACGGTCTGGGCCGCTGCGCTGACGCGATTCGGCGTGGACGTCGTGGAGTACACGGTCGACTGCATGCCGGGCATTGCCCGCCCGGCCAAGTGGTACTGAGCCATGCCCCCGCGTTCGAAGGTCCATCAGCTTCCCGAGGACATCCGTCAGTCCCTTGAGCAGCGCCTAATCCAGTCCGGATTCTCCGACTATCAGGGTCTCTCGGACTGGCTGGCGGAACAGGGCTTCGAAATTGCCCGATCGTCCTTGCACCGGTTCGGTCAGGGTTTCGAGGAGCGATGCGCGGCGCTAAAGATTGCCACCGACCAGGCGCGTGCGATCGTCGAGGCATCTCCCGACTCCGAGGGCGCGATGGGACAGGCGCTGACGCGTCTTGTCCAGGAGAAGATCTTCAGCGTCCTCCTGGACATGGAGATTGACCCGGAAGAGGTCGACATTTCAAAACTGACTCGCGCGATTGCCGACCTGTCGCGCGCGGCCGTCAGCCAGCAAAAACACGCCAGCGAAGTTCGCCGCGCGGCGCGGGAAGAAATGTTGGCCGCGCAGCGCGAGGAGCTGGCCAAGCAGGTTCGCAACGGCGGACTCAGTGACTCGGCGGCCAAGGTGATGCGCGAAAAGATTCTGGGGATCGCATGACCGGCACCAAACCCAAGCGCGCGCGCACGGCTCGCAGCAAGACTGACAAGGGGCCGCTGATCGGCCCCTTGTCGGCTGCGATCGCCAATGAGCTGCAGCGGCTCGACGACGCCGTCCTGCTGCGCTACCAGTCGGAGTGGATCGCCGATCGCTCCCAGCTCAAAGTGGCTGAGAAGTCCCGCCGCATTGGCCTGACCTGGGCGGAGGCCAGTGACAACGTGCTCACGGCCGCCAGCCAGCCCGTGGCCGGCGGCATGAATGTGTATTACATCGGCTACAACATGGACATGGCCATCGAGTACATCGAAGCCTGTGCCATGTGGGCGCGTGTGTTCAACGAGGCTGCCGAGGAAATCGAGGAGGGCGTTGAGGTATTCAAGGACGGCAACGACGAAAAGGCGATCAAGACCTACACCATCCGGTTTGCCAGCGGATTCCGGATCGTCGCGCTCAGCTCGCGCCCGGCCAACCTGCGCGGCAAGCAAGGTGTCGTCGTGATCGACGAGGCCGCGTTCCATCAGGATCTCGGCGAGCTGCTCAAAGCGGCAATGGCACTCACCATCTGGGGCGGCCAAGTCCGCATCATCAGTACGCACAACGGCGACCAAAACCCGTTCAACGAACTGGTCAATGAGATCCGCGCCGGCAAGCGCGCGGGCTCGATACACCGCATTAGCTTTGACGACGCGATCGCGGCCGGACTCTACCGCCGGGTGGCGCAGCGCCAGGGCAAGCACTGGACGATTGAAGGTCAGGACCAATGGCGGCAGTCAACCTACTCGTTCTACGGCGACGCGGCCGCCGAAGAACTGGACGTCATTCCGTCCCAGGGCAGCGGTGCGTGGCTGTCCACGTCATTGATCGAGTCGCGCATGGAAGACCGGCCGGTTTTCCGTCTGACGTGTCCGGTGGGCTTTGAGCAGCGTTCGGATCATGACCGCTGGCGTGAAGTGCAGGAGTGGCTGGAGTTCTATGTCGGCCCTGCAACCGAGTCCCTTGACGCCGCGTTGCTCAGCTACTTCGCACAGGACTTTGGCCGCAGCAGCGACCTGACCGTCATGGCGCCCTGTCAGGTCGACCAGAAACTGGTCCGCCAGGTGCCTTTTCTGGTGGAACTGCGCAACGTTCCGCACAAGCAGCAGACGCAGATCGCGGAGTTCATTCTGGACCGCATGCCGGGACTGGTAAAAGGCGCCGTGGACGGCCGTGGAAATGGCCATGCAGTTGCAGAGTCCCTGGCACAGAAGTACGGCTACAACCGCATCGAGATCGTCATGCTCACCGAGAGCTGGTATCGGGAACAAATGCCCGGGCTCAAGATAGCCTTCGAAGATGACACGATCCGTATCCCTCGCGACAAGGACACGCTGGGCGACCTGCGCTCGGTCAAGATGATCCGCGGCGTCGCGCGGGTTCCCGATACCAAGGGCACATCGCAGGATGGCGGCAAACGCCACGGCGACTCCGCGATCGCATTGGCACTGATGCACTACGCCACGCGTCAGGACATCGAGATCATCGACTTTCACCGCGTACCGCTGCATGGCGGCCGCGATTCCAAACTCGGCGCCGGCTGGCGTCAACGGGGACATTGAACATGGCCATGCGCCGCTCAACCATTCTTGACCACAACGGCAACGCAATCGAGCTCAAGGTGCTCGATGAAGAGGTTGCACGGCCGTCCGTCACCGGCATTCGCCAGGTGTGGCACAGTTCGGTCGCCGACAATCTGGGCCCTCAGCGCCTCGCGTCCATTCTGCGCAGCGCCGCAGAGGGCGATGCCTACGACTACCTGACGCTTGCCGAGGAGATGGAGGAGCGCGACCCGCACTACGCGTCGGTGCTCTCCACCCGCAAGCTCGCACTCGCCGCGCTGGACATGCGCGTCGACTCGTACTCAGACGATGCTCGGGACGTGGAAATTGCTGACGCGCTACGGGAGGTCATCGGCGGGCCGGAGTTCCGTGAAGCGGTGTTTCACCTCGCCGACGCGCTCGGCAAGGGCTACTCCGTCGCAGAGCTGATCTGGGACCGCAGCTCAACACCGTGGGTCCCGGCACGTATCGAGCATCGGGATCCGCGCTTTTTCCGTTTCGACCGCGACACCGGTCGCGAGATCCGATTGCTCACGGAGCAGGAGCCGGCGTTCGGTGAGCCACTGCAGCCCGCCAAGTTCATCGTCCACATGCCACGCCTGCGCAGCGGTCTGCCGGTACGCGGTGGTCTTGCGCGTCTCGCGGCGGTCGGTTACATGTGCAAAGCGTGGACGTGGCGCGACTGGATGGCGTTTGCGGACATCTACGGCCTGCCCATGCGTGTCGGCCGCTACGGACCCGGTGTGCGCGATGAGGACATTCGCAAACTGATTGCAGCGGTCAGCAGCCTTGGCAGTGACGCCGCGGCGGTGCTTCCGGATTCGACCCGCATTGAGTTCGAGCAGGCGGCCAACGTCGCCGGCAGCGCCGACTTCTTTGAACGCCTCGCCGACTGGTGGGACCGGCAGGTTTCCAAGGCGGTGCTCGGTCAGACGATGACCACGGACGATGGCGCCTCACTTTCGCAGGCGCAGGTCCACAACGAAGTGCGTATCGACCTGCTCAAGGCCGACGCAATGTCGCTCGACATCACCCTCAACCGCTACCTGATCCGCCCGTTCGTGGATCTGAACTTCGGTCCGGGCCGTTACCCGAAGCTGGTCACCGTGGTACCCGAGCCCGAAGACTTGCAGCTGCTTGTCAATTCGCTGGAGAAGCTTGTGCCGATGGGTCTGCGCGTCGAGGAGTCCGTAATGCGCGACAAGCTGGGGTTACCCGACCCCGGTGACTCGCTGGATGTACGGCTACTTCAAGTGCCCGCACAGATCGCAAACGCGATGTCTCCAATCGTTCAACGGCCAGTTGAACAGGCTTCAAACCGCGAACAGCGTAGGCCGGATGAGCCCGACCGCGAGGATCAGCTGGTGACTCTACTCAGCCAGTATGCGGATCCGGTGATTGACGGATGGGTTGGCCGGATGCGTCAGCACTTGGAAGAGAGTGAGTCACTGGAAGACTTCCGTGATCGGCTGCTGGATCTGCTGCCGGAGCTAAGTACTTCGGAATTGGCAAAGGCTATGCAGCACGCGCTGGCCGTCGCGCACGTCGCCGGCATGGCAGACGCGCTGGATGACAGCCGTGCCTGATATCGTCGGCAATTTCGGCTCAATGGACGAGGCTGTCCGTTATTTCCGCGACAAGAAAAATATCCCCACGCGACGCTGGGACGAACTGCTGCACGGAATGAACGCGCCTGCATTCACGATTGCCGGCGCAACCGAGGAGGCCTTTCTTGCTGACATGCACAAAGCGGTCGCGGCGGCGATCGAGAAAGGCGAAACTCTGGAGGACTTCCGGCAGCGATTTGACGACATCATTCGGCGTCAAGGTTGGAAGATGAGCGGAGCCGAGAAAGCCGACAACGCCGGGTACCGCGCTTGGCGTACCTCGGTGATCTACCACACCAACGTTCGCACGGCGTACATGGCGGGACGCTGGGAAACCCTTAAGCACTTTCCGTATCTCAAGTACAAGCACAACACCGTCAACAATCCGCGCAAAGATCACCAGGAATGGGACGGCCTGATCATTGCCACGGATGACCCCTGGTGGGAAACTCACTACCCACCCAACGGCTGGGGCTGCCGATGTACAGTGATCGGAATCTCGAAGCAACGACTGGGTACACAAAAGCCGGATGCGGCGCCAACGCCAGCAATGCGTGATGAAAAGGTGCCGGCCGAGTGGCGCTACAACGTTGGCATCGCCGCCTTTGGCAGGGCGATTGAAAAAACGGCAACTACGGATCCGCGAGACTGGCTGCCGATGGATCCTTATTTTCCTGACCACTATGATCGCCCGGACATCCCATTCGATGCTCCAACGGTTCCTCTCGCACCCAGAACCGACAGCATTCCCGAAATCCGGCAACGCTTTAGAGATCTCTTCGGTGGCGATTCGGTGACTTTTATCGACCCAACGGATGCGGTAATGAGCGTAACGCAGGCAATGATCACCCACTGGGCGGAAAAGCAGGGTGGATTCGAGGGGCGAGAAGCGTACTTGCCGCTGCTCCGAGAAATTATCGAAGATCCCTACGAAATCTGGGTAGGTTTTGAACGGCACCAGCGTACTGGCAAAGTTCGCATTCGCCGTCGATACATCAAAGGCTTGATGGTCGGAAAAAAGAAAATCGGAGGCGTGGTCCTGGACTCGATACCAGGGGAGTGGGTCGCACTGACGATGTTTCACGGCAGTCCTACCGGTGCAAAGAATTTACGAACCGGGCGGATGACGTGGTTTCGAAAATAGAAATGGTGACTATCGGCGTTCATCGCCACCGACGTCTCCCGATGCCTACCATTGAGCGATGACTCGATAGGTTCGAGGGTTTCGGATTTGAACCGTTACGCACCGTTTTCCAACAGCGCCCGTGAGCAAAGATTACCATGACTGACCGTTTCACCATTGAAGTCGACTCCGAAGACGCCGACCGTTGGTTCAGCAAGCTGACCCGAAAGCTAGACGACCTGACTCCCGTTATGCGCGACATCGGCGAGTTACTGATCGAATCCACGCAGGACCGGTTCAAGAAGTCGGAGGGCCCCGACGGCAAACCGTGGGCGCCCGTCAAGCGGGGCGGCCGGCCGTTGGTCAAGAGTGGCCGCATGCGCGACGACATCCATTCGCGCTTCGGCCGAGATTTTGCCGAGGTTCGCGCTACCGCCCGGCAGGCAGCATTTCACCAGTTCGGGACGCAGCCGTATGTGATCCTGCCCCGGAACAAGAAGGCGCTATTCTGGAAGGGCGGCCCGGGGCCGCGCCATAAGGTGAATCATCCCGGGTTGCCGCCTCGCCCATTCATGGGGCTCTCGGATGACGATCGGGCAAAGCTGGATCGTCTGACCGCCAACTGGCTTACAGAGGATTGACGGGCGTGCGTAAAACGCGCTGTGCGCCCCACGAAGCCCCAAGGGCGGGCGGAGATACCCCGAGCCCCCCAGAAGGCGAAATTGAACGCGTTTAAACGTGTTTTAAACACGGTCTGGGACCGCCTCGACCCGCCATTGTTGCCGGAAACGGCGAAATTGGTCGAAAGCGGCTTGAGTCCCCCCCCGAATCGATCCCTGGCGGCGGATCGTAACCGGCACGGGGAAATCTGTTAGGGTGAAGCCGGCTGCCGCCCCAAGACGCGTTCAGGCAGTGACATAGGTCAGCAGACCCGCAGGCGGATCCGCCCGAACAATGGGCCGATGAAGACGCTTTCCGCCGCCCTCAACTTTGAGCTCGACTTCCAGGGCAATGTTGCCCCCGCCTCGATCCAGCTGATCCCCGCTGGTGACATCCGCGGCATGGACGGTCGGCGTTGGACGATGGCGCCGGCCGATGCCGACCGGGTCGTCCAGTCATTCAACAGCCGCGGCCTGCAACTTCCGATTGACATCAATCACTCCACCCAGCTGGCGGCCCCGGCCGGCGGCGATTCCCCGGCTGCAGGATGGATTGAAAAGCTCGAAGTCCGGGACGGTGGCATCTGGGGCAACGTGCAGTGGACGACGAGCGGCGGCACCCGCGTGCTGAACCGCGAATACAAGTACATCTCCCCGGTGTTTGATTTTGATGCCGCGACCAAGCGCGTCGTGCGGCTGGTCAGTGCCGGCCTGGTCAACACCCCCAACCTGCGCCTGCAGGCGCTCAATTCCTTTTCCCCCTGCGAGAACGATTCAATGAACCGATCCACTGCTTTGGCGCTGGCCCTGTCCACCGCGCTCAACCTCGAAGCCACCGCCTCCGACGACGACCTCGCGGCTGCCATCATCGCGCTGAAGGATAAGGCCGACGAGACGTCCACGGCGCTGAATGCCGAAAGGGCCAAGGCGCCCGCTCTCGACCAATACGTACCGCGCGCGGATTACGACGCCACGCTTGAGCGTGCCAGCAATGCCGAAGCCGCACTTGCTGCGAAAGACAAGGAAGCGCACGACGCTGCCGTGTCGAGCGAAATCGACGCCGCGCTCAAGGCCGGCAAGATCACGCCTGCGACGGTGGAATACCACCGCGCCGCCTGCGCTGAGCAGGGCGGCCTGGAACGCTTCCGCGCCTTCGTCGCCGCCGCGCCTGCGGTGGCCGAACCGAGTGATCTCGGTGCCCGCAAGCCAACCGGCGACACTACCGCGCTCAACGCGGAACAGGCCGCGGTTGCACGTGCCCTGGGCATGAGCGAGGACGATTACCGCGCCGCGCTCGCCCTGAACTGATTTATCCACCCCACTGACACGGAAACGACATGCTTCTCTCTGCCGCAATCATCAAGGCCCTCTTTGTGGGCTACCGCTCCGACTTCCAGTCGGCGCTCTCCAACACCCCGACCTCGTGGCAAAGTGTCGCCACCGAAGTGCCTTCGTCCACGGCATCCAACACCTACGGCTGGCTGGGTCAATTCCCGCAGTTCCGCGAGTGGGTCGGTGATCGTGTCCTCAAGGACATGGCCGCGCACGGCTACTCGATCAAGAACAAGGACTGGGAGTCCTCGGTCGAAGTGCTGCGCACCGACATCGAAGACGACAACGTCGGCGTCTACAAGCCGCTGTTCCAGGAAATGGGACGCGCCGCAAAGGCGCAGCCCGACGAGTTGGTGTTCGGTCTGATCAAGGCCGGCCGCACCACGCTGTGCTACGACGGTCAGAACTTCTTCGACACCGATCACCCGGTTTATCCGAACGTGGACGGTACCGGTGCTGCCGTGCTGGTCAGCAACAGTGACGTCGATCTGGCCGCGCGTCCGAACAATCCGATCTGGTACCTGTTCGACACCTCGCGCGCGATCAAGCCGATCCTGTTCCAGAACCGCAAGTCGCCGGTGCTGACGGGTATGACCGATCTCAACGATGAATCGGTGTTCATGCGCAACAGCTTCCGCTTCGGTGCAGACTCGCGCAACAACGTCGGCTTTGGCTTCTGGCAGTTCGCCTATGCGAGCAACCAGCCGCTGACAGCCGCCAATTACGCAGCTGCCCGCGCCGCCATGAAGTCGTTCAAGGCTGACGGGGGCCGCCCGCTGGGCATCACGCCCAACACGCTGGTCGTGCCGCCTCAACTCGAAGCAGCAGCCCGCAAGCTGCTGATCAAGGACGAGAACGGCGGCAACGAGTGGGCCGGTTCGGCCACGCTCGTCGAATCCAGCTGGCTGTCCTAACCGTCATGGGTACGGTTATCACGCAAACGCGCCACGGCCAGCCGTACTACCGCTGCGGTCAGCGCCACCTTCCGGAGAAGGTGGCGTTTGACGCGGAGCTGTTTACGGAAGAGCAAATCGCGCAGCTGCAGGCAGATCCTCATCTGTTCGTGTCGCTGTCGGATTTCGACGGCGAGCTGGTGGATCCGGTGGATCCATCGGGCGACGGTGAGGGCGGCACGGACAGCGATGACAGCACGGACGACGACGACACGGCGGAGACCGCAAGCGAAACACTTCCCAAAGGCACCAAGGCCGCCAAGGCGACGCGATCCAAGAAATGAGCTACGTCCGGCCATCGCACTTGACCGACGGCGCGGAGACCTGGAGAGAGGTCTCCGAGCTGTATGAATTGACGGTTGACGATCTCAAGGTCGTCATCGCATCGGACGGGGTGACGGACAATCAGCAGGCCGCGGAGGCGTATGCAAGCCTGCTGCGGTTCTGCGCTCAAGCGGATGCTGAGGTGGACAGCCGCTTGGCGCGCCGCGGCTATCCCTTGCCGTTGAGTGCCACGCAGTTCCCGGTCCTCACGGTATGGGCCCGGGCCATCGCCCGATACCACATTCACCGCAACCGCGATCGGTCCAGCGAAGAGACCGGCCGTATCGAACGTGACTACCGCGACGCGCTTCGGGCGCTGGACATGGTTGCAGAGGGCACCCTCTCGCTCGGGGCCAATGATCCGCTGCTGGCTACCGCCGGCGAGGATCCGGCAAGCGTTGAGGTTCACTCCAACGCACGACTATTTTCGCGTGACACCCTGGGGGGCTTGTGAGCACCGGACCGTTTCCGACCGACGCGGTCATCGCGCGCCTGCGATCGCATGCGCCGTCGCTGCGTATCGTCGGATCCTCGGCCGACCTGCGCACGGCACTCGAACAAAAGCCGTCGGTTACGCCTGCGGTGTATGTCCTGGTCGAAGAGTCCGCGCGACCGCCTCAGCTCAGCGGACCGGCGACCGTGCAGCACGTTGCGGTCTCCGTCCAGCTGGTCGCCTTTGTGCGCAGCGCAACGTCCGAGCGTGACGGAGCCGGAGCCCGGTCCATTGCCGACCAGTCGGTCATTCCGGAAGTCCGCGCCGCGCTGATCGGCTGGGCCCCGGGTAACGGGTACGACTCTCTCTCCTTCAGCGCCGGCCGCGACGAAAACTACGAGACCGGCTACCTCTGCTTCCAACAAGTCTTTCAATCCGAATACCGAATCCAACACCAGGCGATGCCATGAACGAGACTCCCTTCCCGACCCCCACCACGCACGGTGACTGGCACATCATCGACGGCGAGCTCGTCGACCTGTCGCAGACCAAACCCGAACCCAAGGCATCTCGCAACCGCAAGGCCGATGCGACCGACGCCGCCGCAAATGACACTTTAAAGGAACAATAAACATGGCTCAACCACCTCTGGATTACTTCAAGAAGCGCGCGGTCGCCGTCAAGATCGAAGCGACCGAGGGTGTCGACGCGGTGCCCACTGCCGCGCTCAACGCCATTGTGCTGATGAACGGCTCGTCTGGCACCGAGATCGACAAGGTCGAGCGGCCGGTCGATCTTCCATTCTTCAGCGGCACCCCGTTTGTTGTGGGCAATAAGCGGGCATTCATCGAGGGCGAGTTCGAGCTTTATCCACCGGCGACGCCGGGACAGGCTGCTACATCGAACGCAGTATGTGAACCACTCCTGCTGCCCTCCGGCATGACGGCCGTCAAAGATGGAGTGGCCAAGACCACTCGATATAACCCGATCTCCAACGGCATCCCTTCGGCAACGGCCTATTTCTGGCACGCCGGCACCCACAAGAAAGTATTGGGCGCCCGCAACGAGCTGTCGGGTCTGTCGATCGCAATCGGCGACCGGTTCAAGGGCAAGGTCAAGCTGATCGGCTCGTACAACACGGTTGAAGAAGCGGCGTTGCCGACGGTTACGCTGCCGACAACCGTTCCTACAGTGGCCAAGGCCGAGAACACCGTTACCAAGCTGTCCACGGTCGGCGGTACGGGCGCAGGCGTTAACGTGACTGCCCTGAGCGTACTTGGCAAGAGCTTGGAGATCGATTTTGGCAACGACGTCAAGAGCGTGGAATACACGACGCTGCGCGTGGGACGCATCGCCGATCGATCGGCGAGCTTCAAGCTCCGTATCGCCCGCACGGCGTCCGCCGACTTCGATCCGTGGAAGATCCGCGACGCCGGTGTCATCCTGACCGGCAGCCTGCGACTGACGGAAGCGAACGCGCTGTATTCGGAGCTGGGATTCCGCGGCCAGATCGAAGAGATCAGCGAAGTGGATATCGACGGTGACTACGGCTGGGACATCAGCGGCCCCTGCGTGGCCAGTGCCACCGGTGGTGACGAACTCTACGTTTTGTTTGGCGGTCCGTAACGCGTAGCCCGCGTCACCCGCGTCACTGACACAGGTCCTCCCGCGCGCGTGCGGGAGGACTTTTAGTATGGGGTTTCAATTCACCTTTCACCCAGGGACATCCCCATGCTCAAGCTTAAAAAAACCGAAACTTTTAAGATGCCCGTTGAAATCCAGCTGCCGGACGGCGCACGCGGCACGCTGACCTTTAACGTCAAATACAAGTCCAAGGCCGACCTCAAGCGAATGGGCGATGAGGAGTTCACGGACGAGCAGTACATCGCTGAAATCCTTGTGGGCGCTCCCGAGGGTTTGGGCGACGAGAACGGCAACGCCATTACAGGCGACGAGGCGCTGCGTGAATTCAATGACGGCGTCTACTCCGCGTTCTTGCAGAACGCGTTCCTTCAGGAGTTCTTCGCGCGCTTCGGGGAAGCACGAGTAAAAAACTCGAAGTCGTCGCGCTTGCGTTAATAACGGGGCGCGGCGAACGGGAGCTGATCGATGAGGAGCACGCAGCCAGTCTGTCTTCCGGGGAGGTTTTGCGCGGTGACGCGGGCGATGCGCCCGTCGGCGACGAATGGGTCGAGGTCCTGGCTTGCAACGCGCGCTCGGTTGAAGTCTGGTGCGCGTGCAAGCCGGCGTGGCTCGTCACCGCAAATGCGGCCGTCTACCAGGGCATTACCGCGCTGGAGGCAATGGCTGCGTGCGATCTGCTCGGGATTCCGGTTCGGGCCCGGCGACGGATCTTCAACGACATCCAGCGGATGTCGCAGGTGGCGTCAGCGCACTATGCGGTACGCAAGTAGGGCGAAGCCGGCAGCACTCACTGCAAGAAACCAGAGCGACTGGAAAACAAATCCAGCGAGAATCCCGAAAAAAATCAATCCGAGACCTTCCAGCATTTCGCGTATCGAATCGTCCATATCTCCATCCTAACGCATTTCATGGCCACTCAAGACGTCACCCTAAGGATCACAGCAAACGCCAACGGCGTATCGGCCACGGTTGTTAAGGTCAAAGATGACCTTGGCAGCCTTGGTGGCGCGGGAAAACGGGCCGGCAATGAGATCGACGCGGGCATGACGCGGGCGCGGCGCGGGGTTGAGTCGATCAGTCAGCAACTGGCGCAGACCAAGTCTCAGTTTTTGCAGCTCATTGGCGTGAATCTTGGCATGCAGCTTGTCAAGGACGTCGCCCGCGTTGCGGACGAGTGGAACAGTGTGGCGTCGCGCATCGATCTGGCCACCAAGGGCGCGGTGTCGCAGCAAGCGGCGATGCGCGGTGTGTACGCCGTCGCGCAGCAGACCGGGACGCAGATGGGCATTACCGGCGATCTGGCGGCGAAGATGTCGACCACGCTGATCGACATGGGCCGCAACTCCTCGACCGCGTTTAAACAGTCGCTGGATCTGACGCGAACGATCAATCAGACCTTCGCTGTGTCCGGTGCATCGGCCGAGGCACAAAAAAACGCCATTACGCAGCTCACCCAAGGCTTGGCCGGCGGCGTGCTGCGCGCGGAAGAGTTCAACTCCGTCATCGAAAATTCGCCGCGGCTGGCGCGTGCGCTGGCGGACGGCATGAACCTGTCGATGGGCGAACTGCGGGCCGCGGTCAACTCCGGGCAGGTAAGCTCCGAGGCGCTGGTCGCGGCGCTGCAGAATCAGGCGTCCGTCATCGAGGCCGAATATAACAAAATGCCGCTGTCGATCGGCCGTGCGTGGACGATGATCCAGAATGGCGTGATGCAATACATCGGCATGGTCAACAGCAGCTGGGGCGCATCGCAGGCGATCGCTCAGTCACTGGCCTTTGTCGCACAGAATATTGGCCTGATTGCCAACGGCCTGCTGATGCTCGGCGGCGCGTGGGTTTCGACACTGATCGGCCGCGCGCTGCCGGCCCTCACGACGTTTGCCCAAGGCCTGATCGTCACCACCAACGTCACCCGGGCCACCACCGGCGCGACCCTCGGCATGTCCGTGATGCAGCAGGCGGCCGTCGTGACCACGACGCGCCTCACAGTCGCCCAGGTTGCAGCGACAGTCGCGACGCGAGCCCTCGGCGCAGCAATGGCGTTCCTGTCGTCCAGCACCGGTATTGGTCTGGTCATTACCGGCGTTGCGCTGCTGATCTCCTACCTCAACAACATGGGTGAGACGGCCAAGGTCAGTAGCGACGAAGCGGCGGCATCCTTCCGCACCGCTAAGCAAGCACTGGACGAGTACAAGAACTCGGCCGGTACAGCCAACTTCAAACAGTTGGTGGATGCCAACGTTCCGCAGGAGCTGGACAAGATCACCGAACGCCTGCAATACCTGCGGGCCGAAAAGGAAAAGTACGACAACACCACGTGGATCTACGAGAGCGAGCAGGGCCGGCAGGCCTATCGCGAAATGAGCAACGAGATCGACGTTCAGTACGAACGTCTGAAGCAACTCAATCCGGCGTGGGCACAGGCGACGCAGGACATGGCCCAGCACATTCTGACCACGGCCGGTGCCAAGAACGCCAGTGCCGATCTGACGGCGGAGGTCGCCCGCCTGATCGATATGCATGAGCGCAATAAGATCAGCACCGAAAACTACAAGATTCGCGTCGAAGCCGCTGTCAGAGCTTCGTATGACATGAATACGGCTTCGCGCGCGGCATCTCAGGGCATCGATGAGGCCGCGCGCGCTGCGCAGAATGCGGCCGCCAGCATGGACTTCTGGTCCGGCAAGATCAACGGTGTGCTCGTCAACCTCGCCCGACTCCGTGCCGGTCAGAAGGGCGCAATGCAAATGGAAGCCGGGCTGCGCATTCGTCAGATGGCAATAGAGCGTGGCGGTGGCAAGAACAAGCCCGGTGCATACGAACGCGGCCGCGCTGCCATGATCGCCGACGGGTCCTGGCAGGAGGAAGGCAAGGGAATCCTTGAGATGAACCGCCTGCTCGACCAGCAGGATAGAGAGCAGGCCGCAGCAGACGCGCGTGCCAAGGCGCAACGCAATGCGGCCTCCAGTGGGGCCAAGGCAGCACGAGCTGCAGCCGCAGCCGCCAAGCGTGATGAACGCCTGAATGTTCAACGTGACAACAAGGCAGAGACCGCGCAACAGCAACTCACCAACCTGATCGAAGAAATGAACGGCCGCAACATGGGTCCGGTGGCCAAGGTCAATGCTGACTACGCCAAGAAGGCGGCGGACATTGCCAAGATCGAAAAAGACCTTGCATCCGCGAAGAGGCTAACTGCGGAGAACCAGCAGCTGCTCACTCAGGCCACCGAAGCCAGCAACGCCGCCAAGGAACGCGCACTCGTCGTCGCGCAGCGCGAAGAGGACGAGAACAAGCGCAAGCTCGACATCGTCGGCAACTTGACTGAGGAGTACGATCGAGAAACCAAAGCGATCGGCATGAATGCGCGCGAGCAGATGATTGCGGATGCGATCGAAAAGGCCCGGGCGACCGCCAAGCAGCAGTACATCGATGGCCAGCGCACGAGTATTGAACTCACCGAACAGGAAACGGCCGCGCTGCGCGGATTCATCGGCACGTCTTACGATCAGCGGCAACTCGCCGAGGTGTCCAAACAGGCGGCCGACGATTTTCACCGTAACTGGACGGGTGCGATCGATGCCGTCGGCGATGCGTGGACGGACTTCATTTTCAGCGGCCTGCGCGACTGGAAGTCGTTTGGCAATTCGCTCAAGGATATTGCCCGCCAGTTCATGGGCAACGTCATGCGGCAAATGCGTCAAAGCGGTGGCCAGGGCGGCGTCGCACAGCAGCTGCAGCAGCTGATCTGGGGCAATGCGCAGCCCGCGTCCGGCTTCGCTTCCGGCGGCAGCTCAATCGGAAGCATGTTCACCGGTGCGATCGACAAGTTGAGCGCATCGAACAACTCCATGCTCTCCGGACTGGGCAACCTGTTCGGCCGCATGTTCGGCGGATCTGCGGCAGCGGGGTCGAGCGTCGCGATCGGCCAGTCAGCCGGCATGATCGCGCCGGTGGCAACCGCCATGCCGCGCGCGACGATCTCGCCGTGGATGGGCGCAATGGCCGGCGGCATGTGGGGTTTGCAGCGCGGCGGTGACGGTCTTATGGGCAAGGCTGGCTCCATGAGCGCCGGATTAATTGGTGGGATCTATGCGGCGAAAGGTGTGTCTGCTGCGGTATCAGCGTTCAGCGCCGGGGGCGGACTGATGGGTGCAGCGACGTCTGCCTTGAAGGCCATACCAGTGGCCGGGTGGATTGCGCTCGGCGCGATTGCCGTGGACAAAATCAGCGGCGGCAAGCTGTTCGGCACGTCCTACAAGAAAGAGTCGACCGCGACGGGCTTCAACATCACCGGAACCGGTGCGGACGGGTTCACCTCGGTCACCGAGTCCAAGCAAAAGGCCCTCTTTGGTGGCAAGAAATACCGCACGACGACGACCGGACTGGACGCGGAAGCGGAAGCGCAGGTTGATTCGATGTTCAAGGCGCTGTCCAAGTCCATCGCGGACGCCGCGGCGCAACTGAATGTCGACATGCCCGCGATGATTGCCGCCAGCTACAAGTCCGAATACGACAAGGACGGCAAACTCACTCGCCAAGGCGGCACGATTAACGGCCGCAACTACAACGAGTCGCAGGAGGCATTCGTGGCACGGCTCGTCGGCGAGAACCTGCTGGCCGTGGCCAAGGGTGCTGGATCCTCTGCAGAGATCGAGCAGCTGGCCGAAGCCTACCGCAGCACCGGAGAGGAACTGCAGGCGTTCTCGGCTTTTATGCTGGCCGTTCAAAGCGACCTCAAAAACGGCACCAATCTCTGGAACGCATCTCAAGTCTCGCTCACGCGCCTGACCGAAGTGGTCGAGTCCCTGGGCAAGGCCGGCGAGACGGTTGCCGAAACCTACGGCCGCATCGTGAGCGTGGCCAACGAGTACGGAACTCTCATCGCGGGCATCGACACCCAGCTGCGCACGGCCGGCCTGAGCGACTACCAGCGGCAGGCGCTCGAAATCGAGACGGCGTACCGTTCCCAGATCAAGCAAGCCAACGCACTGGCCAAGTCTGTCGGTCTCGCCGGTGCCCGCACCGAGGATCTTGCCAAGGTCGAGATGCTGCGTGCCGTGAGCATGGCGAAACTGCAGCAACAGATGGAGGCGCAACGCGATTCGTTCCTGCAGGACTTGCAACTGTCCAACCTCTCACCGCTACGCGACGACCAAAAGTTGGCCGAGGCAATGGGTCAGTTCCGAACTGCCGTGGCCACCGGTGACCTTGCCCGCGCTCAGCAGCTCTCCAATACCGCGCTGCAGCTGGGCCAGACCCTGTTCGCATCCGGCGCGGATTACAACGCGCTTTACAACGAAATTACCGAGTCTTTGAAAGGCATTCAAACGCCCTCGCTAATTCTCGATGATGGCACCACGATGGGCGATCTTGCGCAGCTCCTGATGGACCTCCCGCACCAGTTCGCAAGTGAGTTCGCCTCTCTGATATATACCCCGGCCGCACCGGTCGTGTCCGCGCCGATTCTGGCGCCGTCAGTCGGCACGCCGTTGGTCGATAGCGGCAAGTCCGACGCGGTACAGCAGCAGCAGCTCGAAGCCCTCAACACGCTGGTCGACCTCACGACGCGCACACAGCGCATGACGCGCGCGGAGCAGATCCTGACATGAGCGAAAACATTATCCTGGTCGAGGTCGGCGCCGCTCCGCTACCCAACACCACGCCGGTGGTCCCCGTCTACCGCAACTGGTTCCCGGTACCCAACACGGCCGCACCGATCGCTTCGCCCGCCGTCACGATCGCACCGGTGGCGAACGGCCTGCTGCTGACGTGGCCCTCCTCTATCGCCGACGCCGAATACCGCATCGAAGGCGCAGACGACAACTCCGGGTCTCCCGGCACCTGGTCCCTGATCGGCACCACCTCCGACCTGCGCTACACCGTCACCACTGCCAGCCTTGCCACGCGCTGGTACCGCGTCACCGCCACGCTGCGCGGCCGCGTCTCCTCACCGTCTGCCGCCGTGCAGGGCACGCCGATCTCGCCGGCACAGCTACAGCAGTTCAACGATCTTGCCAACGACAACCTGCTGACGCCAGACGAAAAGCCGCGCGTCATCCAGGACCGCGACACGATCAACGGCGAACGCACCGGCCTCGAAGCCCAGGCCACCTCATACGGCATCACCGCTGAAAAGACGACCTACAGCAACGCGGTGGACGCGCTGACGGCATACCTCGCCACGCTGACGTCGCCGGTGCTTTGGAGCAACATCTCCGGCAACACCACCATTGTCGGCACCACGCTTCGCCAGAAGTTCGTGGACGTCGCCGTCGCCCGCCAAGCGCTTGTAAATAAGTTCGCGGCCGAAGCAAAGCGCCTGCTTGATGACATCGTCTCCGACAACATCATCTCCCGCGCCGAGAAACTGGGCGAAATCGTGCGTTGGAACGAAGCGGTAGCGGCGCTGTCAAGCGATCAGTCCAAGGCCGATGCCGCTGGGGTCTCGCGCACCGCCTACGATGCCGCGTACACTGCGCTCGAGACGCACATCAACGGGCTGTCTGGGTTTACCAACACAACCGTGGACACGCCCATTGTTGGCGCGACGTACCGCACAAAGTGGGGCGACTACCTGACGCAGCGGACCTTGCTGCTGAATGCGATTGCCGACAAGGCACGCACAATGGCGGCTGAAGCCAATGCAAGGGGCAACGGTTCGAACCTCGTGCCCTCTGCATCGTTCGGTCCCAATGACGGCTGGTATGACGGATGGGGTGAAACGTCTGCAACGTGGACGCTCAATAACGCGCCTGGCGGGCTGGCACCGATAGGTGTCAACGTTTATTGGACACAACCGACAGGCGTGCAAAATGGTTGGCTGACTTCCCGCGATGCACCGCCGTTCGGAATTGAAGGCGGTAAGCGATATTGCTGGCAAGCGAGGGCCTGGGCACAGCGCGCTAATGTTGGCATTGGCATCATCTGCTTCGACAAGGACGGCAACAACGTTTACGAGAGTGTAGTGCCGTATCCGCTTCGTGGGAGCGAACCGGCAAGCGCCGACGCATGGAAGCGCGTCAACGGCTATGAACTGTTCTTCGGGTTCTTTGATGCACCGGTGACTGCGGTGAGAGCAGTGATTTACTGCCGTCCTCACAGCAGCGGCGGTTTAGGCCCATACTGCGGATTCTTTCATCCGATGGTATCGGTGGCCACCGCAACGCAGACCGAGCCGCCGCCGTTCAGTGTCAACGATCAATCCCCGGCAATCAATGCGGCGCTTGCCGGTATTGACATCATCATTTCGGACGGCATCATTGACCGTTCGGAAAAGCGCACCGAAATCCTGCGCTGGACTAAGGCGCAAAATGAACGTGCAGATTTGGTTGCACGTGCGAGTGCGGCAGGTGTTTCCAGCACCAATTATTCAACCGCCTATACGACGCTATCCAACTACATCGGAACGCTGTCAAACTTCAACGATGTTGCGCAGGACACCGCCGCCAATGGCGTGACCTACCGTGGAAACTGGTCGGCTTACTACCTCGAATTTGAAGCATTGGTGCGTGCGATTGAAGCAGCGGCTGCTTCCACTTCGACGTGGAGTGGCGTGACTGGAAGTGGCAAGCCTGCAAACAACGCCACCGCAAACCCGATTTGGTACGGCGGCACGATGCCAGCCGTTCCGTTCGAGGGCATGATCTGGGTCAACGATACGGTCACGCCGAACGTTTCCCAAATGTATACAAGTGGCGCGTGGCGCATCACGGGCAAGAACGTCACTAACACCAACCAACTGACGGACGGTGCGGGGCTTGGCAATTCGTCGACCTGGACTGGCACGACCGGCAAGCCGACGGAGTTCACGGATGGTCGCGTTGCGGCTGGCATCAATTCTGACGGCACACTGGTATCGGGCAAGAATAACCTGGGGGCTATTGCGGACGGCGGGGGTTATTCGCGCACGATTCAAAGCCGTGTTTCGGGCGGCAAGCCAATCGTTGATTTCAGTGAAACGATCCACTTCAACAAGAACCTCGACAACGTTGGCGACGGCACCACATTCCGCCGTGTCGGTTCAGGCTATGCAGATGCAAGCGGTCGCATCACGAATGTCTACACTTCAAGCGGTCCGGCTTCCACGCAAACGGTTTACGACTATGCAAGTGCAGGAAAGGGCGCATCCGATGACCTGACCGCAGCGCCTCAGTTCGACCGGGTGAACAAGCGCATCAACGGCTTCTACGGTGAGGGCGCACTGGCGCGAAAGGGAAGCGTAGATTTTGCCACTGGCGATGTCACGAACCGGACCGCCAACAACATCACCTACACGGCGGGCGGAACGGTGGATTCGCTCAAACCTGCCGAAGCGGGTGCGCAGGTCACGGCAGGAAAATCCATTGACATCCTCGCCGACGGAACAACGTATCGGCGCACTGGATCGGGATACGTGGATTCATCGGGTCGCATCACGAATCTGTACACGTCAAGCGGTCCGACTTCCACGCAGACGGTGTACGACTACGCCGCAGCGGGTAACGGCGCAAGCGCAGACCTTTCCGCATCACCTGACTTCAACCGCACGACGAAGCGCGTCACGTCATTCGTAAATCAGGGCGGGCTGTCCATCAAGAACAGCGTTGACCTTGCAACGGGTGAGGTGATTGGCAAGGTCGCCACAAACATCACGTATTCCGGTGGAGGAACGGTTGAATCGCTGAAACCTGCGCAGGCCGGTGCAGATGCAACAGCGGGCAAGTCCATTGACGTATTGGTTGATGGTACGAATTTCCGCCGCACAGGTGCGGGCTACGTTGACACCACAGGACGGGTGACGGGTCTTTACGACCCCGCAGTTGGCATCCGTGACGGCGCTTACATCGGCTCCGCTGCATCACGCGCAACATCGGGCTTGCAGACCGACGGCAAGTTGGTAGCAGGCAAGAATGACCTCGACCTGATTAACGACAGTGCAACCTACGGAAAGGTGCGGGGCAGCACCCTGCAATCGGGCATCCCAAAAGGCATGTCAGCAGGTCAGAACACCATCCAGAACGCATCGTTTGAATCAAACCTTCTCGGAGTTGCCCTTAACCAATGGCGCTCGTCCGGAGACCTGATTGACGGCTGGAAAGTTTACGATGCAAGTGGCGGTTCAGTTATGGTGCAGAGCGGAAGTGGCGCAGCACCGCGGACTGGCTCGAATAAGTTGCTGGCAACCATCGGCAACTCAATTAACGTTCCTGCATATGGTCGCGTCGAGTCCTTCGCAAACACGCCTTACGAAATCGAGGTCCATGCCGGCGAGTGGTGGACAGTGCAGGCGTATGTCGGCATCTATTCGGATGTTGCAATCCCAGCCGGACTTTCCACGCGCACCCTTGTAGCCCTGATCTACCTCAATGCAAGTGGCGGCTACGTCGGAGAAACCTCTTTTGACCTCTGGAACAATGTCGGCGCGAATGGCATGGCGGGCGTTCCACATATCGCGACGGGGCAAGTTCCGACGGGGGCGGCAAAGGCAGAAATCTGGATCGGCGTAGCGGCTCACAACACAACGGGCGCTCCAATTTCGACACCTGCAAGCGGCAATGTCTGCATGCCGTACTTCGACGACATCCTAGTTGCACGTTTGAGCAACCTCGACACCGAAGTTCAGCACGGCACGGTGTATGGAAAGACGGCCAACGAAGACCTCATTGACAGCGCAGGCATCCGCCGCATCGGTCTCCGCGTTGCAGGCTCAAACCAGCGCATCGGCGACCAGCGCAATTTGCCACAGAGCCGCGCCACAAGCTACGGCGTGATCCGAAACGTTCCGACGCTCGCGGCGACTTCATCGGGCAGCGTGTCCGTCAACGCGCACGTGGCAAATTACGGCTCCGTGTCCATCAACTACAGCGCCGTCTCTAACGCGGTCACGGGCCTGACAGTAGGTAAGACGTACGTCATTTACGCCAGCGATCCGGACTACAGCGGCGGCACGCGCACGTGGCAGGCCAGTGAATCGGCGAACTTCGTCATGACGCAGGGCGATGGGATCGTCGTGGCTGGCTACGTCACCATTCCGTCCAGTGGGTCATCAGGCGGCGGTGGCGGACCGATTGGACCTCCGCCGAACGAACCTTAAAACAAGGAAAATACCATGCAAGCAACTGAACTGCCCAACCGCCCAGCGACCATTCCCACCAACTGCACAATCATGGACTTCGAGGATGGCGGCAAGTATTTCCGCGTATCCATGAAGCTGGTGGACGCATCAAGCGGTTCGATATCCATTGACGCACAATGCTTCGAGGTGGACGCGAATGGCAATTTCATGACGGCACCCGATGGGCGGCCAAGCCGCACCGCTGGCAGCGTCAAGACGGTCATGGCATCAAGCCTTGGCGACACGCACACGCTCAACCCCGGCTGGGTACGGAAAGTCGGCACGTATCAAGAGGCGGACTTCGAGAATGCCGCGCCGACCACGCCGCCTGCCATTGGCGATACGTACTTCGACACGGCAAAGCAAACCGCGTTCGAGTATGTCGAAGGCGAGAAAATGCGCATCGCAAAGGGCGCGGTGGACGACATGATGGCCATCATCGCCAACAGCAGCGCGATCGCGGGAATTGGCTGGTAATGCCCGTATACGGAAAATTCGCTGCAGCACCGATCGGCGCCGGCTTGGTCGCGCGCGACGGTGGCGTCACACTCGCCACCAACGCGGATGGAATTGGATTGAATCGGGTCGCCCGCAGCGATGTTTCTGTGACCACCGGTGTTCGTGGCGCAGGATTTGCATTCTGGGGCGATGCAAGCCTTGTGGCGGCGGTCGGTATCATTCAAACCGGCGGATCGCTCACTGCCGTGCTCGGCAGTGCTGCCGACAGTATTGGCTGGCGCGTGGACGCTGGTGTCGTCACCCAAGGGAACTCAACGTTGCGCAGCGGTCTGCCACTTGTCGTCAAAGGCGACACGGTTGGTATCCGAATCAATATCTCGGCAGGTACCATCGAGCTGTACCGTAACGGCGCGCTCATTGCGACGCTCAGCGTCATTCTGACCGGTTTTAGCTGGCACTTCGCCTGCAGCCTCTCCGCACCCCTGTCCGGACAACTTTTCGCCGCCGTAAACAGTGGACAATGGCCCGCGTCCAACGCCGCCGAGCTCGCAGGCTGGCAAGCGAATCCGATCGTTCCGGCGGCCGTCTACCTCGCCGATCGCGAGTTCATCACCGCCGCCACGGACACCCCGCCACACCTCCGTTACGAAGGCATTCTCGACAGCGACGACATCACACTCGCACAGGGTGTCACCTTCTGGCCGTGGTCGAACGAGCAGGCATCCCACGCTGCAGGCGGCGCAATCTGCCGCGTGTTCGACCCGCGTGGCCAGCTCGACGCGCTGGTCACTGCCGACAGCGGCTCCATGCCGGTGGCGATCGTCATTGCCGCACCGGGCAGCACGAGAGCGGCCGCTACCGTGGCCGCTCGCTTCCGCTTGGACAGCGTGGAAGTCGAAAGCGAGACCGTCAAAGTCCTGCACCTGACCGATGCCGATGAGGCTCTCGACACTCCAGTCGCGCGAGGCGTCTTTGCCCCCAATGTGCCTGCACAGGCGTGGAAGGTTCAGCCGGCCATCATCGGTGCGGTAGCTAACGTTCCCGGACTGTCTTGTACTGCCGACGGAAGCACGCAGTTTGTCGCGGACTCGCGTGTCACTGTTACCTCCGTCCGCGATCGCGGTGATTTGATGGAGAACGGGACGTGGGTCGCTGATGCCAGTGGCCAGCAGCTGATGTTCGTGTCGCCACCCCAGAATCCGGTCACGTGTGATGCCTCGTCACTCGGTGCGGGTCCGCAGGCTGCAACGCTGGCACAAGCTCTGACCGATCTGATGCAACGCGCTAATTCGGCCGCTTGGTCGCTTGCCGATGCGCAGTCTATCGATGCCGCAACCGGCTATGGCGTGGGCTACTACTCGGCAGACGCCACGAGCGTCGGTAAAGCGATTGACACGGTGCTCTCGTCGTTCACCGCTGCGCGCTACCGCGGAGCGGATGGTGTTCTGCGCCTGGTCCGCCTAATTGATCCGGAAACGGTCGCGGATGCGAGTCTGGTCTTTGACGTCGACGACTTCGAGGGCGACCTGCTGCGCGATCCCGACACCGCGCCTGGACTGACGCGCACCCTGAATTTCAGACCGAATGCCAAGGTCCTGGCCGAGAGCGATTTGGTCACCGATTACGTGGACGTACCGCAGTCCCTTCGTGACCGCCTCACGGCCACTCATCAGGGACGAGTCTACTCACCGGTCACGGTTTCTCGAATGTACGATCGCATTGCCGCAGCCGATGCATTTAACAGCGTGTTCTGGGCGGAAAGCCATGCTCGTGCGGAACTGGACCGAGTGCTCGCGCTGTACGCGGTGAACCGCTATTTCTACCGCGGAACGTTCGCATGGACAAGTGCAGTGCCGCCGCAACCTGGCCAGGTTGGCCGCGTCCGTTTCGTGGATAGTCAGGGCGCCGCGCAGGCACGCAAAATTCTAGTGCGATCGTGCGTTTTTGACCCTGTAAAGGGAACGGTCGACATCGTCGGATGGGGAGCGTAAATCATGCTTTTGGGAATGAATATGGCAGGCGGCTCTACGGTCTCACTCTCATCGAGCAAGAGTGGCGCGGCCGTCATGACCGCAGATGCCGGCTCGGCGCTAATTGATGGCGTACCCGGCCGCCGGACGCGTCTGCGTTGGATGACTGCCACAGGGCAGGTACTGACTGACCACGTCGTTTTAAAGTTCACGCTGCCGGGGCCAACCGCAGTCAATGCTGCGGCACTCCTGAACACATCTTTGCCTACGGGTGTCAAAGTCAATATTGAGCTCTGGAATGGCGGCGCCACACTAGGCAGCGGTTCTGTGCGAACGGCTCGACTTGGAGATGGGAACGTAGGTGCTGTCTGGCGGCCGACACGGCAGACGACCGTTACCGAAGTCCGAGTGGTAATTTACAACGATGTGAATGGGTCGGTCGGTATTCCCGCGGGGACGCTTTTTGACCTCGGCGAGGTCATCTTTGGTGATCTGGTGGACATGCCGCACGTTGACGAATGGGACAACGAACTGGTTGATCCATCGAGCGCCAGTCGTACCCGAGGCAGCCGGCCGATCGTCGCTTCAAAGACTCCTTACAGGCGCTTTGAGAGCGCATTGACGCCGCAGACAAAAGCCATCGCACGGCAGGGCGGCCTGACCAACGGTCAGGACTGGGAGACGCTCCGGAGGGCCATGCTTCCAGAGTCCGCTCGCACCATCGCGATCGTCCGTCACAACACGCCTGCTGGTGCGGTGGATCAGCCCGAAATTGAAGACACGCTGCTGTTCGGCATTGGCCGGATGGCGGCCATTTCACACCGAGGAGGTGACTGGTACGGCACGACCGTGACCGTCGAAGAAATCCCCTAAAACGAAGCGACGGCCAGCCACCGCCAAGTGGCCGGCCGCCGCCAGCACCACGTCTCATTCACGTGGATCGGCCAGGGCTCCGTTGCTCCCGGGGAGCACGGAGATTCTGGCCCACCCAAATCCCACTGAATGAGACTACTAACAATGACCAAACCAATCATCCCTTGGCCCGGCGGCAAGCGCCGTCTCGCCGACAAGCTGTTCCCGCTCTTTGACAATTCACACACCTGCTACGTCGAGCCCTTTGCCGGAGCCGGCGCACTCCTGTTCATGCGCGCTGACCCTGCCAAGGTGGAGGTTCTGAACGACATCAATGGCGACATCGTGAACCTCTATCGCTGCGTTCAGCATCACCTAGACGAACTCGTCCGCCAGTTCCGCTGGCAGCTCGTCAGCCGGGAGGAGTTCGACCGGCTTCTCCGATCCAGGGCAGACACGCTAACGGACATCCAACGAGCCGCCCGGTTTCTTTACCTGCAGAAGGTCGCCTTTGGTGCCAAGGTCACCGGCCAGACTTTTGGGGTGGCAAAGACCAGCCCGCCCCGGCTGAACCTGCTCCGGATCGAGGAGGATTTGTCGACCGCCCACCTGCGGCTGGCCAGAGTCTTTGTCGAGAACGAGTCCTGGCAACAGACGGTCAAGCGCTACGACTCGCCCGGCACGTTCTTCTTCATGGATCCGCCCTATTGGCAGACGGCTGGCTACGGTGTCGAGTTCGGCATGGAGCAGTATCAGCAGCTCGCTGACGTCATGCGGACGATGGCCGGCAAGTGCCTCCTGACGGTCAACGACCACCCGGACATGCGCGCCGTATTTAAGGGGTTCAAGACGAGCCGTCTGCAGATCGCGTACAGTGTTGGAGGACAGGGCAAGAGCCCCACGGTAGGGGAGCTGGCGATTCGCAACTACTAATAGACTCCCAATGCAATTTGAACGGGCTTCGGAGCGGTTTCAAACCCCGTTCGAATTGGGGTCCAACGAGGTCTCCAGGAGCGACTCGACATGCATCACGACCTCCGCAAGGTCGGGGTTCAGATCGTGAAGCGCGAGGCGCAGGCAGCAGAGCAGGGCCGCTATTAAGGTCGCTTGTTCTTCTTTCATGAGGGTCTCCGGGCCAAAATGACATGATCCAGTAGCCTCAGCTTGGTGTCTGTCAGCGGATTCTGATTTTGCTGTCAGAATCAACCTTGTTAGGGTGTAGGTAATCTGAACGCAAAATCTAGGCGATCGGCATACAGCGGCCCGCTAAACTGACTTCGCAAACCAAGTGTCCCGATTTTGCAAACCATGTGGCCGCTTACACGCACCGAGCTCCGACAGGTCGCCTCTCCATAGGGAAGGCCAGCCCGGCCTTCCTAAAAACAATTGAGAATTAGTGTAGAAATAAGAATCATTATCATTTAAGATATGTCCACGGCCCAAGGCCGCCGCAATTCATGCAATCGGACGTATCCATTCAATGATCAAATCCCGCAAGCTCGCTCCTCATCAATCCCTGTCCCGCTCCGTCATGGCGGGCGCCACATTGGCCACGGGTCTCGGCATGGCCTTCGCTGCCAATGCGGAGGCACTGGTTGGCGATGCCCACGTCAAGCATTTGGGCCATGTCGAAGTGAAGGGCAAGCGCGAGCACATTCCGGATCATGCTGATTCCGACAAGTTCACTCAGAAATTGCAGGACACGCCGCAAACCATCCAGGTCATCACTAAAGATCTGTTCAATCAGCAGGGCGCGACGACCTTGACTGAGGCACTGCGCAATTCGCCCGGCGTCGGCACGTTCTATGCAGGCGAAAACGGCAACACTGCCACCGGCGACACCGTGTACATGCGCGGCTTCGATTCTTCATCCAGTCTGTTTGTCGATGGCGTTCGTGACATCGGTTCGGTCGCGCGCGATCTCTTTAATGTCGAACGTGTCGAAGTGTTCAAGGGCCCGGCCGGTACCGACAATGGCCGTACGCCGCCCAGTGGTGCCATCAACATGGTCAGCAAGCGCGCCAAGCTGCGCCGCGATGCATCGGCTTCGGTCACTGTAGGGACGGATGCCCAGCGTCGCGCAACGTTTGATATCAATACGCCCTTGTCGCTGCCCGGTGCCGCCTTGCGTGTCAATGTGGTGGGGCAGGACAGTGGTGTCCCCGGTCGTGATCACGTCAAAAATCAACGCTGGGGTGTGGCGCCGTCGCTTGGCTTTGGCCTGGACACCGATACGCGTGCCTATCTGAACTTACTGTACGTGCAGCAAAACAACGTACCCGACGGCTACGTGCCGACCATTGGTCTCCCGGGCTGGACTCCGCAACCGGGTCTGGAGGCCTTGGTCGGCCATCCGGTCGATCCGAGCAATTTCTACGGAACGCGATCGGATTACGAAGACACCACCGGCAAGATGGCCACGCTGCGTGTGGAGCATGAAGTCTCCGACAACCTGCTGATCTCGAACACGCTGCGTTGGGGCGAGACGCATCAGGACTATATGCTGACGGCGTTCATGAGTACCGGTAACAACATCGGCACAGGTGCGTTGGGCAACATTCGCTATACCGACGTCAATGATCTGAGCAGCTACACTCTGCGTCGCAGTAATCCGACCTTTAAGGATGTCACTAACGAGATTCTTACCAATCAGTTCAATGTCAATGCCAATTTCAAGACCGGCAATATCGGGCACGCATTGAGCACCGGTATTGAACTGACGCGCGAAAAGCAGGCTTCGCTGGGTCGTGCCGCCACGAACGGTACGATCTGGACGCCGGCCAATCTCTATCAGCCCGACTGGAATGCGACCGGTCTGACTTGGGCGTATAACGGTGCGGATGGCTACGGCAAGACGCAAACGGCCTCCGTCTATGCCTTCGACACTTTGAGTATTGGTGAGCACTTGCTGGTGACGGGCGGATTGCGTGCCGATCGCTACAAAACCGCGTTTCGTAATTCGGTGGCCTGTACGGTCAATGCCAAGAACTGCGGCACCAACGCACTCGGGACTGTGGTTCCCGGTGTCGACCTGGAATCGTCGGACACGCTGCTGAACTGGAAGCTCGGCGCCGTTTACAAGCTCAACCCGACGGTGAACCTGTACACCAACTTTGCGGTGTCCCAGCAGCCTCCGGGTGGATCGAACTTCGATCTGAGTGCCGCAGCGAACAATCTCAATAATCCGAACATGGATCCGCAACAGGCTCGCACAGCGGAAATCGGCGCCAAATTTGCCTTCAACCGTGATCGTTTCTTTGTGGATGCCGCGCTGTTCCGCACGCAAGTATTGAACGAGATCAACACGCAGGATCTGGACAGCAACGGCAATCCGACGCAGACCGGTGAAAAGCTGGTGCGTGGTGCCGAACTCACTGCAACCGGCAATCTGACGCGTCATTGGTCTGTTTCCGCCGGCTATACCTATATGGATACCGAAGTGACTAAGGGCGCCGGTGTGACTGCCGATGGCACCAGTGATCTCGCGTACACCCCGGGTTCTGCGATCACCACGTGGACGACCTATCGATTCCCGTTTGGTCTGACCTTGGGTGGTGGTGCCCGTTACAACGAAGGCCTGCATCGCGGTACCGATGGCGCCGTCGGCACGCCCGCATTCACCAAGTCGTACACCGTGTGGGATGCCGTGGCTTCGTTCGATGTCACGCCGGACCTGAGTCTGCGCCTGAATGCCTATAACCTGTTTAATAAGCAGTACGTGGCCTCGATCAACAAGTCGGGTTACCGCTATCTGCCGGGCACGCCGCGCACATTCACGCTGACCGCCGACTTCCGCTTCTAACCGATTTGCAGGAGCCGCACATGTTGCTACACATTCCGGGAGTTCTGACCGCTGACGAGTTGCAGGCCATCCGTCATGGCCTGGAATCGGCAACATGGACCGATGGCAGGCAGACTGTTGGCGCGCAGGGCGCTCAGGTTAAGCGCAATCTGCAGGTGGACGCTGATGATCCGGCGAGAGCCGAACTGTCGGCCCTGATTGAAACTGCAGTACGTCGGCATCCGCTGTTTTTTGCCGCTGCGTTGCCGCTACGCATTCTGACGCCGCGTTTTAACTGCTATCAGCAGGGCGGCACTTACGGGATGCACGTCGATGGCGCCGTGATGCAGGTCGATGCGCAGACCCATTTGCGTAGCGATCTGTCCTGCACGGTGTTTCTGAGCGATCCCGACACTTATCAGGGTGGTGAGCTGGTGATCCGTGACACCTACGGCGAGCACGACGTCAAGCTCGCAGCCGGTGATGCCATTCTGTATCCCGCCGGGTCTTTGCATCAGGTCACGCCGGTGACGCAAGGTCAGCGTCTGGCAAGCTTCTTTTGGGTGCAGAGCATGGTCCGAGATCCGCAGCAGCGCTCGCTACTGTTCGATATGGATACCGCCATTCAGGCGCTAAGGCAGTCCGATGCCGACGAGCAAGCCATCGTGCAACTGACCGGCGTGTATCACAATCTACTGCGTCAATGGGCCCAAGTATGAGCGCAACCTCGACCGATTCCCAACGCCGCCGCGGCTACTGGATGCGAACCCTGCATCAGTGGCACTGGATCAGCTCAGCAGTCTGTTTAGTCGGCTTGCTGCTGTTCGCAGTCACCGGCATCACGCTCAATCATGCGACCCGTATCGAAGGCACCCCGACCGTCGTGACGGGGTCGGCGCAACTACCGGGCCCGATGCTGAAGCAATTGCAGGGTTCGAATAACGACCCGATCCCGGACGCTGTGGCGCGGTGGCTGCAGGATCGTACCCGGCAAACGGTAGCGACCGGCACAGCAGAATGGAGCGAGACCGAAGTCTATGTCTCCATGCCACGTGCCGGCGGTGACGCCTGGCTGAGTATCGATCGTGCCAATGGCGCTGTGGAGTTTGAAAACACGACGCGCGGCCTCATCTCCTATCTCAATGACCTGCACAAGGGCCGCAATACCAGCACCGCCTGGAATGCCTTCATCGATGTGCTGGCCGTTGGCTGCCTGGTGTTTTGCATCAGCGGCCTGTTTCTACTGGTATTCCACGCGCGGCAGCGCCGCATGACCTGGCCGCTGGTCGGTCTGGGTCTGATGGTCCCGCTGATCCTGTTACTTCTGTTTATTCACTGAGGTTGCTCATGTCCCGTACCACTCTCCCTGTTGGTGCCACCTTGCTGGTGGGTTCGATCCTGGTGGCATCGCATGATGCGGCTGCCACTGAAATGACAGTCAGCGTCGAGATCCCGCGCTTGAACGTTGCGGAATATCACCGTCCCTATATCGCGGTCTGGCTCGAAGATGCCGATCAGAAAATGGCCGCCAATCTGTCGGTCTGGTATCAGCAGACCACCGGCAAAGAGGGCGCTGGCACCAAGTGGTTGCCGGACCTGCGTCAGTGGTGGCGCAAAGGCGGTCGCAGCTTGAAAGTTCCGGTCGATGGCATCTCGGGGCCCACCCGTCCTGCCGGTCGTCAGTCGATCAAGTATTCGGCAGCCCAGCTGTCGCGCGTTGCTCCCGGCAATTACACGCTGGTCATCGAAGCCGTACGCGAAGTCGGCGGCCGCGAGCTGGTCAAAGTGCCGGTCGTGATTGCACCGGGTAAGTCGTCTACCGCTACGGCCAAAGGTAAGGCCGAACTCGGCGCCATTGCCGTCGCCATTAAGCCCTAATTGCACATCGAACGGAGCACACTCATGCAACTGAAAACTAAAGTCCTCGCAATTTCCGCCTTGCTGGCTTTGATGCCGTCCCTGGCGCTGGCTCATAAGGCGTGGATCCTGCCTTCGCAAACGGTGAATTCCGGGGAATCGCCGGTGGTGACCTTCGATGCCGCCATCTCCAACGATCTGTTCTATTTCAATCACGTGCCGCTGGGCTTGGATCGCATTGCCGTCACCGCGCCCGATGGTTCCAAGGTCGAAATTGAGAATGGCTCGACGCTTAAGTACCGCAGCGTGTTCGATCTGTCGTTGCGTCAACAGGGCACCTATCGCATTGCTGCGGTCAATAGCGGTCTTTCTGCAAGCTGGACGGAAGACGGCAAGCCCAAGCGCTGGCGTGGTAACCCTGCAGAGTTTGCTGCCGCGGTACCGGCCAATGCAACCGATCTGAAAGTGATGCAGTCGCTGGGTCGCATTGAAACCTTTGTGACCAATGGCAACCCGAACGATGTGGCGATCAAGCCGGTCGGACAGGGACTCGAAGTTGTGGTGCAAGGTCATCCCAATGATCTGGTCACCGGCGAAACCGGACAGTTCCAACTGCTGCTTGATGGCCAGCCCGCTGCCGGCATCGATGTGGAGATCGTCCGCGGTGCCACGCGTTATCGCAACAGCCAGGACGAGATCAAGGTCAAGACCGATGCGCAGGGCCGTTTCAGTGTCGAATTTGCCGAGCCGGGCATGTACTGGTTGGAAACGGCAACGTCCGATGCCAAGACCTCGCTCAAGCAGGCCAAGGAACGTCGTCTGACTTATGTCGCCACCTACGAAGTCCTGCCCGAGTAAGTGCAAGGTTTCGTTGAGCATGAGTGATTGGGCGCGCTTGGGCGGCGAAAGCATGGGCACGAGCTGGAGTGTCGTGATGCAATGCCCGCCCGCAAGCGATCTGCGTCGTTTGCATCAGGCCATTGAACACTGTCTGGATCGCGTCATCGCACAGATGAGCACATGGGAGCCGGACTCTGAGATCTCGCAATACAATCGCGGTGCGCCGGGTAGTTGGCATCGCGTGTCGTTCGAGTTCTTTAGCGTGCTCGAGTGTGCGCTGGATATCGCCCGTGCCAGCGATGGTGCCTTGGACCCCACCATTGGCCGACTGGTCGGTCTGTGGGGATTTGGCGCCAATGCCATCGCAGGCAGCGCCGGCATTCCGGACGCGGCTTCACTCGAAGCGGCGCGTCATGCGTCGGGTTGGCATCGCCTTCGACTGGATGCGCCAAGTCTGTCCGTATGTCAGCCCGGCGGACTGCATCTCGATTTGTCTGCCATTGCCAAGGGTTTTGCCGCTGACTGGGTCGCGATGCGCTTAAGTGAGTTGGGCATTCGCAACGCGCTGGTCGAAGTGGGCGGTGAACTGGTCGCGATGGGCACGTCCGAACGCGGCGCACCGTGGAACATTCTGCTGGAAAGTGGCGACGAGACCGACCGCGTGCAGCCACGTGTCATTGCATTGGGGCAGGGCGCCGTCGCTACGACCGGTGACCTTTGGCACGGCGAACGTCGCGGCGACCGTTGGGTCTCGCACAGTCTCGATCCGCGCACCGCTGAACCCATCCCCGCGGCGGTAAGTGCAGTAACTGTCGTAGCGGACTCGGCCATGCGTGCTGACGGTTGGGCTACAGCGCTGGCAGTGCTGGGGCCGTCGATCGGCTTACAACGTGCAACGGCTTTAAATATTCCCGCCCGATTTGTAGTGCGCGAAGGCACCACAGTCACCGAACACTGTACGCCCGCTCTCGAGCCTCTGCTGGTGGATGCATGAACTTACGCGTGATCTTCAACGGACTGGCGCTGCTGCTGCTGTTCGCTACAGCTGCAGCACTCATCTCGCTGCAGCCTTCGCTGCTGTGGACTACCGAGCGCAATCATTGGTGGCTCGCAGCCGGCTTGATGACTGCCTACGCCGTGATCTCCTGGTGGTGGGTTCGCCGCAGTCGCACACCGGCTATCAACCACACCGGCATGAGCGCGCAAACGGTACTGGTGGTGCATGCCAGTCAGACCGGTACGGCGACTGCACTGGCACAGCAGACCGTGCAGACCTTAAGGAGTAGTGGCGTGGCCGCTGAGCTGTGCCCGATTGGCGAGCTGCACTCGGATACATTGCAGAACGCTGCGCGTTCGTTGTGGATCGTAAGCACCACCGGCGAAGGCGATGCCCCCGACGAGGCGCTGGCCTTCCTGCAGACATTGGAGCAGCCGTTGCAATTTGCGGGCAATCATACCTATGCACTGCTGGCCTTGGGTGATCGCAGCTATACGCAGTTCTGCGCCTTTGGTCAGCGGGTGGCGCAATGGTTGGATGCCTCGGGTGCAAGAGCAGCGCGACCGTGGATTGCCGTCGACAATTTGGATCCTGAAGCGCTGGAGCAATGGCAACCGGTCTTGCGTCAGTTCGGAGCACACGAGGCCGGCTCCATGAAGACAACCCGTGCGCCCTTCGTTTACGGACAGCTGATGCAACGTGAATTGCTGAATCCCGGTAGCCTCGGCGGTGAGGCGCATCGGATTCGACTTGGCACCGAACTGGCATTGCCGTCGTGGCAGGCGGGCGACATCGTGCAGGTCGCGGTTCTGGACGAGCAAGGCGCATTGCCCGCGCCGGACGCGGCCGCCTCGCAATGGCGTGAATATTCGATTGCCTCTATTGAGCAGGATGGTGCCATCGAACTGCTGGTGAGGCTGATGCATGACTCGGCGGGACGGCCTGGGGCGATGAGCGGACTGCTGTGCCGGCACTGGCCGATTGGGGCGCGCATGGCATTGCGAATCCGCAGCAATCCCAGTTTTCATCTGCCGCAGGATAATGCGAGCCCGCTGATTCTGATTGGCAACGGCACCGGGATCGCCGGCTTGCGTTCGCTACTGCGCGAGCGGATTCGTCGTGGTGGCGGGCCGATGTGGCTGCTGTTCGGCGAGCGTCAGCGTGATCACGACGCATTCTTCAGTGAAGAGTTGCAGGCCTATGCCGATGCCGGCACTCTGCAACATCTCGATGTGACCTTCTCGCGCGATGGCGACGGGGAGTACGTTTGGCAGCGGTTGCAAAGCAGGGCAGCGCAGTTGCAGTCCTGGATCGAGCAGGGCGCCACCCTGATGGTCTGCGGAAGTCGGGCCAGCATGGCGACCGACGTCGACCGTATTCTGCGCGACTTGCTGGGCTCAACAACGGTCGACGACCTAGCGCGAACCGGCCGCTACCGCCGCGATGTGTATTGAGCACCGCGTCCGCCTTATAGCCATCTTAACGAGGCCGGTGGTAGCCTAAATTCCGATGCCACCTCCATTGCCCCAAGCCCAACTGAATCTGCGCGAACGCTTCAGCGCGATGCGCAATATCCGGCCGTTTCTGGCCGAAATCTGGTCGACCAGCAAATCGCTGACCATTGCGGCGGTGATCATCCGACTGCTGCGCGCGCTGTTTCCGATCATCACCCTGTATATCGGCAAGCTGATCATTGACGAGGCGATTCGCCTGGTCGGTGTTGGTGTCACCGATGACCTGATGCTGGCGCTGCAAAATGGCGCGCTGAACGACTTGCTGCTGTTCCTTGGGCTTGAATTCGCACTGGCGGTAGCGAACGATCTGTTCGGTCGGCTGTCGGGCTATGTGGACTCGGTGCTGTCCGAGATGTTCACTAACGCCACCTCGGTCAGGCTGATGGAGCATGCGTCGACCCTGGATCTCGAGGATTTCGAGAACGCCGATCTGCAGGATCAGCTGGAACGGGCGCGCCGCCAGACCATGGGGCGCATGAGTCTGATGTCGCAGCTGTTCGGTCAGGCACAGGATCTGATTACCATTCTGACGTTTGGCGCCGGTCTGCTGGCGTACGCGCCGTGGCTGATCGTGTTGCTGGCGGTTGCATTGCTGCCGGCATTCATTGGCGAATCGCACTTCAATGCGCAGAACTACTCATTGAACTTTCAGTGGACGCCGGAACGTCGCCAGCTCGAATATCTGCGGCAGATGGGATCCAGTGTCGAGACCGCCAAGGAAGTCAAGATTTTTAACTTGAATCGGTTCTTTATCGAACGATTCCGGTTTCTTTCGCAAAAATTCTTTGATGCCAACCGCAAGCTCGCGGCGCGCCGTGCATTCTGGGGCACCTTGCTGTCTGCCCTGGGTACGCTCGGTTACTACATTGCATATGCATACATTGCCTGGCGTACCGTTCGCGGCGATTTCAGCATTGGTGACCTGACGTTCCTGGCGGGTTCATTCCGCCGCCTGCGGCAGCTCCTGGAAAGCCTGCTGACGGGCTTCTCACAGGTTGCATCGCAAGCGCTTTATCTCGACGACTTGTACTCGTTCTTCCGCATTCAACCTGAAATCATCAGCAAACCCAATGCATTGCCGGTGCCTTCGCCAATCAGACAGGGCTTTGTGTTTGATGATGTCGGGTTCCGTTACGAGGGCAGCGACCGCTGGGCGTTGCGTCATCTGAGTTTTGAATTGCACGCCGGCGAGGTGTTGGCATTGGTCGGTGAGAACGGGGCCGGCAAGACTACCTTGGTTAAGCTACTTGCTCGTCTCTACGATCCGGACGAGGGACGCATTACTCTTGATGGCATTGACCTGCGCGAGTACGATCTCGACGACCTGCGTGCAAATATCGGTGTGATTTTTCAGGACTTTGTGCGTTATCACATGACGGCCGCAGAAAATATCGGTGTCGGTCAGGTCGAGGACATGACTAATCGCAGCCGCATCGAGGATGCGGCGCGACGCGGTATGGCCGATCAGGTCGTTGCCGGCCTCGAACGCGGCTACGACCAGGTCATCGGCCGACGCTTCAAGGAAGGCGTGGACTTGAGTGGCGGTCAGTGGCAGAAGATAGCCATCGCACGGGCTTACATGCGCGATGCGCAAGTCATGATTCTCGATGAGCCGACTGCAGCTCTGGATGCGCGCTCCGAGTTCGAGGTGTTCGAGCGCTTTAAGGAGCTCTCCGATGACAAGACCGCGATCCTGATCTCGCACCGGTTTAGCAGCGTTCGCATGGCCGACCGCATCCTGGTGCTGGCCGACGGCAAAGTGGAGGCAAGCGGCACCCACGCGGAGCTGATGGAGCAGGGCGGCCGCTACGCGGAACTGTTCGAATTGCAGGCTGCGGGCTACCGATAGGAGCGATTGATGAGAATGACGGCCAGTTCAATAGCAGCAGTATTGGCGATTGCTGCGTGTGACGGCTATGCGGGCATGCCGGCGGCGGAGACCAGTCAGGGTAAGACAATCGCTACTGAGTACGCATCCGTGCCGGCAACTGCATGGCGGGATGCCGGCGGTGGGGCGGTGTTCCGGGAACTGCACACCGAATTGTCACATCCCTGGTCCGTCGCAGAACTGCCTGGCGGTGATCTGCTGATCACGTTGCGCGAGGGCAAACTGCTCCGCATTGACGCGCATGGCCGCCGCCATGAAATCAGCGGCACACCCGAGGTCTTTGCACAAGGGCAGGGCGGTTTACTGGATATCGCGGTCGCACCCGATTTTGCGGTATCGCATCGGGTGTACTTGAGTTTTGCCGAGGCAGATGCGCAAGGTCTTGCAGGTACGGCGGTCGGCTTCGGCGAGTTGCAGGGCAATCAGTTGCGGGATTTCCGCGTGATCTATCGGCAGCTGCCGAAACTCGGCGGCGGAATGCACTTTGGTTCGCGTCTTGTGTTTGATCGTGACGGTATGTTGTGGATCAGTCAGGGGGAGCGCAATCAGAAGGAGCTGGCGCAGGATCTCGAAGTGCTGCAGGGAAAGATTGTTCGACTTCATGCTGATGGTGCGATGCCTGCGGATAATCCGTTCGCCTCCGGTGTCGGTGTGCGCAGAACCATCTGGTCGTTCGGGCATCGCAATGTGCAGGCCATGGCCATGGATCCGCGTACCGGCAAGGTGTGGGCAGCTGAACATGGCCCGCGCGGTGGCGATGAAATCAATGTCTTGCAGGCCGGCAAAAACTACGGATGGCCCATTGCCAGTTTCGGCATGGATTACGCCACAGGCAGGCCGTATCCGCAGACTCAGGCAGCATACATTGCCGGAACCGAGCCGCCGCATCACGTGTGGATGAAGTCACCCGGTGTCAGCGGTATGGCTTTCGTTGTGAATCGTCCGGAACATGCGTGGAACAATAGCCTGCTGGTCGGTGCATTGGCCGATAAAAGCCTGATCCGACTGACTCTGGACGGGGATAAAGTGACCGAGGCTGAGCGCCTTCTAACGGACTCAGGATGGCGCATTCGGGATGTGCGGGTCACGGCTGCAGGGCGAATTCTGGTCCTGACCGACGAGGATGACGGCCGATTGCTGGAAATTGTTCCAAACCGTTGACACGGCGAAAAAAACACCCGTATAATGCTGGGCTCATTGGAGGGATACCCAAGCGGCCAACGGGGGCAGACTGTAAATCTGCTGGCTTACGCCTTCGGTGGTTCGAATCCACCTCCCTCCACCATTTTGCCTTCGGGCGGATGGAGCTCCGTATGGAGCTGTGAAACAGCCGGAGTTACCACCCGGTTGTGCAGTACCCAAGCAACTTTGCGCGGGAGTAGTTCAATGGTAGAACAGTAGCCTTCCAAGCTTCTAGTGAGGGTTCGATTCCCTTCTCCCGCTCCATTGCACTTTCCTGTGTTGCTTGTCTTACTGCTCACGTAGCTCAGTCGGTAGAGCACCTCCTTGGTAAGGAGGAGGTCGATGGTTCGATTCCATTCGTGAGCACCAGTTTTTTAATCCACGCTATTTTTTGGGAATTTCCTCATGGCAAAGGGTAAGTTTGAACGCACCAAGCCGCACGTTAACGTCGGCACCATCGGTCACGTTGACCACGGCAAGACCACGCTGACCGCCGCACTGACCAAGATCGGCGCCGAGCGTTTCGGTGGCG
>NZ_JAZHBO010000009.1:0-218 GCF_036541335.1 Aquilutibacter rugosus | reverse complement strand
CGGCGGCTACCTGTGCTGCTTCGACGTTGGCTCCGGGTGCATCGACGACGTGTACTGGTACGCACACCATCACGCAGACCGAAGTCGATGCCGGCAAGGTCGATAACACGGCAACCGCATCGGGTACTGCACCGGGTGCCACCACGGCAACGGTTTCTGACCCCGACGGCACCTCGACGCCGTTGGCGGCTGCGCCTGCAATCACGCTGACCAAGTCC